>NZ_CP039290.1:2780646-4170970 GCF_004798705.1 Arthrobacter sp. PAMC25564 | reverse complement strand
CGGGACCAGACGTCGGGCCGGCCGGTCTCAGCGGCGCAGAAGCCGCGGACCGCATCATCCACGCCCTGGAGCTGTGGCTGCCGGCCACCTCGCTCGGCGGCGTGGAATCCCTCATCGAACGGCGACGCCGGCATACGGCCGAGCCGCTCAGCGTTCCGGAGAACCTGATCCGGCTGAGCGTCGGCATCGAAAACGTGGAGGACCTCTGGGCCGATTTGGAGCGGGCATTGGGCACTCTGGACGGTTAGGCTGGGGGAGTGGACGGAAGAATACTGATTTACTATGTCGAAAACGGGATTTACCTGGTCCTGGCACTCGTTGCCCTGGCTCTTGAGGTGTGGGCGTTTTTCGACTGCCTCCGCCACAAGGCCAACGCCTTTGAAGCCGTCTCCAAGCGGACCAAGACCTTCTGGCTTGCCCTGACCGGCGGCGCCCTGGCCGTCGGCTTGCTGTCCCTGGTGTCCCAACTGGGCGGTGGCGGCGTCGGCACACTCGGCCTGTTCGGACTCGCAGCCGTGACGGCCGCCTCCGTCTACCTCGCCGATGTGCGTCCCGCGGTCAAGGATGCCGGCCGCGGCGGGAACCGCAACATGGGACCCTACGGCCCCTGGTGACCGCCTGACCCCGGCGCTACGGCGTCCCACCCGACGGTCAGTTCGCCCAGCCGCCAGCGGGACGGGCCATCCTGGACAGGCCAGCCGCCGTCAAGCAGCGCCTTGCACATGGCTGAGAAGCGCTGCCGGTTTCCGAACGAGGCCAGCGGCGCCGCCTCCAGCCAGGCCCTGTCCATGGCCTGCAGATAGGAATGGATCCGCTCGCCCGGAACGTTCCGGTGGATCAGGGCCTTCGGCAGGCGCTCCGCCACCTCCGAGGGCAGGGTGAAGCTGCCGAACCGCATGGACACGCTCAGGCTCAGCGGCCGTTCGGAGTCCAGCGCCACCCACGTGACGCGGCGGCCGATCTCGTCGCAGGTGCCGTCGATGAACAGGCCGCCGGGGGCGAGCCGGCCCTGCACCAGCTGCCAGATGCCGCCGACGTCGGCCTCCTCATACTGGCGCAGCACGTTGAAGGCACGCACCAGCACCGGCCGGCCGGGGACGGGAAGTTCGAAGCCGCCGAGCCGGAAGCTGAGCCCCGGCCGTTCCAGTTCCTTGGCCTGCCGGACACGTTCGGGCTCGATTTCGATCCCCACCACCCGCACGTCCGGGCGGACCGCGGAGAGGCGTTCAAAGAGTTCGACGGCCGTGGCCGGCGAGGCCCCGTAGCCCAGGTCGACCACAAGGGGATCGGCCGCGGCGCGCAACCGCCAGGCCTGCGGTCCGGTCAGCCAGCGGTCCAGGCGGCGCATCCGGTTGGGATTGGTGGTGCCCCGGGTCACATTCCCCACCGGGCGGCCGCTTCTGGCCCCGCCCTGTATGCCGCTCTTATTTACGGAAGCGTCCACCCGTTCAGCCTTCTGCACCACAGCCCCACCCTATCCTCCAACGCGGGGTCATCTACGGCCCATGGACGGGCTCCGGATGGGCCTTAGATGACCCCGCGTTGCGGTGGCGCCGGGGGGATGTAACGCACGGCAGCCCCCGCAGCCGCTCCGCTAGGATGAAAACCATGACTTACAAGCTGATTCTGCTGCGCCACGGCCACAGCGAATGGAACGCCAAGAACCTGTTCACCGGCTGGGTGGACGTTGACCTTAACGACCAGGGCCGCGCTGAGGCGGTTCGCGGCGGCGAGCTTCTCGTGGAGAACAACATCCTCCCGGACATCCTTTACACCTCGCGGCTGAAGCGGGCCATCAACACGGCCAACCTCGCCCTGGAGAAGGCAGACCGCGGCTGGATCGATGTCAAGCGCGACTGGCGCCTGAACGAGCGCCACTACGGCGCGCTGCAGGGCAAAGACAAGGCCCAGACCCTCGCCGAGTATGGCGAGGAGCAGTTCATGACGTGGCGCCGCTCCTACGACACCCCGCCGCCGCCCCTGGCTGACGATTCCGAGTTCTCCCAGGTGGGGGACCCGCGCTACAAGGACCTCGGCGACGCGCTTCCCCGCACCGAGTGCCTCAAGGACGTCCTGATCCGGCTGCTCCCGTACTGGGAATCGGACATCAAGGAAGATCTCAAAGCCGGCAAGACCGTCCTGGTCACGGCCCACGGCAACTCGCTGCGCGCGCTCGTCAAGCACCTTGACGGCATCAGCGATGAGGACATTGCCGGCCTGAATATCCCCACCGGCATCCCGTTGGTCTACGAACTGGATGAGAACTTCAAACCGCTGAACCCGGGCGGCACCTACCTCGACCCCGAGGCCGCAGCCGAGTCGATCAAGGCAGTCGCGAACCAGGGCAAGAAGTAAAGCAGCAGGGCTCACGACGGCGGCCGGTCACCTCACAAGGTGACCGGCCGCCGTCCTACTGCCGTTTGTCCGTCCCGGAGCGGGAACCGGCGTCAGCTGTGTTCGATGCTGTTCGGCTGCCAGGCGCCGGTGACGAGGTAGGTAACCTTCTGGGCGACGGAGACGCCGTGGTCCGCGAAGCGTTCAAAGTAGCGGCTGGCCAGGGCGACGTCGACGGTCGTGGCCGGGGATTCGTGCCAGTCGCTGTGGGCAATCGCCTTGAAGACGCTCAGGTGAAGATCGTTGACGGCGCCGTTGGCCTTCATGATGTCCCGGGCGACGCCGAGGTCGCGGGTTTCCAGCAGCACCGTGAGCTTGTTGGCAATCAGCAGGTCCTGCTCGGCAAAGCTCTTGAACGTCTCCTGCAACTGGGCCGGAATCACCTTGGCAGGGTAGCGGAGCCGGGCGAGCTGCGCGAGGTGCCGGGCGAGATCGCCCATCCGCTCAAGCGAAGCGCTCATGCGGAGCGAGCCCACGATCATGCGCAAGTCGCTGGCCACAGGGCCCTGCAGTGCAAGGATATCGATGGCGCGTTCGTCGAGGCTGTTTTGCAGGAAGTCGATCCGGGCATCGGCGGCGATGACGTCCTCGGCCACATCGATGTCAGCGCCTTCGAAGGCGGCCGTGGCCTTCCCGATGGCCTCACTGACCAGCTTTGAGATTTCGATGAGCTGTTCACCCACTTGGATGAGCTCTTCCTGAAAAACCTTACGCACGTGTGCGTCCTCTCCTCGGAAAAATGGCCGGCCACTCAGTGGCGGCCCGATTTCGGTTCACTCTTACGGCGCTCCAACTGTCAACTCTCGCAGTGACCGGTGAACTGTTACGCCCCAATAGGTGAACGTTAGCTGAACCGGCGCAGGAATAGCGGGAGATTACAGTTTGCGCCACAGGGCAGCGCATAAGCTGGAGCAGTGGATCCAATGCTCATAGGTGTTATCGCCGGCCTGATCGGCCTGTCGCTTGGCATCTTCGGCGTGCTCGCATTCAGGGTCAGCGAGCAGCAACGGCACTTGGTGGACGTTGTGTCCGACGAACCCGCGATTCCCGAGGGCGCTGCCGAGGTCCTGGCCGTCGTTGGCCGGGCCTTCGTCGTGCTGGATGCCATCGACGGCGTGGTCCGGGCCAGCCCGGCGGCCTACGCCTACGGCCTGGTGCGCGGCCACACGGTGGTGCACCAGGAGCTGCTGGAAATGACGTCCAAGGTGCGGCGGGACGGCGTCATCCTCGAAAAGCAGCTCGAGCTTCCGCGCGGCCCGCTCGGGCAGGGCACCATCGTGGTCCAGGTCCGGGCGGCGATGATCGCCGAGGAATACATTCTGTTGCTGGCCGATGACCGCACGGAATTCACGCGCACCGAGGAGGTCCGGAACGACTTCGTAGCGAATGTTTCGCATGAGCTGAAGACGCCGGTCGGGGCTATCTCGCTGCTGGCGGAGGCGCTGGAGTCATCGGCAGACGATCCGGAGGCGGTCCGGCGGTTTGCCAAGCGCATGCACAAGGAATCCGCGCGGCTCGCGGCGCTCGTGCAGGACATCATCGAACTTTCCCGGCTCCAGGGTGCCAATGTCGCCCAGCAGGGACGCCCGGTGGACATCAACACCGTGGTGGCCGAGGCTGTGGACCGCTCCCAACTGCCAGCTGAAAGCAAGAACATCCAGCTTGTCGTCGGGGGCCACGCGGACGCCAGGGTTTATGGCGACCAGGATCTTCTGGTCACCGCGCTGCGCAACCTGATCGACAACGCCATCCGCTACTCGCCGGAGAACACCAAGGTGGGTATTGGCATCCGGACCAAGGACGGCCTGGTCTCCGTCTCCGTGACGGACCAGGGCGAGGGACTCAGCCCCGAGGACCAGGAACGCGTCTTCGAACGTTTCTACCGCGTGGACGCTGCCCGTTCCCGGCAGACCGGCGGTACCGGCCTTGGCCTGAGCATCGTCAAACACGTTATTTCCAACCACGGCGGCGAGGTGACCCTTTGGTCACAGCCCGGGCAGGGTTCCACCTTCACCATCCGGCTTCCGGAGATGGAGGGCCAGGACGACGTCGACGCCGCCGAGGCACGCAAGCCCGCGGCCAGGGCTGCCACCCCGCCCGCCGGACCACACCGAAGCGACGCCGCAGGCGTCCATGAGCAAGGAGCCAGCGCTTGAGTAGGATTCTCATTGTCGAGGACGAAGAGTCGTTCAGCGACCCCCTGTCCTATCTGTTGGGCAAGGAAGGGTTCGAGGTTGAGGTCGTCGACAACGGACTCGACGCGATCACCGAATTCGACCGCAACGGCGCCGACCTGGTGCTGCTGGACCTGCAGCTGCCGGGCCAGTCCGGCACGGAAGTCTGCCGTCAGCTGCGGCAGCGCTCCTCTGTCCCGGTGATCATGCTGACGGCCAAGGACTCGGAAATCGACAAGGTCGTGGGGCTGGAGCTTGGCGCCGACGACTACGTCACCAAGCCCTACTCCTCCCGCGAGCTTGTCGCCAGGGTCCGGGCCGTGCTGCGCCGCCAGGGCGAGCCCGAGGAACTGGTCTCCAGTACCGTGCATGCCGGGCCCGTCCGGATGGACATCGAGCGGCATGTGGTCAGTGTCGGCGGCGAGCAGGTTTCCCTGCCGCTGAAGGAATTCGAACTCCTGGAGATGCTGCTGCGGAACTCCGGCCGGGTCCTGACCCGGGGCCAGCTGATCGATCGGGTCTGGGGTTCGGACTACGTGGGCGATACGAAGACCCTGGATGTCCACGTCAAGCGGCTGCGCAGCAAGATCGAGCCCGATCCCTCGGCGCCGCGGTACCTGATCACCGTCCGCGGTCTGGGCTACAAGTTCGAACCCTAGGCGCCGCCGTCCGGCGGCAGAAGTACGTGAAAAAGGAGGGGCACCCGTCAGGGCGCCCCTCCTTTTTCATGGAGGCTAATTCGAAGCTAGTGGCCGGCGGTGCTGCTCGGGGCCGGCGTGGCCGACGTCGTAGCAGTTGAGGACGGCGTTGCCGTGCCGGAGCTGGTCGGCTCGGCAGTGGGCAGGTACTTCTTGTAGTCGACGATCGTGCCGTCCACGACGGGGATCTTGAACTTGGCGTTCTGGCTGGTGCCGTCTTCGCGGATGGTGACCTCAAGCAGGGTGCCCGGCTTGCCGCCGGTGCTGCTCAGGACCGCCGCAGGCGTGGAGTCGTTCAGCAGCGTGTAGGAGTTCTTCTTGACCGGAACCTGGGCCTGCGCTCCGGCGGCGCCGGTGATGGTCAGCACCACGTCCTTGGAGGACGAGTTGTACACGGCACCGACCACGCGGCCCGGCTTGTTCTCGCCGTCGGAAACGATCAGGAAGTTGCGGAGCTGCAGCGGGCCGAGGTCGGTACGCGTTCCGTCCGACGCCGAGTACTGCTCAGAGGTCTGCTGGGCATTGATATAGCCGCAGCCGGTTACGGACAGCAGGCCGATACCAAGTGCAGCCGTTGCCATGGCCAGCTTGCCGCGCTGGCCCCAGTTCATCGCAGTGAAACGCACGTCACGCACTCCTTGAGAGTCTTGGAACATTATTCAGCCATAGCCTATCCGCTATCGGCCTGAAACGAGGATTCCGGCAGTACACATTGGCGTCGGCGGAGGGGTGGTCGCCGCACGTCCCCGCGTCCGGGCGGCGAAGCGGCGGACTCTTGGCAGCGGGAGGTCAATGCACTATTATCTGCATCCGTCAAGGGGGTTGAGGAGGCTGATTCGGGCATTTTCCGCGGATTCTTGGGGTTTTCGGGGCCTATCCATGGCAGTCGTATGCCTTAATCGTGATAAACTGGTCTGCGGGAAAGGGGAATGTCCACATGGTTTTTGAGGTCGGCGAGACAGTAGTTTACCCTCACCACGGTGCAGCCAAAATTGAAGAAATCAAGATGCGCACCGTCAAGGGCGAAGAGAAGATGTATCTCAAGCTCAAGGTGGCCCAGGGTGATCTGACCATTGAAGTTCCAGCAGAGAACGTGGACCTAGTTGGGGTCCGGGACGTAGTGGGCAAGGAAGGTCTGGAGCACGTATTTGAAGTGCTGCGGGCCGAGTTCACTGAAGAGCCCACCAACTGGTCGCGTCGATATAAGGCAAACTTGGAGAAGCTTGCTTCCGGTGACGTCATCAAGGTGGCAGAGGTCGTACGCGACCTGTGGCGCCGTGATCACGATCGGGGCCTCTCCGCAGGTGAAAAGCGCATGCTGGCCAAGGCACGGCAGATTCTGATCTCAGAACTGGCGTTGGCCGAAAAGACGGATGAAGAGAAGGCTGCAAGCGTTCTCGACGAAGTCCTGGCTTCCTGAGCACTAAGAATCGAACCCCGGTGGCGTAACGGCCGCCGGGCTTCTTTTTGCCCAAAATCCGGCCGCTGACTCGCAGTTATCGTCGTATTCGGCACCGAAAATAACAACAAGTGCCAGCTCCTTGGCCTCGGCCGGGGAGCGGGGACGTAGTGTTGTGCGCATGAACACTGCATCGACAAATCCCGCCACCGCGGTCATCGTTGTGGCTGCCGGTTCCGGCCAGCGCCTGGGCTATGGAATGCCCAAGGCCAAGGTGCCGCTCGGAGGAGACAGCATCCTCACCCACGCCCTTCGGGGCGTCGCGGTGGCCGGGATCGCCCAACAGATCTGCGTGGCCATCCCGCCGGGGGACACGGAGCTTCATGCACTCTGCGAGAGCTTCGCGCAGGACCTTAAAGCCGAGCATCGACGCAACGGCGCGTCGGAGTCCGGCGTTCCGCTTCCCGTGGTGACCATCGTCGACGGCGGGACCAGCCGCGCCGAGTCCGTCCGCGCCGCGATGGCAGCACTGCTGCCGGACACGGAGGCCGTCCTGGTCCACGATGCGGCCCGCGCCCTGGTGCCGGAGTCTGTCTTCCACCGGGTCTTCCAGGCACTATCCGCGGGTGCCCTCGCCGTTATCCCCGTGATACCGGTCGTGGACACCGTCAAGACGGTTGAGCCCACCGCCGGCGAGGGCGTGGCGTTCGCCCCGGAACTGGTTACCGGAACCGCACCCCGGGAAACCCTTCGGGCGGTGCAGACCCCGCAGGGCTTTGACCTTGCAACGCTCAAACGCGCCCACGAGGCGGCAGCCGGATTCGACGCCGAGCGGGCCGCAGCCGTGACGGACGACGCCATGCTCGTCGAGTTGCTGGGTATCCCCGTCTACGCTGTACGCGGAGCCAGCCAGTCGTTGAAGATCACCACACCGCTGGACCTGATCCTCGCCGAGGGGCTCCTTGAGGGGCCCCTCGGCGCACGCTGGGTGGAAGGATGAGCATGTCCGCAAAACCGGCCGTCCACGGGCCCGTTATTCCCCGGACCGGGATCGGTATTGACGTCCATGCCTACGCCGCCGACGACGCCCCGCAGCCGCTCTGGCTCGGCGGCCTGTTGTGGGACGGCGAACGGGGGCTTGCCGGCCATTCCGACGGCGACCCGGTGGCCCACGCCGCCGCCGACGCGCTCTTCTCGGCCTGTGGGGTCGGAGATCTCGGCACGCATTTCGGCACCGACCGGCCCGAATACGCCGGCGCATCAGGGGCGGAACTGCTGGCCGAGGCCGCCCGGATCGTCCGCGCCGAGGGTTTCGAGATCGGAAACATCGCCGTGCAGTTCGTCGCCAACCGGCCCAAGTTCGGCCCGCGCCGCGAGGAGGCCCAGCGGGTCCTCAGCGAGGCCGCCGGGGCTCCGGTGAGCATTTCCGCCACCA
Organism: Arthrobacter sp. PAMC25564; assembly: GCF_004798705.1. Lineage (NCBI taxonomy): Bacteria > Bacillati > Actinomycetota > Actinomycetes > Micrococcales > Micrococcaceae > Arthrobacter > Arthrobacter sp. PAMC25564. Next base: position 4,162,870 of record NZ_CP039290.1, on the reverse strand, counting down.
CAAGCGACGGCCTGGGGTTCGCCGGCCGCGGCGAAGGCATCTCGGCCCTGGCGACGGCCCTCGTTTACCCGGCGGCCTAAGCACGGCCGCCCTCCGTCACCTACGCTTGAGGGGACGACCCCACCATGACATCAGATTGCGAACCGCCAGGAGACCTGCCGTGAAGAAGCTGCTTACCGCCGTCGTCCTTGGGGCAGGACTGCTGCTGACCGGCTGTGCCGGCTCCACGACGGCGCCCCAGACGCCCAGCCCCACGCCGAAGTTGAGCGTCGAGGAAAGCTGCAAGTTCCTCAACACGGACACCTTCGTGCCCACCGGGACCGATAAGGAGAAGGCCGGCCAGATCGGCCAGCACTACCAGGAAGTGGCGGACAAGGTCGCCCCCGAGGTGGGGGCCCCGATCCAGAAGATGGCGGACATCATGAAGCAGGTGGCTGACAGCTCGACCGGCGTCCAGACCTCCGAGCAGCTGACGCAACTCAGGCAGCAGAATGACAAGATCGGCGAGTACTGCAAGTAACCGCGGCGCCCGGGCCGCTGGAAGTCAGCACGGAAGGCCCCATCGGCTAATCTGGAGCGGTGACCCTGCGCTTCTATGACACTGCATCCGCCGAAGTCCGTGACTTCGTCCCCCTGGTACCGGGCAAGGTGAGCCTGTACTACTGCGGCGCCACGGTGCAAGGGATGCCGCACGTCGGGCACATCCGCTCCGCGATCGCCTTCGACCAGCTCACCCGCTGGCTGCAGTACCGCGGCTTCCGGGTCACTGTGGTCCGCAATGTCACCGACATCGACGACAAGATCCTGGCCAAGTCCGCCGAGTCCTTCGGGCCGGACTTCGAAGACGAGCCGGGATCCGTCCGCGATGAGGAGTGGTGGGCCCTCGCGTACCGCTACGAGCAGGAATTCCTCAAGGCCTACGACACCCTGGGCGTCTCCCGCCCCACCTACGAGCCGCGTGCCACCGGCCACATCCCGGAAATGCACGCCCTGATCCAGCAGTTGATCGACCGCGGCCACGCCTACGCTGCCCTTGACGGGTCCGGGGACGTGTACTTCGACGTGCGCTCCTGGGACAGATACGGCTCGCTGACGCGGCAGAAGATCGATGACATGCAGGGCGCTCCCGACGCCGACCCGCGTGGAAAGAAGGACCCCCGCGACTTTGCGCTGTGGAAGGGATACAAAGAAGGGGAGCCGGCCACGGCGAGCTGGACCTCGCCGTGGGGCACCGGCCGGCCGGGCTGGCACCTCGAATGCTCCGCGATGGCCAGCAAGTACCTCGGCGCCGAGTTCGACATCCACGGCGGCGGGCTGGACCTGCGCTTCCCGCACCACGAGAACGAGATGGCGCAGTCCCAGGCCGCCGGCCAAGGCTTCGCCAACTTCTGGATGCACAACGGCATGGTCACCTACGCGGGCGAAAAGATGTCCAAATCCATCGGCAACACCGTCAGCCCGTCGGAGATGCTGGAGCAGGCACCGCCGCGGGTGGTGCGCTATTACCTGGGCCAGGCCCAGTACCGCTCCGTGCTGGACTACCAGCCGACATCGCTGCAGGAGGCTGCCGCCGCCGTCGAACGCATTGACGGCTTCATCAGCCGCGCCCTTCGGAGCACCATGACGCATGACGGCGCTGTCGGCTTCTTCAGCGACGGCACAGTTCCGGATGCCTTCGCGGCTGCGATGGACGATGACCTCAACGTGCCGCAGGCCCTCGCCGTCCTGCACGACACCGTCCGCGCCGGCAACACCGCGCTCACCGCCGGCCAGCCCGACGCCGCCCGGCAGGCGCTGGCCAGCGTCACGGACATGCTGCGTGTCCTTGGTCTCAACGACACTGCGGCGCCGGCAGTCGACGACCAGGCCAACACCGCCCTCGGGGTCCTGGTCGAGGCCCAGCTCGCCGCCCGCGCCCAGGCCCGTGCCAGCAAGGACTGGGCCGCCTCGGACGCCATCCGGGACACCCTGGCGGCTGCCGGCGTCGTCGTCGAGGACGGCGCGGACGGCGCCAGCTGGAGCATCAAGCGCGGCTGAACCCCTGTGCCCCGACGGCGCGGCGCCGGCCGGCGGAGGACCCCGCGGTCGAGGATTTAACGCGAGTCAGTAGACTGGAGTTCAGACTTATCAACGAATCGCGTAGTTAAAAGGGTGAAACTCATGGCCAACAACGGTCGCCGCTCGGTCAAAATGAAGAAGGGCCCCACGGTCGGGACCGGCGGCCACGGCCGCAAGGCCCTTGAGGGTAAGGGCCCCACTCCCAAGGCGGAGGACCGTCCCTACCACAAGGCCCACAAGAACAAGCAGCTCGCGGAGCGCTCCGCGGCCAAGCGCCCGGGCGCCCCGCGCAGCGCCGGCGCACGCTCCGGCCCCAAGGGTCGTGCCACCGAGGAAGTCGTCACCGGACGCAACTCCGTCGTGGAGGCGCTGCGTGCCGGCATCCCGGCCAAGGCCCTGCACGTCGCCATCCGGATCGAGATGGATGATCGTGTCAAGGAGTCCCTCAAGCTGGCTGCCGAGCGCGGCATCCCGCTGCTGGAAACCGGCAAGCCCGAGCTGGACCGGATGACCGACGACGCCATCCATCAGGGACTCGTGCTGCAGATCCCGCCGTACGAGTACCAGGACGCCTACGAGTTGGCCGAGCAGACCCTCGAGAGCTGGAAGAAGGGCCATGTCGCCAACGCGCCGCTTTTCGTCGCGCTCGACGGCATCACCGATCCGCGCAACCTTGGCGCCATCATCCGCTCGGTCTCGGCCTTCAGCGGCCACGGCGTGATCGTCCCGGAGCGCCGCTCCGTCGGCGTTACCGCCTCGGCCTGGAAGACCAGCGCGGGAGCCGCCGTCCGCGTCCCCGTGGCACGCGCCGCGAACCTGAACAACACCCTCAAGGCCTTCAAGAACATGGGCATCTACGTTCTGGGCCTCGACGGCGACGGCGACGTTTCGCTGCCGGACCTGGCCCTGGCGACCGAGCCGGTATGCCTCGTCGTGGGTTCCGAGGGCAAGGGCCTGAGCCGCCTGGTCCGCGAAAACTGCGACCAGATCGTTTCCATCCCGATCGATTCCGCAATGGAATCGCTCAACGCCTCCATGGCCGTCGGCATCTCGCTCTACGAGATCTCCCGCCAGCGCGCCGCCAAGTAGTCCCCGCTTCTTCGGGGTTGGGTCCGCCGGAACGGCAGTCGTGGTTGGGTTCCGTCGGAACCTGAGTCGTGGTTGGGTTTCGCCGGAACCGCAGTTTTGCCGTCGCTTAGCGGTCAGCCCCTTCCCAAACTTCGCAAGCTCAGTTCGGGGCCCTCGGGGCTTCCCTTCCTCCCGCCGCCGCTTCCGGCCGCGGCCGGAGGAAGCGTCGGGAGGTGTCTAAGCGACTGCAAGGCGCCGGTGACCGCGGGGGTGACCACAGGGCGCCGGCGCACGCGGAGGTGACGAGGGAGATTGCAGACTTAGAACTTCCGGCGGTTGGCCAGGACCGGGAGTTTGGTGCGGGCTTCTTTGACGACGCCGGTGTCCAGTTCCGCAAACAGCAGGCCGGGGGCGCCGTCGAGCTCTGCCAGAACGTCCCCGAACGGGGATACCACCACCGAGTGCCCGACGCCGGTCGGCGCGGAGCCTCGGACAGCGAGTCCCTGCGTGGCCGGATCGCCCTGGCCGCAGGCCAGCACCACCGTGGTGGAATCCGCGGCCCGGGCACGGGCCAGCAGCTTCCACTGATCGGCTTTGCCGGCGCCCGAACCCCAGGAAGCGCAGACGATGTTCACCTCGGCGCCGCGGTCCGCATTTTCGGTGAATAGGTCAGGGAAGCGGATATCGTAGCACGTGGCGAGGCCGAACGTCACGCCGGAGAGCTGGAAGGTGACGGGCTCGGTGCCTGCGTCGACGGTGTCCGACTCCGCGAATCCGAAGGCATCGAAGAGATGGATCTTGTCATAGCTGGTCTCCACCCCCGGACCGGTGACCAGCAGCGTGTTGCGGACCTTGCGCACGCTGCCGTCGTCCCCGGCTCCGGAAGAGGCCACGGGCGTGAACATTCCCGCCACAATCACGATTCCCAGTTCCGCCGCGACGGCGCGCACGCGCGAGGCCCAGGGGCCGTCCAGGGGCTCGGCAATGTCCAGCAGCGAATTGCCGAAGGCCCGCATGGCCGCCTCGGGAAACACGACCAGCTCCGCTCCCGCGGCCTTGGCCTGGCGCGCATAGTCCTCCACGAGGGCCAGATTCCCGGCAAGATCGCGGCCGGTGATGATTTGAGCCAGTGCAACCCGCACAATTACCTCCAAGACGGCGCTTCATTCAAGTATGCATCGCAGCTATTCAGTACACTTCAAATCGTCATGAAAACGAAAACGCGGGTCATTTGTCCGTCCCGGCTAAGCTTTAAGCAATGGTTATGCCCTTTGTAGACACAGCTTCCACCGTGGACGCCTCACGCGCGTTCCCGCTGGGGATCAGCGTTCCTTGTACCGGTTCCCCGTCAATGGATGACCCTCGGGGTGCGTGCGCCAACGTGGCCGTCTACGCCCCTGGCGTGACCACCCTGGAGATCGCCTATCAGGCTCCCGGGGGCACTTGGCAGTTGACGACCCTGCCCAATGTTACCGACGGCGTCCATCATGGCATTGTGGAGGGCATCCCTGCCGGCTCGCGATACGGTTTCCGCGCCTCCCCGGACCATGAGGCGCTGCCGCTCGCCATGCCCACGATGGATTTTGACCTCGACGGCGCGCAGCCGCTGTTGCTGGACCCCTACGGGCGGGGCGTGGACGAACGCGACGATTTCATCACGAACGTCCGGATGGCCAGCGACTTCGACTGGGGAGTGGACCATGCCCCCCGCGTTCCATGGCGCAACACCATCGTCTATGAGGCCCATGTCCGCGGCCAGACCATGCTGCACCCGGACATTCCGGAAGAGCTGCAGGGTACCTATGCCGGCATGGCGCACCCGGCCATGATCGAGCACCTGATCGCGCTGGGCATCACCGCCATCCAGCTCCTCCCGGTCCATTTCCATGTCGATGAACCGCACCTGCAAAATCTGGGGCTGACGAACTACTGGGGCTACAACACGGCCGCGTTCTTCGCTCCGCACCCTGGCTACGCCACCCAGGCAGCGCAGGCCGCGGGCCCGCACGCCGTCCAGGACGAGTTCAAGGGCATGGTCAAACTGCTGCATGCCGCGGGCCTCGAGGTCATCCTCGACGTCGTCTACAACCACACCGCCGAGGGCGGCCAGGACGGCCCGACCCTGAGCTTCCGCGGCCTGGGCGAGATGCAGTATTACCGCCATGACGGCCACGGCAGGTACGTGGACACCACCGGCTGCGGAAACAGCCTGAACTTCGCCGAACCCCGGGTGGTCCAGCTGGTGCTGGACTCCCTGCGGTACTGGGTGTCCGAGTTCCACATCGATGGCTTCCGCTTCGACCTCGCGGTGACGATGTGCCGCAATGCCGCCAATGAGTTCGATCCGCGGCATCCCTTCCTGGTCGCCGTCGCCGCCGATCCGGTCCTGTCCGGAACCAAGCTGATCGCCGAACCGTGGGATCTGGGTTACGGCGGCTGGCAGACCGGCCGGTTCCCGGCCGGCTGGGTGGACTGGAACGATCACTTCCGCGATGCAATCCGCAGCTTCTGGCTCGCGGACCGCGCCGCGATCGACGCCGGCGGCCATGGCGGCTCGGTGGCCCGCCTCGCCGACGCACTCTCCGGCTCGGCCCGCCTTTTCGAGCCCTCCGGACGGTCCAGGCTCGCCTCCCTCAACTTCATCGCGGCGCACGACGGCTTCACGCTTGCGGACCTGGTGTCCTACGACCGCAAGCACAACGAGGCCAACGGGGAACAGAACCGCGACGGCCACGGAGACAACCGCAGCTACAACCACGGCTTCGAGGGCCCGACGGAAGACGAGGAAATCCTTGCCCGCCGTGCGCAGACCAGCCGCAACCTGATGACCTCGCTCATGATCTCCCTGGGCGTGCCCATGATCACCGCCGGGGACGAGATCGGCCGGAGCCAGCAGGGCAACAACAACGCCTACTGCCAGGACAACCCCATCGCCTGGATCGACTGGACCAACACCCCGCAGTCCCACGCCATGCTGCGCATCACGAAGCGCGTGATACGGCTGCGCAAGGAATTCCTCGCCGGCCAGCCGCACGACTATCCGGCGCGGGAGAACCAGTCCTACTTCCATTGGTTCGATGCGAGCGGCATTCCGATGTCCGGGGACAGCTGGCAGGACCCCCGCCACCGCGTGGTCCAGCTCCTGCTCGGCTCCGACGACGGCCAGGTGGTCGGTCTCGTGGTGGTCAACGGGGCCGCCGAGGACGTCAAGGTCACGCTGCCGGCTCTCAGCAATGAGGGCGGCACGGGCCACCGGCTCTTCGAACTGCGGATGACGACCTCCGAGCTCAACGACCGGCGCCAGGGCGTCCGCGTCTCTTCCGGGGAGCGTGACGTGGTCCAGGCCAATACCATCAACATCTACCGCACCTAGCCCGGCGCACAGCAAGGATTCAGGCAATGCGGAAGTCCACGAAAATGCTCGCCTTCGTCGCCTTGCTGGCCGGACTCGTGGTGCTGGCCATCGTCTCCGGAGGCCAGTTCAGCGGCACCCGGCTCGACGGCAGCGCTGCCGCGGCTACCTCCGGCAGCGCCACTTCACGGCCCTCCGGCGGGGCCGGTGCGACCGGCGTCGCGAATCCCTCGCAACTCGTCGAAGTGAAAGCCTCCGAACTGCCGCCGCAGGGGCGCCAGACCCTCGCCCTGATCGCGAAGGGCGGGCCGTTCCCTTACGCCCAGGACGGCATCAACTTCGGCAACTTCGAAGGGATTCTCCCGCGGAAATCCTCCGGATACTACAAGGAATACACGGTCCGGACACCGGAAGCGCCGGACCGCGGAGCGCGCCGGATCGTGGTGGGACAAACCGGCGAAAAATACTACACCGCGGACCACTACGCTTCATTCAGATTCATCGTCGAAGGCAAGTAAGGAACCATGAAGATCTACTCGGCAGACACCTGGACCCTCGAAGAGCTGAAGGACCAGATCGGCGACGCCGGCCGCCGCACCGTTGTGATCCCGGCCGCGGACACCAAGAAGGCCGTCCTGAAGGCGTTCGGCGAGACCCTGCAGTTCCCGGAGCATTATGGGGTCAACCTCGATGCCCTCAACGACTCGCTGCACGACTTCGCGGATTCCGTCACGGATGACGGCCAGGCCCCGATCACCTTCATCTGGCAGGTGCCTGCCGTCTTCCGGGCAGACCGCTCCTTCGGCGTCATCTGCGAGATCCTGCAGGACGCCGAACGCTATGCCGGGAAGAACCTGGCCGTCATCGCCGTCTGCCTCTAGGCGTTGACGATCAGGCCAAGCTCGGCCTTCGACGCGAGGGCCTCGTGCTTGGGGAGCACACGGACCGTGTAGCCGAACGATCCGGAACGGTCGATCACGAGGGTGCCGCTGAAGAGGTGGCGGCCCTTGCCGAGACTCTCGGCGGACTTCAGCTCGGCCACCGTGACGTCCGCCAGTTCGTCGCTGTCCTCGGCGCGGCCATAGGCGACCTCAACGAAGACATCGTCCGGGGAAAGGTCCTTCAGGTCCACATAGGCGTTCACCTGGAGGAGATCGCCGATCTGCGGGTCTTCGGAGACACCCACGGAGTCCACATGCTCCACCTGGATCTGCGGCCAGGCGGCCCGGACCCGTGAGATCCAGCCGGCAAGGGTCTTCGCCTGGGCGTAGTTTTCCGCGACGGCGCGGCGTCCGGCTTCGGCCGCTGGCCGGTAGAGGACGTTGACGTAGTCCTTGAGCATCCGTTCCGCGGAGACGGCAGGGCCCAGATGCGACATGGTGTGCTTGATCATCGATACCCAGTGGGTGGGGACCTTCTGCGCTTCGGACTGCGAGGGACCGGCCGCCCCGGCCGCGTCGGAGACCGTCAGCCCGTAGAACCGGGGTGACACCTGGGTTTCGAGGAGTTCGTAGAGCGCTGCCGCCTCGATATCGTCCCGTTCCTCGGGGGACGCGTCGTTGTTGGCAGTCGGAATCGCCCAGCCATTCTCGCCGTCGTACATCTCATCCCACCAGCCGTCCAGGACCGAGAGGTTCAGCGAACCGTTCAGGGCGGCCTTCATGCCGGACGTTCCGCAGGCCTCGAGCGGACGCAACGGGTTGTTGAGCCACACATCGCAGCCGGGGAACAGCGTCCGGGCCATCGCGATGTCGTAGTTCGGCAGGAACGCAATCCGGTGGCGCACTGCGGGGTCGTCGGTGAACCGGACCAGGTCCTGGATCATCTTCTTGCCCGCGTCATCGGCCGGGTGCGACTTCCCCGCGATCACCAGCTGGATCGGATGGGTCTTGTGCAGCAGCAAGGCCTTGAGGCGTTCGGGTTCGCGGAGCATCAGGGTGAGCCGCTTGTAGGTCGGCACGCGCCGGGCAAAGCCGATGGTCATGATGTCCGGATCCAGCACGGAGTCCGTCCAGGCAAGCTCGGCGTCGGCCGCGCCGCGCTTCTTCCAGGACGCCCGGAGCCGGCGCCTGACATCCTCGACCAGGGATACGCGCATTTCGCGGCGCATCGCCCAGACGTCTTCGTCGCTGACGTTGTAGGCCAGGTCCCAGCGGCCCTGCGACTCCGCATCGGAGCCGAACTGGTCCCGGGCGAGCTGCGAGACGCGCGGGTCGACCCAGGTCGGAACGTGCACGCCGTTGGTGACGGAAGTTATCGGCACCTCGGAATGGTCGAATCCCGGCCAGAGGGCCGAGAACATCCCGCGGGATACGACGCCGTGCAGCTTGGCGACGCCGTTGGCCCGCTGGGCCAGCCGCAGGCCCATGACCGCCATGTTGAAAACGAAGGGATTGCCGTCCGCGTAGTCTTCCCGGCCCAGGTCCAGGATCTTTGCGACCGGAACATCCGGAGCCAGCCCGGCGTCGAAGAAGTGCTGGATCTGCGAGGTCTCAAAACGGTCGATCCCGGCCGGGACCGGCGTGTGGGTCGTGAACACGGTGGACGCCCGTCCGGCGGCCAGCGCTTCATCCCAGCTCAAGGGGTCAGCCCCGGACATCAGCTCCTGGATCCGCTCGACGCCCAGGAAACCGGCGTGGCCCTCGTTGGTGTGGAAAACCTCGGGGGCGGGGTTGCCGGTGAGCTTCTGGAATGCCCGGAGGGCTTTCACCCCGCCCATGCCCAGCAGGAGTTCCTGCTGGAGCCGGTGGTCACCGCCGCCGCCGTACAGGCGGTCGGTGATGCCGCGCGCGGCGTCGTCGTTGCCCGGCACGTTGGAGTCCAGCAACAGGAGCGGGACACGCCCGACGTCGGCCCGCCACACGTGCGCCAGCAGCCGGCGCCCGTTGGGCAGGGGCAGCGAGATTTGGACGGGCTTGCCGTTGCCGTCCGGGGAGGCCTCGCGCAGCAGGGTCAGAGGCAGGCCGTCGGGGTCGAGGACCGGGTATGTCTCCTGCTGCCAGGCGTCGCGGGAAAGGGACTGCTTGAAATAGCCGGCCTGGTAGAGGAGGCCGACCCCGATCAGCGGAACGCCGAGGTCGGAGGCCGCCTTCAGATGGTCTCCGGCGAGGATGCCCAGGCCGCCCGAGTACTGGGGCAGGACTTCGGTGATGCCGAATTCGGGGGAGAAGTAAGCGATGCAGGACGGCGCGGCCTCGCCAAGGCTCTGGTACCAGCGCGGCTGCTCGAGGTACCTGTCCAGGTCGTCGGCCGCCGCGTGGACGCGGCGCACGACGTCAAGGTCTGCCGCGAGACGCTGCAGCTCTTCCCTGCTGACCAGCCCCAGGAACGTCACCGGGTCATGGGCGCTCTCAGCCCAGATCTGGGGGTTGAGCCCCTTGAAGAGCTCCCTGGTGGGCCGGTGCCAGGACCACCGGAGGTTGGTGGCGAGCCGGGCCAGCGGCCGGATCGATTCCGGGAGTACGGTTCGGACGGTAAATCTGCGGATTGCCTTCACCAGCGAAACACTAACGGACAAGTGTGAGCCTCGGAACTGCTTTAGGATTCTTTCCGGTAAATGACGGATAGCCATCCGGAAAAATCCGGAAACCGCCGGAACACGTTCGCATCCTTAGCAATCTGGCCGATTTCTAGATAACGTCGAGGCTGTGACGACTAACTCGCGAACCAGTGCCGTGTCCAAGCAAAAGCCGAAGGCCCTGATCACGGATGGCCTTCGATTTGGCCGTTTTCCGATCACGGCCGTACAGCCCGCTGTCGAAGGCGGGAAATTCCCTGCCAAGGCAGTCGTGGGAGAAAGCCTCGTGGTGGGCGCCACCGTCTTCCGTGAGGGCCATGACCGGCTCGGGGTCAGCGCGGTTCTCCGCGATCCCCGCGGAAAGGAGCGCCAGCGTGTCCGGCTCGCACCGCCCCGGGGTCCGCGAGGGCAGGGCACTGACCGGTGGGAAGGGCTCCTGACGCCGTCCGCCACCGGCAACTGGTCCTTCGTCATCGAGGCCTGGCATGACCGGTACGGCACGTGGCACCACAACGCCGAGGTGAAGGTGGAAGCGGGCATCGACGTCGAACTGATGCTCGCGGAGGGCGCCGCCCTGCTGTCCGAAGCATCCGAGGACCCCGCCCGTCCGTCTTCGGACCGGCGGACCCTGCGGATGGCCGTCGTTGTCCTGTCCGATCCGTCCCTGACGCCTGAAGAACGCCTCGCCGCCGGATTCAGCGCCGAGGTGGCCGCCGTCGTCGAACGCCAGCCGATCCGGGAACTGGTGACCGTCTCCGAGCCTTACCCGCTGCAGGTGGAACGGGACCTCGCCGGCCGCGGCGCCTGGTATGAATTCTTCCCGCGCTCCGAGGGTGCCGTCCGCAACCACGAAACCGGGGAATGGACTTCCGGAAATTTCCGCACCGCGGCCAAACGCCTCGAGGCCGTCGCCGGTATGGGCTTCGACATCATCTACATGCCGCCGATCCACCCGATCGGCATCCAGCACCGGAAGGGCCCGAACAACACGCTGCTGGCGGGGCCGCATGATCCCGGCTCACCCTGGGCCATCGGTGCCAAGGAAGGCGGGCACGACGCCATCCACCCGGACCTTGGGACCTTCGAGGACTTCGACGCCTTCGTGGCCCGCGCCAACGGGTTGGGACTGGAAGTCGCCCTCGACCTGGCGCTGCAGGCGGCCCCGGACCACCCCTGGGTCCAAAGCCACCCGGAGTGGTTCACCACCCGCGTGGACGGCAGTATCGCCTACGCCGAGAACCCGCCGAAGAAATACCAGGACATCTTCCCGCTCAACTTCGACAACGATCCCGAGGGACTGTCCAAGGAGATCCTCCGGATCGTGCTGCTCTGGGTCAGCCACGGGGTCAAGATCTTCCGCGTGGACAACCCGCACACCAAACCGGTGTGGTTCTGGGAATGGCTGATCGCCAAGGTCAACAAGAAGCACCCCGACGTCGTCTTCCTCGCCGAGGCGTTCACCCGCCCGGCCATGATGCACGCGCTGGGCCGGGCGGGCTTCCAGCAGTCCTACACCTACTTCACCTGGCGGAACACCAAGGAGGAGCTGGAGGAGTATTTCCAGGTAGTCAGCCACGAATCCCCGGCGTATTTCCGGCCGAACTTCTTTGTCAACACCCCGGACATCCTCACCGAATTCCTGCAGTTCGGCGGTCCGGCCGCGTTCAGGATCCGTGCCGCGCTGGCCGCAACCGCGAGCCCGATCTGGGGCGTCTACGCCGGTTATGAACTGTACGAACACGTGGCCCGCCCGGGGGCCGAGGAGTATATCGACAACGAAAAGTTCGAGTACAAGGCCAGGGACTGGGACGCGGCGGCAGAATCCGGCCGCACGCTGGCCCCCTACCTGACCAGGCTCAACGCCATCCGCCACGCCCACCCTGCGCTGGGGGACCTGCAGAACCTGACGGTGCACCAGAGCACCGACAACGCCACCATCGTGTACTCCAAGCACAAGACCCTGCCGGACGGCACGAAGGACACCCTGATCATCGTCGTCAACGTCGATCCGCACGGCATCCGCGAGAGCACCGTCTCGCTGGATCTTGAGGCGCTGGAGCTGGACCCGGACAACCTGACGCACAATGGCGGCTTTATGGTGGATGATCTGTTGACCGGCGAGAGCTGGGAGTGGGGGGAGTACAACTACGTCCGATTGGATGCGCACGTCGAGCCCGCACACATTCTGAGCATCCGGAGGTAGCGCCAATGAGTTTCAGCCCGCAGAACCCCAGCCAGCACTTCAGCCCGAAGGCGAGCTTTGAACTGAATGCGCCGGGCCTCCAGCATGACCCGTTGTGGTACCGGAAGGCGGTGTTCTACGAGGTGCTGGTCCGGGGCTTTGCCGATGGAAACGGTGACGGCTCGGGTGATTTCCACGGGCTCATCGACAAGCTGGACTATCTGCAGTGGCTGGGCGTGGACTGCCTCTGGCTGCCGCCGTTCTTCCAGTCCCCGCTCCGCGACGGCGGCTACGACATCTCGGACTACAACTCCGTGCTGGACGAGTTCGGAACCATCAGCGATTTCAAGCGGCTCGTGGCGGAGGCCCATGCCCGCGGCGTGCGCGTCATCATCGACCTTCCGCTGAACCACACCTCGGACCAGCATCCCTGGTTCCAGGAATCGCGGCGCGACCCGGACGGACCCTTCGGCGACTTCTATGTGTGGAGCGACACGGATGAGAAGTACCAGGACGCCCGCATCATCTTCGTGGACACGGAGGAATCCAACTGGACCTTCGACCCGATCCGCCGCCAGTTCTTCTGGCACCGCTTCTTCAGCCATCAGCCGGACCTCAACTTTGAAAACCCCAAGGTCATCGACGCGCTGTTCGACGTCGTGCGGTTCTGGCTGGACCAGGGCATCGACGGCTTCCGCGCCGACGCCATTCCGTACCTCTTCGAAGAAGAGGGCACCAACTGCGAGAACCTGCCACAGACCCACGAGTTCCTGCGCAAGCTGCGCAAGATGGTCGACGACAGCTACCCGGGCCGCGTGATCATTGCCGAGGCCAACCAGCCGCCCGCTGAGGTGGTGGAATACTTCGGCACCGAAGAGGAACCGGAATGCCATATGGCCTTCCACTTCCCGATCATGCCGCGCCTGTACTATGCGCTGCGGGACCAGAAGGCCGCCCCCATCATCGAGACGATGAAGGACACCCCGGACATCCCCGAAGGCGCACAATGGGGCACCTTCCTGCGCAACCACGACGAGCTGACGCTGGAAATGGTCACGGCGGACGAGCGTGCGGCGATGCTCGGCTGGTACGCGCCGGATCCGCGCATGCGCGCCAACATCGGCATCCGACGCCGGCTCGCCCCGCTGCTGGATAACTCCCGCTCGGAAATCGAACTCATCAACGCCCTGCTGCTGTCCCTGCCCGGAAGTCCGTTCCTGTACTACGGGGACGAGATCGGCATGGGGGACAACATCTGGCTGGAAGACCGCGACGCCGTCCGCACCCCGATGCAGTGGAACCCGGACCGCAACGCCGGGTTCTCCAACGCGGACCCCGGCAAGCTGTACCTTCCCGTGATCCAGTCGCTGGTCTACAACTACAGCATGGCCAACGTGGAGGCGGAGGCTGCCCATTCGGGTTCGCTGCTGCGCTGGACCCGGCAGATCCTCAGCGTCCGGAAGAACCACCCCGCCTTCGGGCTCGGCGGCTTCAAGCACGTCGAGGCCGATCACGACGTCGTCCTCGCCTACCTGCGCGAACTTCCGGAAGGCAACGCGGCCGGCGAGGACAGCGAAACCATCCTGTGCGTTTTCAATCTGTCCCAGCACCCGGTGGCCACGACCCTGCGGGTGCCGAAATACTCCGGGCGGGGCCTCAGGGATGTGTTCGGCGGCCAGGCGTTCCCGGCCATCGGCGAGGACGGAACCCTGACACTGACCCTGGGCAGCCACGACTTCTTCTGGCTCCGGATCCGCTCGTCCTCCTCCAACCCGGCGTCCCCCTTCACCCAGGCGATGCCGATCCTTTCCCTCGAAGGCTGACATGAGCCGACCGACCCTGACCCCCGCCCTGCGTGAACTGCTGGGCGCGTGGCTCCCGCGCCAGCGCTGGTTCCCGGTCAAGAGCACGGCGTTCACCTTCCAACCGGCCGGCGCCCTTCGCCTGGACGACGGCCACGGCGAGGCGGAGCTTGAGGTGCTGCTCCTCGCGGTGCGCTATCCGACGGCCGACGGCAACCGGAGCGACGTCGTGCAGGTCCCGCTCAGCTTCCGCCGCGCGCCCCTGGCCGGTGCGGAGTCGGCCCTGATCGGGGAAAGCCTCCGTGGCGGCGGCGCCGCGGAGGAAACCGGGGATGACGACCACCGCTGGATCTACGACGGCGTCCACGACCCCGCCTTCGTCTCCGCGTGGCTGGACCTGATGCGCGGCGGCGGCACCGCGCCGTCGGGGAACGCCGCCGGCCACCTGGTGGAGTCCGGCTACCGCCTGCCCTCCGCCACCGGCACGGTGCGGGTGCTCTCCGGCGAGCAGTCGAACAGCTCGGTGATAGTCGACGACGGCGGTTCGGCCGCCATCCTGAAATTCTTCCGCGTGCTCTCCGAGGGCCAGAACCCGGAGGTGGAAATCGGCGCAGCCCTGACCGCCGGGCGCACCTCGGAGGTTCCGGCCACCCTCGGCTGGGTTAACGGGGAATGGGATACTCCCGCGGGCGACGCGACGGGCGGCACCCGCCCCGCGCACGGCGAACTGGCAGTAGCCCACGAGTTCCTGGCCGGCGGCCTCGACGCCTGGCGGCTGGCCGTGGACGCGGCAAGCAACGGCATCGATTTCACCGCCGAGGCCCATGCGCTTGGCATGGCCACCGCCACGGTGCACCGCAGGCTGGCCGCGGCCCTCGGGACCGCTGCCGAAGCGGTTCCCGGCCGCGACATCGCGGCCGGAGTAGCCCAGCGCGTGCGCCGGTCCTGGGCAGAAGCCTGGAACGCCGTCGGGCCGTACGATGACGCGCTGGAAAGGCTGCTGTTGCGGCTTCAAGGCAGCAGCGCAGGCTCCTTGCAGCGCATCCACGGCGATCTCCACCTCGGCCAGATCCTCCAGGTCCCGGGAGGCGCCGGGAAGGCGCGGCGCTGGGCCATCCTGGACTTCGAGGGGGAACCGCTCCGGCCCATCTCGGAACGTAATTTTCCCGACGTCCCGCTGCGCGACGTCGTCGGGATGCTGCGGTCCTTCGACTATGCTGCCGGTGCGGCCGTCCGGGAGCACCCGGGCACCGTCGTGCCGGCCTCGTGGGCGGACGACTGCGCCGAGGCCTTCCTGGCCGGCTACGCGGAAGTCACCCCCGGAATCATTGACCGGGACTCGCCGCTCTTCACGGCATTGTGGCTGGACAAGGCACTATATGAAGTCATCTACGAATTACGGAACAGGCCGGGCTGGCTATCCATCCCGGTCAACGCATCACGTCGTCTCCTCAGCAGTACAGGTTCCGGCGTTCCAGCCGAAGCCGCAGCGGAAGGTATCAAAATGACAGGATCCACACCTATCGATCGGCCCGGCGCCCCGCTCCCCGTGGACGCGGAGACCCTTGCAAGGGTCGCGTCCGGCGAGCACCATGCGCCGCATTCGGTCCTTGGCGCGCACCTCGATGACCACGGCCACGTGACCATCCGGGCGGTCAAGCACCTGGCTGAAGCCGTTTCCGTGGTCACCGCGGCCGGCACGGTCCCGATGACCCATGAGTCCGGCGGTGTGTGGGTGGCCGTTCTGGAACCCCTCGAGCACGGCCATGTGCCGGACTACCGCCTCGAAGTGAGCTACAAGGACCACGAGCCGCAGCTGGCTGACGACCCCTACCGCTACCTCCCGACCGTGGGCGAGGTGGACCTGCACCTGATCGGGGAAGGCCGCCACGAACGCCTCTGGGATGTGCTCGGCGCGCACGTCCAGCACTACAAGTCTTCACTCGGTGACGTCGACGGCGTGTCCTTCGCAGTGTGGGCCCCGAACGCCCAGGCTGTCCGCGTCAAGGGCGACTTCAACGGCTGGGACGGCCGGCAGCACTCCATGCGTTCGCTGGGATCCAGCGGTGTCTGGGAACTCTTCATTCCCGGGGTTCCAGCAGGGGCGTGCTACAAGTTCGAGATCAGGTCCCGGCACGGTCACTGGGTGGAGAAGGCGGATCCGCTGGCGTTCGGGACCGAAATCCCGCCGCTGACGGCGTCCCGCGTCGTCGAGCCCTCCTACGCCTTCAAGGATGCCGAGTGGATGGAAGCCCGGGCCGCCCGGGACCCGCAGAACTCGCCCATGAGCGTCTACGAGGTCCACCTCGGCTCGTGGCGGGTCGGCCTCGGCTACCGCGAGCTGGCCAAGGAACTGGTGGAGTACGTCAAGTGGCTGGGGTTCACCCACGTGGAATTCATGCCCGTGGCCGAGCACCCCTTCGGCGGCTCCTGGGGGTACCAGGTCACCTCCTACTTTGCCCCGACGTCGCGCTTCGGGCACCCGGACGAATTCCGGCACCTCGTGGATGAGCTCCACCAGGCCGGCATCGGTGTGCTGCTGGACTGGGTTCCCGCGCACTTCCCCAAGGACGAGTGGGCCCTGGCCAGGTTCGACGGCGAAACCCTGTACGAGCACGCAGATCCGAACCTCGGCGAGCACCCGGACTGGGGAACGCTGATCTTCGACTTCGGCCGCCGTGAAGTCCGGAACTTCCTCGTCGCCAACGCGCTCTACTGGCTCGACGAATTCCACATCGACGGGCTGCGGGTCGACGCTGTCGCCTCGATGCTCTATCTCGACTACTCACGCGAGGAAGGGCAGTGGCAGCCGAACCGCTTCGGCGGACGCGAAAACCTCGAGGCGATCTCCTTCATTCAGGAGGTCAACGCCACCGTCTACAAGACCCACCCCGGCGCCGTCATGATCGCCGAGGAATCGACCGCGTTCCCGGGGGTCACGGCTCCGACGAGCCAGGGCGGCCTGGGCTTCGGCATCAAATGGAACATGGGCTGGATGCATGACTCGCTCAAGTACATGGCCGAGGATCCATACAACCGCCGGTGGCACCACGGCACCATCACGTTCTCTATGATCTACGCCTACACGGAGAACTTCCTGCTGCCCATCAGCCACGACGAAGTCGTGCATGGCAAGGGCTCGATGTTGCGCAAGATGCCGGGGGACCGCTGGCAGCAACTGGCGAACCTGCGGGCATTCCTGGGCTATCAGTGGGCGCATCCGGGCAAGCAGTTGATCTTCATGGGCACGGAGTTCGGCCAGGAGGCGGAATGGTCCGAACAGCACGGACTGGACTGGTGGCTCGCCGACATCCCGGCGCATCGCGGCGTGCAACTCCTGACCAAGGACCTGAACGAGCTTTATGGTTCGACCCCGGCCCTGTATGAGCGGGACAACGATCCTGACGGGTTCCAGTGGATCAACGGCGGAGACTCGGACCGGAACGTGCTCACCTTCATCCGCCGCGACGCCGCCGGGAGCCCCCTGGTGTGCGCCGTGAACTTCTCCGGCGGCCCGCACACCGACTACCGCCTCGGCGTTCCGTCCGCGGGCGGCTGGAAGGAAGTGTTGAACACCGACTCCGCCGAGTACGGCGGCTCGGGTGTTGTGAACACCGGCACCCTGACCGCGTCCGACGGCGGCCTCGACGGTCAGCCGGCAACACTAACGGTCACGCTGCCCCCCTTGGGCGCCGCGTACTTCAAGCCCCTGGGCTAGCCCGCCCGTCAGGCGGCGGACTGCCGAAGAGCCCGGAATCCCCGTGATTCCGGGCTTTTTGGCATCCGAGAAAGGCCGGCTTTGTCAGCAGGGCAAAGTGGTGGTAGAGTTTATTTCCGCGCTGCTCCCCGGAGTTGAACGGCCACGAAGACCCAGAAGCCTCACGGCAAACTGAGTCGGGAGAGCTGATTTGACAAGGGTGAAGCGGCCGGGTAAGTTTGTTAGGTTGCTCCGGAGCGATCCTGGACCGTGTGGTCCGGGTGGTGCCGGGTGTGTCTGTTGTTTGAGAACTCAATAGTGTGCCAAGTTTGTTGATACCAATTTATTGTATTGGATTGGTTGAATTGACTGGATCCGCCACCCCGTGGTGTGGTCTGGTTTTTACAGCTGGTTTCAAATTTTGTGCAGCCTGGGTCCGCGTTTTCCCGTGGGCCTGTTGGTTGTGTCTGTTTTTGTTTTACTTCAACGGAGAGTTTGATCCTGGCTCAGGATGAACGCTGGCGGCGTGCTTAACACATGCAAGTCGAACGATGAACCTCACTTGTGGGGGGATTAGTGGCGAACGGGTGAGTAACACGTGAGTAACCTGCCCTTAACTCTGGGATAAGCCTGGGAAACTGGGTCTAATACCGGATATGACTCCTCATCGCATGGTGGGGGGTGGAAAGCTTTATTGTGGTTTTGGATGGACTCGCGGCCTATCAGCTTGTTGGTGAGGTAATGGCTCACCAAGGCGACGACGGGTAGCCGGCCTGAGAGGGTGACCGGCCACACTGGGACTGAGACACGGCCCAGACTCCTACGGGAGGCAGCAGTGGGGAATATTGCACAATGGGCGCAAGCCTGATGCAGCGACGCCGCGTGAGGGATGACGGCCTTCGGGTTGTAAACCTCTTTCAGTAGGGAAGAAGCGAAAGTGACGGTACCTGCAGAAGAAGCGCCGGCTAACTACGTGCCAGCAGCCGCGGTAATACGTAGGGCGCAAGCGTTATCCGGAATTATTGGGCGTAAAGAGCTCGTAGGCGGTTTGTCGCGTCTGCCGTGAAAGTCCGGGGCTCAACTCCGGATCTGCGGTGGGTACGGGCAGACTAGAGTGATGTAGGGGAGACTGGAATTCCTGGTGTAGCGGTGAAATGCGCAGATATCAGGAGGAACACCGATGGCGAAGGCAGGTCTCTGGGCATTAACTGACGCTGAGGAGCGAAAGCATGGGGAGCGAACAGGATTAGATACCCTGGTAGTCCATGCCGTAAACGTTGGGCACTAGGTGTGGGGGACATTCCACGTTCTCCGTACCGTAGCTAACGCATTAAGTGCCCCGCCTGGGGAGTACGGCCGCAAGGCTAAAACTCAAAGGAATTGACGGGGGCCCGCACAAGCGGCGGAGCATGCGGATTAATTCGATGCAACGCGAAGAACCTTACCAAGGCTTGACATGGACTGGAAACATCTGGAGACAGGTGCCCCGCTTGCGGCCGGTTCACAGGTGGTGCATGGTTGTCGTCAGCTCGTGTCGTGAGATGTTGGGTTAAGTCCCGCAACGAGCGCAACCCTCGTTCTATGTTGCCAGCGCGTGATGGCGGGGACTCATAGGAGACTGCCGGGGTCAACTCGGAGGAAGGTGGGGACGACGTCAAATCATCATGCCCCTTATGTCTTGGGCTTCACGCATGCTACAATGGCCGGTACAAAGGGTTGCGATACTGTGAGGT
This sequence comes from Arthrobacter sp. PAMC25564, assembly GCF_004798705.1. Classification (NCBI taxonomy): domain Bacteria; kingdom Bacillati; phylum Actinomycetota; class Actinomycetes; order Micrococcales; family Micrococcaceae; genus Arthrobacter; species Arthrobacter sp. PAMC25564. The sequence goes on along the minus strand of NZ_CP039290.1, from coordinate 4,143,461 downwards.
GGAGCTAATCCCAAAAAGCCGGTCTCAGTTCGGATTGGGGTCTGCAACTCGACCCCATGAAGTCGGAGTCGCTAGTAATCGCAGATCAGCAACGCTGCGGTGAATACGTTCCCGGGCCTTGTACACACCGCCCGTCAAGTCACGAAAGTTGGTAACACCCGAAGCCGGTGGCCTAACCCCTTGTGGGAGGGAGCTGTCGAAGGTGGGACTGGCGATTGGGACTAAGTCGTAACAAGGTAGCCGTACCGGAAGGTGCGGCTGGATCACCTCCTTTCTAAGGAGCACCTACAACTTTCCGTGCCCCGTGTATGCGGGTGTTCAGGGGTTGTCAGGAGTAGGCCCGTTGCGCAGGCGATTGTTCTGCGGCGGGTGCTCACGGGTGGAATATCAGCAGATAGGTGCCTGGCGGCACAGGCCGGCAGCTAGTACGGACGGGTTCCCTTCGGGGTGTCCTGTCCTGGAACGCTCGCCGGGATGGTCCGCCGGGTAGTGTTTGGCACACTGTTGGGTCCTGAGGCAACAGGGCCATGCCGCATGTCTGTTTGTTCCCTTGTGGGGGCGGGCGGGGTGTGGTGTGGGTTTGTTTGTTTCTGGTTTCCTGGCTGCACCGATCACACGGTTCCGGTTCCTGCTTTGGCGGGGCTGGTGTGTGGGGTGTGTGGTACGGGGTTGTTGTTTGAGAACTACATAGTGGACGCGAGCATCTTTTATAAGAAGCAATTTCCAAGAATATGAACCTGGATCTGTGCCGTTGCGTGGTTGTGCCTCTTCGGGGGTGTGGCTGGTGGCGGTGTGGTTTCCGTGGTTCTCTCGAAAATAGCGTTTTTGATCTTTTGTGGTCAAGTTTTTAAGAGCACACGGTGGATGCCTTGGCATTAGGAGCCGAAGAAGGACGTAGGAATCTGCGATAAGCCTGGGGGAGTCGATAACCGGACTGTGATCCCAGGGTGTCCGAATGGGGAAACCCCGCCAGGGGCGCGAGCTGCCTGGTGACCCGCATCTGAACACATAGGGTGTGTGGAGGGAACGCGGGGAAGTGAAACATCTCAGTACCCGCAGGAAGAGAAAACAATAGTGATTCCGTCAGTAGTGGCGAGCGAACGCGGATCAGGCTAAACCGTTCCATGTGTGATAGCCGGCGGGCGTTGCATGGTCGGGGTTGTGGGACTTTCCGTACCAGTTCTGCCGGACTGGTGAGGTGCGAAGTGTGGGCATAGGTGAACGGTCTTGAAAGGCCGGCCAGAGAGGGTGTGAGCCCCGTAACCGAAATGTTGTCATACCGCCTGGAGAGTATCCCAAGTAGCACGGGGCCCGAGAAATCCCGTGTGAATCTGTCAGGACCACCTGATAAGCCTAAATACTCCCTAATGACCGATAGCGGACCAGTACCGTGAGGGAAAGGTGAAAAGTACCCCGGGAGGGGAGTGAAACAGTACCTGAAACCGTGTGCTTACAATCCGTCGGAGCCAGTCTGATTCTGGTGACGGCGTGCCTTTTGAAGAATGAGCCTGCGAGTTAGTGTTACGTCGCGAGGTTAACCCGTGTGGGGAAGCCGTAGCGAAAGCGAGTCTGAACAGGGCGTTGCAGTGGCGTGATCTAGACCCGAAGCGAAGTGATCTACCCATGGCCAGGTTGAAGCGACGGTAAGACGTCGTGGAGGACCGAACCCACTTCAGTTGAAAATGGAGGGGATGAGCTGTGGGTAGGGGTGAAAGGCCAATCAAACTTCGTGATAGCTGGTTCTCCCCGAAATGCATTTAGGTGCAGCGTTGCGTGTTTCTTACCGGAGGTAGAGCTACTGGATGGCTAATGGGCCCTACAAGGTTACTGACGTCAGCCAAACTCCGAATGCCGGTAAGTGAGAGCGCAGCAGTGAGACTGTGGGGGATAAGCTTCATAGTCGAGAGGGAAACAGCCCAGACCACCAACTAAGGCCCCTAAGCGTGTGCTAAGTGGGAAAGGATGTGGAGTTGCGAAGACAACCAGGAGGTTGGCTTAGAAGCAGCCATCCTTAAAAGAGTGCGTAATAGCTCACTGGTCAAGTGATTCCGCGCCGACAATGTAGCGGGGCTCAAGTACACCGCCGAAGTTGTGGATTTCAGACAAGTGCCTAGCCTTCGTGGTTCAGGTGTCTGGAGTGGTAGGGGAGCGTCGTGTGGGCAGTGAAGTCGCGGTGTAAACCAGCGGTGGAGCCTACACGAGTGAGAATGCAGGCATGAGTAGCGAAAGACGGGTGAGAAACCCGTCCGCCGAATGATCAAGGGTTCCAGGGTCAAGCTAATCTGCCCTGGGTAAGTCGGGACCTAAGGCGAGGCCGACAGGCGTAGTCGATGGACAACGGGTTGATATTCCCGTACCGGCGAAAAACCGCCCATGCTGAACAGGGGATACTAACCGCCCGAGACCTGCCCGACCGCCCTTGTGGTGTGAGGGTTTTGGTGGAGCGCGGGACCTGATCCTGGGAGGCAAGCGTATTAACAGGTGTGACGCAGGAAGGTAGCCGGGCCGGGCGATGGTTGCCCCGGTCTAAGGATGTAGGGCGAACGGTAGGCAAATCCGCCGTTCATGATGCCTGAGACCCGATGGGACCCCCTCACGGGGGGATCCGGTGATCCTATGCTGCCGAGAAAAGCATCGACGCGAGGTTTTAGCCGCCCGTACCCCAAACCGACACAGGTGATCAGGTAGAGAATACTAAGGCGATCGAGAGAATTATGGTTAAGGAACTCGGCAAAATGCCCCCGTAACTTCGGGAGAAGGGGGGCCCCCAGCGTGATGGACACAAGCTGTCCGGAGCGTGCAGGGGCCGCAGAGACCAGGGGGAAGCGACTGTTTACTAAAAACACAGGTCCGTGCGAAGTCGCAAGACGATGTATACGGACTGACTCCTGCCCGGTGCTGGAAGGTTAAGAGGACCGGTTAGCCGCAAGGCGAAGCTGAGAATTCAAGCCCCAGTAAACGGCGGTGGTAACTATAACCATCCTAAGGTAGCGAAATTCCTTGTCGGGTAAGTTCCGACCTGCACGAATGGAGTAACGACTTCCCCGCTGTCTCAACCATAAACTCGGCGAAATTGCAGTACGAGTAAAGATGCTCGTTACGCGCAGCAGGACGGAAAGACCCCGAGACCTTTACTATAGTTTGGTATTGGTGTTCGGAGTGGCTTGTGTAGGATAGGTGGGAGACGTGGAAGCCCGGACGCCAGTCCGGGTGGAGTCATCGTTGAAATACCACTCTGGTCACTTTGGACATCTAACTTCGGCCCGTAATCCGGGTCAGGGACAGTGCCTGATGGGTAGTTTAACTGGGGCGGTTGCCTCCTAAAAAGTAACGGAGGCGCCCAAAGGTTCCCTCAGCCTGGTTGGCAATCAGGTGTCGAGTGTAAGTGCACAAGGGAGCTTGACTGTGAGAGAGACATCTCGAGCAGGGACGAAAGTCGGGACTAGTGATCCGGCGGTACATTGTGGAATGGCCGTCGCTCAACGGATAAAAGGTACCTCGGGGATAACAGGCTGATCTTGCCCAAGAGTCCATATCGACGGCATGGTTTGGCACCTCGATGTCGGCTCGTCGCATCCTGGGGCTGGAGTAGGTCCCAAGGGTTGGGCTGTTCGCCCATTAAAGCGGTACGCGAGCTGGGTTTAGAACGTCGTGAGACAGTTCGGTCCCTATCCGCTGCGCGCGCAGGAAATTTGAGAAGGGCTGTCCTTAGTACGAGAGGACCGGGACGGACGAACCTCTGGTGTGTCAGTTGTACTGCCAAGTGCACCGCTGATTAGCTACGTTCGGATGGGATAACCGCTGAAAGCATCTAAGCGGGAAGCTCGCTTCGAGATGAGATTTCCATACACCTTGTGTGTGAGAGGCCCCCAGCCAGACCACTGGGTTGATAGGCCGGACGTGGAAGACAGGACTAAAGACTGTTGAAGCTGACCGGTACTAATAGGCCGATAACTTACACCACACACTCTCTTCGTGAACGGATTCAAAAGACGCTCACACCATGAAGAGAGTACAAAGAAACAAGACTGCTTGCGTCCACTATGTGGTTCCCAAACAACAAACCCGCACCACGGGCACGTTGCACCAGGGAACACCACCACAACACAACAACACCACCACTGCACACACATGCAGCGGACAGGTTGTAACCACAGATTTCCCACCACACCCACCAGGGTGCCAGGTGCGGAGCAAGGGTTACGGCGGTCATAGCGTGGGGGAAACGCCCGGTCCCATTCCGAACCCGGAAGCTAAGACCCACAGCGCCGATGGTACTGCACCCGGGAGGGTGTGGGAGAGTAGGACACCGCCGGACACTATTTAGAGCACGAGCCCCGACCCCCGGTCGGGGCTCGCGCCATTTAAAACCCACCACCAACACGCCACTCCCACACCGCCCGCCGCCGGTCCCGGAACCGGGAACCCGCGGAACGCGAGTGAACGCCGCTGTCCCCGGTAGTGTTGTTGCCCATGGAGAACCTTTTCAGCCACGCCGCCCCTGACAGCCCGGAACCGGAGGCTGCCGATGGCCTGGAAGCTGTCGTCTACACCGTCGTGGTGCCGGGCAGCGTTGCCCGGGCCTTCGTGGGCTTCACCGAACACACGCACCTCTGGTGGCCTCTGGAAGACCACAGCGTCTATGGTGCCGGCTCCTATGTGGAGTTTGAGGAGAACCTGATCCTGGAGACTTCCGACGACGGCAGGACCGCCATCTGGGGCTCAATCGACGACTGGCAGCCCCCGCTGTCCTTCCACGCCAGTTGGCACCCGGGGAGCTCGGCAATGTGGTCCACAGAGCTCCGGGTGGCCTTCCGCGCGGTGCAAGGCGGCACGGAGCTGCGTCTCGTGCACACGGGCTGGGAGGGCGCCGAGGACCCCGCCGCCACGCGGGCGGGCTACCAAGCGGACTGGCCTGGTGTGCTTGACCGTTTTGTGCGCTTCATGGGCGGCGCTGAAAGTTGAGATCAGGCCTCATGAGCAACATCGTAGACGTACTGACCGCCACGCTGGGCACGGCGAAGGTTGCCGTGGACGCGGCGGTCCTGGCCGCCTATGCCGTGGACCAGGCCCCGGTGCTGGACTACCAGTTGCCGCAGGCCGTGGTCCGGGCCGAGTCCGTGGCTGATGTCCAGGCCACCGTCAGCGCCTGCTCGGCGCACGGGGTCTCCGTGGTGGCGCGCGGGGCAGGCACCGGCGTCTCCGGCGGCGCCCATGCCAGCGAGGGCTGCGTGGTCCTGAGCCTTGAACGGATGAACCGCATCCTTGACCTCAACCCGGATGACGAGACCGCCGTCGTCGAGCCCGGGGTGATCAACGCCGATCTGAACGCGGCTGCCGCGGTGCACGGGCTCATGTACGCGCCGGATCCGGCCAGCTTCAAGCTGTCCACAATCGGCGGCAACGTGGCGACCAATGCCGGCGGGCTGAGATGCGCAAAGTACGGGGTGACGCGGGACTCGGTCCTGGCGCTTGACGTCGTGCTGGCGGACGGCTCGCTTATCCACACCGGCCACCAGACCTTCAAGGGCGTCGCGGGCTACGACCTCACGGGGCTTTTCGTGGGATCGGAGGGGACGCTGGGGATCGTCGTCGGCGTGACGGTACGGCTCAAGTACCTCCCACGGGAGGTGCACACCATCGCCGCCTTCTACCCCGACTTCCGCAGCGCCGCGGCGGGTGTCCTCGCCGTCGGCAAGGCACGGGTGCAGCCGGCCATCATGGAACTGCTCGACGGCGGCTCGCTCGCCCAGCTCGACGAAGCCCACGGCTCGGACCTTGCCTCACGGGGTGCTGCCCTGCTGCTGATCCAGACCGACGGCTTCGGTGCCGCGGCGGAAGCAGCCGCGATCCGGCCGGTCCTCGCAGCAGGTGGCGCCGTGGTCACCATGGAGGCCAATGCGGAGGCTGAGCAGCTCGTGGAGCTGCGGCGCAACAGCCGCGGCGTGGAGGTCGATGACGAATACCGGGTGGGCGAGGACGTTGCCGTGCCACGCTCGCGGCTGGTGGACTACGTGGGCGCCCTCGAAACCATGGCGGCGGCGCACGGGGTCAAGCTCAAGGTGGTGGCGCACGCCGGCGACGGGAACCTGCACCCCACGTTCTGGGTGGAGCGGGTGGACAGCCTGGTGGACGCCGATGCCATGAACCGGCTCGGCGCCGCCCTGGACGAATCCATCACCGTGGCCCTGGGCATGGGCGGCACCATCACGGGGGAACACGGAATCGGCCAGTACAAGCTCCGCTGGCTCGGCCTCGAGCAGAAGGCACCGGTGCGCGAACTGCAGCGCCGGATCAAGGAACTGTTCGATCCAAACGGCATCCTGAACCCCGGCAAGGCGATTTAGCGCGGGCCAGGCCGGTTTAGCCCCACGGCTTTAACCCCACGGCTTTAACCCCACGGTGCGGAGTGACTTAGTCGTCCGAGTCCGGGTACTCGTCGTCCGTCTCGTCGTTACCGTACCGCGATTGCTCGGTTTCCACTTCGAGGATCTTGAGCAGCCCGGTGTCCGGGTTGAGCATGATCGCCGCCTCGTCCCGGCGGTGGCGCAGCTCGGAGTCGATGTAGGACTGCACCGCCTCGGCGAGCGGGATATGCCGGTTCTCCCGCTCGGACATGTACCAGCGGTGCTCCAGGATTTCATGCACGGCTTCCGCCGGCTCGAGCTTCCCGGAGAGGTCGCGGGGGATGGAGCGGACTATCGGCTCGAAGACCTGGCTGACCCACAGGTGGGCGCTGTATTCCTCGTCCATGCCAGGGTTGTTGTCCGCCCGAAAGGAGTCCATGTCGTTCAGGAGCCGCCGCGCCTGGTTTTCCTGCGCGTCCAGCCCGGTCAGCCGCAGCAGCCGGCGCTGGTGGTGTCCCGCGTCCACTACCTTGGGCTGGAGCTGGATGGTGGAGCCGTTCTGGGTGGTCTTGATCGCGTATTCCTCGACGTCGAAGCCCAGTTCGTTGAGCTTCCGGATCCGGGCCGCCACGCGCCAGCGTTCGCCGATCTCGAAGGACTCCTTCTCCGTCAGCTCCGTCCACAGCCGCCGGTAGCTGTCCATGATGAGTTCGCTGGTGGCCACCGGGTCCACCTTCTCCTCGATGAGGCCGCCGTCCAGGAGATCCATGAGTTCCCCGGCGATGTTGACGCGGGCGATTTCCAGATCGTACTCGCGCTGCCCGGTGGACAGGTCCGGATACAGCTCGCCCGTCTCGGCATCCACGAGGTACGCGGCGAAAGCGCCGGCGTCGCGGCGGAACAGGGTGTTGGACAGCGAAACGTCGCCCCAGTAGAAGCCGATCAGGTGGAGCCGGACCAGCAGCAGGGCCTGGGCGTCGATCAGCCGGGTCAGCGTGTCCTTGCGCAGCATCTGCGAGAACAGCGCCCGGTACGGCATGGAGAACTTGAGGTGCCGCGTGACCAGCACGGGGTTCAGCGGCCGCCCGTCCGGAGTCGTGCGGCCCGTGATGACGGCGACCGGCTCCACGCAGGGCACATCCAGCCGGGCGAGCTTGCGGAGCATGTGGTACTCGTGACGGGCGACGTGCTCCGAGGTTTCCTTGATGGCGATGACGGAACCGCCGAGATGGGCAAAACGCACGATGTGCCGCGAGATGCCGCGGGGCAGGGCGGCGAGGTGCTCGGCCGGCCAGTCCTCGAGGGCGATTTGCCAGGGCAGGTCCAGCAGTTCCGGCTCGGTGGCGGCGGCCGTGATGCTCAGCGAGCTGGAGGCAAAGGACGCCTTCTCGTCGTTGGCGCTGGCGGCTTCGAAGCGGGGCAGTTTGCCGAGCTGACCGTAGTCGGTGGGTTCGTTGTGCCAGTGGGCACTGTTTTCCTCGGTCATGGGGGTTTCCTCGGTCATGAATCAATTGTTCCGTACATAGGGCCGGGGCCCTAGCGAACGGGCCAGTGCGTAGGGTCGGCGACCTGAAGCCACAGCAAGCGGTTAAAGCCCGACGGCGGCCCTCCAAGGGGGAGGACCGCCGTCCAGCGCTACCTAGTCCCACGCCGGCAGGGTTCCCTGGCCGAAGCGGAGCGAGGATAGGGAACCGGTGGGGACTAGTCGCCGAGGCGCAGGCCCGTCTGGGTGTCGAACAGGTGAACGTGGCCGGACTGCGGGCGGACCCAGATGGACTCGCCCTTCGTCGGAGGCCGGCGGCCGTCGACGCGTGCCACGATGTCGTGGCTCTGGCCGTCCAGGATGGTGTGGCCGTAAACGTACGCGTCGGCGCCGAGTTCTTCGACGACGTCGACCTCGACCTGAAGGCCTTCGCCCTGTGCCACGGTCTCAAGATCCTCCGGGCGGGTGCCGAGGGTGACGGTGTTGCCCTTGGTTGCCTGCAGGACGTCGCGCGGAACCGGGTAAACGGTGCCGCCGAACTGCACGCCGCCGTCGACCACCGGAAGTTCGAGCAGGTTCATGGCGGGGGAGCCGATGAAGCCCGCCACGAAGACGTTCTTCGGCTTGTCGTAGAGGTTGCGCGGGGTGTCGACCTGCATCAGCAGACCGTCTTTGAGGACGGCGACGCGGTCACCCATGGTCATGGCCTCGACCTGGTCGTGGGTGACGTAGACCGTGGTGACGCCCAGGCGGCGCGTCAGCGATGCGATCTGGGTGCGGGTCTGCACACGGAGCTTGGCGTCGAGGTTGGACAGCGGCTCGTCCATCAGGAAGACCTGCGGGTTACGCACGATGGCGCGGCCCATGGCGACGCGCTGGCGCTGGCCGCCGGAGAGTGCCTTCGGCTTGCGGTCCAGGTATGGCTCGAGGTCCAGGAGCTTGGCGGCTTCGCGGACGCGTTCAGCGCGCTCTTCCTTGCTGACGCCGGCGATCTTCAGAGCGAAGCCCATGTTGTCCGCAACGGTCATGTGCGGGTACAGGGCGTAGTTCTGGAAGACCATGGCGATGTCGCGGTCCTTCGGAGGAAGGTCGGTGACATCGCGGTCGCCGATGAGGATCCGGCCGGAGTTCACGTCCTCAAGACCTGCCAGCATGCGCAGGGAGGTGGACTTTCCGCAGCCTGAGGGTCCGACGAGGACCAGGAATTCGCCATCGGCGATGTCAATGCTGAGCTTGTCAACAGCGGGCTTATCGGTGCCCGGGTACAGGCGCGTAGCGTTATCAAAAGTAACTGTAGCCACAGTTATCAATCCCTTCACCGGCAGGTACGTGCCGGACGATCCGTAGTGAATGGTCTTGTATTCAATTGTCTGTTCAGTTGTAGTTATTCAGTCGTGCGCATACTCCCCGGCCGAAGCCGAGGAGTATCCAATGATGCCGCACGGTAATTGTGCGCCACATCACAAACAGAGTATGTCAGAAATGTGGCGTTGTGGGAATAATGTTACGGATGTCACAGGTGATACTGCTTACACCTCGTGGTGCAGGCTAGTGGCTCCCGAGGTCCAGGGCCTTCTTACGTTCCCGCAACAGTGCCTCGAGGAACTCGCAGATGTGGACCGGTGACTCCACCCGGAACTCGGCCTGGGTGAAATCGAGGCCCACCTTGACGCCCAGGTCGCCGGGGAGCAACCTGCCCAGTGCGTCCTCATCGGTGGTGTCATCTCCGGCGAAGACGACGGCCGTGGCGCCGGCCGCCTGCCTCAGGAACGCGATTCCCTCGCCCTTTGAGGCGTGCACCACCGAGGATTCCAGCACACGGTTGCCGTCCTTCAGGAAGACGCCCGGGCGGTCCTGCAGCGCGGCGCGGGCCGCGGCCACTGCATCCTCGGCGACGTCGTCGGCTGCAAGCCTGGTGTGCAGTACGACGCCGGCCGGCTTGTCTTCCAGCAGGGTCCCGGGCGCTTGTTCCACGATCTCCTGGAGGACTTGGCGGACGTCGGCGAGCAACTGCCGCTGGGCGTCGTCGAGCGTCAGCGGGGAGGAGCCGGGTCCCAGCCAGACTTCCGCGCCGTGGCTGCCGATCAGCAGGGTGTTCTCCGGAGGGAAGGCGACAGCCCGCAGGCTGTCCAACGCCCGTCCCGAGATGAGGGCCGTCGTCGTCCGCGGGAGTCCGGCGAGCCCGGCGAAGGCGGCCGCCGAGCGGGGGAGGGCACGTGAGTCGGCGGCATGGTCCACCAGGGGTGCCATGGTGCCGTCGAAATCCATGGCTACCAGCAGCTGCCCGGTACCGGCGACGCGGCGTACCGCATCCAACAGCTCAGGGGACAGCGAAAGCATCGTCCTGCCGGGATGGCCGGTCCCGGTGCTCCCGCTGCCGCTGCCGCTGGCGTCAGCTGTCATCGCGGATTACCTTCTCGCTGAGCGCGGTCAGGAAGTCGGAGGACCAGAGGTCGACGTCGTGGTCCAGGATCTGCTTGCGCATCGACCGCATCCGGCGCGCCGCCTCGGCCGGCTGCATGTTGACGGCCTTCATGATGGTGTCCTTGAGGCCGTCGATGTCGTGCGGGTTCATCAGCAGTGCCTGCTTGAGCTGGTCCGCGGCGCCGGCGAATTCGCTGAGCACCAGGGCGCCATCGTTGTTGGTGCGTGCCGTGACGTATTCCTTGGCCACGAGGTTCATGCCGTCGCGCAGAGCCGTGACCAGCATGACGTCCGCCGCGAGGTACAGCGCCACCATCTCCTCGATCGGGTAGTTGTGGTGCAGGTAGCGGACGGCGGTGTTCTGCAGGGTGTCATAGGTGCCGTTTATGTGGCCCACCGTGCCCTCGACCTCCTCGCGCAGCAGGCGGTACTGCTCCACCCGCTCGCGGCTGGGGCTCGCAACCTGGATCAGCGCGGCGTTCTCCACCGTGACCTTGCCTTCGGCCAGGAGCTCCTCGTAGGCCTTGAGCCGGTGCCGGATGCCCTTGGTATAGTCCAGGCGATCGACGCCGAGCAGAATCGTCTTGGGATTGCCCATGTCCCGGCGGATTTGCCGGGCCCGCTCGATGATGTCGGGCCTCCGGGCCAGCTCGCTGATCTGCTTGACGTCGATAGAGATGGGAAACGCTTGGGCCCGGGCGATGTGGGTGGTGTCGCCGTCGTTTCCCCTGACATGGACCTGCTGCTGCTTGACGCTGGCGCCGAGGAAACGGCGGGCGGAACGCATGAAGTTCCCGGCGTCACTGCTGCGCTGGAATCCCACGAGGTCTGCGCCCAGCAGGCCGTCAATGATCGCCCGGCGCCACGGGAGCTGGGCGAAGATCTCCGGCGGCGGGAAGGGGATGTGGTTGAAGAACCCGATCTTCAGGTCCGGGCGCGCCTCGCGCAACAGCTTGGGGACGAGCTGGAGCTGATAGTCCTGCACCCAGACGGTGGCCCCGTGACTGGCGTGATGCACGACGGCGTCGGCGAACCTCCGGTTGACCTTCCGGTAGGAGTCCCACCAGGTCCGGTGGAACTCCGGCGGCGCGATCACGTCGTGGTACAGCGGCCACAGCGTCGCATTGGAGAAGCCCTCGTAGAAGAATTCGATGTCGTTCGTGCTCAGTTGTACGGGGACGAGGTCGATCCCGCCGTGGCTGAAGGGTTCCACGGTCTCATCCGGAGCGCCGTGCCAGCCCACCCAGGCGCCGTCGGTCTTGGCCATCATCGGGGCCAGCGCCGTGACGAGTCCGCCGGGGGAGCGGCGCCAGCCGTCCTCGCAGCCGCTCTCCTCCGGAGTGCAGCGGTCCACCGGCAGCCGGTTGGAGACCACCATGAAGTCGTACTTAGCGGCCGCTTCACGGGTTTCCTCGCCGGCTTCCTTAGAGGTTCGGGCACCGTGTTCAGCATGGTCGTGGGCTGTCCGGTCCGTCTTGGCGTCTTCCATTGGTGCCCCCTGGGCTCGCTTGTGGCTCTCAACCCACCCTAGCCCGACGGAATCTTCCGTGCTATTCGTCCGTTGGGACGCTGTGGAGAAACTTGAAGGCGCAAGCTCCCGGTTTTCTCCCCTAAAATGATGAAGTTGCCACTGAGTGGACCATCCCACGCCGATCGACACGAGGAACCAATGAGCCCCGCAAACGAACCACGACAGTCCAAGGCAGAGCGCACTGCCGCGGCCCGCGAGAAAGCCCGTGAGATCCGCGAGGTGCAGCTGAAGAAGGACAAGCGCAACAAGCTGCTCATCGGCTGGGGCATTGTTGTGGCCGTTGTGGCCATCCTCGCCATTGTGGCACTCGTGGTCACCTCCAGTATCAAGAACAACGCCCCGATCGCCGACGAAGGCCCGACGCCGGCCAACGGCAACATCCACGGTGGCGTCACGCTGCTGGCCAACACCGACGTGGCAAAGTCGGACCCGGCAACGGTCAAGATCGCCGATCTTCCCCCTGCTCCGGCCACGCCGCCGGCCGATGTCACGGCCCCCGGCGCGGAGGCTGAGGCCGGCAAGCCGGTCAAGGTGGTCCTCTACGTCGACTTCATCTGCCCGGTGTGCAAGAACTTCGAGGCGCAGTACAACGAGTCCCTGACCAAACTCCGCAATGACGGGAAGATCACGCTGGAATACCGTCCGCTGGGCTTCCTGGACAGCCGCTCCACCACCAACTACTCCTCTCGTGCGGCGAACGCTGCCGCGTGCGTGGCGAATGAGTCCCCCGAGAAGTACTCGGACTTCTTCAACGCCCTGTATGACAAGCAGCCCGCTGAAGGCTCCGCCGGCTTGTCAGATACCGATCTGAAGAAGCTGGCCACCGACGTCGGAGCCAAGAGCATCGACAAATGCGTGGATGACAAGACCTACCGCCCGTACGTCAAGCACACCACCCAGGAGGCCCAGGTCATCGGGGTCACGGGTACGCCCACCGTCTTCGTCGAAGGCAAGCAGTGGGGCAAGGGCGACAGCACCCAGACCCCGTTCGACCAGTTCCTGCAGGCTGCAATCGACGCCAAGAAGTAGCGGCAAGAAGTAGCAGCAAGCCCCGGCGGCAACAGCTGTTGGCCCGGTTCCGGATTCCTCCGGGACCGGGCTTCCTGTTTCCGGTCTGGCGGCGTTTTTGCCAGCGTTTTTACCGCCGGGCATCCTTGGGCTACCCTTATCTAGCGCGCTGGCGCCGGGCCGTTTGCTGCCGGATGCCGCTGCGCACAGGAATGCCTCCTTAGCTCAGTTGGCCAGAGCACCGCTCTTGTAAAGCGGGGGTCGTCGGTTCGAATCCGACAGGGGGCCCTACGAATGTTCTGGCCTGCGGTTTAAATTCGGCTGCCGGGCTCCGAAGAGGTCATGCGAATCTTCCCTCACCATGCACGCACCAGAATCAGTGTTTGCCACCTCCCCGCTCGACTGCCTCGTTCTCTGGCGCCGCCAAATGACCCTGGCCGAACGAGTCAGGAACCGCCCGGGCGTTGAGGGCTTCGTTGCCGCTGCGACGCGCGCGACGACTCGAGGCGCTTTCCACATACCTCGCAAACTTTCCGGCTCACGTTGGTTCATCAGCGCGGATGAAAGTTGCAAAATGACTTGCCGTGAGTATGCCGCTCACGGTGGCTGCCTTTGATGCCGGAGGTGTGAAGTTGTTGGTGGGGCCGGGCAGAGGCGCCATCTCGGAAGCCAGTGATGTCATCCTCGCTGGGACACCGGTGGCCATCGGCAACGCGCGGGAGTCATAGATCATCCTGCGCCCGGAGATGAGCTGGTGACTCGTGCCAGCGGCTTCGGCGAGCTGCGCAACACAGTGACCAGAATGGCATTGGTTTAGAAATATGCCGTCAGCGCCCCGCCCATCAGGCCGGCGACTGGGACGCCAGCGGTGCGCTACTGCCACGGATCTCCATCGCCTCGTGGATCTGCAAGGCGAACCAGAGCTGGGCCAGGGTTGACGTTTCGGTCATGTCCAGCCCTGTCAGATCACCGATCTTCCGGATCCGGTAGATGATGGTCTGCCGGTGGGCGAATAGGGCGGCTGCCGTCTTCTGCCAGGAGCGTTGCATCTCCAGATACGTCTTCAGTGTGAGGATGAGATCCGGCTCGCGGCCCCGCTCGTACTCGAAGACCGGACCAAGGAGTCGTTGGACGAGCGCTTTTCCTTCCTCATAACTTGTCAACCCCAACCACGAAGGGCCTTCGGCATAGCGCACCAGTTGCCTGGCAGCGCCAGTAGTGCCGCCTGCTGTTCCCAACGCCCATAGTGACTCCTGAAGCGCTCTTTGAATGCCGGAAGCGGTGGTCGGGGTACTGACCCCAATCCTGATGCCGGGCGCGACCGCGTGCCGCAAGAGCTCCGCTGAACATTCCGTGGACACCGCGACGTGGAGCCTGTTGAAGTTGCGCAGGCACGCAGTCGCGAAGCCATGACGCCATAGATCCACGTGGACATTGGCCAGATGCTGTCCCTCATCGCTGGACATGGAGACGACCAGAAACTCCTGCGCCGGAATTTTGAATTCGGACAGGCGGCTTTCCAGATCCGTGATCCCGTAACGGCCGTCAAATGCCTGCAGAAGGAACTCGGCACCCAGCCGGAGCCGGTTCTCCAGCCCGAGCACGGTGCGTGACAGCTCCAGACCGAGAACCGTCGCCGCATGGAGCAGAACGATAGCGTCGGGGTGCGGTTCGGACGCCGGGAGGACGACCAGCAGCGCATTGGCGTGCGTTGGAATGTCCATCATGAGGATGTGCTGTTGATCCAGCCGGTGCCACTGGAAATTCTTCGTGGCACCCGATGTCTGCCCGATCAGCGGCTTCAGCTCCTCCGCCAGCTTTGCCGGCAGCGTCTCGCCGTCCGGGTGCCAGGGATGAAGGCAGCGCCGATCCACCACGAACAGCTGCGAATCCAGCTCAGCAGCCACCCCGTGGAGCAGCTTCTGCCAGTGGTTCCCGGCCCCGGCAAACCGCAGAAGGTCATAAATCCTTGCCGTCTGCCGCAGCCTGCGGGATTCCTCCAAATGCGAAGATTCGGCGACCGAGCGGGCAATGGCGATGAACGGCAGGGGATAGGGCACATTGATCACAGGCAATGGGAGGGCATTGCACGCATCCAGGAATTCGGGCAGAAGTTGCGGGGCGTGCATTTTCTCACCGATAGCCAAAGCGCTCGTGCCCGCCCCAACCAGGGCCTGGGCAAGTTCAACCTGTCCGGCGGCATCGGGCGGAATCGACAACCCATTGGTCATCATGATCTCACCGCCGGTCACCCACTCCCACAGCCGCGGAAGATCCGAGGTGTGCGCCCATGTGATGCGGTTCCCCAGGCCCTCGGAACCTGCAATCAGGCTTAGGCCCAGCTGAGGCTCAGCCAGCAGTTCGGCAACGGTAATCACGACCGGGGGCTCCTTCGTTCGGTAAGGGTAGCGGCCTAGACGATTTTATACAGATGTATAGACTCCTTCGTCATTTGTATCCAATTGGCGAATATGCCACGTGATACCGGTCACCCATGATTAAGTCACTTACTTCCCGCTCAACGAAGAGCATTCACGAGAGAGGGTTTGCAATGAGCGCAACGAGCAATCTCATTGATGACGCCCCACTTACAAATTTCCACAAGAAGCTGACCTTCTTCGCCTCAGGCGGTCCGTTTATCGACGGCTACGCGCTGTCAATCATCGGTATCGCCCTGATTACGATGACCCCGAGCCTGCACCTGAGTACCGTGGAAATCGGGCTGATCGGTGCGGCCAGCCTGGTTGGCATCTTCTTCGGCGGGGCCGTCTTCGGGTGGCTGACGGACAAGATCGGCCGGCACAAGATGTACATCGCCGACCTTATCGCCCTGGCCCTGTTCTCCGCCCTCAACGGCTTCGCGACCGAGGTCTGGCAGGTTGTTCTCTGCAGGTTTTTCCTCGGTATGGCCATCGGCGCCGACTACCCGATCGCTACCTCGCTGCTCGCCGAGTTCCTCCCGAAGAAACACCGCGGCCGTCTCTTGGGTGCCACCTTCGTGGTCTGGGCGATCGGCGCCGCAGCTGCCTACGCCGTCGGATACCTGCTCCGCGACACGGGGCCGGACGTCTGGCGCGTCATGGTTGCCAGCCCGGCGGTCTTCGCCATCATCACCCTGCTGTTCCGGCTCGGTACCCCGGAGTCCCCGCGCTGGCTGCTCTCCCGTGGCCGCCGTGACGAGGCAGACGCCGTCATCAAAAAGGTCTACGGCCAGCAGTATGGGCTCGCCGACATCGCCTCGGACAGTGAAGGTCCTGCAAAGCAGGGCAGGTTCCTTGACATCTTCAGGGGCCAGGCCTGGAAGCGCACACTCTTTGTCTCCGTCTTCTGGACAGCCCAGGTCATCCCGCTCTTCGCGGTTTACACCTTCGCGCCGGACCTGCTGGCATCCATGGGCATGACAGGTGACGCCAACCTTTACGGCGGATCCTTCCTGATCTCCATGCTTTTCGTCGTCGGCGGCGTCCCCGGGCTCTGGCTCGTCGAGAAGATCGGCCGCCGCAGGCTGCTCTTGTGGAGCTTCGGCATCATCGTGGTGGCCCTGGCCATCCCGGCCTTCATCCCGAATGTCCAGGCCGCACCGCTCTTCATCGCCCTGGCCATCTTCGCCCTGGCCTCCGGCGCCTCCAGCTTCCTCGAGGTGGTCTACCCCAACGAACTCTTCCCCACAGAGGTCCGCGCCACCGCCGTGGGATTCGGCACGGCAATCAGCCGCGTTGGCTCCGCGGCCAGCACCTACCTGATGCCGGTGGCCATCCTCAGTTTCGGCGCCGCAGGCTCGCTGCTCATCGGCGCCGTCATCTCCCTGGTCGGGCTGCTGGCGACCTTCCTCCTTGCGCCGGAAACCGCCAACAAATCTCTCGCGGAACTCACCACCGAAAAAAGGCCGGCAACCCCGGCAACCATCAAAGAAGGATCACTGCTATGACCACGCACAAGCCAATCGGCCCCGTCGACGCAACGAAGGTACCCCGCTATGCCGGTCTTGGCACGTTCGCCCGGCTGCCTCAAATCGACCGGGTGCCGGACTACGACATTGCAATCGTCGGGGTGCCGTTCGATGGCGGCACGTCCTTCCGCCCCGGCGCCCGTTTCGGGCCCGCCGCTGTCCGTGAAGCATCCCGGCTGCTGCGCCCCGGCTACCACCCGGAGCTCGACGTCGAGCCCGTGTACGAAGCCCAGGTGGTGGATGCCGGCGACATCGCCTGCACCCCCTACGACATCACCCGCGCCGTCCGCGAAATCGAAGAGCAGGCACGGCCCCTGATCAGCAAGGAGAAGAGACTCATCTCCATCGGTGGGGACCACACCATCGCTTTGCCGATGCTGCGGGCCCTGAACCAGGTCCACGGACCGGTTGCCCTGCTCCACTTCGACGCGCACCTGGACACCTGGGACACCTACTTCGACCAGCCGATCACCCACGGAACCATCTTCCGCCGGGCCTTCGAAGAGGGCCTGCTTGTTGAGGACAAGTCCATGCACGTGGGTATCCGTGGCCCGGTCTATGACCGTGACGACTTCCTGCGCGACCACGAGTTCGGGTTCCAGATCATCCGCTGCTCGGATTTGGACGTCATCGGCGTCCCGGCCGCAATCCAGAGGGTCAAGGAGCGCCTGGGCGACACCCCGGTCTACGTCTCCATCGACATCGATGTACTGGACCCCTCCTACGCTCCAGGCACCGGAACCCCCGAGATGGGCGGCCTGCATTCCCGCGAGTTGCTGGCCCTGCTGCGCGGCCTCAGCGGGGTCAACATCGTGGGAGCCGACGTGGTCGAGGTCGCACCGGCCTACGACCATGCAGACATCACCACCCTGGCAGCAGCCACCCTGGTCTTTGACCTTCTGGGGCTGATGGTGAACCGCTCCAAAGGCGCATCCATCATGGGCGACAAAGTCTTGGAAGTCGCCACCGTTTAGGCATGCCTGGCACTGCATGCCACCGGACCTCCGGTGGCATGCAGCGGCAGCGGTAATGGCCCCAGAGGAGTTCCCGCCTTCCCTGGCGTCGCCGCCACCGGGGTCGCTGCCTGGCACGGAGCGTGCCGGTCCTCTGCTACAGGCTGTCTGCGAATGACCCGGGCCCCGCGCCGGGACGTAAGGCCCTAGACCGCGGAATCCCGACGGCGGATTCTTGGCGGTATGAGTGAATCGAACGCGGAATCGAGACCGGACATCAAGTCCAGCCAACTCAAGGAACAGCCCACGGCGGTGGTGCGCGAGACCGTACCGATGAACGCCCTGCGCGACTTCTTCAGCCGTGCCTTCGGGGCGGTGATGGGTGCGGTGCAGCAACAGCATGTCCAGTTGGCCGGCCCGCCGTTCGCGCTGTACCGGGGTATGCCGACCGACGTCGTCGACGTCGAGGCCGGCTTCCCGCTGGCTGCCCCGTTCACACCCGCGGGCGGCGGGGACACGGGGGTGAGCGCTGGATCGCTTCCCTCAGGCCACGCCTACGAGGCGATGCACATCGGTCCCTACGAAAAACTCCAGCAGACTTACGGGGCGATCCAGGCACGCATGCAGGCCGACGGCGTGACCCCGGGAGAGGCGATGTGGGAGTACTACCTCAGCGACCCCGCAGCCGAGCCGGACCCCTCAAAGTGGAAGACGCTCGTCGTCTGGCCGGTGGCCTGAAACCGGCGGCGGACACGCCGAAGTGCGTAGCATCTGCGGGTCCGGACGACGCATAGGGCAGGTTTGGGACCACTATTCTCCAACTGGGTGCATAATGTCCTAAACTGCTTCACTGAGGTGCCTGAAATGGCGCTGCGCAGCAACGAAAGTGAACCCCCGAAATGGCTACCGATTACGACGCCCCACGCAACAAATCAGAAGAAGAATCTCCCGCCGAATCGCTGGAGGCGCTTCAGGCTTCCCGTGGCGGCGGTGCCCAGACGGCTGTTATCGACGTCGACGAGAACGACACGGCCGAAGGCATCGACCTTCCGGGTGCGGACCTGTCCGGCGAAGAACTGACCGTCGTTGTCGTTCCCGAGCAGTCCGATGAATTCACCTGCTCCTCCTGCTTCCTGGTCCGTCACCGGTCCCAGGTCGCCCGTGAAAAGAACGGCATGAAGTACTGCCGCGACTGCGAAGGCTAGGAATCCTCCCGCGTGTTCCAGCTTCACGGCGTTGCGCGCGTCACAGCAAGGAAGCGCGAAGCGCCGGGCCCGCAAGGGTGCCGGCGCTTCGCCGTTCCTAACGGTTGGGCGCCGAACCCGGCGCAGCCCTCGCCAGCAGGCGCCCGCACTCCTAGGCTTAGACTGTCTGGTCGCTTCAGGGGATGGCCCGTTTGGAGGAGATCCAAGTGAGGAAGATCCGGTTTAACAAGATCCACGTGTGGCTCGCCGCCGTGTTGATGGCCGTGGGCCTGGGGCTCCTGGCGCCGGGGCCGGCCGTCGCGGACTCATACTGCGGACTGGTGTGGGGCTCACTGGCCAAGACGGATCCCGCCATGAGCCAGGCGAAGGTGACTAACGTCCGCACTGGCCAGCACTACTGTTTCGACCGGCTTGTCGTCGACCTCAATGGAGCGGCGGCAGGTTACACCGTCCGCTACGTCCCCCAAGTGGTGCAGGACGGTTCCGGGCTCCCGGTCCCGTTGCGGGGCCAGGCGTTCCTCCAGTTCACGGTCAATGCTCCCGCGTACGACGACAGCGGCAAGCCCACCTACAACCCCGTGGACAAGAACGAACTGAGCAACGTGGCCGGTTACCAGACTTTCCGGCAGGTGGCATGGGCGGGCAGCTTCGAGGGGTACGCCAGCCTCGGACTCGGGGTCCGGGCACGGCTGCCGTTCCGGGTGTTTACCCTGGCCGGCCCCGGTGCAGGGTCACGGCTCGTGATCGACGTCGCGCACTTCTGGTGACGCCGGCGCCGGGTTTCTGGCAGGGCGGACGACGGCGGTCCTGCCAGCGGCGCGTCGTCCTGAAACCGCACCGCCTGAACCTTCCCGGGAACACAAGTAAGGCTACTTAGTAAGCTGACGGAGAAATTCCACCGGGACCGTCGCACGCCGGTTGTCCGCTGGGGTAGCGTCTGGGGTATCGGACCTACCCAGGAGGATTCATGAAAGCATCACCGACTCTGACGAACAACCTGCAGGCAGTTCTCGCGGACCTGATTGAACTTCACATCCAGGGCAAGCAGGCGCACTGGAACATCGTAGGCACGAACTTCCGGGACCTTCACCTGCAGCTGGACGAGATCATCGACGCGGCACGTACCTTCGCGGACGACATGGCAGAGCGCATGCGTGCCCTCCACGCGCTGCCGGACGGCCGCAGTGCGACGGTCGCCAAGTCCACCTCCCTTGCCGAATTCCCGGCAGGCCTGATCACCACCAAGGACGCCATCGAGCGGATCGTCGCAGCCCTTGAGGCGGCCGTCGGCACGATGCGCAAGGTCCACGACGAGGTGGACGAAGAGGATCCCACCACGGCGGACCTGCTGCACGCCTTCATCGCCAAGCTGGAGCAGTTCGCCTGGCTGGTAAACGCGGAGACCATGAAGGCCTCGGCCAGCGTCACCACCCCCGACAGCAAGTAGCACCGCTACCTCGAGGGCAGTTGGGCGTCCGACGCCGGGTTCCACCCGGCGTCGGACGCTGCTTAACGTGCCGTGGGCACCTTGCGGAGGACGACGGCGGCGAGGACGGCGGCCCCCGCCATGAGGACCAGCGCGATGGCGGCCGTGACATGGACGCCTGATTCGAAGGCGGCACGGGCCGCGACCGTCATGGCGTCTGCCAGGGGAGACGGCAGGGTTTGGGCCAGCTTCACGGCACCCGCGAGCGTCTCGCCTGCCTGCGCGGTCGCGTGCCCGGTTGCCTGCTCCGGCGCCAGCTCTCCCAGGCCGGCGGGAAGCTGGAGGTTGCGCTGGTAGGAAGCGGTCAGGATGGAGCCGAGAACCGCCGTGCCCAGCAGGGAGCCCACCTCGTAGCCCGTCTCGGAAATCGCGGCGGCCGCCCCGGATTTCTCCGCCGGGGCCGCGGCCAGAATCAGGTCGTTGGAGATGGTTTCCGCGGCGCCGACACCGAGGCAGAGGATCAGCAGGGCAGCCAGCAGGAGCCCCGGCCCGTGGCTGTGGTCGCCGAAGGCCACCAGGAAGTAGCCCGCCGCGCCCAGCAGCAACCCGCCGGCCACCACGAAGCCGGGCCGGACCCGGCGCACCAGCGGCACCACCAGCAGGCCCGCCACGACAGTGGCAATGAGCGCCGGGACCATGGCGACACCGGACTCGGAGGGGGACTGGCCCTCCAGTAGTTGCAGGTGCTGGGCCAGGAACAGGATGAAGCCGTTGTAGGAGAACAAGGCCAGGACATTGGCGGTAATCGCGGTGCTGAAGACCTTGTTGCCGAAGAGGCTGACATCCAGCAGTGGCGACGTCCGGCCTCCGGGCACCTGGTGCCCCTGCTCCTTGAATCTGTGCAACAGGGCCCGCTGTCGCCGGATGAAGATGTAACCCATGAGCAGGCCGAAGCCAATGGCGGCGAGGGGCTCCGCGGCCAGGCCGTGGGTGGCCAGGATCTTGATGCCGTACACCACGGGAACCATCACCAGCAGGGACAGGACGATGCTGGGAAGGTCCACCCGGCCAGGATCCGGGTCGCGTGATTCCGGGATCAGTGCCGGGCCGAGAACCAGCAGCGGCAGGATGATCGGCACCGCCACCAGCAGCACGGCACCCCACCAGAGGTGCTCCACGAGCCACCCGCCGAGGATCGGGCCGAGGGCGGCGCCGCCGGAGAAGCCTGCCGCCCAGATGGCCACGGCCAGCCGGCGTCGGTTGGGCTCCGGGAAGATATTGCGGATCAGGGAGAGGGTGGATGGCATCAGCATGGCGCCGAAGAATCCCAGCCCTGCACGGCCGGCGATCAGCCATTCTGCGCTGGGAGCGAAGGCGGTGGCCGCCGAAACCGCGGCGAAGCCGGTGCTGCCGATAAATAGCAGTCTGCGGCGGCCGATCCTGTCGCCCAGGCTCCCCATCGCCACGAGCAGCCCGGCCAGGACGAGTGGATAGGCGTCGACGATCCAGAGCAGCTGGACGCCGGAGGCGTCGAGGCCGCGGGCGATGGCGGGCAGCGCGAAGGTCAGCGCTGTGTTGTCCACCGCCACAAGCAGGACCGGAGACATCAGCACGGCGAGGGCCAGCCAGTCGCGCCACAGTGTGCGGGGGCCAGCGGGAATGAGGGTGCCGGTGTTGCCGCCACCAGCCGGGGTGAAGGATGTGGTGCTCATGATAATAACTATACCGTCCAGACGGTATAGTTAAGAAACAGGTCCCGGCACCGGGCATGATAGGAAACATGGCCAGAAAACCCGTCGCCCGCGAAGCCGTCCTTGATGCCTTTGAATCCCTCCTGATCGAAGAGGGTGAGCGGGCCGCGACGCTGGACGCCGTCGCACGGCTGGCCGGCGTCTCCAAGGGCGGACTGCTCTACCATTTCCCGAACAAAGAGGCCATGATCGGCGTGCTGCTCGAGCGGTTGGACCGCCTCCTCGCCGAGGATCTCGATGCCATGGCGGCCGCGCCGGAAGGTGCCGGGGCATACTTCATCAAGTCCTCCGTCTGGGCGGACACCCCACTGGACCGGGTCTTCGTGGCTGCCACCCGGTTGGCGGAAGTCGCCCACGAGGAGACCCTGCACCGCTTCGCCGCCGTCCAGGCCCGCTGGCTGGAACTGCTGGCAGCCGACGTCGGCCCCGGCATGGCCAAGGCTGTCCTCTATATGGGTGACGGGCTGTACTTCAACGCCATGCTCGCCCGAGGCCCCGGCGGGCCGCTGCCCGAGGTGCGCGGCGACGTCGAAAGCCTGCTGGCCGCCGTCGAACGGTTGCGCGGCTGAGCCGCGGTGAAAGGGTTCCATCTGTCCGATGCCGCCCCCGGCGTAACCCGGCGGCCGGCGCCTGTCTCCAGTTTGCGGACGCGGGCGGAGCGTAGGACAATGGAGCCTGTGACTGTTGTCACGGCAACTGAATATGCCTTTGATCTGCGGCGGGAGAGTCCTGCAAGTGTGGGTGCAAGCAGGCGCCGTAGGAGCAAATCCTCCCCAGGAATCTCTCAGGCCCACGTACCGCCGCGGCAAGGCAACTCTGGAAAGTAGCAGGCATGTCCTCTGGCATGCCTTGCTCACCGACGGTGCAAGCGGCGCCCTGCGAAAGCACGGCTGCGCGGAAACTCTCAGGTCCAATACAGAGCGGGGAGGAACCCGAATCAATGTGGCGTACCCTGCGCTCACCTAGTTATGGAGTTCCTTGTGACTGTTACCCCAGCCTCCACGTCCTTCGTTGACCGGCATATTGGCGCGCGCCGCCAGTCTGACGTCGACGCCATGCTGAAGGCCGTCGGCTACGACACCGTCGATGCGCTGGTGGACACCGCCGTTCCGAAGGACATCCGGCAGGACTCGCCGCTGGCTCTCCCCGAAGCCCTCAGCGAGGTCGAGGTCCTTGCGGAGCTGCGCAGGATTGCGTCCAGGAACAAGACGGCCGTGCAGATGATCGGCCAGGGCTACTACGACACGGTCACGCCTGCGGTGATCCGCCGGAACATCCTGGAGGCCCCGGCCTGGTACACCGCCTACACCCCGTACCAGCCGGAGATCTCGCAGGGCCGGCTCGAGGCGCTGCTGAACTTCCAGACCATGGTCCAGGACCTGGTGGGCCTGCCGATCGCGAACGCGTCCCTGCTGGATGAAGCAACCGCCGTGGCCGAGGCCGTGCTGATGATGCGCCGCGCCAACAAGAACAAGGAAGCCCACGACGGCAAGACCGTCCTGGACGCCGACTGCCTCCCGCAGACCATCGCGATCGTCAAGGGCCGCGCCGAGGCCCTGGGCTTCGAGGTTGAGGTCGCGGACCTGTCCCAGGGCCTGCCGGAGGGCGTCATCAACGGCATTGTCCTGCAGCAGCCCGGCGTGTCCGGCCGGGTGTTTGACCACTCCGGCGTGATCGCGGAGGCCAAGGAACGCGGTGCGCTCGTCACGGTCGCCGCCGACCTGCTCGCCCTGACCCTGATCACGCCTCCGGGTGAGCAGGGCGCCGACATCGCCGTCGGTTCCTCCCAGCGTTTCGGTGTCCCGTTGTTCTTCGGCGGCCCGCACGCGGCCTACATGGCGGTGGCGAAGGGCCTGGAGCGGTCCATGCCGGGCCGCCTGGTCGGCGTGTCCAAGGACAACGCCGGGATGCCCGCGTACCGCCTGGCCCTGCAGACCCGTGAGCAGCACATCCGCCGCGAGAAGGCCACGTCCAACATCTGCACCGCGCAGGCGCTGCTGGCCATCGTGTCCTCGTTCTACGCGGTCTACCACGGCCCGGATGGCCTGAAGGCCATCGCCGAGACCACCCACGGCCACGCCAGGACGGTCGCCGCCTCGCTGAAGGCCGCGGGCCTTCACGTGCTGCACACGTCCTTCTTCGACACCGTCACCGTGTCCGTCCCGGGCAAGGCCGCCCGGGTCATCGCCGCCGCCGAGGCCAAGGGCATCAACCTGCGCGCCATTGACGCGGACACCATCGGCATCTCCACCGATGAAGCCACGACGGCGGCTATCGTCGCCGACGTCGTCGCCGCCTTCGGCGCCAGCGTCGCGGACACTGCACCCGGTAGCCCCGAAGGATTCGGCCTGGAAGCCTCCGTCGAACGTACCTCCGAGTACCTGCAGCACCCGGTGTTCAACACGCACCGCTCCGAGACCCAGCTGCTGCGTTATATCCGCCGGCTTTCGGACCGTGACCTGGCGCTGGACCGCACCATGATTCCGCTGGGTTCGTGCACGATGAAGCTGAATGCCACCGCGGAGATGGAAGCGATTTCCTGGCCGGAGTTCGCCTCCATCCATCCGTTCGCCCCGGACTCCCAGACCGCCGGCTGGCGTGAGCTGATCGAGGACCTCGAAGCCCAGCTGACCGAGATCACCGGCTACGACCAGGTCTCCATCCAGCCGAACGCCGGTTCCCAGGGCGAGCTCGCGGGCCTGCTGGCCATCCGCGGCTACCACCACTCCCGCGGCGAGGCCCAGCGCAACATCTGCCTGATCCCGGCCTCCGCGCACGGCACCAACGCCGCGTCCGCGGTCCTGGCCGGCATGAAGGTCGTTGTGGTCGCGACGTCCTCGGACGGCACCATCGACCACGCCGACCTCACGGCCAAGATTGAGCTGCACAAGGACGCGTTGGCCGCCATCATGATCACCTACCCGTCCACCCACGGGGTCTACGACGCCGACGTCCGGGAGGTCTGCGACGCGGTGCATGCCGCCGGCGGCCAGGTCTACGTGGACGGCGCCAACCTCAACGCGCTCGTGGGCCTGGCCCAGCCGGGCCAGTTCGGCGGCGACGTCTCGCACCTGAACCTGCACAAGACCTTCTGCATCCCGCACGGCGGCGGCGGACCCGGCGTCGGCCCGGTCGCGGCCAAGGCCCACCTGGCACCGTTTATGCCCGGTGACGCGAACAAGGCAGCGCACGAGGCAGGCCACGGCGTGGCCATCAGCGCCTCCCGTTTCGGCTCCGCCGGTGTCCTGCCGATCTCCTGGGCGTACGTGAAGCTCATGGGCGCTGAAGGCCTGACCGAGGCCACCAAGTCCGCGCTCCTGGCGGCCAACTACATCGCGGCCCGGTTGAACGAGTACTTCCCGGTCCTGTACACCGGTGAGGGCGGACTCGTGGCGCACGAGTGCATCCTGGACCTGCGCGAACTGACCGCGAGGACCGGGGTCACGGCCGAGGACGTGGCCAAGCGCCTCATCGACTACGGCTTCCACGCCCCCACCCTGGCATTCCCGGTGGCCGGGACCCTGATGGTGGAGCCCACCGAGTCCGAGGACCTGGCCGAGATCGACCGCTTCATCGACGCGATGATCACCATCCGCGCCGAAATCGACCAGGTCGCCAACGGTGACTTCACCGTCGAGGACAGCCCGCTGCGCAACGCACCACACACCGCGGCCGCCGTCGTGTCCTCCGAGTGGAGCCGTG
Source organism: Arthrobacter sp. PAMC25564 (assembly GCF_004798705.1). NCBI lineage: Bacteria > Bacillati > Actinomycetota > Actinomycetes > Micrococcales > Micrococcaceae > Arthrobacter > Arthrobacter sp. PAMC25564. The sequence continues at coordinate 4,117,682 of NZ_CP039290.1, read as the reverse complement.
ACTACTCCCGCGAGCAGGCCGTCTTCCCGGTCCACCACCTCAAGCAGGACAAGTACTTCCCGCCCGTGGGCCGGATCGACGGCGCCGCCGGGGACCGCCACCTGATCTGCTCCTGCCCGCCCCTCGAAGACTTCGAGGACCACTCCGACGACGCCGCGAACTAAGGACAGCCAGAAATGACTGAGAACTACACGGCTCTCTACGAAGAGCACAAGAAACTCGGGGCCTCCTTCACCGACTTCGGTGGCTGGCAGATGCCGCTGAAGTACAGCTCCGAGCTGGCCGAGCACCACGCCGTCCGCAAGTCCGCAGGCTTGTTCGACCTCTCCCACATGGGCGAGGTCTGGGTCACCGGCCCCGAAGCCGGCGCGTTCCTGGACTACGCCCTGGTCGGGAAACTCTCCGCGATCGCGGATGGAAAGGCCAAATACTCGCTGATCTGCAACGAAGACGGCGGCATCATCGATGACCTCATCAGCTACCGTTTCGGTGACGAGAAGTACCTGGTGGTCCCCAACGCCGGCAACGCCAAGGTCGTCGCAGCTGCCCTGGCCGAGCGCGCAGCGAACTTCGACGTGACGGTGGAGGACGCCTCCGCGGCGACCTCGCTGATCGCCGTGCAGGGTCCCAAGGCCGAGGCCATCTTGCTCAAGCTCACCGATGAGGCCCAGCACGCGCTGATCACCGAGCTGAAGTACTACGCGTTCAACGAGCTCACCGTGGCCGGCCACGACGTCATCCTGGCCCGCACCGGTTACACCGGCGAGGACGGCTTCGAGCTCTTTGTACCGAACGACGGCGCCGCTGACCTGTGGGCAAAGGTCGCCGAAGCAGGGGCCGAGTTCGGCATCATCCCGTGCGGCCTCGCCTCCCGCGACTCGCTCCGGCTCGAAGCCGGTATGCCGCTGTACGGCAACGAGCTTTCGCTTGAGCGGTCACCGTTCGACGCCGGCCTGGGCCCGGTTGTGGCGCTCAAGAGCAAGGAAGGCGACTTCGTGGGCCGCTCCGCGCTGGAAGCAGCCAAGGAAGCCGGTTCCAAGCGCAAGCTGGTGGGCCTCAAGGGCCTGGGACGCCGGGCCGGCCGCGGCCACTACCCGGTCCTCAAGGACGGCAACGTCGTCGGCGAGGTGACCTCCGGCCAGCCCTCACCCACCCTCGGCTACCCGGTCGCGATGGCCTACGTCGACGTCGCCTTCACCGAGCCGGGCACCGCCCTGGACATCGACCTCCGCGGCAAGGCAGAACCCTTCGAAGTCATCGCCCTGCCGTTCTACAAGCGCCAAAAGTAGCTCAGCTGCTGTCACCGGTCCCCGACTCCGGGACCGGCAGGCCGCAGTTTTCACGCGTGCTCGCTCGTTCCTCGCTTAGACGCACGCTTTCGAAAACCGCGGCCGGCAGGCCCCTCGAGGACGACTCGCCTTTCGGGGAACTGAAGAGATCCCGACCAACGGGAACCGGCGGCTTCGAAAGCCGAAGGTGCTGGGGATGTCCCGCCGCCCAACCCGGCCACGATCGTTCTGTAACCCAGCCACAATTGATTTACCCCACGACTTTTCAAACGCTAAGGAAAAACATATGAGCAAGGTAGCTGCTGAACTGAAATACTCCGCCGAGCATGAGTGGGTTGCCGCTGATGGGTCCGGGACGGTGGGGATCGGTATTTCGGCTGTGGCCGCGGAGGCTTTGGGCGACATCGTGTATGTGGACCTGCCCGAGGTCGGTGCCACGGTGACCGCTGGCGAGACCTGTGGTGAGATCGAGTCCACCAAGTCCGTTTCGGATCTGTATGCCCCGGTCACGGGCGAGGTCACCGAGGTCAATGACGGCGTCGTCAGCGATCCGGCCCTGATCAATTCCGATCCGTACGGTGCGGGCTGGCTGTTCAAGGTCACCGTCGAGTCCGAAGGCCCGCTGCTGTCCGCTGAAGAGTACGCTGCAGCCAACGGCGGCGAGCTGTGAGCGCGGCAGGCACCAGCACTGTTTTTGAGCAGGTGGTTTCCCGGTCCCTGGATGCGGACCTGTCGGTCCTGGATCCGGAGATCGCGTCCCGGATTGATGCGGAGCTGGGCCGCCAGCGTGACGGGCTGGAGATGATCGCCTCGGAGAACCACACCGCGGTGGCTGTGATGCAGGCGCAGGGTTCGGTGCTGACGAACAAGTATGCCGAGGGGTACCCGGGCAAGCGGTACTACGGCGGCTGCGAGCACGTGGACGTGATCGAGCAGCTCGCCATTGACCGGGTCAAGGCCCTGTTCGGCGCCGGGTTCGCGAACGTGCAGCCGCACTCCGGCGCGCAGGCCAACGCCTCGGTGATGCACGCGCTGATCAAGCCCGGGGACACGATCATGGGCCTGAACCTGGCCCACGGCGGGCACCTGACGCACGGGATGAAGATCAACTTCTCCGGCAGGCTCTACACCGTGGTCCCGTACCAGGTCCGCGAGGATGACCACCGGATTGACATGGCCGAGGTGGAGCGCCTGGCGCACGAGCACCAGCCCAAGCTGATCGTGGCCGGCTGGTCCGCGTACGCCCGGCAGCTGGACTTCGCGGAGTTCCGCCGGATCGCCGATCTGGTGGGCGCGTACCTGATGGTGGACATGGCGCACTTCGCCGGCCTGGTGGCCGCCGGGCTGCACCCGTCCCCGGTGCCGCACGCGCACGTCACGACCTCCACGACGCACAAGACCCTCGCCGGTCCGCGCGGCGGGATCATCCTGAGCAACGACGCGGACATCGCGAAGAAGATCAACTCCGCGGTGTTCCCGGGCCAGCAGGGCGGGCCGCTGGAGCACGTCATCGCCGGCAAGGCGGTGGCCTTCCAGATCGCGGCCTCGGCGGAGTTCAAGGAACGCCAGGAACGCGTGCTGGCCGGTGCGAGGATCCTGGCCGGCCGCCTGGTCCGGGACGACGTCACCGCGAAGGGGATCTCCGTGGTCTCCGGCGGCACCGACGTCCACCTGGTCCTGGTGGACCTGCGCGACTGCGAGCTCAACGGGCAGGAAGCCGAGGACCGTCTGGCCGCGATTGACATCACCGTGAACCGCAACGCCGTGCCCTTCGACCCGCGCCCGCCGATGGTCACCTCGGGCCTGCGGATCGGCACCCCGGCCCTGGCCACCCGCGGCTTCGGCGAGGCTGCCTTCGCCGAGGTCGCGGACATCATCGCCGAGGCCCTGATCGCCGACGCCGGCGCGGACCTCTCCGGCCTGCGCACCCGGGTGCAGGCCCTCGCCGCCGCCCACCCGCTCTACCCCTCGGTTGCCAACCTCGGCTGATGTCATCCCGGGACTGATCTCTTTTTGGGTCGGCTCCGGCGCCGGCGGACCGGACTTTTCACGCGTGCCCGCTCGTCCTCCCCACCGTCTCCCTAACCTCGCAAGCTCGGCCAGGGAACCCGGACGGTGCGGGCCCTGGCTTAGACGCACGCTTTCGAAAAGCCCGGCCCCGCCGGCCCCTCGAGGGCAGCTCACCCACCGCTCCGTCCGCACACCTATCCAGTAAGGAACCCGGCTATGGCTGTTGGCGTCTTTGATCTTTTTTCCATCGGAATAGGGCCCTCCAGTTCACACACGGTGGGCCCGATGCGGGCTGCTGCGGTGTTCGCCGAGGAACTCAGGGCCTCCGGGGTGCTGGAGAAGGTGGCGTCGCTGCGGGTTGACCTCTACGGTTCCCTCGCGGCAACGGGCCATGGCCACGGGACCATGACGGCGATCCTGCTGGGCCTGGAGGGTTTCCATCCCGAAAAGATCCTCCCGGAGGAGGTCGAGGACCGCCTCGCCGCGATCGCCGGGACCGGGACCCTGCAGCTGGCCGGTGCCCTAGCCCTGCCGTACGGGGTGAAGGACATGGTCCTGCGGCCGCTGACGATCCTGCCGCGGCATACCAACGGGATGACGTTCACCGTCTCGGACGCCGGCGGGCAGGTCCTGCATACGGCGACGTTCTTCTCCGTCGGCGGCGGCTTCATCGTCCGCGAGGGCGAAGAGGACGCGGCGCTGAAGGAACTCGACGCCTCCAAACAGGGCCTGCCGCTGCCCTTCCGGACCGCGGCGGAACTCCTGGAGCACTGCGCCTCCACGGGCCTGTCCATCGGGCAGGTCATGCTCGTGAACGAACGCGCCTCCCGGACCGAGGCCGAGATCCGTGAAGGCCTGCTGCACATCTACTCCGTCATGGAAGGCTGCGTGCAGGTCAGCCTCAAACGCGAAGGTTTGCTGCCCGGCGGGCTGAAGGTCCGCCGTCGTGCCCCTGACTGGCACGAACGGCTGATGAAAGAGGACAAGGACCGGGACCCGAAGTACTGGCAGGAATGGGTGAACCTGATCGCCCTGGCCGTGAACGAGGAAAACGCCTCCGGCGGCCGGGTGGTCACCGCCCCGACCAACGGCGCGGCCGGCATCATCCCGGCCGTCCTGTACTACGCGCTGCATTTCGCGCCCGGCATGGACCAGGCCAGCCAGGGGGACCGCGACGACGTTGTGGTCAGGTTCCTGCTGACCGCCGCCGCCGTCGGGGTGCTCTACAAGGAACAGGCGTCCATTTCGGGCGCCGAGGTCGGCTGCCAGGGCGAGGTCGGTTCGGCGTCCTCGATGGCGGCCGCGGGCCTGGCCGAGGTCATGGGCGGCACCCCCGCGCAGGTGGAAAACGCCGCGGAAATCGCGATGGAACACAACCTGGGCCTGACCTGCGACCCGATCGGCGGGCTCGTGCAGATCCCCTGCATCGAACGCAACGCGATCGCCGCCGCGAAGGCCATCAACGCCGCCAAAATGGCGCTCTGGGGCGACGGCACCCACCGGGTCTCCCTGGACGAGGTGATCGTGACCATGCGCGAAACCGGCAAGGACATGTCCTCCAAATACAAGGAAACCGCCATGGGCGGCCTCGCCGTCAACGTCGTCGAATGCTAGGCCATCAGTTGTTGAGCGCGGCCCACAGGTTGAGGGATGACGCGAACACGATCCAGGACAGGTAAGGCAGCATCAGCAACCCGGCCGCCCGGCTGATCGGCCCGAAATACATCACCGTCACGGCGACGGCCACGGCCAGGGCGACGATGATGGCGAAGGCGATCCACAGCGCCGGGGTTCCGAGCACCGGGTACAGGCCGAAGAACGAAGGGGTCCACAGCAGGTTCAGCACCAGCTGCACGGCATAGACGGCCAGGGCGACGCCTGATTTTTCGGCCCGGCGGCGCCAGACGAGCCACGCGGCCACTGCCATCGCGATGTAGAGCACCGTCCAGACAGGCCCGAACACCCAGTTGGGCGGTGACCACGGCGCCTTATCCGCACCCGCGTACCAGCCGTTGACGTTGTTGAACGTGGCCAGGCTGCCCATACCCGCCACGAGGGCCGAGGCCCCGAGAAACACCAGGAAGGCCAGCACCTGGGACCCGGTACCGCGCCCTCCGATGCCCCGCGGCTGTGTCCCGGAGTCGGCGGAAGGGGGCTGTTGGTTGGCCTGCATGATGCCAGCCTATCCCCCTGCCCCGGGAGCCGGAGCCGGACCATGGCGGATAGACTTGGGGCTGCATGTCACCATGCCGCCGAAGTTCGTACCGCAATGATTGGATGCCGCACACTTGCGTGAATTCACCGCCCGTTTTGCCTCCGCCGAAGAAATCGCCGACTGGGACTCCCACATCACCGCGAACCCCAACGGCGGGAACCTGCTGCAGTCCGAGGCATTTGCCGAGGTCAAACGGCACTTCGGCTGGAAGCCCCTTCATCTGGTCTATGAGACGGCCGATTACGCAAGCTACAACCTGATCCTGGAAAAGTCCTTCCCCCTGCTGGGCAAGCTCTGGTACCTGATCAAGGGGCCGGATGTGGCCTCCGTCGAAGACATCCCCGGCATCGCCGCAGCCAATGCCGAATTCGTCAAGCGCGCCAGGCTCGGCGTCTTCGCGATCAAGATCGAGCCGGACATCATCCTCTCCGACGAGGCGAAGCGGGTCCTAGAAGGCGCCGGCCTGGTCAAGACCCACAATCTGCAGCCCAATGACTCCACCGCACTGCTGGATATTTCCCCGCAGGAAAACCAGCTGCTGCGCAACCTGCATTCCCGAGGCCGGAACGCCGTGCGCCGGGCCATCCGCGAAGGCGTGGAAGTCCACAACGCCGAACCCACCGAAGAGAACTTCCGCTCCATGTACGGGCTGATGACCACCACCGTGGAGGCCAAGTCCCAGGTCCGGGTGCGCGAGTACGGATACTACCGGCAGTTCTGGACCAATTTTATCAACAGGGGCCAGGGCCGGCTGCTCTTCGTCTATGAGGACGGCGTTCCCTCCGTGGGCGCCTTCGTGATCAATTATGGCCGCAAGGCAACTTACAAGGATGGCGGCTCGCTGCAGAAACGCAGCCAGTACGGCGACTCACACCTGGTCCAGTGGACCGCCATCAACCAGCTCAAGGAATTGGGCTGCACCGAGTACGACTTCTGCGGCACCCCGCCAAGCGACCAGCTCAAGGACACCTCCAACCCGTTCCACGGGCTGGGCCTGTTCAAGACAAGCTTCAGCAAGACCGTCACCGACTTCGTCGGCTGCTACGACCAGGTGCTGAGCCCGCTGAAATACAAGGCCTGGATGGCCGCGGGGGAGCGCGTGGCCCGGCAGCTCTACACCCGCCGCACGGGCCAGCAGTTCTACTAGACCGGCTGAAACGGAAATTGAGGAGGCCGGAATGACCAAACAACCCGACGGCCGCCGCCGGCCGTATACCGACGGAGTGCCCCGGACCGAGCCGATGTCACCGACGCAGGTGCGCCAGAACGCTGCCGCCAGGCGCATGCTGCGCAGGCTCGTCCAGGGCGAGAACCCGCCGACGGCCCCTATGAGCATCGTGGACCGGCTGGCCGGCAGCCCCTACGCCAACCCGATGATCCAGGTCGGGGGAGTGGACACATCGGCCCGCAAGACCATCGACTTCGCATTGCACCTGGCCGAGTCCATGTTCCGGTACGGCGCCGGAGCCCTTGAAGTCGAGACCAGCATCATCGCCATCACCGCAGCCCTGGGACTGAAGAACATCGAGGTGGACATCACCAACCAGTCGGTGGCCATCAACTATGCACCCAAGGAGCAGACCCCCATCTCGCTGCTGCGCGTGGTGCGGTCCTGGACCAACAACTACGCCGGCCTGGCGAAGGTGCACCAGCTGGTCACCGACATCGTGGCCGGCGGGGTGGGCCGCGAGGAAGCCGTGCGCCGCCTCGAGGAAATCACCCGCAGCGCCAAGCCGTTCCCGCGCTGGATGGTCACGGTGGCGTTCGGGGTCTTCTCCGCCGTCTTCGTCGGTGTGCTCGGCGGCGGCCCCGGCGCTTCGGTGATCGCGTTCCTGTCCAACCTGCTGGTCAGCCTGGTGGCGCGTCAGCTGGCGCGCTGGCGTATGCCGGACTTCTTCGTCACGGCGAGCTGTTCCTTCCTGGTCACCTTCATCGCCCTGCTGCTGTGGCGGTTCGGTGGCCCGCTGGGGATCCAGATCGCCCCGGCCATCGTGGTGGTCGGCGGCATCCTCCTGCTGCTCCCGACCGGACGCCTGGTGTCCTCGGTGCAGGACGCCATCAACGGCTTCCCCGTCACCGCGGCCGGCCGGTTCCTGTCCACCATGCTGACCTTCGGTGCGCTCGTGGCCGGCATCGCCGTCGCCTTCGTGGTCGGCGACATGACCGGAATGCAGCAAATCGATGTCACCGAAACATTCCCGCCCGCGTATCCCTTGTGGGCAATCATCATCATGATCGCGGTCGCAGTGCTGATGATCGGTATCACCGAGCAGACCAGCTGGCCCCTGCTGCTGCCGACGGCGGCCGTCGGCGTCGTGGGCTATCTGGTCCTGATCGGGGGAGACGCCCTCGGCATCGGCGCCCGGTTCGCCCCCGCCCTGGCCGCCGTCGTGATCGGACTGCTGGCCCGGGTGGTGGCGCTTCGGATGGGTGCACCACAGCTCGTGGTGGCCGTCCCGGCCGCGCTGATCCTGTTGCCGGGACTCACCATATTCCGGTCAATGTATGTATTGACCATCGAGGAATCCGAGATCCTGATCGGAGCCGGCGGGATGCTCAACGCCGGGGCGATCGTGCTCGGCGTCGCAGCCGGCATTGTGCTCGGCGACACCCTGGCGCGGCCCCTCACCCGGAGCCTGGCGAGCAACGAGCGACGGCGGGCGCGGCGCCGCTAGCGCCGTCACCCGCCGTCGGCCCGGAGCGGTTTGATCTTGGTCTTTCCGCTTGGCCCTTGCTCTCAGATCTTGCCGATGGGCAGCTTCTTCTCCGCCTGGAAGTCGTCTTCCACCCGCCCCTTGGCCCAGTAACCGGACAGCGAGACCTGCCCGCGCGCCAGGCCACGCTGGACATACAGTACGTCGCGCAGGCTCTTCATGTAGCCGCGCTCGCCATGGGCGAAGACGTGCACCCGGCCCTCGGGCCAGACCGCATCGCGCACGGCGTTGACAAGCAGTTCGCTGGAACCGGCGGGAACACCGCCGCGCATGAGCCAGACGAGTTCGACGCCGGCGGGGGCCTCAATCGGCTGCAGGTCGGCGTCGCCGTCCACCTCCAGGAAGGCGAGGCCGCGGGCGTCCTGCGGCAAGGACTCGATCGCCGCTCCGATGGCCGGCAGCGCGGATTCGTCGCCGGCGAAGAGGTGCCAGTCAGCCGTCGGGTCGGGGTTGTAGCCGCCGCCCGGGCCGGTGAAGGTCATCCTGTCGCCGGGCCCGGCGGCGGCCGCCCAAGGGCCCGCGAGTCCTTCGTCGCCGTGGATCACGAAGTCGATGGCCAGCTCCCCGGCCGCCAGATCGACCCAGCGGACCGTATAGGTCCGGGTGTGCGGCCACTGCGCGCGGGGCATGGTTTCGCGAATGGCCCAGAGATCCAGCGGCTCCGGGTACTCGATGCCCGGCTGCGGGAACACAATCTTGACGTACCGGTCCACGAAGCCGTTGTTGACGTAGCCCGCGAAGCCCGGGCCGCCGGCGACGATCCGGACCATATGCGGGGAGAGCTGCTCGCGCCGCAGGACCGTCAGGTCTGTCTGGGGGCGCGAGTTGCGGTTGGCTGTGGTGGCGGCGGGGGCTGAGGTCATGGAGCTAAGCCTAACCAAGAACCCCGGGCGGAAGCCGGACTGTGAAGCCAGCGCGGTGGCGCCGGCTACGGAAGCGGCGGCAGTTCCCAGTCAACCGCTCCGTCGCCCTGGTCCCGGAGCAGGGCGTTGGCCCGGCTGAAGGGCCGGGAGCCGAAGAAGCCCCGCGCTGCCGAGAGCGGGCTGGGGTGCGCGCTGGCGATCACCGCCGCGGAGCCCAGCAGCGGCCGGGCGGCTCCGGCGTCCTTCCCCCACAGGATCGCCACGAGGGGGACCGGACGGCCCGCCTCTGTGCTGCGGTTTGCGACGGCGCCGATGGCAGCCGCCGTAATGGCCTCCCAGCCCTTATTGCGGTGCGAGGCCGCAGCCCCGGCCCGGACGCTGAGGACCCTGTTCAACAGCAGGACCCCCTGGTCCGCCCAGTGGCTCAGGTCCCCGTGGAGGCGCGGCGGAAGGCCGAGATCGTCCTCGAGCTCCTTGTAGATATTGGCGAGGCTGCGCGGGATCGGGCGGGTCGCGCCGTCCACCGCAAAGGACAGCCCGACGGCGTGGCCCGGCGTCGGGTACGGGTCCTGGCCCACGATCAGGACGCGGACCGCCGGCAGCGGCTGGCGGAAAGCCCGCAGCACGTTCGACGGCGACGGCAGCACCGTGTGGCCCCCGGCAACCTCGGCGGCGAGGAAGCCCAGGACAATGCGCAACTGCCCCTCCACCGGAGCCAATGCCTCCGCCCAATCGGGGGCGACGAGCGCGGCCAGGGGCATAAGGGCCATCTCAGCGAAGCCATGGGATTCGGCCGCCGGCGGCTCCAGCGGGAACAAGGCATCGGACTCAAAGGCGTCGGAAGCAAACACAGGGTCCATTCTCGCAGGCCGCCCGAATGGCAACTGTCTTAGCGGGCCCGTAACATGGAGACCGAGTTTTTATCAGACCAGCCAAGGAGTGTGACGTGGCCGAAACAGCGCAAAATCACCTGCCGACGTCGGAAGCTACCGGCGTGGATACCGGTCTGGACGGGTCCCCCAAGGAGTCGCCGCTGAGCGCCCGGGAGCAGCAGATGCTGGCGTTGGAACGGCAATGGTGGAAGTACGCCGGAGCCAAGGAACAGGCCATCCGGGAGCTCTTCGACCTGTCCGCCACGCACTACTACCAGATCCTCAATGCGCTCATCGATACCGAGGATGCGCTGGCCCACGATCCGATGTTGGTGAAGAGATTGCGTAGACTACGTACGTCACGCCAACGTGCGCGCACTGCTCGCCGTTTGGGTTCAGACGCGTAAAACCACGGCCGAACGCGCAGATTCCTGCCGCAAACGGCCATGGCAACTTCGGAAGAAATCAGCAAGGACGTCGCTTTCACCATGACCAAATACGCTCGGGATGAATTTGACCGGGTCCCGGAGACCTCCACGCGGCAAGGTGTCCATCGGGCAGTCTCGCTATCCCGGCGCCGCAGCCTGGGTGCCATCCTGGCAGCCGGTTTCGCAGCCCTGGCCATCGGACTCGTGGCGTTCCTGATCCTGCCGAAGCTCGGATTCGCCTCTGCCGGGGCAACCTCGGCCCTGACGGCCGGGCAGGCCGGCGCCTCCGCAGCTCCGTCACCCACGGACTCAAGCCCGGCGCCCTCCAGCGCGGCTCCGAGTGCGTCACCCAGCGAGGCGCCGTCGGTCCCGGCGTCCGCCCAGGGTACGCCGACGACGGCCGTCCCCGCCGTGGACAAGAGCCAGCCGGTGACCATCTACAACGGGACAACCACGGCCGGGCTTGCCAGCCGGGTGGGCGGCACCGTCTCGACAGCGGGCTGGACACTCGGCACCCTGGGCAACTGGCCCGGCACACGGCAGTCCACCTCCGTCATCTTCTACAGCGGCGCAGCGCAGCAGGGCAACGCCGAGGCCCTGAGCGCGCTCCTTGGCATCCCGACCATGGTGCAGTCCGCCGAATTCAAGGTCCCGCTCGTCGTCGTGCTGGGGCCAGGCTTCCAGTAGCCCGATCCGGTGACGCCTGCATAACTATTCGCCGCCGACCCGGCCCGCATGCCGCCCCCGTGCGCGATGCTTTAGGTACTGTATCTGCGGACTTCGTTTCGCATTCTGCGGCGCACATCGTGGTGGGCCGTCCGCCAGCTAACTGAAAGTGTGGACATCATGGCACTGGGAACCGTCAAATGGTTCAACGCCGAAAAGGGCTACGGCTTCATCACCGTGGACGGTTCGGGGGACGATGTCTTCGTGCACTGGTCCGCGATCCTCGGGGAAGGCTACCGCGCCCTCGACGAGGGCCAGCGGGTCGAGCTTGAGGTCGGCGAGGGCGAGAAGGGCCCGCAGGCCGAAAGCGTCCGGCCCGCCTAGTGGCTGTCCCCGGAGCGGTCGGCGCCGGTGCTGTCATGACTGTTGCCGTCATGACTGTTGCTGCCATGACAGGGTGTGCGGGGCCGTCGGGCAGCGCCCGCGTGACCACGGCTCGTGCGAGTGGCGACGGAACGCTGCGGATCGGCCTGATCCTGGACAACACAGGGCGGCAAGACTTCCTGAACGCGCCCCAATTGGCTGCGGCACGGCTCGCCATCAAGGAAATCAATGCTGCGGGCGGCCACAAGGGCAAGCCCGTGGAGTTGCTGCCCGAGACGGTCAGCCAGGACTCGGCAGCCCAGGCGAAGTCACTTGTGGCGGCCAGGGCCGACGTCGTCATCGGCCCGACAGACTCCAGCCGTGCCCCCGGCGCGATTGATGTTCTTTCCAATGCCAAGGTGGCGGTCATTTCCCCCGCGAACTCGGCCAACGGGCTCAGCAGGTACAAGAGCGGCGGCTACTACTTCCGCACCGCGGCCGCCGACACCGCCCAGGCCCCCGTCCTCGTCAAGCTCGCGAAGGACAATGGCGCCAGGACCGTCGCCGTTGTCCACGAAGAGGGCAGCTACGGCAAGGACGTCTCCGCGGCCGTTACCACGGCAGCCCGGCAGGCCGGGCTGGATCCGGTAGCCGACGCGGAGTTCAAACCCGGCCAGGCCCAGCAGGCCGCCGTAGCGGCCAGGGCCGCGGCACCCGATGATGTCATCCTGATTGCCCGCGACGGCGCCCAGGGCGCCATTGCCGAACTGAACAACGTTGGCCAGGCTGGCAAGAAGCTGATCCTCAGCGACGGCGCCGTCAACCAGTACGGGTCCGGCCTCGGCTCCCGGGCTCTCGACGGCGCCCGGGGAATCCTGCCCGGCGTCTTTCCCACAGTGGACTTCCAGTCAAAGCTGGTGGCCGTCGATCCGGGCCTGAAAGACATGACCTTCGCCGCGGAGACCTACGACGCCGTCATCCTGGCCGCCGTCGCAGCCGCCGCGGCCCAGGACGACGCCGGCACATCCATCGCCGCTAACCTGGTGGCCGTGTCCGGCGGAATGGCAGCCGGCGGCACGCAGGTCTCGGGCGAGTCCACGGCCTGCCACAGCTACCAGGAATGCGCCGATGCGATCCGTGCGGGCAAGCGACCCGACTATGATGGCGAGTCCGGCCGGATCAACTTCGATGCCAACGGCGACGTCACCGCGGCCAACTACATGGTCTACAGCTACGGGGCGGACAACAAGGCCACGATGAGCGGCAGCGAAACGGCCAGCAGCACCGGCGGCTGATCGCTCGTAGCGTATTGCGATGAAGCACTGTGCCGGTACAGTGCCGAAACGCCGCCGATACAGAGCCGCAACGGCGGTGTCGCGTGTCTCCGCTGCTTGCACTCTCCCCGGGGGAGTGCTAATTATTGATTTAGCACTCCCGAGTATTGACTGCTAAAACAACGCCCGGTCCGCCCGGTCGCGAAGTGGCGCAGCCGGTCTGGGAGCGAAAGAAATACCTGGCTGGGGTGAGATCCCGGCCCGGCGGCATACAGAGGCCGCCGGGCAAGGATCGTCCGTCGCGGGCACCGCAGCGTAGGTTCATTCTTAACGTCTGTCCCGAAAGGACTACTGCCGTTATGGCCAAGATCATTGCATTTGATGAAGAGGCACGCCGCGGTCTTGAGCGGGGCCTGAACATCCTCGCCGACGCCGTCAAGGTCACCCTCGGCCCGCGTGGACGCAACGTCGTCCTCGAAAAGAAGTGGGGCGCCCCCACGATCACCAACGATGGTGTTTCCATCGCCAAGGAGATCGAGCTGGACGATCCTTTCGAGAAGATCGGCGCCGAGCTGGTCAAGGAAGTTGCCAAGAAGACGGATGACGTCGCCGGCGACGGCACCACCACCGCCACCGTGCTTGCACAGGCCCTGGTCAAGGAAGGCCTGCGCAACGTCGCGGCCGGCGCCGACCCGCTGTCCCTGAAGCGCGGCATCGAGAAGGCGGTTGAAGCCGTCACCCGTGAGCTCCTGGCTTCCGCGAAGGAAATTGAAACCAAGGAAGAGATCGCCGCTACGGCCTCCATCTCCGCCGGTGACAACGAGATTGGCGCCCTGATTGCCGAAGCCCTGGATAAGGTCGGCAAGGAAGGCGTCATCACCGTCGAGGAGTCCAACACCTTCGGCCTCGAGCTTGAGCTCACCGAGGGCATGCGCTTCGACAAGGGTTACATCTCCGCTTACTTCGTCACCGACGCCGAGCGCCAGGAAACGGTCCTTGAGGATCCGTACATCCTGATCGTCAACTCCAAGATCTCCAGCGTCAAGGACCTGGTTGCGATCCTCGAAAAGGTCATGCAGTCCGGCAAGCCGCTGCTGATCATTGCCGAGGACATCGAGGGCGAGGCCCTGGCCACCCTGATCGTCAACAAGATCCGCGGCACCTTCAAGTCCGTCGCCGTCAAGGCTCCGGGCTTCGGTGACCGCCGTAAGGCCCAGCTCGCCGACATCGCCATCCTCACCGGTGGCCAGGTCATCGCCGAGGAAGTCGGCCTCAAGCTTGAGACCGCCGGCCTCGAACTCCTGGGCAAGGCCCGCAAGGTCACCGTGACCAAGGACGAGACCACAATCGTCGAGGGTGCTGGCGACGCTGACCAGATCGCCGGCCGCGTGTCCCAGATCCGCGCCGAGATCGAAAACTCCGATTCGGATTACGACCGCGAGAAGCTGCAGGAGCGCCTGGCCAAGCTGGCCGGCGGCGTTGCAGTCATCAAGGCCGGTGCCGCAACCGAAGTTGAGCTCAAGGAACGCAAGCACCGCATTGAGGACGCTGTCCGCAACGCGAAGGCTGCTGTGGAAGAGGGCATCGTCGCCGGCGGTGGCGTTGCCCTGATCCAGGCCGGTGCCAAGGCATTCGCGAACCTGCAGCTCTCCGGCGACGAGGCAACCGGGGCGAACATCGTCCGCGTTGCCATCGACGCGCCGCTCAAGCAGATCGCCTTCAACGCCGGCCTCGAGCCGGGCGTTGTGGTCGACAAGGTCCGCGGACTGCCTGCAGGCCACGGCCTGAACGCAGCAACCGGCGAGTACGTGGACCTGCTGGCTGCCGGCATCAACGACCCGGTCAAGGTCACCCGCTCTGCCCTGCAGAACGCGGCTTCCATCGCCGGCCTGTTCCTCACCACCGAGGCCGTTGTGGCCGACAAGCCGGAGAAGAACTCCCCGGCCATGGGCGGCGACGACATGGGCGGCATGGGCGGCATGGGCGGTTTCTAACCACCCGGCCCCAAGCCACCAGGACATGCAGATCGACGACGGCGGTCCCACCTTCGGGTGGGGCCGCCGTCGGCGTCTGGCAGGATGGACCAGTGACGATTACAGCAGCGGCCGATGGTTCGGCTTTAGGAAATCCCGGCCCGGCTGGATGGGCGTGGTACGTGAATGACGACTGCTGGCGGGCCGGCGGCTGGCCCCATGGCACCAACAACCAAGGCGAGCTGATGGCGGTCCTGGACCTGTTCCGGTCCACGGCGCACCGTCCCGGCGAGGAATTACACATCCTCTGCGACAGCCAATACGTCATCAACTCCGTGACCAAGTGGATGCCGGGCTGGAAGCGCAAGGGCTGGCGCAAGGCCGACGGCAAACCGGTGCTGAATGTGGAGCTGCTCAAGGAGATCGACCAGGCCCTTGCCGGCCGCAAGTACACCTTCGAATGGGTGCGCGGCCACGCGGGGCACGACCTTAACGAGGCAGCCGACGACCGCGCCAGGGCGGCTGCCACGGCTTACCAGCAGGGTGTTGCCGTGCGTCAGGGCCCTGGCTTCGGTCCGACGCCGGCCGGAACGGCTCCCGAAGGTGCTGCGCCTGCGGTGCCGGCAGTGCCGGCAGTGCCGACGGCGGCTCCCGCAGCGCCACCGCTCGGCCAGCCGGATCTGTTCGGTGAACCGGATCTCTTCAGCGAGCTCGCAGAGGACACCACACCGGCACCCGGCACCGATGCCAGCCCCGAGGCCATCGTCGAGTCCTTGGAGCGTGAGCTCCTCCGTCCGGAAACCCGGGCGGATATGGGGCGCACCGGAGTGCTGCTGCACCCCGACTTCACGGAGATCGGCAGCTCAGGCCGGATCTGGACGCGGGATGCCCTGATGATGGCGCTGCAGGATGACCCGGACGGCCCGACGGAATTCGAACTGCTGGGTGCGGAACGGCTGGGTGAGAGCACTGTGCTCCTGACGTACCGCAGCTACGCCCGCGCGGGCACGGCACTGCGCAGCTCCCTATGGGTCCGTGACGGCACTCAATGGCGCCTCCGCTTCCACCAGGGCACGCCCGAGGTCTGAGCGCGGCACAGGGCCGCTCAGCTGAAGCGCTGCGCGTTGTTCAGCTCCGCCTGGGCGTAGCTGGCGGCCGCTGAGTTCAGGGCCAGGTTGATCGAGGCCAGCGACGCCTCGACCTTTCCCTGGGTCAGTGTCCACTCGGCGACCAGGGCCTGGAAGTTGGTGGCAGCAGAGCCGCGCCAGCTTGCCTGCAGTTCGTCGAGGCCGCGTTTCATGGCCTGGACGTCTGCGCTGATCCTGTCCACCGTGGCTTTGACGCTGGCTGACTTGAGCTGGAGTAGTTCCGTGTCCACGGAGATGATGCTCATGGAATTGCCCTCTCGACAGTGCCGGGAGGCAGCCGGAGCCCTATCGGCGGCGGAACCCTATCGACTGCGGAGGCTGCCTTGTCCGGATCTTCCGGACAGTTCGAGCCTAGGCAGGAGCCGGCAGTTGGTGGCGGGGCCTCCGCCCTTATGTGGATGACGCCCCGCTATGTGGATATCGGGCCGGAATCTTCTGCGGGCTCTTCTGCAGGCTCGTCCAGGTACGGAAGACTGACCACCAGGGTGGCGCCGCCGCCGTCGGTCTTCCCCACCCGCACAGAGCCGGAATGCGCGCCGACGATGGCCGCCACGATGGCCAGCCCGAGCCCGCTGCCCCCGGTCTCGCGGGTCCTTGAGGTGTCCGAGCGGTAGAAGCGCTCGAAGATCCGGGCCGCTTCCTCATCCGGGACGCCCGGACCGTGGTCGCGGACCTCGATTACGGACTGCCTCGTCCCGTCCTCCGAGGTCCGGGCCCCCACGGCCAGTTCAATCGGGGTGCCTTCGGGCGTGTAGCGCAGGGCATTGCCGACCAGGTTGCTGACCACCTGCCGCAGCTTGGCTTCGTCGCCCAGCACCGGCCCGGGCCCCGGGGCGCCGCCGTCGAGTCCGACCAGCGAAATCGTGCGGCTGCGGTCGCTGGCTTGCGTGTCCACCACGGCGTCGTGGGCAATCAGCAGCAGGTCCGCGGGCTTGCGCTGCAGCGGACGCTGTTCGTCGATCCGGGCCAGCAGCAGGAGGTCCTCCACCATGGCGCCCATCCGCTTGGCTTCGCTTTCGATCCGGCCCATGGCGGTTGCCACATCCTCGGGGGAGGACAGCGCGCCGTGCCGGTACAGCTCGGAGAAACCCCGGATCGTGACCAGCGGGGTCCGCAGTTCGTGGGAGGCGTCGGCCGCGAAGCGCCGCATCCGTGCCTCGGAGGCCATCCGGGCGGCGAAGGCCGTTTCGATGTGGGCCAGCATGGCATTGAGGGAGCTGCCCAGCCGGCCGACTTCCGTGCCGGGGTTCTCGACTTCCACGCGTCGGGAGAGGTCCCCGGCGGCGATCGCGGCCGCGGTCTTCTCCACCCGGACCAGCGGCCGGAAGGACCGGGAGACGGTCCAAGTGGCGATGAAGAAGGCAAGGACGAGGGTCAGCAGCCCCACCCCCACGACCACAAGGGCGGCGTGTTCCATCACGGAATCGACGGGTGCGAGCGGAAGCCCGATGATCACGACGGCGCTCCGGCTGCCATCGACGACAGTGACCGCGACAACGCGCCAGTCCTGCTTGTCCGTGCCGCGGACCTGGAATGGCGCCTGCGCGCGGTCCCTGGCCTCCGCAACGGAGATGCTCGTGATGTCCGGGTGGTCGTCCTTGTTGCCGCCGAACACGTAAGGCTGCAGCCCCGGAGTGACCAGCATCAGCGAATAATCGGTGGGGACGTTGGAGTTCTGTTCCTGCAGTTGGCTGAAGGACTGCTGCCGTTGCGCGGAGTCGACGGCCGCCCTGAGCTTGTCATCCACCTGGCCCTGCAGGAAGCTGTGCAGCAGGGTCAGGGTGCCGGCACCGGTGGCCGTGAGCGCGACCAGCATCAGGGCCATCATGATGGCGACCAGCTGCGAGCGCAGCGAGGCCGCTTTCCAGCGGTGCAGCAAGGTCAGCGTTTCTCGGCTGTCCGCAGCACGTAGCCGACGCCCCGCTTGGTCTGGATCAGGGCCGGCGCGTCGGGATCGATGTCCACCTTGCGGCGCAGGTACGAGATGTAGGACTCCACGATCGAGGCATCACCATTGAAGTCGTATTCCCAGACGTGGTCGAGGATCTGCGCCTTGGACAGCACCCGGTTCGGGTTGAGCATGAGGTAGCGCAGGAGCTTGAACTCGGTCGGCGAGAGCTCTATCACGATGCCGCCGCGACGCACCTCGTGCGCGTCGTCGTCGAGCTCCAGGTCATCCACCCGGATGACGGCGTCGTCGTCGTCCAATTGCGGCTGGGTGCGGCGCAGCACAGCCCGGATGCGGGCCACCACCTCGTCGAGGCTGAACGGTTTGGTGACGTAGTCGTCGCCTCCCACGGTCAGTCCGGTGACCTTGTCCTCGGTGTCGTCCTTGGCCGTCAGGAAGAGGACGGGGAAGTGCTTGCCGGCGGCGCGCAGGCGGCGGGTGACGGTGAAGCCGTCCATGTCCGGCAGCATGACATCGAGCACGGCGAGGTCGGGGGCATGAAGTTCCGCCGCGGCCAGCGCCTCGCGTCCGGTGCCCGCCGAAACGACCTCGAAGCCGGCGAAGCGCAACGAAGTGGACAGCAGTTCACGGATGTTCGGTTCGTCATCGACGACGAGGAGCTTGGCTTCTGGACCGTTCTTTTTCATAACTCCCATGATGCTCCCAGACTCTGGGAGTTTTCTGAATGGCAGATGTGTGTTCTATGGATTGTTCCGTGCCGAAAGCAGGCTCACTTCGTAAAGCGAGCGCCGGAGCTCCTGATGGCGCTCGGGGCCGAGCGCCGCTGACCAGCGCAGCTCGGTGTCGGCAAGGACCCGCGCCGAGAGTTCGACGGCGGCCCGGCCGGAGGCTGTCAGCCTCACGATTTTTGCGCGGCTGTCAGAGGGGTCCGGGGTAAGGGCTACGTACTCCAGCTTCTCCAGGTACTTCATGAACTGACCGATGCCCGCCTTGGTGATGTCCGCGCGTTCGGCGAGCTCGGAGAGCCGGAGGCCGCCGCCGGGTACCCGGGACATAACGCGATAGTGCGAGGGTCGCAGTCCTGGCAGCGACCGCGCGTTCATATCGGCCCGGACGGCGGAGCAGGACTCGGACGAGCTGCGGGGCCTGGTGGCCGGCCGCGCGGACATGGCACGTTTCGTCCTGGACCTGCTCGCGTCCACCGACTGACGATCCGAGCGCAGCCACCTCAGCACTCAGGGAGCCGAGGGGTTCCTTCCGACGTCCTTGGCGTCCATGATCCGGTACGCATAGCCCTGCTCGGCCAGGAAGCGCTGGCGCTTGGCTGCGAAGTCCTGGTCCAGGGTGTCGCGGGCCACGAGCGAATAGAAGCGGGCGGCCCGGCCGTCCTTTTTCGGGCGCAGGAGCCGGCCCAGCCGCTGGGCCTCCTCCTGCCGGGAGCCGAACGACCCCGAGACCTGGATCGCGACCGAGGCCTCGGGCAGGTCGATGGAGAAGTTGGCGACCTTGGACACCACGAGGGTCTGCACCTCTCCGGCACGGAAGGCGTCAAAAAGCCGCTGGCGTTCCTTGACCGGGGTGTCGCCCTTGATCACCGGGGCGTGCAGGCGCTCGCCGATCTCGTCCAGTTGGTCGATGTACTGCCCGATCACGAGGAGCTGCTCGCCGGCGTGTTCGGCGACGAGCTGCTCGACGACGAGGGTCTTGGTCTCGGAGCTGGCGCAGAGCCGGTACTTGTCCGCGTCCTCGGCCATCGCATAGGCGACCCGCTCGTCGCGGGGGAGATCCACCCGGACCTCCACGCAGTCCGCGGGGGCTATGTAGCCCTGGGCCTCGATGTCCTTCCACGGCGCGTCGTAGCGTTTGGGGCCGATCAGGCTGAAGACCTCGCCTTCGCGGCCGTCCTCGCGGACCAGCGTGGCCGTCAGCCCGAGCCGCCGCCGGGCCTGCAGGTCCGCGGTCATGCGGAAGATCGGGGCAGGCAGCAGATGGACCTCGTCGTAGATGATGAGGCCCCAGTCATGGCCGTCCACAAGCTCCAGGTGGGGGTACAGCCCGCCGCGCTTGGTGGTCAGGACCTGGTAGGTGGCGATAGTGACCGGACGGACCTCCTTGACGGCGCCGGAGTACTCGCCGATCTCATCTTCGGTGAGCGAGGTCCGCCTGAGCAGCTCGTCCTTCCACTGCCGGGCCGAGACCGTGTTGGTCACCAGGATCAGCGTGGTGGTGGAACTCGTGGCCATCGCGGCGGCGCCGACGAGGGTCTTGCCGGCACCGCAGGGCAGCACGACGACGCCGCTGCCGCCGGCCCAGAAGTTTTCCATCGCGAGCTGCTGGTACGGCCGGAGCTTCCAGCCGGTTTCGTTGAGCATGATGGGGTGCGGAGTGCCGTCCACGTAGCCGGCGAGGTCCTCCGCCGGCCAGCCGATCTTGAGCAGCAGCTGCTTGAGCTGCCCGCGCTGGGAGGAGTGCACTACGACGGTCTCGGCGTCGATCCTCGGGCCCAGCAGGGGCTGGATCTTTTTGGCCCGGCTGACCTCTTCGAGCACCGGATAGTCGGAGGTGCGCATCACCAGTCCGTGCTGGGGGTCCTTTTCGAGCCGCAGCCGGCCGTAGCGGGACATGGTCTCTTCGATATCGATCAGCAGCGAATGCGGCACCGGGAAGCGGGAGTACTTGAGCAGCGTGTCCAGCACCCTTTCGGCGTCGAGCCCGGCCGCCCGGGCGTTCCAGAGGCCCAGCGGCGTGAGCCGGTAGCTGTGCATGTGCTCCGGGGCGCGCTCAAGCTCGGCGAATGCGGCGATCGCGTGGCGGGCCTCTGTGGCCAGCTCATGGTCGACTTCCAGCAGGATGGTCTTGTCGCTCTGGACAATCAGGGGCCCGTCGTTCACTGGAGCAATTCCTCTGCGGCCTCGACTTCGACGATTCGGTGGATGGACAGCACCCGTTCGGTGTCCTTGCCCGGATCGAAAACCCGGACCCGGCCACCGTTCACAGCCACCGGGACAACCGTCTCGCGGCTGGCATTCCCCAGGCCGTCCACGACGTTGATAACGACCCGCTGTTTGAGCCTGATTGCCTTCTGCAAGGTCTCCAGCCCCAGCTGCGTGGCTTCCTCGCTGCCCGGAGCAGCCGGGGGGCGCTGGCTTCCGTGGTTGCCGGGGGCGGGCCGGCCGTTGCGGAGCACCGCCAGTTGCGCGTCGACGTCGGCGTCCGGCGGCGCGGTGCTCGGGGCGCTGTAGACCGGACGGCCGCCGCCGGGCAGGGCCGCGCCACGCCGCAGCCGGACGACGGTGGACCCGGGCTCCTCCACCGCGGGGGACAGCCCCAGGTTCCGGAGCACGTGGGCGGTTTCCCGGGGCGGGGCCTGCGAGATGACGACGGTCGGCGCGATGCGGGCCAGCCCCAGGCCTGCCGCGGCGGAGGTGTTCAGCAGATCCAGCAGGGCCGTCTCATCCTCGCTCTGGATGAAGCTTGTCGCGGCGCCCACCCGGAGCCTGGCGTGGCGGGCGGAGGTGTCCTCGATGAGGTACCGGAGCGGCTGCGGTATGGCTGTGGCCGAATGCTCGCGCAGGAAGTCCAGCATGGCCTGGGCGTCCTGGCCCGCATCCAGGGCCCGCCGGACTGAAGCGACGGAGAAACGGTAGATGGTCGCCGGCCCCTGGCCTTCGGCATCGGCCATCGTGAGGAGTTTCTCGCTCAGCTCCGGGGCGAGGTAGCCCGGGGCCACCGCGGTCAGATCGGCCTGCAGCAGGACATGGTTCAGGGCCGCGGGCAGATGCTCGCCCAGGATGCCCAAGGCGTCGTCCGGCTGCCCGGCGGCGATCGCCGCGCCGAGCTGGCTGAGCGCTCCGGAGCCGACGAGACCGAGCATTTCCGCCTCGGCCAGCACGCCGCGGATCAGCGAGCTGAAGCGCCGGGCCATCCGGGGCTGGGCCCAGTCGGCGCGCTCCAGCACTGCTCCGGCATCCAGTATCGGCGCCTGGCCGTCCGCAGCCGAGGCCTCCCGGGTGAGTTCGTCCAGGATTTCCAGGATCCGCTTGCGCACCACAGGCGCGTCGGGCCGCTGGGCCTCGGCGGAGAGCGCGTTGATGGTGGTGCCGGCCGTGCCGCGGTGCGCAGCCGGAACCGGGGCGATGCCGCTGACGGGCTGGCCCACGAGCGAGGGGGCGCGCTCACTCGCCAGCCAGGCGTTGACGAGCCAGAGCCATTGCTCCTGCCGCGGGAGGGCCAGCCATTCAAGCTCCGGCGCCTGGACCCAGGCCGAGCTGTCAACATCCAGGCGCAGCAGCCCGGCCAGGGCACACAACTCCGCCAGCACCCCGGCCTCGTGCAGGCCGATCCGCAGGGAGTCCGCCAGGCGCTTCATCTCCCGGACGCCGACGCCGCCGCTCCGCAGGGTGACGAGCGGCTGCTGGCGGACGCTGTGGAGCAGTTCGCTGGTGAGCCTCAGGGTCTCGGCAATGGCGCCCAGCGCGGCATTGCGGCGCAGCGCGGCAGTGGTGTGGCCCAGCTTCGGGACCGGGGGATTCAGGGCGAAGTTTTCGATGATGAACCCGCCCCGCAGGGACACGCCGACGCTGTGCGGAAGCTCGACGTGGGCGGCGTCCAGCGGCACCAGAAGGCCTCGGGCCAGCAACCAGTCCACCGGCCCGACGTCGGCACCTTCGTTGAGTACGGAGGCGCGACGTTGAGCCTGGGGAACGGCACCCATGGCCCAGTTCCCGAACCTGGCGAGCAGCGCCGTCGTACGTTCCGGGGCTGTGGCGAGAATCTGTTGGAGGCCTTCCGGCGTCGCCGTCCAGCGCTGCAGCGACAGGGCTGCCTCCATCGGTGTTGTGGCGGGGGCGATGGCTGCACCGCTGTGGTGCAGTTCCGCCACGAGCTGCACGACCCGCTGCGCGAAGGCCGGCTGGAGCCGCACCAGCTCGGTATAGTTCCGGCCCAGGCCCGCGGGGTAGATTCCGATGACATCCTTGAGGCTGCCGACCGGAAGGTAGTGGCGCGGCCGCGTGCCGGCCGCCGTGGTCACGCCATGGGGTGGCTCGGCCCGGTGGACGAGTGCCAGTTCCTGGAGCGAATGCAGCAGCCGCTCGATTGCCGCGGCCGTGGAGCCGTTGATCAGCTTCTTCAGCGTCCCGGCGGGGGCGCTGTGGCCGGTGTCCGTGTTGGTACACAGATGCAGGGTTTCCAGTACCTGCATCTCGGGGCGGTTGAGCCGCTCCAGCGCCCGCTGCACGCTGACGCGTCCGCTCGCCCGTGCGGCGAGGGCGGCGAAGTCCGGTACGCCCGGGGAGATCAGATCCGGCCGCGCGGAGAAAAGGGCCCGCAACGAGTCGTCGCTGCGTGCCTCCAGTTCCTTGCTGAGCGCGCGAATGAGGGACATCAGCCCAACGCTACCGTTCGCCCGGCCCGCGCGTGCGGCGGCGGGCTGCGACCCCGTCGATCACGAGGAACAGCATGAGCAGGAAAGCCAGCGGCAGCCCGTACAGGGCCGTTGACGTGACCCAGACCGGGGCGACGACATTATTGAAGGCCATGGCCATGACCGTGCCTACAGCCACAAGGGAAAGCACGGCAACGGCGGCCGCAACGATCAACAGGGGCCGCCGGATCTGCAGTGTTGTCATGGGTGCAACGCTAACAGTCAGGCCTGTTCCGCGCCTCAAACCGTCAAAGTAGGCCAGGCAGGATAACCTTGGGGTACAGACCAACATGGTCCAGGCGGTCATACCCTGAACCCGCATATACATGCGGATGCGGTGACCGCCGGCCGTGTCCCCAGCAGAACGAAGAAGGTTGATTACGTGCCTACCGGCAAGGTCAAGTGGTATGACAAGGAAAAGGGCTTTGGATTCCTCGCAGGCGAGGACGGCCAGGAGGTCTTCCTGCCCAAGTCCGCGTTGCCCGAGGGCGTAACCGAACTCAAGGCCGGCACCCGGGTTGAATTCGGTGTGGCCGACGGCCGCAAGGGCGCCCAGGCCCTGGGCCTGCGCGTGCTGGACAAGACGCCGTCCATCGCCAAGGCCAAGCGGCCCAGCGCCAAGGATCTCGCGCCGCTGGTGCAGGACCTCGTCACCGTGCTGGACAACCTCTCCGGTACCCTCGCCGCGGGCAAGTACCCGGAAGGCAACAAGGGCAAGGCGATCGCGGCAGCCCTGCGCAAGGTTGCCGACGAGTTGGACGTATAAGGCCCTTGATGACTCCGGAACCTGAGCAGAACACGCCCGAGGCGTCCGGCCGTGCCGGATCCAATAAAGCCGGATCCGATACCGCCGGGGGGAAAGCCAGGACCAAGCCGCGCGCCGGCGTTCCGGTCTGGCGCACCGGCAAGCCCGACGCCGTCCTGGCCGCCGCCGTCGACGACGCCCGCACGGCAGTGGAAGGGATCGCCGAGCCCTGGCAGATCGGCCGGCATCTGGGAGCCAAGACCGAGGGCGACCGGCTGGTCACCCACCTGTTCGAATCGAAGCTGCCCGGCTACCTCGGCTGGCAGTGGTACGCCGTGCTGACCCGCAACTCGCGGTCCAAGGTTGTGACGGTCGATGAACTGGGCCTGCTGCCCTCGGAGGAATCCATCCTGGCACCTGTCTGGGTCCCGTGGGCCGAACGTGTCCGCCCGGAAGACGAACAGGGTGACGAGGCCGCCGAGGCGGAGTCCGTCGCCGAGCCCGTGGAGCAGGCTGCCGCGGAGTCCGACGACGATGTTGACGACGACTATGAAGACTCCGACGATGAAGACTCCGGCGAGCGGAACGCTTCCGCACTTGAGGCTGACTAGCGGTTGGAACCGTCCGGGGGCGTGCCTGGGGAGGACTGGATATGATGTCCACCTTCAAGTCGCTGCACATCCTGAACTACCGGATCTGGTTCGTCGGGGCGATCATCTCCAATATTGGGACCTGGATGCAACGCACCGCCCAGGACTGGCTGGTCTTCGCCCACCTGACCGATCACGACGCCGGGGCCATGGGTATCACGATGGCCCTGCAACTGGGGCCGCAGCTCTTCCTGGCACCGGTCGCCGGACTCGTCGCCGACCGGTTCAACCGTAAACAGCTCCTGGTTTTGACCCAATCGGGGATGGCGCTGCTGAGCGCTGCGCTCGGTATCCTGGCCGTCTCGGGTGCGGCACAGCTCTGGCACGTCTACGGCTTCGCCTTGCTGCTCGGCGTCGTGTCAGCCCTGGACGCCCCCGTGCGGCAGACCTTCGTGTCCGAGCTGGTCCGGGAGGACTACCTTCCCAATGCGGTGGCGCTCAACAGCGCCTCCTTCAACGTGGCCAGGATGATCGGACCCGCGGTGTCCGGCGTACTCACGGTCGTTGTCGGCCCGGGCTGGGTTTTCCTGATTAACGCGCTGAGCTTCGTTGCCATGCTGCTGAGCCTGTGGAAGATTCCGTCAGCGTCGCTGCGCCAGTTGCCACGGGCGGCCGCCGGCAAGGGTCGGATCCGCGAAGGGCTGCGCTACGTGAGGTTCCGGCCGGACATCGTGGTCGTGCTGGTGGCGGTCTTCATCGTGGGGACCCTGGGACTGAACTTCGTCCTGTTCATCGCGGCCATGGTCGGCACCGAGTTCGGCCTGGACGCCAGCGCCTTCGGACTCATGAACTCGATCATGGCAATCGGATCGGTCGCGGGGGCGCTGCTGTCCGCCGGCCGCAAGAAGCCCAGGCTGAGGATCATCTTCGGGGCCGCAGGAGCCTTCGGTGTGACCTCCGGCGTTGCCGCGCTGGCGCCCAACTACTTCTGGTTCGGCGTGGCGCTGGTGCCGGTGGGGCTTTTCGCGATCACCATGATGACGAGCGCCAACGGCTACGTCCAGACGACGACAGACCCGGTGATGCGCGGGCGGGTGATGGCCCTGTACATGGCGATCTTCATGGGCGGCACGCCGATCGGGGCGCCCCTGGTGGGCTGGGTGGCCAACGTCGCCGGTGCCCGCTGGTCCATGGGCGTCGCGGCGGCCTCCGGCCTCGCCGCGGCTCTGATCGGGCTGCTGTGGATCATCCGGGCCAAGCACCTGCGGATCCGCTTTGACCGCCGTGCCAGCGGCCTGCGCCACTTCCGGCTCGAACCCGGCAGCGGCGGCAGCGACCCGGACCGCTAAACACGGCACACGCCAAACGGCAAATAGCAAACACTGAACGACACAGGGAACTGAAACACCGCAGGCCGCTGACGGAAGTCAGCGGCCTGCGATGTCAGTGTCCTTCGTGCGGTACCGGCGTCACTTCTTCAGTTCGGCGACTACGAAATCGATGCACTCCAGCAGTGCGGATACGTCGTCCGGTTCGATCGCCACGAAGGTGGCGATGCGCAACTGGTTGCGGCCGAGCTTGCGGTACGGCTCGGTGTCCACGATACCGTTGGCGCGGAGCACCTTGGCGATGGCAGAGGCATCGATCGAGTCGTCGAAGTCGATCGTAGCGATCACGTTGGACCGGTCTTCGGCCTTGGCCACGAACGGGGTCGCATATTCGGAGGCCTCGGCCCAGCGGTAGATCCGGCCGGCGGAGTCAGCGGTCCGGGCGGAGGCGAAGTCCAGGCCGCCGCTGGCGTTGAGCCACTGCACCTGGGCATCCAGGGTGACCAGGGTTGCCAGCGCGGGGGTGTTGTAGGTCTGGTTCAGCCGGGAGTTGTCGATCGCCGTCTGGAGATCCAGGAAATCAGGGATCCAGCGGTCTCCGGCCTTGATCCGGGCCGCACGCTCCAGCGCTGCCGGAGAGAACAGGCCGAGCCACAGGCCGCCGTCGGAAGCGAAATTCTTTTGCGGCGCGAAGTAATAGACGTCCGCTTCGGCGACGTCCACGTCCAGCCCGCCGGCCGCTGAGGTAGCGTCCACCAGCACGAGCGATCCGTCATCGGCGCCGGCCACCCGCTTCACCGGGGCGGCCACACCGGTCGAGGTCTCGTTCTGGGGCCAGGCATACACGTCGACGCCGGCCTCCGCCTGGGCGGTGGGGCGGGTGCCGGGCTCGGCCTTGATGATGGAGGACGCGGCCAGGAAGGGCGCCTTGTTGGTGGCCGAGGCGAACTTCGAGCCGAACTCGCCAAAGGACAGGTGCTGGGCCTTGTCCTGGACCAGGCCGAAGCTGGCAATGTCCCAGAAGGCGGTGGAACCGCCGACACCGAGGATGACCTCGTAGCCCTCCGGGGCGCGGAAGAACTCGCCGAGCCCGTTCCGGATAGAGCCGACAAGGTTCTTGACGGGTGCCTGGCGGTGGGAGGTCCCCAGCAGCGTCGCCGACGCCGCGGAGAGGGCCTCCATCTGTTCCGGACGGACCTTGGAGGGTCCGGCGCCGAACCGTCCGTCCTTGGGCAGGATGTTTGCGGGAATCGTGATGCTGGTGTCGCTCACAGTGGCTCCATTTTTCGGCTGGTACGTAGCGTGGCTTGGGAGGTGCTTGGCTGGCGTGGCTGCAGCGAAGCCTCCCTTTCATTCTGCCTGACTGCCACGCGGTGGCGGGAAAAGGCTCCGTCACAGTCCGGTCATTCCGGTCATTGAGACGCCGGCCGGGGCCCAGCCCGGGGACAGCCGGGCGGCCGCAAGATTATCTGGAGTAATTCAAAATAGGCTAAGCTGTCCTGCGAACGTACGGCGGATCTCGCCAGGGCGCATCCTGCACGCGGTACGGTGGGAATGACGCAAGGACGGCGCTCGAGGAGCTGAGCTGAATGACGGATCTGATTGATACCACCGAGATGTATCTTCGGACCATTCTGGAACTTGAAGAAGAAAACATCGTCGCCCTCCGCGCCCGGATCGCCGAACGGCTCCGCCACTCCGGACCCACCGTCTCCCAGACCATCGGGCGGATGGAACGCGACGGCCTCGTCGTCGTTTCCGGCGACCGGCACCTTGAGCTGACGGAAACAGGCCGGAAACGCGCCGTCGAAGTCATGCGCAAACACCGCCTCGCCGAACGCCTGCTGGCCGACGTGATCGGCCTCGACTGGGCCTACGTCCACGAGGAGGCCTGCCGCTGGGAGCACGTGATGAGCGAGCGGGTCGAGCGGCGGATCTTCGACCTGCTCAACCAACCGACCGTCTCGCCCTACGGAAACCCGATCCCCGGTCTTGCCGAGCTCGGCGGGCTGCCGTCCCACGCCTACACCGACGGGGTGGTGAACCTGCTGGAAGCCATGGCTGGCTACGGCGCCGATTCGCGGGTCACCGTCAACCGGCTGGCCGAGCCCATCCAGGTGGAACCTGAACTCCTGGTCCAGCTCGATGAAGGCGGGATCAGGCCGGGCGCCCTGATTTCCCTGGAGCGGGTGGGGGAGTACATCTCGGTCCGTGTGGCGGACATCGAGGGCGCGCTGGAGCTGCCGCCCGAAGTGGCCGCCCATGTGTTTGTTACCGTCGCCTAACCGGGCCAATCGTTCAGCTCATGGGACGACCCATGAGTTGTGCACAACGGAGATAACAGAGTCATTACCGGTCGGTTTAATCGCCTATAGTTAAGGCCCAGTACCGATACCAAAGTGTTATCTGATCCGAAGCCGAGCCCTGCCAGCGGATCAGCGGCAGAACCACTTTCTGGCAGGGGCGGGGGAACCACTTCCGGCTGTTTCTTCAACAGCCTCGGGGTGAAGTCCGTCAGCAGCATGCACGCTCCACCGAGGGGCCTCTTGGGTGCCCCGGTGCCTGGTGCTTGCCACGGCGGGCCGGGTCTTTGATCTCTCTGACCCGAATCCGACAGCTAACTCCGCAGGCTCTCCAGAGAGGAACCGTCCTTGACCACCCAGACCACCAGGGGCCGTCGCCGCGCGATCGGTCCCGCTCCGGAGCAGCGCCCGGCAGCCGCCGTTCAGGCTGACCGCCCGCGGGATGCGCACCGTGATGAACGCCGCGGCCGCCGCAGCCCGTTCCGCCAGGTCACGGACTTCGCTGCTGCCAGCGGAGTCGGGCAGAAGGCCGGAATCGCCCTCGCCGCCACGGGCCTGGTCCTGACCGTCACGGTCCCCGTCACCGGTCCGGCGATGGCAACGAACGCCGGCGCTCCTGCCGGCTCGGTCTCAGCCGCAGCCCAGCCGGACGTCACTGCCGCTGCCGCCGCCAAAATCGACTTCAGCCGCACGGCCGTCAGCACCAAAGGTGATCCGGATGGAAAACTCAAGCAGCTGTTGAGTGCCCAGTCCGTGGGCACCATTACGCGCGCGGCGT
Organism: Arthrobacter sp. PAMC25564; assembly: GCF_004798705.1. NCBI lineage: Bacteria > Bacillati > Actinomycetota > Actinomycetes > Micrococcales > Micrococcaceae > Arthrobacter > Arthrobacter sp. PAMC25564. The sequence continues at coordinate 4,088,789 of NZ_CP039290.1, read as the reverse complement.
CGGCCGGCACCCTGGGTGCCCCGTTGGACCAGATGATCACGGCCTCGCCCTTCGGCTACCGCGTCAGCCCGATCACCGGGGGCGCGGGCGAGTTCCACCGCGGCCAGGACTACGCGGCCCAGTGCGGAACCTCCGTCCATGCAGCAGCCAGCGGCACCGTGACCTTCAACGGATGGCACCCGTACGGCGGTGGAAACCGGGTGGTGATCGACCACGGCAACGGCTTGGAGACCACCTACAACCACCTGTCCTCGTCTTCCGTCCAGGTCGGCCAGAAGGTCTCCCGGGGCGACATCATCGCGCTGAGCGGCACCACCGGCGCCTCCACCGGCTGCCACCTCCACTTCGAAGTGATGGTCAACGGCGACGTCGTTGACCCCCTTGGCTGGCTCTAGCCAAGACGATGGGTCACTCTCGCATTCTTGTGACACGCCGTGATCTGAATGTGACATTGCATCCCGACTCCTGTACCGTATGAGGTACGCCAACTTTTCCGAAGTTGGCGCTCTTGAGTGGATTGCCTAGCTCTGCCACCGCTCAAGGTCCGTTCGCATTACATCGTCTGGCAGGGGCGGGGGAACCAATTTTGGTCTTCGCAAGAAGGCCTTGGGGTTAAGTCGCAAAGCTTCCCAGGAAGCGGCGCGGCCGGGTGACTCCCATCCGAATCCGACAGCTCACCTCGCAGGCATTGGGAGAGGCTACTTTCGTGTCTTCACGCCACAATGCTGCGCGTCACCGCGCCGGCGCGGCTCTTACGAGCCCGCTGAAATCCAATTCCCGTGCTGCCCTTGGCGGCGCCCGGAATGGAGCCCGCACCGCCGTTCCGATCTCTACCGTGACCGGCCCGCAGGCCAAGCACCTGCATGCAGTTCCCGCTTTTGGCGCGTCTTCGCAGTACACCCTTCGCTAAGTAACCCATTCGGGGCGATCCGGCGTACCCCCAAGATGCCGGAGCGTCCTCAGCTCGCGCCCAAAAAGCGCGATCCAAGGATCACGAAAGAGAGAACTTAATGACTACTCGTGCAAATGCACGGCACCGCGCCGAGGTCACCAAGACCAACTCGCTGGCTGTCATTGCCAAGGCTGTCGGCGAAAACGCTGGCGGCATGGGTCGCCAGGCTGCAGTCATCGCTGCAGCATCCGGCCTGGTCCTGACCAGCGGCATTGCAGCCAACGCTGCTGAGACCAACGTCCAGCGCGAATCCACCTCCGCGTCCGCCCTGGATGTCCAGTCAGCTGCCCCGGCAACTATCTCGGCTGCCTCCACGATTGCGATCTCCTACGAGAAGCCGGCTGTTTCCACGTCACCGGCTCCCGTCGTCGAGGCTGCCAAGCCCGTCGTCGAGGTCCAGGACGCGGCTGCCGCCACGACCGGCGGCAGCCAGCTTGCCACCGCGGGTACCGCTGGCGCCCTGGCGCCGGCCGCCATCGGAAGCGGCGCCGGCGCAACCATCGCCGCCGCTGCCTACGCCCAGCTGGGCGTTTCACAGGACTGCACCGCACTGGCCACGAACGCCCTGGCCGCCGCCGGCATCCACTACCACGGCTGGCCGGCAGGTTACCTGTCCTTGGGCCGCACCGTGAGCGCCGCCGAGGCCCAGCCGGGCGACCTCGCCTACTACCAGAATGGTGGCGTGGGCATGGCCCACATCGCCGTCTACGTCGGCAACGGCATGGCCGTCCACGGCGGGTGGAACGGTGGAACCACCGCACTGTACAGCGTCAACATCGGCTCCGGTCCGGTGTTCATCCGCGTAGGCGGCTAGACCAAAGGCTAATTACGGGCTGGAAACAGCCACGGATGGCTCACGCTTTGAAAGGACCCCCGCCCTTGTGGCGGGGGTCCTTTGCATTGCCGGGGGATGAACTTTCCGGCAGGCGGACCTCCGCGGGCGAAAAAATTCGGTGATCGGGCACATGAGTGTTTACTCTTGTGGTGTCGATCCATAGCCCGACCACGCAGAGGGCAGCCGGCCCTCGTGCCCCTGGCGGGTGCGGCCGTAAAGAGGTATGCGGATGCGCACGCTCGTACTGAATGCTGGATATGAACCGCTGGCGGTTGTAACGTTCCGCCGGGCGCTTGTTCTTGTGCTGACCGGAAAGGCCAGTGTGGTGGCCGAAGGGGAGGACCCCGTCGTCGGGCCCCAGGACATCCTCGGCCGGCCCTCGGTGATTCTCCTACACCGCTACATCCGCCCCCGGTACAACACGATGACGGCGGTCAGCCGGCGCGGGGTGCTCCGCCGGGACGGCCAGCGCTGCGCCTATTGCGGCAAGGCTGCCCACACCATAGACCATGTCCAGCCGAAGTCGCGCGGCGGAGCCGATTCCTGGGAAAACCTCGTGGCCGCCTGCCTGCGCTGCAACAACGCCAAGGGGGACCACACCCCGGCGGAAATGGGCTGGAAGCTAAGCTTTGTCCCGGCCCCGCCGAAGGGTACGACGTGGCAGATCAAGGAACTCGAAAAGCCGGCTCCGGACTGGGATCCCTTCCTGCTACCGGAGTCTGCCGCCTGATCCGGGCTCCGGGAGGGTACGGGCTGCGCGGGTTCCGGCCCGGGCCGCGCTAGGCTGGGCCGGTGGAATTTGATGCGGTTATTCTGGCCGGTGGCCGGTCCTCCCGGTTAGGCGGCGCGCCCAAAGCGGAACTGCGGTACGACGGCGCCACGCTCCTTGACCTCGCGGTCCAGGCGGCCCGCGGCGCGCGGACGATCGCCGTCGTCGGGCCGCACCCGGGGACGCTGCCGCCCGGTGTGCTGAACTGCCGCGAGGAGCCGCCGTTCGCGGGTCCGGCGGCAGCCATCGCCGCCGGTCTCTCCACGCTGGAACAGGACCGTGCGGCCCGCCGCCTCGACGGACCCGCACCCCTGACCCTGGTCCTGGCCTGCGACATGCCGCGCGTGGATGCCGCAGTCCGTGCGCTCAAAGCAGCCCTGGAACAGCCCGGGGCCGCAAGCCGCGACGGCGTTATGGCGGTCTCCGCGGATGGACGAAAGCAGCCCCTTGCCGGCTTTTATAACACAGCTGCGCTTCAACGCTCTGCCGCGGAAGCCGCACACCGTGGCGCGCTCAAAGACGCCTCGGTATTCGCACTTCTTGCTAATCTTGATGTGCGGGCAGTTCGCGTCCCCTCCGGTTCCACCGACGATGTCGACACCTGGGACGACGCCTCCGCCCTGGGGGTAACCGGCCCGATCCAGGGCAACGATCCGGGCGACCGGTCCGGAGCCCCCGCAGCTGGACTCGACTTTGGAGGCAAACGGTGAAAAGCCAGGATGAAACGCTCGAAGACTGGTGCCGTGCGCTGCTCCAGGCACTGGAACTGGAAGACGTCGAGATTGACATCAACGAAGTCCTTGCCCTGGCCGGCGTGGCAGCCCATTCCGTGGTGCGCCCCGCCGCGCCGCTGACGACCTTTATCGCCGGCTTTGCCGCCGGGCTGGCCTCCGGTTCCGGCCAAACCACGGATGCTGTCTCCATGGCGGCCGCCCTGGGAATTGCCAGGAAACTCGCCTCGGACTATGCAGCCACCGAAGTCTCCGGGACATGACCCCTCCACCTCCTTATGGCGGTGCAGCCGCTGCCGGGCACGAGCCTGGCTCCGACGATTACGCCCCGGCGCCCGGCGCGGGCCTGGCTGCCGAGGTGCCCAGGGTTGCCGCGGCACCGGCTCCCCACCGGCACCTCGCCCACACCTGGCACGAGGCCCGGCAACTTGCGTTTGACTGTGCCACCCCCATCCCCGCGGCCCCGGTGGCGCTCCGGCAGGCACTGGGCCGCACGCTCGCAGCGGATGTTGCGGCGCTGCAGGACATGCCACATTATGCGTCGTCGGCGATGGACGGCTGGGCCGTCAACGGCAGCGGACCGTGGATCCTGGCGGAGCCGGACCAGCGGCTGGCTCCGCACCAGGCAAGTCCGATTGTCACCGGGGGGCTGCTCCCTCCCGGCGCGAAGGCCGTGCTGCGGAGCGAGAGCGGCACCGTCGCCACGGATGAGGACGGACTGCCGGTCCTGAAGACCGGCGGCGCGGCCAAACCCGGCGAGCCGCGCAACGGCCAACACATCCGGAAAGCCGCGGAGGAGGCCGCCGTCGGTGATCTGCTGATCAAGGGCGGCTCCCTGCTCAACCCCGCCCATCTGGCCCTCGCGGCCCTGGCCGGCTACGACACCCTGCCCGTGTTGGGCAAAGCCGTCGTCCGGCTCGTGCTCACCGGCTCGGAGGTGGTCTCCTCGGGTCTGCCCGGACCAGGCAAAGTACGAGACACCTTCGGCCCGCAGCTGGGCGGCGTCGTGGGCATGCTCGGCGGTGTCTGCACCGAAGAGGTGAAAATCGGGGACAGGTACGCCGAATGGCTCGCCGCGCTGGAGGACACGGAAAACGAAAGCCTGCCGGCCGACGTCGTCATCACCACGGGCGGGACGGGCCCGTCGGGGACCGACCACCTCCGGCGCGCCGTCGCTGAACTGGGCGGCCGGCTGCTGATCGACGGCATCGCGATGCGTCCGGGCCACCCCGCCGTGCTGGCCGAGCTGCCGGACGGGCGCTTCGTCCTGGGCCTGCCAGGAAACCCGTTGGCGGCCATGATGGCGCTGTCGACCATCGGGGGCCCGCTCCTCGCAGCGCTGGGACACCGATCGCTTTCACCCATCGCGGAGGTGCCCTGCGGGTCGATGATCGACGCCGAGCCGGGCCGCACCCGTCTTATGCCTTTCCGCCTGCTCTATGGGATGGCGTCGCCGGCACAGCACACCGGCCCCGGGATGATGCGGGGACTGGCCGCGGCCGACGGCGTCCTTGTCGTTCCGCCGCACGGGGCGCAGCTGGGGGAGCTGGTCCCGGCATTCGCGCTCCCCTGGGGCGCCCCCATCCCGGATCCCGGCCAGGCCGCGGCGAAAACCAGGACGGCCGCGAAAAGGCCGGCCCGGAAACCGCTCGCGGACGACGGGCCGGTGGACTGGAGCGCCCTGCTCGGCTAATGCCGCCCCTCCGGGGGCCGCGGGCGGCGCTGGTTCGTCCCGCGCCTGCAATGATGGATCCAGCGGTAAATCCGCACAATATGTTGGTTAGGAGTACCCAATGGGCCGCGTGACACAGCGCCGCAAGGTGCACAAGTTTGTCCTCGACGGATCGCCCCAGGCCCTCGAGTTCCCGGTCCGGCACCGCGAAGACGTGCTCGCCGTCGAGGAACCCCTCGAAATCCGGCTGGGCAGTCTTTCCTTCTCCGTCACCATGCGCACCCCGGGCCACGACTTCGACCTCGTGGCGGGATTCCTGGTGTCCGAGGGGGTGATCTGGAGTGCCGAACAGCTCGTCTCGCTGCGGTTCTGCGCCGGCGAGGATGAGGACGGGGTCCAGACATTCAACGTCGTCGAAGCCCAGCTGCGGCCCGACGTCGTGCGGCCGGACACCGGACGGAAGGTCTACACCTCAAGTTCCTGCGGAATCTGCGGCACGGATTCGATCGATGCGGTGCGCAAGTCCTCGCATTTCAGCCCGGCCCTGGACCCGCTGACCGTTCCGGTGCAGACGCTGGCGGCCCTGCCGGAGCTGCTGCGGGAGTCCCAGGCCGTCTTCGACGCCACCGGTGGCGTGCACGCCGCCGGACTGTTCCGGATTGCCGACGACGGCTCCGCAGAGCTGCTGTGCCTGAGGGAAGATGTGGGGCGCCACAACGCCGTCGACAAGGTGGTCGGCTGGGCCTTGCGTGAGGGCCTGCTGCCGCTGGAGGGCACCGTGCTTCAGGTCTCGGGAAGGGCGTCGTTCGAGCTGGTCCAGAAGGCTTCGCTGGCCGGGATTCCCGTGCTGGCCGCCGTCAGCGCGCCCTCAAGCCTGGCCGTCGAGCTGGCTGAGGCCAGCGGAATGACCCTGGCCGGCTTCAGCCGCGGAACCAGCCTGAATGTCTACGCCGGCCACGGCCGGGTGAGTGTCCCCGCCGTGGCCGGCTAGCGGAAGGCCTTGGCCAAAGGAGCCGCCGGGAAGTAAGTTTTAGCCATCGAATGGATGAGTTACAGCTTCGTCCCCGGCGCTAACGAGGATCACATTGCATGACGACCGCCGCCTCACGGAAGTCCGGCTGGACCGCTTCGTGCGCGAACGGATCGTTCCGGCGGTGTATCCGCGCAGCGTCCGGCTGACGCTGGACAGCTGGGATGTGCCTGGTGAGCCGGTCCCGGTGACGGAGGCCCTCCGGCAGGAGTTCACCCCGCAGGAGCACGGAGCGGCCTGGGGCCCGCCCTGGAGCACCAAGTGGCTGCGGCTGCAGGGGGATGTGCCGGACTCGTGGGGGACGGCTCCGGGGACCGCAGTGGAAATCCTGGTGGATCTGGGCTTCAGTGCCGATCTGCCCGGGTTCCAGTGCGAAGGCACCGCCTGGCGGCCGGACGGGACCGTCGTCAAAGCCATCTCCCCGCGGAACCAGCATGTCCCGCTGAAGCTCCTGGGCGGCGGAAAATCCGTTGACTTCTACGTCGAGGCGGCGGCGAACCCCGACTTGTCCCAGGGCTGGACCTTCGCGGCAACGCCGTACGGCGACAAGGCGACCTCGGGGAGCGAACCGAAATACCGCCTCGGGCAGATCGTCATTGCAGAGCTCAACCGGACCGTGTGGGAGCTGCAGCAGGACATCTGGACGCTCAGCGGGCTTATGCACGAACTGCCCATGGACCTGCCCCGGCGCCACGAGATCCTGCGTGCGCTCGAACGGATGCTGGACATCCTGGACCCAGAAGACGTCCCCGGAACGGCAGCCGCGGGCCGTGAGGCCCTGGCCGCCGTCCTGGCACGGCCTGCCTATGCCTCGGCCCACCAACTGCTGGCCACGGGGCACGCGCACATCGACTCCGCCTGGCTGTGGCCGGTGCGGGAGACCATCCGCAAGTGCGCCAGGACGTTTTCCAATGTTGTCGCGCTGATGGATGAGCACCCGGGGTTCGTATTCTCCTGCTCCAGCGCCCAGCAGTTCGCCTGGATCAAGGAATCGTACCCGGAGCTGTTCGGCCGCATCCGGGAGAAGGTCAAGACCGGCCAGTTTGTCCCCGTGGGGGGCATGTGGGTCGAGGCGGACTCCAACATGCCCGGTGGCGAAGCCATGGCCCGCCAGTTCCTCGAAGGCAAGAGCTTCTTCCTGGCCGAGTTCGGCATCGACTGCCAGGAAGCATGGCTCCCCGACACCTTCGGGTACTCGGCGGCGCTGCCGCAAATCGTTAAGGCCGCGGGCAGCCAATGGTTCCTGACCCAGAAGATCTCCTGGAACCAGGTCAACAGGATGCCGCATCACACCTTCAACTGGGAGGGCATCGACGGCACCCGGCTGTTCACCCACTTCCCGCCGGTGGACAGCTACAGCTCAGAGCTCAGCGGCCGGGAACTGGCCCATGCGGAACGGAACTACCGGGACCACGGCCGGGGAACGATCTCCCTGCTTCCGTTCGGCTACGGCGACGGCGGCGGCGGCCCCACGCGGGAGATGCTGGCGGCCGCCCGGCGCACCGCGGACCTCGAGGGTTCCCCGAGGGTGCAGACCGGCACTGCCGGAACGTTCTTTGCCCGGGCCCAGGCGGAATACGAGTCCCCGCCGGTCTGGGCGGGAGAGCTGTACCTCGAACTGCACCGGGGCACCTACACCAGCCAGGCCCGGACCAAGCTGGGGAACCGGCGCAGCGAGCACCTGCTCCGGGAAGCGGAGCTGTGGTGCGCCACGGCGGCGGTGCGTGCCGGTTACAGCTACCCGGCAGCGGAGCTCAAGAGGCTGTGGCGGCTCGTGCTGCTGCAGCAGTTCCATGACATCCTTCCGGGCAGTGCCATCGCCTGGGTCCACCAGGACGCCGAGCGGAACTATGCCGCCGTCGGAACCGCGCTCGAATCGATTATCGCGGACGCTGCCGCCGCGGGCCTGGGCGCAGGGGAGCGGGACTTCCTGCTCAACGCCGCTCCGCACGAGCGTCAGGGTGTTCCCGCGCTGGCCGCGGCCGAGCCGGACCGGCGCGGAGATCCGGTGTCCGTCACGGAGTCCCAGGGCGGCTACGTCCTGGACAACGGCATCATCCGGGCGGTGGTGGATGCGAACGGACTGCTGGCGTCGCTCAGGGATTACGCCAGCGGGCGCGAGGCCATTGCGCCCGGTCACTCCGGGAACCTCCTGGAGCTGCACCGGGACACGCCGAACGAATGGGACGCGTGGGACATCGACGCGTTCTACCGCCGGAACGTCGTCCAACTGACCGAAGCGCGCTCGGTGACACTGGAGCGGGGCCACCGGGCGGACGGCCCGGCCGTCGTCGTGGTGGAGCGGATGGCCGGCTCCTCGGCGGTGACGCAGCGGATCTTGCTGGAGCCGGGAGCCCCTTCGCTGTCGATTTGCACGGCGGTGGATTGGCAGGAAAGCCAGAAACTGCTCAAGCTCGGCTTCGCGCTCGACGTCAGGGCGGACCGCTCGGCCTCGGAAACCCAGTTCGGGCACGTGTTCCGCCCCACCCACGTCAACACCTCCTGGGAAGCGGCGAAGTTCGAGATCTGTGCGCACCGCTGGATCCACGTCGCCGAGCCAGGCTACGGGGTGGCGGTCTCCAACGCCTCCAGCTACGGCCACGACGTCACCCGAAATATCCGGGAGGCTGACGGCGGGACGACGACGACGGTGCGCGTCTCACTCCTGCGGGCGTCCAGGTTTCCGGACCCCCGGGCGGACCGCGGGCGCCATGAGCTGACCGTGACCATCCGGCCCGGCGCCAGCATCGCCGACGCCGTCGAGGAGGGCTACCGCACCAACCTGGCGCCGCGCGTGGTCAAGGGCGCCAAGGGTCTCCAACCGTTGTTCACGGTCTCCAACACCGCCCTCGTCATCGAGGCGGTCAAGCTCGCGGAGGACGGCTCAGGCGACGTGATCGTGCGGGTCTACGAATCGCTGGGGGAACGGTCCGTGGGACAGGTGAAGGCCAACTTCGACGTCACCCGTGTTCAGACCGTGGATCTTTTGGAGCGCGAGGTTGCTGCCCCGGGGGTGGTGGCCGGTCCCGGTACTGCGGAGCTGTCGCTTCGGCCGTTCCAGCTGGTGACCTTGAGATTTGCGCGCTGAGGGCAGCTGGGCGCGGGGAAGCCAGCCGGTCCGGGCAGCCTCATCGGCCGTGCCTGTGCAGTACTTTCCTTTGCAGTACTTTCCTTTGCAGTGCCTGCCGGCGCGGTGTTGCGGTTAAGCTGCCGGGTGCCTGGGCGATCAGCCCCGAAAACCAGAACAGGACGAGGCCCAGGACATAGCCCAGGACTGCTGCGTAATTGAGGACATGCTGGGCAAGATCCCAGTCAGCCGGCAGGCTCAGGGAAGCCGGCAGGCTCAGGGCAGCGCAAAGGGCGCCGATGGCCATCAGGAGGGCCCCGGCGCGGACCAGCCGGGGCAGCCGGCTCCGGGCCGTGGCGAGCAAGGAGGGCAACAGGACGAGCGAGACGAACGCCGGATAGCTGCGACCCGCGGCGGCATAATATGGGGCGAGGACGGCACTCCGTCCTCCACGGTCAGCGATGTCCAGCAGCCCCGCCGATGACCCGCGGGTATCCATCATGAGGAAGATCCCTGCTACGGCCAGGCCGCTGAGTCCGAGCGCCCACCGGCCCGTGGTGCCGGCGATCAAGCGGGCGCCTCGCACCGAAGTGAGTCCCTTGGCGACCCGCCGGCCGACCAATAACATTGTTGCGAACACGAGGAACCGCAGGATGAGATTGGTGAGGTTCCAGCCCCCAAGCTGGCGGTCTAGGGCTTCGTAGGGGCCGGAGATGCTGAGCAGGCTGCACACGGTGGCCAGAAGCAATATTCCGAAAACGGTCCTGTTCCGCCCCCGGATGGCGTCCGGAACGCGGACGAGCAGAGCCATGGCACATACTACCAGCGTGGTCCATCCAAGGCTCGCCATGGCCGGATTGTCTCACATCGGGCAGTACGCCGTGCCGGCGACAGGGCCGGGGAAAGTGCCCTTAAACAGGCTGAGTGGGAGCGGCCCTTCCGGACCGCTACCACTCATCCCCCCAATGGCGTTTGGGCGGCTGCCTCGGCTTCGCACGGGTGAATTCCGTTCACGAAGCGATTGCCGCTTTCACACATTCATGATTCTCTCACAATCTAATGATTTTGTGAATGCTCCGTTTGTGACAGTTCGGTATAACCCGGTTTCTTCTTCGATTTGCGTTGGGCCACGAGGCTGGAGATCCAGACGAGTGCGAGTCCCACAGCAAGGAAAAGGATCGGGATGTAGCTGATGAAGTACTTCAAGAAAGCGAGAGGTTGCGGAATCAGCGGGGCGAACGAGCCAAGCACCATCCCGGCGAAAGCCCCGGTCAACAGCAGCGCTCCGACACGAATTGCCATCGGCAATTTCTTTCCGGCGGCGTGAATAGTGGCGGGAAGGATGCAAGCGGCAACATACGACGGGTAGAGGCGGCCAGCAGCCGCGTAGAGCTCGATCAAGTCTGCATTCCGCGGGCTTCGATTTGGCAACGTAGTGAGTCCGGTGACGGATCCGGTGGTGTCGGCCAGCAGAAAGAGTGTCACGGTGGCGACGGCGATCATGAGGAGCACTCCGAGACCGGCAGGGCCGACTATGGCGCCGATGCTCTTGGGAGCATCAAAGGCCCTCGCGATCCGGTATCCCGCCATCAGGATTGTGCCGTAAGCCAGGAACCGCAGAATCAGGTTGGTGTAGTTGTTGGAGCCCAGCCACGCATCGATCGCCATGTATGGTTCCTCGATGCTGAGAAGGACGGCGAAGGTGGACAGCGCGAAGATTCCGAAGATGGACGGGTTCTGTCCCCGCAATGCGCTGGGAATGCGGGCGAGTGCGACGATGCCGCACGCTGCCAATGTGGTCCACTGCAGGATCGCGATCATCCGAGGTTCTCCCAAATCTTTTCTGTTTGTGCTTGTTCGTGCTCCTGGCGGCGGAGCGTCTTGCCAAGGGTTTGCAGGCGCTCGCCCGCAAGGGCCGTGAGCTCACCATCGGATAAGGCATCGAGGGCCGTCTGCCTGGCCTCTGGCGGCCAGCCCGCTTCAGCCTCGGTAATTAATCCGGTCGCGACGAGACCGCCCGTGAATCCTACGCCAGCAGCGCGGGCCGTCGCGACCGCGAGCTCCGGGGACAGCCGGTTGGCCGTCAGCTGTGCCGAATAGTTCTGTGGCGCGACTCCGGTTGCGGCCGATACCCGGTGCCGCAGTTCGCCGTCGTCGATCGCGTCCACCCAGTTCCGGACCGAGGTGGCGTGAGGGGTGGGACCGAGTGCCGGCGTCAACGAACTGCCTTCGTCCCCGTAGCCGCCGTACGCCGGGGATGAGCGGGAAATCACCGCGCGCAGCAGATCCATGGTGGCAATCTGGCTGACAAGTTCCGCCGGGGTCGGCAGCCGGGGCTTCCCGGCCAGCCCCGCGTAGCTCTCGAACGAAGCCAGATCCGCCAAGGGGTTACGGTGCAGGGCACGGCTGATGCTCACGAGGGTGGTCTCCGCGACCTTGCCGCGCACCAGTTGCTGCGCCAGGGTGGTCCGCTTGATGCCGGAGATCCTGCAGATGTCGGCCGTGCTCGCATCCGGAGCGACTCCATGGAGCCAGAGTTGGAATGCCTTGGCGGGTAACGGCATCTACGGTTTCCTGCTGGGACGTTGGGGGCAGCGGTTTCCGGCGCGCGGACGTGCAGCGATTCCCGGCGCAGCGATTTTACGTTGAGGTCTGATTCAACTATGCTAAATGCTCGAACCCGCTGGTCCGTACACCCCCCAAGTCCGGACCGGCGGGTTCTTTCATGCCCGGGGATCTTCGGCCCGTTGGGAGGGCTGGTCAGGGCTGCCCGTTTTGGGCCGTGGTGAGAGGATTGACTAATGACTGCAACACTTGTTGCCAAAGACCTTGCCGGTGGTCACGATCACCGCACACTTTTCTCCAAACTCTCCCTGACCGTCGCTCCCGGCGATGTTGTCGGCGTCGTGGGTGCCAACGGCGCGGGTAAATCCACCCTGCTCCGGCTCATGGCGGGCGTCGACAAACCGCAGGAGGGAACGGTCAGCCTCGCGCCGGCAGACGCCTTCGTGGGCTGGCTGCCGCAGGAACACGAGCGGATCACCGGTGAGACGGTGGCCGGCTACATTGCGCGGCGCACCGGCTGCGCCCAGGCCACCGTTGCCATGGAGTCCACGGCCGAGGCCCTGGGCCTGGGCGCTCCCGGCTCCGACGACGCCTACTCGCTGGCGTTTGACCGCTGGATGGCATCCGGTGCCGCGGATTTGGAGGAACGGATCCCCCCGGTCCTGGCCGACCTCGGACTCGAGGTGGGCCCGGACGCGGAGATGACCGGGCTCTCCGGCGGCCAGGCCGCCAGGGTGGCGCTCGCGGCCCTGCTGCTGAGCCGCTTCGATATCGTCCTGCTGGACGAACCCACCAATGACCTGGACCTGAGCGGCCTCGCCAAGCTTGAGGGCTTCGTCCAGGGCCTGCGCGGCGGCGTCGTGCTGGTCTCGCACGACCGCGAGTTCCTGGCACGCTGCGTCACCACCGTGGTGGAACTGGACCTCGCCCAGAATTCGGTCGCGGTCTACGACGGCGGCTACGAGGCCTTCCTGGAGGAACGCGCCGTCGGCCGCCGCCACGCCCGTGAGCGTTTCGAGGAATTCGCTTCGACCAAGGCTGACCTGGTCTCCCGCGCCCGGACCCAGCGCGAGTGGAGCTCGCAGGGCGTCCGGAATGCCATGAAGAAGAGCCCGGACAATGACAAGATCCGGCGGGCGGCCAGCACCGAGTCCTCCGAAAAGCAGGCCCAGAAGGTCCGCCAGATGGAATCCCGGATTGCGCGCCTCGACGTGGTGGAAGAGCCCCGCAAGGAATGGCAACTTCAGTTCAGCATCGGCGCGGCGCCGCGTTCCAGCGCCGTCGTGGCCACCCTCCGGGACGCTGTCGTGCACCAGGGCGGCTTCACACTGGGACCGGTGAACCTGCAGCTGAACGCGGGCGAGCGGATCGGCATCACCGGCCCCAACGGCGCCGGCAAGTCCACCCTCCTCCGACTCCTGCTCGGCGGCCGGCAGCCTGACTCCGGCGACGCATCGATGGGCGCCTCTGTCGCCATCGGCGAGATCGACCAGGCGCGCGGGCTGCTCGCCGGCGGGCTGTTGCTTGGCGACGCCGTTGAGGCCGTCCTGACGGACCTGACCGCGGCTGAAGTCCGCACCCTGCTGGCCAAGTTCGGCCTCAAAGCGGACCATACCGGGCGCCCGGTGGATTCCCTGTCGCCGGGGGAGCGGACCAGGGCGGCACTGGCGCTGCTGCAGGCGCGCGGCGTGAACCTGCTGGTCCTGGACGAACCCACCAACCACCTTGACCTGCCCGCCATCGAGCAGCTTGAGGAAGCCCTCGAAAGCTACGACGGCGCGCTGCTCCTGGTCACGCATGACCGCCGGCTGCTGGAAAATGTGCGCCTTGACGCGCGCTGGAACGTGGACAACGGCGTCGTCACCGAAATGCTGGGCCATACCGCCCCGAAAGGCACCACAAAATGAGCATGGACCGGGTAGCCTGGAGCTCCCTCTACAACATCACGCGCGCCTCGAGCGGCTCCAAGCCGTTCTCGAAGGAGACACTCAAACGCGTCTTCAGCTTCGCGCGACCGCACCGGCGCCGGCTGATCGCCTTCGTGCTGCTGTCCATTGTGATGGCCGTGCTGGCCGTGGCCACCCCCGTCCTCGCCGGCCAGGTGGTTGATGCGATTATCGCCGGCGCGGGCACCGGCGTGGTGGTCTGGCTGGCGGTGCTGATCGCCATCGTGGCGGTTGCCGAGGCCGGGATCGGCCTCGTCACCCGCTGGCTGTCCTCCACGATCGGCGAGGGCGTGATCGTGGACCTGCGCACCAAGGTGTTCGACCACGTGCAGAAGATGCCGATCGCCTTCTTCACCCGCACACGGACCGGAGCACTCGTGAGCCGGCTGAACAACGATGTCATCGGCGCACAGTCGGCCTTCGCCGGAACGCTGTCCGGCGTCGTCAGCAACGTCGTGGCCCTGGCCCTGACGCTCGCGGTGATGCTGAATAAATCCTGGCTCGTCACCGTGCTGGCCATGGTCCTGCTGCCGATCTTCCTGATTCCGGCCCGCCGGATGGGCTCCAAGCTGGCCGATCTCCGCCGCGAAGCCGCGGGGCATAATGCCGCCATGGGCACCCAGATGACGGAGCGGTTCTCCGCGCCCGGTGCCACCCTGGTGAAGCTCTTTGGCCGCCCGGATGAGGAATCCCGGGAGTTCGCCCTTCGGGCCGGCCGGGTACGTGACATCGGCGTGCGCACGGCGATGCTGCAGTTCACCTTCGTCACGGCCCTGACGCTCGTCTCGGCGCTGGCCCTCGCCCTGGTCTACGGCCTGGGCGGCTTCCTGGCGCTGCAGGGGCAGCTGGCCGCGGGCGACGTCGTTGTGCTGGCGCTGCTCCTCACCCGCCTTTACGCACCGCTGACGGCGCTCTCCAATGCCCGGGTGGAGATCATGAGTGCCCTGGTCAGCTTCGAGCGGGTCTTCGAGATCCTGGACCTCAAGCCCCTCATCCAGCAGAAGCCCGACGCCGTGGCGTCGCCGACCGGTCCGCTGTCCGTGGAGTTCGACGACGTCCGCTTCGCCTACCCCTCGGCGGACAAGGTCTCGCTGGCCTCGTTGGAGGACGTGTCCACGCTGGACACCCGCGGCGGCGAAGAAGTACTGCACGGCATCAGCTTCCGGGTGGAACCCGGCCAGACCGTGGCACTCGTGGGCTCCTCGGGTGCCGGCAAGTCCACCATCGCGCAGCTGCTGGCGCGGCTGTACGACGTCGATTCCGGCGCCGTCCGTTTCGGCGGCACGGCACCCGGCACCGGCGTGGACGTCCGCGACCTCACCTTCGACTCCATGCGTGAGACCCTGGGCATGGTGACGCAGGACGGGCACCTGTTCCACGAAAGCATCGCCTCCAACCTGCGCCTGGCCCGGCCCGACGCCACCTTAGACCAGATGTGGGACGTGGTGCGCCAGGCCCGGCTCGAGGAGATGGTCCGGTCGCTGCCGGACGGCCTGGACACCGTGGTGGGGGAGCGCGGCTACCGCCTCTCCGGCGGCGAACGCCAGCGCCTGACCATCGCTCGGCTGCTCATCGCCCAGCCGAGGGTGGTGATCCTGGACGAGGCTACGGCCGCCCTGGATTCCACCAACGAGGCCGCGGTACAGGAGGCTCTGGGCGCCGCGCTCGAGGGGCGCACCGCCGTCGTGATTGCCCACCGGCTCTCTACGATCCGCGCGGCCGATGTGATCCTGGTGGTGGAGAACGGCTCCATCGTGGAGCGGGGCACCCATACCGGTCTCCTTGCCGCCGACGGCCGCTACGCGGAGCTCTACCGGACGCAGTTCGCCGAAGCCACGGCAGTGGCCGAAGAAGCCGTGCCCGGGCTCTAGTCCGATCCGGCGGACAGCGCCGGCAGCACGTGGCCTGTGAGCAACGGGGCAAGGTCGTCCGGCAATTCCGCAGCGAGGTCCAGCCAGCGGATCTCGGCAATCTCGGCCGAGGGGCGGGCGCTCCAGACCCCGGGCGCCATGAAGACGGTGGCCTCGATCTGGGTGGCGGCCTCGTTGGCGGCATCCGCCAGCCAGATGCCCAGGAGCTCCAGCTTCTCGGGGGCCAGCACGATCCCCACCTCTTCTTCCAGCTCCCGGGCCGCGGTCTGGGCGGCGGTTTCGCCGGCCTCGGGTTTGCCGCCCGGATGCATGAACTTGTCCGTGCCCCGCTTGCGGACGGTCAGGAGGCGCCCGGCGTCATCGAACACGCAGACGGCGGAGACGACTATCAGGGGATTCACGTGGGGGATCCTGGCCGACGGTGCAGCACGGACTCGAGCAGCTGGTCCTTGACGGGCCCGGTGACGTCCCAGCGGTAGCGGAATTCGTGCGGACCGATCATTGTGTAGCTCACCTTGTAGGTATCCGGGTCGCACCAGTGCCGGTCCTGACGGCTCCGCTCCGAAAAGCCCATCCGGTGGAAGGGCCGGCCGTCGGGGAAGAACATGTCCAGCGTGTCCCGGGCGTCCGTGGGCCGGAGCAGATAGTCCCGGCTGGCCGGTCCGGTGAAGGGCCCGCCGTTGTAGGAGGTCCAGCTCACGGTGCCTTCCTCATGAAAGTGGAGGCCGCCGCCGTCGCCTGTTTCGGTGAACCGGGCGGCGCCGGCAAAGCTTCCACGGGTGCCGCTGGCCCGGTCCAGCAGGGTGCGCTCCACGCTCCAGGCGCCCAGCAGGTAGGCGCGGAGATCGAATTCCGGACCGGCGTCCGGGGCTGGCGAATTCAAGTGCCCTCGATTGGAATCGAACCAACGACACCGGCTTTAGGAGAGCCGTGCTCTATCCACTGAGCTACGAGGGCGGGCATCCGCGTCGCCGGCCCTTGGCCGGCCCGTTGGGACACGGATATAAGCATACAAGGTGAGGACGCGTACTACGCTCTTGGCATGGCAGCCGCAGCAACCGCCCGCAGTAACGACGTCGTCTACTCCCTGATGTGGCGTCCACCCGGTTCTATGTCGGCGCACTCGCGAAGCTGAGTGTGTTGCAGTATTTCGTGGCGGAGACCGCCGTGATCGGGGCCTGGGCCGGAGACGAACCGTACAGCCGCCGGGCCGGCCGCGGAACCTGTCCGGCGGACACCCAGGTCCGCCGTGATCGCCGCCCGCTCGCTCACCCTTGTGGCCGGTGCAGGCACGGTCATCGTGGGCCTGGTGCCCGAGGATACGGGGTCCGCCTGGCATCTGGTGGGCGCCGTGGTGTACTTCGCGGCCGGGGCCGTCGCGCTGTTGCTCCTGGGCTGCCTGTGGTTCAGGCAGCCGCCGCTGGGCTGGTCGATCCTGGCGTGCGGCGCGGTGTCCTTCGGTGCGCTCGTGGCGAGCGGGCTGACCGGCATGCAGGTGCCCGAGCCCGGAACCCTGGAGCGGCTGATGGGCTGCCCCATCACCATCGGCGTGGCCGCAGTAGGCCTGGTGGCGCAGCGCGTCCGGCAGGAACGCGCCGCCAGGAGCGCCGGGAGAGTCAGGCGGCCCCGCACGGCACCGGACATCTGAGGGCCGCTTGAGGGCCGGCGGCACCCAAGCGGCCTACTTGCCGGTGGCGGCCGGCGACGGCGCGGCAGCCGCTGTCGCTGTGGCCATGATCTTCAGCAGTTCTTCGTCCGGCAGCTTCCACCAGGGTGATTCCCCTGCGCCCTGCAGCGCGGCGTCGGGGCTGTCCGTCTGGGTCCACCACTTCGCTTCGAAGACCCGGCCTTCGAAGAGCACGCGGTCACCCTTGACATAGATGCTGGACGGCTGCCACGGGGGCGCCGTACCTTCAGGCGCCGTCAGTTTCGGAGCCGGCTTGTCGCCGGGCAATACGGGGCCGATGAGGCGCCACGGGGTGGCGCCACCCTGGAGTACGGGATCGTCGGGGGAGTCTCCGCGGGTCCACCATTTGGCCTCGTAGACGTTGGAATGCCGCACAATCCGATCCCCGGCCGTGTAGGTGCTGCTTGCCGACCACACCGGATACGGGCTGGTGGACGGATTGTCCGTCACGGCGGGAGACGCCGTCTGCCGTGCCGGAGCCGTCGGTTCCGGGACCGGGCCGGCGGCCACGCCGGCGCCGAGGATCGAGGCGAACGTCGATCCACTCTGGTCAACGCCGCTGCAACCGTCCGAGACCTGCCTGACGTCAGGGAAGTTCGGGCTGCAGGTCCAGTCCCGGTTGAGGGACCAGATGGACAGCCGGCCGATACCCTTGCCGCTCGCGTAGCTGCTGAGGTCCTGGGCGTCCTTGAGCGTGAAGATTTCGCCTGGGATGTCGTTCTGGCCGATCATCGGCGTGAGGCCGATCTTGCGCCACACCATTTCACTGCCGAGTTCTCTGCCTGCTGCCCGGTACAGGGCACTCAGCTGCCCGTGCGTGGCTTCCGCGGCGGACACTGCGTTCTCGTACATGGAACGGCCCGCCAGCTTGCTCCCGCCATAGTCCATCGTCATGGCGTTCACCCCGGCCAGGTCGACGCCGGCGGTGATCATCCGGTTCACGGCGTCGCTGCCCGCCGTCGTGAGGCCGTTGGGATCCGCCGGCAGCGTCAGCCAGACGCTGAGCCCCTTGCCGTCGCGCTGCCGGTCCTGCTGGAGCGCGGCGATGGCGCTGGAACGCCGTTCCACGGCTGCCGGGTCGGAGAGGGCCTCCCCTTCCACATCCAGATCGATGCTGCTGACGTTGTAGCGGTCGATGACGGTCCCGTAGGCCGACTTCAGCTTGGCGGGATCTGTACAGCTGACGGCCAGCTCCTGGTTGGCCAGCCCGCCGAAGGACACGGCGGCGGTGCCGCCGAGTTGCTCGAGCCTTGCCACCCGCCGGTCCAGGTCCAGCGCCGATGCCGCCTCCGAGAGCGAGTAGGCGGCGCCCCAGGAAGGCGTGCACGGATCCTTCGGGTCGGCGACCACGAAGGACAGCACGACATTTTCGGCTTCCTTGGACGCCGGGGCCTCGAAGGCGAACCGCGGCGTCGCCGTGACGTCGACATACCCCGAGAAGACGGACGGGATGGCCTCGGCCGCCCGGACATCCTGGAAGTTGCCCCACGCTGCCACGCCGCCGGCGGCGGCAGCCGCCACGGCGCCGATGAGGATGCCAAGCCGGACCACTGATAGCTTGCGGCCTGGGAATCGTTCGGACACAGGGCCCCCTTGTGTGTCTTTCATTGAACGGCCCGGCACTCGCCGGCCGCCGGTATCAACTCGTGTAATTTCCGGGGTGTCTGATGTCCGGCAAGCGTCTGACCTTGCATTATCATAAGGGCACTCACCTGAACATTCCGGTGAGGCGTGCGTGGTTTGCCGTAGGCGCGTGCCAATTTGCCGACTTTGCAGTCTTGTGGGGACTAATGCCAGATCAGCTTGTCTTGCCGCGCTGGGATGCGGAAAGCGTTACGACCGAACAAAAGGGTGCGGTCCGGCGCCGTCAATGGGGGGCCGAACGGCGGTCCGAGCCGCTGTCCATTGTTCATCCGAGACCGTCCAGGCGCAAAATAATCCTTGGCCGGCTGGGAATTCTCACGACGCTGGCCGCCTGGATTGGCTACGTCATTTCCACCGTCCTGAGGGAATGGGCGGATAATCCGAATCCGGGTTTCAGATTTCAGTTCGAGACGATTTCCTATCTTGTCGTCGTAACATTCCTGACATTTTCTGCATTGATGTACCTGCTCGCCCGGCAAGGGGCCCTTTACCGTTTCCGCGACCACACGCGGGTGCCGCGCGGCGAACTGGACCGCCACTTTGCCGAATACTCCGAAGGCATCACGGTCCTGGTGCCCTCCTATGCCGAAGAACCCCAGGTGGTGCGCGCCACGCTGTGGTCCGCGGCCCTGCAGGAGTTCCCGGATCTGAAGGTTGTCCTGCTGCTGGACGACCCGCCGCACCCCTCGGATCCCGGCGACCGGGCCAGGCTGGACAGGACCCGCGCGCTAACCGCGGAGATCGCCGCCGAACTCAGCGCCCCGGCCGCCCGCTTCAACACGGCCCTGGCCGAATTCCGGCGCCGGGAAAAGACGCCCGGGCGCGGCGCGGAGGGCGGTGCCGTGGAGCTGGACCTGCTGATCGCCGAATACGAGGCCGCCGCCGAATGGCTGGAGTCGATGGCCGCTGCCGAAAAGGTTGAGGACCACGTCGACGAGTTCATTGTTGACCTTGTCCTCATGGGGCTGGCCCGCGAGCTGAGGCTGGTGCTTCTGGGCCTGACTGCTGCCTTGGTACAGCAGGCCTCGCCGCCGATGTCCCGGATCGAGGAGCTCTACCTCCGGCTGACCTGGATCTTCAACGTGAAGACTGAGACGTTTGAACGCAAAAAGTACGCCAGCCTCTCCCATGAGGCGAACAAGGCGATGAACCTCAATGCGTACATTTCGCTGATGGGGCACAGCTGGAACAAGGAAACCACCGCCGACGGTGTGGTGCTCCGCAAGGTGGCGGGCGACGTCGGTCCTGAGCTGCAGGGCCAGGTCATGGAGGTCCGTGACACCACCTACCTGTTGACGCTCGACGCGGACTCACTCCTGCTGCGCGATTACTGCCTGCGGCTGGTCTACTTCCTGGAATCCGCCGGCAACGAGCGCGTCGCGGTGACCCAGACGCCGTACTCCTCCTTCCGTGGCGCGCCCACCCGGATCGAGCGGGTCGCCGGAGCCACCACTGACCTCCAGCACATCCTGCACCAGGGCATGACGTACTACGGTGCGACCTTTTGGGTGGGGGCCAACGCCGTCATCCGCAAGCGCGCCCTGGAGGACATCGTCGAGGTGGAGTCCAGCGGGGGATTCGAGATCCGCACCTACATCCAGGACCGGACCGTCATCGAAGACACCGAATCCAGCATCGACCTCGGCCAGCACGGCTGGACCCTGGTGAACTACCCCGAGCGGCTCAGCTACAGCGCCACCCCGCCGGACTTCGGTTCGCTGGTTGTCCAGCGCCGGCGCTGGGCCAACGGGGGCCTGCTGATCCTGCCCAAACTGTGGGTCCAGCTGCGCCAGCACAGATCCGAGCGCCGGGCGATCCTCTTCCGGGAGGTGCTGCTGCGGGTGAACTACATGGCGTCCATCGCCTGGGCGAGCTTCGGCCTGCTTTTCCTGCTGGCCTACCCCTACGACAGCCGGCTGCTGAGCCCTATCGTGTTCCTTGCCGCCCTTCCCTACTTTCTGGCCATGGGCAGCGACCTGCGCGACTGCGGGCACCGCTTCAGTGACATCTTCCGGATCTACGGGTTCAACCTGGTCCTGCTTCCGGTGAACCTGGCCGGGGTCCTGAAATCCCTGCAACAGGCCGTCACGGGCGACAAGATCCCCTTCGCCCGGACCCCCAAGGTCAAGGACCGCACCGCGGCGCCGGCCATCTACGTCCTGACGCCCTACGCCATTGTGGCCTTCTCGCTGCTGACAGTGTGGCGGGACGCGCAGTTGGGGAACTGGGGCAACGTGGCCTTCGCCTCCCTGAACGCCATCCTGGCCGCCGGCGCGATCCGCGCCTATATCGGGGTCTTCAACTCCGCAGTGGATGTATTCCTCGGGATGGTTAACTGGCTCTATGTCAGTCCCCGGCCCAAGAAAGTGAAGGAGAGCCCCTTGATTGCCAAGACCGTCGAGGAAATCGACTGGGAAACGATTCTCTATCACGGCGACCGCCGGCTGAACCGGGACCTGCGCGGGTCCACGGACCGCCGCCGTCGAATTGCGGCCCGATGACGGTTGAAGCGCTGGTCGGGCCCGATGAGCGCACGCCCGGAGAGAATCCAACTGAACAGCTTGCCGGCGCTGAAGGTGGCATGGCACAGCCGATCAGCGTCCGGATGATGGAACCCGGCATCATCGGGGTCATATTGCCACCCAACCAGGAAATCGCGGGACCGGAGGCGCGTGTTGCAGGCGCCACGGTACGCTCCCTCGCCAACGGCCGGCGTATGCCGGTCCTTCTGGTCATCACCGGCGTCGTGGGTGTCAGCGCCGAGGCGCGGCACGTTTACGTCCGCTCCATTACCGCTTCCGCGTTTGCCCTCGTGGGCGAGAGCCCCGTGGACAGGGTCATCGCCCACTACCTGCTGCGCTCGAGGACCGAGGCGGTTCCTGCCGAGTTTTTCGTTTCCGAGTCCGCGGCCATCGAGTGGTTGAGGCAGTACGCGTGTGAAGACTGATCCGCCGGACCCCCGGCTCCACGCGCTCGTCGAGGGTATCGTCCGGATCGCCGGAGGCGACCTGACCACCAGGATTCCGCACTCGGAGGCCCGGGACGACGTCGCCGCCGTCATCGCCGGCATCAACCTGATGGCGGACGACCTGCAGGCCATCTATCAGGAACTTGAGGAACGCGTCGAAAGCCGTACGGCGATGCTGCGTGAGGCCCAGGTCGAGCTCGAGCGCATGGCGCTCACAGACCCGTTGACCCAACTGGCCAACAGGACGGCTCTGAACTCGGCACTGGGACACGCATTGGCGGAGGCCGCCCGGGGCGAAATGCCTCCGGCGCTGCTGATCCTGGACCTCGATTCGTTCAAAGGCATCAACGACACGCTGGGACACAGCGCCGGTGACGACGTGTTGCGGATGATCGCAAGGCGGCTGCAGGAAGCCGTCCGAGGGACGGACACCGTCGCGCGCCTCGGCGGCGATGAGTTCGCCGTCATGCTGCCCAAGTCCAACCTTGTGCGTGCCCGCCGGGTGGCCAACAGGATCCTCAAGGCGCTCAGTGAGAGCCTGGAGGTCGGCGACCTGCGCATCACCTGCGGCACGAGCATCGGGCTGCGGGTCGCTGAACAGGGCCAGACCGCGGAGGAACTGGTCATGGAAGCCGATACGGCCATGTATGCGGCAAAGGCCCAGCCCCACAGCAGCATCAAGGTGTTCGAACCGGCGCTGCTGTATGCCCGCCGGCTCCAGAGCGTCATGATCACGGAAATGCGCGAAGCGATCCGCCAGGACCAGCTGACCCTGTATTACCAGCCGGTGGTGGAACTTGCGACCGGCAAGATTGAAGGCGTCGAAGCGCTCGTGAGGTGGAACCATCCCGAGCGGGGGCTTCTGATGCCGGACCAGTTCATTCCGCTGGCCGAAGAGACCGGGTTGATTGTGGACCTGGGACACTGGGTTTTGCGACATGCGGTGCGTCAGTTGCGCGACTGGCAGCAGGAGCTGCAGGTGGACAGCAGTTTCAATGTCCGGGTCAACATCTCGACGACGGAGTTACAGAGCCTGGACCTCATTGAGCATGTCCGGGACATCCTCACGGAAACGGGCGTGGATGCCGCGAACCTCGTCGTGGAGCTGACGGAATCCATGGCGGTCAATGGCGGGGACGTGGACCAGTACTCCATGAGCGGGCTGCGCCGGCTGGGAGTGAAGCTCGAAATCGACGACTTCGGTACCGGGTATTCCTCCATCAGCTACCTGCGCAAGCTGCCCGTGCACGTGGTCAAGATCGACAAGAGCCTGATCGATGGACTCGGGGACAACGAGGAGCAAAGGAACTTCGTCGCCGCGGTGCTGCACCTCATCCATGCCTGCGGCCTCGAGGCAGTCGCCGAAGGAATCGAGACGGCGGAACAGGCGCAGATTCTCGCCAAGCTGGGTTGTGCCAGCGGCCAGGGGTACTACTTCAGCCGGCCGGTACCTCCCGCCGGCATCGCGGCGCTCGTCAGCGGCTAGCAGTGCCGAACGACGGCGGCAGCCACTCCGTCAGGGGCGGGGCACAAAAACGGCGGGTATCGGAATCAACGTCCGCTACCCGCCGTCCGTGATTGCTGACTCCGTTAGTTCTTCGTGGTGGAGTTCGGCCACCAGTTGACGGCTTCGATGGAGCCCTGGCTGGAGTTGTCACCGCTTGCCGAAACCGCGGCCGAGGCAGAAAAGCCTGCGGCAGCCAGCGCGCCGGCGACGAGGAGTGTTGCGAGGGTTTTCTTCATTTAGAACTCCTGATACGTAAGTGGCTGATGTGACTTATGTGATGCACGATTAGTATAGGGGCATCCGACACGCCGTTGTATAACAATTTTCCCGGAACGCCAACGGGTATGTTATTTGCGCGTACCCGGGCAACTCTTTGGACCCCTGCCGCGGGCGTCATGCTTGCGCGTTCTGTACCAAATCGCTTCCCAAGCAACGGATAATTGAGCCATGCAACAAAACTCCGTTTCGCCGTCGTATGTCGCCGCCGAGCTGCAGGCGCGGAAAGACCGGTCCAATCACGACTTCAGCAAGGCTGCCAGCAGCGCGAAGGATGCCGCGGAAATTGCCCGCTTGGATGGGGATCTGGCCTCGTGGTGGAACATGACGTTTTTCCAAGCGGAAAATCTCTTGGACGCGGAGGACTTTGACGAATGTGCTGAACTGGCGGCCGACTTGGTCAATGGGCCCCGCGCTACGACCGCATGCCATGACAAGGCACGAACGTACATTCTTCTGGCCATGGCCAGGCAGGGAGCCGGATTACTGGAGCAGGCCGCAGATGCGGCCCGGGCAGCCGTGGACCTGGTTTCAGACGAATCAGACGTGGAAACAAACGTCAAGGCGAGGCAGGCGCTGATCGCGGCACTGGCGGACATCGGGCGGCTTGATGAGGCATGGACCGAATGCCTTGCCTTGGCGGATGTGATTTCTGCCGAAGTTGATGACCAACTGGTGGGCAAGGCGTACTGGGTCATCGGCAATGTCGCCTTTCTCTGCAATAAAGTGCAGGAGGGGCTGGACTATCATGAGCTCGCGGCGGCGACCTTCTCGCCGGCGAGGAACCTTGATATCTGGGCGAAATTCAACAAGGCCTCGGCCGCGATGCGTCTGGCCGCCGATGTCGCCGATGCGGACACCTTGCGCTGCATCGAGCGGGCGGAATTGGCGACGGACGTTATCGGCGGAAGTGCGAACGATTTCCTGCTGATGAGGCTGAACCGTGGCCACTGGAACTATCTGGCCGGCGACTTCGAAGCCGCCATCGAGATTCTCGAGGGTGTTTGCGCCGAGGCTGACAACACCTCGCCCCAGATCCTCGGCGAAGCTTGCCTGCTGCTCGGCCGTGCACATGAAGCTATCGGAGACCATCCCGCGAGCCGGGAACACCTGCTGAAGGCTGCCGGATATTTCGAGGCGTCAGGCGCCCAGCAACGCGCGGACCAGGCGCGGGATTTCCTGGCCGCCGAGTCCTGAGGCCTGCGGCCGTGGTCAGGTCTGGGCATGTCCCGTCGCGGGAGCCGCCGGGGAGGCGTGTTTCCGCCCGAGGAACACCGCGGTGCCGCCAGCCACGAGGCTCAGCACCAGCAGTACCCAGCCGGCCACGGTGAGCCCGGACGCCAACGCAACCTGGCCGGCGTCGAGCGCGTCCGCGGACATCATCGCGTCGATGACCCCGTTGGCCCAGAGCCGGACGACGGCAAAGAGGATCGGCACGGCCCAGAGCGCCCAGCGCAGCGGCTTGCGGGCCACGTTCGCTCCGATCAGCAGCAACCAGCTGAAGCCGAATATCAGCGGGAAGAGCATGCCCGCCGTCTTGTGCACATAGTTGAGCTGCCCGCGGGCGTCCCCGTCCATTGCGGACCGCAGTTGCTCCACATAGCCCTGGTCAAAGCCCCCGATGAGGGAATCCGGCATGGCCAGGCCGCCGGAGAGCTGTGTGAGTTGGTTCAGGGTGAGCAGGTGGACGTACCAGAACAGGAAAAGGCTGGCCACGACCCCGGCAATGACGATCAGATTGCTGTTGTTCTGGGCTTTCTGCGGAGTCCTGCTGGTGCTGGGGTTGATCACCGACGGCAGCTGGTGCTGGGGGACGGCTGCGTTGGCGCCGTGCTTCTTGATCCGCTGTGCGGGTGTCTTGGCCATGGCTCCATTATCGTCCGTCCCGGTAGGCTCGTCTGCCGCGGCCCGCGCCGATAGTCTGGGACGCGTGACCGAACTAGGAAAACACCGACTTGGCCGACACAGCACCGCTGAACTCGACCCCGCCCTGGATGACTACCAGCTCGCCGAGGCGCTGGTGCGCGAAGCCGGCACGCTGGCACTGCTGATGCGGCAGGCCGGGCTGGAGGGGCGGCAGAAAACGTCCGTCTCCGACGTCGTCACGGCCGCCGATCATGCCGCTGAGGCGTATGTGCTCGAACAGCTCCAGCGCTGCCGTCCCGACGACGGCATCCTGGGCGAAGAAGGCTCCTCCGTGGCGGGCCGCAGCGGCCGGACCTGGGTCATCGACCCCGTCGACGGGACCTACAACTTCCTGCACGGGTCCACCTACTGGTGCTCCGCGATCGCCCTCAAGGACGGCTCCGGCGTGCTGCTTGGCGCGGTCTTCCAGCCGGAGGAGGACAAGCTCTGGCTCGGCGGGACGTCGCGGCATGCAACGCTCAACGGGGACCGGCTGGCCACCTTCGGGCCCGCTGGTTCCGCGGGCGGGAGCCGGTCAGACACGCCGCTGTCCGAGCTCGGCGCCGCCACCTACATCCATCCCACCTGGCTCGCCGACCCGATGTGCGCCATGCCCTGGCACGCCGCCGCGACCTCCGCCGCCGCGCTCCGTATGTTCGGCTCGGGGTCCTGCGACCTCAGCCGGGTGGCCGACGGCGAGCTGGGTTGCTGGTTCCAGCACAGCTGCCCGGAATGGGACTGGCTGCCCGGCCAGGCGATCGTACTCGCGGCGGGCGGCGCGGCCGACGTCGTCCGGGTCAATGGGCTCGACTGGTTCCTCGCGGGGGGCACGACGGCGGTCCGGCAGCTTCGTGCCGCGCTCGAGTCAGGCTCCGTGGCCTAGATCCGGGTGCGGACGCCACCGTCAGCGGCACCGCCTAGACTTGTAGGCACCATGGATATGTTGTTTGACCCTTACGCTGACGGACCCTTCCAAGCTGCCTCCCAGGCGGGGGCGCCCAGCAGGTCTCCGGCGGGGGCATCCGCCGGGAATGGAATGGCGGCCTTCGACCCGGCGGCCAGCTTCGGATCAAACCTGGCAGATTCAGCAGACCCGGACCGTCCGGCGCTCCCCACCGCGGAGGAGCTCCTGCAGGGGCTCAACCCACAGCAGGAGGAAGCGGTCAGGCACACAGGCAGCGCCCTGCTGATCATCGCCGGCGCCGGCTCAGGCAAGACGCGCGTGCTCAGCCACCGGATCGCCTACCTCATCGCGACGGGACGCGCCCACCATGGCGAGATCCTGGCCATCACCTTCACCAACAAGGCCGCGGCCGAAATGCGCGAGCGGGTCGAAGGCCTTGTCGGCGGCCGGGCCAAGACCATGTGGGTATCCACCTTCCACTCCTCCTGCGTCCGGATCCTGCGGCGCGAGGCCAAGAACGTCGGCCTGAATTCCAACTTCTCCATCTACGATTCCGCGGATTCGCTGCGCCTGATCACCCTCGTGGCCAAGAACCTCGACCTGGACCCCAAGAAGTTCGCGCCCAAGGCCATCCAGCACAAGATTTCCGCGCTCAAGAACGAGCTGATCGACGCTGATTCCTACGCCTCCAGCGCCAACTACAACGACCCTTTCGAACAGTCCGTTGCCGAGGTGTTCAAGGGCTACACCCAGCGTCTGCGCCAGGCCAACGCGATGGACTTCGATGACCTGATCGCCGAGACCGTCTACATGTTCCGCGCCTTTCCGGCGCTGGCGGACTCCTACCGTCGCCGCTTCCGGCATGTCCTCGTGGACGAATACCAGGACACCAACCACGCCCAGTACGCCCTGGTCCGTGAGATCGTCGGTGAGGGCCCCGGCGCGGCCGAGCTCACCGTCGTCGGCGATTCGGACCAGTCGATCTACGCCTTCCGCGGCGCTGATATCCGCAACATCGTGGAATTCGAGAAGGACTACCCGGACACCCGCACCATCAAGCTCGAGCAGAACTACCGCTCCACCCAGACGATCCTCAGCGCCGCCAACTCGGTCATCTCCCGCAACCCCAACCGGCCCGAGAAACGGCTCTGGACGGCGGAGGGTGACGGCGAAAAGATCGTCGGCTATGTCGGCGAGAACGAGCACGACGAGGCCCAGTTCATCGCCAAGGAAATCGACCGGCTGCAGGACGAGGGCAATCTTCGTCCCGGCGACGTCGCGATCTTCTACCGCACCAACGCCCAGTCCCGCTCGATCGAAGACGTCCTGGTGCGGGTCGGCCTGCCCTACAAGGTGGTGGGGGGTACGCGCTTCTACGAGCGCAAGGAAATCAAGGACGCGCTCGCCTACCTCCGCGTCCTGGTCAACCCGGACGATGACGTCAACCTCCGCCGGATCCTCAACGAACCCAAGCGCGGCATCGGCGACCGCGCCGAGGGCGCCGTCGCCTCCCTCGCGCAGCGCGACCGGATCTCCTTTATGGCGGCCGCCCGGCGCGCGGACGAGGCGCCCGGCATGGCGACCCGCTCGGTCAACGCAGTGCTGGGTTTCGTGAAACTGCTCGACGACCTGGCCGAGGTGGCTGCCGGCTCCGGCGCGGCTGCAGCCCTGGAAGCCGTGCTGGAGCAGACCGGCTACCTCGCCGGCCTGCGGTCCAGCACCGACCCCCAGGACGAATCCCGCGTGGAAAACCTCGCCGAGCTCGTCGCCGTCGTGCGCGAATACGAACGGGACAACCCCGAAGGGTCCCTCGGCGCCTTCCTGGAGCAGGTGTCCCTCGTGGCCGACGCCGACCAGATCCCGGATGCCCCGGCCGGATCGGCCGAGGACGCAGCGGCCGCCGTCGCCGAGGCCAGGCGGCTGGGCGTTGTCACCCTGATGACGCTGCACACCGCCAAGGGGCTGGAGTTCCCGGTGGTGTTCCTCACCGGCATGGAACATGGACTGTTCCCGCACCAGCGGTCCGCGACCGACCCCAAGGAACTGGCCGAGGAGCGCCGGTTGGCCTACGTGGGCCTGACCCGGGCCCGGAAGCGCCTGTACCTGACACGCTCCGAGGTGCGCAGCATGTGGGGCCAGAGCCAGTACAACCCCGCGAGCCAGTTCATCGAGGAGATCCCGGCCGAGCTGGTGGAATGGAAACGGGAAGGCACCAGCCGCCAGACCGGCGGCTGGGGGAGCG
This sequence comes from Arthrobacter sp. PAMC25564, assembly GCF_004798705.1. Lineage (NCBI taxonomy): Bacteria > Bacillati > Actinomycetota > Actinomycetes > Micrococcales > Micrococcaceae > Arthrobacter > Arthrobacter sp. PAMC25564. The sequence goes on along the minus strand of NZ_CP039290.1, from coordinate 4,060,218 downwards.
GAGCGCCGATCGGTTCGAGCCGCTACGGCGGGTCCTTCTGGGGAGCCGGCACCGCCCGCGGCTCCGGGGCAGGCGCGACCGCAGGCTTCAACGCCGACGTCCCGGCCGCGATCGCCAAGAACCGGGTCCAGCCGCAAAAGGAAATAGTGGCGGTCAGCGTGGGGGACAAGGTCAACCACACGAGCTTCGGCAACGGCACCGTCCTGGCGGTGGAGGGCGCCGGGGACAAGACGGTCGCCAAGGTGAAGTTCGACGTCGGCGAGAAGCGGCTCCTGCTCCGCTACGCGCCACTGACCAAGCTCGACGCCTGAGCACACCCGGTGCCCGGACGCTGCCGCTCCGTCATCCGGATGACGGCGCCGACGGGACCGTTACGCAGTATTCTCCGGCGCCGGGAAACAGGCGCGCCGCCGCCACCGGGAGCCCCAAAAACCCCGTAATCTAGGGGTTTTTCTACGCTCAATAGAATAGTGTCCTTCCTCACATAACGGGTACTCTGGGACGGGCGGCTCCGAAGGAAGGGCTAGAGTTCCCAGAGGAGCATTGCGCCGTGTGGCTCGTTTCCAAGCCTGTCGCAGGGTGCGTTTATTCCGCAGCCCGGTAACCGCGAAAACGCGGGGTCCGGCTGTACAGAAACTACTTCGACGTAGAAGGACACTAACCCGTGGACCTGTTTGAATATCAGGCGCGCGATATGTTCGAGGCGCACGGTGTACCCGTGCTTGCTGGCATCGTGGCGTACACCCCTGAAGAAGCAAAGGCAGCTGCCGAGAAAATCGGCGGCGTAACTGTCGTAAAGGCGCAGGTCAAGGCCGGAGGCCGCGGCAAGGCCGGAGGCGTCAAGGTCGCCAAGACCGCCGACGAGGCGCTTGAACACTCCACCAACATCCTCGGCATGGACATCAAGGGCCACACCGTTCACAAGGTGATGATTGCCCAGGGTGCGGATATCGCCGAGGAATACTACTTCTCCGTCCTCCTGGACCGGGCCAACCGCAACTACCTGGCCATGTGCTCGGTTGAAGGCGGCATGGAAATCGAGCAGCTCGCCGTCGAGCGTCCCGATGCCCTGGCCAAGATCTCGATCGACCCGGCCGTCGGCATCGACCAGGCCAAGGCCGACGAAATCGTTGCTGCCGCAGGCTTCGCTGAGGAACTGCGCGGCAAGGTCGCCGGCGTGATCCTGAAGCTCTGGGACGTTTTCAAGAAGGAAGACGCCACCCTCGTTGAGGTCAACCCGCTGGTCCTGACCGGCGCCGGTGACATCGTTGCCCTCGACGGCAAGGTCTCGCTGGACGAAAACGCCGGATTCCGCCACCCGCACCACGCGGAGCTGGAAGACAAGGAAGCCGCTGACCCGCTCGAGGCCAAGGCCAAGGCCCAGGACCTCAACTACGTCAAGCTGGACGGCTCCGTGGGTATCATCGGTAACGGTGCCGGCCTGGTCATGTCCACCCTGGACGTCGTTGCCTACGCCGGTGAAAACCACGGCAACGTCAAGCCCGCCAACTTCCTGGACATCGGCGGTGGAGCTTCCGCAGAGGTCATGGCTGCCGGCCTCGACGTCATCCTCGGCGACGAGCAGGTCAAGTCCGTGTTCGTCAACGTCTTCGGTGGCATCACCGCCTGTGACGCCGTCGCCAAGGGCATCGTCGGCGCACTGGCCGAGCTGGGCTCCTCCGCGAACAAGCCGCTGGTAGTCCGCCTCGACGGCAACAACGTTGAGGAAGGCCGCCGCATCCTGGCCGAGGCCAACCACCCGCTGGTTACCCTGGCCGCCACCATGGACGAGGGCGCCGACAAGGCTGCCGAGCTCGCCAACGCAGCGAAGTAAAGGGACCCGACTATGTCTATTTATCTGAACAAAGACTCCAAGGTCATCGTCCAGGGCATCACCGGCGGCGAAGGCACCAAGCACACCGCGCTCATGCTGAAGGCGGGCACCAACATCGTCGGCGGCGTCAACGCCCGCAAGGCCGGCACCTCGGTCCTGCACGGCGACAAGGAAATCACCGTCTTCGGCACCGTCAAGGAAGCCATCGCCGAGACCGGCGCCGACGTCTCCATCGTCTTCGTGCCGCCGGCCTTCACCAAGGACGCCGTCGTTGAAGCCATCGAGGCAGGCATCGGCCTCGTCGTCGTCATCACCGAAGGCGTGCCGGTCCAGGACTCTGCCGAGTTCTGGGCACTGGCCCAGTCCAAGGTCGACGCCGACGGCAAGCAGGTCACCCGCATCATCGGGCCGAACTGCCCCGGCATCATCACCCCGGGTGAGGCCCTCGTCGGCATCACCCCGGCGAACATCACGGGCAAGGGCCCCATCGGCCTCGTCTCCAAGTCGGGCACCCTGACCTACCAGATGATGTACGAACTGCGCGACCTGGGCTTCTCCACCGCCATCGGCATCGGAGGAGACCCTGTCATCGGCACCACCCACATCGATGCCCTCGAAGCCTTCGAAGCCGACCCGGAGACCAAGGCGATCGTCATGATCGGCGAAATCGGCGGCGACGCCGAGGAGCGCGCTGCCGACTACATCAAGGCCCACGTCACGAAGCCGGTTGTCGGCTACGTGGCAGGTTTCACCGCTCCGGAAGGCAAGACCATGGGCCACGCCGGCGCCATCGTCTCAGGCTCCGCGGGCACCGCACAGGCCAAGCAGGAAGCCCTCGAGGCTGCCGGTGTCAAGGTCGGCAAGACGCCGTCCGAGACCGCCAAGCTCCTGCGCGAAGTCCTCGCAAGCCTCTAGGCTCCAGGCAACACCGCTTCACGGCAACACCGCTTCACAGCAACGCGGGGTCACTTACGGCCCATCCCACTCGCTGGGATGGGCGCAAAGTGACTCCGCGTTGTTTATTTAATACGCACGACGGCGGCCAGCAGCTCCTCGAGCCGCTCGTACCCTTCGGACACGCCGCCTTCCATGCCGGACTGGGCCATTCCGTCGCGGGCCTCCAGGCTTGGGTAGACCGCGTGGGCGGCCAGCCGGGTGCGCCCGTGGCCAAGATCGTGGAAGGTCAGGAACTCGATGCTGACGACGTCCGGGTAACCGTCGAATTCGAAGGTCTGGATGGCGAGTTCGTTCTCGCGGACCGTGTGGAAGATGCCGCTGAAGGTATAGGTGTCACCGTCCGGCCCCATGTGGGTGTAGAGGTAGCTGCCGCCCGTGCGGAAATCATAGTGGTCGATGCTCATGCTCATCCGCCGCGGCCCGAGCCACTGCGCAATCAGTCCGGGGTCCTTGTGCGCCCGGAAGACCTCAGTTACCGGAAAATCGAAGTCGCGTTCGAAGTCGATGAAGGGCAGTCCCACGGGAACTGTCAGTGTCAGTGCATTGCTCATGATGTGTCCTTTGCCTGTGCGCCGCTGGCAGCGGCGTTGGATCGCAGCACGGCGTCAAGGCTGCGGAACTGCCCCTCGCGGACCAGCCGGTACTGGTCGATCCATGCGGTGAGCGCATCCAGCCGTGCGGGATTCAGGTGGACGGGCCGGCGCTGGGCGTCACGGGTGCGCGTGACCAAGTGCGCCTGCTCGAGGACCTGGATGTGTTTCGAGACCGCCTGCTTGGTGATCGCGAAAGGTTCCGCCAGTTCGTTGACGGTTGCCGGTCCCCGGCTGAGCCGGGAAATGATGCGACGACGGATCGGGTCGGCCAGGGCCAGGAAGGCGGCGTCGAGGAAATCGTCGTCGTGTTCGTCCATTGCGTGCCTCCTCGCCCGGAATCCGGCATTCAAGCGGCTAATCATCTGGGTCAGCAACTGGGTCAACAACTGCGCTATCACCTGGTCAGCAACCTACTAATCAACCGATTCATTGATCAACCTCCAGGTTGCTAACGCTACGCCGCACCGCCGGCCTGCGCAATACCCCAACGCGGGGTCACTTCGCGCCCATCCCGGGGCCTGTGATGGGCGCGAAGTGACCCCGCGTTGCTGTGGGCCGGCTGAAAACCTTGTATCGCCTCGTCAAAGTTTGTTAGTATGTCAGGACAAACTATTTAAGGAGAAGCGAGTGCCTCTCGTGCGAATCGACATCAATCAGGGCCGCACACCGGAGCAGCTCCAGGTGCTCAGCCAGGGCGTCCACGCTGCGATCGTGGCCGAATACGGCATTCCGGTGCGGGACTACTTCCACATATTGACCGAACATCCCGCGGGGCAGATAGTCGCCCAGGATGCCGGGCTCGGCTTCGAGCGGACGCCGGATGTTGTGATGATCCAGATCTTCACCCAGGCCGGGCGCAGCCAGCTGGCCAAGCAGTCCCTGTTTGCCGCCGTCGCGGAGAAGCTGGCCGCCGTGGGGGTCTGTGGCGAGGACGTCTTCATTGGATATGTCGAAAACACCGCGGGGGACTGGTCGTTCGGGTTCGGGCAGGCCCAGTACGTTACCGGCGAACTTGGAGTCCCCGGCACGTAGCCGCATGGCGCCGCTGCAGCGGCCAGGCAGCCGCGCCGCGGACCGGTTCAGTCCCTCTGTGTCATGTTGTAAATATGTCAGTACAAACCTTTGACAGGACATTGATTCTAGGGCAAAGTAGTGGATGTGGCCCGGCTCACGCCGGCCCCTAAGCAACGAAGCTCAGGCTGCGCAAAGGTACCGAGTTCACACCAGAAAGGTCCACGATCACCGTGACCCACGAACTGCTCACGATCGGGCGCATCAGCGTTGATATCTACCCGAATGACATCGGGGTGGATCTGGAGGATGTCGTATCCTTCGGAAAGTACCTTGGCGGATCCCCGTCCAACGTAGCGGTCGCCGCTGCCCGCCATGGCCGCCGCACCGCCGTCATCAGCCGCACGGGCGACGATGCCTTCGGCAAATACCTGCACCGCGAACTGCGCAAGTTCAACGTGGACGATTCCTTCGTTACCGCAGTCAAGGAATGGCCCACCGCGGTCACGTTCTGCGCGATCAAGCCGCCGGAAGACTTCCCGCTCTACTTCTACGGACGTTTCCCCACCGCACCGGACCTGCAGATCAAGGCCGAGGAACTGGACCTGGAGGCCATCAGGGACGCCGGAATCTTCTGGTCAACTGTCACCGGCCTCTGCCAGGAGCCCAGCCGCACCGCCCATATCAAGGCCCACGAGGCGCGTCCCCGCACCGGGCTGAAGCCCGGCCAGTTCACCATCCTGGACCTCGACTACCGGCCGATGTTCTGGGCCTCCGAAACCGAAGCCCGGGAACAGGTCGCCAGGATCCTGCCGCACGTCACCGTCGCGATCGGCAACGACAAGGAATGCGCCGTCGCCGTCGGCGAAGGCACCCCGGACGAACAGGCGGACCGGCTGCTCGCGGCCGGCGTCGAAATCGCCGTCGTCAAGCTCGGCCCGGAAGGAGTGATGGCGAAGACCCGCACCGAACGCGTCGTCTCCGCGCCGGTGCCGGTGGAAACCGTCAACGGCCTTGGCGCCGGCGACTCCTTCGGCGGAGCGTTCTGCCACGGGCTGCTCTCCGGCTGGCCGCTGGCCCAGGTGCTCGATTTCGCCAACGCCGCCGGCGCCATCGTCGCCTCCCGCCTGTCCTGCGCCGACGCGATGCCGACGCCGGAAGAAGTCATGGGACTGCTCGCCGAACGCGGCCGCCTGGTGCCGGGTGCCTACGCCACCGAAGGAGCAACATTGTGAGTGTCAACCCAGCCGCTGCAACCCTCGCGGTGGACGATGATCCCCGCCGCTACGAGCACCTGAGCATCATCCGGCTCGAAGACCCGGACGCGATCGCCCGCGCCGCGAAGGCCCGCCGCCGCCACCCCGGCGTCAAGGCCGGCAAACAGAACTTCATCGTCGCCGCCGACCACCCCGCCCGCGGGGCGCTCGCGGTCGGCAGCGATCCCGTCGCGATGGCCGACCGCCGCCAGCTTCTGGACCGCCTGCAGATCGCACTGGCCAACCCGGAGGTTGACGGTGTCCTGGCCTCGCCGGACATCATGGACGACCTCCTCCTGCTCGGCGCGCTCGAGGGCAAGCTGCTCTTCGGCTCGATGAACCGCGGCGGGCTCTCCGGACTGGTCAACGAATTCGATGACCGCTTTACCGGCCACACGGCCGCCGCCCTTGAAGCCCTGGGAGCCGACGGCGGCAAGATGCTCACCCGCATCTGCCTCGGCGACCCGGACACGGTGGCCACCCTCGAAGCAACCGCGAGGGCGATTGACTCGCTCGCCGCGCGCAAGCTGATCGCCATGGTGGAGCCGTTCCTCTCCGTCCGGGAGAACGGCAGGGTCCGCAACGACCTCTCCACCAACGCCGTCATCAAGTCAGTGGCCATCGCCGAAGGCCTGGGCGCCAGCAGCGCTTACACCTGGATGAAGCTCCCCGTGGTGGCCGGGATGGAACGCGTCATGGCGTCCACCACGATGCCGACCGTGCTCCTCGGCGGAGACCCGGAGGGCAGCCAGGAGGACGTATTCGCCAGCTGGCAGGCTGCGCTCGCCCTGCCGGGCGTCCAGGGCCTCACCGTCGGCCGGACCCTGCTCTACCCGCACGACGGCGACGTCGCCGGCGCCGTCGCAACCGCTGCCTCGCTGTTGCACCACGCCGACCCCACTCAAACCGAATCCGCCCGCCCCGGATCCGCCCGAACCGCAGAAGCATCGGAGTAACTTCCCATGGGAATGAGAACTGCCTCAGGAACACGCAGAATGACGGTCGCCCAGGCCGTCGTCGAATACCTGTCCCAGCAGTACACCGTCGATTCGATCGGCGGGCAGGACTTCCGGGAGCGGCTGATCCCGGGTACCTTCGGCATCTTCGGCCACGGCAACGTCGCCGGCGTCGGACAGGCCCTTAAGCAGTACCAGCAGCTCGATCCGACGATCATGCCGTACTACCAGGGCCGCAACGAACAGGCCCAGGCACATCAGGCCGTCGGCTACGCCCGGCACACCCGGCGCCGCCAGACCTTCGCGATCAGCACCTCGATCGGACCGGGTTCCTCGAACCTGCTCACCGGCGCGGCGCTGGCCACGACCAACCGGCTGCCGGTGCTCCTGCTCCCCAGCGACACCTTCGCCACCCGTGCCGCGGACCCCGTACTGCAGCAACTGGAACGCCCGGAAGCCTACGACATCACCGTCAACGACGCCTTCCGGCCGCTGTCGAAGTTCTTCGACCGGGTCTCCCGTCCTGAGCAGCTGTTTTCCGCGTTCCACCACGGCCTCCGCGTCCTCACCGACCCGGCCGAGACCGGGGCAGTGACGATCTCGCTGCCCCAGGACGTCCAGGCCGAAGCCTTCGACGTGCCCGAGGAATTCCTCGCCGAACGCGAATGGCGGATCCGCCGCCCCGACGCCGACGACGAGGACATCCGCCGCGCCGCGGCGGCGATCCGCGCCGCGAAGTGCCCGCTGATCATCGCCGGCGGCGGCGTGCTCTACGCCTATGCCAACGAGGAGCTGGCCAAGTTCGTGGAACTGACCGGCATCCCGGTGGGCAACACCCAGGCCGGGGTCGGCGTCCTGCCCTGGGACCACAAGTACTCGCTCGGCGCGATCGGCTCCACCGGCACGACGGCGGCCAACGCCATCGCCGCCGTTGCGGACCTCATCATCGGCATCGGCACCCGCTACGAGGACTTCACGACGGCGTCCCGGACCGCGTTCCAGAACCCGGACGTGAAGTTCATCAACATCAACGTCGCGCCGATCGACGCCTACAAGCACGGCACCGCCCTGCCGATCGTCGCGGATGCCCGGAAGGCCCTGGTCAAGCTGAACCAGGCCCTCGGCGGCTACCGGATCGGCGCCGACCTGGAGCAGCGGATCACGGCGGAAAAGACACGCTGGAACGCCACCGTGGATGAGGCCTTTGACACCCGGTTTACGCCGCTGCCGGCGCAGAACGAGATCATCGGCGCCACCAGCCGGGCCATGGACGCCCAGGATGTTGTCATCTGCGCCGCAGGTTCCCTGCCGGGGGACCTGCACAAGATGTGGCGTGTCCGGGATCCGTTCGGCTACCACGTCGAATATGCCTACTCGTGCATGGGCTACGAAATCCCCGGCGGCCTCGGCGTCAAGCGCGCGGCGCTGGCCGAGGCCGCGAAGGGCGGGGCGCAACGCGACGTCGTCGTGATGGTGGGGGACGGCTCCTACCTGATGATGCACACCGAACTCGTCACCGCCGTCGCCGAGCGGATCAAGCTGATCGTGGTCCTGATCCAGAACCACGGCTACGCATCGATCGGCTCGCTCTCCGAGTCCCTGGGCTCCCAGCGCTTCGGCACCCAATACCGGGCCCTGGATGAGGAGCACCACAGCTTCGACGACGGCGAGAGGCTCCCCGTGGACCTGGCCCTGAACGCCGAAAGCCTCGGCGTGAAGGTGATCCGGATCGACCCGGGGGAGAAGGTCATCGCCGAGCTCGAGCAGGCCATCCGCGACGCCAAGGCCGCGCCTGAGCGCAGCGGGCCCATCCTGATCCATGTTGAATCCGACCCGCTGCTGGACGCCCCGAGCTCCGAGTCCTGGTGGGATGTCCCGGTCTCCCAGGTCTCCGAGCTCGATTCCACCAAACAGGCCTTCCAGGCCTACGTCGACCACAAGAGCCGCCAGCGCAAGCTGCTGGGCTGACCCCGGCCCCTGAGCCACCCCAGTATCCAACCCCCAAGGACATTCCCATGACGACCAGCACCATCACCAAGACCATCCACCACTTCATCAACGGTGCCGAGACCGCCGGCGTTGGCAGCCGCACCCAGTCCGTCTACAACCCCGCCACCGGCGCCGTCTCCGCAGAGCTGCGGCTGGCGAACCGGGCCGACCTGGACACCACGGTTGCCGCCGCCCGCGCCGCCGCAGATTCCTGGGGCGACATCTCCCTGGCCAAGCGCACCGCCGTCCTGTTCAAGTTCCGCGAACTCGTCGCGGCCCACATGGACGAGCTCGCCGAACTGATCACCGCCGAGCACGGCAAGGTCCTCTCAGACGCCAAGGGCGAGATCGCCCGCGGCCTCGAGGTCGTTGAGTTCGCCTGCGGCATCCCGCAACTGCTCAAGGGCGACTACTCCGACCAGGTCTCCACCGGCATCGACGTCTTCTCCTTCCGCGAGCCCCTCGGCGTCGTCGCCGGCATCACCCCGTTCAACTTCCCCGTCATGGTGCCGCTGTGGATGGCGCCGATGGCCATCGCCACCGGCAACGCCTTCATCCTCAAGCCCTCCGAACGCGACCCCTCCGCCTCGATGCTGCTGGCCAAGCTCTGGAAGGAGGCCGGCCTGCCCGACGGCGTCTTCCAGGTCCTGCACGGCGACAAGGAAACCGTCGAAGGCCTGCTGACCCACCCGGACGTGGACGGCATCTCCTTCGTCGGCTCCACCCCCATCGCGAAGTACGTCCACGAAACCGCCACCGCCCACGGCAAGCGCGTCCAGGCCCTGGGCGGCGCGAAGAACCACGCGATCATCCTGCCCGACGCCGACCTCGACAACGCCGCCGACCACCTCGCCGCCGCCGCCTTCGGTTCCGCCGGCGAGCGCTGCATGGCCATCTCGGTTGCCGTCGCAGTCGGCGAGGCCGCCGACCTCCTGGTCAAGAAGGTCGAAGAACGCGCGCTCGCCGTCAAGGTCAACAACGGCACCGCGCCGGACGCCGAAATGGGCCCGGTCATCACCCAGGCCTCCAAGGAACGTATCGTGAAGATCGTCACCGAGGCCGAAACGGCCGGGGCCGCCATGGTGGTGGACGGCCGCGGCCTCGTGGTCCCCGGCCACGAAGAGGGATTCTGGGTCGGCCCTACCGTCCTGGACCACGTCAAGACCGGAATGACCGCCTACACCGAGGAAATCTTCGGCCCCGTCCTCGTCGTGGTCCGGGTGGAGGACCTGGACGCCGGGATCGCCCTGATCAACGCCAACCCCTACGGGAACGGCACCGCGATCTTCACCTCCTCCGGCGCCAACGCCCGCAAGTTCCAGCGCTCCGTCACGGTGGGGATGATCGGTATCAACGTGCCGCTGCCCGTGCCGGTGGCCTACCACTCCTTCGGCGGCTGGAAGGCCTCGCTGTTCGGCGACAAGCACATCTATGGCCCGGAAGGTGTCTCCTTCTACACCCGCGGCAAGGTCGTCACCTCACGCTGGCCCGAGCCCACCCACGCCTCCGGCGCCTCCTACAACTTCCCCTCCAACTAATCCCCACCCCCCCCAACTGGCTGGCATTAGTTGTCGTTATGAGCCCTCAAAACGACAACAACTGCGAGTCAGTTGGGTTAGCCGGCCAGGGAACCCTGGCGGCGTGGGCCCAAACCACCAGCAGACACAAGGATTGAGCAATGACTGAGAACAAGCTGATCATCGGCACCGCGCCGGACTCCTGGGGCGTCTGGTTCCCGGATGACCCGAAGCAGACCCCGTGGGAACGTTTCCTCGACGAAGTCGCCGAATCCGGCTACAAATGGATCGAACTCGGCCCCTACGGCTACCTCCCCACCGACCCTTCCCGGCTGGCCGAGGAACTCAAGGCCCGCGACCTGAAAATCTCGGCCGGCACGGTGTTCACTGCCTTCCACCGGGGCCTGGACCAGTGGGAAACCGCGTGGGAACCGGCCCGCAAGGTCGCCGAGCTCACCGCCGCGATGGGCGGGGAACACATCGTGGTCATCCCCGCGATGTGGCGCGACGACGTCACCGGCGAGGCCGTGGAGAGCGGCCAGCTCACCGAAAAGGCCTGGAGCGATCTCTTCACCGGCCACAACCGCCTCGGCAAGACCCTGCTGGAGGACTTCGGCCTGAAGCAGCAGTTCCACTCCCACGCCGACTCCCATGTCGGCGCGCAGGAGGACATCGAGACCCTGCTCGCCGCCACAGACTCCAAGCACCTCAACCTGTGCCTGGACACCGGCCACGCCGAATACTGCGGGGCATCCAGCCTCGACCTGATCAAGAACTATCCGGACCGGATCGGCTACCTGCACCTCAAGCAGATCAACCCGGACATCCTCAAAAAGGTCAACGTGGAAGATATGACCTGGGCCGCCGCCAACCTCGCCGGCGTCATGACCGAACCGCCCAACGGGCTGCCGGACCTGCGCGCCGTGATCGAGGCCGTCGAGGCCCTGGACCGGCCGATCTTCGGCATCGTGGAACAGGACATGTACCCCGTGGCCTTTGACGTCCCGATGCCGATCGCCAAGCGCACCCGGAACTACCTGCTCTCCTGCGGCTCCCGCACCGCTGTCAACTAGAACTGAGGACAAGATCATGACCAAGACCCTCCGCGTAGCCGTCATCGGCGCAGGCCGTATGGGCGCAGACCACATCCAGCGGCTCAACACCCGCATCCACGGCGCGGAAGTTGCCGCCGTCGTCGACGTCGACCTTGCCCGGGCCCAGGCGGCCATCGAAGGCATCCCGGGCGCCGTCGCCCTGGCCGACGCCGACGAAGCGCTCAACAACGGCGACGTCAACGCCGTGCTGATCGCCACCCCCGGCTTCCTGCATGAGGACATCCTGCTCAAGGCGATCGCCAAGGACATCCCGATCCTCTGCGAGAAGCCGCTGACCCCGGACGCCGCATCCGCCTGGAAGATCGTCGAGGCCGAGGAAAAGCTGGGCCACCAGCGCATCCAGGTCGGCTTCATGCGCCGCTTCGACGCCGAATATGCCGCCCTGGGCAAGATCATCCGCGATTCCGAACTCGGCGAGCTGCTCATGCTGCACCACCAGCACCGCAACCCCACCACTCCCGCGGGCTTCACCAACGAAATGCTGATCAACGACTCCGTGGTCCACGAATTCGACGCGATCCGCTACTTCACGGGTGAGGAAATCACCTCCGTCCAGGTCCGCCTCGGCAAGGCCACCCGGAACGCCCCGGCCGGCCAGCACGACCCGCAACACGTGCTGATCGAGACCGAGTCCGGCGTCCTGGCCGACGTCGAGATCTACGTCAACGCCAAGTTCGGCTACGAAGTAGCCACCCAGGCCTCCTTCGAGGACGGCATCGTCAGCATCGGCGGGGACCAAGGACCGTACACCCGCAGCAATGGCCACTGGGGCGGCAACATCACCCCCGGCTTCGAGGAGCGCTTCGGCGCGGCATACGACGTCGAAATCCAGTCCTGGGTTGACGCCGCCCTCCGCGGCGAGATCGGCGGCCCCACTGCCTGGGACGGCTACGCCACCGCCGCCTGCTGCGAAGCCGGCGTCGAGGCGCAGAAGAACGGCGAAAAGGTCGCCGTGAAGCTGAACGCCAAGCCTGTCCTCTACCGCTAGACGCGAGCCAGCAGCAATTCCCCGCCTGATCCACAATGGAGTGTTCCCCAGTGAAAATCGCCCTTGACCCCACGCCGTTCCATCACAGCCACGGCCTCCTGGAGTTCCCCCGCGTGGTCGCGGACCTCGGCTACGAGTACATGCAGATGACCCCGCACCCGGACTTCATCCCGTTCTTCAACCACCCGAAGGCGGACGACGAGCTCGTGGCCAAGCTGGCCAAGGCCTGCAAAGACGTGGGGATCGGGATCGCCTCGGTACTGCCGGTGCTGCGCTGGTCGGGCCCGGACGAGGACGCCCGCGAGGCGGCTGTCCGCTACTGGAAGCGCGCCATCCAGATCACGGTGGACCTGGGCGTGGGCACCATGAACACCGAATTCAGCGGCCGGCCGGAGAAGGCCGAGGAGTCCGAGCGCGCCTTCTACCGATCCATGGAGGAATTGCTGCCGATCATCGAACGGGAGGGGATCGACCTGCTGATCGATCCCCACCCGGACGACTTCGTGGAGGAGGGCCTGGCCGCCATCAGGGTGATCCGGGGCCTGAACTCAAAGAACGTGGGCCTGGTCTACGTGGCCTCGCACAGCTTCCACATGAAGAATCCGCCGCTGGAGATCATGCGGGCGGCGGGGGACAAGCTCCGCCTGGTCCACGTCGCGGACACGATGGACCACCATGCCTCGCACGGTCTGCGCTACATCACCAACCCGCCCGGCAACCCGGTCCGGGTCCACCAGCACCTGAAAATCGGCGACGGCGACGTCAACTGGGAGGAGTTCTTCGGCGGCCTGAAGGAAATCGGCTTCCTCGACCGCGAGGACACCGTCATGGTCTCCAGCGTCTTCGCCGAGGATGACGACGCCGCCGAGGTCTCCCGTTACCAGCTGGAGACGATGCAGCAGCACATTGAAAAGGTGAGCGTCTGACGACGGCGGCTGCGGCCTCGTGATCCAGGCCGGTAAGCCCCGCCGCCGCGTTTCGACGCGGCGGCGGGGCTTACCGCGCGTCCGGCCTCAAGGCTCCGGCCCGGCCTAGACCCCGGTGTGCAGCCTGGGGAGGGCGTCGACCAGCGGCGCCAGCTCCGGGACCTCCTGTGCCTCGGCCAGGGCCCGCTCCAGCGTGGCGTCGTGGACCGGCCGGCTCTGCTCGAGCAGCGTGATGCCGCTGGGCGTGAGCTCGGTATAGATCCCGCGGCGGTCTTCCGCGCACAGGATCCGGGTCAGCAGGCCGCGGTCCTCGAGCCGGTTGACCAGGCGTGTCGTGGCGCTCGCGCTCAACGCCGTGGCACGGGCCAGTTGCTGCATGCGCATGTGCCAGCCGTCCTGCCGGCTCAAGGCATCCAGCACCGTGTACTCCACCACGGACAGCTGCGCTTCGGCCTGCAGGGAGCGCTCCAGTTCCGCCTCGATCAGCCCATGCAGGGCCGCCAGTGTCCGCCACCCTTGCGCGCGGACCTCGACGGCGTCGTCCTTGATGCCCATCTGATGTTCCCTTCCGATCAGCCCGCTCCGCCAAAACGGCAGGCCCTCCAAAAATAGTTGCTTGCGCGGGATAGTTGCTTGTGCAACAATAAATAACGCGTCTGCAACTAATAGCTTACGCCTCCCATACCCCTCCGCACAGTTTTGAAGGAGCTCCTCCATGCCTATCGGCCTCATTGCACTCGCCCTCGGCGGGTTCGGGATCGGACTCACCGAGTTCGTCATCATGGGCCTGCTGCCCGAGGTGGCCGCCGACTTCCGGGTCAGTGAGGCCACCGCCGGCTGGCTGATCTCCGGCTACGCGCTCGCCGTCGTCGTCGGGGCTCTTGGCCTCACCGCCGCCGTGACGCGCTTGGAACGCAAGCCGGTCCTGGCCGTGCTGATGGTGCTGTTCATTGCCGGCAACCTCGTCTCCGCCGTCGCCCCCGACTACCTGACGATGATGGTGGGCCGCGTCATCGCCGCCCTGGCGCACGGCGCGTTCTTCGGCATCGGCGCGGTGGTGGCCGCCGGTATGGTCGCGGCCAACAAGAAGGCGGGCGCCATCGCGATCATGTTCACGGGCCTGACGGCGGCCAATGTGCTGGGTGTCCCGTTCGGCACCCTGCTGGGCCAGGCCGCGGGCTGGCGCTCGACCTTCTGGGCGATCACCGGCATCGGTGTGCTGGCGCTCGCCGGCATCCTCGCCCTTGTGCCCAAAACGGGATCCGGCCAGGGGGCGGCGCCTTCTGCCGCTGGTTCTGCCGCTGGCGGTTTGCGCATCGAACTGCGTGCTTTCCGGTCCGGACAGGTCTGGCTCTCCATCGCCGTCACGATCCTCGGCTACGGCGGCATGTTCGGTGCCTTCACCTACATCGCCTTCACGCTCACCGAGGTCAGCGGTTTCTCCGCCTCCACCGTGCCGTGGCTGCTGATCCTCTTCGGTGTGGGGCTCTTCGTCGGCAACACCGTGGGCGGCAAGGCGGCGGACCGGAACGTGGACCGCACCCTGCTCGTGGTGCTCGCGGCCCTGGTACTGGTCCTCGTGGCCTTCGCGCTGACCGCCGGCAACCAGCCGATGACCATCGCGTCCATGGTGCTGCTGGGCGGCTTTGGCTTCGCCACGGTTCCCGGGCTGCAGATGCGCGTCATGAAGTACGCCAGCAGCGCGCCCACCCTGGCCTCCGGCGCCAACATCGGCGCCTTCAATGTGGGCAACGCCCTCGGGGCCTGGCTGGGCGGGGTCACCATCACGGCCGGCTTCGGCTACACCTCGCCGATCTGGGCCGGCGCCGGGATCACCGCGCTGGGCCTCGCCGTGATGGTGTTCGCGGCCGTGAATGCCAGGCGGAAGAACGACGCCGGGCGCGGCGTCCCGGAAGCCGCCGTCGAGCCGGCGGAAAGCCGGGACGGCGTCGAACTGCAGCGTCTCTAGCGGCCGAAGGGCAGGCGCGGGTCCACGTCCTTGCCTTCCCAGGTCTGCCGGATCCAGCCATGGTGCGGGTCGTCGCTGATGAGCCAGTCGCGGACCGGGCCGGGGCCGGCCATCACGTTGAGGTAATACATGTCGTAGCCGGGGGCGGCCATCGCGGGGCCGTGCCAGCCATACGGCACCAGCACAACGTCGCCGGTCCGTACCTCGGCCGAAACGTCGATGGGCCGCTCGTCGGAGGCATACACGCGCTGGTAGCCGATGGCGTCGTCGGCGCCCGGGCGCTTCGGGGCTCCCGGCGCTACCCGGGTTTCGAAGTAGTAGATCTCCTCGAGGCTGGTCTCGCCGTCCTTTTCCTCGTCGTGCTTGTGCGGGGGATAGGAGGACCAGTTGCCGGCCGGGGTAAGGACCTCGCAGACGATGAAGCGGTCGGCTTCCAGCGCCGCGGGCGTGCCGAAATTGTGGACCTGGCGGGAGCAGTTGCCTGCCCCGCGGAGCTCCACCGGCGTCTCCGCGGCCGTGATCAGGCGGGTCGGGTAGGAGGCTTTCGCCGGGGCGGTGGCAACCGCGACCCGGCCGCCGTCGGCCGACGCGATGGTCACGGCCTTGCCGGTTCCCGTATAGAGCACATCGCTGGGACCGCTGAAGACGCTCTCCCGCCCGGCCAGGGAATACGACTGGCCGTCCACGGCCGCCGTGAAGGATCCGCTGAGCGGGATCACGATGCGTTCCTCGCCGGCCGCGGCAAGCCCGACGGCGCCGCCGGCGGGGAGCGTCGCCACCTTCAGACCGGTGTGCGCCCAGCCGTCCACGGCCAGCGTGGAGTCGGCGGTGCCCAGTGAAATGTCCCAGCTGCCCTCGGCAGCGGTTCCCAGCGGATAGACCCAGTTGGCCATGGAGGTCCTCTTTCGGTTGGTGCGCCTGGCGCCTGGCGCCTCGCGCCTGGCGCTTGGCGCGGGCGCTTAGCGTTGGACGAGCGTCATTTCAAAGCTGTAGGAATCGGCCCGGTAGACATGGTGGCCGGTTTCGACCATGCGCCCGGTGTCATCCACCGCGGTCCGCTCCATCGTGACCAGGGCGGAGCCGGGGGTGGTTTCCAGCAGCGGAGCCTGGTAATCGTTGGCGATCATGGCGCCGATCCGCTGCGAGGCGAGGCGGAAGTTCACCCCGCCGTTGCGCAGGATTCCGTACAGACCCTGCGAGCCCAGGAGCGCCTCGTCGATGAGGGTGATGTCATCGCGCACCCAGTTCTCCATCAGGGCCAGCGGTTTGCCGCCGACCTTCCGGAGCCGGGTGAAGTGGTAGACCTTCGCGCCGGCCGGAAGCTGGAGTGCCTCCCGGGTGGCGGCGTCGGCCTCCTCATGCGAGAAGCTCAGCACCTCGGTGGTGGGCTTGCTGCCGTTGTTGCTCAGGTCGTCGTAAAGACTGGAGAGTTCCAGCGGGCGCCGGACCTGGCTGGACACCACCTGGGTGCCCACGCCGCGCTTGCGGACCAGCAGGCCCGAGCGGACGAGTTCATCCATGGCCTTGCGCATCGTAGGGCGGGACAGATTGAGCTGGGCGGCGAGATCGATCTCGTTTTCCAGCCGGCTGCCCGGCTCCAACAATCCGGTGTGGATGGCGGCCTCGATGCCCTGCACCACCTGATGGTAGAGCGGCACCGGTGAGGAGCGGTCGATACTGAGATTTAGTTGATTCGCCACTGAGCTCTCCCTTGTGCTCCGCAGGGGCCGCTCGTGCCGGCCGGTCCGCGTATGTCAGGTATATGTTCGCTTGATAGGACATACTTCCTTGTTCTGATACTAGCAGGGTGATGAGGGACAGCCAATGGTGCTCCGGCCCTCTTGCGGGCTGTCCCGGGCTGCGCCAGGCGGCGCGGTGAGGGCCAATCCGGGCATTTCTTCCAATTGTGTTACGTCAAAACATCCTAATGTCAGGACAAACTATTGACAACTGTGATCGGAGTCACCATGATCATTTGTAGATAGCCCACGGACTGACGCGACGAAGCGGTCGGCGTGGCCCGGAATCAAAGGAGATTGATCGTGACCAAGTTCTCGTGGCGGAAGGCAGCCCTGACGGCGGCCGTGGTACCCATGCTGGCCCTGAGCGCGTGTTCCAGCACCGGCGGCAAGCCCGCAGACTCAGGCAACGCGGCCGGCGGAGGCCAGGCAGCTTCCACGCCCCGGATCAAGATCGCCCTCATCACCCATGCCGCTCCGGGCGACACCTTCTGGGACATCCTCCGCAAGGGCGCCGAGGAAGCCGCGGCCAAGGACAACGTTGACCTGCTTTACACCTCGGATCCCGAAGGCGGCCGCCAGGCCCAGCTGATCCAGCAGGCCATCGACCAGAAGGTGGACGGCATCGCCGTGACACTGGCCAAGCCGGACGCCCTCAAGGACGTGCTGAAGAAGGCCACGGATGCCGGCATTCCGATAGTCAGCCTGAACTCCGGTGCCGATGTCTGGAAGAAGGTGGGTGCGTTCACCCACTTCGGTTCGGACGAGAACCTGGCCGGCGCCGCCGTCGGCGACAAGCTGGCCTCCCTGGGCGTCAAGCACCCGATTTGCGTGATCATGGAGCAGGGGAACGTCGCCCTCGATTCCCGGTGTGCCGGTGTCAAGTCGAAGGTCCCGGGCACCGAAAACCTGTTCGTGCAAGGAACGGACATGACCCAGGTTTCCTCCACAGTGACCGCAAAGCTACAGGCGACCCCGGACGCCGACGCCATCATCGGACTCGGCGCACCGTTCACGCTCACAATTGACAAGGCCGTTGAGTCACTGAACCTGCAGAGCAAGGTCAAGGTGGCCTCCTTCGACATGAACGGCGAGCTCGCCCAGGCGATCATCGACGGCAAGGTGGCATTCACCGTGGACCAGCAGCCGTGGCTGCAGGGCTACGGGTCCATCGACGCGCTGTGGCAGGTCAAGCGCGGCGGCATCCACGTGGGTGGCGGACTTCCGGTACTGACCGGCCCGTCGATCATCGATCAGGCAGCAGCTCCTGACGTCCTCAAGTTCGCCAAGGAAGGCATCCGCTAAGGATGCCCCAGCCGGGTTCCGGGGCTTGGCGGCCCCGGAACCCGCCCAGGTAGGAGAAACACTATGACTCAATTAGCCGTAAAGATCCCTGTGCGTGATGAACGCATCGGTAAACGCAACCCGCTCCAGGCCCTCCTGGGGCGGCCCGAGGTCGGTGCCCTGGTGGGTGCGATCGTCCTGTTCATTTTCTTCTCCGCTGTTTCCCCGACCTTCCTGCAGCCGGCGTCCTTCGCGACGGTGCTCTATGGAAGCTCGACCATCGGGATTATGGCGGTGGGGGTGTCGCTGCTGATGATCGGCGGGGAGTTCGACCTCTCCACCGGTGTCGCCGTGATCAGCTCGGCGCTGACGGCGTCGATGTTCAGCTGGTACTTCAGCACGAACGTCTGGGTCGGCGTCGGCCTGGCTTTGCTGGTCTCCTTGTCCATCGGCTTCATCAACGGCTGGATCCTGATGAAGACCAAGCTGCCCAGCTTCATCGTCACGCTGGCGACGTTCCTGATGCTGACGGGCCTGAACCTGGGCCTGACCCGGATGATCGGCGGCGGCGTGTCCTCACCGTCGATCTCGACGATGGACGGCTACAAGGCGGCGCAGGCCGTGTTCTCCTCCTCGGTGAACATCGGCGGCGTCGATGTGAAGAACACCGTGTTCATCTGGATCCTGCTCGTGGCGGTGGCCTCCTGGGTGCTGCTGCGGACCAAGGTAGGCAACTGGATCTTCGCCGTCGGCGGGGACGCGAACGCGGCCCGCGCCGTGGGCGTGCCGGTCAAGGCGACCAAGATCGGCCTGTTTATGGGCGTGGGGTTCTGCGGCTGGATCCTGGGCATGCACAACCTCTTCGCGTTCGACGCCGTGCAGTCCGGCGAGGGCGTGGGCAATGAATTCCTCTATATCATCGCCGCGGTGATCGGCGGCTGCCTCCTGACCGGCGGGTACGGCTCGGCGGTGGGCGGTGCGATCGGCGCGTTCATCTTCGGCATGGCCAACAAGGGCATCGTCTACGCGCAGTGGAACCCGGACTGGTTCAAGTTCTTCCTGGGCCTGATGCTGCTGCTGGCCACCATCGTGAACCTCATCGTCAAGCGCCGCGCGGAACTCAAGTAAAGGGGCCCGGACCACCATGAATGCCAATCAGACAGACGCCAAACGGATTGACCAGAAGCGGCTCCTCAAGGATGAGAAGGACCCGCTGACCCACACCCCCGTCCACCTGCTCTCCCTGGAGGGCGTGGGCAAGCATTACGGCAACATCGTCGCGCTCAGCGACGTCACGATGGCCGTGGACAACGGCCGTGTCACCTGCGTGCTGGGCGATAACGGCGCCGGCAAATCGACGCTCATCAAGATCATCGCCGGCCTGCACCAGCACGACGCGGGAGTCCTGAACATCATGGGCGAGGAGCGGAAATTCGATTCGCCCCGCGACGCCCTGGACGCCGGGATCGCTACCGTCTACCAGGATCTGGCCGTCGTCCCGCTGATGCCGATCTGGCGGAACTTCTTCCTCGGCTCCGAGCTGACCAGCGGCTTCGGCCCGTTCAAGAGCATGGATGTCCAGCAGATGAAGGACATCACCAAGCAGGAACTGGCCGAGATGGGCATCGACCTGCGCGACGTGGAGCAGCCCATCGGCCAGCTTTCCGGCGGCGAACGCCAGTGTGTCGCGATCGCCCGGGCCGTGTACTTCGGGGCGAAGGTCCTGATCCTGGACGAGCCCACCGCCGCCCTGGGCGTCAAGCAGTCCGGCGTCGTGCTGCGCTACATCCTCCAGGCCCGCGACCGGGGGCTCGGGGTCATCTTCATCACCCACAACCCGCACCACGCCTTCCCTGTCGGTGACCGCTTCCTGCTGCTCAAGCGCGGCAAGTCTATCGGCTACTACGACAAGAAGGACATCACCCTGGACGAGCTCACCGCCCAGATGGCCGGCGGCGCCGAACTCGCCGAACTTGCCCACGAACTCGAACAGCTCGGCGGCCACGGCGATGTGGTCAAGGAGGTGCAGGCCGAAGTGGCCGAGACGTCCAGCCAACTGCCGGGCTGAGCAGCGGCCCGGTGCGCAGCACCTGTACGGGTCAACTTCACGAGTCCGGGAACCCCGGCCGGCGCCCGCCGGCCGGGGTTTGACCTGAAAGCCGTTATGAGATCGGAGCACCATGACCATCCGGGTAGGGGTGATTGGCGCCGGCAACATGGGCGCCCACCACATCACCAACCTCGCAACAACCATCAACGGGGCGGAAGTCAGCTTCGTTGCCGACGCCGATCCGGGCCGCGCCGCGCAGGCTGCTGCCGCCGCCGGCGCCCGGTTTACCACCGAACCGTCGGAGCTGATCAACTCCAGTGAGGTTGACGCCGTCGTGATCGCCTCGGACGATTCGAGCCATGCCGGGCTGATCCTGGAATGCTTCGAGGCCATGACCCCCGTCTTCTGCGAAAAGCCGCTGGCGCCCACGGCCGCCGAATGCCGGGAGGTGCTGGAGGCCGACGCCGACATCGTGGCCGCCACGGGCAACTCCCTGCTCTCCCTGGGCTTCATGCGCCGCTTCGACCCCGGCTACGCCGAGCTGAAGCGCGTCACGTCCGCCCGTGAACATGGCGAACCGCTTATGGTGCACTGCATCAGCCGCAGCCAGGCGTCCGCCCCGGGCGCGACCACCGAATCCGCCGTCACCAACTCCGCGATCCACGAACTCGACGCCGTACCCTGGCTGCTGGGATCTCCCATCACCGACGTCGCGTGGAACTCCGGCCGGCGTTCATCACGGGCCCCCGCAGGCCTCGATGACCCCGTCCTGATGATGCTGCGGACCGCGGACGGCACGCTCACCACGCTGGAACTGTTCCTCAACGCGGAGTTCGGCTACTCCATCAAGTGCGAGGTGGTGGCCGAACACGGCACCGCCAGCCTGTCGGAACCGGCGCTGCTGACCACCAGTGCGGCCGCAGCCATGTCAACGGGCTATCCCGGGGACTGGCGGGGGCGTTTCGCTGACGCCTACCGGCTGCAGCTCCAGGCCTGGATCTCGGCGCTGGCCAACGGGGAGGAACCGCCCCTGGCCACCGCGCTGGACGGCCTGCGGGCCGCCGAGGCCGCCGAGGCGATGATCGCCTCCTTCCACAACAACGGCGCCTACACCAAGGTGGCCCGTTCATGACCGGGCCGCGCTCGCTGCCGCCGTCCCGGGTTCCGGATTCCCGTGATGCGCCCCCGCTGCGCTGGGGGATCATGGGTCCCGGCTGGATCGCGGAGCGCTTCACGGAATCCGTCCAGGCACACTCCTCTCAGCTGATTGCCGCGATCGCCTCGCGTTCGCTGGACCGTTCCGAAATGTTTGCCGGGCGGCACGGAATCCCGGCGGCTTTCGGCAGCTACGAGGAGCTGGCAGCTTCCGACGTCGACATCATCTACGTGGCCACGCCGCACAACTTCCACTATGCGGCTGCGCTCATGGCGCTCGACGCCGGCAAGCATGTCCTGATCGAGAAGCCGATCGGCATCAACCGCGAACAGGCGGCAGGAATCGCCAGCCGGGCCTCCGGGGCCGGCCTGTTCGCCGCCGAAGCAATGTGGACGTTCTTCCTGCCCAAGTTCGACGTCATCCGGCAGGTGCTCGACGCCGGAATGCTCGGGGAGCTCACCACGGTCTTCGCTGAATACGGCGAGCATTTTGACCGCAGCCACCGGATCTTCGACCCGGCCCTGGCCGGCGGCCCGCTGCTGGATCTGGGGACCTATCCGCTCTCGCTGATCACGTCCGTGCTGGGCGAACCGGACCGTCTCCTGGCGCTCGGTGAACCGCACGGTTCCGGGGTTAACGCCCAGCTTTCCGCCGTGATGTCCTTTGCCGGCGGAAAGCAGGCGGTGATGAACACCCAGCTGCACAATTTCACGCCGACCTCGGCCACCATCGTGGGAACGGAAGCCTCGCTGACCATTGACGGTCCCTTCAACATGCCCGGCGGCTTCACCGTGCGCTTCCCGGACGGAACCCGGCTGGCCTACGAGGAGGCCGCCGGGGCGCACTTCGAGGGGCTGCACTACGAAGCTGCCGCCGTCGCCCGTGCCGTTGCGGCGGGGCAGCTCGAGGTTCCGCAGCGGCCGCTCGCCGAGTCCGTCCGGACCATGGCCGTCGCCGACGCCATCAGGAACCAGCTCGGCATCGTGTTTCCCGGCGAAAGGCCCGCGGCGGGACGGCCCGCCGGCAGCTCCAGCCCGACAACCATCGAAGGAATCCTATGAAGAACGTGACCCTTGGACTCGTGGGAGTGGGACGCATCGGCGTCATGCACGCCCGCAACATCTCTGCGCTGAACAGTGTGCTCCGCCCCCGAGGAATCAACGTCGGGCTGAGACTGACCGATGTGGCCGAGGAGCATGCCCGCACGGTTGCTGCCGGGCTGGATGCCGGGTTCCTGCCCTCGGTGGAGGCCCTGATCGGCTCCGGCATCGACGGCCTGGTCATCGCCACCGGCACCGGGACGCACCCCGGCTTGATCAAGGCGGGCGTGGGCGCCGGTATCCCGGTGTTCTGCGAAAAGCCGGTGGCCATGAACGTCGCCGACTCCGAGCCTGTGCTGGACTACATCCGGTCCAAGGGCGGCACGGTCCAGATCGGCCACCAGCGGCGCTTCGACGCCGGCTACCTCGAGGCCAAGCGCGCGTTCACCGCCGGGGAGCTGGGCTGGATCCACTCCTTGCGGGCGGTCACCTGCGACATGGCCCCGCCGCCGGTGGAGTTCCTGGCCGGCTCCGGCGGCCTGTTCCGGGACTGCTCGGTGCACGATTTCGACATCCTGCGCTGGCTGACCGGACGGGAGATCGTCGAGGTCTATGCCAAGGGCTCCAACAACGGCGATCCCGCCATCGGGGCGGTCGGGGACGTGGACACCGCCCTCGCGCTGGTGACCTTCGACGACGGCACGCTGGGCACCGTCAGCGCCTCGCGCTACAACGGGGCCGGCCACGACGTCCGGCTGGAGATCCAGGGTTCGGCCGGTTCGCTTATGGTGGGCCTGGACGAGAAATCGGCGCTGGCCTCGGCCGAAGCCGGCGTCGCGTTCCCGTCCGGGGAGGCGCACCACACCTTCGCGGAGCGCTTCGAGGCGGCCTACCGCTCTGAGCTGGCGGCCTTCGTCGAGCTGATCCTGGGCGAGCGGGACAACCCGTGCACCCCGGAGGACGCGGTGGCCGCGTCGCGGGTTGCCGATGCCGCCCAGGAGTCACTGGAGACCGGGCTGCCTGTCAAGGTATCCCTGGCAGCCCGCAGCCAGGGGAGCCGCGGCTAACCCTGCCGGCGGGCCCGGCACACGGCGACAAATGCCCGGAACGGTGCCATCCGCTCCTCGGCGGACAGCTCCAGGGCCTCGGGATGCCATTGGACGGACGCTACCCAGCGCTCCGGATCCTCCAGGGCCTCGATGGTTCCGTCCTCCGCGACGGCCGTCACCGTGAGGCCGTCCGCCACCCGGGCCACCGCCTGGTGGTGGCCGGACGCGATCTTCACGGTGACGCCGTCGCCGCTCCCGTAGAGGCCCGCGATCTTGGTACCCGGCCGCACCTCGACTTCATGCCAGGCCCAGGGGCCGGCACCGTGCACGGGGGCCGGCTCGCTGTGCGCCACCGTCCCGGGCACCATGTCCTGGATCAGGGTGCCGCCGTACAGCACATTCAGCAGTTGGTGCCCCCGGCAGATCCCCAGCACCGGCACGCCGGCGCCGATCGACTGCCGGGCGAGGGCCACGTCCAGGTCATCCTGGGCACGGTTCACGTCGTAGCATGCCGCGCTTTGTTCCTCGCCGTAGAGCCGGGGGTCCAGGTCGCCGCCGCCTGGCAGGACGACGCCGTCGAGCGCCGTGAGCTCTGCGGCCGAAGGAGCCGCGGTGAGCAGGACCGGTTCGCCGCCGCCCTCGCGCACCAGCTCCACGATGTAGTCGAAGAGGTCATTGGCCTCGGCCACCCGGGGATCCGGGTCGGAGGAGCTGCTGAGGCGGACGGGAATACCGATGCGGGGCCGGCTGCCGGGGGAGTTGCGGGAAGTCTGCATGGCTTATTCTGCAACAGAATCCGAGGGCTAGGATGGCCGGATGAACAACAGCTATCTCGTGTCCCGCAGCCGGTTTGTCGCGGCCACTCCGGAAGCAGTCTTCGACGTTCTGGCCACACCCGCCCTGCACAGCGTGATCGACGGCTCGGGCACGGTCAAGGGAGCGCAGCCGCACGGCCCCGGGCGGCTGGCCCTCGGCGCGAAGTTTGGCATGGAGATGAACGTGCGGGTGGATTACAAGATCCTCAACACCGTGTGCGAGTTCGAGGAAGGCCGGCGTATCGCCTGGCGCCACTTCTACGGCCATGTGTGGCGCTACCTGCTGGAACCCGCCACCGACGCGGCCGGCAAACCCGGCACCCTGGTCACCGAGCAATGGGACGCGAGGCAGGTCCGCGGCAGGATCTTCCTCCGGCTGGCGGGCTACCTCCGCCGCCATCCGGCAAACCTGGAACAGACCCTGGCCAAGCTCGACGCCTATCTGGCGGGCTCCGGCGGCCTTGAAGCCGGCAGTACCCCGGAACAGCACCACTAGGCGCGCCGTATGAGCGCCGCCCGCAGCCTGCACCCCAGTCCGCGCACGCTGGAAGTCGAAAGCCTCGACAGCTTCGACCGGCTGGTCGCGGCCGGGGCACGGAGCATGCACGGCTGGCACGCCCAGTCGCTGGACCTGCGCGGCCGCAGCGCACCGCTGGCGGCCCTGGACGTCCAGGGTGCGATCTTCCTGGGCTGCACCTTTGACGCGGGGGTCGAGGGGGCGTTGCGCAGCCGGGGCGCCCTGATCTTTCCCAGACTCGAGGACGTACCTTTTAACCCCTACCGCGGGCAGCTGTACAGCCCGAAGGAACTGTATGCGGGAATCGAAACCTCACGCTACGAGGACACCCTCGACGCCCGAGTGTACCAATGGAGCATCCGGCCCGGCCAGCGTCACCGCCTCGACGCAACGCTCGCCGCCGCCCTGCATGACCACGCGATCGGCGATGCCCTGGACGAGCTGACCCGCTCCGAGCTCTGCACCGGCCGGACCATGGTCGGAGTCATGGGCGGCCATGCTGCCCGCCGTGGCACCGCACGCTTCGAAGAGGCCGCGCTGCTGGGCCGGCTGCTGGCGCGGAACAACCGGGTGGTCGCCACCGGCGGGGGGCCCGGAACCATGGAGGCGGCCAATCTGGGTGCCTACCTCAGCACGGTCCCGGACTCCGATTTCCAGCAGGCGCTGGAAGACCTTGCCGCCGTGCCCACCTTTCGGCCCTCGGTGTCGGAGTGGGCGCGCGCAGCAGCCGCCGTCGTCGGCCGCCACCCGGAAGGAACGCCGTCGCTGGGGATCCCGACCTGGTTCTACGGGCATGAGCCGCCAAACTTCTTCGCCACCCATGTCGCCAAGTACTTCGCCAACGCCATCCGCGAAGCAATCCTGCTGGAGCTCTGCAACGGGGGCATCATCTTCCTGCCCGGATCGGGCGGCACCGTGCAGGAGATCTTCCAGGACGCCTGCGAGAACTACTACGGCGCTCCGCAGACCATCACTCCCATGGTGCTGGTGGGGGAGGAGCACTGGCTGCGCCGCTTCCCGGCATGGCCCCTGCTGCAGAGCCTGGCCGCCGGCCGGCGGATGGAAAGCCGGATCTTCCTCGTGGACACCGTGGAGGAAGCGCTCGCCGTGCTGGACGCGTAGACGGCTACAGGTCCTTGCGGCATTGGGCATGGCCCAGCGCCTGCAGTCCGTTCAGGTCTCCGGCGGCCAGGCCGTCCGGGGCGCCGATCTCCGGGTACATCAGCTGCCGCGGATCATCAACATGTTCCAGCCCCATCACATGGCCCAGTTCGTGCAGGATCACGGCCGTGGCGTACCCGGCCCCGTCGCGCCGGCTGAGCTCCTCGGCGATCTGTGGGGAATCGAGTTCCAGGCTGCCGGTGACGAAGCTCTTGGGGCCGTCGCCGTAGCTGAAGTGGGTGCTGCCGCCGGTGCCGATCACCGGGCCCTTGAGCTGGGGTGCCTGTTCCGGAGTCGTCCACGCGATCAGCAACGGTGCCCACCGGTCCCCGTAGGCGTCCTTCTGGTAGGGGGCACGCGATGGTGCGGGGGCCTCGGTGGTGGCGCCGTCGTTAATGAATGTGATGCCGGTGGCCACGGACACCGTCCGGATGGCGTCGTCCACGAGCTGTTCCGCGCCTGCCGGCGCCAGTTCGGCATTAACCACATAGTGCAGCGGCCGGCACGGGGAGTAGCCCACCGGCGAGCCGTCCTCGTTCGTCGCAAGGAACTTGTACGAACCGCTGGCGACGGCGGGCTTCCGCGGTTTCCCGAGCGGCTCATCCTGTTCTTCGAGCCCGGGCGGGGGAGTGTCGGTCCGCGGCCCCTCCTCGGTTGCGCCGGACTGCTGGCCGGCCTGGCCTGCGGTTGGCTGGGCCGATGGCTGTGCGGGGGGATGGCTGTTCGTCCCGCGGTGGGCCTCGAAGAGGCCCACGAACCGGAGATCGCCATGCACGAACCCGGCTACCAGGAAAGCGGTAGCGCCGGCGATCAGGGCCGCCGTTGCCAGGTTGCGGATCATCTGCCGGGCGGTGCGTGAGCTGCTGTGCCGAGGCCTCCGATCCCGGAGGCCGGCACCTTCCACTAGCCGACCACCGCGCCAAACGCCAGGCCCAGCAGATACGTCACGCCGGCAGCGCCCATGCCGATGGCGAGCTGGCGCAGGCCACGGGTGGTGGGGGAGGTGCCGGACAGGAGGCCGACGACGCCGCCGGTAAACAGCAGCGCCAGGCCCACCAGGACGGCGGAGACCGCGAGCGCCGCGACGCCGGTCAGGCCGAGGAGGAAGGGGATGATCGGCACGATGGCGCCGGAGGCGAAGAAGCAGAAGCTCGACGCCGCCGCGCTCCAGGCGGTGCCGACAGCCTCGTGTTCATCGTGCGCCTCGCGGCTTTCCGGCCACAGCGAGAGGCTTGGATCGCAGTCGCAGTCCAGCAGGCCCATCCGCTCGGCGACGCGGTGTTCGGCGGCCTCCCGGGACATTCCGCGGGCCAGGTACACGAGCAGGAGCTCGTTGTGCTCGATGTCCAGGGCGGGCGCCGCGGCCAGGGTGACCTGGGTGGGAAGCGTCGCGGCCAGGAGCTCCCGCTGCGATCGCACGGAAATGAACTCGCCGGCGCCCATCGACAGTGCCCCGGCCAGCAACCCGGCCACCCCACTGAGGAGGACCACGTGGCTCCCCACACCGGAGGCGGCCATGCCCATGACGAGGGAAAGGTTGCTGACCAGGCCGTCGTTCGCGCCGAAGACGGCCGCCCGGAAGGTTCCGGCCAGCCGGTTGCGGCCCCGGGTGGCGAGCCCGCGGACGACTTCTTCGTGGATTTGTTCGTCGGCGGCCATCGCGGGGGTGGCGGAAGGGTCACGGGAGTACGGCGAGCGGCTTTCGGCGCGCTGGGCCAGGGCCAGGACGAACACGGAGCCGAAGTGGCGCGCCAGGAAGCCCACGAACTGGCTGCGGAGCGAAGCATGGCGTGGCCGGCCGGCTTTGTCACCCAGGAGCTGGAGCCAGTGCGCCTCATGGCGGCCCTCGGCCTCGGCCAGCGCGAGCAGGATGTCACGTTCTTCGCCGTGGCGGTTCTGGGCCAGGTCACGGTAGACGGCGGCTTCGGCCCGTTCATCGGCGAGGTACTGGCGCCAGCGCTTGATGTCCGCGGGGCTCGCCGCGTTGCTTGGGTCCGCGGCACTCGCTGCCGCGTGGGCGGCGGCGGTTTCGCTGCGGGCGGTGGCTGCGTCTGCGGCTGCGTTGTCTTGGTCAGATTTGGCGTGCTGAAACACGAAAGCTCCTGGGCTTGAAAGGGCATGGTGCGGCCCCGTTGCCTCTCCAGAGTACCCCGTAATCCAGCGTAATTCCGGCTGGCAATCCTTAGTCCAAAGTTTAGGCAAACCGTAACCATAGTGCCGTCTCAGGGCCTTTGGCTGGCACCGGCGGGCAACCCTTGACCCTCAGGGTCCGCGGTGTTCGAATGAGAGCCAGGCGGGTTCCCGGCAGGCCCGCCGCCGGCCGAACACCCGGGTCCCGGCCTGGGCGGGCGGACAGCTTGGACCACTGCCAGCAGCTCGAGCGCACGGAGGTCGCACCATGGACAACACCGGCTCCATCCCCATCCAGCCCAGGGAAACCGTCGAGTCCGATCCCGCCTACGACTTCGCCGACGACACCCCCATCGATGACGAGAAGTGGGACGAGGAGAGTGAGCAGGAGGAGCTTGTCGACGAAGATGAGCGGGCCGTCCCGCTGGACGCGGACGAGTTCCGCGAACCGGAGGAACAGGACTAGCCCGACGGTTGGATGCCGACGGTTAAACACTGACGGGACACTGACACTTAAACGCCCGACGGCGGCGCCTCCTTGGGGAGGCACCGCCGGTGTTTTGGCAGTTTTGGTCCGCCGACCGGCCGGGTGACTCAGGCCTGGTGCGCCAGGACCGGAATCTGTTCTTCCTCGACGGCGCAGCCGGCGACCCGCCGGTACCAGTTCTTCATGACCGAGGGGTCGGTGGGCCTGGTCAGCAGCGACACCACGACGTCGACGATGGCGGCCACCGTTCCGTTGGCCTGGTCCATATCCCGGGAATTCGCGGCTTGAACGAATACTTGGTTCGCCACTAGTAATTACTCGTTTCCTCCCGATTGCTTGCCCGGACATGGGCCGCCCGAAATACTGGGTTTCATTCACCATGAACACCGAGGGGGGACTCGTGGTCTGTGATTTCATGTCGCGGCGCCGGGGTCAGTTTGTAGTAGTCGGCGTATTTTCACTTCTGCTCGCGCTGACCGGCATCGGCGCGTCGGATATTGGTGGAGATGAGGCAGTCAGTTGGTGGTCGTCCCAGTTGTCATGGCCGGATTTTGTCCGCGTCATGAGCCAACAGGACATGAATTTCGCACCCTATTATGCCTTCCTGCACTTGTGGACAAACGCGTCCACTGAACTATGGTGGATGCGCCTACCCTCCGCGGTGGGAGCCGCTGTGGCTGCCGTGGCTCTCACCGGCTTGACCCGTTACCTCTTCAACGCCGGGGCGGCTTGGCTGGCCGCGATGCTCACTGTCCTATCGCTCTCGTGGATTGCCTTCGCGCAGGAGGCCCGCCCTTATTCCTGGGCTGCGGCCATTGCCACGCTGGCCACTTGGGTGTTCGTAGCCCTTTGTGACCGCGTCCGGCCCAGGCCCGTAGCGTTCTATCTTCTGCTAATGGCCCTGCTGCCGCTGGCCCACTTATTTGCCGTGATGGTAGGCGGAGTACATTTGCTATTCGCCTTGGTGCGCAGGGACCGCGGGATGGCGGTCCTGTCCCTCGTCGGCATAGTCCCTGGCCTGATCATTGGAGTTCTGGTTTCGACGCAGGTGAAGCAGGTTAGTCAAACGGTGCCAACGGCGCTCGGGGCCGTGCAGGACGTGGCCGGGATGAGCAGCCTCACGTGGTACATGCCGGTGGCCCTCCTGGCGCTGGCAGGTCTGGTTGCCTATCGCGGGGGCGGGGGTGGCCCTCGTAACTGGACCGATGTCGTGTTGTTCGCCAGTTGGTGGATTTTCCCGCCGGTCCTCCTATGGGCTTTGTCCGTTACTATCACGCCTGTCTTTGCGGCGAGGTACTTTCTGTGGACCACCCCGGCCATGATCATCCCCGCAGCGGCGCTGCTGGAGAGGATCATCCGGGGCATGCCAACCAAACCCATCGCCACAACTGCGGCGCGGGCAGTTGTCTTCCTAGTCATCGCCGGCCTGATGGTGGCAATGATTCCCAAGCAGATCCAGGTCCGAAGCGCTTCCGGGCACTTCTGGCAGGCCGGGCAGATGGCTGAAACCATTCTGCAGGCCCGCGGAACTTCGGACGCCCTCATAGCTCCTGAATACGGCGTCCGGCTTCCGGTCGAGTACCATCTTCGGAGCGTGGAACTGCCTCAGCCCCTTGCTGCTGGCGCAGCGAGGGACGATGGCCGCTATGACCCGCCAGCCGTGCCCGTAGCGGAGGAACGCGCCCGACTTGCGGACTACTCGAGGGTGTGGGTGCTCTCGACGCCGGGGAAACCCCACCGCGTCCCGAGCGGATTCTGTGAGCAGCAATCCTGGACTGGCGGCTCTCAGGTAGCCGTGCTGACTCTGGCGGCGCGCTGCTGAACATGGTGTCCGGGCTGACGGACCACATGCCAGGCTCAGGACCAGCACGCCCGCTCCGATCGCCACCACGAGCCACATGCCGGAGGCTTCCCTCGGGTCACTGACTTATTGCCTAATAGGCAACGCTTGTTGCAGCGCAATATGTTGTGATCCCGGTAGCAGTCAAGACGCAATCCGCGCAGCCGCAGTATCCGCCGTCCTTGGACGTTGATCCCGCTAGTATTGCTCCCATGAAGGGGCCGAGCGGCCGGCCGTGAAAGGTTCCTAAATGAAGGCTCTACCAGTTGAACCGAGCAACGTTCCCGTTGCCATCGGTTCCCGGATCCGCGCCGCCCGGCAGTCGCAGCGGCTCACGATCGAGCAGGTTGCCGACGCCACCGGCCTGACCAAGGGCTTCCTGAGCCGGGTTGAGCGGGACCTCACCTCACCGTCCGTCGCGTCCCTCGTGACGCTGTGCCAGGTGCTCTCCATCTCGATCGGCGATCTCTTTGCCGCTCCCGAGACGCACCTGACGAAGAAGGACGAAGGTCCCCGGATTTCGCTTGGCGGGGAGGGGATCGTGGAGCGGCTGCTGACGGCCCGCTCCGAACGGCGGGTCCAGATCATCCAGGCCGTAATCGAGCCCCGCGGCCGCGGCGAAGCCGAACTGTATGCCGTGGACTGCGACGTCGACGTGCTGCATGTGGTCCGGGGGAGCCTCCGGTTGATCCTCACCAACGAGGAGTTCGAGCTCCATGCCGGGGACACCGTGACGTTCCCCGGCCGGGAGCCGCATACCTGGGTCAATCCCACGGACGACGCCGTCGAGGTGCTGTGGGTGCTGGTCCCGGCCGCCAGCCGGTAGCCGTACTCCGCCTGGGCCATACCCCCGCTTCACTCCAGGCCCGGCATGGTGACGCGTACGTCACATGGTGTTTACATCATGGAAACGCTGAATTAATCCCTGGGCTGACCTCGTAACGCCGGCGAAATGACGGACGAGCCTTGCTGAAACATGCCCTCGGTAACGTCGTCTGCGGGGGGACGTGCACCGTCCCGCAGATGAAGCAGCAGAAGCAGTAGAAATGGTCTCGCCGGTCCGGCGCCCTTGACGCGCCAGCATTCGAGGAAGGCTCCCGCAATGAACTCGTCAGTGCTTGAAGCAGTAATGGCTGTAGATCCCCAGACGCTCGATCCCGGCGCGACGGCGTGGATGCTGGCAGCATCCGCCCTCGTTCTCCTGATGACTCCAGGCCTCGCATTT
Organism: Arthrobacter sp. PAMC25564; assembly: GCF_004798705.1. NCBI lineage: Bacteria > Bacillati > Actinomycetota > Actinomycetes > Micrococcales > Micrococcaceae > Arthrobacter > Arthrobacter sp. PAMC25564. The sequence goes on along the minus strand of NZ_CP039290.1, from coordinate 4,028,614 downwards.
TTCTACGGCGGACTGGTTCGGATGAAATCGGTCCTGAACATTATGATGATGAGTTTCGGCGCCATGGGGGTCGTCGCCGTCGTCTGGGCCCTGTGGGGCTATGGCATGGCGTTCGGGCCCGATTCCCTCAACGGATTCATCGGTGACCCGTTCGTGAACTTCGGCCTGAGCGGACTGACCAGCAGTATCGGCAGCAAGGCGGCCGGGCTGCCGGACATGGTGTTCATCGGCTTCCAGGCCACGTTCGCCATCATCACCGTCGCGCTGATCAGCGGCGCCGTCGCCGAACGCGTTCGGTTCGGCCCCTGGCTGCTCTTTGCCGCCCTCTGGGTGACGCTTGTCTACGCGCCCATCGCCCACTGGGTCTGGGGCGGCGGGATCTTCGGCACCGACGGGATCATCGGCAGCAAGATTTCGGCGCTCGACTTCGCCGGCGGAACCGTTGTGCACATGAACGCCGGCATCGCGGGCCTGATGCTGGCCGTCGTCCTGGGCAAACGGCTCGGCTTCATGAAGGACCCCAACATCCGCCCGCACAACCTGCCCTTCGTGATGCTCGGGGCGGGGTTGCTGTGGTTCGGCTGGTTCGGGTTCAACGCCGGCTCGGAACTCGCCGCCGACGCTACGGCAGGCCTGGCCTGGACCAACACGCTGCTGGCCACGAGTGCAGCGCTGCTGGGCTGGCTTCTGGTGGAGCGGATCCGTGACGGGCACGCCACCTCGCTCGGCGCCGCCTCGGGCGCGGTGGCCGGCCTGGTCGCCGTCACCCCCGCCTGCGGGTTCATCGACCCCGTCGGCGCCATCCTGATCGGCACCGTGGCGGGGGCTGTCTGTGCGCTCGCCGTCGGGCTGAAATTCAAGATCGGACTGGATGACTCCCTCGACGTCGTGGCCGTGCACTTCGTCGGCGGCCTGTGGGGGACGCTGTCCCTGGGATTCTTCGCCCTTCCTTCCGCCAAGACGGCGGGCGGACTGTTCTACGGCGGCGGGATGGCCCAGTTCTGGCCCCAGTTCCTCACCGCGCTCATCGTTACCGTCTGGAGCGCCGTCATGACCACCCTGATCGGCTTCGCTATCCACAAGACCATGGGCATGAGGGTTTCCGCGGCCGACGAACTCTCCGGCATCGACGTGACCGAACACGCCGAAACCGCGTACGAACTCCTGATGGTTGGCGGCAGCTTCCATCCCGGGGATCAGCACGCCACGGCGGCCTCCGCGGCCTCCGCGGCGACGGAACCGGACGGCCAGAAGGACCTCGAACCGGCGGTGCGGGGCAGGGTATCCAGATGAAGCTCGTGACGGCCATCGTGCGGCCGGGGAGAGTCGACGCCGTCAGCGCCGCCCTGGAGGAATTGGGGGTCAACGGCCTGACCGTCAGCCAGGCCAGCGGCTACGGCCGGCAGCGCGGCCATGTGGAGGTGTACCGGGGTGCGGAATACAGCTCCGATCTCCTCCCCAAGGCCAGGGTGGAGGTGCTGGTCAACGAGGACGCCGTCGACGGCGTCGTGGATGCCATCATGGCCGGAGCCCGCACGGGCAGCTTCGGGGACGGCAAGATCTGGACCATCGACGTCCGCGACGCGGTCCGCGTCCGGACAGGTGAGCGGGGCGCCTCGGCGATAGCGTGAGGATCGATCGCGTGAGGGGCGGCGCTCGCGGAGCGCCGCCCCTCGGAGCGGGCGTGATGCAGGGGCCGCGCTCCTCGCAGGACAATTGGTAAACAATTGATGCGCAATACGAAACTTCGAGTGTATGATGGCTGTCACACCCATCGGTCAATCCTCGAAGGAGAGGCTTTCTCTTGGAAGAGCTGCGCATCGAGGCCAATGGCAACCTTGGCCCCATCGATTCATCCCGCATCCCGCGCTACGCGGGAGCCGCCACCTATGCACGCCTGCCACGGCTGGACCAGGTGGCCAAGGCTGACGTCACGGTGGTGGGCGTCCCGTTCGACTCCGGCGTCTCCTACCGCCCCGGCGCCCGCTTCGGCGCCAACCACGTCCGCGAAGCCAGCCGGCTGCTTCGCCCCTACAACCCGGCCTGGGACGTCAGTCCCTTCGAGAATGTCCAGGTGGCCGACGCCGGCGACATGGCGGTCAACCCCTTCAACATCCACGAAGCCATCGAGACGATCCAGCAGAACGCCCTGGACCTGACGGGCTCCGGCAGCAAGCTCCTCACCCTTGGCGGGGACCACACCATCGCCCTGCCGCTGTTGCGCGCCGCCGCCGAGCGCGCCGGAGAACCCGTCGCCCTGCTGCACTTCGACGCACACCTGGACACCTGGGATACCTACTTCGGCGCCGAATACACGCACGGGACACCGTTCCGCCGCGCCGTCGAGGAAGGGATCCTGGACACCGAGGCGATCAGCCACATCGGCACCCGCGGCCCGCTTTACGGCAAGAAGGACCTCGACGACGACCACCGCTTCGGCTTCGGCATCGTCACCTCCGCCGACGTCTACTACCAGGGCGTGCTCGAGACCGTAGCAAAGGTCCGCGACCGGATCGGCAACCGCCCGCTCTACATCTCCGTCGACATCGACGTCCTGGACCCGGCCCACGCGCCGGGCACCGGCACGCCGGAAGCCGGCGGCATCACGAGCCGCGAACTCCTGGAGATCATCCGCGGCTTCCGCGGCATGAACCTCGTGGGCGCCGACGTCGTCGAGGTGGCCCCCGCGTACGACCACGCCGACATCACCGGGGTGGCCGCCAGCCACGTCGCCTACGAACTGGTCACCCTGATGGCGGACCGCGCCATCGAAGGGGACCGATTCGGCGCGCCCACCGGCTACGCCGCCCAGGCCCTCGGCCAGGAAACCCGCCGCACGGCCGGATTCTCGCGATGAGCGGCGTGCGCAACGGCGGGGACCTCGTCGTCGAGACCCTCGAGGCCCTCGGCGCCAAGACCGTCTTCGGTATCCCCGGCCAGCACGCGCTGGGCCTCTTTGACGCGATGGGCCGCGGAAAGCTGCACTTCGTGTCCTCACGGGTGGAGAACAACTCCGCCTTCGCCGCGGACGGCTATTCCCGGGCCACCGGTGAAGTCGGAGTCCTCTTCCTCTCCACCGGCCCGGGTGCTCTCACCGCCCTCGCCGGGCTCCAGGAGGCCTATGCCACCGGCGTGCCCATGGTTGTGGTCGCCAGCCAGATCCCGCTCGAAGGGCTCGGCGCGCGACGCAAGGGCATGTTGCACCAGCTCGATGACCAGAAGGCCTCGGCCGCGAATGTCACCAAGAGCCAGCGGCTGATCCAGCATGCCTCGGGTATCCCCTCGGCCATCCAGGACGCCTGGACCGAGGCGATCTCCTCGCCGCAGGGCCCGGTGTGGCTTGAAATCCCACAGAACGTGTTGCTGGACCCCATCATGGTGCCCCCGGTGGAGGATGCCCTCGCCGAAGCGGCGGACAACCCGCCCCGGGTGGAGTTGATCCGGGAAGCCGTCAAATGGCTCTCGACGGCGGAACGTCCGGCCATCATCGCCGGCGGCGGCACGCGCCGCGGCCGGGCCGAGAAATCGCTGCTCTCCATCGCGGAGAAGCTGCGGGCGCCGGTGATCTGCACGCCCGGCGGCAACGGCGCATTCCCGTGGAACCATGAGCTCTCGCTCCAGTCCTGGATCGAGGACCAGTACATGACGGAGCTGCTCGAAGACGCCGATGTACTGATCGTCGTCGGCTCCTCCCTGGGCGAGGTCACCTCCAACTACTTCACCTTCGAACCCCGCGGCCGGATCATCCAGATCGACGCCGAGCCCCGCGTCCTGGAGTCAAACCGCCCCGGCCTGGGCATCCGCGCCGACGCCGGCCAGGCCCTCGAGGCCCTTGACGCCGCCCTGACGGACCCGCACGGCGAGCGCGCGGACTGGCACGGCACCTCACCCGAGGCCCTGGTCAAGGAGTCCCTGGCCAAGGTCAGGGCCCGGCTGGAGTCCCAGGATCTCGGCAAGGAACTGAAGTTCATGGCGGACATCCGCGAGGCCGTTCCGGCGGCCATGCAGACGTTCTGGGACATGACGATTTCGGCCTACTGGGCCTGGAGCTGCTGGGACGCCCGAGAGGGCCAGTTCCACTCCGCGCAGGGCGCCGGCGGCCTGGGCTTCGGCTTCCCGGCGGCCATCGGCGGCGCCGTCGGCCTGGAAACCACCGGCAAATCCGGCGGTTCGGCCCGGGTGCTGGCCGTCTCGGGCGACGGCTCGGCGATGTACTCGATCGCCGAGCTGGCCACGGCCAGGCAGCACAACGTCCCCGTCACCTGGCTCATTGTCGACGACGGCGGCTACGGCATCCTGCGTGAGTACATGGTGGGCGCCTTCGGTAAGGCCACGGCCACCGAGCTCACCCGGCCCGACTTCGTCAAGCTGGCCGAGGCCTTCGGCGTCCCCGCCACCCGGGTGTCCCCGGAGGGCGTCGGGGATGCCCTGAAGGCGGGGTTCGCCGCGGACGGACCGAACGTCGTCGTCGTCGAAACCCTGCTCAGGATGTTCGGACCGACGCACCTCGGCGACTGACACACCCCCTTCGCGACGGCGCGGACCGGCAGCCCAGCTGCCGGTCCGCGTTTGCCATTTAACCGGAGTTTCGGGGATCCCCAAAAGGTTTAGTTTCCCAAAGTAACCAATTTGCGATATGGTTGCCTAAGGCAAGTAAAAGAGGGATGTCTTCCATGTCAGTTGCACCGAACGCCGCAGCCAAACTCGTGTACCAGATCTTCGATCTCCAGCGTGCCGTCCGCTGTGTCGCCATGCTCAACCTGCGGGGGCAGGACACCGGGGTGGCGCTGCAAGGCGTCCTGAGGTTTGTGGGGGAAGGCGAATCCCGCGCCACGCACCTTGCGGAGCGCCTCGGCGTCAGCGCCCCCGTCCTGAGCCGGCACATCGCCGAGCTGCAGGAGCAGGGCTACGTCGTCCGCAGGCCGGATCCGGAGGACGGGCGCGCCCAGCTGGTTGCGCTGTCCCCGCTGGGAGTGGAAAAGCTCCGTGAGATCGAGGACCAACGCACGGCCACGCTCCAGGGACTCCTACTTGACTGGAGCGAGGAAGACGTCGAACAAACGGCGGAAATCCTGCAAAAACTTGCTGAGTCCCTGAGGACCACAGCCCGGGCAAAGACGGCCGGATCCACCACTACGACCACCGTTGCTGAGGAGTAAACATGGCAAGCCACGCTGCCGCCACCGGGCCTTCACCGGCCCCCACACCACCTGCGCACCCCGCTCCCGCGGGGGCGATGACCCACCGCCAGATCATGGAAGCCCTCACGGGCCTGCTGGCCGCGTTTTTCACCGCGATCATCAGCAGTACCATCGTTGCCAACGCGCTGCCGACGATCATGTCCGAGCTCAAGGGCAGCCAGACGGACTTTGCCTGGGTCATCACGGCGGCCCTGCTGGCCAACGCCGCCACCACGCCGATCTGGGGCAAACTGGCGGACCTCTTCAACAAGAAGTTCCTCGTCCAGCTCAGCATCGTGATCTTCGTGGCCGGTTCCGTGATGGCGGGCCTGTCCGACTCGATCCCGCTGCTGCTCACCGCCCGCGTCATCCAGGGCATCGCGATGGGCGGGCTTACGGCGCTGGCCATGGCCATCATCGGCTCCATCATCCCGCCCCGTGACCGTGGCAAGTACTCCGGCTATATGGGCGCTGTGATGGCCGCCGGCACCGCCGGTGGTCCGCTGCTCGGCGGCTTCATCGTCGACAGCCCGCTTGGCTGGCGCTGGACTTTCTTCGTCTGTGTCCCGCTGGCCGTCGTCGCCCTCATCCTGCTGCAGATCACCCTCAAGCTGCCGCACGTCCGGCGCCCGGCAAAGATCGACTGGCTCGGATCCATCCTGCTCACCTCCGGCGTCAGCCTGCTGCTGATCTGGGTCTCCTTCGCCGGCAACCCGGACTACTACGACTGGTGGTCCTGGCAGACGGTCGCGATGGTGGGCGGCGGCATTGCCCTGCTGGCACTCCTGGTGTTCGTCGAATCGCGGGTGTCCCAGCCCATCATTCCGCTGAAGATCATCTCGGAGCGCACCACGGCCCTCGCCATCCTTGCCTCGGTGGCTGTCGGCGTCGGTATGTTCGGTTCCTCCGCCTTCCTGGGCCAGTACTTCCAGGTGGCACGTGGCGCCAGCCCCACCGAAGCCGGGCTGCTCACGCTGCCCATGATCGCAGGCAACCTCATCGGCTCGGTCCTTTCCGGCCAGCTGATCAGCCGCACCGGCAAGTGGAAGCGTTACCTCGTTGCCGGATCCATCCTGCTCATCGGCGGGCTGGGACTGGCCGGAACCATGGACCACACCACGGAGCTCTGGGCCACGGGCCTCTACACCTTCGTCCTCGGCCTTGGCCTGGGGATGCTCATGCAGAACCTGGTCCTGGCCGTGCAGAACACCGTCAAGGCCTCCGAGATCGGCACCGCCAGCGCCTCCGTGTCCTTCTTCCGCTCGGTCGGCGGCGCCATCGGCGTCTCCGTGCTGGGCGCAGTCCTGGCCAACCGTGTCAAGGAACTTGCCACCGAGGGCCTGGCCAAGGCCGGGATTCCCGTTACCGGCGGATCCGCCGGGGGAAGCATGGACCTCAAGGACATGCCGGCACCGATCCGCGACATCATGCGGGCAGCCTACGGTGACGCGACGGCCCAGATCTTCATGATTTCCGCCATCATCGCCATCGTGGCGCTCATCGCGATCCTCCTGATCAAGGAACAGCCCCTGCGTCGCACCGTGGACATCCAGCCGGAGCCCGCTGCCGGCGCAGCCGCTGCTGCCCAGTCCGACGGCGGCCAGGCAGAGTCCGCCGCCGGAACCGGAATTGTGGACCTTGACCGCGAGTTCATCGAGGTGCTCAGCCGCCCGCATAACAATGAGTCCCGCTTCCCGGCGGCCGCGCTGCTGGGGTCGGAGGGCCTGGAGGCCGGCCGGCTGGACTCCGACGGTTCGGGGGCAGCCCGGCAGGACGCTGACCGGCTGGACACAGGCAGCTTTGACCGGGCCGCCAGCCGGGAAGTAGCGCGGCTGCGTGCCCGCACCCTGGTCGCCGACGCCCGCGCCGAAACGGCCGACGTCGTGCCCGTACTGCTGCGGACCCAGCAGTTGCTGGCCGAGCAGCAGGTCCAGCTGGCGGAGGCGCTGCGCGCCGTCCACGAGCAGGCGGCGGAGCAGCGTGCGATTGCGGCTGAACAGGCCCGCGTCAGCGAAGAGCTCACAACCCTCCGCCGGCAGCTGGCAAAGGAACGGAAACTGCAGCGCGCCGCCGCCGACTACATCGCAACCCACGGCCGGCACCGGAACGAGTAGCATCCCCGGGCCGGCCGTCCCCGGCAAGCCTGCCGGGTAAGCGGAGGCGGGAGGCAGCGGAGCGCGGGCGCTGGGAATTCATCTCGTTTGGATGACACTGGGATGTCCTGTGTTCCTCGGGGGCAGGGGACTTCGTACAGTTGGATGGCTGGGATTGTCGGACGGGTCTGCTATTACTTCTGTTAGCACTTCCAACATCCACTCAGCGCTCTCCCATCGGCTCTCCAACGAGGGCCCCTAACCGGTTTCCAAAGGACTCGTGGGCATGCTCGTCACCCTCATACGGCGCTATTCCAAGCCATATCTGCCGTACATTGCGGCCGTCATCATCTTCCAGTTGGCATCGACCATCGCGGCCCTGTATTTACCCAGCCTCAACGCCCAGATCATCGATGAGGGCGTCTCCCGGGGCGATACGGACTACATCTGGCGCACCGGCGGGCTCATGCTCGGCGTGGCACTGGTCCAGGTGGCCACCGCAATCGCTGGGGTGTACTTCGGGTCGAAGGCCGCGATGGCGTTCGGCCGCGACCTGCGGCGGGGCGTCTTCCGCAAGGTGAGCAGCTTCTCGGCCAAGGACGTCAACGTCTTCGGTGCCCCCACCCTCATCACGCGCGGCACCAACGACGTCCAGCAGGTCCAGATGCTCGTGCTGATGGGGCTGAACTTCATGGTCGCCACGCCCATCATGTGCATCGGCGGCATCGTCATGGCGCTGCGCGAGGACCTCAACCTGTCCTGGCTGGTCTGGGTCTCGGTGCCGCTGCTGACGGTGGTGGTGGGTTACCTCGTGGTCCGGCTGATGCCGCTCTTCCGCTCCATGCAGAAGAAGATCGACAGGCTCAACGGGGTCCTCCGCGAGCAGATCATCGGCATCCGCGTCGTCCGCGCGTTCGTGCGCGAACCCCACGAGGCGGAGCGGTTCGGCGCTGCCAACCAGGAGCTGACCGATGTCTCGCTGAAGATCGGCGCCTTGTTCGTGCTGATGTTCCCCGCCATCGGCATGATCCTGCACATCTCCACCGCCGCCGTGCTGTGGTTCGGCGGGCAGCGGGTTGACGCCGGCGAGATGCAGGTGGGCTCGCTGACCGCGTTCCTGCAGTACCTGCTGCAGATCCTGATGGCCGTCATGATGGGCACGTTCATGGCCATGATGATCCCCCGCGCCTCGGTCTGCGCCGACCGGATCGGCGAGGTGCTCGACGTCGAACCCTCCATCCATGAGCCGCTCACCCCGGTGGCACCGGCCGAAAAGGCCGGACGCGTGGAGTTCCGGAACGTGTCCTTTGCCTACCCCGGCGCCGAGGCGCCCGTGCTGAGCGACGTCAGCTTCACCGCCGAGCCCGGCCAGACCGTGGCGATCATCGGCTCCACCGGCGCCGGCAAGACCACCCTGCTGGCCCTGCTGCCGCGGCTCTTCGACGCCGCCTCGGGTGAGGTGCTGCTCGACGGCGTCCCCGTCACCAGGCTGGACCGTGCCGAGATCACCCGGCGCGTCGCCATGGTGCCGCAGCGGCCCTACCTGTTCTCGGGAACCATCGAACACAACCTGCGCTTCGGCAAGCCCGAGGCCACGGATGAGGAACTCTGGGACGCCCTGGACGTGGCCCAGGCCGCGGACTTCGTGCGTGAGAAGAAGGACGGCCTCGGCTCCCGGATCGCCCAGGGCGGCACCAACGTCTCCGGCGGCCAGCGGCAACGGCTGTGCATCGCCCGCGCCCTCGTCACCGAACCCAAGGTCTTCCTGTTCGATGACTCTTTCTCGGCCCTCGACGTGGCCACGGACGCCAGGCTGCGCCGCGCGCTCAAGGCCAGGACCTCCGACGCGACGGTGATCATCGTCGGCCAGCGCGTCTCCACGATCGCCGATGCGGACCAGATCCTCGTCCTGGACAAGGGGCGGATCGTGGACCGGGGCACACACGAGGAACTGCTGGAAACATCGCCCACCTACCAGGAAATTGTTGAGTCCCAGCTAAGCGCGGAGGCAGTGGCATGAGCAGCACCGAGAAGGTCTCCGTACCGGACGCCGCCGCCAACGACGAGGACTTCTACGAGGAGGAATTCACTCCCGGCGAGGCCGACGGCGGCATGTTCGGCGCTGTGCCGGCCAAGAAGGCCCAGCACTTCTGGCCCTCGGCCAAACGGCTCATGGGGCTGTTGAAACCCGAGCGGGCCGGCATCGTCCTGGTGCTCGGACTCGTGGCGGTCGCCGTCGTCCTGAACGTGATCGCCCCCCGGATCCTGGGCCAGGCGATGGACGTGATCTTCGGGGGAGTCGTCGGCAAGCAGTTGCCCGCCGGGGTCAGCAAGGAGCAGTTCGTGGATGGGCTGCGCGCCCGCGGCGACAACAACTTCGCGGACATGCTGGCCAAGATGGACCTCATCCCGGGCGTGGGCATCGATTTCCAGAAGCTCGCGTTCCTCATCAGCGTTGTCCTGGTGATGTACTTCGTCGCCAACATCTTCCTCTGGCTGCAGGGCTATGTCCTGAACATCCTCGTGATGCGGGTGGTCCGCCAGCTCCGCAATGACACCGAGAAGAAGCTGAACAAGCTCCCGCTGAACTACTTCGACACCCGCCAGCGCGGCGACATCCTGTCCCGCGTCACCAACGACGTGGACAACATCCAGCAGGCACTCCAGCAGGCCTTCGCCCAGCTGGTGAATTCGGCGCTGACGGTGCTCGGGATCGTCATCATGATGTTCATCGTCTCGTGGCAGCTCGCCCTGATCGCCCTGATCGCGCTTCCGCTCTCCGGCGTTGCTGCCGGCATCATCGGCTCCCGCAGCCAGAAGCTCTTCGCCTCCCAGTGGAAGAACACCGGCGAGCTCAACGGCCAGATCGAGGAATCGTTCTCCGGGCATGACCTGGTCCGTGTCTTCGGCCGGGACGCCGACATGCTGGCCCGCTTCGACGAGCGGAACGAGGCGCTCTACAAGGCCAGCTTCGGGGCGCAGTTCGTCTCCGGCATGATCATGCCGGTCATGCAGTTCGTGTCCTACCTCAGCTACGTGGGGATCGCCGTCGTCGGCGGACTCCGGGTTGCCGCCGGCGGAATGAGCCTGGGTGACGCCACGGCGTTCATCCAGTACTCGCGCGAATTCACCCAGCCGCTGGGCCAGATGGCGGGCATGGCCAACATGCTGCAGTCCGGCGTCGCCTCCGCCGAGCGGGTCTTTGAGTTCCTCGACGCCGAGGAGCAGGACGCCGAGACCGCCACCGAGCAGCTGCCGGCCAAGACCGACGGCCACGTCGAGTTCAGGCACGTCAGCTTCAGCTACACCCCGGACAAGCCGCTGATCGGGGACCTGTCCTTCACGGCCGAGCCCGGGCATACCGTCGCGATTGTCGGCCCGACGGGTGCCGGCAAGACCACGCTGGTGAACCTTGTGATGCGCTTCTATGAGCTGAACGCCGGCAGCATTACCCTGGACGGGGTGGACATCACGCAGCTGAGCCGCGCGGAACTGCGCTCCAAGGTGGGCATGGTCCTGCAGGACGCCTGGCTGTTCGGCGGCACAATCTACGACAACATCCGCTACGGCAAGCTGGACGCCACCGAAGAGCAGGTCATGGAAGCGGCCAAGGCCACCTTCGTGGACCGATTCGTCCGGGCGCTGCCCGACGGGTACAACACGATCATCGACGAGGAAGGCAACAACGTCAGCGCCGGCGAAAAGCAGCTGATCACCATCGCCCGGGCCTTCGTCGCCAACCCCTCGCTGCTGATCCTGGACGAGGCCACCAGTTCCGTGGATACCCGCACCGAAGTCCTGGTCCAGAAGGCCATGGCTGCGCTGCGCACGGAGCGCACCAGCTTCGTGATCGCCCACCGGCTCTCCACCATCCGCGACGCCGACACCATCCTGGTGATGGAAGCCGGCCGCATCGTGGAGCAGGGCCGGCACGCCGAGCTGCTGGAACTGAAGGGCGCCTACTACCGCCTCTACATGTCCCAGTTCGCCGGTGAAGACGCCGACGCGGCCTCCTCGGACCGTGCCGTGGAAGACACGACGGCGGTGCGGAGCTGAGCGCCGCCGGCACGGCCGCCCCGGACCCGGCTGCCCCCGGCGGCAGGCGCCTGGAGGTTCGGGTGCCGATGCGCTGGGGCGACATGGACGCCTACGGCCACATCAACAACGTCCAAGTGGTCCGGATTCTGGAGGAGGCCCGGATCGCGGGCTTCGGGCCCCCGCGCGGGCCCGGACTGCCCGGAATGGAGCCGCCGGTGCCGCTCTTCAGCGACATCCCGGAGGGAACCCTCGCCCTCGTGGTGGAGCATAAGATCCGCTACGTCCGGACGCTCGAATACCGCAACGTGCCGGCGGTGGTCCAGCTTTGGATCGGCGCCGTCAAGGGCGCCAGCTTCGACATCCACTACCTCGTGCAGGATCCCGTGACCGGCGAGGACTGCGTCCGGGCCACGAGCCATCTCGCGTTCGTCGAAGAGGCCACCGGGCGGGTGCTGCGCCTCACGCCGGAGCAGAAGGAGCGGCTCGCGCCGTTCACTGCTGTCCACGCGGCCGTAGTCCCCCCGGTCCCATAGCCTCTTCCTCAGGTGCACAAATCACCCCTACAATGAACAACCCCGGAAGCAAGGAGCTGTGACGATGACGAACAGAAGCAAGAACGCACGGAAGAAGAAGTCGTGGAAGGAACTCTCGCCGCTGGCGCGGTTCGGAACCATTGCCGCCGCCGTCGTCCAGTTGAGCCTCCTGGTCGCGGCGCAGCGGGACATATCCCGCCGCCCGGCAGAGCAGATCCGCGGCAGCAAAGCCATGTGGCGGGGGATCACGCTGATCAACTTCATCGGACCGGGCAGCTATTTCACCTTCGGTGTCAAGGGGGCTCCCGCAGCCAAGTAGCTACCGGCAACCGTGCCTGCCGGTAGCTACTGAGCAGTAGCCGCAGCCTGGGCTTAATGCGGGCGTTCAGCTTAAGCCTGTAAATTGGGAGCATGACCCCATCCAAAAAGCCTGCCATGCACCGTGCCCTCGGCATCTCCAAAGAGATCGAAGACGCTGCCTGGTTTGTCTTGGGCCCGGGACTGCACGGCAGGCCGTCGGCCCTGGACGGGCGCACCAAAACGTGGTCGGTGCCGGCCGCCGCGGAGTTATTGGACCGCCTCGAACGCGGTGTTCCGGACTCCAAGGCCCCCATGATGACGAACCTCCGGCAGAACCTCGAGGGGGCGTCGCGCGGAGCCAAACAGCTGGCCGTGGAACTGCTCTTCCTGCAGTCCCTGCCGCTGGCCCATGAGGTGAAGTCGCTCAAGGTCAAGCGCGCACGGGTGGCCGAGGCCGCGAGCTGGCTGGAACCCCCGTTGGAGCTCCCGGACGAGCTCTACGCGGGCATGACGGACCACGGCGTGATCCGGGACCGCACGGCTGAGTTCAACTGGACCATCTGGGATCACCTGAAGTGGCTTTGCCGCTTCGTGAAGCACGTCGCCCAGCGTCCCGCCGGCGTCGTCGCCGCTGCCGTCAAGGACCCGCTGGCCTTCCACCAGCTGGTCGCCGGCACCCCCGACGACCAGCCGGCCATCCGCCGCAGCATCGAATTCCTGGTCTGGCCCAGCTACTTCGAACCCGTTGTGGCCGACGTCGAACGCCAGGAGATCCGCGATGCCTTCGCCTCCCTGGTCGGCGGGGCGAAGGGTGACAGCGACGAGGAAATCTCGGCGGACATCCACCGCATCCGGCTCCACCTCGACGAGCAGGCCGGCCAGCGGATCGACTGGTACTCCCGCCAGCTGGTCAGCCAATGGCGGAAGGTCGGCGATCCGGGCCGCCGAGCATGGCTGCTGCGCACCTACCATGACAACGCCGAGCTCCTCGCGGCCTGGCAGGCCGAGGAAACGGTGACGCTCGATGTCGAGCACCTCCGCCTGCTGGATCCGGGCGTCACGGCCGGACTGGTCCAGCATGCCGTGGACGAGGACTACAAACACCTCGGCTATGTGGAGCGCGAAGATACCAAGACCGCCGTCTTCGCCTTCCTGACCGTCATGAAGCCGGGCGACCTGGCCCTCTCCCAGAGCTCGGGCGCCGTCCGGGTCGGCGTGGTCCTCGGCGAACCTGAGCACCACGATGACAACCGCCGGCTGCGCCGCAAGGTCCGCTGGTTCGACGAGACCCATGACATGACCGAGCTGCCCCGGCACGTGCAGCGCCAGCTGGCCACCGCCGGGATCATCGTGGACATCACCCGCGTCATCGCCTCGCTCGAGGCACTCCTGCCGGTCGAAGCGGAAGCCGAAGCCGAGGAGGGCGAGCAGCCGGCCGCCGCCGTCGAACCCGCTTGTGAAGGGTTCCGCCCCCTGACGCCCGAATTTGCCGCGTCCCTGCACATGGACCTGGAGCCGTTGCAGGAAATCGCCGAACTCCTGGAGGAGAACCGGCAGCTGGTGCTCTACGGGCCGCCCGGAACCGGCAAGACCTACCTGGCCAAGCACCTTGCGGCCCAGCTGGCAGGGGACACCACGGACGAGCGGGTCAAGCTCGTGCAGTTCCACCCCTCGTACGCCTATGAGGATTTCTTCGAGGGCTTCCGTCCGGACAAGACCGAAGAGGGTCAGGTTTCCTTCAAGCTCGTGGCCGGTCCGCTGCGCCGGATCGCCGAAGAGGCCGCCAAACCCGGCAACGAGAGCAAGCCGTACTTCCTGATCATCGATGAGATGAACCGGGCGAACCTGGCGAAGGTTTTCGGTGAGCTGTACTTCCTGCTCGAATACCGCGACGACCGGATCTATCTCCAGTACAGCCCCAACGAGCCGTTCACGCTGCCGGACAACCTGTACATCATCGGGACCATGAACACCGCGGACCGTTCCATCGCGATGATGGATGCGGCCATCCGCCGCCGCTTCTCCTTCATCGAGCTGCACCCGAAGACCGAGCCGGTGAAGGGCTCGCTGCTGCGGTTCCTGCAGGCGCGGAACCTGGATACGACGCCGGCCCTGCTGCTGGACGCACTGAACGACGCGATCGACGAGTGGGACCGGGACCTCATGATCGGGCCGTCCTACTTCATGAAGAAGTCCGCCCAGACTCCGAAGGGCCTGCGCCGGATCTGGAAGTACGAGCTGATGCCGCTGCTCGAGGAGCACTATCACGGCCAGCTCAACCGGGCCCAGCTGGAGGAGCGGTTCGGACTGGACCAACTGCTCGCCCGCCTTGCGCGCGTCTAGCCTGCAGCGGCCCGGGACGTCCGCGGGACCGGTGACGTCCCACGGGCCGGCAACGTCCCGCGGTCCCGCCGCGGCGGTGCGCCGGATCGTGCTGGATGAGCTCTCGGGTGGGGTTGTGGAGCGGCTCGACCCTGCCAGCGCCGCCTACGTCAACGGCAGCGGCCTGGCCAAGGCCTCGCCGATGGGCCTGGGTCTGTACCGGATCGAGCCCGTGGGAAAGGTGGGCTCGGTGCGCACCCCGGCGGTGCAGCTTGAGGTGCGGCCCAAGGAACGCCTTGGCCTGGGCAGGCTCCTGTTCCTGCTCGGCTACGCGGGGGAGCAGGGCTTCCGGGATGATTCCGTGGCCGCGGTCGAGGAAACCGAGCTGTGGAGTGCCCTGGCCGAGTCCCTCGCACAACTGGCGGACCGTGCGCTGAGCCGCGGCGTGCTGCAGGGCTACCTCAATGTGGAGGAATCGCTCCGGACGGTCAAGGGCCGGATCCGGATTTCGGACCAGATCTCGCGCCGGCCCGGGATGCTGGTCCCCCTGGAGGTCTCCTACGACGAGTTCACCGAGGACATCGCGGAAAACCGGATCCTGCGCGCCGCGCTTGAGCGGATGTCCCAGGTCCCGGGTGTGCGTCCGGAAGTGCTCAGCCGTTTACGGCAGCTGAAGGGAAAGCTCGACGCCGTGACCCGCCTTCAGTCAGGAGCGCCGCTCCCGGTATGGCGTGCCAGCCGGATGAACACTCGGTACCACGCGGCGCTCCGGCTAGCCGAGGTGATCCTGCGCAACGCCTCGGCGGAGGCCGGCGACGGGAAGCAGCAGTCGGCGTCGTTTGTGGTGGACATGTCCAAAGTTTTCGAGGACTTCGTCGGGACGGCGTTGCGGCAGGCCATGGCGGCGTTTCCGGGGGAGATGCGCCTTCGCTACAACGCGCTGCTCAACGAGGCCGTCCGCGACTCCGACCGGATCGTGGTGCAGCCCGGCGCGGTCCATTTCCTGGGCGGCCGGCCGGTGATGGTTTACGAGGCCAAGTACCAGGCGGCTGCCGACCTCGGCGCGTCCCTCTCGGGGGACCATTACCGGATGCTGGCCTACTGCACCTCACTGAGGGTGCCCACGGCGTGGCTGATCTACCCGGGCGCAGGCGAAATCAAGCTGCGGCGGATCCTCAATACAGACATCGACATCGTAGAATTCCCGCTGGATCTGTCCTTGCCGCCGTCGGAAATCCTGGCGTCGGTGGCTGACCTCGCGCAACAGTCGTGGGGCGAAGTGGTGCGTCAGGCCACAATAAGCCGCTGACGGCGTCGGTGGTGCGAGTTACGCGGTTTCTTCCTGCTGGGCGGACAAGTTCAGCAAATGCTTCAAGAGCGCTTTTTCCGGCTGGCCCGGGTGGTTGGCGACTTGCCGGCGAAGATTATCGCGGACCTCCGCCTCTTCCGGCCCGGTCTCAGCGAGTATCGCATCGATGATCTCGGTCACTTGCCCGCGCAGGGGGCCGAGATCCTGCTCGTCCGCCCCCAACTGATCCAGGCTCAGGGAGGGTGTGCGTTCCAGGCCGCGGGGCCGACGGAATTCCAGCACCTGGGCGTCAGAATCGGACGACGGTTTTGATAGTGGCGCTGAGGAACTCGGCTCGTTCGACATCAGCGAGTGTTGCATCATCTAGCGATCTCCCGGGGGTGTAGTAAGGCCCTTAGGTACTGGCCGAATAGGGTCCAAGTCCCCGAAGATGAACATTATCCTAGGCAGACCGCCGTGTCTCGCTTAGCCGCTACGATAATTTTGTTGTGTCTTCGGGTGCGACGCCGGCGGGCCGGCGGGCTCGGGAAGACGGCGCCTCGGCGCCCAGCAGGAAGGCATCGAGCTGCTGCTCCAGCGCGGAGGGATCCTTGAGCTCGCATTCCCAAACGGTGAGGACCTGCCAGCCTGCACTCTCGAGCTGCCGGCGCTGCTCGGCGTCGCGGTTGCGGGTGCGCGTGCGTTTGGTTTCCCAGAACTCCGCGTTGGTCTTCGGCGCATGCTGACCCACGCGGCAGTCGTGGAAGTGCCAGAAGCAGCCGTTGACGAAGATGACTTTGTGGCGGCTGGCGAACACCAGGTCGGGGCTGCCGGGCAGGCGACCGCCGCGGGCGGTGCCGTGCAGCCGGTAGCGGTACCCCTTGGCATGGAGGAGCCTGCGGACGAGCAGCTCAGGCTGAGTGTTCTTTCCCCGGATGCGGGACATGTTCCAGCTGCGCCGCTCCGGTGTCAGCCTGTCCGCCATGCATTAAGTCTAGGCGGGCGGTGTCCGGCGCTAGATCTCCCGTTCGGGCTGCTCGCCGAACTGGAAGTGGCGGCCGGAAACCGATGTCGGCTCGATCTCGACGTAAAAGTCTTTCAAGGTGGGGACCCAGGGCTTCAGTCCCAGCGCCTCGGCCGCGGCGATGTCCGCGGACTGCTCCAGTACACGCGCGGTGCCGCGAAGGACGACTGACCAGGCGTCCGCGGACAGGATGCCGTCCGTTTCGAAGAGCACCTTGGAGTTGATGGTCAGTTCGGCCAGCTTGTTGCCCGGGGCGGTGCGGATGATCAGCTTCCGGCCGCTCACCGCGTAATTCACCGGAAAGATGTCCGGCTCGCCAGCCACGGTGACTACCAGCCTGCCGTGTTTGGTGGCCTCAATCAGTTTCCAGGACTGGTCGTCGTCCAGGTTGAGGATGGGATTGCCGTCTGCGTGTTCAAACATCATGGGCTCATTGTTCTATCTCGTGTAGAAAAAAACCAGAGGCTAACGGCGGAAAATGCGGGGCATGGGGCGGGGCGATGCGCCAGGCTAAAGTGTCCGCCCCCTCCGTGGCCTGTGCCTTGTTTCGCACTGCATCCGGTGCCTGTGGATAACGCTGAGGTCCAAAATGTGGCGTCGGTTACCCTTAAGCATTGTTTGCACTCAGGCGTCTTGATTTCTATCGGGGGAGTAGCTGACCATGACATCTCGACCTTCCGTCTCCGGCCGTCGCCAGGCCGTCTCCGCTGTGGTTGTTGCTGCGTCTCTGCTGTTGATCACAGCCTGCAACGGTGGAGG
The DNA here is from genome assembly GCF_004798705.1 of Arthrobacter sp. PAMC25564. Classification (NCBI taxonomy): domain Bacteria; kingdom Bacillati; phylum Actinomycetota; class Actinomycetes; order Micrococcales; family Micrococcaceae; genus Arthrobacter; species Arthrobacter sp. PAMC25564. Next base: position 4,011,077 of record NZ_CP039290.1, on the reverse strand, counting down.
GTCTTCGCCGGGCGGCCCGCCGGCGACTGAGTCACTGAGCGCGTCTGCGGCACCCACGCCAAGCGCCACACCGTCACCGTCGGCCAGTTACAAACCCGCAGACGCCTCGGGCAAGGCCCAGAACGTTCCGGTCCCGGTTCTGCCGGAGGCCGCGAAGGCAGAGACGAAGGAAGGCCTGGAGGCGTTCGCGCGGTACTGGTTTGCCCAGTTGAACTTCGCCTATGAGACCGGACAGTTTTCCGGGTTGAACTCGGTAACGACCCTGGCCTGCGAATTCTGTTCAAACATAACTCGATCTCTGGCCACGAGCTATGAGGCGGAAAGATGGTTGGCGGGCGGGCATATTGAGACTCCATCAATTAGCACAAATTATGCGCCCCAGACAGACGGCCAATATCAAGTAATCGTGCAGGTTCAGCAAGCAAGAATCTCCTACTTTGGCCCGGGCGGTGCCGAGTTCCGGGCCCCGACGCCGCCGTCCGATACAGGAAATGTCATGCTCGCCGCGTTCACGGACGGGCGCTGGCAGCTTACCGGGCTCCATCCGATCCGATGACCCCAGCACATTGGCGTCGCATAAATCGGGTATTGGTATTCCTCGTGGTTGCTTTTGCACTGGGAAGTTCCACTTTCCTTCCACCGGCCGCATTTTCAGATGAAGGCGGGGTAGATGCTGGTTTCGGAAACCAAGGAATCAACGTGGGCGGTTGGAGGCTGGATCCGGACACCGGGCATTTCGTGCCCCTTGAAGCTGGCACCCCGTCCGCCGATCCCTACCAATACAAGTGGGAGCTCCAGTGTCATCTCGGCGGCGGTGACTTCGACACTCCTTGCCTTGCCCGACGCGTGGACTGCAAGGGGAACGGGCCGGATGGGCAGGATGGAATCCCTGTTGTCTGGCTGAAAGCACCGGCGGGCGTGCCGAACCCGATGTGGTCGTTCCATTCCGGGCCCACGTGCCTCTTCGATCCCAAGCCAGAAGACTTGCTGCCCCGGATCGCCGCCATGATCCAAACAGAGTTTCAGAAGCTCCCGGTCGCCGCTGGAACGGTCACGGCCCAACCTAGCCCGCACACTCTCCGCGGAGCCGAGACCAACTTCTTCGCAGCTGCGACCGAACAGCAGTTCGCCACCACTCTCCTGGGGCAACAAATACACGTCATTGCCAAACCGGTGCAGTACATGTGGACTTATGGCGACGGCACCTCGCTGGGACCGCAGACTGCAGCCGGTGGCCCGCTGCCCGAGGACCGTTGGGGCGAAAGAACCCTCACGAGCCACATCTACACCCAGACCGGAGATTTCTCCGTGGTGCTGACGACCCATTTCCAAGGCAGCTATTCCGTCAATGGCGGCCCACCCCTGCCCATCCCGGGACAAGGCCAATTCAGCTCGCCGCCACAGCAGGTCAGCGTGTGGCGCTCGATCACCCGGAACTACGCGGACAACTGCCTCCAAAACCCCCAAGGCCAGGGTTGTCCCGGAGCGGCCCCGAAAGCGCCGTAACGATCCCGCCGGTCGCCGGTCGCCGGTCTGCACCTGTACCTGGCGCGCACCGGCGTCGTTCCCTTGAGGAACGGCTAGAGTACAAGCCGGTGACCGACGACGTGTAGGGACAGAAGATTCATGGCATATGGCGAGCTCGATCCCTCGTCCGGGCGCCCATCCGGCAGGCGCTCCAAGAGCTTGCCAGCGAGGGCTACGTCTACAGAAAGCAAGGCAAAGGAACGTTCCCGGTCGTGGGCACCCGGGTTCAGCGGCCGGCCGACGTGCGGTCGGGGGCCTTGTACCAGTACCTCTCCGACACCGGACTGCATCCGACAGGGAAGGTCACCGGCGTCGAGCGGGTAGAGCCGCCCGCCCGGATCCGGGACCTCCCGGGGCTCGAATCGCACGAACGGCTCCTGCATTTCACGCGCCTGATCTCGGTTGAGGAGGAGCCCCTCGTCGAAGCCGACGTCTACATCCGGGCGCCTGAGGACTTCAGCCCCACGGCCGCGGAACTGGACGATGAAGGCTCCGCCTTCCGGCTCCTGGAGCGACAGTTCGGCATCGCACACGTACGAGCCGAGCACGATGCCTGGGCGACCGCGGCAACCGCCGACCAAGCGGCGATCTTCGGCGTGAGCCAGGGAAGCCCGCTGCTCGTCATCGAGACAATCTTCTACACGACGGGTGACCGGCCCGCGGGGTGGCGCTCCGCGGTGCACGAGGCCGAAAAGTTCAAGTACCGGTTCAGCACAAGCCAGTGATCGCCTCTATGGACCAGAGCCCCGTTTCCGCACCCTGCACACGTGATTTTCGCCCGCTCGGGACGATTCCCTCTTGACTTTGGCTTTACACCATGTAAATCTAGTAGACAGGTAATCAAGGTCACACGCAGGCAGTGCACTACGGCTTACAGGTGGACGTCAGGCTCCCCGGGGCACTGTCCTCCTTGTTTACCACAGCCTGCACCGAGTTCGGCGAGGAATCAATCCAGAGGTCGCGCGGTGCATGATCCTTCAAAGCGCGTGACGCCAACGATGGCGTGACGCTGACGAAAGGTTGTGCCAATGACGGATACAACAAGTGTCACCAGCAAAACCGTCAATACGGTCCTTGGTCCTGTTCCTGCTGCTGAGTTGGGTGTGGTGGCGGTGCATGAGGCGCTGCTTTCGGTGGTTCCGGGGGCGCAGTATGCGCCGGATGTGAGCATGGACCGGGCGGAGATTTTTGAGGTCCTGGCCGGGAAGCTGGCGGACTTCCGTGAGCATGGCGGTAAAACGATTGTGGACAGCACGGGGATGTTCCATGGCCGTGACCTGAAGCTGTTCGAGGCGCTTTCGCGCTCGACCGGGGTGCATATTGTCGCTTCGACGGGTATGGGTCCGGAGGAGATGCTGGGCGGTTATTTCCTGACGCCGCAGACGAACCCGCCGACGCCGTGGCCGGCTGAGAAGTTCGCGGACCTGTTTTCGAAGGAGGTCACCGAGGGCATGGTGGTTCCGCGCGTCGAGCGCCGGGGTGCGGCCGGTCTGGTGACCACGACGGCGGACCGGGCGGGCATGACCGCGACGGAGGAGAGCCTGTTCCGCGGCGCGGCCAGGACCGCGCTGGACACGGGCGTTCCGGTGTCCATCCGTTTCGGCGCCGATGCCCTGCACGATCTGGATATCGTCCTGGACGAGCAGATCGGGGCCGGCCGGGTGCTCGTTGGCGGCCTGGACCGCAGGGACGCCGCCAGTGCCGGGGCCGCCCTGGCGGTGGCCGGGCGTGGGGCGTTCGTCGGGATCGATCATGTGGGCCTGAACGAGGACGCGGGCTACCTCACCGACCACGAGCGCGCCGACCTGGTCCTCGGGCTCGTGCGGGCCGGCCATGCGGACAAGGTCATCCTCTCGAGCAATGCGATCGGCGTGGCCAAGGGGCAGCCGGAGTACGAGCTGCCGTTCAGCCACGTCGTCTCCGTCTTCGTGCCGTTCCTGAAAACCCGGGGCCTGTCCGAGGAGGATGCCCACCGCATCCTGGTGGAGAACCCGCGCGACCTGCTGACCGTGCGCTAAGCACGCACCGGCCCCTACATGACAAGCTTTCGAACCCCTGAGGTGAACGAATGACCAAGGTTAACACCGTGCTGGGAACCATCCCGGCCGAAGAACTGGAAATCGTGGCGGTCCACGAACACATCGGCTATGGCATGCCCGGATCCGAACTGGACACCCGGTGGTGGAAGTCCCCGGAGCAGGCCTACGAGGAGACCGTGCCGAAGCTGCGGAAATTCCGTGAATACGGCGGCGGGACCTTCGTGGATGCCACGGGCATCTGCAACGGCCGCGACGTGGACTACTACAAGTCCCTGTCTGCCAAGACCGGGGTCCATATTGTGGCGTGCACCGGTTTCGTCGGCGGCGACACCGCCTTGCCGCATTTCTCCCGCGCGACCGTGGACTACCTGACGAAGGTGTTCATCCACGACATCACCGTGGGGATCGGGAACACCGGGGCCAAGGCCGGTGTGATCAAGGTCGGGGTGAGCCGCGGCGGGCGGATGACGGATCTGGACAAGCGCATCTACCGGGCCGCGGCCCGCGCCGCCGTCGTGACCGGCGCGCCGATCCTGACCCATCTGGCCATCGATCCGGAACCGGCGGTGACCATCTTCAACGAAGAGGGCCTGCCGCTGGACCGTGTGCTTTTCGGCCATGCCGACGACGGGCTGAACGCTCCGATCACCCCGCACGACTGGATCTACGCCCAGGGCGGCCGGATCGGTTTCGACACCTTCGGCTACGACCTGGAACTGCCGGATCCGCCGTTTTGGGGCCGCAAGCGCGCCGAACGGATGGAGCACTTCGTGAGCCTCGTGAACAAGGGCTATACGGACAAGCTCCTCGTCTCGGCCGACGCGAACTGCAGCCCGCTGGGCTGGCCGGGCGTGAAGGGCCACACCATCAACTACATCTTCGAGGACATGATCCCGGACATGCGCGCGGCCGGCATCGACGACGCCACCATCAAACTCCTGCTCGAGGACAACCCGGCCGACTTCCTCTCGCTGAGCGCCTGACCCCGCACAGACCACCACAACTTACCCGTTCCACCAGACTTGGCCCGGGCCAAGAATGAGTCAAGAAAGAGATGAAACCAATGAAGGCTTCAGAAATCAAGAACCTCAAGATCGCCATCATCGGCGGCGGCTACGGCGGCGCCGCCGTGGCCAAGGCTTTGCAGAGCATCGGTGCGGAGAACGTCCACGTCTATGAGCAGGCGCCCGCATTGGGCCAGGTTGGGGCCGGTATCGGCCTGCGCCCCCCGACGGTCGAACTGTTCCGCCAGTGGGGGATCTTCGACGCGATTGCCGCGGTGAGCTCGCCCAGCGACCACCTCGAGATCCTCAGCGCGGACGGTGAGCACATCCTCGCCAACGAGGAGTGGCCCTTCCTGCACGCCTACGAGCAGGTCAACCACAACCGCATGATCCATCGCGGGGACTTCATCGACGCTCTGCTGAGCGTGCTTCCCGAGGGCATGGTGCACCTCGGCTACAAGCTGGAGACCATCGAGGACAACGGCGACCACGCGACGCTGACCTTCGAGAATGGCGAGATCATCACCGCCGACCTCGTCATCGGCGCCGATGGCATCCGCTCCACGGTACGCCATCAGCTGTTCTCGCAGAAGGAGCCGGTGTTCTCCGGCGAGCACGCCTACCGCGCGGTCATTTCGATCGACGACGCTCACGGCCTCGTCACCGACGACAACCCGCGCTTCTACATGGGCGAGAACGGCACGATCGCCTACAACCTGCCGCTGCGTCACCGCGGGCAACTCTCCTACGACATCACGGCCCCGTCCGATGACGCCTCGTGGGCGCCGGAGATCTCTCATGAGTATCTGGAGAAGATCCTGGAAGGCTTCGACGAGCGGATCGTCCAGGTCGCCCGGGAGCTCGACCTGAGCCAGGTGACGAGCCGTTCGGTGTTCGACATCGATCCCCTCGACTCGTGGCACACCGACTCCGTCGCGCTGCTCGGTGATGCCGCCCACGCGATGCTCCACCACCAGGGCCAGGGCGCGAACTCGGCGATCCTGGATGCCGGCGGCTTCGCCGACGCGCTCCTGCAGGGCGACTCCGTGAAGGACGCGCTGTCCATCTACGAGGCCACCCGCAAGCCCCTGACGGATGAGCTGCAGCGTGTATCGCGCCAGGGCTGGCACGCCGACGCGGTCGACTCAGCCTTCCCGGCCAACCAGTAAGGCGGAGGTCACACAATGCCTATTCACCCGCAAATCGCCGAGATCCTCAGCACCCTGCCGGCACCCGACGGTTCGCCGCTGGATCCGGCAGCCATGCGCGCCGGTGAGGCCGCGCAGGTAGCCCCGCTTGAGGACCGGCTGCCGCTGCACGCGGTCGAGGACCTGACCGCGGCGACGCCCGCGGGCGGGGTGCCGGTGCGGATCTACACCCCGGCCGAGGCGGACGCGTACGGCCTGCTGGTGTACTTCCACGGCGGCGCGTTCTTCCTGGGCAGCCTGGACACCCACGACCACGTCGCACGGGCCCTGGCCAAGGAGACCGGCCACAAGGTCATCTCGGTCGGCTACCGGCTGGCCCCCGAGGCCGCTTTCCCGGCCGGCCTGCAGGACTGCTACGGGGTGGTCCGCTGGGCCGCGGAGAACGGCGGGTCCCTCAACTGGGACGGGAAGAACCTCGCGATCGCGGGCGACAGTTCGGGCGGCAACTTCGTGGCCGGCGTCGCCGCGATGGCCCACGACGACGGGTTTGATGGCATCACCCACCAGGTCCTGTTCTACCCGTCCCTGGACCTGGACTTCGACGTCGACCGCTACGCCTCGCTGCGGGAGAACGCCCAGGGGTACGGGCTGGAGACGGCGGGGCTGTTGCCGTTCAACTCCTTCTACCTCGAGAGCGGCGCGGATCCGGCGGATCCCCTCGTCTCGCCCATCAAGCGCGGGGACCTGACGGGCCTGCCGCCGGCGCTGGTCATCACGGCCGAGTACGACCCGCTGCGGGACGAGGGTGAACTCTACGGCCGGCGCCTGGCGGAGGCCGGCGTGGACGCGACGGTCAGCCGGTACCCCGGCGCCGGTCACGGATTCGTCCAGCACTTCTCCTGGATCCCGGAGTACTACCGGGCCTTCGGCGAGACGGCCGCCTTCCTGAACGGGAGCGCCGGGCGATGACGCAAGAAGTGAAGGTCCATCCGCTGGTGTCGCCGTGGGGCCGGTTCGGTCTTTACAGCTTCTTCATTGACGCTCCCGAGCCGGCCATTGTGGACACGGGGATCGCGTCCTCGCCCGCCGAGGGCATGGTCCCCGCGCTGGAGAAGCTGGGCCGGCGGATCGAGGATGTGCGGTGGATCCTGCTGACCCATGGCCACATCGACCATCTCGGCGGGGCGCATGCCCTGTGGGAGCTCACCGGCCGGCGCGCCCGGGTCGTGATCCATGAAGCCGACGCGCCCCTGCTGCGGTCCCGGCGTGCGCACGTTGAGCAGTACGTGGACGTGCGCCAGCAGTACCTGAACAACCCGGACGCCGTCCAGGAGCAGACGAGGACGGCGAACCAGGTCATCTCCGGTGAGATGGAGCCGACCCTGCTGGTGAAGGGCGGCGAGACCCTCTCCCTGGGCGGGGACGTCTCGGTGTCCGTGCACCACCTCCCGGGCCACACGGCCGGATCCGTGGCCTATGTCGTGGACGGGCAGGCCTCGGTCTTCGTCGGTGACGCCGCGCAGATCCACGGTGCCGCCAACGGTTTCCCCGGCTACGAGGACCCGGCCGCCTACCGTGCGAGCCTGCAGTACCTGCGCGACGAGGTCCGCCCGCAGCACCTGTACCTGGGCCACCCGTACCGGAACGCCGACGGTGTGCCGTACGGGGTCGAACTGGACCGCGAGGCGGCCCGGAACGCCCTGCAGGCAAGCCTGGACCTCGAGGCCAGGATCGACGACGCCGCCCGCCGCTGCCTGCGCGCGGGCCTGCAGGAAACAGACTCGGTGTACTCCCCGTTCGCCCCGGTAGCCGAGGAGCTCGGCTACACCGGCGACCCCACACTGGAGCCCTCCCCGTTCTTCACCACACTCCACGGCTACCGCACGACCTATAACCACCTGACCAAGGATGAGGAGCTACGCACCCATGGATGACTTTAAGATCTGGAATGCCGGTGGGGAGTCGATTGCGATCCGTAAGGATCTGCGGGTCCCCATGCGCGACGGCATCGAACTCGCCGCGGACGCCTACCAGGGCGCCGAGGACAAGCCACGCCCTGCGCTGGTGGCCCTGAGCCCCTATGGCAAGGAACTGCAGGCCCTGGCCTTGACCACACCACCGCAGCGGCGCCCCAGCCCCATGTGGGATGGCTGCATCGAAGCCGGGGACATCGCCCGGATCGTCAAGGAGGACTACGTCCACGTCATCGGTGACCTGCGCGGCTCCGGCGCCTCCGAAGGCGAACACATCGGCAACTACAACGCCGGCGGTGTTTCCCTCGGACAGGATGCGTACGACTTCATCGAGTGGGTTGCCGAGCAGCCCTGGTGCGACGGCAATGTGGGCATGGTGGGCATCTCCTACTTCGGTTCCATGCAGGTGCTGGCCGCGGCCGAGCGCCCGCCGCACCTGAAGGCGATCTTTGTCTCCGGCGGCCACTACGACTTCTACGAAACCACGTACCACGGAGGCGTGATGTGGTTCATGCCGCGTGCGGCCCGGGAGGGCCGCGGCGGCGACTCCGGCTGGGCGTTCACGGACCGGGTCAAATCCCGCATGGTCGAGAAATACTCCCCCGGGGAACTCAAGGAACTCGTCGCCAAACGACTCCAGGATCCGGACGTCGCAGCATGGCCGAACCTGGTCCACGTGCTGCACTACCCGAAGAACCATGAGGCCTGGTTCGACATCGTGATGAACGAGCTCGACGGGGACTGGTACGAGGAGCGCAACCCGATCACGCTGGCCCCGAACATCGACATCCCGGTGTGGCTGCAGCTGGACCAGGGCCGCGGCTGGACGCTGGATGGCACCATCGACCTCTACAACGAGCTCAAGGGCCCCAAGAAGCTGGATATCGGGCCCTACCCGCCCATGCAGTCGCGGCCCTTCATCGAAGAACACGACAAGATGTTCCGGTGGTACGACTACTGGATCAAGGGTATCGATAACGGCGTCATGGACGAGCCGGCCGTGAGCGTGTTCGTGGAGGGCTCCCGTGAGGTTGTCACCGCCGACCAGTGGCCGCCGAAGGACGTGGAGTACAAGTCCCTGTACCTGCGCCCGCGCCGCGCACTGTCCACCGAGCCCGAGCTGATGGACACGGATTACGCCGCCCCGGACGGCTTCTACCAAGCACCGCTGACGGTGACCGACAAGGTGGAAATCATCAGCTGGTCCACGCCTGTGTTCGAAGAGGCTACGGAGATGATCGGCACCGGTGCAGCACACATCTTCGCCGAAATCGACCAGCCTGACACCAACTTCATCATGCGGCTATGGGATTACGCCCCCAACGGAAAACGCCAGCTCATCACTAGCGGATACCTCAAGGCCTCGCACCGGGAGCTGGATGAGCGGACCACGGAGGGCAACCCCCGGCACCCGCACACTCGCATCGAACCGGTGGAACCGGGGAAGATCGAGGAGTACGTGCTGCGCCTCTTCCCGTTCGCGAACACGTTCCTGCCCGGCCACAAGCTGACAGTGGAACTGTCAAACAACGAGCCGCTGGCGGACGAGCACAACGCGCTGCTGCCCCCGGATGCATTCCACCTGCCCGTGGGCCGGCCCGTCACCCACAAGATCTACCGCGACGCCACCCACCCCTCCCGCCTCGTCCTGCCATTCACCACCCGCAAGGCGACGTAGCCGAGGGCTTCTTCGCCCTCGCCGCAGTAACCCTGGAGCTGCCCGTCGCAGAGCGTCGGGCAGGGCGGCTGTGGGCAAAAGGCGTGCAGACACTTATTGGCGGAACCGAGTAGGTGGGCCGGGGTCTCCCGGCCCACCTACTCGCATAAGAATCAATCTTCGCTGAAACCGGCGTCTCCACGGTCATCAGGCACCGGCGGTCCATATCTGGCCTGCAAGGGGACGGCGGCCTCCAGAAGGATTCCGCGCAGCCAGTCCTTGAACGGGTCCTCCGCGAGCCACGGGTTCCAAACCATGTCGATGCCCAGGGTCTGGATGGGGAAGGGGAACTCCTCCATGCGCAGGTCGAAGCGGCCTTCAAATGCCAGTCCGACCTGATACCGATGGACCGCCACCCCGCCGGCCTGGGCGATCAGGTGGGGAATGAACAGGTAATCGGACACACGCTGTCGGACCGTGTACGGCACCTTGCGCTCGTCGAGGATCTCATAGGGCCGCAGGCGTTCCGGGGACGCGTCCAAAACCACATGGGGGACGGTCTCCAGCAGCTCCAGCGCATCGGCCTCCCGCGGTGAGTCCCACGAAGTGACGACGACCCAGCGGTCATCGTACAGGCGCTCACGTGGGTACGGCGTGGCGAACGTCTCGGGGAGCAGGATGACGTCCGCCGCGTCCTCCGCGAACGCCGCGATGGTCGCGGAGGACGTGGTGCGCAACCGCAGGACGGTGTTCGGCGCGCGCTCCGCGAGCAGCCGGGTGATCGTGCTTCCGATGACGAACGCGGTGCTGTTCGTCATCGCCACAGTGATCAGGCGGTCGTCGGTTGCGGGGTCAAAGGGCGCGGCATTAACGAGCCGGGCCGTCTGCCTGAGCGTCTGCCGCAGTGCGGGCAGGAGTTCCGCAGCCCGCGGCGTCAGCACCATAGAGCGCCCCTGCCGCACGAGGAGTTCGTCACTGAGCATGCGCCGCATGCGCGTCAGCGCATGGCTCATGGCCGGCTGCGACAGCCCGATTTTGCTCGCCGCGTTCGTCACCGACCGTTCTTCCAGCAGCGCCAGGAGCGGCACCAGCAGGTTGAGGTCCACCGATGCCAGCCGGGCCAGCTCGCCGTCCATTCCGGCTCGTCCCAGGTTGCTAGCCATGACTCGCCGGGAAGGCTACCTGGAGTGGACTCAGCGTCTGGCCGACGGTGTACTGCCCGAGGGTCTGCGCATTGCTCAACCCTCGTCGCAGAGCAGGTGGTACCAGCTGTCGGCGAGCACCTCGAGCGCGTGGTCGCGGTTTGGCTCGAACTTACGGCGAGTCCACAGCGTCGCGACGTAGTCGAGCTGCGTGAAGGCGAGCGTTCCTCGGATGTGGTGCGTCTCTTCAGGGAAGCGGCCGGCCAGTTGCATGCCGCGGACGATGTCGGCGATGACCTCTTCATGCCATCCCTCCACCAAAGCCCGCACCTCGCGATCGACGGCGGCGGCCTCGTCGAGCACATCGAGGTACGGGCGGAAGGCCGGCCAGAGCGCAGCGCGCGACTCGAGCCACGCAAGGATGCCCTCCAGCTCGCCCTCCCGCACCACGTCGACGAGTTCGGCGGCGGTCGACGCCCGGTTCGGGCCGTCCGCACGGTCGAGAACGGCGTTGACGCGCGCCATGAAGTCCCTCATCAGATCGCTGCGCGAGGGGTAGTGCGCGTAGAAGGTCACCCGGGTGGTGCCGACCGCCGCGGCGATATCGTCGATGGTCGTCGCAGCGTAACCCTTCTCAGTGAAGAGCTCGAGTGCCCGTTCGACGATCGTGTCGCGGGTCAGCTGCTTCTGGGCTTCTCGCAGCGATGACATGGATCAATCCTAACGGTGGTGTGCGGAATTCGTCCGGCGGAAGAGCTAAGGATGCGCGACGGCAAGCCGCCTCACACGCTGTAAGGAAAGGCGCGCGGGACCGCGCGTCAGACGTTCACGGGCGCCACCGGGCGGAGCGCTCCCGGACCGGAGTTGGCCAGTCGACGCAGTTTCGGAACAGGGATCCGGTAGTTGATCGCCGCGGCGGTCCCGGAGCCGTCCTTGTTCTCCCAGCGCAGCAGCATCGACCCGGTCTCCCCGCCCGGCTCGCTGTAGTCGGGCGCACCGACCACCGGTGCGAAGCCGACCGACTTGAGCGACAGACCGAAGCCCTCCGTCCAGAAATACGGCTGGAAATTGAACTCGGGCGCCGCGTCGCCCTTGAGCAGGCCGACGGCAGCGACCTTGGCCTGGTCGATGGCGCTCGTCCACAACGGAATCCGTTGTACCCCGCGGAGCGTCGGGAAGAACGCCACGTCGCCGGCGGCAACAATCTCCGGCCGCAGCCGGCCGCGGGTGTCGACGCGCAGTGACCCGTCGACCAGGAGCTTCGAGTCGGCCAGCCAGCCGATGTTGGGCTCGTCGCCGATGGCTGTGACCACAAGATCCGCCTCCAGCTCGGTGCCGTCGGCGAGGACCACACGGGTCCCGGCACCGTGATCGACCAGGCGGGCCTTCCCGCCGCCAACCACCTGCAGTCCGCGCCGGATGGCGGCTGAGGTGAAGATGTCCGCCAGATGGTCGCCCAGCTGTCGCGAGAGGGGCTGGACGTCGGAGACAAGCGTGACGTCGCAGCCGACGTGCAGGCAGCCTGACGCGACCTCCATGCCGAGCGGTCCGCCGCCAATCACAATGACCGAGGGACGCGATGCGACGCGTTGTTTAAGCGCGATCGCGTCCTCGATCGTGCGCAGGGTGAGCTCCCGGACCGGGCCATCGTGCTGCGGCCCCGTGGCGAGGCGCTTCGCCCGGGAACCGGAGGCGATGACCAGGCCGTCATACGGCAGTTCACCGCCCCCGTCGAGCCGCACGATCCGGGCGTCGACGTCCAGGCCCGTGGCGCTGACACCGAGCAGTTCGGTCGCTTCGTGGGTCGGCTCGGGCAGCTCGTGGGCTTGCAGGCTGTCGTCGCCGTGCAGCAGCGCCTTGGACAGGGCGGGGCGGCTGTAGGGGTGGTGGCGCTCGGCGCCGACCACCGTCAGCTCGCCGTCGAACCCGGCCGAGCGCAGCGAATCGCATGCCGTGAGCCCGGCGATGCCGTTGCCGACGACGACAATCCGGCGCATCGTCACGCCGCCAACCGGAGCGCGGCGACCGGGCAGACCCTGACCGCAGCCTTCGCGGCATCAAGCTCGGCCCCCTCCACCTCGGACACATCGATGACCAGTTCGCCGTCGTCATCCAGGTGCATCAGCGCAGGTGCGGCTTCCTCACAGAGTCCGTGTCCTTCGCAGCGCGGCCGGTCCAGTTCGATCTTCATACGGCCACGACCTTTTCGACCTGGAGCAACTCGAAACTCCGCGTGATGTTGCTGGGTTCGCGGACCTCGTCGGAGATCGTCAGCGTTTTTACCCTGCGGGCAAGTGCCTCGATGATCGCGTGCGCTTCAAGTTTCGCAAGGCCCTGGCCGGCGCAGCCATGCGGTCCGTAGCCGAAGGAGAGGTGGTCCACCGGGTTGCGTGTCACATCAAAGGCGTCGGGATCCTCGTAGTGCCGCGGGTCCCGGTTGCCGGCGCCAAAGAGGATGCCGACCTGGGCGCCTGCAGGAATGGTGACTCCGTCGATTTCCACGTCGCGGGTCGCCGTGCGGCCCCAGATGTGGACGGGCGCCCAGTAGCGCAGCACCTCGGCGAAGGCTGCTGGGACGAGTTCCGGGTTCTTCCGGACCAGTTCGAACTGCTCCGGGTAGCGGCCGAACAGCGCCACGATGTTCCCGATCGAGGCGATCGTCGTGTCAACACCCGCCCCGAGGTACTGGTGGATGATGTGCCCTGCGGCGCCTTCGGGGATGTCGCCACGCGTTTCGGCGTCGAAGATTCCGCGGCCGATCGAGCCCGGAGTGAGGTCCCCGGCGGTGACGGAGGAGCACCAGCCGTAGAGCTCGCCGGCGATCGGGAAGCTCTCCTGGGTGCGCTGGTTCAGCGGGCCGATGACCTGCATTGCGGCCTGCCCCCAGCGCAGCATGTTGTCCTTGACGTGTCCGCTGAAGCCGATGAGGTCGGCGACGATTTCGATCGGGAAGGCACGGGCCAGGGAGTCGATGGCCTCGAAACTGCCGCTGGCCGCGAGCTCGGCGACGAGCTTGTCCGCCTTTTCGTCGATGACGACTTTCAGGCCGCGGAGCGCGCGGGGGGTGAGGTTCTCCGACAGTGTGGCGCGGAGCTGGGTGTGCACGGGCGGGTCCGAGGCCAGCGAGGTGCCCTGCAGCGCCTCGTTCACCATGGGGTTGAAGCCGATGCTGGTGGACGAGAAGGTCTCCGGATCCCCGAGTGCGTCGCGGATGACGTCGTAGCGCGTCAGGACGTACAGATCGTTCTTGGGGAGGTGGACCACTGCGGCCTGCTCGCGGAGTGAGGCATAGGTGGGGTAGGGGTCGACGAGGATGTCGTCATCCCAGATGTCGATGTCTGATTCGAGGGGTGCAGTCACGGTGTTCTCCTTGCGGATGGTAGGTGGTGGTCGGTGCGTGAAGGCCGTCAGTGTCAGACGGCCGCCTCGGCGTTCGCCTCAGTCGTCTCCGCGATGGCGTCAGCCGAGGGGGCCGAGGAACGCGCGGAGATGAAAAGGGTAAGGATGGCGGAGATGGTCGCTGCGATGCCGGCGACCAGGTAGACGGTTTGGAAACCCTGGCCGAGGGAGGCCCCGGCCGCGCCCTGGATCTGGTGCTGCGCGGCGTTGAGGGACTGGACCATGCCGTTGACGGCCGGGGCGGGTGCTCCGCCGGCCGCTGCCTGGCCGCTGAACTGCGCGATCACGCCATCCCAGCCGGAGAGGAATCCCAGCGGCGGCACGTGGGAGAGACCGGCGACCGCTTCCGCGGGCAGCCCTGCCCCGCCGAGGATCCCGCCGAGCGGGCCAGCGAAGATCGAGGCGCCGATGCCGAACGCGATGGCCGAGCCGATGACAGGGCCGAGGGCGAAGCCGAGGTCCCGCAGGAGGTTCGTCGTGGCGGAGGCCATGCCGATGTGCTGCGGCTGGACGGTATTGATCGCCACCGCGGTGACGGAGCCAACGGTGAGCGCGAATCCGATGCCCAGCAGCAGCAGCGGCAGGATGAAGGCCGTCCACGGGGTACCGCCGAAGGCCTCCGGCGCGCCCAGGGAAAACGTCGAGAGCCAGAAGCCGGAGACCGCCATCAAGGCGAAGCCCGAGGTCAGCACCCAGCGCGGCGCGACGTGGTGGATGAGCCAGCCCACCACCGGGATGAAGGCGAACGCGGGTCCCTGGATGAAGACGAACAGCACACCGACCTTCCAGGTCTCGGCCAGGGCCAAACCGCCGACGGAGACGCTGGTGCTGAAGCAGATGGCGAGGAAGGCGAACATGCCGGTGACCGCGACGATGCCGGTGATCGAGTAGGCGCTGTTCTTGAACAGCGAGAGGTGGATCAGCGGCTGCTTGGTGCGCATCTCGATGACGATGAAGGCCACCAGGAGGATGCCGCCAACGACGTAGCCGGCAAGGACCTCCCACGAGCCGAAGCCCGCATCGACGGCCTGGACGGTCGCGAAGAGCACGGCGATGAGGCCGAGCGCGAGGGTGAACTGGCCGGGCAGGTCGAGTTTGCGCCCCTCGGCGGCCGCGGAGTCCTTCGCCCGGAGCGCGACAAGCAGCACGACGACGGCGATGGCGGCCGCAATGAGGTAGGCCACCCGCCAGCCGCTGAACACGTTCGGCGCGCCGGGCGCCGCGCCCGGCACCGTGAACAACTGCGCCGTGAGTCCGGCGAGGACGGGCGAGATGACCGCGCCGAGCGAGAGGAATCCGGCCCAGGTGGCAATGACCCGGGCGCGCTGCCGGTGGTCCGGGGTGATGGCCGCGATCATCGATAGCGAGATGGGGAACAGGATGCCCGCCGCGATGCCGCCGACCGCCTGCGCGAAGATCATCATCTCGGTTGTCGGCGCCACCGCAACCAGGACGGAGCCGACGACGCTCAACACCGCTCCGGCGTACAGCAGCTTCTTGCGGCCCAACAGGTCACCCAGGAGGCCCCAGCTGAGCTCGAACACCACGATGCCCATCAGGAACATGCCCGCGATCCAGGTCAGGCCCGCGCCCGAGGTGTGGAATTCCGCGGCGAAGGTGCCGGTGAGGGCGCCCGGGAGGGCATTGGTGATCTGCGCGAGTGTGACCGCGCTGTAGGCGGCCACGAACGTGGCTCGTACCGAGCCGCGGCTCGACACCTTAAGGGTCTGACTCATCGATGAAACTCCTTTGTTTCCGTCGGTTCTCCGGTGATAGGCGGAGGAAGGATGTGGCACTCCCCACAGTGTGGCGGTAAACTTTACACAATGTCAAGAGCATTTACGGACCGACGGTTTCATGAACGTTCCGGTGGCAACTTCCTGTACGCCTCGGATATCTTCTTGACATGATGTAAAGAAAAATGTGATGCTGGCTACACTGCCACGGCAGGGTCAAGCTCCGCGGCGCCATCGCATTTAGCACCCGATCTTCAAGGGAGAAGCCAAGTGAGTCCCACCACACCTGTCGATTCCGGTGACGCGTTACATGCCCCGGCCGGGCAAGACGGACAAGGTGGAGATCATTTCCTGGTCCACCCCGGTCTTTGAGAAGGACACGGAGATGATCGGCACCGGTGCCGCGCATATTTTCGCGGAGATCGACCAGCCGGATACCAATTTCATCCTGCGGCTGTGGGACTACGCCCCCAACGGCACGCGCCAGCTCATCACCAGCGGCTACCTCAAGGCCTCGCACCGTGAGCTCGACGCCCGGAGCACCGAAGGCAGCCCGCACCACCCGCACACCCGTGCGGTGCCGGCGGAGCCCGGGACGATCCAGGAGTACGTGCCGCGCCTCTACCCGCCCACCAGTCCCGCCTTGTCCTGCCATTCACCACCCGCAAGGCGGCGTTAAGGCGTCCCGATGTCGTCGGGCACCAGCCGGCGACCGGACCGCCCCCCAAGTGATCCGAGTCTCAGATGGAATAGTTGCAGGCGCCGCGCAGTTGTTGCCAGAGAACCCAATCCCTTGTGAAAGGAACTGCGCATGCTGTTTTCCCCGATGACCCTCGGCGAGCTGGAACTGCCCAACCGGCTGGTGATGGCGCCGTTGACCCGCATCCGCTCCGGGAAGGAAGGCGTTCCCGGCCCGCTCGTTGCCGAGTACTACCGCCAGCGTGCTTCGCTCGGACTGATCGTCAGCGAAGGCGTGTATCCCAGCCACGCCGGCCGGGGGATCCCGGGCCAGCCCGGCCTGGTGACCGAGGAACAGCTCAAGGGCTGGGCCGACGTCACCGCCGCCGTGCATGCCGAGGGCGGCCGGATCTTCGCCCAGGTGATGCACGCGGGCCGGGTCACCCATGAGGCCACCACTGGCGGTCACGAAGTGGTCGCTCCCAGCGCTATTGCGATCGACGGGGAAACCCGCACGTACGAGGGAAAGAAGCCTTTCCCCGTTCCGCATGCCTTGACCACCGAGGAACTGCCGGGCATCGTCCAGGAGTTCGTCACCGCCTCCCGCAACGCCATTGACGCAGGGTTCGACGGCGTCGAACTGCACTCAGCCAACGGTTACCTGCTGCACGAATTCCTGGCTCCGTCCGCCAACCAGCGCGACGACGCCTACGGCGGATCGCCTGCGAACCGTGCGCGCTTCGTCATTGAAGTGACTAGGGCCGTGGTGGATGCGGTTGGTGCCGACCGTGTCGGTATCCGGATCTCCCCGGAACACAACGTGCAGGGAGCCCTGGAGCTCGACGTGGCCGACGTCCGGGAAACCTACGGCGTCCTCGTGGATGCCTTGGCGCCGCTGAAGCTCGCCTACCTGAGTGTCCTGCACAAGGAGCCCACCAGTGAGTTGGTGCAGGACCTGCGCGCCCGCTTCAACGGGACCTTCCTGCTGAACACTGGCTTCGGCGTCATCACCACGCGTGAGGAAGCCATCGCAATTGTTGCGGACGGTTACGCTGACGCCGTCGTCGTCGGACGCCCCGCGACCGCCAACCCGGACCTGGTCCGCCGCTGGCGTGAAGGGCTGCCGGTCAACGAGCCGGATCAGTCCACGTTCTACAGCGATGGAGCCGAGGGCTACACCGACTACCCAGCCTACCAGAACTAGGCCAGCCGAGCCGTCCTCACCGCTGGACATGTCCAGCCGCAGCCACGAACAGTGGGCAGAACACCATTCTGCCCACTGTTCGTGTCTAAGAATGAGCATGTCCCGCGGCCGGGGAATCAAAGAATGGGCATGTCCCCAGGAGGTAGCCCGGAAGCCTCAGGAAGCTACGGACCGCTGGCACAGGCCGATGAAGCCGCCGAGCTGCTCCAGGCCCTCCGGGTGTGTGGGCAGGTAGTTGGTCAGTTCGGGCGAGCGGACCACCACGGCCCGCCATTGGCCGCGGGAGACCGCCACGTTGATCCGGTTGCGCGAGAGCAGGAACTCCATCCCGCGGGGAGCCTCCGCCACGGCCGAGCAGGCCATCGACACGATCACCACCGCGGCTTCCTGGCCCTGGAACTTGTCCACGGTCCCTACCCGGACCCCGGCCAGGCCGGCTCCGAGCAGGGCCTCGCGGATCAGGTTGACCTGGGCGTTGTAGGCCGCCGCCACCAGGATGTCGGCGGCCTGCAGCGGGCGGCTGCCGTCCGGGCCGTGCCACTGGAGTCCCAGATGCCGCCGCACCTGCCGGACCACTTCGGCTGCCTCCTCCGGGGACGAGGTGATGTTGCCGCCGTGTTCCACCAGGACGGTTTCGATCCCTGCCGGGACGCCGTCGAGGCGGCGCAGATCCGCGGCGGGGGCCGAGCGGAGCTGGCCCTCGTAGGAGAGTTCGGACACGGCATGGCACAACGCCGAGGCCATCCGCCACGAGTCGGGGAGAAAGTACCCGAGTTCCGGCGGAAGCGTGGCATGGCCGGCGGAAATCCAGCCCAGGGCGGACTCGTCGACGGGTTCGGGGTGGGCGCCCTGGCTGACCTGCGGCAACTGCTGCGGGTCGCCCAGGAGCAGCAGCCGGCTGCCCGCCTGCGCCACGGCCAGGGTGTTCGCCAGGGAGAACTGGCCGGCCTCGTCGATTACCAGCAGGTCCAGCGACCCGGCGGGAACGATGGCGCCGGTCATCGTCCAGGCGGTGCCACCCACCAGAGCGCCGCCCGGTGAGCCGAGCAGGCGGGAGACGTCCTTGGCGGTGCGCTGGCCCCAGGGGAGGGCCTCCTGGTGCTTCACGTCCTTCGCCACCAGGGCGGGGTCGACGCCGGCCTTGCCGACGGCGGTTTTGAGCAGGTTCTCCACCAGGGCATGGGACTGCCCGACGACGCCGATCTTCCACCCGCGGGCCACCAGCCGGGCGATGACGTGCGAGCCCACATGCGTCTTCCCGGTTCCCGGGGGACCCTGGACCGCAACATAGGAATGGTCCAAGGCGGCCACGGCCTCCGTGATGGCGGCTATGAAACCGTCCGGTCCGTTGCCGGGCGCCGGCAGGGCTCCGCCGTTTGATAGCCGCGGCGGAACGCGCCGCAGCAGGTCCACGGCGGGATGGCGCGGAAACGCTGACACAGCCCCGTCCGCGCGCAAGCCTCCGGCGACGTCGTCGGCCAGGACGGCCAGCGCTTCCTCGAGGCCCCTGGTCTGGAGCGGCTGGTCCTCGGTCAGCGCGACCGGCAGCTGGGTGTAGGGCTCGATGTTCCGGCGGAGCTTGTCCCGGATCACGACGGTGTCCTTCCCATCTTCGTCGCCGAGTTCCAGGACCTCGGTGCCGAACCAGCCGTTGCGGCCGGTGCCGTCGATGCCGGTGCCCTCGAGGCCGGCCGGGAGGGGAGGCTCGTACATGCGGAACCAGGTGCTGCCTTCCCGGAGGTCCGAGCCGGGGGTCACCGTGCCGGTCAGCTTGACCCGGCGTTCCGGAAGCTTGGCGCCGTCCCTCCGCCAGTCCTCCAGAACCTCTGCCTGCTCGACCAGGAAGACGTTCCGGTCCTGCTGATGCGTGTCCGGGCCGTTTTCGCAGCGGTCAAAGTGTGCCCACCAGAAGGCTTTGCGCTCGCGGCGGTGGTAGCCCACGGCCGCCGCCAGCATTGCCACCGCCTTATGGTCAGCATCGGACAGGCCGACGCCGGGTCCGGCCAAGTCCGCCAGCTCCCGTTCCGCAAAGCTCACGGCGGCATCTTCTGCGCCGCCGTCGTCCAGCGTGGCAGCCGTGCCGCGGTCCGGGGCGGAAACTGCGGCATCGCCGTTGGCGCCGGCAGGTGCCCGGCGGCCGGGCGTGATCCCACGCTCGCGGGCCAGTCCGAGCAGCCAGTTCCGCAGCTCCAGCGTGGAGAGGCAGTCGTAGCGGTTGTAGTCGGAGATGCCGGCGAGGATTTTGGCGGCCTCTGCATCCCGGCCGGCGTCGCGCGCCTCGCAGTACTGGGCGTAGGCAACAACGGAGGCGCCGGCATCCTTAACATCCCCGGAGCGCAGGTTCGTCCCCATGTAGAGGGGTTCGAGTTTCTTGATGCTGTACGAGTTTTCCGAGATGCGGATGCTGTTCCGGACGCTCTGGTAGAGGTCCACCAGGAGGCCGTCGCGCAACCACTGGTCCACGGTGTCTTCGCCGGCGACGTGCATGACGGAGAGCTTGCGCAGGGCAGTCTTCTCGTAGGGGGCGTAGTGGTAGACGTGCATGTCCGGATACCTGGCCCGGCGCTTCCCGACATAGTCCAGGAAGTCCAGGAACGCCTGCTTCTCCGCCTCCCTGCTGTGGGCCCAGAACGGTTTGAAGATTCCCGGTCCGCCGGCCCCGGTGGGCGCTTCGATCACGCCGAACAGGTATTCGAGCCCCCAGACGCCGGTGGCGTTTTCCTGCCACAGGGGATCGCCTTCGAAGTCGAAGAAGATGTCGCCTTTGCTGGGCGCCGGCAACTCAGCCAGGGTGTGTTCGGGGACCACCCGGTAGCGGATGCTGTGGTCTTCGCCGTCTTTCAGGTACCGGACGCCGCCATCGGAGCCGCCGGCGCCGCTTTGCATCTTGGCCTGGTCCTGCAGGCGCCGCAGCGAGGCGTTCGCGCCGGGAAGGCTGGCTTCCGCCAGTTCCCGGACGGTGAAGATGCCCTGTTCGTGGAGTTTCTTGCGCTGCGCGGAATTCATCCTCGCCACACGCAGCAAATCATCCGTGGCCTGGACCCGCTCCTGGCAGTAGTCGCAGCGGCCGCAGGCGGTAATGCCGGGGGCGCCCCACACCGCCGTCCCGGGCTGGTGCCGGTGCGCCGAGGCCAGGGCCAGGAAACGGTCCCGCCGCTCGCGGAAGACGGGCAGGATCTCTGAGAGCCTGTGGTTGCTGCGGACGTAGTCGAAGCCGCCGCCGGAGGCAGGAACCGTGGCGCCCAGGACCAGCGTGACCGCGGGGTCCGGCCGTATCCCCGCCTTCAGCAGCTGGTCCCCGTAGGCTGCGAGCTGGAGCAGCGCTGTCACCTTCGCGTGGCGGGCCAGTTTGGTGTCGAACACGGCGTAGCTGCCGTCGGGCCGCCGGACCAGGAAGTCGGAGCGCCCGTGGAACCGGCCGTCAAAGAAGGCTGCCTGGAACACGACGTCGGCTCCGGAGCGCAGGGCGGCAATCGATTCGTGGTGCTTGGCCAGGAGAGTGGCGCGGTCCATGGTTTCGGCGGGGACGACATCGTAGACACCGTGGCCGCTGGCCGGGTCCCATACCCCGAACTCCTCGAGGAAGGTGTCCAGGACTTTGTGTTCATGGACGTCGCCCAGTCTGGCGGTGCGTTCCAGCATCTCGTCGACGCCGAACTCGGGCCTGGCGGACCGGCCCAGCGTCTCGTCGAGCTTGCGCAGCAGCTGGTATTCGCAGCTGGCTGCCACCACCAGATCGCTCGCCGAAAAGACCAGGTCCTGTTCAGCACCTGGAACTTCCGGTTCAAGAAGAAACACTGTGCCCCCGTGGTTTCGGCCCCGTTGCCATTGATCTCTTCCTGCCAAGCTATCAAAGCCCCCTGACAATCCACGCCGCCCCCTGAGCCGGCCAACCAGGGCGGCCCGACCGCCGTCGTACCAGCCCGTCGCACCGGCCGGCAACACCAGTTGCTGGCCCGATTCCCGATCGCGGCGTATGGTCTGAGGACCATGACTGAACAGCAGCCCTTCGAGCTTGTGCAGCGCTTTCCGGACTTCGAGTTGCGCCGTTATCCACCGCATGTGGTGGCCGAGGTGACGGTAGGCTCGTCCTTCGACCGGGCAGGCAACCTCGCCTTCCGCCAGCTGTTCAACTACATCAGCGGCAACAACACCGCCCGGCAGACCCTGGCGATGACAGCCCCCGTGATCCAGGGTTTCGCGCGCTCGCAAAAGGTGCCGATGACGGCACCCGTCCTTCAGCGAGGTTCGCTGGAGGAAGGCGAGTTCGTGGTGTCGTTCGTGCTGCCCGCAGACATGACCGAAGAGACCGCTCCGGTTCCGGCAGATCCGGAAGTCAGGATCGGGACCGTTCCCACCGCGCTTGCCGCGGTCGTGGGGTTTTCCGGCAGCGGATCAAAATCAACCTTTGAGAAGCGGAACCGGGAACTGCAGGCCGCGATCGCCGCGGCCGCGCTGACCGCCACGGGCTTGCCGCGGTTTGCCCGTTTTGATCCGCCGTTCAAGCCCTGGTTCCTCCGCCACAATGAAGTCCTGCAGGACGTGGAGGAGTTCCCCACCGGTCCCGGCATGCAGCCTGGGGGCGGTACGCACTAAGACACAACGCGTTAAGGCAAAAAAGTGGCGGTAGGGCAAAATGGGCTGGTGAGCCAACTTCCGCAGCGCCCTTCCACCTCCGCCCAGACCCCGCCCAGCCAGGAGTCCGGCATCGCCGCCCAGATCGCCGAGGAGATCGGCGTCAAGGCCTGGCAGGTGAAGGCGGCCGTTGACCTGCTCGACGCCGGGTCCACCGTGCCCTTCATCGCCCGGTACCGCAAGGAGGCCACCGGCACGCTCGATGACACGCAACTCCGCGAGCTGGAGGAGCGGCTGCGCTACCTGCGCGAACTCGAGGACCGCCGTCGGACCATCCTGGAAGCGATTGCCGCGCAAGGTGCGCTGACCCCGGCGCTGCAGGCCGCCGTCGTCGGCGCGGACACGAAGTCGCGGCTGGAGGACATCTACCTGCCGTTCAAGACCAAGCGGCGCACCAAGGCGCAGATCGCCCGCGAAGCCGGTCTGGAACCCCTCGCCGAGGCCTTGCTGAAGCGCCCGGAGCTGGACCCGGAGCGTGAAGCCGCCAAGTACCTCAACCCGGAGCACGCCATCGCCGACGCCGCCGGGGCGCTCGCCGGGGCCCGCTCCATCCTGGTGGAACGGGTGGCCCAGGACGCCGACCTGGCCGAGTCCCTGCGTGAGCGGCTGTGGACGCAGGGCCGGATGGTGTCCCGGGTGAAGAAGGGCAAGGAAACCGAGGGCCAGAAGTTCAAGGACTACTTCGAGTTCTCCCAGGCGCCGTCCGGAATGCCCTCGCACCGGGTGCTGGCCCTGCTGCGGGGGGAGAAGGACGGGGTGCTGGAGCTGGACCTCGCGGAGGCCGAGCCGTCCGACGACGCCGCCCTGGCCGCCGCGCGTGGCCGTTACGAAGCCGCCGTGGCCAGGTTCCTCGGGGTTGCCGACCGCGGCCGGCCCGCCGATGCCTGGCTGCTGCAGACCGCCGCGCTGGCGTGGCGTTCACGCGTCCTGGCCCGCCTGACGGGCGATCTTCGCAGCCGGATGTTCGCCGCCGCGGAGGACGAGGCCGTCCGTGTGTTCGCCGCCAACCTGCGGGACGTGCTGCTGGCCGCGCCAGCCGGAAACCGGGCCACCCTCGGCCTGGACCCCGGGCTGCGCACGGGGGTAAAGGTCGCCGTCGTGGACGGCACCGGCAAGGTCGTGGCCACGGACATTGTCTACCCGCACGCGCCCGTCCGGAAGTGGGACGAGGCGCTGCGGACGCTCGTGGGCCTGGCGCGGAAGCACGCCGTCGAACTCGTGGCGATCGGCAACGGCACTGCCTCGCGGGAGACGGACAAGCTCGCCGCCGAGTTCATCAAGCAGCTCTCGGGGCAGCCGGGCTCGGCCCCCGCGCCGCAGAAGCTCGTCGTCTCCGAGGCCGGCGCCTCGGTGTATTCGGCGTCGGCGCTGGCCGCGGCGGAACTGCCGGGAATGGACGTGTCCCTGCGCGGGGCGGTCTCGATTGCGCGGCGCCTGCAGGATCCGCTCGCCGAACTCGTGAAGATCGAGCCGAAATCGATCGGCGTCGGGCAGTACCAGCACGATGTCACGGCCGCGAAGCTCGACCGCAGCCTCGACGCCGTCGTGGAGGACTGCGTGAACGCGGTGGGCGTGGACGTCAACACCGCCTCGCCGGCGCTGCTGAGCCGGGTGGCCGGCGTCGGACCGCTGCTGAGCGAGAACATCGTGGCGTACCGGAACGAGCACGGCCCGTTCAACAAGCGCAGCGAGCTGAAGAAAGTTCCGCGGCTCGGCGCCAAGGCGTTCGAACAGTGCGCGGGCTTCCTGCGGATTACCGGGGGAGCGGAGCCGCTGGATGCCTCCAGTGTCCACCCGGAGGCCTATCCCGTGGCGCGGAAGATCAGGGCGGCGGCGGGCGGGGCCGGCGGCGGAGCCTCCGGCGGAAGCTACTCGACGCTGAATGCGCAGGACTTTGTCGACGGGTCCTTTGGCCTGCCGACGGTGCGAGACATCATCGCCGAGCTGGAGAAGCCCGGCCGGGATCCGCGGCCGGCGTTTGCGGCAGCAACGTTCTCGGAGGGGATCGAGAAGATCTCCGACCTCAGGCCCGGGATGGTGCTGGAGGGTACGGTGACCAATGTGGCAGCTTTTGGCGCGTTCGTTGACATCGGCGTGCACCAGGACGGGCTGGTGCACGTGTCCGCGCTGGCCAACCGCTTTGTCTCCGATCCCCGCGAGGTGGTCAAGTCCGGGCAGGTTGTCCGGGTCAAGGTGCTGGAGGCGGATCCGGAGCGGAAGCGCATCTCCCTGACGTTGAGGCTCGACGACGAACCGGCAGCTTCCGGGGGACATCCGGGTTCCAAGCCGGAGCGTGCACAGCAGAGCCCTTCACAGGCGCCTTCGAAGGCGCCCTCGAGGCAAGGGCCCGCACCCGCCAGAGAGCCGCAGCCCAAACCATCACCGGTGAACACCGCGATGGCCGAAGCGCTCCGGAAGGCAGGCCTCGGGAAATAGAGCGTCGTCCCGGCCCAAGGCGCCGTGCCGTTCGAGCCGGGCACCCGACTCCTGTTCGTGCCGGCTTCCTGAGCCGGCACGTGCGGCGTCATTCAAGGCGGAAGTAGTGGTTGCGTTGTGGCTTCTGGCGCGGGTCCAGGTGGGGTGGCGGGATGAACCAGGGGATGCCGGTGCGGTTCTGGATGGTCCATTGTTCCTTGTGGACCAGGTGGTGGTGGTGGGAGCAGAGGAGCGTCCCGTTCTCTGTGCTTGTGGTGCCGCCGCGGGACCAGTAGCTGATGTGGTGGGCTTCGCACCAGGGTGCCGGGATGGTGCAGCCCGGGAAGGTGCAGCCCTGGTCCCGGGCGGTGATGGCTTTGCGGATGTGGGGCGGGAAGATCCGTGCGGCGCGGCCGATGTCCAGGATCCGGCCTTCCCCGCCGAGGAGGACCGGGATGATGTCCGCGTCGCAGGCGATCTTCCGGACGGTTGAGGCTGTGACGGGTCCGGTGAACGGCAGGGTTCCGGTGTTCGACGGCGCCGGGGCCGCGCCTGGTGGGCTGCCGGCCGCGGTGCTGGCTGGGTGTCCGAGGCGGTCCAGGAGGTCCCGGTAGCCGATCGTGACCATGACCTGGGGGCGGAGTCCTCCCGCGGCGGGCAGCGGCCCGGATGACAAAGCGATTTTGCAGGCGCCGACGAGGCCGTCGAGGAGTTTCTGCGGCCGCGAGCGGCGGTCCAGCCCCGCCGTGCCGGAATCATTCTCCTCCCCGCCGGGGGAACGGCCGGTTCCGGGACCGGCGGGGTCCGTGGCAGGGTGCCGGCTGCCGGGTTCTGCAGCGTCCGCGCCGCTGGTCCGCGGGTTCGTGGCGGTATTCATGACGGTGAGGAGGTGTTCGAACTGGTCGGCGGTCGCGAAGATCTCGAGGTGGTGCAGGCCGTGGCGGGTGCGGCGGATGAAGGCGCCCTGGAGGTGGCGCAGCGCCTCTTCGGAGGGTTCGGTACCGTCCTGGTCCAGGGCGTCGGTCCAGCGCCTCGCGATCCGTGCCAGGAAATCCGGATCGTTCTCCGCGGCGGTGCGCGTCAAAGCATGCTCCATCTCCAGCGCAGCCGCGGCATCACAGCACGGCCGGACACGGTCCAGGGCCACGGTGATGATGGTCGCGGACCGGGAGGCGACGGTCCCGGACGCCAGCGCGGCGCCGAGCTCCGCGTGGACGGCAGGAAGCGGCCGGCCCGCCAGGCCCCTGCGCGGAAGGACGCTCCCGGCCAGGGCGAGCCGGCGGCGGGCCTCCGCGGCGCTGATCCGCAGCCGGGCCCGCAGGAAGTCCGTGGTGTTCCGGAAGCCGTCGTCCAGGACTTCCCGCGGCCCCTGGTCAGGACCCGCCGGTCCCGCCGGGGCTGCCTCCACTCCCGCCGGTATGCCGGGCTGGTCCTTCCAGCCGGTCAGCCAGCCGGCACCCGTCCCCGCACCGGCGGACGCGGCCGCCTGGTTCCTGGTCCGGTCCACCGCCGCCGCCGCCACGAGCTACAGATACTCCACGGTCCGCGAGAGTTCCTCCACGTCCCCCGCGAAGTCCGCCGCCGCCCGGAACCCCCAAAGCGCCGCGTCCTGCACCGCCGTCGCGCCCAGTATCCGGAGCAAACCCAGGGCATCCCCCAGCACAGGCTGCGTGCCCTGCCCGGCTTCCGCGAAGGAGACGAAACCCCCGATGGCTTCCATGACTTCACACTACTGCCGGGCCACGACAGTATCAGCGGCCCCGCACCCGACCCGATCCGCACCCGGCCGCTCCCAGCGTCAGAGCTGCTGCCATCGGGGCTGCTCCAGTACTTGGGGCCGGCCAAACGCCGTCCGGACTCCGGGGGAGAACAGCACAGATTCCGGCGGGCCGGCCACTTCAATCCCCGCCGCCTGCACCAGCTGATCCTCGAGTGCCGTGACACGGGCGCGGTGCAGCGGCCAGGGGCCGTGCGTGTTGGGAACATAGAGGGTGCGGCCGCGGAAGCGGGTGTGAAGACCGAACCGGGCTGTGAGGTGGACGGACAACGGATCTGTGGCTTCGACGTCGAACTCGGGGGACACCGCGAAATCACTCCGGGGGCCGCCCTGGAACCTGTGTACCGAATACCCGATGGACCGGTCCGACCGGTCCGCAGCGTCCGCCGGGGCCTGCGTGAAGCCCGTGCGGGACCATATGTAGGGGATCCCGGCGGAGCGGGCGGCGAGGACCACCGCCAGCCGGGACGCATCCAGGCTCAGGAAAACTACCCCGCGCGTGCCGTCGGGCCCCCGCGAATAGAGACGCACGTTGATCTCGTTGAAATTGCCGAAGTATGGGATTCCGGGGCCGCGGCCCAGTCCGGCGCCCTGCATCCGGAAGCCGATGAGACCCACCCAGGCAGAGCCATCGAAGAGATCGGGGACCACGTCGGCGGGGATTTGGGCGGCCGCAAGGGCTTCCGGGATGCGCCAGTGCAGGAAGACGGCGTCGGTCCACCGCTGGACCATGATGACGGGCAGGGGAAGCTCCGGCGGCTCCGGCCAGGGGCCGTGGACGGGCGGACGTTCAGTCATGGGCCGAGCCTAGCCTCGGAGTCATCCCGCGGAAAGGAAAATCAGCCGGCGGAAGCGGGTGCGGTGGAGCTAGCGGGCTGTTTCTGCCATGGCCAGCGGCCGGTGATCTCCAGTTCCAGCGAGAAGCTCAGGAACGTCCGGATGAGCACGAGGATGGCCAGCACACCGACGCTTTCGAAGGTGGGCGTGACGGCGACGGTCCGGATAATGTCGGCCGCCACCAGCAGTTCCAGGCCCAGCAGGATGGAGCGGCCCAGCAACTGCCGGTAGGAACGGTAGACGGACAGCGGCTCGGACCCGGCGGGCAGGCGTCGGGGCTGGAATCCCCGCAGCGCCATCGGGAGGGACACCAGGGCGCCGACCACCATGACGGTCACACCGGCGACGTCCATAAAGCTTCCGACTGTCTCAATAATGTGTTGAAAATCCATGGTTCCCCCTCGGGAAGAGTTGCTGAAATCCGAAGCAGAAGTTCCCTTAGGGGTGCCGCACGCCGACGCCGGCCAGAATGGCCCGGTATCCTTCCCGGAAGCTCGGATATTCGAACTCGAAGCCGGTGCCGCGCAGCAGCGCGTTGCTGCAGCGCTTGTTGCCGCCGCGGGACGGCTCGCCGCCGGCGGACCCGCCGCCCGCGGATGCGGAGAGGGAAGAGGCCGACGGCGGCTGGGGGAGTCCGAGCTCGGCGGCCAGGAAGCGCAGCACGTCGCCGAGCTCGGCCGGATCGTTGTCGACGCCCAGATACAGCGGCCCAGGCGTATCGGACATGCTGCACAGGTAGACGATCGCCGCCGCGGCGTCGTCCCGGTGGATGCGGTTGGTGAACCGTGACCCGGCAGGCACCACCGCGGTTCCGCTGCGCACCTGGTCGATCAGCCGGGTCCGTCCCGGGCCGTAGATTCCGCCCAGCCGCAGCACCACGGGTGTGATCCGGGTGCCGCGGAGCCGGTCATAGAGCAGTTCCTCCGCCTCGCGGAGGATGCGGCCCGAGAATCCGCCGGGAACCGCCGTCGTACTTTCATCAACCCAACCGCCGCCGGCGTCACCGTAGACGGCCGTGGAGGAGACAAACAGCACCCGGCGGGGAACATCACCGTCGCCGCCCTGGGCAGCCAGCACGGCGTCCAGCACGTTCATCAAACCGTCCACATACGCTACCCGGTAGGCCTCCTCGGTGGGCGAATCGGCCGCTATGGCAACGACGACGGCGGTGGTCTCCGCCGGGAGGGGTGGCAGCCCGGGGGAGCTCAGGTCAGCCGCGATGCCTTCGATGGCAGCCGGAAGTTTCTCCGGCGAACGCCGCCAGCCCACCACCCGTTGGCCGGCCGCCGCGAAGCGCAGCCCTGCCTCAGTGCCCAGATCGCCGCAACCGGCCAGAAGTACAGTCATGCTGGCAAGTCTGCCAGCTTTCGCCCGGGCGGCAGGACCTGGCCGCTATCGCGCCGGTATTGTCTGGATTGTCTGGCTCACGGTCGGAGCAGGGCCGGGTGTTGGCGGGGCAGCAGGTCGATAACTGGCCGCGAAGTTCATCAGCAAGGATGCGCCGACGAACAGCAAGGCCAACTGAACCAGCGCTCTCAGGCAACTTGGCCGCCTGGATTGCCGTCGAGGCTGGCGCAGCGGCGTACCCAGGTTGGCTTCGGCCCGGGGCCGGGGCCGCCACTGCTGCAAGGCGGCTGCCGGGGCATCTGCGCCCGCGAACTCCGCCGTCGTGAGGAGCGGAGGACTTGCCGGTCCCGTGAGTTGCTCGTTCAGGTGGGCGTGAATGACCTGGACTTCGGTAGCGTCCAGAACATGCGGGAGGTGGGCGGCTGCCGGGCAGAGTGCGTCCAACCCCAGTATTCTGACGCCACTTTCCGTGGTCTCGTCGACGGCGGGCTGCGCCACCAGGCAGATCCAGCCCTGGGTAAGACGACGGTGCTGTGGTTCCAGGAGCGCCGCTACGGCGGCGCTCTGTTGTGAGGCCCCGAGCACTTCCCTGTCTCTCCGGTAGCCGTTCTGGCGGAGCCTTCCGTCGCTGATTTGTACGTTGCCGCTCCAGTTCTTGGCGTCGACGACGATGATCCCGCCGGGCCCAACAAGGATGTGGTCAAGGTTGGCCTTCGGCCTGCCCGGCCAGTGAACGTCATGAAGATCCAGCCAGCCGCTTGCGGCCAGTTCACTCATCTTCGCCGCTACCGTCGCCTCCCCGGCCGCGCCCGCAGACCATGCCTGTGAGTGCCGTTCAGCCTGTTCCAGCTCCCGTCGGAGCCGGGCTACGCGTTCCGCGGCAAGTCGCGACTGCTCGGCAGCCCTGTCTCCAGCAGCCATGTCGTCCCCCAATATTGATGGCGTGCACGGTTGCCCCGGGTGGAGGCAAACGTTTCGCTGTCACCCTATTTCAGACGGCGGTAACTTTCCCAGTCGCAAGCTCTGGATTACAAGGGCAGGACCATCCGCCTACAGCGCAGGGATCGGGAAGAAGAGCCGCGGATCCTGCAGCAGCGCCGGGTAATCGAAGTCCGAGCGGTCCAGGACCTCGTCCACCTTGAAATTGCGTGCGAAGCGGCCTTCCACGGTGATCGGCCGGCCCAGGACCTTGCCGACGGCGAAGGAAGCGCCGCCGTGGAGCGGGATGGCCACCACGGAGTTGCCGGGCAGGTTGGTGAAGGCTTCTTCCTGCTGCTGGCGTTTCCGGGTGGGCTTCTTGACGAGCTGCTTGGGCGGAAGCTTGCGCACCTTGGCCGGGCGCCGGGCACCCGAGTCGGCATAGACGAACTGGTATTCCTCGTCCGCGGCAGCCGCCTTCGCGCGGCCCACCGGCGGCAGGCTGACGGTGTCCAGCTGCTCGGGATCGATGTCCCCGACCGGCAGGCGGAGCACCCACATGCGGTCCCCGGCAGGATCCTCCGGCAGCAGCAGATGCTTGGGCTCGGGCCAGAAGTACTCCAGATCCGGTTCCGTGCCCGGGAACAGCGGCGTGTAGAACCTCGGATCCTTGGCGATCAGCTTGGAACGGTGGCTGAGATGCAGCGCGGGATCGCCCAGCCACGGCGGCATCGGGATCTTGGCGGCATAATCGGGGTGCGCGGCCTGGGGCGCGAATTCCATGATCTTGCCGCGGGTGCTGTCCTCGCCGCCGCGGGCCGTCCATTCGTCCACCATCGACAGGCCATACAGGGTCAACGCAGGAACGTAGCCCATCCACATCTGCACGGCAGGGTGGGACTGCCAGCCGTACTCGGGGATCACCAGCGCACGCAGGATCTGCAGCGCTTCAACACGCTGCTTGCCGAGCCGCACGCGGTCCAGGACTGCGGCACTCTGCTGGAAATCGGGGAAGGGGAGGTAGGTCTGCATCTCTCCAGTTTGAGGCCCCGAGCCCAATGCGCCAATTACAGCGGGGATCGGGTGAGCGCATTCACATTTGTTCGCAGAGCAGGCCCCTCCGCAGGATGGCGGGTAGAATATCACTAACCACCCCCAGCGCTGCGGAAGACACACCATGACAATTAGCCCCGAGGCGCCGTTTGCGCCCAAGTACGGACAAATGCTCAGCCCTGAAGCAAAGGGCATTGTAGTGCTGGAAGAATTCACCCTTGACCCCGCCGCGGCCCTCAAGGAACAGCACGGCTTCCGGACCGCCATGGCCTCCGTGGCCCTGACCATGCGGCGCCTGATGGCATTGCGGATCTTCATCGCAATCGTTGCGATCGCCAACCTTCCGCTGTTCCTGCTCTCCAGCGGCTGGCAGATCTACGTCGTCTCGCTCGCGCTCGTGGTGGGGGTCCACGCGGGGGTGTCCTGGCTGAACCGGCACGAACCGAAGCTGCGGCAGCGCCACATGCTGGCACTGCATCTGCACCGTGAGAGCAGCGACAACTACCGCAAAGTCCGCGACGCCGTGAAGTACGTCATCGACGCTCCCCCCAGGATGAATGAAAAGCTCTACCTCGAGCTGCTCGCCGCCAAGCGCGTGGCGCTGAACCTTGCCATGGGCACCGTGGCCCTCCTGGACACGAGCGACGACGCCGCCTGGAAAGTCCGGATAGTCCGCGAACTGCCCCAGGCCGCCTGAGCCTGCGTCACAGAATTAGGACTCATTCACCGAACAGTCCTCAGCCGCGGAGCACTGCCGCGAGATACGGCGCCGTCCGGCTCTGCGTGGAACGCGCGACGGCGGCGGGTGTCCCGGCGGCGATGATCCGGCCGCCGGCGTCGCCCCCGGCCGGCCCAAGATCGATCACCCAGTCCGCGGCAGCGACCACGTCCATCTCGTGCTCCACCACAACCACGGTGTTGCCCGCATCCACGAGGCGGTGGAGCTGCGCCATCAGGAGTTCGACGTCGGCCGGATGCAGGCCCGTGGTGGGCTCGTCCAGCAGATAGAGACTGTGGCCGCGCTGGGCGCGCTGCAGCTCGGTGGCCAGCTTGATGCGCTGCGCCTCGCCGCCGGAAAGCTCAGTGGCGGGCTGGCCGAGCCGGAGATAACCCAGGCCCACCTCGCGCAGCGTCTGCAGGCTGCGCGCTGCCGCCGGCACACCCTCAAGGAAATCCGCGGCAGCGTTGACGGTCATGGCCAGGACTTCCGCCACGTTCTTGCCGCGGTAGCTCACCTCAAGGGTTTCCGGGTTGTAGCGCGAGCCGTGGCATTCGGGGCACGGGCCGTAGCTGCCGGGCAGGAACAGCAGTTCCACAGCCACAAATCCCTCACCCTGGCAGGTCTCGCAGCGTCCGCCGGCGACGTTGAAGGAGAAGCGTCCGGCGCCGAAGCCCCGGGACTTGGCCGCGTCGGTGGCAGCGAATTCCCTGCGGACCGCGTCGAACAGCCCCGTGTAGGTGGCGAGGTTGGAGCGCGGGGTGCGCCCGATCGGCTTCTGGTCCACCGTCACCAACCGGTCCACCTGGTCCAGGCCGGAAACCGGGCCGACGCTCAACGGGCCGCTGAGCCCACCGGCGTCGGCCTCGTCCTGCGACGCATTATCCGCCGGCGTTCCGGCCTCCGGGCGAAGCCGGGTTCCGACCACCTCGGCGAGGACCTGGCTGACCAGCGTCGACTTGCCCGAGCCGGAGACACCGGTGACGGCGGTCAGGACTCCCAGCGGGAAGTTGGCATCAAGCTCACGCAGGTTGTGCCGGCTGATGTCGCGCAGTTCCAGCCAGCCGGCTGCTTCCCGGCGCCGGTCGCCGCCCCGCGCGGAGCCGCGGGCTCCGCCGTCGTACTTCCCGGTGGAACCGTCCGGGAACAGGAACGGCCGCGTGAGGGAAGCTTCCACCCCGGCGAGGCCGGCCACCGGGCCGCTGTAGAGCACCTCGCCGCCGCCTTCACCTGCGCGCGGACCCACATCCACGAGCCAGTCGGCGCGGCGGACGACGTCCATGTTGTGCTCCACCACAAACACGGAGTTGCCGGAGGACTTGAGCTGGTCCAGCACCGCGAGCAGGGGCTCGGCGTCGGCCGGGTGCAGGCCCGCTGAAGGCTCGTCGAGCACGTAGATCACCCCGAACAGTCCCGAGCGGAGCTGTGTGGCGATCCGCAGGCGCTGCATCTCGCCGGGGGAGAGCGTGGGAGTGGCGCGGCCCAAAGCGAGGTAGCCCAGCCCGAGATCCAGGAGCACCGTCACCCGCTGCAGCAGGTCCCGGGTTATGGCAACCGCCACCTCGTTGCCTTCGCCGGAGGAATGGCCGGAGGACTCGCCGGACGGCAGGCGGCGTGAGGCGGTCCCGGCCGACGTGAGCTCGGTGGTGGGGCGGATGATTTCGGCCAGTTCCGTCATGGGGACGGCGTTGAGCCCGGCGATGGTCTTGCCGGCGAAGGTCACGGCGAGGGCCTCCGGCCTCAGGCCGCTGCCGCCGCAGCGCGGGCAGGGCCCGGTTTCCATGAAGCGCAGCACACGGTCGCGCATGGTGGTGCTCTTGGAATCGGCAAGGGTGTGCAGCACGTAGCTCCGCGCGCTCCAGAATCGGCCCTTGTACGGCTTGGCGACCCGGTCCCGTTGGGGCGTCACCTCCACCACGGGCTGTTCCTCGGTGAAGAGGATCCAGTCGCGGTCCGTCCGCGGCAGCGTCCGCCAGGGAGTGTCGACGTCGTAGCCCAGATGGGTGAGGATGTCGCGCAGGTTCTTGCCCTGCCACGCGCCCGGCCACGCGGCGATCGCGCCGTCGCGGATGCTCAGCGAGGTGTCCGGGACCAGCGAGGCTTCGGTGACGGTGTGCGCGATGCCCAGGCCGTGGCATTCCGGGCAGGCGCCGGCGGCGGTGTTGGGGGAGAACGCGTCCGAGTCCAGCGGGTCCGCGCCTGCCGGGTAGCTGCCGGCGCGCGAGAAGAGCATCCGCAGCGAGTTGGACAGCGTGGTGACCGTGCCGACGGTGGAGCGGGCGCTGGGGGTGCCGCGGCGTTGCTGGAGCGCGACGGCGGGCGGCAGCCCGGTGATCTGCTCGACCTTGGGATTGTGCCCCTGCTGGATGAGCCGCCGGGCGTAGGGCGCCACCGACTCGAAGTAGCGGCGCTGGGCTTCGGCATAGATGGTGCCGAAAGCGAGCGAGGACTTGCCCGAGCCGGAAACGCCGGTGAACGCGACGATCGCATCACGGGGCACGTCCACGTCCACGTTCCTCAGGTTGTTTTCCCGGGCGCCGCGCACCCGGACAAATCCGTCCGTGGGGTGGTCGGGGGCCAGCCCGGGGATGGCCGCCGCAGGCAGGTTGGAAGTATGCTGTTCACTTTGCATTGATTCGACTCTAGCCGCGACGGTGCTCCCGGGCATTATCCTTGCCGGATGGAACCTAACGACGCCGGCGCTGACGCCGGCACTGATGCGGCCGTGACCGGCCCTGGCGGCGCCGCAGCCCCTGAGCCTTCCGATGCCCTCGAGGACGTTGCTGGGGTACTGCCGGTCGCGGAGCTGCACCTGCACATCGAGGGGACGCTGGAGCCGGAGCTGATCTTCGCGCTCGCGGAGCGCAACGGGATCACGCTGCCGTACGCCAACCTGGCGGAACTCCGCGCCCGCTACGAATTCACGGATCTGCAGTCCTTCCTGGACCTGTACTACGCCAACATGGCCGTGCTGCAGACCGAGCAGGACTTCGCCGACATGACCCGGGCGTACCTGTCCCGCGCGGCGCTCGCCGGTGTGCGGCATGCCGAGATCATGCTGGATCCGCAGGCCCACCTCTCCCGCGGGATCTCCTTGGAGACGTGCGTCAGCGGAGTGGCCTCGGTGCTGGCACTCTCAGACCAGGAGTTCGGCATCTCCACCTTGCTGATCGCGGCCTTCCTGCGGGACCTGTCCGAGGATTCCGCGCTGGAGGTGCTCGAGCAGTTGCTGGCGATGGATGCACCGATTGCCGGAATCGGGCTGGATTCGGCCGAGGTCGGCAACCCGCCGGCCAAATTCGAGCGGCTCTTCGCCCGGGCCAAGGACGCCGGGCTGCACCGGATCGCGCACGCCGGCGAGGAGGGCCCGCCGTCGTACATCATCGAGGCGCTGGACGTCCTGGGGGCGGAGCGGATCGACCACGGCATCCGGTGCATGGAGGACCCGGAGCTGGTGGAACGGCTCGTCGATGAACTTACGCCCCTGACCGTCTGCCCGCTGTCCAACGTCCGGCTCCGGGCGGTGGACAGCCTGGCGGAGCATCCGCTGCCGGCGATGCTCGCGGCGGGGCTGAACGTGAGCGTGAATTCGGATGATCCGGCGTATTTCGGCGGCTATGTGGATGACAATTTTGCCCAGCTGAAGTCAGTGATTGGGCTGTCGGAGTTCGACTGCGTGCGTATGGCGGCGAACTCGATCCGGTCCTCCTTCGCGAGCGAGGAGCGCAAAACGGAACTGCTGGCCGAGCTGGCGGCGTCGGGGCACTGACGGACAAGCAACGCGGGGTCACTTACGGCCCATCCGGGGGCCCGGGATGGGCCGTAAGTGACCCCGCGTTGCCTTCGGGAAGCCCCTACATGCGGGGACGGACCCCGACGGCGGGCGCCGGCGACGGGTGCCAGGCGTCCCGGTCAAGAAGGATCGTGGCCAGTGCGGCGACGAGGAGTACCCCCAGATAGATCAGCTCGGCACGGCCGGTGTCGGCTCCGGCGAAGCCGAAGGAAGCTACCGTGAAGGTGCCCTGGCTGTCGTGGAAGAGCAGCGTCAGCAGCACGCTGCCGCCGGTGCGGTTGAACAGCCACACGTACAGGAACGTGATGACGAAGGTCGAGGGCAGCCCGATCAGGCTCAGCTGGCCGAATACAACCAGGGGCAGGTGCCAGCCGGAGACCAGGATCCCGAGGACCGCGGCGGCCCGCAGCGGTGTCCTCCCGGCCTGCAGGAGGGGCAAGGCATGGCCACGGAAGCCGGGCTCCTCGCCCAGGGGGCCATCCAGCGGATCAACCAGCCGCATGGCAAAGACTGTCAGGAGCCCGGACCAGGTCACTTCCGCCGTCCCGGACGCGGGGGCGCCCAGGGCAATATTCGCGAAACCCGTCACGAGCGCCATCAGGGGAGGCAAGAGAATCGCGACGGCGTACCAGGCCCAGCCCACCCGCCACCGGATGAGCCGGCGGCCCCACGCCTTGAACCCGTTCCGGCCCCACGCCAGGCCGGTGACGAAGACCGCCGCCACGAGGGGACCGCAGGGCACGAACTCCATCTGCGGCATCAGCCCGAGGGCGTAGAGGGGCCAGGAAGACCACGAGATGGCATAGGCCAGGACAAAGAATGCCGAAAGACGATGGTGCTGCAGCCAGACGGTGAAGCGCAGCATGGCGACTCCCGGGGGGACAGGACGGATATGGCCTATTGTGCGCCCGGGCCCGTCCCTGCGCCAGTGCCCTATAGCCCATCCGGTGTCCGCACGGAAAGCTACTGGCGGGTACCCGAGACTCACCCCTCGCTTCACCCCGTTCAGGCTGTCATAGTGGGTCACGACACACAGAGTTAACCGTTTCCTCTCGCGGAAACGTAGGTATCCTTGGCAAAATGCTGGTGGATCAATTGCTTCTAAAGGAGACCCATGGGCGCGAACACCGCGGAAAACACGACCCTTCGACTGAAAGCCGTGCTGGATGTCCTGGCAGAGGGGGTGTGGTCGGATGAGAAGCTGAACGCCGGAGCGGTGCTGGGCGAGGCAATCGAGCGTGTCCCGCTCAATGAATATGAGCGTGAACTGCTGAGCGGCGGCATCCCCCGAGGACACAAGACGCTCACCACGGCCACCGCCAAGCTGGTCAAGTCCGGCTGGCTGGTCAAGGGCCGTTCCGGGTGGTCCATCACCGATGACGGCCAGCGTGCCACCGTCGCGTTCGCCGAGCCTGCCGCTTTCGCCGTGGCGCTCGACGCCGGTACCCCGGTCCCGGCCGGCACCCCGCTGCCCGCGGCCCCTGCCAAGAAGCCGGCTGCCAAGGCTGTTCAGAAGCCGGCTCAGACGCCGGTGGCCAAGGCTGTCGGAAAGGCCACCAAGCTGGTCGAGGACGCGGTGGCACCCGTTGCGAAGGCCGTCCGCAAGCGTAAGACCGCTGCCGCGGCGCCGGCCAAAGAAGCGCCGGCCAAAGAAACACCGGCCGCATCAGCCGCGGAAGCCGGCACCGAAAGCATCGAACAGCCGGCCGCCGTGGCTGTTGCCGGTGACTTCAACGTCCTGCTGGGCGCGCCCGCCAACTGGGCACCGCAGTACGACGAGTCCCAGATGGAACTGGACCTCGCCGACCAGCTCTGGAAGCTCGCGGCGGATCTCCCGGCCGGATCCTACACTTTCAAGATCGCGCTCAACCGCTCCTGGGATGAGAACTACGGCGCGTTCGGCGTGTTCGACGGACCCAACCACGAACTGCACCACGCCGGCGGCCTGCTGGTCATCCACTACGACCACCGCACGCGCGACATCGTCCTGCCGTAGCCAGCGACACCCAAACCAGCGACACCCATTTTTCCTACCGTCGCGCAAAAGACCCTTCGACACCGGAATTCCGGTGTCGAAGGGTCTTTTGCGCGTCACGGGCGGCTTTGCGCGTCGCGATCCTGCGGCGGATCCCTTGGGCTGGGCAGTCCTAGAACCGCGTCGGGTCCGGCCGTGGTGGGACCGGGCCTGGATCCGGAATCGGTAGCGGACCGGGCATGGGGAACGGGCCGGGCGCCGGCGAGGGACCCGGTTCCGGAATCGGCGCCGGGGGTGGGACCGGTCCAGGCTCCGGCGGGAACGGATCCCCGGGTTGCGGCTCAGGCGTTGTCGGCCCGGGTTCCGGCGGAAACGGCTCGGGTTCGTGTGGCGGTGGAATGGTCATGGCGCACTCCCTCTGCTTGTCGGTCTGATTATCGATCAGTTCCCGTCGACTGGGAAGACCCCGCGGGCCAGCCGCCGCCAGGATGCGCGTTGCCGGGATCCCTAGTTCTGTGCAGCGATCGTCTTGTCGCGGTCCTCGAACACGTCCTCGCCGGGGCCGGAGAAGGCACGGGAGCGCTGCACTGCCTCGATGGAACCGGTGAACAGCTGCGAATCGTGCGGGTCGGCGGGGTGCCGGTGATGCTCGTCCGCGGCGGAGACCCTGGGCGGCTGCCCGGTCCCGGACCGGGCCGGAGCCATGGTCTCGAGCCGCACGTGCGGGAGCGCCGTCGGGTGCTCCTGCTGCAGGAACAGCACGAGCTCTTCACGGATCAGGCAGCGCAGGTCAAACAGCGAGCCGCTGTCCGCCGCGCTGACGACGATCCGGACCCGGACGAAGCCGGCCGTCGCGTCGGTGATCTGCAGGATGCCCACGCGCTTGTCCCACAGCTCCGTTTCGGCCAGCACCTTCTTCAGCTCCGCGCGCATCGCTTCGACCGGGGCACGCCAGTCGAGGTCGAACTCCACCGTGCCCATGACCTCGGATTGGCGCCGCGTCCAGTTCTCGAACGGCGTCGTGGTGAAGTAGGTGGAGGGCAGAATCAGCCGGCGGTCGTCCCAGATGTGGACCACCACATAGGTCAGGGTGATCTCCTCGATCCGGCCCCATTCCTTCTGGACCACGACGACGTCGTCCACCCGGATCGCGTCCGTGAACGCGAGCTGGATGCCGGCGAACACGTTGACCAGGGAGGTCTGTGCCGCGAGGCCGGCCACGATCGAGAGCACGCCGGCGGAGGCGAGCAGCCCGGCGCCGAGGGCCTGGACGGCGGGGAAGGTCAGCATCACGCTGCCCAGCCCCACCACCACGATCAGTGCGACGCCGATCCGGCGCGCCAGGATCACCTGGGTCCGGAGGCGCCGGGCCCGCCGGTTGTCCGCCACGTCCATCCGGTAGCGCATCAGCACGATCGTCTCGATGATCAGCAGCATGGCGACGGCCAGCCACGCCACCGAGGCGATGAGGCCGATCAGGAGGAGGTGGTCCGCGCCGTGGCGCCACTCAAGGCCACCCCCGGTCAGTGCGAGGGCCGTCCGGACGCTGATCAGGCACAGCACAAAACGCAGGGGAAGCCGCGCCACCCGCGAGGTCGCGCGCAGCTCGGTCTGCTTGCGGTTGAGCCGGAGCACAATCCGGCGCACCAGCCAGGACGCGACGAGTCCGAGGGCGACCGCGAGGGCCATGGCCAGGAAGGGCATTGCTGGGGTTAGGAAATCTTGCATCACTTAAGGTCTAGCAAGCTTGGCGGGGGCAACTGAAATCGGGGGCGTGTCAACGTGGGACCGGTCACGCCGGCGTCGTCGGTGCTGCGCCAGGGGCGGCACGCCGCGAACCGGCCCGGAGCGCGGTGCGGATGTTGACCTTCGAGGTGTAGGAGATGGAGCCGTACTGGAAGAGCCGCACAGCGAGGCGGAGCATAACGGCGGCCCCCACGAAGAGGATGGCGATCACGATTGCCGCCTCGAGCAGGTTCAGCGAGCCGAAGCCGTTCCGCAGCAGCGCGGTGACCGGGGCGGAAAAGGGGAAATACGTAAAAATCTGCACGATCACGGCGTGCGGATCCGAGACCACCAGAGAGACAGCGTAGAACGGCACGAAGATCAGCGCCATCATCACGCCCATGAAGCTGCCGGCCTCCTTGGCGGTCGGCATCACCGCGCCGATCGCCACGAGGGTGGTGGTGAAGAGCGCGAACCCGCCGACGAGGATCAGGAAGCCGACGATCATCCGGACCGGGTCGATGATCAGCGGTGGCAGGTCCAGGGCGGAGAGGTTCAGCTCCTTGGGGAAGGACAGGGCGCCGATGGCGAGGGGGGAGATGAACACGAGCATCTGAACGAGCCCGATGGCGAACAGGGCGATCACCTTGCCCGCGATGAGCGTGGTGGGCTTCAGGGTGGTCAGGATCATCTCCGTGACGCGGTTCTCCTTCTCCTCGAGGGTGGAGTTGAGCATCTGCCCGGCCAGCAGCACGATCAGCCCGTAGAAGATGACCAGGAAGATCAGCGGCGGAATGACGGACCCCAGACCCCCCGATTCCTGGCTCCCCTTGTAGGTGACGGTCTCCGTCTGCACCTTGCCGGCGGCGAGGGTGGACAGCCGGGGCGCGCCGATCTTCTGCTCGACGGCGCGGGTCAGCATGGCCTGCGCGACGGCGGCGTACTTGCCGTTCTCGAAGATCCCCTTGTCCGTGCCGTAGACGCGGACCGCCGTGGATTCGGGGTTGGCGGGGAAGTCGAAGTAGGCGTCCACGGCGCCGGACTGGACGGACTGGATCCCGGCGTTGGGGGAGCCGGCCGTGCGGGCGCCGAAGAGGGCCGCGTCGTCTGCCGTGATCAGGCCGGAGGCGTCCGTATAGGAGATGGTGAACTGCGCGCTCTTCTGG
The DNA here is from genome assembly GCF_004798705.1 of Arthrobacter sp. PAMC25564. Taxonomy (NCBI): domain Bacteria; kingdom Bacillati; phylum Actinomycetota; class Actinomycetes; order Micrococcales; family Micrococcaceae; genus Arthrobacter; species Arthrobacter sp. PAMC25564. The sequence continues at coordinate 3,971,211 of NZ_CP039290.1, read as the reverse complement.
GACTGGGCCGCGGTGTCCGTGGTCGAGTTGCTCAGGAAGATCAGCCCGAACACGATTGCCATGATCACGGGGACGGCCAGGGTGCCGATCCAGAACCGCCGCTTGGTGACGGTGCGGATGAACTCGAAGCCGATGACGGTGCCGAGGTTGTGCTGGGCCATGGCTATGCCCTGTCCCGCGCCGGATCGTAGGCCGCCGGGGCGGTGGTGTTCTCGTCCCCATAAACGCGGATGAAGATGTCCTCGAGGGAGATCTTGGTGGTGGTGAAGCTGCGGACGGTCACGCCGCCGTCGATCAGGTCTTTCAGGATGGCGGCCTCGTCGGTGGCGTCGGTGATGGTCAGTTCCGCGTAGTTGGTTTCCTGGAGCATCACCTCGTAGTGGGGTGAGGGCGGGATGGTTCCGCTGTGCTTGACCCGGATGATGCGGCCGCCGTATTTGTTCTGGACCTCGTCGATGGTCCCGTAGGCCTCGGCGGTGCCGTCCTTGAGCAGGATGACCCGGTCGCAAAGCCGTTCCACTTCCTCCATCTGGTGGGTCACCATAACGACGGTGGCACCGCCCTGCTTCTGCTCGGCGATGATGTCCATCAGCAGGCGCCGGTTGACCGGGTCGAAGCCCTTGGTGGGTTCGTCCAGGATGAGCAGTTCGGGCCGGTTCATGATGGTGACGCCCAGTTGGACCTTCTGCTGCTGGCCGCTGGAGAGCTTGTCCAGCAGGAAGGTGGCCTTGTCCGCCAGCGAGACCCGTTCCAGGTACTCGAGGGACCACTGCCGGGCGGCGCGCCGCTCCATGCCTTTGAGCCGGCCGAAGTAGGTCATGATGTCGATGACCTTTTCCTTCTTGTACAGCCCGCGCTCCTCGGGGAGGTAGCCCAGCCGGTCCCCATGCTCGGGTTTGAAGTCGCGCCCGTTGATATGCAGGACCCCGGCGGTGGGCTCGTAGATGCCCAGCAGGGCGCGGATCGTCGTCGTCTTCCCGGAACCGTTGCTGCCCAGGAAACCGAAGGTCTCGCCCGCCTGCACGTCGAAGGAAAGATCCCGTATGACGGTGGTTTCACCAAAGTCCATCCGGAATCCCTTGATGTGGACCCGCGCTTCGCCCATGGCCGGGTCCGTGCAGCCTAAATCGCGGGGGAGTGCCGGTGCCGGCGCTGGGAGGGCGTCGGAATGCCGGGCCTGGTCCGGCCCGTCCCGCCCCATGCGTTCGTACGGGCCTCCGTGATCAGGCCGGTGCCGGCGCATTCACGGACGGCCATGATGCCGTCCGCGGCGGATTGTTTGTCATCGAAGGCCCTCGAAGTGGCCAGTACCGTGCCGTCTGCTCCAAGCAGGCGGAACCTGACGTTCGACTCCGCATCCGTGAAGATCTCAAATTGTCCTGCCATCGGCTTGTCCTTTCCGGCAGTAGCGCCGCTGCAGGCGGTTGGGGCACGTCCCTGTGCCGATGCCGTGTACTCGACAAGTTCCCGCAGCGCTGGAGACCAGCCTCTCCCGGGGGAAACGGCCCGCGGAAGGGGCCAAAGGCCCCTTGTGTTCTGGTGCCTGAGATTGTGCCGGGCGCTAGATTGGGAGCATGGCTGAGTTTCCAGAGGCGGAGCCCGGGGAGTTTGTCCGGCTGACGGCACGGGTGGACGGCGTGGTCCAGGGTGTGGGGTTCCGGTACTGGACGGTGCGCAAGGCCGAGGAGCTCGCCCTCACCGGCACGGTCAGGAACAACGACGACGGCTCTGTCGGCCTCGTGGCCGAGGGGCCGCAGGCTGTGGTGCTGGAGTTTCGGGAGTGGTTGCGCTCGCCGGAGGCGCCGGGACGCGTGGAAACGGTGGAGGAATCCGTCTCCGCGGCGACGGGGGAGTTCAAGGGTTTCAGCGTGCGGTTCTGAGCCCGCCACCCCTAGATAATCGATTCTTCATGCGATAGTGTTTTATGCATAACCAAATGCAGAAAATATTGAGATCGCGGGATCGCAAGGAACAGGAGACAAGGATGTCTTGGGGATTGATCAGTGCCATGGGGCACATTGGCATTCAGACGACGAAGCTCGAGGAATCGGTGTTCGACGCAACCCGGATCCTTGGGCTCCGTGAAACCGAGAGGACGGCGGACACCGTCTACCTCGCCGCCGGAAACGTCCACCACGAGCTCGTCTATGTTGAGTCTGATGTCGACGGCGTCGACAGCTTCGGCCTCGTGGCCCGGGACGGCGACGCGCTGCGGACCATCCGTAAGCGCGTTGAGGATGAGAATTTCCGGATCGTCAGCGAGAAGCCCCGGGGTGCGGGGATCGAAGACGGCTTCTCCTTTGTCGGGCCCGAGGGCTTCGTCTTCGAGATCTATGTCGGCATGCAGGAGAACCAGGCCCCGCAGCTATCCTTCGGTCCCGACCGCTATGGCCACATCAACTTCCACCCCCGCGACGTGGGCGGCATGATGCGGTTCCTGCATCGTGTCCTGGATTTCCGGTTGTCCGACGTCATCGGTGACGACTTTGCCTACTTCATGCGCTGCAACCCGGACCACCACGGCATCGCCCTGGTCCGCGGCGAGGGCACCCTCCATCACCATGCGTGGCAGACCCAGAGCATTGCCGATCTGGGCAAGCTGGGCGACCGACTGAACAAGCTCGGCAGGGACCTCATCTGGGGCCCGGTCCGCCATGGGGCCGGGCATAACATTGCCGCCTACTTCGTGGAGACTTCGGGCGCCGTCGTCGAGCTTTACACGGATCTGGAGCAGATCTACGACGACGCCAGGCCGCCGGTCGTCTGGGGCGAGGATGAGAACTGGTACAACATGTGGGGCCAGTACCGCCCGCTCGACTTCCGCCAGCACGGGCTGGCTCCCGTGGACCTGCGTTCGGTCAGCGCCGCGCGCCGCTAATACTGCCACTAACACTCCAGGCCGCCAGCCCAACCACCGCCCGTCACAGCCAAGCGCAGATAAAACACTTTCGTAGGATTATGCGCAATCCGTTTGGTGGTTCGCTGTGAGGCGCGTCATACTGGTACCTGCCGGTGATACAGCTCACGGTGGGCATGGCTGCCAGCGCCCCGGTTGGGGCGCTCCCCAAGAAACGAAATGAGCACATGCCGAACCCCAAAAGCACTCCGACGAAGCTGGAACACCGAGGGCCTGCCTTGCTTCCTGGTACCGAGCCGGCAACTGCCTCATTGAAGGCAGCCGACTCGTTGAATACGAAGGATATGCGTCGGATCCTCGGATCCAGCCTCATCGGAAGCGTCATCGAGTACTACGACTTCATCCTCTACGCCACCGCGGCGTCGCTGGTCTTCGACCGGGTCTTCTTCGCGAACCTCGGCCCAGGATTCGCGCTGTTCGCGTCCTTTGCCACCTTGGCGGTCGGATACGTGGCCCGCCCGCTCGGCGGCATCGTCTTCGGCCACTTCGGTGACAGGCTCGGCCGGAAGCAGATGCTCGTGCTCTCGATGATGCTCATGGGCGGCGCCACGGTCCTGATCGGAGTCCTGCCGACGACGTCCCAGATCGGGATCGCCGCACCGGTCCTCCTCGTGCTGTTGCGCGTGGTCCAGGGCGTAGCGGTCGGCGGCGAGTGGGGCGGCGCCACGCTGATGGCGCTGGAGCACGCCCCGGCGAAGAAACGTGGACTGGCGGCGGCCTTCGCCAACGCGGGCGGACCGGCAGGCGGACTGCTGGCCACCCTCGTCGTGTCCGCGGTCTCCGCCTTGACGGGTGATCAGTTCCTGGTGTGGGGCTGGCGGCTTCCGTTCCTGTTCAGTGCGGTGCTGATCATGATTGGCCTCGTCATCCGGCTGAAGGTCGCGGAGACTCCAGTCTTCCGGGAGTTGAACGCCAAAGCCGGCCGCACCCGGCGCGCCCCGCTGGTAGAGGTGCTGCGCAGCCACCCCCGCGCCGTCGTCGTGACCCTCGTGGCGACGCTGGGCTTCTACTGCTGCCAGGGCCTGCTCACCGTTTGGGGTGTATCGCTGGCCGTCGCGAGCGGCGTGGACCGCTCCGAAGTCCTGAACTGGAAGGGTGCTGCTGCCGTAGTCACCGTCGCGGTCTGTTTTTACTCGGCCAGGCTGAGCGACCGGATCGGCCGCCGCGCCGTGCTCACCGGAGCCGGCATTGCCGCGACGATCCTGGCCTATCCGCTGATCATGCTGCTCAGCAATGGGACCATCTGGGGCTTTGCCACCGCGGTCGTGATCGGCAACGGGCTCGTCCAGGGTGCCCTCGCCGGACCGATCGGCGCCTACATTTCCGAGCAGTTCCCCACCCAGATCCGCTACACGGGGGCATCACTGTCCTACCAGGGCGCCTCCATGATCGGTGCGGGCTTCACGCCGATGATAGCGACCGGGCTGGTGCTGGCCGGCGGCGGTTCGGTCTGGATGGTGGGGGTCTTCTGGATCATCGTCCTGCTGGCGGGAGTCGTGGCCGTCCGCCTGACCCGCGAGGGTGCCGGGATCAAGCTCGACCCTCCCTGATCCACCGCAGCGCGGCAGTCACCGGGTTCATTTATGACCCCGGTGATTGCCGCGCTGTGCCGTACCCGCAGGATATTCCTGATTCATCAATTTTATTGAACTCCATGCTCTGAAACTTGTCATTTACGCAACAAGTGGACACTGCCAAGATGGACTCAGCGAGGCGCCGCAGCTTGGCGCGACCCACGAAAGGAATCAAGGCAATGAAGCCGAAGAATCATATGGTGCTGACGACGTTCATGTTGCCGGCGGGCTACCACAAGGACAGCTGGCGGATGGAGGGGAGCCGGGCCGAGGAGCTGGGCAACCTTGAGTTCGTGGCGGACCTGACGGCCATGGCAGAGGCTGCCAAGCTCGACGCAGTGTTCTTCGGGGACATCGTCCACGCCAATACCGTGATGCGCGGAGACATCAAGATGAACGGGTTCTACGAGCCCATGACCGTCCTCGCGGCGCTGGCCGCCAGGACCAAGAACATCGGCCTCATCGGAACGATGTCGACCTCGTTCTCGGAACCGTACAACCTGGCCCGCCAGCTGTGCGGACTCGACCACATGTCCAACGGCCGGGCCGGCTGGAACATTGTCACCTCCTCCGACGGCTTCCGCAACTATGGCGTCGACGACGTCCCGGATCCGGCCGTACGCTACCGGCGCGCCACCGAGTTCGTGGACGTGGTGCAGCGGCTGTGGGACAGCTGGTCTGATGACGCCATCATCGTGGACCGCGCGTCGGGTGAATATGTTGACCGGACCAAGCTCCGGCCCATCAACCACAAGGGCGAGTTCTTCGAGGTGGAGGGGCCCATCAATATGCCACGTTCGCCGCAGGGCCGCCCGGTACTGGTCCAGGCCGGTTCCTCGGGCCCCGGAATGGACCTGGGCTCCTCCGTTGCCGACGGCATCTACACGGCCCAGCCGTTCAAGCAGCCGTCGGTTGAGTTCTACACGAAGTTCAAGAACATGGTGGCCGAGAAAGGCCGGAACCCCGACGACGTGAAGATCATCCCCGGCATCCTTCCGATCCTCGGGGACACCGAGAAGGAAGCCCAGGACCTTGCCAAGGAGTTGGCCGGCTATGTGCATCTGGGCAACGGGCTGCAGCAGGTCGGGGCGGACCTCCGCATGGACCTTTCCGAGCTGGAGTTCGATGAGTCCATCCCTGCAGAATGGTTCTCCGATGACCCCAAGCTCGGCAGCCGTTACCAGATCTACCGCAAGAAAAGCGTGGACATGGGCATGACACTGCGCGAGCTGATCGTGGACCTGGCCCGTTCCACCGGCCACCAGTGGATGGCAGGCACCCCGTCCCAGGTTGCGGACCGCATGGTGGACTGGTTCGAGTCGAAGGCCTGCGACGGATTCAACCTCAACGCCCCGTTCAACCCGGGCGGCTTCAAGCTGATCTGCGACAAGCTGGTGCCGGAGCTTCAGGACCGCGGCTACTTCCGCAGCGAGTATGAGGGCACCACGCTGCGCGACAACTTCGGGCTGTCGCGCCCGTCAGCCTAGTCCAGCGGCTTGTCGCCGTCGGACCGGAAGCGCTCGACGGCGACGTCCACCCAGGCCTGGGCCCGCGCGTTCAGGCGCATGCTGCGCGCCCAGGCCAGCGACACCGTCGCCTGCGCGCCACCATTGGCCCGAGGCTCCGAGACCGGCTTGAGAATCACCCGCAGCTCCTCATACGGTGCGTCCAGCATCGGCTGCTGGAAGAGAACTGCTACGCCACGGCCGCCCGCAACCAGCGAGCGGACCGTGGCGTAGCTGCGCGAGCGATGCCGGATGTCCGGCGTCAGCCCGGCCGTGCGGTACATGTCCAGGACCCGGGTGGAGATCGGCGGCGCATCGAAGAAAATGAGCGGATCCGCCGCGACGTCCTTGAGGGTCACCACCTGGGCTTCGCGGAGCGGATGGTCCTCCGGCAGCAGGATGAAGGGATCGACGGACAGCAGGGGGGCGGTCTTGAGGGCCGGAGACACGTCCATGTCATAGAGGAAGGCGGCGTCGATGGACCCGTTGAGCAGCCGTTCCTGGAGATCCTCGTGGTATCCCTCGACAAAGTCGACCTCGACGTGCGGACACTGGGTGGCGAAGTCTGAGAGCATCGGCGGGATGATGGTGGGCCCGAGCGGCATGTAGCAGCCGACCTTCAGCGGCCCGCGGATGTCCACGCGGTCCCGCTTGGACAGGGAAGTGATGTCATCGGCGAGATCCAGCAGTTGCCTGGCCTGGCGGAACACGACGATGCCCGTGGACGTCAGGGTCAGCCCCTTCGCCTTGCGCTTGATGCACAGCTGGGCACCCACGATCCGTTCCAGTTCGGCGATGGACATGGAAATCGCCGACGGCGCCATGTGGAGCCGCCGGGCCGCCTCACTCATCGTCCCGGACTCGGCGGCGACGACGAAGTGAAGGACCTGGCGAAGCGTGATCGAGGGATGCGAGACAAGATTCATATTGTCAATTCTACTGATAACCGTATACAGAAACCGACAGTTTACTTGAGGCATCCGGCTTGCCATGATGGAATTGCGCCCCAGACGGGCGCCAGTGTGACCGCCGCCCCTGGCGGCGCCTTCCCGGAAAGTGACGTGAACTTAGATGGACGCCCAAGCCCGATTCCTTGACCAGGCCGAAGCCATTGTCGGCGCGGACAATGTTGTCCGCGCGACCCCCCAAGAGGGCTACATCGATCCCTATCCGCTGAACCCGGGACGGGCGAAGTGGCCGGGCGTGCGGCCCGGCAGCGTTGCAGAGGTCCAGGACATCGTCCGCCTCGCCAACGAGACCGGCGTGCCGCTGTGGTCTTTCTCCAAGGGAAAAAACCTCGGCTACGGCGGGCCTGAGCCGCGCACCCGCGACATGGTGGCCCTGGACCTGAGCCGGATGAACAAGATCATCGAGGTCGATGACAAGCTGAACTACGCCGTGATCGAGCCCGGTGTTTCCTTCTTCGATCTCTTTGAATACATCCAGGCCAGGGGCATGAAACTGTGGATGTCCGTCCCCGCCCTCGGCTGGGGATCGATCCTCGGCAACGCGCTGGACCGGGGTTATGGCATGACGCCGATGGGCGACCATGTGCAGTCGGTGTGCGGCATGGAGGTGGTGCTTCCGGACGGTGAGCTGGTCCGCACGGGCATGTGGGCCATGGAGGGAACGGATCTCGGCCCCATCTTCAAGGGCGGATTCGGACCGACCCTGGACGGCATCTTCACCCAGTCCAACCTCGGTGTCGTGACCAAGATCGGGCTGTGGCTGATGCCGTGGCCCGACGTCTACATCAACGGTGACGTCGTGGTGGAGCGCGAGGAGGACATGCCCCGCCTTGTCGATATCCTCACCCAGCTCCGCCGCGAGGACGTCATCCAAAACAATGCGCTGTGCGGAAACGTGGTCAGGGCAGCGACCATGAACGGCCCCCGCTCCCGCTGGTACACCGGTGAGGGGTCCATTCCGGATGATCGCCTGGAGGAGATGCGCCAGGAGATGGGCATCGGCCAGTGGAATGCCAAGTTCGCGATTTACGGGGACAAGGGCCTGGCCGAGCGCAGGCTGGAGATCATCAGGGAGCGTTTCGCCGGCCTCGAGGGGTTCACCGTCAAGGCCCGTCTCTATGAAGGGGCCGAGGGCGCGCAGGTGGCCTACGAGGACATCGCCGAGATCGACCGCACGCAGATGGCCGGCGTTCCGACGCTCAAGCCGCTGTCCACTGTCGCCTGGGCTGCGGAGAACGGTGGCCACATCGACGCTGCTCCCATCATTCCGGCGCGCGGCGACGAGGTCTGGGAGTTCTACCAGGAGGCCAAAGAGCTTTACCGCCGCCACGGCTTCGACCTCTACATCGGCTATCACCTGTATCCGCGGCACATGGTGCACGTGACCATGATCTTCTTCGAAAATGACAACCAGGAGCAGCTGGGCCGCGCCCGGGCGCTGTACTCCGAACTGCTGGCCGCCGCCCGGCGCCGGGGGTATGCGCCGTACCGAAGCCATGTGGACTACATGGACGTCATCGCGGACGGTTTCGATTACGGCAACCATGCGATCCGCCGCCTGCAGGAGACGCTGAAGGACGCGCTGGATCCGAACGGGATCCTGTCCCCGGGCAAGCAGGGCGTCTGGCCCCGCCGCTACCGGGAGGTTGAAGCGCAGGTGCCGGACGGCGTCGAGGTCTCCGTCCTGGAGCAGTAGGGCGGCTGTCCGAAGGACTTCCCGGCCGTTGCCCGGCGGGACGCCTGAACGGCAAATGGGGCCGGACGGTGGTGGAATGCACCAGCGTCCGGCCCCTTCCGCCTGCGGGATCGAGGCTCCGGACTAGCCCAAGGTTTTCATGGCGGGTCCGGCGGGATGGCGTGTTAATCAGGGAAAGGGTGCTCTGAACTGGGAAAATAGTGGTTGTCGAGACCGTTATTTGCCGAGCGAGGGAGCACCCTTTCGATGCAGAAGTCTACCGCTGTTTTTCCGTCCCCGCCGGTCAGTTTCACCGGCCAGTCGCTGATCTCCCACGCCGGGGTTTCGGTGCTCACCGGCTTCATGGACGCGCTGGGTTTCGGCAGGCTGTGTGAGGACAGGCTGGGCCAGTTTGTTCCCTCTGGCGCGAAACACCGGCCTGGCCGGCTGGTTGGTTCTTTGGCCGCCATGCTCGCCGCCGGAGGCGAACACGCCTCCGATCTGGACATCCTGCGTTCCTCACCCGGTGTCTTTGGTCAGCTGCCCTCGAACGCGACCGTCTCCCGGTTCTTCGAACGCACCGTGGCGAACCCGGAGCTGTTCGGCTACGGATTCGAGACCCTTACCCGGGAACTGCGCACGCGGGCCTGGGACGCGGCCGGGGACCGGAACCCGGCACTGGCCGCGACGGCTGCGGACCCGCTCATCATCGACCTCGACGCGACCCTGGTGACCTCGCATTCGGATAAGGAGAACGTCGCCGGAACCTACAAGGGCGGCTACGGGTTCGCCCCGTTCATCGCCAGCGTCGACTACGGCGGCGGCAACGGTTCCGGGGAAATCCTCGCCGCAATGCTGAGGCCGGGCAACGCCGGGGCGAACAGCGCCGAGGACCACATCCGGGTCTTCCACACCGCCGCAGCCCAACTGCCCGAGAGCTTCTTCACCGAGGCCGGGGCCCTGGCCGGGGAAAAGGTCCTGGTCCGCACCGACGGTGCCGGCGCCTCGCGGAAATTCCTCTGGCACCTGCACAGCCTGGGCGTGCAGTTCTCCACCAGCTTCGCGCTGCCCTTGGGCAAAGCGCACATGATCGACTGGATCAACGACAAAGAGCACTGGCAGCTGGCCCTGGACCAGCACGGGAACGACCGGAACGATGCGTGGGTCATCAACGCCACCGACGTCATCCCGCTCACCGATTACCCGCCGGGCACCAACCTGTTCCTCCGCGCCGAGCCGCTGCACCCCGGCGCGCAGCCGACCCTGCTCGACGTCGACGGGCACCGGATCACCGCGTTCCTGACCAACTCCCCACGCTGGCACGGACCCTTCCTCGACGCCAGACACCGCGCCCGCGGCCGGTGCGAGAACCGGATCAAAACCCTGAAAAACACCGGCCTGGGCAAGCTGCCGTTCTTCGATTTCGCCGCGAACCAGGCCTGGGCAAACATCGCCACCCTGGCCCTCAACCTGGTCTCCTGGCTCCAGCTCGCCGCCCTCCCGGACGGCCACCACGCCAAAGCCTGGGACATCAAACGCTGGCGCTACCGGCTCTTCGCGACCGCCGGGAAAATCATCACCCGCGCCCGCCGCCACCAGCTCCTGCTCCCGGAAACAGCGCCCGAGAAAGACCTCCTGAAACTGCTTCTGGAGAACACCGCCCGCCTCAGCAAAGGGCTCGTTCCTTCCACCGGCTGATCGTGGACCTCATCCTGTCCCAACGAACAGCACGATCACCGGAAGTGGAACCGGCGCCAACCCCGAAGCGAACCGACGGGCCACACCAGACTGCCCGAAAACAGAAAACAACCGCCCACCAGCCACGGCCACAAACCAGCGGCCATCAACGAGCATCATGAAAAATCGAGGCTAGGCGCCGCTGATATTGACCGCTACGGACTTGACCTCGGTGTAGGCCTCGACACCCTCGCGGCCGTTCTCCTTGCCCCAGCCGGACTGCTTGAAACCGCCAAAGGGCATATTCGTGTCCATGCCGCCAGCGGCGTTGACACGCACATTTCCCGCCTTGATCCGGCGTGCGAACTGGTGGGCCCTGGAAACGTCCTTCGTCCAGATGGTGGAGGAGAGCCCGTAGATGGTGTCATTGGCACGCGCCACGATGTCTGCGACGCTGTCCGAATCGCGGAAGGTTGCCGTAGAGAGCACGGGCCCGAAGATCTCCTCGCGGACCACCTTCATGTGGCGGGTCGTGTTCCGGAGGACGGTCGGCTGGATGAAGAAACCACCCCCCGGGACTGCGGCGCCACCGGTGACAAGCTCGGCGCCCTGCTCGCGGCCGCTCTCGATATAGCCGAGGATCCGCTCGCGTTGCTGGGCGGAGATCACCGGTCCGAGCTGGGTCTGCGGGTCGGTCCCGGCGCCGATCCGCAGCGCTGCGGCCCTTTCCGAGATCCCGGCAATCACCTCATCGGCCACCGCCTCATGGACGTACAGGCGGGAGCCCGCAGCGCACACCTGGCCCGTGTTGCCGAAGATGCTCATCGACGCGCCTTCGATCGCCCGCTCGAGGTCCGCATCCGGGTAGATGACCACGGGGGACTTTCCACCGAGTTCCAGCGAGACGCGCTTCAGGTTCCCCGCGCAGGAGGCCAGCAGGTGCTTGCCCACGGCGGTCGATCCGGTAAAGGAAATCTTGTCCACCAGCGGATGGTCCGCGATCCGCTGGCCGGCAACGGCGCCGTGGCCCTGGACAATATTCAGGACGCCGGGCGGGAAGCCCACTTCCAGGGCCAGTTCGCCCAGCCGGACCGCGGTCAGCGGCGTGAGTTCCGCGGGCTTGAGCACGACAGTGCAGCCTGCCGCCAAGGCGGGAGCCAATTTGGCCGCAGTAATGGCCAACGGGCTGTTCCACGGAACGATCAAACCGACGACGCCGATGGGTTCCCGGAGCGTATACGCATGCCATTCCCCGGGCAGCGAGACGTTGCGCGTCTCGCCGTTGAGCTTCGTCGCCCAGCCGGCGTTGTAGCGGAACGACTCCGCCGCCCCGCTGATTTCAAAGGCCCGGGCAATGCCCAACGGCTTTCCCGTGTTCAGCGTTTCGAGCAGAGCCAGCTCGTCGGCGGCGGCCTCGATGGCCTCTCCCAGCTTCCAGATCAGCCGGCTCCGCTGGGCCGGCGGCATCGCCGGCCAGGGACCGGAGTCAAAGGCCCGCCGGGCGGCCTCTACGGCACGGTCAACATCCCTGGCGTCCGCGGAGGCGGAGTCCACCAGATGCTGGCCGCTGGAGGGATCGATGATGGACAACGGTTCGGCCCCGCCTTCCACCCATGTTCCGTCGATGAGCAGGCGTAGCGGCCTGCCCAGAAGGTCCGGCCGCACAGGCGTGGGGAGGGTCTGGGTAAGGGGCATCGTTGGCTTCCTTCCGGGAGGCTGATTGCATAGAACTCAAACTATGTCTTCTGTGATGGTTGCCACATCGTATCCATCAAGATACATTGTTATAGGAATTATGCATTTATTCATAGCCTTCGTATAGGGCAAGCCACACAATCAACCAGCAAGCATTCAGGCGCAAGGTGGGTCCGGGTTCCGGGCCCCACGGGCGCCAGTACTCAATGAGGAGATCCTGGATGGAAAAGCAAAAGCGTTACTCACTGTTGGCCAAGGTCCTGACGCCGGCCGTTGCCGGACTTACCCTGCTGTCCCTGGCCGCCTGCGGCGCGCAGGGTACGTCCAACGGCGCTGCCAGTGGCACTGCCAGCGGAGCTTCGGAAGGAAAGACGTCGATCAAGGTGGTCGTAGCGCCCATCCAGTTCGAAACGGCGTACGTCGCCAAGGAGAAGGGCTTCTTCGATGAGGCCGGCCTCACCGTCGAGATCGTCCCCGGCGCCGATCCCTCGGCCAACCTGGCACAGACCGTGAGCGGGCAGGCCGACATCACCACGGCGTCGTGGGGCGTCATGACCACCGCCACGGCGAAGGGCATGCCGGTGAAGGTGATTTCCGGCAACGGCGTGGTTGATCCCAACGTGGACAACTCCGGAATACTGATCCCCAAGAACAGCGGCATCAAGACCGTCGCCGACCTGAAAGGCAAGAATGTTGCCGTCGTCGGCGTGAACACAGGTGGCGACATCCCGATGCTCCAGGCTGCGGCAGCGGCAGGGATCGATCCCAAGTCGATCACGGAAATCGCCGTCCCCTACGCGGGCATGCAGGCCGCGCTGGAGCAGGGAACGGTTGATGCGGCGTTCGCGGCGGATACCTTCTACCACCAGCTCGTGGACGCGGGCTTCAAGAGCATTGCCAGCCCGGTGCGCGAGTTCCAGGGCAACATGCCCGTTACCGTCTGGGCTGCCACGGACGCCTGGCTCAAGAGCAATCCGGGGACGGCCAAGAAGTTCAATGACGCAATGACCAAGGCCGCGGCGTTCTACACGGACCCGGCCAACGTCAAGGCGATCGTGGACATCACCGCCCGGATCAAGCAGGTGGACGCCTCTAAGGTCAATCCCAAGGCCTACGTTCCGGTGAACGTCTCCATCAACCTGGCCACCGGACAGGCCGGCATCGACGCGATGAAGGACCTCGGATTTGTCACCAAGCCGTTGACCGCCGAAGCCATGCTCTGGGCCGACGCCCCGCGCTTCGCCAAGTAAGGCCGCACGGGCATCAGGAACATGACGGAGAGATCGATATGAAGACAGGCACAAAGTCGCTGGACTGGAGTTTGACCAGCCAGCGGTTGTTGGCGGTGGCCATACTCCTGGCCATCTGGCAGGTGGTCATCTGGAGTGGCACGCTGCCGTCGATGACACCAGGGGTTCCGGCTATTGCCTCCTCCATCGGCGGAGCACTGGCTTCGGCGACGTTCTGGTCAGCGTTGGTGCAGACGATGACGGCCGCCGTCAGCGGCTGGCTGATCGCGGTGGTCACCGGGACGGTCCTCGGTCTGCTGATCGGCTCCGTCCGCGCGCTGGACCGCTCGACGTCGATCCTGATCGACTTCGGGCGTTCCTTCCCCGTACTGGCGCTGATGCCGGTAGTCATCATGCTCCTGGGCGCGACCGCCCAGATGGAAACCGTCGTCGTCGCCCTGTCCTGCCTCTGGCCGGTACTGGTGCAGACAATCTATGGCGCCCGGCGGATGGAATCGGCGGTGGTGGATACGGTGCGGATCTTCCAGATTCCCGCGTTCCTCCGGTTCCGCCGGGTCCTGCTTCCGAGCGCCACACCCTTCATTGCCACCGGAATCCGGATCTCCGCCTCGATCTCCATCCTCGTCGCCGTCGGCGTCGAGGTGCTCAGCCAGACGCCGGGCATCGGGCGGCAGATCACCCTGGCCCAGCAGGCGCAGCGGTGGGATTCGGCATTCGCTTACCTCTTCTTCGCCGGCCTGGTGGGCTGGGGCATCGCCAGCCTGCTGCACTTCGCCGAAGGCCGGATCCTCAAATGGAACAGGCAGACCAATGACTGATACAGCCCTCCGCCCGGATTCGAAGACGGAACACCCAGCCCTGGCCAGGCGGTCTAAGGTGGAGCGCGTGCGCAGCCGTCCCGTGCAGCTGGCCTTGAACGTACTGCAGCGGACGTGGCTGATCGTCGTCGTGTTCGCCATTTGGTGGGTCGCGACGGCGGACAGCAGCAACGTCTTCATCCCCTCCCTCGAATCGATCCTGGCCAGCCTGGGCCGGGACCTCTCGAACGGCGTGATCGCCTCGGGAGCCGCCTACAGCCTGGGCAACCTGGCTTCCGGCCTCCTGATCGCGGTGGCAGTTGGCATCATCGGGGGACTGATCCTCGGCGAGACGAAGCGGTTGCGGGAAATCGTGGATCCGGTCATCCACTTCTTCCGGTCCGTTCCGCAGGCGGCGCTGGTTCCCCTGATCATCGGCGCGTTCGGGATCGGACAGGGGCCCAAGATCTACACCATCGCTTTTGCCTGCATGTGGCCGGTGCTGCTTAACACTATCGACGGTGTCCTGGGCGTGGAGCCAACCATCCGGAAGTTTTCCAAGGTCTACCGGATTCCGCGCGGCCTGCATTTCCGCAAGGTGGTCCTTCCAGCCGCCCTGCCGCAGATCGTCGCCGGCGTGCGCGTGGCGCTTCCGATCGGAATTACGGTCATGGTGGTGAGCGAACTTTTCGCCGCCAACAAGGGCCTGGGCTTCTACATCCTCAATTCCTCCGCGACCTTCCAGGTGCCGGAGACATGGGCGGGCGCGCTGCTCGTCGGCGTCATCGGATATATCCTCTCCCTCCTGTTCATCGTCCTTGAACGCAGGATCCTGGGCTGGTACTTCAAGTCAGGCGCAAAATGACACTCCCGATCCAACAGAAATACGAAGGAGCTCCCATGGCCATTCAGGCAGCACTCGAGGAGGAGCAGGTGGCGACGACGCCGCTGCTCCAGGTCCACGGGCTGACGATGAGTTACGGCTTCGGTGACTCGGAGAACAAGATCCTGAACGATCTGAACCTGGAGGTGAACGACGGCGAATTCGTCTCCATCGTCGGTCCGTCCGGCGTCGGCAAGACCACCCTGCTGCGGTGCCTCTCGGGCCTCATCCAGCCCCGGAGCGGCTCCGTGAGCGTGGGCGGGGAAGTCATCAGCGGCCCCCACCGGGACCTTGCCGTGGTTTTCCAGGACTACAGCCGCTCGCTTATGCCCTGGATGACGACCCTGGAGAATGTGGCCTTTCCGCTGCAGGGCCGCGGGGTGGGCAAGAAAGAGCGCAATGAAACCGCAGAGAAGAACCTCGCGGCGGTGGGCCTGGCGGGCCAGGGCCACAAGTATCCGTGGGAAATGTCCGGCGGCATGCAGCAGCGGGTGGCCATTGCCCGGGCCCTGGCCTACAACGCCAAGGTCCTGCTGATGGACGAGCCGTTCGCCTCGGTGGACGCGCAGACCAGGTTCGACCTCGAAGACCTCGTGATAGACCTCCAGGCGACCCTGGGAGTCACGATCATCCTGGTCACCCACGACATCGATGAAGCGCTGTACCTGGCGGACAAGGTGATCGTCCTGGCGGAGAAGCCCGCCACCGTGGTGGACGTGATCGAGACCGGGTTCGGCGACCACCGCGACCAGGTCGAAACCAAGGCGGACCCCCGCTTTGCCGAGGCGCGGGCGCGCATCCTGCACCGCCTGCGGGACCACTAGGCCCCGCGGGACCACCAGCTTCGGCCGGGCCCAAACGACAAAGCCCTCCGGGGTCCCTTTGCAGGGATCCCGGAGGGCTTCTTTGCGCCTCGGGCTGGGCTCAGCAGGTGTGGCGCCTCAGGCTTTGGCCGGCGCGATGCCGTGCTCGGTGGCCTCGTCGATCCCGGACTTCAGGATGGCGTTCAGCGTCGTCTCGTAGTGGTTCCGGATGAGCCGGGAGGCGAGCTCGGCATTCCGGTCCAAGGCGGCGGCCAGGATTTCGCGGTGCTCCTGGGCGACGTCGCGGCCCGTGACGCGTGTCGCGTGGCCTGCCCAGCGGCCGTACAGCTGGGACAGGTCGGACAGCGTCGAGGCGAGGTCGATCAGCACGGGGACGCCGCAGGCCTCGAGGAGCTTGGCATGGAACGCCTGATGGGCGCGGTTCCAGGCATCGGTCAGCTCGCCGGCTCCCTCATCGTTGCGGTAAAGGGTCCGCTCCAGCGTGTGGTGGGCGGCAATGAGTTCGGATTCCCAGGCCAGATCCCCGCGCTGGACCGCCAGGCCGATCCCGAACTCCTCCGAGACACAGCGCAGTTCGTTGATGTCCTTGATCTCGGCCAAAGAGAGCGTGGGCACGAAGAACCCGCGGTTCGGCTTCAGGATCACCAGGCGGTCTCCGACCAGTCGGGTCAGCGCCTCCCTGATGACGGTGCTGCTGGTCTGGTAGTGCTTGGTGAGCGCGACCAGCTGGAGTTTATCCCCAGGGGCCCAGCGGCCGGACAGGATGTCATCCCGGAGCGAATCCCGGATCTGTGTGCTGAGCGTCTCAGACTCGATGCTTTTCGACATGTGCATTATTGTACCGGCTAGCAAATAATGTTTTCTTAATTGACTTATGCAACATCCACACTAGACTGGGATCAGCCGCACGGAGAGACCTGAATCACAGCAGGTGTCAGGTTGCGGTGGCAGGGGACCCAAACACCGCTCCCGCAACGCAGCCGTTCGGACGCGACGTGCGCCGGAAGCCCCGCCACCGAAGCCCCCGTAAAGATTCCACAATCACCAAGGAGAACCGCCGTGACCAACTCCACCACCGAAGCAGTCCAGGCCCGCGAGGAGCGCGCCGTCGACGACCTCTACTGGCGGGACCGGTACGAGCCCATCACGGAAGACGACGGGTTCCTGCACCAGATCGTGGACACCTCCGATCTGCCCGCCCTCCTGGTGGCGCTGGCAGCGGTCACCGGAGACTTCTCCATCCTGCGCGATGACCTGCGTCCGCCGCAGCCGCCGGCGGAAATCGTCGGCCAGCCGCACGGCGGCATGAGCCAGGAACAGCAGGCGCAGGCGCGCGGACTGGCTTTCGAGGCGCTCAAGCGGGTGCGTGAGGAGCACCTGAGCAGTGTCGGGACGCTCACCGAGGCGCAGGCCGATCACATCCTGACCTGGATCACCAACGCGGCCAACCCCGAGTACCACCCCATGCTGATGCATGACATGGCCCTGGTCGAGGGCAAGAGCGGCAAGCCGGCGTGGGACTTCAACGACATCGCCGTGGGCCGGGACTTCAGCGTGGCCGTGATCGGTTCCGGGGTCTCCGGGATGGCCGCCGCCTACCGGCTGAAGCAGGCCGGCGTTCCCTACACCGTGTTCGAGAAGGGGCACACCGTCGGCGGCACCTGGTGGAAGAACACCTACCCGGGCGTCCGGCTGGATACGCCGAACTACGCCTACAGCTTCTCCTTCGCCCAGCGCGACGACTGGCCGCAACAGTTCTCGCAGGGATCGGAAATCTTCGAATACACCCGGCAGGTGGCCGAGCGTGGCGGCATCCTCGGCGAGATCGAGTTCAACACCGAGGTCACGTCCGCCAGCTACGAGGCGGCCAAGGGGCTGTGGAACGTCGACATCATCGATGCCTCCGGCCAGCCGGTCACCCGCCAGTTCAACGCGGTGCTGTCCGCCGTCGGCCAGCTGGACCGCCCGAAGTACCCGGACGTTCCGGGACGCGAAGACTTTGCCGGCATCCAGATGCACTCGGCCGAGTGGGACAACAGCGTCGATGTGACCGGCAAGCGGGTGGCCGTCATCGGCACCGGCGCCAGCGCCTACCAGATCGTTCCCGCGATCGTGGACCAGGTCTCCTCCCTGACCGTCTTCCAGCGCAGCTCACCCTGGATGCTGCCGACCCAGGGCTACTACGCCGACATGCCGGACTCGGTGCAGTGGCTGGTCCGCAAGCTCCCGCACTACGGACAGTGGCTGCGGTTCTGGCAGCACTGGCTCGGCGTCGAGGGGCGCCAGCACACCACGGTCGCGGAACCGGGCTGGGACCAGCCCGGCAGCGTGTCCGCCGTCAACGCGAAGTGGCGCCAGGGCCTGACCGACATCCTGGCCAAGCAGTACGAGGACCGCCCGGACCTGCTCGCCAAGGTCACCCCGGACTACATCGTCGGCGGCAAGCGCATGCTCCGCGACAACGGCGTCTGGGCCGAATCGCTGAAGAAGCCGCAGTCCGCACTGGTCACCGAGGGTATCGAACGCATGACCCCCGAGGGCATCGTCACCAAGGACGGCGTGCTGCACGAGGTGGACATCATCGTCTACGCCACAGGCTTCCAGGCCTCGGAGTTCCTCGAGCCGCTCAAGATTACCGGCCTCAACGGCACGGACCTTCACGAATATTGGGGCGGCGACGCCAAGGCCTTCGCGGGCCTGACAGTCCCGAACTTCCCGAACCTGTTCATCATCACCGGCCCCAACACCGGCCACGTGGTCAACGGCAGCCTGTACTCGATGATCGAATACGGCGTCGAGTACATCCTCGAGGCGATCCGGCTCATCATCGAAAACGACCTCAAGGGCCTGGACCTCAAGCAGGAAGTCCTCGATGAGTTCGTCGCGGGCCTCGACGCGGCCAACGCCACCAAGGCGTGGGGTCAACCCAGCGTGCTCACCTGGTACAAGAACAAGTTCGGCCGTGTCTCCCAGATCTGGCCGCACCCGGTGGTCGACTTCTGGAAGATCACCCGCACCGTAAACCTCGACGACTACAACCAGCTGGCATGAGCACTGCAGCGGAACCCCTGGCGGGCCTCCGTGCCGGGGAGGCCACGTATGTCACGGAAGTGGACGACGGCGTCGTCTGCGTCCGCGGCGTCCGGTACGGCCAACGGCTGGATCCCCTCGACCGCTTCTCCGCGCTGGGCGATCCGTCACCGGAGCGCCCCCAGGCCCCCGCGACGGTGTTCCCGCAGAGCCCCGGATCCCTGGACTGGCTGCTCGGTCCCGCACTGTCCCGGATGCCGCAGAGCGAGGATTCCTTCCTGCTGGACATCTGGGCGCCCGTTGGCGCGAAGGGCCTCCCGGTCCTGGTCTTCCTGCCCGGGGGAGCCTTCATCAGCGGGGCCGGGAACGTCCGCTGGTACGACGGCGCCCGGCTCGCCCGGGAGGGCGGCGCCGTCGTCGTCACCGTGAACTACCGGCTGGGTGCGCTCGGGCTGCTCAACGGCGCCGGCGGCGCCGCCAACCTTGGCGCCGGCGACATCCTGCAGGCGCTGACCTGGGTTCAGCGGAACATCACCGCTTTCGGCGGCAACCCGGGGGCGGTCACCCTGGCCGGGCACTCGGCAGGGGCGTGGTACGCGTACGTCCTGAGCTTTGCCGAGCAGGCGCGTGGCCTGTTCTGCCGGACCGCCCTGTTCAGCCTTCCCTGGCAGCCCCCGCTCAACGCCGCGGAGTTTGCCCAGCGGTATGAGCTGTTCGCCGCAGCGCTCGGCGGCGCTCCGGAAGCCACGGCTCCGGTGGGGGCGGTCCTGGCTGCCCAGGCCGCGGTGTCCAGGGCCTATGCCGGGCGGGGCCTGGGCCTGATGCCCGCCGCGGACGGGGAGCTGGTGCCGCCCTGGGCGATGGACTTCGAACGGGCGGCGGCCGCAATGCATGTGGACGCGCTGCTGTTAAGCAGCACCGATGATGAAGCCGCCGCGTTCCTGCACGCCCTGCCCGTGCCGGCCGTGGGCCCGGAACAGCTGGCCGGCTTTGTCGGTGCGCACTTCGAAGCCCCCGCCGAGGCGGCGTCCTTCATCAATGCCCGGCATCCCGCGGCGACGGACCACGCGAAGCTGGTGGAGGCCATGAGCCTGCACCAGTTCAGGCTGGCCGCCACCGAACTTGCCGGCCGGGCGGGCGAGGCGGGAATCCCCGCCACGCTGCTGCGGTTTTCCGTGCGCAGCAGGTTCGACGGCGCCGGAAGTCCGCACTGCTTCGAGCTGCCCTTCCTGTTCGGGAACCGCCAGGATTGGCAGGATGCGCCGATGCTTGAGGGGTTCCCTGGTGACGTCTTTGATGCGGTGTCGGACGGGCTGCGCCCGCTCCTGCTCGGCTTCGTCGCCGGCGGCGTGCCGCGGACACCGGAGGGCCACGCCGTGCCGTGCTTCGACCCGGCGGTCCCGGCACTGTACGCCGTGACCGAAACCGGCGGCGGGGCCACCGGCGTCGAGCCTGAACTGCGGCCGCGCCGCTGAGTCCGCCGCAACGACCCGCTAACACCAGTGGAGCCGCCCTTTCGGGCGGCTCCACTGGTGTTAGCGGGTCTGTTGGTACGTTTGCCGTCCGAACTCAGAACTGCGTGATGACCGAGCGCGCCACCGATCCGCCGCGCAGCAGCTCGTAGCCCTCGTTGATCTGGTCCAGCGAGATATGCCGGGAAACCAGCTCGTCCAGTTTGAAACGGCCCTGCAGGTACAGCTCCGCGTACAGCGGGATGTCGATTTTCAGGTTGGTCGAGCCCATGGCCACGCCACGGATGCCCTTCTGCTTGCTCATCAGGTCACCGAAGGGGGTCACCTCCAGGCGGGTTTCGGGTTTCTGCACGCCGATCAGGAACGCGGTGCCGCCGATGTCGAGCATCGCGACGGCGTCCATCGCTGTCTGCTTCAGGCCGATGACCTCGAAGGCGCAGGTAACGCCGCCTCCGGAGAGGTCCTTCACGGCTTGCACGGAATCTCCGTCCGCCGGATTGACGGTGTCCGTGGCGCCGAAGACCTTGGCCAGTTCGAGCTTGCCTGGCTGGAGGTCGATTGCGATGATCCTGCGCGCCCCGGCCAGGGCGGCACCCTGGATGACATTGAGCCCCACCCCGCCGCAGCCGATGACGGCAACCGTATCTCCCGGGCGGATGCGGGCCGTGTTGATGGCGGCCCCGGCTCCGGTCACCACGCCGCAGCCCAGCAGGGCGGCCCGGTCGAAAGGGAGGTCCTTGCTGACGGAGACGACCGTATTTTCATGGACGAGCACCTGCTCGGCGAACCCGCCGACGCCGATGAACTGCGTCAGCGCCTCGCCGTTGCGGCTCAGCCGCGGGCCCTGGCCCGGGGTCCGCTGGGTTTCCTGCGGATGGCGGCACTGGTACGGGCGGCCGGTCAGGCAGCCCCGGCAATGGCCACAGCTGTGGATCGGCGAGGACACGACGTGGTCGCCGACGCGGAACTCCGTCACATCCGGGCCCACCGCGGCCACCACTCCGGCCACCTCGTGGCCGAGCAGCGCGGGCATCGGGAATCCGACGTTGGTCTCGGCCACATGCATATCGCTGTGGCACAAGCCGCTGGCACGGACATCGATGAGGACTTCCCGGCCGATCGGATCGGCGATGTCGATGTCCTGGACCTGGAACGGCTGGCCCACTCCGTCGATTACTGCTGCCTTCATTTTCGTTTAGTCCCTTCGATGAACGAGCCGGAATCAGCCGGCATGGACGTGACTCAGACCACAAAATAAATATACTATGAGATGAAGTGCAAAATCACTCAATAATCGATTACATCGGCAAGTTTGCCTAAGCCGCCAATGGCGCGCCGACAGAGATGCCGACAGAGACAAGGGAGTCCACGATGAAAGCCGCAGTCATCAACGAAATCAACGGCCGCTTTGACATAGAAGACATCAGTATCGGGGCTCCGGTGGGCCACGAGGTCCTGGTCGAGGTGAAGGCCGCAGGCCTGTGCCATTCGGACCTGCTGGTCGCCTCGATCGACCGCGGGCGCCCGCTTCCCATGGTCGTGGGGCACGAAATGGCCGGCGTCGTGGCCGCCGTCGGCCCGGATGTCCGGGACCTCGCCGTGGGGGACCATGTTGTTGGCTCCGAGGTGAAGTTCTGCGGCCACTGCGAGGAATGCCTGGCTGGCCACAGCTACCGCTGCCTCAATCCCGGCGAGGTGTCCCGGCCGGTCTCTGCCGGCTCGAAACTCCGCGGCGACGGCCGGGATGTGCATGCGTTCGGCGTCGCGGCATTTGCCGAATACACCCTCTGCCATGCCAACACCCTGGTGCGGATCCCCAAGGAGGTGCCCTTCCCGCAGGCTGCCGTGCTCAGCTGTGCGGCCATCACGGGCGTCGGTGCCGCCCTCAATACCGCGAAGGTCCAGCCGGGCGACACGGTCGCCGTCATCGGCCTGGGCGGCATCGGCCTCAACATCCTGTCCGGCGCCCGGATCGCCGGGGCCACCACCATCATCGGCGTCGATGTGCATCCGGCCAAGCTCGACCTGGCCGCCCGCTTCGGAGCCACCCATGTGGTGGACTCCAGCAAGGAGGATGCCGTGGCCAGGGTGCGCGGGATCAGTGGGCGCGGAGTGCATCACTCCTTCGAGGCCATCGGGCTCGGGGTGACCCAGGCCCAGGCCGTCGAGATGACGCGCGTGGGCGGTGGCGCCTACTTCATCGGCATCCCCAACGGCGGCCCGCTGGAGGTCGACGTGCTGCGCTCGCTCATCGGCTCGCAGCGGCGCATCCAGGGCGTCTATATGGGCTCGAGCAACATCCGCCGGGATATTCCGATGTACGCCGAGCTCTATCTGCAGGGCCGCTTGAACCTCGATGACCTGATCGCCCAGGAAATTCCAATTGAGGGGATCAATGATGCCTACCGCTTGCAGGAGTCCGGTGCGATCGCCCGCAGCGTCATCACGTCGTTCTGACGGAAGCCCTGGGGGCAAGGCATTGCCAAGCCTCAGGTTTTTATATAAAATCATTACAAGAATACATTTTCCTCTCATAATGTTGTGGAAGTTTCCACAGGTGCCAGGACTGGTGCCAGCCAAGAAGGAGTTCACAGTGACTGCACGCACCGGAGCAGAGTACAAGCGGGGCCTCGATGACGGCCGCGAAGTCTGGCTGGGCTCGGAACGCATCTCCGTTCTCGACCACCCCGCCTTCAAGGGGTCCCTGGACGGCATGGCCGGCTACTTCGACTACCAGCACAAGTACGCGCAGGACTGCCTGACGACCGATCCGGAGACCGGTGAGGCCATGAACGTGAGCCTGTCCCTGCCGAAGAACGCCGAGGACATCGCCCGCCGCCACCGCGCCTTCGACCGGCTGGCCCGCTACTCCAACGGAATGCTTGGCCGCACCCCGGATTACGTGAACGTCGTCCTGGCCGGCCACGTCTCCCGCAGGGACATCTTTGACCGCTCCGGAACGGTCTACCACGAGCGACTGGCGGCCTACCACCGTGAAGTGATCGAGAACGACCTCGCCCTGACCCACACGATCGTGCATGCCGCGATCGACAAGAGCGTCGGCGAGCTGCAGGGCATGAACGAAGAACTCACGCTGCGCGTCATCGACCGGACCGAGGAAGGCCTGATTGTCCGCGGTGCCAAGATGCTCGCCACCCTCGGCCCGATCGCTGACGAACTCTACGTCTACCCGGCAGTGCCGATCCAGAAGGGCTTCGAGGAGTATGCGATCTCGTTCGCGATCCCGGTGGCAACCACCGGCGTCGTCGCCGTCTGCCGCGACCACTATGGCGTGGACGCGGCCGTGGAGGACAGGCCCTTCTCCTCGCGCTTTGACGAGCAGGACGCCGTCATCATCTTCGACGACGTGCTGGTTCCGTGGCACCGCGTCTTCATCGACGGCAACCTGGACGTCTACAACTCCATCAACGCCGGCACCGCCTCGGGCAACACCCAGCAGCAGACCGCCATCCGCGCCGCGGTGAAGCTCGAATTCGCGTATGACCTGTGCACCCAGATCGCCAAGGTGACCGCCACCGAGAACAAGCCCGACGTCGGCTCGATGCTCGGCGAAATCTACACCTATCTGCGCCTGGCCCGCTCCGTGATCCACTCCGCCGAGATGCGGGCCTCGGACTGGGGCGGCGGCGCTTTCTTCTGCCATGACGACATCAGCTCGCTGCGCGCGATCGTGCCGACGTGGATGATCCGGATCAACGACATCATCAAGTCCATGGGCTCGCACAACCTGCTGGCCACTCCCACGGCCGCAGCCTTCAACGACCCGCGCCTGGGCCCGCTGCTGGAGAAGTACCTGCCCGGTGCCAACGGCATCTCCGCCCAGGAGCGTGCCCGCATCATGCGGACCGCGTGGGACTTCGCCGGCTCGGCCCTGGGCAGCCGGATCGAGCTGTACGAACGCTTCTACCTCGGCAGCATCGGCCGCGCGCGTGCCCTGGACCACCGCAAGGCCCAGGCGGCGGGGGAGACCGGCGCCTACCGCGCGCTCTTCGATGAAATCGACGCCACCGGCCTGAAGTCTGTGGCGCCGGGCCACGCCGACGGGTCTTCGGCACCGGGCTTGGACAAGCTGACCGTCGGGGCCCGGGGCTAGGGGTCCTGCCATGACCGCGCAGACCACTGAGGCCACCACGGTGGAGGCCATCACCGACACCGTGAGCCGGCACATCACCGGAACCGGGTTTGAAGCATTCGACGCCGGTACCGTGGCCCGGGCCAAGATCCGCATCATCGATTCGCTGGGCAACATCGCCGCCGGGCACCGCGCCCAGGGCAATCAGGCGCTGCTGGCCCTTGCCACCCGCTGGGGAGGTGCCGCCGAATCCACGGTGCTGATCGACGGGGCCAGGGTTCCGGCCCACAATGCGGCCATGGTCAATGCGGCCATGATGCGGTCCTACGACTTCGAGGCCATCGGCGCCGAGTACGAGGACCACTCGCAGACGGCAGCGCACATCAGCGGGACCACGGTCTCCGTGGCCCTGGCGGTCGCGGAGCAGCAACGGTCCTCGGGCAAGGAGCTTCTCACCGCCCTGATCCTCGGCGACGACCTCACCTCCAGGCTCGGCGCCTCGTCCGGCTTCGACGTGTACAGCGGCCAGGACAACACCGGCACCATCAACGGCCTCGGCGGCACCGCCGTCGCCGCGAAGCTGATGGGACTGGACGCGGTCCAGCTGCGCCACGCCCTCGGGATCGTGGAGAACCAGCTGTCCGGCACCGTGGCCAACATCTACGACCAGACGCTGGCCTTCAAACTGCCGATGGCCTTCGCGGCCCGGAACGCCATCGTGTCCGCCGAAATGGCCCAGCTGGGCTTCACCGGACCGGCGGATGCCATCGGCGGAGCCCACGGATTCTTCGACATGTTCTGTGCTTCGCCGGAGCCGGAGAAAATCACCCGGCGGCTCGGCGAGGCCTTCTACGCCGACTGCGTCATCAAGCCGTGGTCCTCGTGCCGGGCCAGCCATCCGTCCCTGGACGCCTGCGTCCGGATCGCGACGGAGAACGTGCTCGATGAGGATGAGATCCAGGAGATCGTCATCCACGTCACCCCGCGCACCCTGGCAGGCTTTGTCGGCCAGCCGTTCGTGATCGGGGAATGCCCCGAGGTGTCCGGTGCCTTCAGCATCCGCTTCACCGCGGCGACTGCGCTTATGTACAAGACGGTCCGGCCCGAACACCTCACGCCCGGGCACATGCAGGACCCGCGGCTGCAGCGCCTGCTGGACAAGATCACGCTGGTCGATTCACTGGCCCCCACGGAGTACCTCACCGCCGAGGTACAGGTGAAACTGCGGAACGGATCCGTCCTGCAGACCCGCACGGATGTGCCCAAGGGCGACATCCATGCCAACCCGATGAGCGAGGCGGAGATCCTCGAGAAGTACTACGCCAACGTCGCCTTCGGCGGCCGCACGCCCCGTCGGAACGCCGAGCAAGCCGTCGGGCTTGTCCAGCGGCTTGACGAGCTGGAGAGCCTGGCACCGTTGATCAGGCTCTTCACCCCGCCCGCCTAACCACGCACCCCACCACGCAACACCAGGCAACAAATCCCAGGAGGACGAAGTGAATTCAAACCAGGTCATTCCCGCAGCGGAGGTCACCGTCGATCCCGCCGCCTTCCGCCACGTCGTCGGGCACTTCGCAAGCGGTGTCACGGTCATCACCACCGTCGTCGACGGCGAACTGTTCGGCACGACGGCGTCGGCGGTGTCCTCGCTGTCGATGGAGCCGCCGATGATGCTCGCCTGCCTCAACCGTTCCAGTTCCACCCACGATGCCGTGCAGCAGGCCGGCGTTTTCGGGATTAACATCCTGGCCGAGGAGCAGAGCGAGCTTGCCATGAAGTTCGGCCGTAAGGGAGGGGACAAGTTCGACGGCGTCGCCGTGACCTTCTCGAAGGAAGGCGTCCCGCTGCTGGACGGCGCCCTTGCCACGATCGTCTGCCGGGTTGAGGAAACACCCACCGGCGGCACCCACACCGTCTTCCTGGGCCTGGCCACCGAGGCGAGCGCCGGCAATGGCGAGCCGCTGGCCTATTTCCGCGGCACCTTCGGGCGGTTGGAACGGGTCAGGGAACTTGCGGCCTATAACGCCGTGCGCGACTGGGTGCTGCGGCGCCGGACCCCGCTGCGGCATGAGCTGGATCCGGCCGTGATCGCGGCAGAAACCAAGTCCGATCCGCAGAACGTCCACAACGCCCTGGTCAAACTGACGGCCGAATCGCTCGTGACCCGCGGTGACAAGGGGGAATTCCTGCCCACGCCCATCACCCACGAACTCATCGACAGCGTCTACGACGGCCGCGCCACGATCGAGCTCGGCGTGCTCGCGAGCCACTTCGGCAAGTTCACCGACGAGGACATCGCGGAGCTCGGCCGCTTGACCGAGGAGCTGGGGAAGCTGCGCGAAAGCGGTAAGGACGGCCTGGACGAGTTCCTGAAGCTCAACGTGAAATACCACGACCGCCTGGTGAATGTTGCCGGCTCCGCGCAGCTCACGGATGCCTTCCGGCGCCTGGGCATCGGGACCGTGTGGCGGCAGGCGCTCGGCGGGGATGAGTGGGCCCGCCAGATGGACCACAGCCACATTGCCGAGCTGACCGCTGCGCTGAGGGACCGTGACGAGGCGCGGGCCGTGAAGGCCCTGGGCCTGCACACAGCCTTCGGCAAGAAGCTGGCAAGCGACGTCATCGAACGCCACGGCGGCGAAGTCTGAGCTGGATGCTCCGAGCTGACGACAAAGCGGGCCGTACCGAAAGGTGCGGCCCGCTTTGGCTGTCCCACGCCATCGCGCCGGGAGGACATGCCCAGTCTTGGCGCCCGGGACCGGGCACAACCGGAATATGTCCACCCGCCAACTCCGGCGTGGGACAGGTCCGGATCCCAAGGCATGCCCGGTGACTCTGGGGTGGATCGGGCTAATCTTTACGGTGTTGACGGGTGGTTCCGTGGCTGTTGAAGGGTCGTGGCTACCTGGCTAGGGGGCGTTCCGACGAACCGTGTAGGAATTGAGCGGGCGTCCGGTGGTGCCGTAGGACAGTTCCAGGGTGACCAGTTCCTTGCGGTCAAGTGCGCCGAGGTAGCGGGCGGCTGTGGGGCGGCTGACGCCGAGCTGGTCTGCTATTTCGGCCGCGCCGATTGGCTTTTGCGAGGCCCGTACGGCATCGAGCACCTTCTGCATGGTCGGCTGGAGCCGGGGCTGGGGACAAGCCGCGGGTTCGACGGCGGCCCGGCGCAGGTTGAAGAGGCTGTCAACCGTGGCCTGGTCCGCGCGAGCGGAGGATTCCAGTTCGTGGCGCCAGCGGCGGTAGGCCTCGAGTTGGAGGCGCAGTTGGTCAAAGCTGAAGGGTTTGACCAGATAGTAGACAGCTCCGCTGCTCATGGCTGATCGGACGGTGTTCAGATCGCGTGCGGCAGTGATGATGATGGAGTCAATCTGGCTGCCGGCGGCCTGCAGCGAACGCAGCAGGGAGATCCCGTTCTCGTCGGGCAGATGAACGTCCAGCAGGAGGAGTTCCGGCTGCAGGCGGTCGATGGCTTCGCGTGCAGCCGCGGCGGTGTGCACCTCGCCCACGCACTCAAAACCGTTCACTTTAGCAAGCCGTGAGGCGTGGATTCCGGCCACGCGGAAGTCGTCGTCGACTACAAGTGTTCTGATCATTGAGTGTCCTCGTCGTTTGGACCGGAGGCTTGCGGGTCGGCGGGGAGCCATGCTTCAAAGTGTCCCCCGGGACCGGGAAAGACGTCCAGGGTGCCGGCCGCGCGGCCCACGATCCGGCTTACCAGGGCTAGTCCGATCCCACGTCGCATGCCGGGCCGGGCTGCTTTGGTGGAATAGCCGTCAACCAGGACCCGGTCAATACTATGGGCAGGAACTCCCGGGCCGTTGTCGCGGACCGCAACAAAGACTCCGTCCGCGTCATCGAGCTGGATCGTCACGAGCCGTGGCATGGGAGCGTTGGCAAGGGCGTCCACCGCGTTGTCCAGAAGATTGCCGACAATCGTCAGCAATGCTTGGTGGTTTACCGTGCTCTGGTCCAGCCGGGAATCCTCTGTGACCGTGATCAGTACGTCCTGCTCTGCCGCGACGGTGATCTTGGCTAGCAGCAGGGCAGCCAGCTCCGGCGGGGCAATCCGCCCGCGCAGCCCCTCTCCCAGGGACCGCGACGTGTCGGAGATCTGGGAAACGTAGTTCCTGGCCTGTGAGTGGTCCCCCATTTCCAGCAGCCCCGCCACCACGTGCAGCCGGTTCGCATATTCGTGTTCCAGGGCCCGCATGGCATCCATCAGGCCGTGGACGGAGTGAAGGTCCCGGATCAAGGCCTCTGTTTCCGTACGATCCCTCAGTGTCACAACGGAGCCTATGCTCCTGCCAGAGAGGACCACAGGCATACGGTTGACCACCAGGAGCGAATCCGCGGTCAGCACAACCTGGTCTGCGCCGGGCAACGCCCCGCTTAACAGATCCCTGAGCCGTCCTGCGGGAACCAGACCCGTCAGAGGGCGGCCCACCACGGTTCCCTCCACCTTGAGCAGCCGGCGCGCCTCCTCGTTAATGACCGTGACGAGGCCGTCATCGTCGAAACCGATGACGGCCTCACGGATTCCGTGCAGAAGGGCTTCGCGCTCCTGCAGCAGCGAGGCTATTTCCGCAGGCTCCAGATCGAACGTCACGCGCTTGATCCTGCGGGCCAGGACGAGCGAACCCAGGACGCCCAGCGCGAGGACCGCCGCCGAGAATCCGACGATCAGCCAGACCTCCTGGATCTGGTCGCCTTGTTCCGTCGTGATGAGGATCCCGACCGAGACCTGACCGATGACTGACCCATCCGCGGACCGGATCGGAACCTTCGCATTCGCGGATGTGCCGAGGCTCCCGGCATTCACCCCCAGATGCGTTTGCCCGTCCAGGACTGCCACAGGCTCCTCCAGCGGCTGTCCGATCAGGGCCGCGTTGGGGTGGGAGTAGCGGATGCCGGCACGGTCAGTGACAACGACGTAGGCCGGCTGGGCCGAATCGATGACGCCGGCGGCCAGCCGCTCGATCGTGTGTTGGGGATCCCCGGTCTCCATCGCCGCACCTATCTGCGGCATTTGGGCGACGCTGGCCGCGATACCGAGCGCCCGCAACTGGTATTGGCGGTCGAGAGACTGGTTGCTGATCATGGTGAAGAGGACGCCGCCCATGGTCACGGTGAGCACCAGGATCGACAGCATCCAGATCAGGATCTGCGCGGTCAACGTCCGTGTACGACCGGGAGAAAGCAAGCCCGTCCGGGCGCCGGGCACTCTCACCACGGCCAGCTGCCGGGAGGACCTGCCTGGGTCCTGAACAAAACGCACGAAACGTGCAGTATTGCGGCTTTGTTGAACAACTTACACAAGCGTTTCGGCACCGACCATCTCTTTCTAAGCTCGACAAAGCTTATGTGATCCACTTCACGCAAGCCAGTGAGCATCAAGGAGAGGATTCGAGTGACGACGGTGTCCGAATCACGAACGAATGGCCTGACCGCGGCAGGCGCCATATCCCCGGCAATAGAAATGACGGCGGCAACGAAGAGATTCAGGACCCCGAACGGGTCCAGCTACACCGCCCTGAACAAGCTCGATCTGCGCGTAGAGCGTGGAGAGTTCTGCGCGATCGTCGGGCCCACGGGGTGCGGCAAGTCCACCGCGTTGACATTGGCGGCAGGCATGGAAAAGCCATCCGGAGGGGCCGTGCGCGTCTTCGGGAAGGACGTCAGCGGTATCACCCCTAACGCCGGGTTCATGTTCCAAACGGATGCGATCCTGCCATGGCAGTCCGTCCTGGAAAACGTGGCCGCCGGGCCCCGGTACCGGGGCGTGGATAAGAACAAGGCCTACCGGGATGCCAGGGACTGGATCCGCAGGGTCGGGCTTGCCGGGTTCGAAAACAATTATCCGCACCAGCTCTCCGGAGGCATGCGCAAGCGTGTGGCTCTGGCCCAGAACCTCATCAACGAGCCCGAGCTGCTGCTGATGGATGAACCATTCAGCGCCCTGGACGTCCAGACCCGGGCCAAGATGAGTACCGAGCTGCTGGGTCTGTGGGAGCAAAGTAAGCCCGCCGTAGTGTTCGTCACGCACGACCTCGAGGAGGCCATCGCGCTGGCGGACAAGGTGGTCGTCATGACGGCCGGACCGGCTGCCCGGGTCAAGGCGACATTCCACATCGACCTGCCCCGGCCCCGGGTCGTGCAGGAAATCCGCTTCGACAAGAGGTTCATCGAGATCTACCAGAACATCTGGGAAGCCCTCCGCGAAGAAGTGGACATCGCCTATGCCCAGACGACCCGGAGCGTGGCTCCGGCCGGGAAGGAAGCAGAATGACCATGACCAGCCTGGACAACAACACTCTGACCGCGCCAGAACAGGAGCCCCTGTCCGCCAGGGCAGGTTCGGAGGGGCGGAGGAGATCCGCCGGCCAGCGTCGGCTCAAAGTACTCGCGGTCCAGTTCGGCATCGTCGTCGTGCTTCTGGGGAGCTGGGAGCTGCTGGTCCGCGGCGGAGTCCTCGACGCGCTGCTGTACGGGCAGCCGAGCCTCGTGGTGAACCAGCTCTATATCTGGGTCACGCAGGGGACCGACAACGGGTCGCTGGGCCAGCAGATCACGGTGACCATTGAAGAAGCCCTCATCGGCTTTTTCATCGGCACGGTCCTCGGCATCGTCTTCGGGGTCGCGATGGGGCGGATCCAGTTCCTGTCCGAGGTGATTGGTCCCTTCCTCAAAGTCATCAACGCCGTCCCGCGCATCGTGCTTGGATCCTCCTTCGTCGTCATGTTCGGCCTGGGTCTGATGTCCAAGGTCATGCTCGTCATCGTCCTCGTCTTCTTCGGCGTGTTCTTCAACGCCTTCCAAGGCACCAGGGAAGTGGACAAGAATTTCATCGCCAATGCCGAGATCCTCGGGGCCAGCAAATGGCAGGTCACCCGCCAGGTCGTCATCCCCTCAGCTTTCTCCTGGATCATCGCGAGCCTCCACGTGGCATTCGGCTTCGCACTGATCGGAGCCATCGTCGGCGAGTTCCTGGGATCACAGGAAGGACTGGGCAACCTGATCCGGCAGGCGCAGGGAAACCTCAACCAGAACGGGATCTGGGCCGCCATGCTCATCATGGCCGTTGTCGCACTCATCGCCGAGTGGCTCATCACCAAGCTGGAAAACCGCCTGCTGCGCTGGCGTCCCCCGCAGCACAACGCAGCAGCAGAAGCCTAAGCCCACCACCTTTCACCTATCGTCGCGGACCTGAAGCGTTCCGAGGCACCAACCATCTCAAAGAGGAGAACAATGTCTACGAAAAAATGGATCGCCGGAGCGGGCATGGCAGCAGCCCTGGTAGCGGCGATGACCGGCTGCGCCAACACGGCCAGCACTGCCGGACAGGCGCCGCAACAAGCCGGAGACGTCAACGGCCAGCAGGTGAAGATCATGGTGGGCGGCCTGAACAAACAAATCTACCTGCCCTTCAAGCTCGCCGACCAGCTCGGCTACTACAAGGACGCCGGACTGAACATCCAGCTCTCGGACGAGCCAGCCGGTGTGGACGCGGAGACCAACATGATCTCCGGACAGGTCGACGGCGTAGGCGGCTTCTATGACCACAACCAGGTCCTGCAAGCCAAGGGAAAGTCCACCGAGGCCGTCGTGACCATGCTCCAGGTCCCCGGCGAAGTCGAACTGTGCCGGACCGATCTCAAGGACCAGATCAAATCAGCAGCGGACTGGAAAGGACTCAACCTCGGCATTACCGACCTCGGATCCTCCACCGACTACCTGACCCAATACATCGGCCAGAAAAACGGTGTCGCACCCACCGAAACACACCGTATCGGCGTGCAGTCCGGAGGCACCCTCATCGCCGCCATGGACCACAAGAACATCGACTGCGCCATGACGACTGAGCCCACAGTCTCCCAGCTGGTCAGCACCAACAAAGCCTTCATACTCTACGATTCCAGGACCCTTGCCGGTGCGCAGCAGACCTTCGGCGGGGCCTACCCGGCGACGTCGTTGTACATGACCACCGACTACGTGGCTGCACACAAAGATGTAGTCCAGAAACTGGCCAACGTCTACGTCAAAACGCTGAAGTACATCCAGGACCATACAGCTGCCGAAATCACGGACAAGGTTCCCGCCGATTACTACGCGGGCGTCGGCAAGGACGCCTACATCAAGGCGCTGGACGCAGAAAAGGGCATCTACAGCCCGACCGGCCTCATGCCAGCCGACGGCCCGAAGATCGTCAACGACGTCCTCCAGACCAATACCGAAGTCAAGGGCAAGACCATCGATCTGGAAAAAACGTTCACGAACGAATTCGTCCAAGCCGCCAAGTAACAACACAACCGGCGCAGTCCCGTCCGGGCAAGACGGCGGTCACGTCCCTGGACGTGACCGCCGTTCGGCGTATGCTTCCGGAAGCGCAGCGTGCAACCCCTGGCCCGGTTCCGACCCGTCAACAAGCGATGGTGCTCGACATCGTCGTCGACCCCACCATGCCCCACGCATGACTTTGAACGGATGTCAGGGCAAGGCCGCCATATGAGGCCCGACGACCTAATGCAAATGCCCACCAGCGACGAAGAAGCGGGCCGCACCCAAAGGTGTGGCCCGCTTTCATTCCCTGTCGAGGCGGTTTAGCGGGTGTGCTCCGCCGTGGACGCCTGGGCCATAAGGCCGGGCACGTAGGCCGCCAGGGACCGGAGGGCTGCCGGTTCCCCGGATGGGGTCGTGGTGGCGGTGGCGACGTAGCGGTCTGGCCGGACCACGAGGCTCACGCCGGTGCCGGAGAGGGAAGTGAAGGCGCCGGTGGTGTCGGTGACCGTCACGGGAGCACCGCCGTCGTGCCCGTCGGTGGCGAGGGACTGGACCTCGAATTCAGTGCCGAAGTTCCCGCTGCTCCCGGCAGGGAAGCGCAGCAGCGCCCAGCCGGAGCCGAGCACCGTGTCCAGTGCGGCGGTATCGCCGGTGGAGAGCCGGACGCCGGGCTGCGAGAGGGAGCGGCCGATGAGGGCGGCGGCGGGCTTCGGGAGATCCGCTGCCGGGGCCACGACGCAGCCGTCGGTGAAGTGCGGCTGTTTGAGGAACTTCATGCCCGCCAGCCAGCTCTTGGCTGCCGGGACGATGCCCGAGGCCGTAATCGCGGCATCACGGATTGCCGTGAGCCTCGGGTTGACGTTCATGACGACCATGCCGATCCGGTGGGACAGGCGGACCATGTCCACGGCGTGAGGGCGGCGTTCGGCCTGGTAGGTCCCGACGAGGGCATCGGTGCCGTTGCCCTTGACGTGGGCGGCGACCTTCCAGGCGAGGTTGGCGACGTCGCGGATGCCGGCGTTCAATGCCTGGCCGGCAAACGGTGGCATCATGTGGGCGGCGTCGCCGGCGAGCAGCACATGGCCCACGCGGTAGTTCAGGGCCACGCGCTGGTGCGCGACGTAGACGGCGGCGCGGCGGATGTCTTCCGCGGCGATGGTCCGGAAAGGGGCGATCATGCGGATGATGGATTCCGGCGTGGTCACCTCTTTGGCGTTCTCGCCGGGCAGCAGCATGAACTCATACCGCCGGCGGCCCTTGACGCCGGGGACCACGACGGCGGGCCGGGTGCCGTTGCAGTGGAATTCGGAGAACTTCTCCGGTTCTTCGGGGCTGTTGATGGTGTCCACGACGATCCATTTCTGGACCTGGGTGGAGCCTTCCATCGGGATGCCCAGCTGCGAGCGGACCGGGCTCCGGCCGCCGTCGCACGCCACGATCCATTTGGAGCGGACCGTGAGCTTGCCGGCTTCGTCGATCAGGACGGTGTCTACGTGGTCCGGGCCGTCGGTGATCCGGAAGGCCTCGGCGTTGAACCGGACGTCGATCAGCGGGCGCTGCCGGGCAGCCTCGAGCAAGAGGCTCTCCATCACGGGCTGGTCGAACTGGGACTTGCCGGGGTGGCCCAGCCGCGGGCTGGCCGGGTAGACCTCTGCCAGCAGCTGTTCCTTGCGGCCGAAGTAGCGGGCGCCGGTGTCCATCAGCATCTCCGGGGCGAGCCGGTCCATGATGCCGATCTGCGCCATGACGCGCAGCGTCTCGTCGGTGACGCTGATGGCCCGGGGCTCGTCGCTGGTGCCGGGGTTGCGCTCGACGAGCATCACCCGCACACCCTGGTCCGCGAGCAGGTTGGCCGTGGCCAGGCCGATGGGGCCGGCTCCGATGACCAGGACGTCAGTGTCGATGACCTTGTCCATCAGGAGACCAGCTGGACCGTGTTGCTCAGGGTGCCGAGGCCGGTGATTTCGACTTCGACGAGGTCGCCGTCGGAGAGCAGGCCGGAGGGGACCATGAACCGGCCGACGCCGCCGGGGGTGCCGGTGACGATGACATCGCCGGGGGAGAGCCGGGTGAAGCCGGTGACGTAGGCGATCAGTTGCGGGATGGTGAAGTACAGGTCGGCCACGGAGGCCTTCTGGCGGACGTCGCCGTTGACGCGGGTTTCCAGGGTGAGCTTGTTGACGTCGCCCAGGTCCGCGGCGGGCACCAGGTAGGGGCCGAAGCCGCCGGTGCCGGGGAAGTTCTTGCCCGGGGTCCACTGCGTGGTTGCCAGCTGCCAGTCGCGGACGGAAAAGTCGTTGTAGGCGGCGTAGCCTGCGACGTGGTCGAATGCGTCCTCTTCGGTGACGTGGAAGCCTTCCTTGCCGATGACCAGGGCCATTTCGCCCTCGTAGTCGAATTCGGTGGTGGACGCGGGCATCTGGGCGGGCTGCAGGTGGCCCATCTGGGAGTCGGCGAAGCGGGTGAAGACGGTGGGGGCCTTCTGCTCTTTCTGGTGTGCCGCGTTGCCCGTTTCGTTCTGGTGGCTGCGGTAGTTCACGCCGATGCAGATGATCTTGCCCGGATCGGTGATGGCCGGAAGGAACTCGATCTCCGCTTCATCGCGGGCCGGGGCGGTGCGGAATTCCTCGCCGAGGGCGCCGAAGACGCCCTGCTCGACGGCGGCACGCAGCGTGGGGGCCAAGTGTAGTCCTGTGGGGCCCAGGTCAAAGGCGCGTTCGCCAGCTATTACGCCCCAGGTGGGGGAGCCGTCTGCGGCCAGGAAGCTTGCGTACTTCATGATGGAGTCCTTTCGCGGCGACAGCGCGCCCGTGGTGAACAGAAGTTGGGTCCCACCCGGCAGCTCGAAGTGCCGGGCGGGAAGCGTTTTCAACTGATCACAGACTATGGGAGAAGTAGTGCATTACGCAAGCAATTATACATTATTTAGGGTTTGGAACATTATTAGCGGCGGCCTGTTCACGCGAAGCTCCTGAGGGACTGGACTTGTCCCCGCAGCGCGTGAGCAGGCCATGCGCCAGGACCGCCTTCCGGGACAGCGTCCGGTAGCCCTCGCGGTCGAACAGCACGGTGATGAGGTCGCCGTCGTGCCCCATCACCAGGCCCGGTCCCCAGAGGGCATGCTCCACGCGCGAGTTCAGCGGGAACGGCCCGGCACCCGCGGCACCCGCGGCGCCAGCGCCAGCGCCAGCGCCAGCGCCAGCGTCGTGCTCCTGCACATGAGCGGTGCCGTCAATACAGTTGTCGCAATTGCCGCACGGCTCCGGCAGGTCTTCGCCGAAGTAGCCCAGCAGGAACTGCCGCCGGCAGCCCTGCGTCTCGGCGTAGCGACGGATCATCTCGATGCGGGACCTGTCCATGCGCCGCCGCGCTTCGGCGAGCTCGACGGCGCGTTCCACCACCTGCGCGAGGTCCGCCGTGGGGCTGAGCCGGACCCC
Organism: Arthrobacter sp. PAMC25564; assembly: GCF_004798705.1. NCBI lineage: Bacteria > Bacillati > Actinomycetota > Actinomycetes > Micrococcales > Micrococcaceae > Arthrobacter > Arthrobacter sp. PAMC25564. The sequence continues at coordinate 3,935,137 of NZ_CP039290.1, read as the reverse complement.
CCGCTTGCCCACCGTCACGGCACCGGTTTCCTGCAGCTGGTTCAGCAGCCCGGTGAGGCGGCGGGCGGGGAAACCGGACCGTTCGGCCAGGGTCTCCGGAGCTGCCGGGGCGCCGGGGCCGACGGTGTCGCGCAGCACCGTGAGGACCGTCAACAGCGAGGCCTCGTCGGGGATGTGCGTGGCGAAGAAGCGGCGCAGGCCGAGGTCCTCCGAGCGGTAGTGCAGCACAGCGGACGCCGGCGCCCCGTCCCGCCCCGCCCGGCCGAGCTGCTGGTAGTAGCTGTCCAGGGACTCCGGGATGTCCGCGTGGAGGACAAAGCGAACGTCGGGCTTGTCGATCCCCATGCCGAAGGCGGTGGTGGCCACCACCACGTCCAACTGGCCGTCGAGGAACCGCTGGTGGACGCTCTCACGCTCGGCCGGGGTGCGCCCGGCGTGATAGGCCTCGGCGCGCAGACCGTTCCTGGCCAGCTTCGCGGCGTACTTCTCGGTGTCCTTCCGCTTGGCGGCGTACACCAGCCCGCAGCCGCCGGAGCCAGGCAGTCCGGAGCCAGGCAGCCCGGATCCGCGGAGGCCGGCGATCAGCTCGGTGGCCTGCCGGATCACGGCGCGGCGCTTCTCCTTCTCCTCATGGTGGCGGACCACCTCCAGCCGGATGTTGGGCCGGTCGAAGCCATGGACCAGGACCAGCGGGTCCCGGAGTCCGAGGCGGGCCAGGATCTCTTCGCGCACCGGGGGAGCGGCGGTGGCCGTCAGGGCGGCCGTCGTCGGGTTGCCCAGGCGCTCGCGGACCTCGCCGAGGCGCAAGTAGTCCGGGCGGAAGTCGTGCCCCCAGGCGGAGACGCAATGGGCCTCGTCCACCACGAACAAGGCGATATCCAGGGCCGCGATCCGTTCCACCGTGCTGGTCTTGGCCAACTGCTCCGGGGCGAGGAACACGAAAGTGGCCTCGCCCCGCTCCACGGACTGCCAGGCGCGCTCCTGGTCCGCGGCGCTGTGGCCAGAGTTGATAGCGACGGCGCCGCGCGGGCCGACCGCCTGCAGCAGCCCCTCGAGCTGATCCTCCTGGAGGGAAATCAGCGGGGACACGACGACGGCGGGGCATTTCAGCCGGCGGTGCAGCAGCAGCGCGGCGACCTGGTAGATGGCGGACTTCCCGTAGGCGGTCGGCATCACGGCGAGGACATCCCGGCCGGCCACGAGCGCATGCATCCCGGCGAGCTGGCCCTCACGGAGGTGCGGGAGCCCGAAGGTGACGGCGGCGAGCCGGCGGAGCTCGGCGTCGTCCGGGTCCGGGGCAGGGCCCGGACCCGCCGGTGCGCCGGGACGCGAAGCATCAGCGCTGGCGGCGATGGCCTCGGTCATGTGGCGGCTCCGTTGCGGCGGTTGTGCGGCACTCGCGGCCGTTGATGCCGGCCGTTGCTTTCAGGGTAGGCGCAGCCGGGGAAGGTGCAAAAATGCGGGGCCGGAGTTTGGGGACCAAGGACCCTCGGCAGCGGGGAAGATTCTGGGTACGGTGGCCTCATGCAGAAGATATCGATTGAGGCCCTGGCCCGGCAGCAAATCGCGGCGGCGCTGGCGGCGGCCAGCGGCCGGGCCGCGGACACGGTGTACGGCGGGCACGAGAAAGTGCTCCGCCAGACGGTCATGGCGTTCAAGGCCGGTACCCGGCTCAGTGAACACCAGAACCCCGGCGAGGCGACGGTCTTTGTGCTCCAGGGGCGCGTCCGGCTGCGATCCGGCGAGGACTCGTGGCAGGGCAAGGCCGGCGACCTCCTGATCGTTCCGGAGGGACTGCACAGCCTGGAAGCCGAAGAGGACTCGGCGATCCTGATGACGGTTGCCAAGGTCACGGCGCGGTAGGCGCGGTAGAACCATCGGGAGGCGCAACGACCCGAGACGAGAGGCTTTCAGTGAAATTCAGCGACGCCAGGCAACTCATCCAGGTGAAGCCTCCCGTGCTCTCGCGTCAACGGCGTGTGCTGGCGGGCGCGTACAACGTGGAGGAGTACCGGAAGGCGGCGCGCAGGGTTTTGCCGGCCGGCATCTTCGACTATCTGGATGGCGGGTCTGAAGATGAGGTGACCCTGCGCCGCAATCGTGCCGTGTTCGATGCCTGGGCGCTGATGCCAAGTTGGGGGCCGGTATCCGGGCCGGACACAGGCACCACCCTGCTCGGGAAGAAGAGTGCCCTGCCGCTCACGCTGACCCCCACGGGGGCCACCCGGCTGTTTCACCCCGAGGGCGAGCTGGCGGTTGCGGCTGCCGCCGAGCGGGCCGGTATCCCCTACGGGCTGGCGGCACTGAGCACCGTACCCATGGAAACCATCGCGGAGCGCCACCCATCCCTTGACCGCTGGTTCAACTTCGGGCTTACCACCGACGCCCAGGCAATGAAGGACAAACTGGCGCGTTGCCGGTCCGCCGGATTCGAAACCCTGATTGTCGGCGTCGACACGCGGGCACTTGGCTCCAGGGAGCGGGACCTCCACAACGGCTTCACCGCCCCTCCCGCGCTGACCCTGTCAACCATCGCGGACATCGCCCGGCGACCTTCGTGGTGGATCAACTTCCTGAGGTCGGACGGAATCAGTTTCCCGAACCTGGATCCGCGCAGCGCCGCGGCCACCTCCGTCGTCACACCCTCCATGTGGCAGGACATCCTGGGCCACTCGGATGCGACCAGCGGGTGGAAGGAACTCGAAGCCCTGCGCCAGGCCTGGACCGGCAAGATCGTGCTCAAGGGCTGCGTCAACCCGGCCGACGTCGTCAAGGCCTCGCGCATCGGCCTGAACGCCGTGCAGCTGAGCAACCACGGCGGACGGCAACTCGACCACATGCTGAGCCCCATGGACGTCCTGCAGGAATCGCGGCAGCGCGCGGGCGATTCGATCGAGATCTACGTGGATTCCGGCATCCGGCGCGGCAGCGACGTGTTGAAAGCGCTGGCCCTGGGCGCCGACGCCTGTTCGATCGGCCGGGCCTATCTCTACGGCTTGGTGGCGGCAGGCTCACCGGGCGTTGGCCGCATCATCAGCATCTTCGCGGATGAACTCCGGCGTACGATGACGCTAGTGGGCGTTTCCAGCATTTCCGAGTTGAAGGCTCGGGGCGGGGAAATTCTTCGGGACATTCGGCATTCCGGAGAAATCCTTGAGACAAAACGTCAGAAAACACGAATTGATGAGTTCTGACCAAGCAGACACACAGTGCCCTCCCGCAGCGTTGCGGGAGCCTAAAGAACCACTGAAGAGCTGAGGAAACCATGCGCACCCGACACCTCCTTCCCGTTCTCACCATAGCCACGGCGCTCTCCCTTTCAGGCTGCGTCAATAACAGCGAACCAGCCGCCACGGGCGGGGCTTCCGGGACCGCAGACGCCATCGACGTGAAAAAGAATGACTCCATTGCCGCGTCGCTCCCGGAGAAAATGAAGAGCGCCGGCGTGCTCAATGTCGGAATGGCAAACAACTACCCGCCCAACGAATTCAAGGACGATAACGGTGCGCCGGCAGGCTGGTCTGTGGACCTCACCAACGCCTTGGGAAAGGTGATGGGGTTGAAGGTCAACTTCGACATCGGCACCTTCGATAACATTCTTCCCGCCGTGAAAGCAGGGAAGGATGACATGGGGATGTCGTCCTTCTCCGACACGCTGGAACGCGAAAAGCAGGTGGATTTCGTCAACTACTACTCTGCCGGCATCCAGTGGGCCGCACCCAAGGGCAAGACGGTGGACCCGAGCAACGCCTGCGGGCTGAAGGTCGCCGTCCAGGCAACCACCTATGAGGACACGCACGAGGTGCCCGCAAAGTCGAAGGCCTGCACGGACGCCGGCAAACCGGCCATCACCATCTTCAAGTACGACGCGCAGGACCAGGCGACCAACGCCCTCGTGGTCGGACAGGTCGACGCCATGAGCGCCGACTCGCCCGTTACCCTTTATGCGATCTCCAAGACCAAGGACAAACTGCAGACCGCCGGCGACGCGTTTGAGGTGGCACCGTACGGGATGCCGGTGGCCAAGGGCAGCGAATTTACTCCGGTCCTGCAGAAGGCGCTCCAGGCGCTGATCGACGACGGTTCCTACAACAAGATCCTGGCCAAGTGGGGAGTCGAAGCCGGCGGCATCAAGACGGCGGCACTCAACGTGGCCGCCAATGGGTGATAGCAGATGAGCGAGCCGGAATCCGAGAGGATGATTGAGCCGGAACCTGGCCGGAAGCCGCGCGCCGGCAGCGGACCGGACGCGGATGCCGCGCCGGCGGAGGCGATCGTCGCTATCCCGCTGCGCCACCCCTGGCGGATCCTGATTGCCGTTCTCCTGGTGCTCGGGTTGGCGGTATTTCTGCTGGACGCCGCCCAGCGCTCGGAATATGGCTGGCCGGACGTGGGCAAATACATCTTCGACCGCCGGATCAGCCAGGCCGCTTGGGTGACGTTGTGGCTGACCATCTACGCGATGGTCGGCGCGATCGTCATCGGCCTGCTGCTGGCCATCATGCGCCTGTCGCCGAACCCCGTGCTGAAGAGCGTCGCCTGGCTGTACATCTGGATTTTCCGGGGGACTCCGGTCTATGTGCAGCTGGTGTTCTGGGGCATTGTGGCGCTCATCTATCCGGTGTTCACCCTGGGAATTCCGTTCACGCCGCCGTGGGTCACCGTCCCCAACGAGATCTTCACCAACCTCTTCATCACCGCCGTGATCGGCCTGGCGCTGAACGAGGCCGCCTACATGTCCGAGATCGTGCGCGCCGGCCTGCTGTCGGTGGACGAGGGCCAGGCAGAGGCCTCGACGGCCCTGGCCATGTCCTGGGGACAGACCATGCGGTACGTTGTGGTTCCGCAGGCCATGAAAATCATCATTCCGCCCACCGGCAATGAGGTGATCTCGATGCTCAAGACCACCTCACTGGTGGCCGCGATTCCGTTGAGCATTGACCTCTACGGGGTGTCCCGGGGCATTTCCGCCGTGACGTTCACGCCCGTGCCGCTGCTGATTGTCGCTTCGCTCTGGTACCTGCTCTTCACCTCCGTCCTGATGGTGGGCCAGCACTTTATCGAAAAGCGCTTCTCCCGGGGAACCGGACGGCTCAAGACGGGCAAGGAACCCGCGGCTCCGGAGCCGGCGCCGACGGCGGTGCCTGGCGCACCGCTCGGCACGGACCTTGGAGGAAAGGGATGACGGGCGTGCCGATGGTGCTTGCCGAGAAGGTTTCCAAGAACTTCGGCACCAACAAGGTCCTGCGCGGGATCAGCCTGCAGGTCAACGCCGGGGAGGTGCTCTGCATTGTGGGGCCCAGCGGTTCGGGCAAGTCGACGTTCCTGCGGTGCATTAACCACCTGGAACGGGTCGACGGCGGCCGGCTTTCGGTCGACGGACAGCTGGTCGGCTACCGACAAAAGGGCGACAAGCTCTACGAGCTCAAACTCAAGGAAGCGGCTTTTCAACGCCAGGAAATCGGGATGGTCTTCCAACGGTTCAACCTGTTTCCGCACCTGACGGCGCTGGAGAACATCACCCTTGCCCCCATGCGGGTGAAACGGCTCTCCAAGAGCAAAGCCAACGCCAGGGCCGTGGAACTCCTGGAGCGTGTGGGGCTGGGGGACAAGGGCGGCGCCTACCCGGCGCACCTTTCGGGCGGGCAGCAGCAGCGTGTGGCCATTGCCCGTGCCCTGGCCATGGATCCGAAGCTGATGCTATTCGACGAGCCGACCAGTGCCCTGGATCCCGAACTGGTGGGCGAGGTACTGGACGTCATGAAGGGACTGGCCAAGAGCGGCATGACCATGATCGTCGTGACCCACGAGATGGGGTTCGCGCGCGAGGTCGCCGACACCCTGGTCTTCATGGATGAAGGCGTGGTGGTGGAAGCCGGGCCACCCCGGCAGATCCTGGGCAATCCCCAGCACGAGAGGACGAAGGCTTTTCTTTCCAAGGTCCTCTGACGCCGACAGCAGACCGTGCGTCGTTGCGCTGTGGCCAAGAGTTGTGGCTTCGCAGCCGCGCGAGTGGAAAACTGATCCTGTGGAAAGCGTTGCCGGGAGCAAGACTTGGACGGACTACAACGCAGCCCAGGCCAAGCGTTCCGTGCGCCCGCTTTGCCTGGACGCCATGGCCTTCGCCGGACCGGGGCACGGCCGCCAGGCCATAGATCTCGGCTGCGGCGCAGGAAAAGAAACGCTGGCCCTGCTGAATGACGGGTGGCGGGTGCACGCCGTTGATTCTCTCCCCGGCACACGGGAGCGGCTACTGGCGATTCTGCCACTGGCCATGGACGGACGTCTGAGCGTCGACACAAAGCCGTTCGAGGAGATCCGAGGAATTCCGGAGGCGGACCTGATCTTTGCGAGCTATTCATTGCCGTTCATCCACCCGGACCGCTTCGGTACTTTCTGGAGGATGTTGCGCGCCTCGCTCCGGCCCTCCGGCGTCATTGCCGTGAATCTGTTCGGCGAGCGGGACTCCTGGGCGGACATTCCCGAATGGAACTTCCACACCGAGGCGGCGGCGCGGCAGCTCTTCGACGGACTCGAGATCGTGAAATTCGAGGTGTACGACGACGACGGGCAATCCTTCAGGGGCCCCAAACACTGGCACATTTTCGATGTGATTGCCCGCCGACCGTAACTGGCTGAATCACGAGGCATCCTGGCAGGGGGTCTTGGAGTTCGTGGCCCCGGCAACTGTGCGACAGACTGTTGCCGTGAGCAACTCTTCCCGAAACGGCCTTGCCGTCGCCGGCCTCAGCCTGGGCACGGCGCTGAATCCGCTGAATTCGTCGATGATCGCCGTGGCGCTGGTGGTGCTGCGCGCGGATTTCGGGCTCGACGTCGCCACAGTCACCTGGGTGATCACGGCGTTCTACCTCACCTCCGCGGCAGGCCAGCCGCTGATGGGACGGCTGGCGGACCGGTTCGGACCCAGGCGTCTCTTCCTGTCCGGCATGCTCCTCGTGGCGGTGACCTGCGCGCTGGCACCCTTCGCGCCGAACTTCGCACTGCTCTGCGTGGCACGCGTCTTTATGGCCCTCGGCACCGCGACGGCCTACCCGAGCGCCGTCGTTATGGTCGAGGCGCTGACCCGGGCCGCGAAGGTGAGGTCGACGCGTCCGCTGGGCCGTATCCAGATGGCGAACACCTCGGCGGCAGCCGTCGGTCCGGTGGTCGGCGGGCTGCTGGTGAGCCTGGTGGGGTGGCAGGCCCTGTTCCTGATCAACGTCCCGCTGTCTTTGGCGGCGATCTTCATCGTCCGGCGGTTCGCCCCGGACGACGCCGAGCGGGAACGCGGCAGTGCGCTGGAGCTGCTGCGTAGCTCGGATATCCCCGGCATCCTGGCCTTCGTCGGAGCGATGATGCTGGTCATGATGGCGCTGCTGAATGTCCTGCCGGAGCTACGCTGGTGGCTGCTCGGGGGAGGGGCGGTGCTTGCCGCGCTGTTCGTCCGGCGCGAGCTGCGGTTCAGTCCGCCGTTCCTGGACCTGAGGCTGCTCGGCCGGAACCGGCCGTTGCTGCTGGTCTATCTGGGCTTTGCCGTGTTCAACGGCGTCTACTATTTCGCGTTCTTCGGCCTGCCGCAGCTGCTGCAGGAGGCCGGGGGATACGATCCGGGCATCGTGGGGCTGCTGATGCTGCCGCTGGCCGCCATGTCCGTGGTGCTGACGCCCTTCGCGGTCCGCGCGATCGACCGTTTCGGCGTCAAGCGGGTGCTGACCACCGGCGTCGTCCTGCTGGTGGTGGCGTCGGGGATGATGTGGCTGCTGACGGCGTCGTTCGCCGTCCCCCTGGTGCTGGCGCTGACCGCCCTGATGGGGGTGCCGTATGGCGTGGTCAGCATCGCCTCAAGCCAGGGCATGTACGTTTCGACCCAGCCGCAGGAACGGGGTGTGGCGGCCGGGATCTTCCAGACCTGCCGGTACTTGGGTGCGATCACGGCCACCGTGCTCATCGGGATCTTCTACGGCACCGGGGTCAACCAGGCCAACTGGGGGCTGATGGTGTTCGTGATGCTGGGGCTGGGTGCCGTGGCGTTTGTGGTGACGCTGGGGTGGCGGGAGCGGGGCTAATTCGATGGCTGCGCGACGTGAATGAGTTCACCCACGGAAGGGTCCTAAGTCGGCGACGGTGGAATTCCTCTTGGGGGTAATCACACTTTCCGTCGTCTGACCGGCTGATCTGTCTCGCTTGCCTGATTGTGAGAGACAGCGTCGTGTTGGATATCTACCTCGTCGAACTTCACTTCGGGATTTGGGCCTGGTCCTTGCGATCGAGGACGAGATGAAGGAAGCGTATTTACTGAGCGTCTGACGGAGAAAAAACAAGACGAAGCGACCTGTACATAACACGTACCGAACCTTCCTAGAGGATTGCAGATTCGCTCCTATAGTGGCAGTGGGACAAGATTGCGTCGGAAATAGCTTTAGGAGAACGATTTGGAACGAGTTGCTGCCCCGATGATCGAGCCCGAATTCGTCGGGAGGGGCCGTCAGCATGTCGTCGATGGTTTGTTGCATGTATACGACGAGGTTAGGTCCGAACGTCAGCCTCGGTGGGTGCATCTCGAAACTCCTTTTGGTTGGGGAAAGACCCGTCTGGCCCATGAATTCTATGCTCGTCTGGCATCTGCACGACAGGAAGAGCCAGCCTATTGGCCTGAATCTATTCTGGCGACGACGGAGCGAGGCCAGGAAAAGAAGCTTGAGGTCTCGTCACGCCGTAAGCGCACTCATCCCGCCGTGACCCACACGCCGGGAAGCAGCCCCGCATGGATGTGGTGGGGCGTCACTTGCGCGGAACGGAACGGTATCGCCTCGCTGCCACTAGTAGAAGAGCTTCGGCAGTTCGAGGCGCACGCTCCTTATCTCGACATCGCATTGGGTCGGCGAAGGAATGATCTGACGTGGGGCGAAGTGGGGCACACAGTCACCGACGAGCTTGTCAATGAAGGTCTAGCCCATGCTGTAGAAGCCCTCACGAGTGCCTCCGTTCCAGGCCTTGGGTTGGTGACGTCCCTCGGTAAGCGAATCTGGGCGCTGAATGGCGACAGATTGGCGCGCCGCCACACATTGGCCGCTGATGACCTCATATTCGACTTCGAAGGTGGGGGTGCCATAGATGTGGTGGACGCCGCCTTTGCGTTAGTTGGAGGCATCGCACGGCGCGGCCTGCCGGTCGTCATCTTCGTGGAGGACGTTCACAACACAGACTCGACTTTCGCCGAGCTTCTCGGCCGTCTTATCGTCGAACCTGAGATATCGGTCATGATACTTACCAGTGCTTGGACCGGCCATTCAGCCAGCAATGAAGCACTGATGCAGGCTATGGCGAGGAAACCGGAACGCGTAGAGATGATCACTCACGAAATGGAGGAGTGGAAAGAGCCGTTTGCGCCCAGCAGCAGCCTAGAAGAACTTGAAGAAGCTGATCTAACCTCAATTCTCAGATTTTACTATCCGGGTGTCGAGAACACCACTGCCCGAGCTTTGGTCCTCCGGTATAGGAACCCGCTGGAGCTTGAACTCTTCTGTCAAATTCCGAAATTCAAGGCGCGATTCTCCAATCGCGAACTCAAGCTTTCGAAAGCCGATCTCAATAGTTTGCCAGCCACTATGAAGGAGTTGTATCGAGCAGTCTGGTTGGGTATACCTGAGAAAGTCAGGCGTGGGCTAAGTCTCGCGGCCCTCAGCATCCCTGCTGTGATCGATCCGGAGGGCGGGTTTCGCAGACGCTGGAGTCAACAGTGGCTTGATGAGATTATCTGCGAAGTTGATTTCCCGCAGCCCGATGAAGTCGAAGAAGTTGTTGATGTCACCCCGGTGGCCTCTTCGTGGGCGCGTATTGTCGCCGGAGTTCTGAGAGAGTTCCACGAACGGGACCAGATGGACGTAGCCAAAGATGATTGGGAAACTTATCTTTGGCCCGACGAGCTCAAGCAGGTCCACGAACTGCTCAAAAACAAGGCGACGGCCCACCTTCAGGACACCGAGTCCGGCGACGATGCGGAAACGATGCATGCGGCCCAGGTCTTACTCGCTCTTGATTCATTGACGCCTATCGACCCGAACACTCTGGCCGCCTCAATCCACTACGTACTAGAACACTTGGCCGACAATCACCGAGAACTCTTCTCCCGTATCAGCCTCGCTGAGTATGCCCTAAAACGGGTTGAGAAGCACAGTGATTTCGATCTTCGCATTCGATACCTCTACGGGCGTTGCCTAGTGGCCGCTGAGCAAGGGCTCAAGGCCATGGACGTCTTTGCGGAGCTGTTGACCGACTGGGAACCGACCTTAGGATCGGATCACAAATCCATTCAGGTAATCCGATGGAGTTACGCGGATTCTATGGTGAGCGTTGGAAGCGTGGCTGCTTCGATACCTGTCTATGAGGCTGTCCTCAAGGGTCAGGAAAGGGAGTTGGGGTCATCGCATCCGTACACCTTGGCAACCCGCAGTAGTCTTGCAGGCGCATTGTCGCAACTGGGTCACGTTCAGGAAGCTATTCGGAGATACGAGGAGATCCTCAAGGTGCGTACGAGCTGTCTAGGCAACGATGACCGCCGCACTTTGAAAAGTCGCAGTGATCTGGCTGCTGCCTTCTGGAAGGCAGGCCGGCTGCAGGACGCCATCGATCAATACGAACTGACGGCCGCCGACTACGAAAGGGTGCTAGGACTTAACGACCCTGACACCTGGATCGAGCGCACGAACTTGGCTGCTGCGTATTCGGAGGCCGGACGCCTGCAAGAGGCCGAGCCTATCTACGTCTCGGTGCTTACGGCGCAAAAAGAAGCGGTGGGCGAAAGCCATCCGACCACCCAGGCAACCCGGTTCAATATTGCGGGACTGCACTCCAAAGATCCGGAGCGTCTGAGCGAGAGTATCGCTGAGTATGAATCACTTCTGTCCTATCGCACGGAAATGATAGGTTCGGAGCATCCTGATACCCTCCACACTCGGCACAGTCTGGCGATGGCACTTTCTAACGCCAGTCGACTCCGTGAAGCGATCGCACTCTATCTGCAGGTTTCGGCAGAGCGGGCAAGGATACTCGGTCAAAATCACCCGGACACGCTGCATTCACTTTGTAATCTGGCGGCCGAGTATATGAAGGATGGACGCTGGCGTCCTGCTATTAGTGGCTATGAGGATGTGCTCCTTGGCCGGACAACTGCCCTTGGAGCTGACCATCCGGACACTTTGGCCTGTCAGCATGGTCTGGGCATGGCGCTCGCTGGCGGTGGACGCCTTGCTGCTGCAATCGAGACCTACGAAACTGTGCTGGAAGGCAGGACGAAAGTGCTTGGCGCAGATCACCCCGAAACACTTGACACACTGAATAATCTGGCTATCTCCTACATGAGCGCAGAACGTGTCGACGATGCTATTGCCGCCGATGAGCTTGCATTGGCGGCCATTGAAAGGACTCGGGGCGTTGACCATGCCGACGCCCTGGCACTGCGTTCTTATCTGGCCGCTGAGTATAAGACGGCTGGACGAATTGAGGAGGCGGTCAAGACCTACTCAAGGTTGTTGCAGGATCAGCATCGGCTCCTGGGGCCGGAGCATCCGGACACAAAGGACACACTGGCAAGCCTTGACATTCCGATCACACGCGACCGGAAAGAGTGACCTCTGGCGGCTGCACCGGCTCACTTCCCATTGCGATGTCGAGAAAGAACCACGGTCTTCGCTCGCAGACAACGAGGTACCCCCTCAACCAGCCTCGAGCCGCCGTCGTCCGCTGTGAACAGCAGATCCTGGTCCAGCAACGCCGTGCTCGTGGAGGCGACGATGCCGGCGAGGTCCACGCGCTAGGTTCATGGAACGCGGTTCAGACACAAGTCAATCAAAACGCTCGCATCGTCCCCTGGACGTGTCGGGTCGACAGGTCCTTGATCATGCTTTCTCTGCCGGCGCCGGATCCTCACCGAATGAGCTCTCGCGGTCAAAGTGATACTGCCGCAGGACGTTGGACCGGGACGGCTCCCTGAGCTTCTCCATGGCCTTTACCTCGATCCGGCGGATGCCTTCGCGGCTCATGCCGAGCGCTTTCGCGACGGCGTCCAAGGACTTCCCTTCACCGCCCGTTATGCCGAATCGCAGTGCAATGACCTCTGCCTCCCGTTCCTCGAGCGTGTCGAGTACGGCATGTGCCTGCGCCTTCAGCTGTTGACGGAAGAGCGAATCCGTCGCGTCGGGAGCAGAGGGATCCAACAGCCGTTCGGCCAGCGCTTCGGTTCCGCCCCTGCCATCGGGCACCTGGGAGTCCAGCGAACAGATTGGCTTGTCCAAAGTGAGCAGATATTCAACCTTCCCGACCGAATTGTCCGTCAGCTGGCAAAGATCTTCCTTGCTGCAAACGGTCCCCGTCATCGCGGCCTTCCGTTGTGCTGACCGGACTCTCTGCAGCTGTTCGACGACGTTCACCGGCAGCCGGATAAGGCGGGCCTGATCAGCCAGCGCCCGGGTGATGGCCTGCCGGATGCACAACGTGGCCAAGGTGGAGAACCTGAAACCCTTGGTGAAGTCGAACTTGCAGACCGCCCTGTGCAATCCCAGGTTCCCTTCCTGGATCAAATCCAGAAAATCGAGGCCCCGGTGGGTGTAGTGCTTGGCAATCGAGACCACCAGCCGAAGGTTGGCGTTGAGCAGCGCGTCGGCGGCACGATCACCCAGAAGGACGATGGTCCGCAGTTCCCCTATATCCCGTCCGGGCGGCGATGTTCCGTTCACCAAAAGCTGTTCTGCGAAAAGTCCTGCCTCGATCTCTTGCGCCAGTTCCACTTCCTGCTCGGCAGTGAGCAAGTCGTATCGGGCCAGCCGGCGCAGGTAGTCCGCGACGGCGTCGTCGGTGACCACGTCGCCAGCTGCCAGCAATTCCGGCCAACCGGCGTCCTCCGGCTCGAAACCTTCAGGGACCGAGGCAGCCGCCGCAGACGGGGAGGGCGGCCTGTCGATTGCCTCGTGGATCAGGTCAGCCATGTCATCCCCTGCCGGACGGTTCAAGCTTGTGAAGGCAGAATATGTGGCCGGTGTGACAATCTTCGGGCGCTTGCGCAGACCCGCGCAGTTGGCACGCGCCAGCCCCAGGCGCTTAACCCCGCCATCAGGATGGGACGGATGGTGCCGGGCCGTTGACAAGGCAGAAAGGGGGCTGTTTAGCTTGCCGTTTGAAGACAACCGCCGCGGAAGGAATGGTGTGGCGTGAGCTCTACCTGGCTGCCCGGGCGTGACATGGGCCCCCTCTCAGAGTCTGATGCCGAGGTGTATGTTGCCTCGGTGTGCTTCAAGACCGGGCCGCCGGGTGCTGCGGGGGTGGAGGTCGAGCGATTGGTCCACGACGTCTCGGACCCCCGGTTTCCGGTTCCGGTTGCACGGGTCAGCGACGCTGTGGCGGCATCGGCAGGACCGTTGCCCGGCGGGGGAGTGATCAGCTTTGAGCCCGGCGGGCAGCTGGAGGTCAGCTCAGCCTGTGCGGCGGGTCTTCCCGCCCTCATTGCGGCGACCCGCGCAGACCTGGCAGCCGTTGAGGCCCTGCTGGCGGACCGCGGCCTTTGCTTCGGCACGGTGGCCCTGGATGCCGGCCGGCCGGCCGTGCGGACTTTGGATCATCCACGGTACGCCGCGATGGAGCAACATTTTGACCGTTTCGGCCCCGCCGGCCGGACGATGATGTGCTCCACGGCGTCCCTGCAGCTTTCCCTGGATGCCGGATTCGACAATCCCGGGCCGACCGGCGCAGCGCAACGGTGGGCGCGGCTGCACAACCTCCTGCCGGTCCTCGTTGCCATGTTTGCCAATTCCCCGTTCCTTCACGGCGTCCCGAGCGGCTGGCACAGCAGCCGGCAGCGTATCTGGCTGGCCATGGACCCGACCCGGACCGCCATGGTTCCGCCTTCGGCGGACCCGCGCCTGGCCTGGGCCCGCTACGCACTCGACGCGCTGGTGCTGTGCATCCCCTCAAAGGAGGCTGGCTGGGAAGCGCCGCGCGGGCTGACGATGCGGAACTGGCTGCGCGGGGAAGGCCCGAGGCCCGCCACGCAGGATGACCTGGAATACCACCTGACAACCCTGTTCCCGCCGGTCCGGCCACGGGGGTTCCTGGAGATCAGGGTGATCGACGCACAGGCAGGCACCGATTGGGAGCCGGTCACGGCCCTGGTGACCGCGCTCATGGACGATGAACACGCAGCCGACCTCGCCGCGGAGGCCTGCGCCCCGGTTGCTTCGCTGCCTGATCCGATCAGGACCGCCGCCCGTCACGCCTTGGCGGATCCCGTGCTCGCCTCGGCGGCCCTTGGCTGCGCCGAGGCCGCCCTCCTGGCGTTGCCCCGTCTGGGCGTGGACGCCGCGACGCGCACCCGGGCGGAAGATTTCGTTGACCGCCATACGGCGCGGGGGCGGTGCCCTGCGGAGGAGCGGCTGGACCGGTGGCAAAGAACCGGGAGCTGTTTTGGTCCGTCACAGCACGAGGAGGATCGCGAAAATGCCAGGTAGCCATCCCAGAGCCGATACCGGCCCCGAAACTCTCAGGGCTTTCATCGCCGACGGGCTGGAAAGGGCCCGGAACCGGACGCACGCCCTGACTGAGTGCGACGAGGAGGAGCTGCTGAAGCAGCACTCGCCGCTGATGTCACCGCTGGTCTGGGACCTGGCGCATGTCGGCAGCCAGGAGGAAATCTGGCTGGTGCGCGACGTCGGGAAAATGGAGCCGGTGCGGTGCGACATCGACCAGATGTACGACGCGTTCCAGCATCCGCGCAGCGCCCGGCCCACGCTCCCGCTGCTTTCGCCGGAGGAGTCCCGAAAATACCTTGCCCAGGTCCGTGCCAAGGCGCTCGATATCCTGGACCGGACCCCTTTGGAAGGCTCGCCGCTGGTGGACCGGGGCTTCGCCTTCGGAATGATCATCCAGCACGAGCAGCAGCACGACGAGACGATGCTGGCCACGCACCAGCTCCGCGTCGGTGCGCCGGTCCTGCAGGCCCGGACGTTGACGGCCGATGTCCTTCCCACAGACCGGCCCGCTCTGGCGAAGGAGGTGCTGGTCCGTGCGGGGACGTTCATGATGGGGACCTCGGTGGAGCCGTGGGCATTGGACAACGAACGCCCGGCCCACGCGGTGGATCTGCCTGCCTACTGGATCGACACGGTCCCGGTGACCAACGGCGCCTACCGGTCCTTCATCGACGACGGCGGCTACCGCAACCCCCGCTGGTGGACCGCCGAGGGATGGAACCATGTCAGGGAAGCCGGGCTGGTGGCGCCCAAGTACTGGGAACGGGACGGTGACCGGTGGATCAGGACCAGGTTCGGCGTCGTTGAACCGGTGCCGGACGATGAGCCGGTGCAGCACGTGTGCTGGTTCGAAGCGGACGCGTACGCCCGCTGGGCCGGGCGACGGCTTCCGACCGAGGCAGAGTGGGAAAAGGCGGCGCGCTACGACCCCGGGTCCGGGTGCTCGCGGCGCTACCCATGGGGAGATGACGATCCCGCACCCCATCACGCGAACCTGGGCGGATCGGCCCTGCGGCCTTCTCCGGCCGGCTCCTACCCGGGCGGAGCCTCACCGCTGGGAGTGCGCCAGCTCATCGGTGATGTCTGGGAATGGGTCTCCAGCGACTTCCGCCCCTACCCCGGATTCAACGCGTTCCCGTATCAGGCATACAGCGAAGTGTTTTTCGGGTCTGACTACAAGGTGCTGCGCGGAGGCTCCTGGGCGGCGGACCCGGCCGCGTGCCGGGGGACATTCCGGAACTGGGACTACCCCATCCGGCGGCAAATCTTTGCCGGCTTCCGCACGGCGCGCGACGCCGAACCGGCCGAGGTGCGCTAGCCGTGTGCCGTCACCTCGCCTACATCGGGCCCCCGATGCCGCTGGCGGAGCTGCTGTTCGCTCCGGCGTACGGGTTGCTGACGCAGTCCTGGGCACCCAGGCGGCAGCGGAACGGGACCGTAAACGCTGACGGTTTCGGCGTCGGATGGTATGCCCCGGGGGATCCCGTACCTGCCCGGTACCGCCGCGCGATCCCGATCTGGGCGGACAGGTCCTTCGCCGACGTCGCCAGGGTTACCTCCAGCCGGGCCGTGCTCGCGGCCGTCCGGTCAGCGACATCAGGGATGACGCAGGAGGAGTCAGCTGCTGCCCCTTATGCGCACGGCTCCTGGCTCTTCAGCCACAACGGGCGCGTCGAGGGATGGCCGGATGCCTTGGAAGGCCTGGCCGCGTCACTTCCGCCCGCCCGCCTGCTGGCCCTTGAAGCCCAGGTCGACTCCGCACTGCTCTGGGCACTCGTGCTGGAACGGCTCGCCGCAGGGGCCACCCCCGGGGATGCGCTGGCGCACGTGGTCGGCACTGTCGCTGCCGTCACCGGCGGTCGGCTGAACTTCCTGCTCACCGACGGCACGGGCATCGCGGCCACGGCCGCCGGGGACACCCTTTTTTGGCGAACCGGCGCCGGGAGCGTCGTGGTGGCCAGTGAACCCTTTGACGACGGCCCCGGCTGGCAGGAGGTGCCGGACAACTCCCTTCTGACCGCCACCGCCAGCCACGTCACCATACGTCCGATTCCCGCCCACACGAAGGAACAGGTGGCCCCATGAGCCTCTCCACCGATCGCCCGGACATCATCCACCACCTGCCTCCTGACCACCTGGGACGCAGCCTGCGCGCCGATGTGCGGGCAGGGCTCAGCGCTTCGCCGAAAACGCTGCCGCCCAAGTGGTTCTACGACAAGCTGGGCAGCGAACTTTTTGAGCGCATCACCGGCCTCCCGGAGTACTACCCGACACGGGCCGAACGCGAGGTGCTGGAGCTCTACGCAGCAGAGATGGCGGCCGCAAGTCCTGCGCAGACTCTGATCGAGCTCGGGTCCGGATCGTCCCGGAAAACCCCGCTGCTGCTGAACGCGCTGAGGGCGGAGGGATCCCTTCGCCGCTACGTTGCCGTGGACGTCAGCGACAGCGCGCTGCTGGAGGCCCGGAACGAATTGGCTCCTGCTTTTCCAGGCCTTGAGCTGCAGGCCGTGGCAGCGGATTTTGAGACCCAGCTGCACCTGCTGCCGCGGGCGGGACGCCGCATGGTCGCGTTCCTGGGCGGCACCATCGGTAATTTTGAGCCGGTGGCGCGGGCCCGCTTCCTCTCCAATGTCCGTGAGCTGCTCGGCGCCGACGGTGGTTCCCTCCTTCTTGGCACGGACCTGGTGAAGTCACCGCACGTCCTTGTTCCGGCCTACGCCGACGCCGAGGGAGTCACGGCGGACTTTAACCGGAACGTGCTGCGCGTCCTCAACTCCGAGCTGGGCGCCGATTTCGACGTGATGGCTTTTGAGCACGTGGCCGTGTGGATGCCCCAGGAGGAATGGATCGAGATGCGGCTGCGCGCCAGCCGGCCCATGCTGGTACGCCTCCCGGGGGTGGACATGGACGTCCGGTTCCACGAAGGCGAGGAGCTCCGGACGGAGATTTCGGCCAAGTTCCGCCTCGAGGGCGTCGTCGAAGAAATCGAGGCGGCGGGGTTCTCCGCCATCGGGCAGTGGACCGACCGGCAGAACCGTTACGCGATGACCCTGGCCGAAGCCATCTAAGCAGGCAAGGAAGAAACACGGCATGGGACTCATCCATATCGACCTTTTCGCGACCCTCGACGGCGTCGCGCAGGCGCCCGGCGGGCCGGACGAGGACACCGACGACGGTTTCGCGTTTGGCGGCTGGCAGGCGCCTCTCATAGACGAGGTCGTCGGCGAGCAGGTCGACTCCGGGATGACGGGGATGGACGCGCTGCTTCTCGGGCGCCGGACCTACGACATCTTCGCGGCGTACTGGCCGCACGCGGACGGGGGCATTGCACGGCTGTTCAACCGCCTCCCGAAATACGTGGCCTCGCGCCATGCGCCGACCCTCGAGTGGGCCGGCTCCACACTGCTCGGCGCTGACGTCGTCGCCGCCGTGCGGGACCTGCGCGACCGGCACGAGAACATCCACGTCATCGGAAGTCTCGACTTCGTGCAGACCCTGTTCGCCGAGCGGCTCTTCGACCGGCTCACGCTCTGGGTGTATCCGATCCTCCTCGGCCGTGGAAAGAAGGTCTTCGCCGACGGGGTGGTTCCGACGAACCTCAGACTCATCGAGCCGGTCGTCGCCTCACCGAAGGGTGCGGTGCTGCAGCGCTACGCGCTCGCCGAGGGCACGCCTGGCGTCGGCGATATGTCGGCCGGCGACCAGGGCTAGGCGTGGTTCCCAATACCGGCGCTGTGTTCAGGTACCCGACGACATTCCCCAAAGGAAGCCGACCAACCGTCGGACCTCGGTCCCGGTGTTGTAGTAGTGCACCGATGCCCGCACCACCAGGTCCTCCCCCTCCCGCCCTGCGGGGATGGAGCCGCCCGGGGCGGAGGGCCGCGGTACCACCGAGACATTGATCCGGTGGTCCGCCAGCCGGGCCCTGATGTTCCGGGCGTCGTGTCCCTTCACCGAAAACGTGACGATGCCGCACCGGGTGATCCCGACGTCGTGGACCGTGACCGCGGGAACCGCCGCCACTTCGGTGCGCAACTGCTCCGCAAGTCCGGCGATGCGCTCCTGGACAGCGTCCAGGCCCAGGGCCAGGGCGTAATCGACTGCCCGGCCCAGGCCCAGCCGTCCGGCGGCACTGCCCTCCCAGCTCTCGAAGCGCCGGGCATCGTGGCGGACTTCAAGGCCCCCGGTGCCGGCCGGAACGGCGGAATGCCCGTCCAGCATGGCCGGCTCAAGCCGTTCCAGGACCGGGGCGCGGACATAGAGGAACGCGGTGCCGCGCGGTCCGCGCAGGAACTTCCGTCCGGTTCCCGCCAGCACGTCGCACCCCAATGCCTGCACGTCCAACGGCATCTGGCCCACCGACTGGCAGGCGTCGAGCACAAACATCACCCCGGCAGCGCGGCAGCGCCTGCCCACCTCCGCCGCCGGATTCACCAGGCCGTTAGACATCGGCACATGTGCCAGGGCGACCATGGCCACGTTGCCGCGGTCCAGCTCCCGCTGCAGGTGCTCCACGTCAACCTGTCCGTGGCGATCGTCGTCGAGCACCACAATCTGCAGCTCGTTACGGCGCGCAAGCTGCCGCAGCGCAATGACGTTTCCTGCGTACTCGGTGCGGCCGATCAGCAGCCGGGTCCGGGGGACGAAGGGGAAGCTGTAGACCGCCATCGCCCAGGCGCGGCTGCCGCTCTCGGCCAGGGCTATCTCGTTCGGTTCCGCCCCGATCAGCCGCGCCACCGAGGAGTACACTCCCTCCAGCCGGCCGGCAGCCTCCTCTGCCGCCTCATAGCCGCCGATCTCCTCCTCACGGCGTAAATGACCCACGACGGTGTCCACTACAGGACCAGGGGGCAACGAGCTCCCCGCATTGTTCAGATGGGTCACGTTCAGGACGCCACGGGTCTGGCTGCGCACCGCTTCGACATCAATTGGCATAAATCACATCCTGCCGCACGGCACACACGCCGTCATCGGCGGTGAAGGTCAGCTGATCCGGAAAATCTTCCCCAGCGCCGGCATGTGGATCAGCGTCTCGACGACGGGCCGGCCGGTAATGGACTGGATCGCTTCCGCATATCCCCGCAGCTGGCCGACGTACTTGTCCCTGATATGGCCGATCGGGTCCTTGCCCGGATAGGACTTGTGGTCCACCAGCACATACCCGGCCGGTGTCTCCAGCAGGAGGTCGATCCACCCTTCCATCAGCTGGTTGTCCGATTTCCGCCAGGCAACCGACTGCTCGGTGATGACCGTCGCGCCGGGGTACTGCCCGGCGAAGAAGGTGAGCATCCGCTCACCGGCTTCCACCACAACGCCCGGTTCGACGGCGGATGCCGCGCCCCAGCGGTCAAGGAGCCGCTGCGCCGCGCTGAGCCGGACTTCGGCATCCAGATCGGCCAGCGGCAGCGCGAAGTAGCCATGGATGGCCGAGCCCACGTGGTCCCAGTTGGGCGCTCCGTGCGGGATCAGCTGCGGCCCAAGGACCGCGGCCTCCGTGACGTCCGCAACGAAGCCAAAGCTTTCCAAAGAGCTGGCCGTCACGCGCGCCGGCTTGTGCGAAACCGGAGACGCCACGGCCAGGGAATCCTCGAATTCCCCGCCCGCGCCCTCGCCCCCGGAAGCGCGCTCATCCACCGGCTCATAGCTGAAGGCATCCACCGAGAGGGTGTGTTCGGCGTCGCGGCCGAGGACGGCCAGGGTGCCTTTGTTGCCGGCTCCCGCCGTCCACTCCACGATGGGCCCGGACGCGAGGGTGTTCAGCGACGCCGGGGCCGGTTTGGCGGCTGCCAGGCAGGTCACGCTGACCGAGCGGGTCAGGCCCACGTAGAGGACGCGCGCCGAGTCCGCCTGCCGTCGCGCGAGAACCCGCTGCGCCACAACTGATTCGTCTGCCACTCCGGAGAGCGGCTTGAATCCCTTGGCGCCAAACGGCCAGGGCCAGAAGCGGATCCACCGGCCGGCGAGGGGGTTCCGGACATCGATTTCCGCCACGCCCTCGACGCTCACACCCCAGGGGCTCGCAGCAACGGGGGTGTCGAGGCTCGCCAGCACCACTGCCGGCCATTCGAGCCCCTTGGCCTTGTGATAGGTCAGGACGTTGACGACGTCGTCGCCGAAGTTCTCGCTGCCGGCGCTGTCGGCGTCGGCCAGGAACTTGAGCGAGCCGCCCAGGGTGACGGGCTTGCCCAGGGCGGCACACGATTGGTAGTACCGCTCCAGCATCGAGCGCAGCGCGTCCAGATTCTTGAGCCGGGTTCCCGGGCTGCTCCACGATTTGATGAGCCGGGCAACACCGAGCCGGGAGACGACTTCCTCCATGATCTCGGTGGGGGTGCACAGCGTGGCCAGGCCGCGGAGCTCCACCAGCCCGGTGACCTGCGGGTCGCTGGCCCAGCGCCGGAGTTCCTCCTTCGGCTCCGCGGCGTCGAACAAGGCGGGCACCCAGCGGCCGAATTGGGCGTGCCCGGGGTGCAGGTGGGCCAGCTCGGCCAGGGCTACCGTGTCGTCGTCGGAGGCGACAAAGGCCATCCCGGCACGGACCAGCTGGATTTCCCGCGCGGCGAACAGCGGGGACGTGTGGGTGGTTGCCTTGAGCCCGAGCGCTGTCAGTTCAGCAGCGATAGCCTCCACGCTGGCGTTTGACCGGGCCAGGACGGCGACGTCGGACGCCTTGAAGCCACGGCGCCGGATCAGGTCAACGACGCCGGCGGCGATGGCCCGCCGCTGTGCCGGAACCGTCTTCGCTGCCAGGGTCCAGGTTTCCCGGGAACCGCCCAGGGCGTTCTTCGGATGGGAAGGATCGAGGCGGGCGTCCGGAACCGTCAGCCGTACTTCATCCTCGCTCAGCTCCGGGAACATGGCGAGGCTGATCCCGTTGGAGAGGTCAATGACTGCTTCTTTGGACCGCCAGGAATCATGGAGCTGGGTCTTGTGCTCAATCCGGGCGGCGACGGCCTTCATCAGCTCCGGGTCCGTGCCGCGGAATTCGTAGATGGCCTGCTTGGAGTCCCCGACCCAGACGACCTTGTCCACCAGTTCGGCGAACCTGGTGAAGAGCTGGAGCTGCAGCGGGCTGGTGTCCTGGAATTCGTCCACCACCATGAACTTGATCCGTCCGGCGATGGAGGCGCGGAACTCCGGGTTGTTCTCCAGCAGATCCAGGACCAGGGTTTCCTGGTCTGCGAAGTCAATCAGCCCGTACTGTCGCTTGAAGTCCGCGAAGCGGTCCAGGCACGAGGCGGCGCAGGCAAACAGCAGTTCGGTGAATTCCCTCAGCTCGGTCTGGAAGGCGGGGTTGGCCGCCAGATCGGCTTCGACCGCGGAAATGTAGTCTTCCAGCTGCCGTTTGGCGTCCGCATTCGGGACCCCGGCCGCATCGATCCAGAAGCGCCACGGGGCGTCCTCCGGGGAGGCCTGGGCCAGCACTGGCTCGAGCAGGGCGATCGAGGCGAGCAGGTTCTTGGGCGGAGTCTTGCCGGCCTCAACAAGGTCCGCTTTCAGCCCGCGGAGGCTCATCAGGCCCTCCAGGAGC
Source organism: Arthrobacter sp. PAMC25564 (assembly GCF_004798705.1). Classification (NCBI taxonomy): domain Bacteria; kingdom Bacillati; phylum Actinomycetota; class Actinomycetes; order Micrococcales; family Micrococcaceae; genus Arthrobacter; species Arthrobacter sp. PAMC25564. The sequence goes on along the minus strand of NZ_CP039290.1, from coordinate 3,913,087 downwards.
TGGTGGGACCAGGAGGCGCGGTCATCGAGGGCCGCCGGGCCAAGGACCTGCTGCAGCCCCTGCCAGGACAACGAGGCGGAGCGGGCCAGGCTTGAGGGGGCGATCCTGTTGCTGCGTGCGGCATCCGTGATGTCGCGGACGATTTTGCGCCAGTCGGTGTCGCTTCCGCGGACGTCCGTTTCGCCGTCGTGCCCCAGCCGGAGGGCCAGCGGCTGGATTCTCGGCGTGAACTCCGCGAACACGTCGTCCGTGGCCAGCTGGAAGATCCGGAGCTGTTCGTCTTCGGCGATGACCTGCAGCGCGGGCGAGAGCCCGGCGTCGACGGCGTATTCCTGGAGCAGCCGGCTGCAGACGCTGTTGACGGTGCCCACCATGCTGACGGACATCTGCCGGGCGGCGTCGGGGCGTTCCTGGCCGAAGAGTTCGGCCTGGACCCGGTCGATGAGTTCCGCGGCGGCCTTCTTCGTGAAGGTGGTGGCCAGGATCTGGCTGGGTTTAGTGCCATTGTTGATTTCGCGGGCGATTTCGCCCATCAGGCTGTAAGTCTTGCCGGTGCCGGCGCTGGCCGTGATCATCGTGACGTTGCCCGGTGCGTGGTTCATGACAGATCCCCCTTGAGGCCGCAGAGTGCGGAGAAGTCGCAGAAGTTGCAGGGCGGCTTCTGGTAGAGCCTGCCGTCCGCCGTCGCCGTTTCCCGCTGCTCATCGGAGGTTCCCAGCTCCTGCCGGCCGGCGGCCAGGACGCGTCCGCCGACGACTTCGGCGATGGAGAATTCGGCGGCGCGGACGGAACGCTGCCAGGTGCTCCGGCTGGACGCGGGGCTGGCCAGAGCCGGCCCGAAGAGTGTGCTGGTGGAGGCAAACTCGCCCTGTTTGAGCAGATAGTAGGACATCGGGGCGTCCTCGGTGACGGTGGACATCGGGTCCGGCCCGTCGTCCAGGGCCCAGTGGTACAGGGCGAGCTGCATTGCGTCACCCTGGGTGATCTCCTCCCGCCGGTACTTCGAGCGGTTGGTCCACTTGAGGTCGATCACCACGGGTTCGGCCTGCTGGTCTGCGGCGAGGACATCGATGGACCCGGAGACCTGCACGTCGATCCGGGCGCCGTTGACGTTGAACGAGGCCGGCTTGTCGAAGGCATGCTCGGTGGCGCGGATGTAGACCCCTTGGGTCTGCAGGGTCTGGAACAGCTTGATGACGGAGTTCCCGATGATCGGCCGGAGGCCGGCGAGTTTACTTCCATTGCCCGGCAACAGCAGCTCCGAGGCGTAGTCCGGCACGAGTTCGTCCAGTTTGGCCTGGACTTCCTTCGGCTCCGGCACGGCCCGGTTCGCGGCGTAGAGCTCGCCGAAGAGTTCCTCGACCACCTTGTGCACCAGGGTGCCGATCATGGTGTTTCCGGTGGGGACGGATTGCGCGTCGGCCACCTTCAGCCGGCCCTTCTTCTCCAGCACCCACTTCAGCGAGCAGCCGATCAAGGTGCTGAGCTGCGAGTAGGAGAGCTTCTCGGGCATAAAGGCCGGGCGCGGGCCCAGTTCGTGGGCTGCCGGCAGAAGCCGGGCGGGGGAGGGCTGTACCGGGGTCAGCGTGGCGGTCCGGCCGGCGAGGCGCCAGACGCCGTCGTGCACCAGATCGGCGGGGGTGACGCTGAAGGCCGTGATGGCGTGTTCCACTGCCTTTTTGTTCTCCTCCAGGGTTCCCTGCAGGGGAGCCGGAAGGGTGCTGAAGGCGAGGGAGGACAGCACGGGGTGGGCCTTCGTGGGCTCCCCGCTGATCTCGGCGGCGCGCACCAGCAGCAGCCGGCGGGAGTGCCTCGCGGCGTTTACCGCGACGGAGAGTTCCAGCTCAGCAAGGGCCGCCGGATCGGGGAGTTCGACGCCGACACTCTGCAGCGCGAGGCGTTCCGCGTCGTCCCAGTGGCGGGGCCGGGCCTGGCCGTCGTCCTGGCACCCCCACCAGACGAGCGTGTCGACGTCGTCGCACAGTTCGCCCAGACTGCGCAGCGTCACCCAGGGCGCGGCCTCGCCGCCGGCCAGGGGATTGGCGCTGGCGGGAATGACGGATTCCAGGATCCGCGCGATGGTCTTGCGCGTGACCGGCTCCGGCCCGTCGATCAGGGCCGTGAATTCGTTGAGCTGGCTGAGCACGGATTCCAGTTGGGGATGCAGCTGCACGCGGCGGCTGAGCTGGGTGCGCAGCCACTGCGCGCGTTCGACGACGGCGCTGCCGCTGACCGTCCCGTCGTCCGTGAGCAGCCCGGTGCTGAGCAGCAGGTCCAGCTCTGCCGCGACACCGGGGCCAAGGTCCTCGTCGCTGCCGATGTCCTGCAGCGCGCGGAGCCATTCTTCGCCGCCGGTGCCCGGCTGGGCGGCGAGGGCGCGGAGCAGTTGCCGTGCGGCGCCGCGCCGGACGGGGCTGATGGGGAGGTTCAGGAATTCGCCCAGCAGCTGGACGTCCACGGGTCCCCAGATCACGTTGAAGAAGAGGGGGATGATCTGGTCCAGGGCGCGCCAGCGGGAGCGGCTGCTCACGCCGATCCGCGGCAGGCCGCGGAGTTGGAGTTCCTGGTCCAGCAACGCTGTGCTGGCGGAGGCGACGACGGCGGCGCGGTCCGTGCGGGGGTTTTCGGCGGACGCGAGCCAGCGGGCGGTGTGTTCGGCTGCTTCCCACTCGGTCTTGGCGACGAGGACGGTGACCTCGCCTACCGGCCCGGTCTCCGGTGCCGGCTCGGCCACGCCCACGCCGTGGCGTTCGAGGGCGCCGATGAGGCGCTGCCAGATGGCGGGGAACGAGTCGCGGGGGTGCTGGAGTTCCAGCCGGGAGACGCCGAGGGGCCAGCTGGACGTGGCCTCGCTTTCGAGCTCGTGCACGAGTTCCAGCGGATAATCGGCGAAGGCCCGGTCGAGGGGAAGCGGGCTCTGCTCGAGGGACGCGAGGGCTTTCAGCTTGGCGGTTGACCCGTCCGGCGCGATGCCGGTCCAGCCGTTGAGCACAAGCTCGTCGCGCAGCTTCAGCAGGTCCATGGCGGTAGACCAGGGGTCGACGGTGAAGGAGCCGTGGAACCAGGCTTCAGGGGTGTCCTGCTCCGCGAGTCGGGCCATGAACTGCCGGATCCGCGTCGAGTGGCGGGCATCGGGCCCGGTCAATCCCAGCCGGGTCTGGAGCAGTTGGGTCAAGCCCAAGGGCCCGAGCCGGACCGCACCGAGTGCGGAATCGCGATAGGTCCACGGAGCGCGGTCCAGAAACAGGCCAAACAAAACGTTCACATCATCCCCTGGACGTGTAGGACCGACAGTTCCTTGATCATAGGGGGGAGAGTTGGGCAATAAATGGTGTGACGCGTTGGGGTGGCGTTTGTGGCCAAGCGTTTACTTGTCAGTCCGAGTCGAGCGCCATCCATGGGTCAGTCGAGACCAGCATGGTCACGGTGGGCTAGTCGAAGTCGGTTCGGCTGGCGGGCGTTGCGACGGTGGCGAGCAGTGCGCCTGTAATGGGTGACGGCTTGAAGCCCTTGACGACTAGCCAGAGGCCAAGCGAGAACTCCCATAGCGCGATCGGGAGCGCGGCGAGCAGGGTCACGGTGGAGATTCGGTCGATGACGCCGAACATCGTGAGGATGACGGCAGCGAACTGTAGGGGAGCTCCGATGAGTCCAAGCACGGGAATGGCACGCGGCACGAGGCTCGAACGGTACAGCAAGGTCCCCAACAACACAGCATTCACGGCTGGCATGAGGCTCTGTCCGAGCAGGAACGTTCCGTTGTAGAACGCGACGAGCCCGTCGCCCACAGTTGTCAACGAGGTCGCGTTCGCTCCAGGGACTCCGGCTTGCTGCAAGGCAACGAGGGAAAGGATGCTCGCGACGCCAGCGAAGATCATGGCGGCTTCAATCGTGCGACTGGCGACAAAGCCCAGCGCCATGCCTTCGTTTTGCCGCTTGACCACCGGGAACAGCGTGACGGCGGTGCCGATTCCGGCGAGACCGACGATCACCTCGAGCAAGCCTCCCCAGAGCGCGCCAGTGTCGGCGGTGGAGCTGATGATAAAGTCCTTGCCCTTCACGGGACCGTACAGTGTGAGCGTGGGGATCGAAACAAAGGTCATCAGGTAGAAAATACCTGCCACGAGCGCGGTCTTCCTCGTTGAAGTCACCGGGATGCCTTCCATTGTTGGCGCGATGGCCGGCGAGCGATTGCCCGCCCAGTTGTTCGGCTGCGGCATTAATTGTGCCGACCTTCAACTGGGTCCCAGTGTCGTGCTCGGGTGAACACTCGTCAAGGGCACCGCCGTTTCGCGAGCATCCTGATATGAGGTACTCCTCAGCGCCTCGTCTCGTACCTGGTCAGGACCACGCCGCCGGGAAACGTCCGCGTCTCCACCAGGTTCAGGTTCACCCAGCTGTCCAGCGCGGTGAAGAACGGCGTGCCGCCGCCCACCAGGACCGGATGGGTGGCCAGCGCGTACTCGTCGATCAGCCCGGCCCGCATGGCCGCTCCGGCGAGCGTTGCGCCGCCGATGCTCATCGGGCCGCCGTCCCCGGCCTTGAGCCGGGTGATCTCGGCGATCGCGTCGCCGGTGACCAGGCGGGTGTTCCAGTCGACCTTGTCGATCGTCGAGGAGAACACCACCTTTGGCGTGTCCCGCCAGTTCCGCGCGAACTCGATCTCCGCCGGGGTGGCGTTGGGCTGCTGGTCGCCGGTGGGCCAGTAGGAGCTCATGGTCTCCCAGAGCTTGCGGCCGTACAGCGACAGGCTGCTAGCCCGCTCCTGGTCGAGCCACCACTGGAACAGTTCGTCGCTCGGCCCGCTCCAGCCGATGTCGTCGCCAGCCGCGGCGATGTAGCCGTCCAGGGTCAGGTTCATGCCGTAGATCAGTTTCCGCACGGCGCCAGCCTTCCGTCTCGTAGTGGTCGAGGGCGTCATTGAACTCTGTCCTCCCGCATATGATCGGCAGCATCCTGTCCCTCATGGAGCCACCGTAACTGCCCATGATCTGGATGCCATAGCCTTCGGTCCGCGTTTCAACTGAGCTGCCTGGTGAAGGATCGCCACCGGGACACCTCCGGGGCGTCCTTAACGGGGGAGCTGCGCCCGTTAGGCGGTGCCTCCGCCGGAGTTCGTCCCACGGCGGAATGCGTACGCACGACTTCGTCAGTGCAATACTGCGTTGATGAACATCCAAGAGTGGTGGCCTCTGGCCGATGCGGAAACTCGCGACTGGCTCATTGAGCACAACGGCGAGCCGCTGCCACCGAATGTAATCGCCGGCATCATGGCGGTTACGGGCGGCACGACGGATTCTGAGTGGTGGGCTGGCGAATCAGCAGACGGTCCCCAGCTTTCCGACGAGGCTGTGGATTGGATCGAGGCTGTCGCCAACGACGAGGAACCGACTGCCGGTTGAAATATTCTGCCGCGTCCCGCTGAGCGTTCCGTTACGGGCAGGAGCTGGACTCCAAATCGGGCAGGGATCGGTCGGCTCAGAGTGCGTCCGTTCACCGTCCGGCTATCGGCGCCGCTTCGCTCGGGCGGCGAACTCGTCAAGGACCTGAACGACGTCCTTCGCTAGCCAAATTCGGTTTCGTCGTCCGTCTGTGATTTGGGTCAGAATGTTGGCGTCAACGAGGCGGTCGATAGCGACCTGAGCGTTGACGGTCGATATGCCAAGCTGAGCTGCGGCTGCGCCAATCACGGGTTGGCGAAGGAGAACGTCCACGAGCCGGTGGGCTGCCGAGTCTCGTCTCGCGCTGATGCGCCCGCGCCATTCGACCTGCACGATCTCCAGGTCATCGACGAGGATACGGCCGTTGTGCACCGCCGCGAAGGATGCCTCGGCGATTGAACGAACAATCGGGGCGATGTCTCCGGACCGGTACGCACCCAGGGATTCAAAGTATTGGCTGGTGTTGTGGAGCAAGCCTGCGGAGACAGGAACGGCAACGTTTCGGGTGAGCTGTCCTCCGCGCAGCATCGACTGGATGAGGGCGCGACCGACCCTTCCGTTGCCATCGGGGAACGGGTGGATTGTTTCGAATTGGGCGTGAGCGATCGCGGTGTGAACGAGCACGGGAAGGTCGACGCGATTGGCGAAGGCGAAGAGATCGTCCATGAGCGCGGGGACCCGGTCCTGATGGGGAGGGACAAACTGTGCGGTGTGCGGTCCGAGGCTCCCGCCACCGATCCAGACCTGCTGGTCACGCCAATGGCCGACGATTTCGGGATTGCTTTGCTCGAGCAGTGCGCGGTGCATTTCCAGGATGGCGTGGCCGTCGATGGACTCGGACAGGGAAAGAGCTGCTTGCATGGCTCGGACGTTGCCGACGATGAGCTGCGCATTCTTCGAGGCGTGCTCACCGAGCTCCGCCAAGGCGATCTGCCGTGCGCCGCTCGTGAGGTTCTCGATTTCCGAGCTGGAGGCGCTCTCGGTGCGCAGGAGAATGGACGCGAATGGTGCCGCGATTTGACCTACTTCCGCATCGAAGCGGGCCAGCTCGCTCGCGGCCTCTTCAGTTAGCGCGTGCAGCTCGCTACCGAGCGAGATTGTCTGATCGGCGATGAATGCGGGGACCGTCGCCAAGTACGGACCCGCGGCCAGACGCTTCTGCGTTCGTGAGCCATACTCGTCCTGGACGCTGTGCCAGGGCCGTTCTTCATGGCCAAGCGACGGCCGGGGCGACTTCTCCTCAAACGTGGACATGGATCGCGTTTACCAATGTTTATTCACTTATCCATTGGTATGACTTTTCGTTATTCTGCGTTTATTCCAAACGCCGGCTCCCGGCCGGCGGCCGCTCTGGACGATTGCGCGCTCCGGCCGCGATTTCCACATTGTGACGAACGCGAACACGGATATGAGGAAGGCAGCGAAGGTCAGCGCGTGGAGGACGAGCCACAGTCCAGTCTGATGCGGAAGCAGCAGGCTCATGTCCCCTGCCGCATCCGCTCGATTGATGAAGGTGTCATCGATGGGCGTCCAGAAAACTACCGCTTCATCTACTTGTTTCGCCCTTCGTTGCGCGTGTCGCGGATAGACAACGTTGTCAGTGCGATGGACGCTAAATGATGTCCATCAGACAAGTCAACGGTTTGTTGGCGACTCAAGTATGTGAACGAACGGCCAATCTGGTGAGGCCGGTGAAGCGAATGACGGGCAACAGAAAGTTCCCCGCCAACGGACAGCTTGGAAGGGCTATTTTCGGTGCACGGTTCCGTTCGGACCCCTCGACGGGAGCCATGACGCAGCTCCCGTGAACGGGGGTTGGAGGAGATGTGGCGGCAGGCTATTCCACCGGCAGGAGCCAGGTCAGCGCCGAGGCGTCGCCTTCAATGTGGCGGGCCAGCTCCTCGTTGAACCTGGCTCCGTAATCGGCGCGGATGTGTTCCTGGAATGCGGCTTCGTCACGGTAGACCTCGAAAACAAAGTACTCCCGCGGATTTTCTTCCCGTGTATAGGGAAGGAAGAGCTCATTGCCCTGTTCCTGGCGGACGTGCCGGGTCAATTCGAGCATCATCTCCGCGACCCGGGCTTCGCTACCGGGTTTGACGGTGAACTCGGCGTAGAGGGTCTTGGTCATCATGATCCCTTTCAGGTAAAGGTGTTTGGCGGCTGTTCGGAAAGTTTCCCGGCGTCAGGTCGGAGGGCGGAGTTCCCCGGTGCCTCTTTGTATCAGCTCGGACGGGACAACATAGGTATGCGCAGGCTGTTGGTCGCCGTCAATCCTGGCCAGCAGCCGCTCTGCTGCCAGCTTCCCGATTCGCTCGGGGTGCTGGGCGATGACCGTTACGCCGGGATCCATCATGTCGGCAAGCGTGAAGTCATCGAACCCGATCAAGGCCACCTGTTTGCTTAGCCCGAGCTCTCTCAGGGCACGCATGGCGCCGAACGTGACGAGGTTCTGGCTGGAGAAGATCGCCGTCGGTGGTTCCCCCGCAGTGAAAAGTTCCAGCGTGGCCAGCCTCGCTGATTCCTCGTCGTGAAGGTTTTCACGGACGGGAACCGTCGAGGTGGGAATTCCGTACCGACCGATCTCCTCCATGAACCCCCGCCGGCGTTCCCTTGCGGTCTGGATGTCTGTGCGGTCCCCGAGATAGGCGAGTCTGGTGTGGCCGTGGCTGATCAGGTGTGCGGCCGCCTTGGCGGCGCCGGCGGCGTTATCGGTTACGACGGCATCTGCTTCCAGCCCTACCGGTTCACGGTCGATGAAGACCAGGGGCAGATCACGGGAATGCTCCGGGATTACGTACGCCTGGCTTCGGGCGATCGGTGTGAGGATGAGCCCGTCGACGCGCCGGCCAAGAAACGCTGTAACAATGGCCTGCTCCCGCCGGGGGTCGTCATCGAGACTCGCGGCAAAAACCGCTATTCCCCTGGCCCCCAGCGCATCTTCAATTGCCCGGTTGATCTCGCCGCTGAAGGGGTTGGAGACACTTGGGAGCAGGAGCCCGACGGAGAGCGTCCTTCTGCCCGCGCGGCGCAGGCTGCCGGCCGCCATGTCCAGCTGGTAGTTGAGTTGCCGGGAAGCGCTGAGCACCTTTTCCCGGGTGGCCTCCGACACGCCGGGTTCGTCATTGATCACCCGGGAGACGGTCTTAATTCCGACGCCGGCAAGGGCAGCCACGTGGCGCATCGTCGGACGACTGGCGGAAAGGGCCGGCTGGCTACGATCGGACATCGTTGTCAAGAAAATCGCTCCTTCTAAGTTGCATCTATTGACTCTCCGGTGTGATGCTGCTTACATCGTACATGACATCGTTGTCGAGGCCAGTGAGGGCCTCAAACACCAGGAGATTCAATGTTGAGTTCCACAGCGCCTCGTTCGACAACCACCCGCCTGTTCGCTGCAGGAGCAGTGCTGACCTTGGGAGCGCTCAGTCTTACTGCCTGTGGCGGCAGTTCCACCGGGACGTCTGCCAGCGGAGGCGCCACTGACGCAAAGATCGGCGTTTCGCTGATCGTAAAGACCACGTCCAACCCGTACTTCGTAGCAATGGAAGACGGCGCGAAAAAAGCAGCCGAGGGGGGCAATATTGATCTGAAGCTGGCTGCCGGCAAGTCCGACGGCGACGAAGACACCCAGATCCAGGCGATCGAGAATGCCATCTCCAAGGGCGACAAGGGCATCCTCATCACCCCGAACGGGCCCGCCGTCGTCGACGCGATCAAGAAGGCCCGCGACGCAGGCTTGTACGTGATCGCCCTGGACACCCCGCCGGACCCGGCCAGCGCAGTGGACATCACCTTCGCGACCGACAACTTCGCGGCCGGCAAACAGATCGGGCAGTGGACCGCGGCGCAGCTGGATGGCAAGAAGGCCACTATTGCCTTGGTTGATCTGTTCAGCGACAAGGTCGTTTCGGTTGACTACAACCGTGATCAGGGATTCCTGACCGGAATGGGCATCGACACCGCCGACAAAACGAAGAACGGTGACGAGGCCAAGACCGGCAAGTACACGGGCGGTAAGGGCGGGGACTACGAGATCGTCGGCAGCCAGGCCTCCCAGGGCGCCGAGGACGGCGGCCGGACCGCGATGGAAACCCTGCTGTCGAAGAACCCCAACATCAACGTCGTCTACACCATCAACGAACCGGCCGCTGCGGGCGCCTATGAGGCACTGAAGGCTGCGGGCAAAGAAAAGGGCGTGCTGGTCGTCTCCATCGACGGTGGCTGCACCGGCGTGAACAACGTCAAGTCCGGAATCATCGGCGCCACCGCCCAGCAGTACCCCGTCAAGATGGCCCAGCTTGGCGTCCAAGCCATCCACGACCTGGCCACGTCGGGCAAGAAGCCGTCGGTCTCAGCGGGCCTGGACTTCTTCAACACCGGCTCCGCACTGGTCACTGACAAGGCAGTTGCCGGGCTGGATAGCATCGACACCACGGCCGCTTCTCAGATCTGCTGGGGCAAATAACCCCTCCCTTTGCGGGGAGACGTGCCAAGGCGTCTCCCCGCAGCGCGCAGCACGACGACAGTTACAGAACATGGAAGTTCAGGAGCAATTCAAGTGACCCAGCAACAGACCGCCGGCCCGCCGAGCACCGGGCACGCTGATTTGGCCGAGGAATTCCTCGACCGCCAGACCCCTCTCAGCAGAATCCGCAACATTCTCCACCGCTACCCGGCCCTCAGCCCCGCCATTGTCCTGCTGATCGCAGTGGTGGTCTTCGGACTCCTCAATGACCGCTTCCTGCGGGTAGAGAACTTGTCCCTGATCACGCAGCAGGTAGCGGTGGTGGGCACCCTGGCCATCGCTCAGACCCTTATCATCCTGACCGCCGGCATCGACCTCTCCGTCGGCGCGGTCATGATCCTATCCTCGATGGTGATGGCCCAGCTCGCGGTCAGCAACGGTGTTCCCGGGCCGCTGGCACTCATTGCAGGTCTCGCTGTCGGTCTTGCCGCCGGCGCGCTCAACGGCTTCCTGGTCACAAGATTCCGGCTCCCACCGTTCATCGTCACCCTCGGAACGCTGAACATCTTCGTCGCCCTAACGCTGCTCTACTCAGGCGGCAGCACGGTCCGCGGATCTGCGATGCCAGGTGTCCTCACCTGGCTGGGAACCACGTTCCCGGTCGGGGCCGTCCGCATCTCCACAGGCGTCGTCATGATGCTCCTGCTCTACGCCGTTGTCGCCTTCATCCTGGGCAAGACGGCCTGGGGACGGCACGTCTACGCCGTGGGTGATGACAAGGAAGCGGCCCGTCTCGCCGGTATTCCGGTCAGCCGCGTCCTCATGAGCGTCTACCTTGCCGCAGGAGCAGTTCTTGCCGCCGGCGCTTGGATCCAGATCGGCCGCACCAACGCCGCCAGCCCAAACGCCGGTGTCGACCTGAACCTCGACTCCATCACCGCCGTCGTGATCGGCGGAACAAGCCTCTTTGGCGGCCGCGGCTCCATCTGGGGTTCACTGCTCGGAGCGCTGATCGTCGGCGTTTTCCGAAACGGCCTCTCGCTCGCCGGCCTGGACGTCCTGTATCAGACCCTCGCCGTAGGCATCCTGATCATTGTTGCTGTGTCTATCGACCAGTGGATCCGAAAGGTCAAGTCATGACCATGACAGAATCTGCAGCCTCCCATACCGCCACCCGCGAGCCCATCCTCAAGGCCAGGAACCTCGTCAAGACCTTCGGCCGAGTCGTCGGCCTCGATGGCGTCAGCCTGGACCTCTACCCGGGCGAAGTGCTGGCCGTCATCGGCGATAACGGTGCCGGCAAGTCCACACTGATCAAGTGCCTTACCGGCGCCGAAATACCGGACACAGGAGAACTCTACGTATCGGGGAAGCAGGTGCACTTCAAGCGACCGCAGGACGCCCGGGTCCACGGCATCGAAACGGTCTACCAGAACCTGGCCGTCTCCCCGGCACTCGATGTTGCCTCGAACCTATTCCTCGGCCGTGAAGAGCGACTCCCCGGCCCCTTGGGGAGCCTATTCCGGATGCTCGACACCAAAGGCATGCGCCGGAAGGCAAAGGAAGAGCTGACCCGCTTGGGCATCTCCACCCTCCAGGACGTCACAGTGCCGGTAGAAAACCTCTCCGGCGGCCAGCGCCAGGCCGTCGCCGTGGCCCGCGCCGCAGCGTTCGGTTCCAAGGTGGTAGTGCTGGATGAGCCGACGGCGGCACTCGGGGTTCGGGAATCGAACCAGGTGCTGCAGTTAGTCCGGGACCTCCGGGACCGCGGCCTGCCGGTCATCCTGATCAGCCACAACATGCCCCATGTGTTTGACGTCGCGGACCGCATCCACATCCAGCGCCTCGGCAAGTGCGCCGCCACTATCACGCCGCAATCACACACCATGACCGACGCAGTTGCGATCATGACCGGTGCAGCCACCGCCTGAACAGCTGCCGCCTGCCACTAATCAGTCCGCGGACCCGGTTTATCGGTCCGCGGACTGACGTGGCTCGGACAGGCCCCGCCATCAGCTTCCACGAAAGACAGACCATGGATTACCTCAAAACAGCCCGGCACGACGCTCACCAGATGCTCGACGTCATGGTGGTAGGCGAAGCGCTGATCGACGTGGTCACCACGTCACACGACAAAGTGGAACACCCGGGTGGCTCTCCGGCCAATGTCGCCTATGGACTCGGCCGCCTCGGCGTAGCCACCGGTCTGCTCACGGCCATCGCCCAGGACGCGCGGGGGACCTCCATCGAAAACCATCTCCGCAGCGCGGGCGTCATACTCCTGCCCGGATCAAAATCCCTCACCCGGACGGCATCGGCAACCGCAACCCTTGAACCCGACGGCTCCGCAAAGTACGACTTCGACATCACCTGGGACCTTGCCCCGACAGCCCCCGCCTACTTCCCAAAAATACTGCACACCGGATCCATCGCCACCTTCCTTAATCCCGGTGCAGGCACCGTGAAATCACTGCTCGAACAGGCGCACAGACACTGCATGATCACTTACGATCCCAACATCAGGCCGGCCCTGCTCGGCAGCCACATGGAAGCCAAAGCCACGTTCGAAGAGCTCGTACCATTAACCGACGTCGTTAAACTCAGCGACGAAGACGCCCAATGGCTTTACCCCGAAAAAAGCCTGGACGAAACTGCAGCCCACATCCTCGGTCTGGGGACCGGACTTGCCGTCATCACCAAGGGCGCAGAAGGCTCACAATTCACCACCCCCGCCGCTAACATCCGGATTCCTGCCGTGAAGTCTAAAGTGGCCGATACCATCGGCGCCGGGGACTCCTTCATGTCCGCCCTGATCCTGGGCTTTCTCACCCGAGGAACCGAAGGCTTCGCCCCAGCTGTCCTGGAGCAGCTCGGCCACACTGCAGCTGCAGCCGCGGCCATTACCGTTCAGCGCCCGGGAGCGAACCCCCCGACCCTGGAAGAACTCAACATGGCACTCGGAGCCCTCCCCGTCGCCCAATACGCGGCTTCTTGAAGCAGATCATCAAATGGCTGGTTGTCACATACGATCGATATCTTTAGTCCCTCTCACCGGGCTCACGCCCGAGATCGTCGATACCGCGCGACAAGCCCTGCTCATCGGCCATTAAGCACTGCGAAAACCAAGCCATTTACCGTTGCGATTCACACCGCAAGCCGCTGCAGCAGTTCTGGCGCCCGCAGGGCGTCCGTCAGGCAGTGAGCAACGCGAGCGGGATGACCGCTACGCCATCCTGTCGACGATAGGCGTGGGAGCCCGTGTTGATGACGACGAGGTCGACGATTTGGTCGGGGAGCGACTCCTTCAGCCAGAGCAAGTGGCGAACGTCGTGGTCGGTGATCGCGGATTTTAGCTTCGCTTCAATACCGACAGCTTCTGCGTGTCCTCGGTAGATGATGAAGTCAATCTCGTGCCGCCCATCATGGTCGCGGAAGTGGGACACCTGCGCGTCGTTCGCCTCCGCATAAGTCTGGAGGCTGAGGGCGACGAGTGCTTCGAAGAAATCGCCGCGGCGAGTTCGGTCCCCGTTGTTGGTCGCGGGTTGGGCGGCGGACATCAGTTTGACCTCGTTGAGGTTGAGCAGGCGCGCGGAGAGTGCCGGATCGGCGAGAAAGTGCTTCGGCGCGAGGGAAGCTCGTGACAGGAGCTTCTGACTGGGCGACCAGGCGTCGACTTGGTCGAGCAGGTAGAGGCTGCTGAGGACGTCACGGTAGGCGATCGACGTCTTCTTCGTCGGTCCTGTTGGTTCACCTGGGTCGAGACTGGAACCGATCTTCGCGAAGGTGGTTGCGGAGGCATTGGCCGAGGCATAACCCCGCAACCAACGCGGACGGTGGGCGTTGCCAAGTTGCGTTCCGCGATGGAGAGAGGTCGCATCCGGAATCTGATGATACGGCCGGCTCCGGAGTAGAGGTGGGTGCCAACGGGTGCGGCGCTGCCGGCCAAGATGAACCGTTCGCCGGTCGAGTCACTGTCGACGAGGCGGCGGACACGGCCCCAGACCTCGGGGACATGTTGCCATTCATTTCGACTGGTCCACCGTTTTGAGCGTTTTTTGGCGCTCAATTGGGTGGTCAAGGAGACCTCGCACCCCACCGTCAGCGATCGAAGGGCGTTGCAGGCGCCCAGGCCTCGGCCCGGGAGAGAGCTGCCTTGAGCTCCCGCCCGCCGGCCTCCTCCAACAAGGCAGAGTCGCCCACCACAACAAGCAGGCTGCGGGCCCGGGACAGGCCAACATAGAGTTGCTCCGCTGCCCGGCCCAGTTCTTTGAAGCCGTTGACGCACAGGACCACCACGGAGCGCTCCAGGCCCTTGAACCCCAGGACATGGCCGTAGAACTCGGCGTCGTTGGCGTGAAACTCTCGCCAGTAGTCCGCCGTGGCATCGCGGTCAAAGTAATCCTGATGGACGGGGTGGCGTGCCTTGGTGGTGAGCATCGCGATCTGGTTGTTCGCCCATCCTTCAGCGATCAGTGCATCGATGCAGTCTCCCGCAACCTCGAGGGCATCCTCGGTGGCGCATTGGACGCGCCGAACCGGCAGGCCGGTACTCCCGCGGGGTGTGAAATGATCGCCAGCGAAGGATTTGAACGTCTCGGCGATTTTCCTCGTGTTGCGGAGGTTGTCGTCGATGTGGATCGTAACGAGGTCTTCCAGCGGGCTCAGGCCGTCCGGTGACGGGCTGCTCCAGCGCCGGTAGACATCCTGGTGGTCGTCCAGGAAGGCGTAGATCTCGGCGTCGTCCGTGGTGCCGGCAAGCAGCGCCTCCCACCACAGCGGGGCGAAATCCTGGGCCTCATCGACAATGACGGCGTCCAGCCGTTCGTGGGGCGGCAGACCGGACGCGAGCTCCTTGAGGAGGCGCGGCATGTCTTCCTCGAAATAGGCTGATCCGGAGCCATCGGGCACCCCGAGCCGGCGGGCATATTCGTGGAATTCTCCGGTGAATACCGGCTGGGCATGGCGCCAGGGCGAAACCCGGTCCTGCAGGTACTGGCTGAGCCCCTTGTTGTAGCTGAAGAGGCCCACGCGCTTGCCCTGTTTGCAGAGGAGACGGGCTTTTTCGACGGCCAGCCACGTCTTGCCGCTGCCGGCGCCGCCGGTGAATTTGATCCGGGGGAGCGACCGGGTTGCCTGCAGCAGTACCGACTGCCTCTGGGTGAGATGGTCCTGGGCGTCTTCCAGCTCTTTGGGGTCCTGTGGCTTGTCGGCAGCGGTGTCGAGGGTCCCTGCCAGCCGGCGGACAATTCTGTCCAGGAAGGCAGGCGCCAGCGAGGAAGCACCCCCGCCTTCGCGCTCAATCGCCGTACGGATCAGATCGGCGGGGGATACGACGTCGGCCTGGTCCACGACCAGCGTCCGCGGGCAGCCCGCCATCTCCCAATCGCGGGGAACGTCCGTGTAGGGAAAGCTGACCATATAGGTGAAGCGGCTCGTGAGGGGTGTGCCGAGCTGGTTGCCGATCCAATTCTTGAAGGCATGCAGCGAGCCCTGGGACTGCGCGACCGGGCTCTGGATCCGGTGCGCTCCGGATCTGTCGGACTGGTACCACTGCCCGTTTTCGACCGAGAGCCGGCCGCCCTTCACCTCGATGGCAGCCAAGCCGACGCCGGGCCACAGGACCAGGATGTCGATCTCGTGTTCTGCCCGTCCGTCCCGCACCTGGACGGAGTGGGCAAGCACGACGTCGTCCGGGAGGCTCTTCTTCAGCGCCTCCCAAACGACTTTCTCCGCCAGCTGGGTGTCGCCGAATTCGGGTTCTTCCGGAATGCATTTCACTGCTGCCCCCTGCAATTCTGATCTGAATCAGCGGAATCAATTTCGCTTAGCCTATGGTGCGGTTTGAACATTCCTTAGCAACTCCAAGAACAATGCATTCGGGTTCGCCCCAGGCAACACCCGCCGCAGATCCGCCAGCGCCTGCAGCGGAGTAATCCCAGCCATCCGCGCCCCGTATAGGGCCGCCACGGTGGGTGTCCGGGACTCTGCCCGGACGCAGTGCAGTAGTACCGTTTTGCCCTCCGCGCGGAAGCGTTCGACGGCGGCCGCCGCGTCCTGCAGCACGAACGCCGCATCAGCATTGCCGCCGTCAAAATCAGAGTCGATGATCCAGAACGTGGCATGGTCTTCCGGCGCCACAGGTGGCGCATCCGCGGTCCCCAGCCGGCACAGCGAGACGACGGCGTCGATCTCCAGCTCGGCCACCCGCGCCAGGGACCCGACGCCGCCCAGCCAGACGCCGTCGTCGTGCGGGTGCTGGACCAGCGCGTCGGTGCGGTCCCACCTGCTGTAGTCCTGGCGCTCGCCGCGGCCCAGCTCCATGCCGAGCATCATGAGGTCGCGCGCACGCAGTCCGGGCCAGCCGTGCAGGCGCCGCCTCCATTCGAAGGGCACCGCCGTGTAGCCGTGGGCGGCACCGAGCAGCCCGCCCGCGATGGCCGCGACGGTGTCCGTGTCCCGCCCGCCGCGGACAGCCTCTTCGAGTGCAGCCCGCAGGTGCGCCGGGCCGGAGGCTGACAAGCCCGCAAAGTGGATCGCGCTCCAGGCGCCCTGGAACGCCTCGACCACCCAGCCGTTATTGCTGAAGTCCCGCGGCCGGGACCGCTCGGCAACCTCGATCCGCTCCAGCCACACGGCAGACCGCCCGGCGGACAGCAGCGGCAGGCCGGCCCGGACGTCGAGCCGCCCGGTCAGCACGGCCGCCCGGATGGCCACGCACCAGAGGCCGCAGGCTTCCTGCGCGTCGGGGTCGGCGTGGGTCAGCGCGCTGAGCACTCCCGCCTCGGCCATCAAGGAGGCCGGGTCCCGGTCCAGGTAGGCCAGCGCCAGCGGGGCCGTGCGCATTAGCGAGCCGTTGCCGGCGCTGCGGCCGGTGCGGGCGTGGAAGTCCGCGGCCGCGGTGCTGAAGTCGGCGGCGCGGACCTTGCTCCGGCCGGCAGCCGATGCCAGCCGTCGTGCCGCGGCGATGACGGCGCTGGTCTGGGCCCCGACGTCCTTGGCCTCGGCGGCCCAGGCGGTCCAGGTCCGGACGATCATGGTGAGCGCCGCGGGGGAGGAGGATCCGGAGTCGGACGCCGCCTCCAGCAAGGCCTGGGCGATCGGGATGGCCATAGAGGTGTCGTCGGTCCATTCGGCCGGTGCGAACCCGAACGGTCCGCCGCCCTTCATGGTCACTTCGGTGCCGTCCGGCATCGGCGCGCCGAACTCGTAGCCGGCTCCGAGGGCGTCGCCGGCGGCCAGGGCGACGAGGACGCCGGCTGCGCGGTCATTCTGCAAGGGGGTCAGTTTCATGCCATCTCCATCAGGGGGTGTTGGGTGTTCCAGCCGGTCAGGTGGGCCAGCTGGGGACGGCGGGTGGGGAGTTCGACGGCGATGCCGGCGGCGGACACCGTGCCGGCGGCCCTGGAGACGTTGCGGCTCCGCAGCGCGCCGTGGTTCCGGACTTCAACGGCCGCGGGACCGCCGTCGAACGTTCCGAAGTCCAGCGCCTGGATACGGGCGGCGAAGTCGCGGGCCCGCTGGCCCGGCATAGGACCGGACCCCAGCGCCTGGGGCGGGAGGAGTTCCAGGTCCAGCAGCGCGGACTCGATCAGCTGGCGGTAGTGGCGGCGGAAGAGCGTGTGGGTGCCGAAGACCTCCAGGAGCAGCGGCTGCTGGCCCAAGCCGATCACGACGCCGCGCTGGCCTTCCAAGGCGGCCGGGGCATCCGCCGCGTCGAAGCGGTTGCGGCTGCCCTTGTTGAACTGGTCCAGGTGGTCCAGCAGGGAGCTGGTCGCCGAGGCGCCGCGGGCTGCGTCGAAGCGGCTGACCCGCTCCCAGATGCGGCCCTGCCGGTTGCCCCCGCGCTCGCCGTTCAGGCCGTTGGCGAGTTCGGACCGGACGTTCAGCGGGGCGCGCCGGGCCTGCCGGCGGTGGCTGGTTTCCCCGGCTTCCCAGCGGCCGGCCTCGACGCAGAAGGTGTCGATGTCGCGGGTTTCGCCGGGGCCCAGGACGACGTCGCGGGCGCAGGTCCGGTGCTGCTGTCCGCCTTCGAGCAGCTCGCCTTCCAGCAGCAGGGCCGGGTGCGGGCCGTTGTTGGTGACGGTGAGTCGGGCGACTTGGGCGCCGCTGGCGAGCTCGGTGACGGCGACGTCGGCGTGCTTGCCGGTGCTGATGCCGAGGCTGCCGGAACCGGAGGTCCAGACGGGGAAGATGCTCAGCGGGCCGAGCCTGCTGCCGGCGCCGACGTGGAGCTGTGGAACTTTCATGATGGATCTCCGGTTGATTTAATGCACTTCTGCGCTAATTGACTCCAGTATGCACGGCTTGCATCTTTAGCGCAAGACTGCGATAAATGATCCTGTGAAGGATTCAAAGAACGGTCCAGGCATGTCCCTGCTCGACTACCCGCGTCCCTCGGTGGCGGCGGATACGGCGGTGCTGACCGTGTCGGAGGGCAGCGTGTGCGTGCTGCTGGTGAAACGGGGGGAACCGGATCAGCACGGGAAGTGGGCGCTGCCGGGCACGTTTCTGCGTGAACGCGAGACCCTGGCGGACGCGGTGCTGCGCTGCCTGCGGGAGAAAGTTGGCATCTCGGGCAGGGAGCCGCGCCAGCTGCGGGTCTTCGACGATCCGGGCCGCGACGACCGAGGCTGGGTGCTGTCCGTGGCGCACGTGGACATGGTGCCGCTGGCGGATCTGGAGCAGGCGTTGAAGTCCGACGGCGTCCGGCTGGCTTCCGTGACCGGGGAACCGGAGCTGATTGCCGGGCTGCCGTATGGGCACGCGGAGATTGTGGCGAATGCTGTCGAGTGGCTGCGGGCTGCCTACGCGGAGGAACCCGATCCGGGGGAGCTGCTGGAGGAGCCGTTCACCTTGAAGGACCTGCGGGGGCTGCACGAGGCGGTAGCCGGGCAGACGCTGATGCGCGACACATTCCGGCGCTTCATGGAGCCGAAGCTGAAGGGGACCGGGCTGATGTCCGACGGGACGCGGGGGAGGCCGTCAAGGTTGTGGGTGCGGGGGAGGGAGATGAAGTGAGCTCGTTTGTTGGCGGCGAACCACATGTCCACTCACGACCAGTAGGATGTCCACCACCTTGTCGTGTGGTCCCGCTAGCTGCGCTAACCCGGGAGGATGGTACAGCTAGCGGCCGGGAAAAAGTCGATATTGGAAGAGTCGGCGTCACATAGGGAGAATTTTAACGGGCTGGCACTGGCTTTTGGCGTCAACCGGTTCACTTTTGGTTTGCAATCAGACTTGGGTTAGTTTGTGGACCTATTCGAGGTATATTTTGCCTAAGCAGAGAGACTTGCTCGGCTGACAGCTCGCAATAGAAGCGCTGCTAGCCGGTGCACGTGGCTATTGAAATCTGGATGGGGACAGGTGCAATCTGACGGTTTACCGGCTACGGTGCTAAGTGTTGTTGCTGAAGAGGCTGATGACCTAGTGGCATTACTTGGAGTCTGTGCAGGGCACGACGACAAGAGATGGCGTTATGACGCTTTATCCCTAGACATGATCAACTGGGCCCCCGATTGGGTTCTGTCATATGAAGATCTGCAGTCCTTTGGATGGGCAAACGCCGGGGAACTCATGGCGAAAGCCATGCGACGCATCTACACCTCTGCCGAGTATGAGAACCGTGGCGAAATCGGGGAACTCCTTCTGCACATCATCCTTCGCAAGTTCAAGAACAGCGAAAAGGCGATTACCCGGATTTTTTTCAAGGATGCCGCAAACCATGCTGTCCATGGCTGGGACTGTGTGCATGTTGTTCCGAAAAAAGCAAAAGATGGCTCCTCCGAGCTCGAACTCTGGATTGGTGAATCGAAACTCTACAAAGATGCCCACGGTGCGGCGGGTGCCGTATTTTCATCACTCAAAGAGCATCTGGAGACGGACTATCTTCATGATGAGTTCGCCGCCATATCCGATAAATTGCCAGCCACATGGGAGCATACACCCACGCTCAAAGCACTCTTCGCCCGACAGACATCGCTCGACAAGGTCTTTTCGAGAGTGGTCATCCCGGTCTTCATCTCGTACAACAGCGAAACTACCGGACGACATGCGGTTTCCTCTGCTGAGTATCTGGAGGAAATTGCCGTCGAAATCCGTACAGAGTGGGAAGACTTTCGACGACGGTTTGGCAACCAGAAGTTTCCTCGGGAGGTCAGGGCACAGCTCATCCTGCTTCCCACCTCGACGAAGAGAGAACTGTTGGAATCGTTTGACGGGAGGCTGAAGTCATTCCAGGACTCAACCAAACCTTCGAGGGTCTAAAGCAGGCACTCTCAGCTCCGTCCTTCGACGGCAAAGGCTTTGAAATCCTGGCCAGCATCGCCTCCCTCAAAACACTTCACGGCACAACCACCGAGATTCAGGACTTGGTAATCCGTGCTCTCGACAGGTCCGGGGATTTCACCAACGAGATGCCCCTCCTGCTTTCCCTCGCCCGGGATCAGGGACTTTTCCCTTACATCGAAAACCTGGACACCAATTACTTGCCTCTGCCAGACCTCATTGCTTTGGAGATGCACCGGCCCGACGACATGGGTAAAGTCGTCTTCCACCGTGTGCAGGCTGAGGTCTACCGCAAACTCTTGAGCGGGGAGAATGTCCTCCTATCGGCTCCAACGAGTTTCGGGAAGACACTGGTGATGGATGCCATCATTGCCACCCGCCGGCATGACAATATCGTCATCATCGTGCCAACGCTTGCCCTCATTGATGAGATACGCCGACGCCTCAGCGTCCAGTTCCCTGACTACAAGGTGATCACCCACCCAGGGCAGTCAAATGCGTCCCGGAACCTGTTTGTTCTCACGCAGGAACGCTACCTCGCCATGGAGGAGATGCCTGATGTTGGATTCTTCTTCCTTGATGAGTTCTACAAACTTAACGAGGATTCAGAGCGTGGGGCCCTGCTCAATCAGGCTCTCTACCGGTTGATGAAGACAGATGCACAATTTTATTTCGCCGCGCCTAACATCGGGCAGCTGTCCGAACACCTTCCGACGAACCTCAGGACCTCTCTCATAATCACTGACTACGCAACTGTCGCTGCGGACACCATCAGGGTGGAGGCAACGAATGATGGCGAACGGCGGGCGCGGCTCAAAGAGATTCTGGAAGAAGTCGATGGCCCGACGCTCATCTACTGCCAGTCGCCGCCTCGAGCTGGCGAGGTTGCCCGCTGGTTGCGTGAAGATGCTCCCGAGGGCGGATACGCCGAGGGGATGCCCGATGCCGCTGCCTGGGTTGGCGAGCATTTCAGCGAGAGATGGACACTGCCAGAGTCATTGAGGCTCGGTGTGGGGATCCATCACGGAAAACTTCCAAGGTGGCTCGGCCCGCTCATGGTCAAGGGCTTTGACGAGGGAGCACTGAAGGTGCTCGTCTGCACTTCTTCACTCATCGAGGGGGTGAACACCAGGGCCAAGAACGTCATCATCTTGGACAAGAATGTTTCCACCAAGAAGTACGACTGGTTCACCTTCGCCAACATCCGTGGGCGTGGAGGCAGGATGCTCAAACACTTCGTGGGCAAAGTCTTCCTGTTCAATGAGCCGCCGCCATTCGAACTGCCTGACATCGACATGCCGGGTCTGAGTCAAAGCGCTGCCGCTTCCGAGTCATTGCTGTTGTCCATCGAGGAGGAAGACCGCACTGAGGAGACAAATGAACGGTTGAGGGAAGTCACGGAGCAGACGTACCTCTCGCAGGAGACGTTGCGGCTGAACCAGGGCGTGAATCCCCACGGACAGATTCAACTTGCCAAGCAACTGAAAACGGCGCAGCGTTCCGCGTTCAGGGACATCCTCTGGGAAACAGCCGCCCCGTCCTATCCGCAGTTACTTGCTGTCTTCAGCCTGTTCTGGAAGACAATGCCGCCGCGAGGTGTCTCCTCTCACGGGGCGCGGTCACCCGAGCATCTCGCCATGCTTTGCTCAAAGATGGCGGCCGCCCATGGCGACATCCGTGAGGTCATCGCTAACTTCACCTCCCGTGCGGAAACCGACAAGGACCACGACAAACTTGTTGAGGATGCCTTCGATTTCGTGAGGTTCTGGATTGACCACAACCTTCCGGTGTTCATCAGAGCTGTGGACAGGATCGCCAAGGAAGTTCTGGAGCAGCGGGGAATCACCCCCGGAAACTTCGCCCCGTATGCCGCTCGTGTGGAAGCAGGATTCCAGACGCCCCTATTTCTGACCGCGGAGGAGTATGGCATCCCCTCGCAAGTCTTGAAGAAGCTCCAGCGAAGACTTTCGAGCGTTCAGAATCTCGACCAGTTGATGCTCGGGCTGAAAGTCCTCAGCGGCCGCAATCTTCCTGAACTGACTGCGTTCGAGCGACGTCTCCTCGACGATGCTCTTGCCAGCATGGCGACGCCGGCCGCGTGAGCAGCGCCGCTGGATAACCTCTAACACCACGGACGACCTACTCTGTCGAAGCGGGAATTGTGGTTCCGGTGTGTTCAATACTTTTTCCTACATAGGTAGGAATGCCTGTTTCTCAGAGATGGGGCGCTCAAGGAGCGACAAGAGTTCAAATACGTTGCTGTTGATTTGCGCCGTCGACTCCTTCAGTTAGAGCCTAGGTGCCGTGACTTGGAGTCCCCGCAGGGTTGGTCTTTGCGTCCCCTTAGAAATACCCTGGCGAAGTGAATAAAATCGACGGGGGACCGGTGGCGGAGCAGCTGCCGGAGGGATTATACGAGCTACTAAACACCGACGCGCTCTCGGCGCAGTTGCTGGCAACGCCGGGACTTGATTCCCGCTTCATGCCGGTAGAAGACGAAGATACCCCGGGCATCCTCTCCCGCCACGTCGCCGACGCCGTCCGGCAGGCCCTCGCCGCGGCGAAACCGGCAGAGAGAGTCGGCCTGGCCAACCGCCTCCTCCAGGAACTGAACACCACAGACCGCATCGCCGCTGGTCCCACCCAACTCCAGTCCCTGCACCGCCCGGACACCCTCAAACGCCGCAGCCTACGCCGCCCCACCACGAAGCTGAGTGATTCCGCCCTGCTCACCAACAGCAAGGACGATCCAAACCTCGCCGCCGAGCTAAGAACCGAGATCGAGTCCGCCAACACGGTGGACCTGCTCTGCGCCTTCGTCCGGTGGACGGGCCTCAGGCTCCTCCAGCCCGCGCTCGAGCAGCTCAAGGAACGCGGTGCCCGCCTAAGAGTCATCACCACCACCTACATGGGCGCTACGGAACGCCGCGCCATCGACGAGCTCGTCACGCGCTATGGCGCCGATGTAAAGATCAGCTACGAAACCCAGGCCACCCGGCTGCATGCCAAGGCCTGGCTGTTCCGCCGGGACTCGGGCTTCGACACCGCCTACGTCGGCAGCTCTAACCTCAGCCAGGCCGCCCTCCTGGACGGTCTCGAATGGAACGTCCGGCTCAGCTCAGTCGGAACGCCCACACTATTGCAGAAGTTCGAGGTCACCTTCGACAGCTACTGGGAGCAGCGCGCCTTCCAAAGCTACGATCCGGAACGGGACGGCGACAAGCTGGACGCCGCACTGGAACGCAACGGCGGCCGGCGCACCGCAGCCCCGGACGCCGCCACCGGTCTCGAAGTCCAGCCCTTCCTGCACCAGGAGGAGATGCTCGAAGACCTGGAAGCCGAGCGACTCAAGGGGTTCAACCACAACCTCGTCGTCGCAGCCACCGGCACCGGGAAGACAGTCATCGCCGCGCTGGACTACAAGCGGCTCTGTGAAGCGGAGGGCAAAGACCTGAAGCTGCTCTTCGTCGCCCACCGTCAGGAAATCCTCAAACAGGCCATGCGCACCTACCGTGACGTCATGCAGGACGGCGCCTTCGGCGAGCTCTACGTCGGGGAGCACAAACCCCGGCAGTGGAAGCACATCTTCGCCTCCGTCCAGTCGCTGTCATCCCTCGGCATCGAACAGCTGGAGCCGGACTTCTTCGACGTAGTCGTCATCGATGAATTCCACCACGCCATGGCGCCCACCTACCGCCGTCTGCTGGACCACCTGCAGCCGCAGCAGCTCCTTGGGCTGACCGCGACGCCGGAACGCGGCGACGGCGTCGACGTCGCCAAGCAGTTCTTCGACGGCCGCACCGCCAGCGAACTTCGCCTCTGGGACGCCCTGGACGCCGATCTGCTGGTGCCGTTCCACTACTTCGGCGTCTCGGACGACGTCGACCTGAGCCAGCTGGAATGGAAGCGCGGCAACTACGACACCGCGCAGCTGAACAACCTCTACACCGGCAACGACGCCCGCGCCGCCAAGGTGATCCGCGAACTCCGCGACAAGGTCACCAGCACCGAGCAGATGCGGGCCATCGGCTTCTGCGTCTCGGTCCAGCACGCCCACTACATGGCCGAGGTGTTCAACCGCGCCGGCATCGCCTCCATCGCGGTCGATGGCAGCACCGCCGACGCCGACCGCGCGGCCGCGCTGAAGCGTCTCGCCGAACGCGAGATCAACTGCATCTTCGCCGTCGACCTCTTCAACGAAGGCCTGGACCTGCCGCAGGTGGACACCATCCTGCTGCTCCGGCCCACGCAGAGCGCCACGATCTTCCTCCAACAACTGGGACGCGGGCTGCGCCGCGCCGAGGGCAAAGCGGTCCTGACCGTCATGGACTTCATCGGCCAGCAGCGCCGCGAGTTCCGCTTCGACCTGCGCTACCGGGCACTGACCGGCTACGGGCGCAAGGAGCTGGAGAAGGCGGTGGAGGATGAGTTCCCGTATCTGCCGTCCGGCTCTCAGATCGTGCTGGACCGGGTTGCGCAGAAGGTGGTGCTGGACAACATCAAGGCCCAGCTGCGGTTCAACCGGGCCCAGCTGGTCCGGGACATCGCCTCGTACGCGGAGACGGAGCTAGAGGCCTACCTGGAGCGGTCCGGAAACGACGTGAAGTCGATTTACCGGTCGACCAGGGATTCGTGGACCGGATACCTCCGCCAGGCGGGCCTGATCGACGGGTTCTCGCCGCTGGAGGCAGTCATCAGCGGGAAGATCCAGGAGCTCTCGGACGCCGACGAGAAGAAGCTCCTCGGTCGGATGGCCGCGCTGATCCACGTGGACGATCCGGAGCGCGCCGAAACCTACTCGATGCTGGTCGGCGCCGACGCGCCCCGCTACGCGGAGCTTGGAATGCGGGAACAGACGTTTGCCAGGATGCTGTTCTACACGCTGTGGGACGACGGCGGCGGTTTCCAGTCATACGACGCCGGACTGGACTATCTGCGCGGCTACCAGTTTGTCTGTAGCGAGATCCGCCAGCTCGTGAAGCTCGGCGTGGCCGCGTCCAAGCATGCCGCCAAGGGTTTGGGGGCGGGGCTGCAGCACGTCCCGCTGCTCTCGCACGCCACCTACCGCCGAGAGGAGATCCTGGCTGCCTTGCAGTACGGGTCGCTGGAGCTCGGCAAGAACGTGCAGCACCGCGAGGGCGTGGCGTGGTGCCCGGCGACGTCCACCGATGCCTTCTTCGTCACGCTCAACAAGGACGACAAGAAACACTCGGCCACGACCATGTACAAGGACTACGCCATCAGCCCGGAGCTGTTTCACTGGGAATCGCAGAACGCGACCTCACCCGGAAGCCCGACGGGCAAGCGCTACCTGGGCCGGGCTGCCCACGGTTCGAAGATCCTGATCTTCACACGGGATACTTCAGAGGATGAGACCGGGCTGACCGTTCCCTACACGTGCCTCGGTCAGGTGGACTATGTGCAGCATGCGGGGGAGAGGCCGATCGCAATTACTTGGAAGCTGCACCGGCCGATGCCTGCTGATGTCTTCGCGACAGCGGCTGCCGTGGCGCAATAATGACAGGATGTTTGGGTGATTGACCGAATAACGGCACCAGGCATGCGATTACTATCCAGCGGCAGGGGGCAGTGTCAACATGACAGAAATAGTCATTGACAGAGGCTCAATAGTCCAGCTACCTGTTTAGAAAAGAAGCTGGTCAGCGCGGCAAGCATAAACGGCAGCGACGCAAGCGAGGCCCTCTGTCCGAATGCCGGGTAGATATCCGGGCTGCTTAGCGCTCCTGAAGTTGATGATGCGAAGATACCGGGGTTGTCAGGACGGTGGGCATGATGACAGGCGCCCTGGACTCGCCGGCAGGGGTGTTGGCTGGGGAACCCCGGACACGTCGACTGGCTAGCGGAGCCGCTGCCGTTCGCCGACGCTGACGGCGCTGTCGGACACAACGTAGTCCCGGCGTCGTCTTTCCAGCCTTTCCTGCTGGCCCGGAGAGGGAATCCTGGCGCTTTTCGCTCGATTGCATCGGGCGCAGGCGGCGACAAAATTCTGCAGGCTGGTGGATCCGCCCTTGGACCATGGATAGAAATGGTCCCCGTGTTCAGCGGGCCGCGAACAACGGCGTCGGAAACCCGCCTCCATCTCACACTGTCCACCAGCCCTTGCCATGCCCTCACGGCGCTGCTGCCGCGTGAACCGTCGGACCGGGTCCCGGCGCCTGACGTCCCGGGCGCGGATGATGACCGCCGCGACTGTCAAGCCAACGATGAACAGGCCAAGCAGCGCGACCGCCGCCAGTACATCGTCGAAGATGCCGCGAAAAATGTCGGCGACGGACGAGGTGCCTAGACGGGCGCTGACGTTCGCGTTCGGCATGAGCGCCAGGACAACGGAGGCGCTCAACCAGACAATTACCGCCGAGTATGCCAGACGCAGAGACCGGCGGCTCCAGTAGATGCGTTTCAGTTCCACCATTAAGTCGTCCCCCATCGATCTTCAGCTCCGTCGAAGCTGCTGGCCTGTTGCTAGGGAGATCGTACCGTCGCGATGAACCAGGTGGGATGTTCTCGTGGCCATATTCTGACCATCCAGCGTGACCGCCGGTCGACGCCTGACCTACGAGCGCAGTCCCTAATCCGCAGCTGCCACTCCTGCCCTAAACGACAAGTACCGGGGATCGCCTCGTCCAATCAGACTGCCCAGCGCCTCTATCGCCGACATATCCGCGGAACCCATATCCGTGGACAGCCATCGGATGATGAGCCCGGCGTCGAGGCTGGAACGTACGGCCGCTCCCAACGCCAGGTCCAGCCGGTCCCGAAGGAGCTGCACGGCCAGGGTTCCGGAGCGGCTAAGTAGGGGAGCCCGGTAGGCCTCAAGCGCGTCAGACACCCTGCCCTCACGCAGCAGCCGCAGCACGCGACCGGCATCCGAATGGTCGGCGAGGCCTGCACTGAACCGGTAAGGATGTGACGCCACAGTATCGCCCAGCATGGAGCGGACCCTGAACATCTCGGTACGGATGGAGGCTGCGATGCCCGCATCACCGTGGAGCTCGTACGCCAGCTCGTCCGCAGTCCAGCCCCGGGCGCGCGAATCCAGCAGGGCCAGGATTTCCGCACGCCGCAGTGTCAGAGGCATACGGGTTCCGTCCCGAAATACCGCCGTCGGCTGCTCACCGAGCAGTTCCAGCGACTCGACTGCTGTCGCCGGCCGTTCAACCGGGCGTTGTACCTGCCGCTGGGTGGGCCGCCGGGCCGGGCGGCCAGCAGAACCTGCATGAAGTAAACCTCCCGCGTTGGGCCTGGTCAGCAGGACCTCGGCCATGCTGACCGCGCACCGTACCATGCGAAGCGTGTCTGCCGTGAGGGACTCCAGCGGCCCCGAGACATCCAGCACGCCCAGCAGTTGGCCGGTGGTCGTATCGGTGATGGGCGCCGCCGTGCAGGCCCACTCGTGGTGGGTGCGGACCAGATGCTCGGCGGAAAACAGCTGCACCGGCTGGCCGGTGACCAGAACCTCGCTGATGGCGTTGGTGCCGATTCCGGCCTCCGACCAGTCCGCGCCTTCGGAGAACTCAAGCTGGTCCGCTTGCCGCAGCACCTGCGGGCTGCCCACCCGCCACAGGATTTCCCCGTTGGCGTCGGCCAGCACCAGCAGATGCCGTCCGTCGCCGGAATCATCGGCCAGCAACTCGCTGAGCGCGGGCATCACCTGCTGCAGCCGGTGTTCCCGTCGCAGCTCCAGCACCTCGGACGCCTCATGCAGATGGCGGGGGCTGTGCTGATCTGGGCTGATCCCCAACGCCATCGATCGGCGCCAAGAGTCAGCCAGCATCTCCGGGATCTCGGGCCGCGGAACGCCGGAGATCACAAGTTCGTGGGCGCGGCGCAGCACCCGCGAATATTTCGCCGGGTCCGAAAATTTCAGGCCATGGTCCATGGTTCCCTCCCACCGCCGTCGCCGTCGACCGGCAGTGCTCGTGCAACGCTGCTGTAACCCCCACTGCGTTTCACTAGGGTGATGCAGCTCACGCCAGCCCAGCATATCGCAGGGTTCTGGACGGAATAAGGGCGGCCGGACCATCGACTAGACGGACCATCACACAAAGGAGTGGACATGACCGAATCACCCACTGCAGTCGCGCAGGCTTGGCTTAAGGGATTGGATGACGCCCTGCAGCGGCGCGACGTGGACGCAGCACTAAAGCTCTTCGAGGACGAAAGCTACTGGCGGGACTTCGTAGCCTTCACGTGGAACCTCAAGACGCTGGAAGGCAAGGCCGATATCCGGCGGATGCTGGAGGCCACCCTTGACCGCGTGCAGCCCTCCAACTGGACCCTGGCCGAGGACGCCACGGGCGACGCCGACGCTGTGGAAGCCTGGATCACCTTCGAAACCGGAGCGGCCCGCGGCTACGGTCACCTCCGGCTGCGGAACGGCAAGTGCTGGACCCTGCTCACCACCATGAAGGAGCTGAAGGGCTTCGAAGAGAAGAAGGGGCCCCGCCGCGAAAAAGGCGTTGCCCAAGAAATCGTCAAAGGGCGCCGGTCCTGGCTTGAGCTGAAGGAAGAGCAGGAGGCGAAGCTCGGCTACGACGAGCAGCCCTACTGCGTGATTGTGGGCGGCGGGCAGGGCGGCATCGGCCTCGCGGCCCGGCTGCGACGCATGGGCGTTCCGACGATCGTCGTCGAAAAGAACCAGAAGCCGGGGGACTCCTGGCGGAACCGCTACAAGTCCCTGCACCTGCACGATCCCGTCTGGTACGACCACCTGCCCTACCTGCAATTTCCGGAGGACTGGCCGGTCTTCGCGGCGAAGGACAAGATCGGCGACTGGCTGGAGCACTACACCAGGATAATGGAACTGAATTACTGGTCCGGCACCGAGTGCGTGGGCGCTGAGTTCGACGACGACACCCAGGAATGGGTGGTCAACGTCCGCCGCAACGGCGAACCCGTCACGCTGCGCCCCAAACAGTTGGTCTTCGCCCTGGGCGTCTCGGGTTACCCCAACATCCCCACCTTCGACGGCGCCGAGAGCTTCATGGGGGAGCAAAGGCACTCTTCGCAGCACCCGGGCGGCGGGGACTGGACCGGGAAGAAGGCCGTGGTGATCGGCTCCAACAATTCGGCGCATGATATCTGCGCGGACCTGTGGGAGCACGGCGCCGATGTGAGCATGGTGCAGCGTTCCTCCACGCACATCGCTCGGAGCGAATCGCTGATGGACCTGGCGCTGGGCGGGCTGTATTCCGAGGAGGCTTTGGCAAACGGCGTCACCACAGAGAAGGCGGACCTGCTGTTCGCCTCACTGCCGATGCGGATCCTGCCCGAAACGCAGGTGCCGGTGTACCAGGAGATGGCCGAGCGCGATGCCGAGTTCTACTCGCAGCTGGAGGCCGCAGGTTTCGACCTGGACTTCGGCGTCGACGGTTCCGGTCTCTTCGTGAAGTACCTGCGGCGTGGCTCCGGCTACTACATCGACGTTGGAGCTTCCCAGCTCCTTATTGACGGGCGGGTGAAGCTCCGGTCCGGCCAGGTCTCCAAGATCACCGGAAACGCCGTGGTCATGGCGGACGGGACCGAGCTGGAGGCGGACCTCATCGTCTACGCCACCGGCTACGGCTCGATGAACGGCTGGCTGGCCGATCTCGTCTCTCCCGAAGTGGCGGACCAGGTGGGAAGATGTTGGGGTTACGGCTCGGACACTCCGAAGGACCCGGGCCCCTGGGAAGGGGAGCTGCGCAACATGTGGAAGCCCACCAACGTGCCGAATCTCTGGATCCATGGCGGCAACCTGCACCAGAGCAGGCATTACTCCTCATACCTGGCCCTGCAGCTCAAGGCGCGAATGGAAGGACTGGACACGCCCGTTTACGAACTGCAGCCCACCCATCACAACCGCTGACAGAAGGGATCCATCATGAAGGCAGCACGTTTCCATGGCCGCAAGGACATCCGCATCGAGGATATCCCGGAGCCGGAACTCCGGGCAGGCGCAGTGAAGATCGACGTCGCCTGGTGCGGCATCTGCGGCACGGACCTGCACGAATACCTGGAGGGCCCCATTTTCGTCCCCGCTCCGGGGCACCCGCACCCGCTCTCCCATGAGGAAGCGCCGGTGACGCTCGGGCACGAATTTTCCGGGACGGTATCCGGAGTCGGTGACGGGGTGGAGGGCCTGGCGGTGGGTGACAACGTCGTCGTCGAACCGTATTTTGTGGACGGCGACTGCGACATGTGCCAGGCGGGCAGCTACCATCTGTGCCGGCAGATGGGCTTTATCGGGCTCTCCGGCGGCGGCGGGGGCCTGAGCGAAAAGATCGTGGTCGATAAGCGGTGGGTGCACCCCATCGGCGACATCCCCCTTGACGAGGCGGCCCTGATCGAGCCGCTGTCCGTGGCCCACCACGCGGTGGCGCGCAGCGGCGCCAAGGCCGGCGACGTCGCCCTGGTGGGCGGTTCTGGTCCCATCGGGCTGCTGACCGCGGCCGTCCTCAAAGGCATGGGAGTGACCACGATCATCAGCGAACTCACCCAGGCGCGCAAGGAGAAGGCCATCTCCAGCGGCGTCGCCGACCATGTGCTTGACCCCAGCCAGGAGGACGTCCCGGCCCGGGTGCTGGAACTCACCGGCGGCGCCGGGGCCGACGTCGCGTTCGAGTGCGCCGGCGTGAACGCGGTGCTGGACACCATGCTGGCCGCCGTCCGGCCCGGGGGAGTGGTGGTCAATGTATCCATCTGGGGCGCGCCGGCCACCGTGGACATGCAGAAGCTGGTGCTCAAGGAGATCGACCTGCGCGGCACCATCGCCTACGTCCGGGACCACCCGGCCGTCATCAAGATGGTGCAGGAGGGCAAGGTGGACCTCAAGCCGTTCATCACCGGGAGGATCGCGCTGGAGGACCTCGTGGCGCAGGGCTTCGATACGCTCATCAACCACAAGGACACGGCCGTGAAGGTGCTGGTGCATCCGTAGGCGCAGGACCAAAGAGTGGGCGTCAGCGCCGCGGGCGCACGAGCGTTGCCCACAGGTGCCAAAGCATCGCGGCAAGGGTGGCGAGGAATGCTGCGACTGCCAGCCACAGCTCCGTGCGGCCAATCAGCGCCACGAGGGGAAGATGGTCGGCGCGCCCCAGATAGATCCCGGCCACGGCGTACATACCCAGGGGGAAGATAACGCTCCAGAGGCCGGGTTCGTAGGACAGGGGCACGCGGTGGATGACGTGCCTCCACCATCCGGCGGCGAGGAGGACCGGAAAGAGCCACGAGGCGAAGGCCCAGAACACGACGGAGGAGCCGGCCACGAGTCCGCGCGTCGCATCCGCCATCGGCGCGCCGGCCATTTCTACGATCCGTGCGCCGGCGAGGACACTGATCGCCATGGCACCCATGGCCACGAAGTATGGCGGGCGCAGGTCCTCGGCCCGGATGGGGTAGGTCATGAGCCGCAGCGAGACGAAGATCCCCACTGCGGCGTACAGGATGAGCCCCACCGACCAGGCGACGACGGCGGCCAGCGCCAGGGCCGCGCGCCAGTCCGGCCCGGCGAGGGGTTCCACGGACGCCGCCGCGACCGCCACGGACTGACTGGCCACGCACCAGATGAACCAGCTGCCGTTGGCATCCTTCAGCACGGGGCGTTCCTCCCGGCCAAGCACGGCGGTCCACGGCACAACGTAGCCAAGCACCACCCAGGCGAGCACCGCGACGGCCAAAAGCGCCGCCGTCGTCCCCGGCCACCCCGCCATGCCCAGGCGCACGCCGAGCACATTCGTTCCGGCGATGAAGGTGAAGAAGCCGAACGCCCTGCCGGGGTCCAGGAAGTCGCGGCGCATGTCGGCGCGGAACCTGGCCAGCCGCACCAGGCTAAGAACCAGGAGCACGGCGTAGGAGACCGCGCAGACCACAAGGAGTGCGGCTGAGAGTGCGTCGAAGCCCTCGAGCTCGAGACCCACCGAGATGATCCCGCTGGCCATAGTGAGGGCGAAGTACCCCGGCGTGAGGGTCTGCACGGCTTGTGAGACGCGGGAGCCGAGGGGGTTGCGTTTCACAGGGGCAGTGGTCATGGCACCCAGCTTAGGGCTTGCTGATTCGGGCTTCTTCGCTGAACGGGCCGGGCGCAACGTCAATGGCAATGGAGGCCAAATGAACACCGCTCCCCACGTCGGTATCGACGACCTTCAGAAGGCGGCCGAGGACATCCTCAAGCTCAACGACCTGGGCGCCATGACCACCGCGGCGCCCAACTTTCACCCCCATATGTGGAGTTTCTGAGGGTGTTCGCCAACCGCTGCTCGGGTAGCGAAATTCTCACGGGTCAAGAGACGTAAGCGCCCAGTCCCAGCGGATCAGCTCCTGTTCCAGCCTGACTGACTCCCCGAACTGGCCGCTGCCCAACGCTTCATAGAGCGCAGCCTCCTCACCGGTCAGCCGTGTCAGCGCAGCCCGGGACGGCGACGGTTCGCTGCCCCAGGCATCGCGGTGCGCCAACAGCGTGGCCTCGTCCATCAGCACGCTGGCCACGTGAGGGTGGACCGCCCGGAGCTGGTCCAGGATCCGGAAGCCGTGCGTGTCCAGGTCGCCCCAGTACAGGACGTCACAGTCCCGCAGCCACTCCGCGTCCTGCAGCGAGGAGAACCCGTACCCGCCGCCGTAAATGGCCAGCGTGTCGGGGCGCGTGGGAAGGGCAAGGAAGTTCACGAGGTTTTCGGTGACGATCACTCGTTCAACCGGCAGACTCAGTGTGCTGAACGCCTCGGCGGTGACGGTGAGGTCCCGCGCCTCGCCGAGCAGGGGCAGCCGGAGGTCGAGCGCCCGGAACCTGACCAGCTCGGGCGGGTGCAGGAAACCGTGCCGCGCGGCGAAGCGTGCCGCCGGGGTCCGTGCCGCAGCCTGGCCCAGCAGGGAGCCCTGCACTGCCGGCACCTCCGGGAGGTCCCCATCGTCCGCGACGTCAGCGGGAACCGGCGGCCCGGCCCGCAGCTCCGCCGCCAGCTCATCGATGACTTTCCGGTGGTTCTCGACGAACTTCGTGTGCACTCCGGGCAGGCCCAGCTGCCGCACATAGATTCCCGGCGACGGGTTGTCCCGCAGCCACAGGGCCACCCGGGCGGCGGTCAGCGCGTTAGCCCCGAGTTCCAGCAGCTGCAGCGGCCGCCTCAGCGCCCAGGCACGGAAGGCAGCGTCCAGCCCGGACAACCCGTCGGCGAGCCCACGGAAGCGGGCCGCGTCCTTCGATCTGCCCACGAACGCAATCTCGTCCTCCACCGAGGTGAACACCGCCGCGGCCGGCAGCAGGTTGGACCCGATGGTGGTGCGCCCCACCTCCGCGGTCTCCAGGCTGAAGTGACCCGTGGCTGCGAACAGCTCGGCCGCCCACGCCCGGGCCGCGGCGTAGTCACTCCGGAGAGTGGCCGCCGTCGGACGTTTCAGCGGACGGCGCCGCGGATAGGCGCCAGAAGGTTCCAGCAGCTCGCGCAGCAGCTGGCTCCGGGACCACGCGGCGAGGGACAGCCCGCGCAGCTCGGCCAAAGTCGTCCATTTTTCCGGCCGCTCAGCGCGGAGGTCCCTCCCCAAACCTCGCAAGCTCGGTTCGGGGCCCTCGGGACGCCGCTTAGGCACGCCGGTCCCGTTCGTCCCGGTATTCCTGGATGGTCATGTTCCGCAGCTGCGAGTCGTCGCCGTTGGTGTTGGCCACGAAGCCCACATGGGCCACAAACGGTTCGATCACGTGGATTTTCTGCAGGGGAGTGACGATCAGCAGCTGCAGCTTCATCCGCTGGAACAGCTCCAGCCCGTACCGGGCGGACTCGTCGGATCCGCGGCCGAAGGCCTCATCGATGACGACGAACCGGAAGCTGCGGCCGTTGCCGGCGTTCTTTCCGGCGCCCTGCCCGGAGCCCAGGCCGAACTGGAACGCCAGTGCGGCGGCGAGGATGGTGTAGGCGAGCTTCTCCTTCTGGCCGCCGGATTTTCCGCCCGAGTCGGTGAAATGTTCGAACTCCTCGCCGGTCTCGGTCCACTTTTCGGACGCGGAGAACGTGAACCAGTTCCGCACATCCGTGACCTTGGCCGTCCAGCGTTCATCCAGCGTGGTGTAGCCGTCCCGGCCGCGGAAACGCTCGATCAGCCTCGCCACCTGCAGGTACTTCTGCTCCGAGTACTGCTCCTCGTCCCCGATGGTCCCTTCCGAACAGGCCCGCAGGTCGATGCCGAACTGGCGGACGTCCAGGTCGGTGCTGTTCTGGTGCTCCAGCTGGATGTGCCGGCCGGGGTTGTATTCGATCCCGGCCAGCGAGAGGTTGATCTCGCCGATCCGGTTCACGATGTCCTGCCGGCGGCTGTCCAGGAAGGCATTGAACGCCACCACTTCGTGGATGGTGTTCTGGTTGAGCGAGTCCTTGAAGTGGGCTTCGAAGCGGGGAAGGTCGTTGTCTTGCAGCTGCTCCAGGAGCTTGTTGTAGTCCCCGGCGGCCTCGAGGGCGGCGTCGATTTCGGTGGTCTCATTCGGGTACCTGTTGCGGAAATCGGCCATCAGCCGCACCGTGGTTTCCGCCGTGCGGGCGATCCGCTTCACCAGGGCATCGATGATGTCCGTCAGCCCGGCCCGTACGGTGCTTTCCACCGCCGCGGTGTTTTTGTACGTCAGCGGCTTGTCCCCGAGCGCACCGGCGGCGAGCTTCGCGACGGCGGCCAGCACGCCGTCGTCGTCCGTCAAGGGCTGCTCAGCCAGCACGGACGCGCACTCCTCGAGCGCGGCGGCGATCTCCTTGGCCGCTTCCTCGTTGGCGCCGATGCGTTGCTGGAGTTTGTTCGCCTGGTCTTCCAGACGCCCCAGCCGCCCGGCCATCTCCGTCTCCTTGGCGGCCAGCTGCTGCAGGACATCGCTGGCGGACTCGAGCTCGCTTTTCTCCGTCTTGAGGTCCTCGATGCGGCGGGCGGTGAGCTGCCAGCTGATCTCGGCGAAATCCGTTACGGACCGGACCGTGCCGAGCTGCTGGTTCTGCCTGCCGAGCGCGCCAAGGTAGTGGTCCACCTTCCCGAGCCGGGCGGTGTTGCCCTGGAGCTGGCCCCGGACCTCATCCTGCTCGGCGAGGAAGCGGGTGACCTTGTCCTGGTTGTCCCAGCCGAGCACATAGTTGCGGCGGTCGGCCAGGTCCTTGCGGTCGTCCTTCTCATGCCGGCCGCGGCCGCCCTTGAGCTGGCCGTTGAGGGTCAGGGCCTTCGGGTAGCGGCGGAAGTCCTCCAGGTTTTCGCAGCAGAAGTAGTCGAACCGGCTGCTGAGCTCGTCGAGGAGGAAGTCGCGGAACGGGGTGCCCTGCTTGATCGCGATTTTGGCCGCCAGTGTTCCCGGTTCGGCTGCCCTGGGCGAATGCGACTCGCCGATCTTCAGGTACACCAGCCGGCCACGGAGGTTGTTGGTATCCACCCACTTGCTCACGGCCGCATAATGCTCGGAGGGCACCAGCAGGGAGAGCGCGAAGCCGTGGAGGGTGCGTTCCGCGGCGCCCTCCCACTCGGCTTCCCCGTCGCGGACCCGCAGCAGCTCGCCGGCGTAGGGCAGCGCGTTTTCCGGAATCCCGGTTCCGTCACACAGACGACGGCGGAGCTCCAGTTGGGGCCGCGGCAGCAGGTTGGGGCGGGACTGCAGGCTGGTCAGTTCGGCGCCGATCTCGGCGGCGCGCTCGGTGAGCGTGGTCCGCTCGATGGTCAGCGCGGTGCGGCTTTCCTGCAGCCCGCGGGAGTTCTCGCCGAGCTCCGCTTCCACCGCGGCGAGCCGGGCGCGGTTGGCGTCGAACAGCACCCGGTCCTCCGGGACCTGCAGGCCCAGGCCGGCGGCCGCTTCGGTGTAGTTCTCGAAGCGCTGCCGCTGGGTGCGTGATTCCTCGGCGAGGCGCGTGGCCTCGGCATCGATGGCGGCCAGCCGGCCGCCGCCGTTGCTGCGGATGTCCTCCTTGACTGCGGAGAGGTCGTGGCGCAGCGCGGTGATCGCCGTGGACAGCTTGCTGCCGTCCTCCCGCAGCCGGACTCCGGTACCCTCCAGTTCCGCCTGGTGTTCCAGGCTCAGCTTCAGCCGCTGGTCCGTGAACCAGGGGTGGAGCTGGTCCCGCTGTGCCCGGGCGAGTTCGTCCTCAAGGCTCAGCCGGGCGTGCTGGGCGGAGCCCTCCTTTATGGGCGTCAGCAGGCCGATCTGGTCCTTGGCCCGGAGCACGGCGTCGTGCGCCTTCTTCAGATCGTCGAAGTGGTGGATGAGGTTGCCGATCCGCGCCGCCACATCGTCTTCCTCGAGCATGTTGGTGCGCACGAAGTGGGTGATGTTCTCCACCTGCTTCATGGACACGGTGCGGTGGAACAGCTCCATGGCCTGGTTCCCGCTGATGCCGAACTGCCGCTTGAACGCCGCCGCGTAGGGGTCGAAGGAGTCATGGACGGCCGCGCCCGCGGCACGGAGCTTCTTCTTCAGCTTCGCCGGATCCTGGCCGAAGTGCGCGAAGTCCGCCGCGATGGACTGGTCCGCCTCGGCCAGTGAGTAGAACCGGTTGGGCTGGCCCGCCTCCTGCATGGCCCAGAGCGTGACGGCCAGGGTGACGGATTTGCCCAGCACCGCGTTGTGGAAGACGCCGAGCACCACGGTGAGGGTTCCCGTCCCGCGCAGTGCCACCGGCTTGGAGTATTCACCGCCCGTGCTGCGGGTGCTCTTGTGGAAGCCCCGGACATAGGACATCAGGCTGCGTTCCTTCTTCTGCGCGCCCGCGGCCTTGTTGTACTCGATCTTGTTCGCCGGCAGCAGCAGGGTGGTGATCGCGTCCACCACGGTGGACTTTCCCGAGCCGATGTCACCGGTCAGGAGGCTGTTGGCGCCGTCCAGCCGGAAGGTGCGGATCCCCTGATGGAAGGTGCCCCAGTTGAGCAGCTCCAGGCGGTGCAGCCGGAAGCCCGGGGGAGTACCGGCGTCGTCCGCTTGTTCATCCAGGCTGAAAAGGCTGTCCTGCAGCTCGGCCGTCATTTGCTTTCCCCTTCCATTGCCTCGGTGCCTGCGCCGGCGGCTGCGCCTGCGCCTGCGCCGGTGAGCGAGGAGCGGTAGTCCGCCAGCCGCGCGTCGAACTCCTCCAGCCACTGCGCGTCCACGTAGGCCTTGAGGATGCGGGCCACCTCGTAGGTGCCCGTCTGGCCGCGCAGTTTCCGCAGGAAACCGAGCTCCACGACTTTCTTGATGTTGGCACCGAGCTGGTCCAGGATGCGGGCCTCGTTGCTCGATTCGGGCAGGAAAACCGAGACCATGTCCGCGATGTCCTGCTCCGTCATGATGAGGCGGAGCTCGCTGGAGTTGGTGTCAAACTCCAGCATCCGGCCGCGCAGCAGGGCGAGCAGCAGGCTCACGTTGAAGGTCAGCTGGCGCCGCGGGATCAGCCGGGGGAGGGTGCCGTCCGGGTCCTCGCGCGACTTCAGGAACGCGTAGCCCTCGGATTCGTCCAGGATCAGGTCCAGCCCCAGCACGGCAACGTAGTCGCGGACATGGGAGGCGAGGCCGATCAGCGACTGCCAGATCTTCTCATCCGCCTCGGCGTAGACCACGCCCTTGAAGAGCCGGGTGACGACGCCGGGAAGTTCCTCGGGTGTGCTGGTTTCCGTCTGCGTTGCCTGGGCTTCGCGGTTCATGCTGGCCTTCCAAAGATGATCTGGTCGATGGTCGCCTCGCGGATGCTTCCATCCGGCAGTGACCAGGACAATTGCTGCGTGGCCCCGGGATTGATGTCCGCCCAGTCCGACTCGGTGGCGAGCTGGTAGTAGGCGACGATCTCGGCCAGGCCCTGGGACAGCGGATACGCGTAGGTGATCTCCGCGAGGGTGGCCTGCTCCGCGTCGGCCAGGACGGCGTCGATGTTGGATTTGAGCCGCTCCGTATCCACGTGGAACTGGCTGAACAGGGCGCCGGCGTCCACGTCCGTGTCATCGGCGGCCACGACGTCATCGTCCACCATCACCTTCCGGCTGGGCTCATAGAGGGGACGTTCGAACGGCAGCGCCACGTCCACGGACGGCGCGGCGACGTCCATAAAGACGCCCGACGGCGGCGCCTCCCGGGTGCCCAGCGCGCCGGATTCGATCCTCCGGATCAGCCGCATGATGCGTTTGTTCTCCAGGAAGACCTTGTCATCGAGCAGGCGGCGCATCTGCTGGGACAGCTGGCGGACCGTCGCCTGGGTCTGTTCGACGGCGGGCAGCCAGTCCTGGTGCAGGTTGGTCACGGCGCTCAGGTTCTCGGCGCCGGACAGCGCCTCGATCTGCGTGGCCCGCTGCAGCAGGTCCCGGAGCTCGGTGCGCAGCTGCGGGGACATCAGGTAGTCCCAGAAACCCTGGAATGTGCGGCCCTGGACAGAAGTGTTGATGTCCTGCTGGTTGGCGAAGATGGTCTTCAGGAGATCGCCTTGGCTGCCCTCCCAGGTGGCGATCTGTTCGCGGACCTGCCGGTCCAGCTTCCGGAAGTTCTGTTCGACCTCGCGGAAGTCCGAGAGCAGGTCCCTGGCCAGTGAGGTCAGCTGCTGGAAATGGTCCAGCGCTTCCGGGACGCTCATGACCCGGACGTTTCCGTCGCGGATGCGCTGCATCTCGGCGTCGATCCCGTCCCGCTGGCGCTGGAGCTCAGCCAGGCGCACCTCCGGGTCCGTCTCGGACTGCTGGACGAGGGTTTTGAGGACGGCGAAGATGCTGGTCAGCCGTGACTGGGTGGCGACGAAATCCCGGCCGCGCAGGCTCTCCACCCAGCGGACCACGTCCTCTGCGGCGGCGGTGAGATCGTAGCGCGGCTCGTCCTGGCCGGGCACGTAGTACTTCCGCAGCCAGGCCCGTTCCGGGGCGGCCCAGTCGTCGAGGTATTCCGACGCCGGACGGGGGAATTTGTCCTCGCCGTAGGCATCCCGCAAGCCGAACAGCACATCATCCAGGGTGTCGACGAGCTGCTGGCGGCCGATGTTGCGCTGGTTGGGCCCGGTGAAGGCCGCCATAAAAAACGACACCGCGAGCGGGGCATTCTGGGCACGAAGCAAGGACCATCCTGCGTGGTTCTCACGCAGCGAATTGATCGCGTAGTAGTCCATGGCGTCCTTGGTTGCGGCTTGCGTGCCGCTTGATTGCAGCTTGACTTCAGCGTCCCCGGTCTGGCCGGTTTCCCTGTACCTAAGCTACCTTCAACCGCCGACATTTTCCGGTGGAACAACGATCGGATTGCTTCATGTTCAGACGCCGCTACCCGGCTACAGGCTCCCTGGGGACAAGACGTTGAAGCCGGCGTCAACGGCGGCGGCCAGCAGTTCGGCGTCGTAGGCGACCAGGACGTCGGCCTGCAACCGGATGGCCACGGCCAGATGGATGCCGTCTGCGCTGCGCCGTCCGCCGGGGAGGGCGGCCGCGTACATCAGGTCCGGGCGCGCCAGATCCACCAGGTTGATGCCGCCCAGCACGGCATTGACCAGCTGGCCGGGAAAACCGCGCCGGTGTGCCGCACAGTGCAGCTCGGTGTAGAGGAGCATGGACGCCACGAGCGTGTCGCCCTGGGCCGCGGCTGTGGAGAGGTACCGGGCGGCGGCGGATGATTCCTTCTCCTCCACTACAAGTTTGAGGACCGCTGAGGTGTCCACGTAGATGATCAACGGTCCCCGCGGAGGTCGGCCAGGATTTCCGCCGTGCTGGTGGGCGCCGCGACCCGCGGCAGGGATTGAAAGTCAACTGCTCCGCCGGCGGCCGGCCGCACCAGCCCTGCCAGGAGCAGCCGCTCGAAGGGGGAGGAGGACGGCGGGATCAGGGTGGCGGCTATTTCGCCGTTGTTCGTGACATCGATGGTTTCGCCGTTTTTTACGCGCTCAAGGATCTTGCTGCTCTGGTTGCGCAGTTCGCGGTGCGGGATGGTTGTCATGGCTGCCTCCGTAGCAATCGTAGCAATCGTAGCAAGCAGCGGCCCGCGCCGGAAGACGCGGGGATGTCGCCGCGGCACCCTTGGGGGCACCCGCGGCGACATCCCCGCCGTCGTTCCTGTGTCAGGCCTGGTTGAAGCGGACCATGTTGCCGGAAGGGTCACGGAAGGCGCAGTCGCGCGGGCCCCAAGGCTGGACGATCGGTTCCTGGAGGACCTCCGCGCCGGAGGCCCGGACGGCCTCAAACGTGGCGTCGAGATCGTCCGTGCTGAACACGAGCATGGGCATAACGCCCTTGGTCAGCAGCTCCTGGATGGCGTCCCCGTCGGCCTGGGAGCGGCCGGCGTGCGGAGGGGACAGGACGATCTCAAGGTCGGGCTGGGCTGCGCTGCCAAGGGTGACCCAGCGCTGTCCGTCCGAGCCGACGTCGTTCCGGACTTCCAGGCCGAGGGCGTCGCGGTAGAAGGCGAGAGACTCATCGAGATCGTTGACGGTGACGTGTGCGTACTTCAAAGAAATGTTCATGTCCCACACGCTATTGCAGCGGCCGCGGAGACGCTTCTTCAATCCTGCTCGGCTTGCGCGCGGGCCGTGTGCGCTGCCGGGCAATGCACAACGGCATGGCCTTCACCGCGTGGTGCTCCCGGGCCCGGTACGCGCTGGGCGGCATGCCGACGATCTCGGTGAACCGGGAGCTGAACGAGCCCAGCGAGGTACAGCCGACCTCCATGCAGGCATCCGTCACGCTGGCACCGGCCCGCAGCAGCGCCATGGCCCGTTCGATCCGCCGCGTCGTGAGGTAGTTGTACGGCGTCTCGCCGTAGGCCGCCTTGAACTGGCGGGAGAAATGCGCGGGGGACATCAGGGCACCGGCGGCCATGGTGGGCACATCGAGGGGCCGGGCGTATTCGCGGTCGATCAGGTCCCGGGCCCGGCGCAGGCGCGCCAGGTTGGCCAGCTCCTGTGGTGTCATGCCGCCATTTTAGTTGTTGACGTCCTGCAGTGGTTTCGGGAAAACCTCCGTGCCGGCCGCAGTGGTAATCCGCCCCCACAATCTCCTGTACAGTTGATCTTGTTGTTGTGTTTATGCAGTTCGTAGTTCAGGCAGTACGCAAGGTTGAAAGACCCTGTTCTTCTGAAGTAGCGGTTTTGAACACCCCACACCGGAGGACCCGAAAGTCGGGACTTTTCCTCCACCTTCACGAAGGACAAAAAATAATGGCTACTGGTACCGTCAAATGGTTTAACGCTGAAAAGGGCTTCGGCTTCATTTCCCCCGATG
Source organism: Arthrobacter sp. PAMC25564 (assembly GCF_004798705.1). Lineage (NCBI taxonomy): Bacteria > Bacillati > Actinomycetota > Actinomycetes > Micrococcales > Micrococcaceae > Arthrobacter > Arthrobacter sp. PAMC25564. Next base: position 3,871,738 of record NZ_CP039290.1, on the reverse strand, counting down.
ACTCCTCACAGGACGTCTTCGCACACTACTCCGCGATCGCCTCTTCCGGCTTCCGCTCCCTCGAAGAGAACCAGAAGGTCTCCTTCGAGACCGAGCAGGGCCCCAAGGGCCCGCAGGCCGTAAACATCCAGGCTCTCTAAGACTTAGTTTCTAACTAACTCTTCTGAGTCCGGGGCCGCAAGGTTTCGAGCAGGGCCCGTCATTGACGGGCCCTGCTTTTGTTAACCCACTTTTGTTAACCCGGTGTGCGGCCCGGGCCCAAGTAGCTGGCAGTTGTTGCCGTTTTGAGCCCTGAAAACGGCAACAATTGCGAGCCAGTTGGGGCCGCCGGGGTATTCGAAAGGCTCAACCGCCGTGGCGTTGCGCCAGGAACGCGGTCAGCGCGGGGTTGTCGATCTCCTTCGCGAGCCACGGCACCGCCTCGGCGGCGGCCGCGTCACCGAGGACGGCGCGGTGCGACTGCGCCCGGACCACGAACTCCCGCATCCCGCTGCGGCTGGCCAGTGCGCCGAGCCGCTCAGCGAACTCGGAAGCCCGTGGCGACTGCGTGGCGATGGCGACTTCCGCCGCGGCGTCCAGCAGCCGGGCCGAATACCAGAGATACCACGGGGCGGGTTCGAGACCCCGGTTGATCCAGTGTTCGGCGGCAGCGAGATCACCATGGGCCAGGAACAGCCGGGCTTCGGCGCCGGCCGCCAGGGCCATGTAGCAGTGGTCGCCGGCAAGGTCGGCCATCACCCAGGACCGGTCAATCAGGGCGGCGGCTTCCTCCAGCCGGCCGGCGGCCAGGTACGTCTCGCCCCGCAGGCCGGCCACAAACGGCTCGAACGCCGTCCAGTGTTCCGCCGCGACCAGGCCCAGGGCCCGGTCCAACGAGGCGGCCGCCTGCTCCACCTCCCCGCGCAGGAGCTGCACGCGGCCGAGCAAGGCGCCGCTGAACGCCTGCTGACGGCGGTTCCCGGCCGCCTCGGCGAGGATCCCGGATGCGGTGAAAGCCGTCACGGCGTCCGCGTAATGCGCGGTGTCCGACGCCAACATGCCCTTGATCGCCAGGATCCGTGACTGCTCGTCGGGAATTCCTTCCGCTGCCAGCATCGCCCGGTCAAGCCAGCTGGCCGCATGGTCCGGGACGCCCCGCTGGACGGACAGATAGCCAAGCTCGCGGTAGGCGGCCGCCGCCGTCCGGGAGACGCCGTCGGGCGCAACGGCGGCCAGCGCGCGGTGCAAATAATCGGCAACCTCGGCGCCGCGGCCGCCGGCCTGATGGATCAGCGCCCCGGACAACGTCACGAGGGACTCGGCGAGGAGATGACTGTCACCGGTGCGGCCGGCCAGTTCGACGGCGGCGCGCAGCTGATCCAGCCCCCGGTCCACGGAGCCCGCCGAGAGTGAAGCTTCGCCGGCGTCGAGATAGGACCGTACCGTTGCCGCGTTGGCCGCAATGCCGGGGTCCGCCGCCGGGCCCGCATCGGAAAGGGCCCGCCGTACTTCCTCCGGCAGCGGCAGACCCAGCTCCCGGTGATAGAGCTCACCGCATCTGGTGACCTGCTCACGTGCCCGCCGATGCTCGCCCAGCGCGACGAGCGCCTTCACCAGGACGGCGGTGCAGTCCGCATTGAAAGGATCCCGGCGCAGCGCCTGCGAGGTCAGCTCGACCGCCTCGCCGGCTGCGCCTGCGGCCAGTGCGGTCAGGGAGGCGTCATAGAGCAGCGACTGGACACAGTTCTCGAGCCGGTACCGCTGGTCCGCCAGCCAGGAATCAAAAACGGGACAATCCGCGAAGGAGAGCCCCTCAAGCAGCTGGCCGTCGAGCTTCCGGGGATCGACGTCGCGGCTGCCGGCCGAGTCAACCAGGGCGACGACGTCGCAGCGCCAGTCCGGCTGCAACGCCAGCCCCAGGGGGTCGCCGGCTATCGCTGCCCCGCCGAGGGCCCGCCGCAGTTCGGAGAGGTTCCAGCGCAGGGCGCCCAGCGGATCCGCGGCGTCAGGGAAGAGCAGCGCGGCAGTGCGGGAGCGGCTGGTGCCGGCCGTTTGCAGCGCGAGGTAGGCCAGCACGGCCCAGGCCTTGCGGCCTCGGGGCTGCGGGAAATCCCGTTCAGGGGACTCAATCCGGGGCGGACCCAGGAGCCGAATCCAGGTGTCGGCCATAGCAGTCATTTTACCGCCGGGCTTCCGACGCCGTCCGGCGGAAATTGGTTCACACGGCCGCTCACACGCTGCCTGAACAGACTGGATTCATCCCATCCACCCTCATATTCACCCGAGGTGAATCACAATGGAACTGTTTGTAGCCCTGCTGGCCGGAATCGTGATGGTCTCCGGCGGTGCCACGTTCCGCGCAGTGCTCAGGGACGGCCACGGCCATATCCCCGAAGTGCGCTCGAACGCGTCCTGGACGGCCGGCGACCTGCCGAGCGAACCGTACGCAGTTTCCCCTAATCGCATCCCGACGGCGTTGTGGTTCCGGTAGGTGCGCTGGTAGCCGGCGTTTGCCCTGGACACTCAACGAGTCTGGACACGAAAGCGGGGCGGTGGGATTCTGAGGCTGGCACCATCGGCGAGGGAGGCTGGTACCAGCTCATGGATGAATCACCGGATACACGTCAATTGCTCGCCGCCCGCATCGAACAGAAGCAAAAAGTCGTCCGCTCCTATCTGGGACGGGAGCGGCCCCGACGGAACAAGCTCGCCAACATCAGCATCGTGGGCAGCGCCCTTGCCGCCATGCTCACCGCCGGCCCGGCAGCCGGGGGCACCGGATTCACCCAAGCAGTGCAGGGGATCTTCTCGTTGGCAGACAGTTCGGTGGTGTGGCGCGTCCTGTGCCTAGGGGCTGTCCTGTTGTCCGTCGCCGCGGCACTGGCCACGAATTTCGCCAATTCACATTCCTTGGCGGACCGGGTCAGCGCAGCGGAGACCTGCAAGGCGCAGCTGGAAGGGTTGCAGGATACTTTGAGCTTTGGCCACATCGCCATTGACGATGCACTGAAGCTGTATCACCAATACACGGCCCAGGTGGCCTTCATGGACGAGCTGCCGTCCCGCTGACTTCCCGACACAGGATCCCGGCCACACGAGGGCCGTTGCTGTGATGCGCTCCACACAAAGCGCCCGGGCCTGTGCGCAGCCCGCAGGAGGGGTACCCGGGGCCGTAGCCCCCGCCAATCCGGGGAATTTATTGCCTTGCACCGCCACTTCGGGTGGATTTGCGCGGGGTGCGTGGGGCGTGTAAAGTCATTCGAGTCGCCGCCGCTGATGCGGAAAGATAGCGACCGACCCCCTTGATGAACAGCCTGGAAAATGGCGCACTTTGTGTGTGCCGGATGCGGGTGGGGGCCTTCCCGGGAGGGTGCGGATTGCGGAAACGTTGATTTGCTTTGTTTTCCGGGTTCGGGTAAGTTTGTTAGGTTGCTCCGGAGCGATCCTGGACCGTGTGGTCCGGGTGGTGCCGGGTGTGTCTGTTGTTTGAGAACTCAATAGTGTGCCAAGTTTGTTGATACCAATTTATTGTATTGGATTGGTTGAATTGACTGGATCCGCCACCCCGTGGTGTGGTCTGGTTTTTACAGCTGGTTTCAAATTTTGTGCAGCCTGGGTCCGCGTTTTCCCGTGGGCCTGTTGGTTGTGTCTGTTTTTGTTTTACTTCAACGGAGAGTTTGATCCTGGCTCAGGATGAACGCTGGCGGCGTGCTTAACACATGCAAGTCGAACGATGAACCTCACTTGTGGGGGGATTAGTGGCGAACGGGTGAGTAACACGTGAGTAACCTGCCCTTAACTCTGGGATAAGCCTGGGAAACTGGGTCTAATACCGGATATGACTCCTCATCGCATGGTGGGGGGTGGAAAGCTTTATTGTGGTTTTGGATGGACTCGCGGCCTATCAGCTTGTTGGTGAGGTAATGGCTCACCAAGGCGACGACGGGTAGCCGGCCTGAGAGGGTGACCGGCCACACTGGGACTGAGACACGGCCCAGACTCCTACGGGAGGCAGCAGTGGGGAATATTGCACAATGGGCGCAAGCCTGATGCAGCGACGCCGCGTGAGGGATGACGGCCTTCGGGTTGTAAACCTCTTTCAGTAGGGAAGAAGCGAAAGTGACGGTACCTGCAGAAGAAGCGCCGGCTAACTACGTGCCAGCAGCCGCGGTAATACGTAGGGCGCAAGCGTTATCCGGAATTATTGGGCGTAAAGAGCTCGTAGGCGGTTTGTCGCGTCTGCCGTGAAAGTCCGGGGCTCAACTCCGGATCTGCGGTGGGTACGGGCAGACTAGAGTGATGTAGGGGAGACTGGAATTCCTGGTGTAGCGGTGAAATGCGCAGATATCAGGAGGAACACCGATGGCGAAGGCAGGTCTCTGGGCATTAACTGACGCTGAGGAGCGAAAGCATGGGGAGCGAACAGGATTAGATACCCTGGTAGTCCATGCCGTAAACGTTGGGCACTAGGTGTGGGGGACATTCCACGTTCTCCGTACCGTAGCTAACGCATTAAGTGCCCCGCCTGGGGAGTACGGCCGCAAGGCTAAAACTCAAAGGAATTGACGGGGGCCCGCACAAGCGGCGGAGCATGCGGATTAATTCGATGCAACGCGAAGAACCTTACCAAGGCTTGACATGGACTGGAAACATCTGGAGACAGGTGCCCCGCTTGCGGCCGGTTCACAGGTGGTGCATGGTTGTCGTCAGCTCGTGTCGTGAGATGTTGGGTTAAGTCCCGCAACGAGCGCAACCCTCGTTCTATGTTGCCAGCGCGTGATGGCGGGGACTCATAGGAGACTGCCGGGGTCAACTCGGAGGAAGGTGGGGACGACGTCAAATCATCATGCCCCTTATGTCTTGGGCTTCACGCATGCTACAATGGCCGGTACAAAGGGTTGCGATACTGTGAGGTGGAGCTAATCCCAAAAAGCCGGTCTCAGTTCGGATTGGGGTCTGCAACTCGACCCCATGAAGTCGGAGTCGCTAGTAATCGCAGATCAGCAACGCTGCGGTGAATACGTTCCCGGGCCTTGTACACACCGCCCGTCAAGTCACGAAAGTTGGTAACACCCGAAGCCGGTGGCCTAACCCCTTGTGGGAGGGAGCTGTCGAAGGTGGGACTGGCGATTGGGACTAAGTCGTAACAAGGTAGCCGTACCGGAAGGTGCGGCTGGATCACCTCCTTTCTAAGGAGCACCTACAACTTTCCGTGCCCCGTGTATGCGGGTGTTCAGGGGTTGTCAGGAGTAGGCCCGTTGCGCAGGCGATTGTTCTGCGGCGGGTGCTCACGGGTGGAATATCAGCAGATAGGTGCCTGGCGGCACAGGCCGGCAGCTAGTACGGACGGGTTCCCTTCGGGGTGTCCTGTCCTGGAACGCTCGCCGGGATGGTCCGCCGGGTAGTGTTTGGCACACTGTTGGGTCCTGAGGCAACAGGGCCATGCCGCATGTCTGTTTGTTCCCTTGTGGGGGCGGGCGGGGTGTGGTGTGGGTTTGTTTGTTTCTGGTTTCCTGGCTGCACCGATCACACGGTTCCGGTTCCTGCTTTGGCGGGGCTGGTGTGTGGGGTGTGTGGTACGGGGTTGTTGTTTGAGAACTACATAGTGGACGCGAGCATCTTTTATAAGAAGCAATTTCCAAGAATATGAACCTGGATCTGTGCCGTTGCGTGGTTGTGCCTCTTCGGGGGTGTGGCTGGTGGCGGTGTGGTTTCCGTGGTTCTCTCGAAAATAGCGTTTTTGATCTTTTGTGGTCAAGTTTTTAAGAGCACACGGTGGATGCCTTGGCATTAGGAGCCGAAGAAGGACGTAGGAATCTGCGATAAGCCTGGGGGAGTCGATAACCGGACTGTGATCCCAGGGTGTCCGAATGGGGAAACCCCGCCAGGGGCGCGAGCTGCCTGGTGACCCGCATCTGAACACATAGGGTGTGTGGAGGGAACGCGGGGAAGTGAAACATCTCAGTACCCGCAGGAAGAGAAAACAATAGTGATTCCGTCAGTAGTGGCGAGCGAACGCGGATCAGGCTAAACCGTTCCATGTGTGATAGCCGGCGGGCGTTGCATGGTCGGGGTTGTGGGACTTTCCGTACCAGTTCTGCCGGACTGGTGAGGTGCGAAGTGTGGGCATAGGTGAACGGTCTTGAAAGGCCGGCCAGAGAGGGTGTGAGCCCCGTAACCGAAATGTTGTCATACCGCCTGGAGAGTATCCCAAGTAGCACGGGGCCCGAGAAATCCCGTGTGAATCTGTCAGGACCACCTGATAAGCCTAAATACTCCCTAATGACCGATAGCGGACCAGTACCGTGAGGGAAAGGTGAAAAGTACCCCGGGAGGGGAGTGAAACAGTACCTGAAACCGTGTGCTTACAATCCGTCGGAGCCAGTCTGATTCTGGTGACGGCGTGCCTTTTGAAGAATGAGCCTGCGAGTTAGTGTTACGTCGCGAGGTTAACCCGTGTGGGGAAGCCGTAGCGAAAGCGAGTCTGAACAGGGCGTTGCAGTGGCGTGATCTAGACCCGAAGCGAAGTGATCTACCCATGGCCAGGTTGAAGCGACGGTAAGACGTCGTGGAGGACCGAACCCACTTCAGTTGAAAATGGAGGGGATGAGCTGTGGGTAGGGGTGAAAGGCCAATCAAACTTCGTGATAGCTGGTTCTCCCCGAAATGCATTTAGGTGCAGCGTTGCGTGTTTCTTACCGGAGGTAGAGCTACTGGATGGCTAATGGGCCCTACAAGGTTACTGACGTCAGCCAAACTCCGAATGCCGGTAAGTGAGAGCGCAGCAGTGAGACTGTGGGGGATAAGCTTCATAGTCGAGAGGGAAACAGCCCAGACCACCAACTAAGGCCCCTAAGCGTGTGCTAAGTGGGAAAGGATGTGGAGTTGCGAAGACAACCAGGAGGTTGGCTTAGAAGCAGCCATCCTTAAAAGAGTGCGTAATAGCTCACTGGTCAAGTGATTCCGCGCCGACAATGTAGCGGGGCTCAAGTACACCGCCGAAGTTGTGGATTTCAGACAAGTGCCTAGCCTTCGTGGTTCAGGTGTCTGGAGTGGTAGGGGAGCGTCGTGTGGGCAGTGAAGTCGCGGTGTAAACCAGCGGTGGAGCCTACACGAGTGAGAATGCAGGCATGAGTAGCGAAAGACGGGTGAGAAACCCGTCCGCCGAATGATCAAGGGTTCCAGGGTCAAGCTAATCTGCCCTGGGTAAGTCGGGACCTAAGGCGAGGCCGACAGGCGTAGTCGATGGACAACGGGTTGATATTCCCGTACCGGCGAAAAACCGCCCATGCTGAACAGGGGATACTAACCGCCCGAGACCTGCCCGACCGCCCTTGTGGTGTGAGGGTTTTGGTGGAGCGCGGGACCTGATCCTGGGAGGCAAGCGTATTAACAGGTGTGACGCAGGAAGGTAGCCGGGCCGGGCGATGGTTGCCCCGGTCTAAGGATGTAGGGCGAACGGTAGGCAAATCCGCCGTTCATGATGCCTGAGACCCGATGGGACCCCCTCACGGGGGGATCCGGTGATCCTATGCTGCCGAGAAAAGCATCGACGCGAGGTTTTAGCCGCCCGTACCCCAAACCGACACAGGTGATCAGGTAGAGAATACTAAGGCGATCGAGAGAATTATGGTTAAGGAACTCGGCAAAATGCCCCCGTAACTTCGGGAGAAGGGGGGCCCCCAGCGTGATGGACACAAGCTGTCCGGAGCGTGCAGGGGCCGCAGAGACCAGGGGGAAGCGACTGTTTACTAAAAACACAGGTCCGTGCGAAGTCGCAAGACGATGTATACGGACTGACTCCTGCCCGGTGCTGGAAGGTTAAGAGGACCGGTTAGCCGCAAGGCGAAGCTGAGAATTCAAGCCCCAGTAAACGGCGGTGGTAACTATAACCATCCTAAGGTAGCGAAATTCCTTGTCGGGTAAGTTCCGACCTGCACGAATGGAGTAACGACTTCCCCGCTGTCTCAACCATAAACTCGGCGAAATTGCAGTACGAGTAAAGATGCTCGTTACGCGCAGCAGGACGGAAAGACCCCGAGACCTTTACTATAGTTTGGTATTGGTGTTCGGAGTGGCTTGTGTAGGATAGGTGGGAGACGTGGAAGCCCGGACGCCAGTCCGGGTGGAGTCATCGTTGAAATACCACTCTGGTCACTTTGGACATCTAACTTCGGCCCGTAATCCGGGTCAGGGACAGTGCCTGATGGGTAGTTTAACTGGGGCGGTTGCCTCCTAAAAAGTAACGGAGGCGCCCAAAGGTTCCCTCAGCCTGGTTGGCAATCAGGTGTCGAGTGTAAGTGCACAAGGGAGCTTGACTGTGAGAGAGACATCTCGAGCAGGGACGAAAGTCGGGACTAGTGATCCGGCGGTACATTGTGGAATGGCCGTCGCTCAACGGATAAAAGGTACCTCGGGGATAACAGGCTGATCTTGCCCAAGAGTCCATATCGACGGCATGGTTTGGCACCTCGATGTCGGCTCGTCGCATCCTGGGGCTGGAGTAGGTCCCAAGGGTTGGGCTGTTCGCCCATTAAAGCGGTACGCGAGCTGGGTTTAGAACGTCGTGAGACAGTTCGGTCCCTATCCGCTGCGCGCGCAGGAAATTTGAGAAGGGCTGTCCTTAGTACGAGAGGACCGGGACGGACGAACCTCTGGTGTGTCAGTTGTACTGCCAAGTGCACCGCTGATTAGCTACGTTCGGATGGGATAACCGCTGAAAGCATCTAAGCGGGAAGCTCGCTTCGAGATGAGATTTCCATACACCTTGTGTGTGAGAGGCCCCCAGCCAGACCACTGGGTTGATAGGCCGGACGTGGAAGACAGGACTAAAGACTGTTGAAGCTGACCGGTACTAATAGGCCGATAACTTACACCACACACTCTCTTCGTGAACGGATTCAAAAGACGCTCACACCATGAAGAGAGTACAAAGAAACAAGACTGCTTGCGTCCACTATGTGGTTCCCAAACAACAAACCCGCACCACGGGCACGTTGCACCAGGGAACACCACCACAACACAACAACACCACCACTGCACACACATGCAGCGGACAGGTTGTAACCACAGATTTCCCACCACACCCACCAGGGTGCCAGGTGCGGAGCAAGGGTTACGGCGGTCATAGCGTGGGGGAAACGCCCGGTCCCATTCCGAACCCGGAAGCTAAGACCCACAGCGCCGATGGTACTGCACCCGGGAGGGTGTGGGAGAGTAGGACACCGCCGGACAACCATTAACACGGTCGAGAGCCCCAACCACACGGTTGGGGCTCTCCCGCATTTAACCCCGAAATCCACATAGGAAACATTGCCCATCCCGGCGTCGTTGTGGTTCGGTAGGCTCGATTCTGACAAGCCCAGTTGCTGCTTCTGCTCAAAGGACTCTCCATGACCGTACGGACCATTGTTATCACCGGCGCCAGCGACGGCATCGGCGCGTCCGCCGCGCGGGCCCTGAGCAAACAGGGGAGCGGGTCGTCGTCGTCGGGCGTTCCGCGGAAAAGACCGGGCGGATCGCAGCAGAGATCGGCGCGGACTACTTCGTCAGCGATTTCGCCGAGCTGGCCCAGGTCCGCAGCCTCGCCGCGCAACTGAAGGAGAAGTACCCGCGGATCGACGTCCTGGCCAACAACGCCGGCGGGATCATGGGGCCGCGCGGGCTCACGATGGACGGCCACGAGAAGACGTTCCAGGTCAACCACCTCGCCCCGTTCCTGCTGACCACCGAACTGATGGACGTGCTCACCGCCAGCAACGCCACCGTGATCAACACCTCCAGCGCGGCCAACAGCGCCTACGGCAAGCTGGACATCGACGACCTCGAAACGGCCCGGGCATACTCGGCCAAGCGGGCCTACGGCAACGCCAAGCTGGCCAACATCCTCTTCACGGCCGAGCTACACCACCGCTACCACGCGGCAGGAATCTCGACGGCGGCCTTCCACCCCGGGGTGGTCGCCACGAATTTTGCCGCCGAAACCGGCAGCCCGTTCCGCTTTGCCTACCGGAGCTTCCTGAACCGCTTTATGCTTACCCCGGAGCAGGGCGCGGACACCCTGGTCTGGCTCGCCACGGCCACACCGGGTCAGGACTGGGTCTCCGGCGCCTATTACGCCAAGCGGGCGCTGGCGAAGGCGAACAGGCAGGCCTACGACGCGGACCTCGCGCGGGAGCTCTGGGACCGCAGCGAGGCGATGGTGAGCCAGGATCGCGACAAGCTCGAACGGTAGAACCGAGGGGAGCTCCAAGACCCGTGATCTCGTCGAGCGCGTTGGCTGGCGGGTCAGGCTCCCTGGGGCGTGGTGATCGGGTCCGCGTGCCGGTGCACGAGGGCCCACGTGGTGCCTTCGGGGCGGTAAATGCTGGTCACCCGCAGATCCAGGGACGAAATCTCATCCCCGCCGCCGATCCTGGCCTGCCAGTGTTCGACGTCGAGGAAGCACGCGAGATTGGGCGTGACATGCCGGGTCAGGGGATCGACGCTGGTGACGGTCCCGTCCCGGAACCGGGCCGCCGCGGCGTCCAGGGCCGCAGAGACTTTCTTCCAGCCCACCACCGGAGGGCCCCAAGGGTTGGCCAGGGACACGTCCGCGCCGTGGGAAAAGACGGCTTTGGCGGGTTCCGGATCGCCTTTGGCAAACTGATTCGCGGCGTCGCGAAACTGTTCGAGGACCTCTTCAAGGCGCATTGTTACCACTTTCTGACTCACAAGATATCGGCCCGACGGCGCCGACTTATTGCGGCGTCAGGGATATCCGAATCTTATCCCCGCCGCGGCGGGCCGGCACGCGTGCGGGCCCTCGGCCCAGGCCGCGGATGGTCCAGCCTTCCGCTTCCCAGGCGGAAGCGTCCAGGGCGTTGCGGGCGTCCAGCAGCGTCCGGCGTCGTACGAGGTCTCCGGCGGCTGCCGGGCAGAGCGAGGCGTACTCGTCCCATTCGGTCAGCAGCAGCACGAGTTCCGCGCCCTCCAGCGCGTGACGGGTGGAGGGCTCGAAGCGCAGCTGCGGGTAGCGCAGCCAGGCATTGTTGACGGCCGCCGGGTCCGTGGCCGTGACGTGCGCGCCGGCAGCGGCGAGCTGCTGGGCGACGTCGAGGGCGGGGGAGTCCCGGATGTCGTCGGTGTCCGGCTTGAAGGCGGCGCCGAGCACGGTGACGCGGCGGCCGCCGAGCTGGCCCCCGCACAGTTCCCGCGCCAGCTCCACGGTGCGGGAGCGCTGGTCCTGGTTGACGGAGTCCACCACCTCCATCCAGCGGTCCACCGACGGCACGCCCAGGGCCGCGGCCTGGACCCGGAGCGAGCGGATGTCCTTGGGCAGGCAGCCGCCCCCGAACCCCAGCCCGGCATGCAGGTACCGGCTGCCGATCCGCGGATCCAGGCCCATCGCCCCGGCCAGCTGGGTCACATCCGCGCCGGAGGCGTCGCAGAGCTCGGACATGGCGTTGATGAAGCTCAGCTTGGTGGCCAGATACGCGTTCGACGCCGACTTGATCAGTTCCGCGGTGGCGAAGTTGCAGACGAGCCGCGGAATCCCGGCGGCCAGCAGGGGTTCGTAGACGGCGTCGAGGGCGGCGGTGACGGCATCGCCATTGACCGCGGGGACGCCGTAGACGAGCCGGTCCGGCACGAGGGTGTCCTTGACCGCGGTGCCCTGGCGCAGGAATTCGGGGTTCCAGCCCAGCAGCACATCCGGCCGGGGCGACAGCACCCCGCTGAGCATGTCCACCGTGCCCACCGGAACGGTGGACTTGCCCACGACGGCGGCCCGCGGGGCCAGGTAGGGGAGCAGCGCCTCCGTGGCGGCGACGAGGTAGCTGAGGTCGGCGCCGTCGGAGGTCTTGGACTGCGGGGTTCCCACGCAGAGGAAGTGCAGCCGGGCGCCGGCCGCTGCAGCGAAATCCGTGGAGAAGCTGAGCCGGCCGGTGGCCCGGCCGTCCAGCAGGAGTTCCTCGAGCCCGGGCTCGAAGAAGGGTGCGACGCCACGCTGCAGCTGCGCCACCTTGGCTGCGTCGACGTCGATGCCCACGACGGTGTGGCCCATCGACGCCAGGGTGGCCGCGTGCACGGCCCCGAGGTAACCGCAGCCGATCACGGAAATTTTCATAGGGTGACTCCTTCTGGGGATTCGCTTCGGGTTCCGGGATCCCGGCCGCCCGCCTCGCCGGCGATGACTGCCTTGTAGTGCCGGACCAGCTCGGCGCCGAGCGCGGACCACGTCCGGCCCTGGACCGAGGCGTGCGCCGCGGCCGCGAACGCCCGGCGCTTGGCGTCGTCTCCGATCAGGTCCATCACCCGGGCCCGCAGCGCGGACAGGTCGCCCGGCTCGTACAACCAGCCGGTGCGGGAGTTCTCGACGAGGTCCAGCGGGCCGCCGCGGCCCGTGGCCACCACCGGAACACCCGATGCCATGGCTTCCTGGATGGTCTGGCAGAAGGTCTCGAACTCGCCGGGGTGCACGAACAGGTCGAAGGACGCCACTGCCCGGGCCAGTTCCTCGCCGCCGAGGAAACCGGTGAACACCGCGTCCGGCAGCGAAGCCTCCAGGGCCGCCCGCTGCGGTCCGTCGCCGACGATCACCAGCCGGGTCCCGGGGATATCCGCCAGCACCGCCAGGTCTTCCACCTGTTTCTCGACCGCGAGGCGGCCGACATAGCCGATGATCCGCTCGCCGTCCGGCGCGACGGCGGCCCGCCAGCCGCCGTCGCGCTTCGCCGGACTGAACCGTTGCGTGTCCACGCCGCGCCGCCACATGTCCACCCGCGGAATGCCGCGGCCGCGGAGCTGGTTCCGCGCAAAAGTCGAGGGCACGAGGGTCCGGGATGCCAGCAGGTGGATGTGCTCCACCCGGTTCCAGGCCCAGTTCTCCAGGAACGGGACGCCGTAACGTCCGGCGTACCCGGGAACCTCGGTCTGGTAGATGGCAACGGTGGGGATCCCCAGCTGGTGCGCGGCCTGCGCCGCCCGCCAGCCGAGCACAAACGGGGACGCCAGGTGGACGACGTCCGGTGCGTAATCGGCAAGGATTCGCTTGACCCGATAGACACCGCCCAACGCCACCCGCACATTCGCGTACCCGGCCAGCGGCACCGAGGGCAGCCGGTGGACGTACGCGCCGAACACTTCCGCAGGGACATCAGTGTCCTGCGTGGACGGCGCGATCACCAGCACCTCGTCCCCGCGCTCCTGAAGATGCTCCAGGACCCGCAGAATCGAGTGTGTTACCCCGTTCATCAGCGGCAGGAATGATTCGGCCACAATTGCGATCCTCACCCCTCCACGGTGCGCGGGGCGGCTGTCGGGAGGGGGGAGGGGGCGTGACAGCGAAGGGAAGAGTGGGTTAACAGGAGGGCCCGGCGAGCGGGTCGGACGGGGTCCGGCCGCGCCGCAGCGGCCGCGCGGCCCGCGATTCGCCAGGAATGGCCGCTAAGCCGACCCTATAGCGGCCGTCTGTGGCAAATCGCCGCCTGCGGCACTCGGCCGGACTCGGTGTGGCGTGCCCGGCCGTGAGCTCCGGAGCGGCTGCTAGTCCTTCTTGAGGACGTCCGGGAGTGCATCGACGTAGACCGTCTGGGGCGGCTCGTAGTAGATGACCAGGACCTTCTCGCCCACCGTAAAGACGCTGGTCTTGTCGAAGGGGTGGGCGTGGAAGGCGCTGGTGCCGCCGAGGAACGGCAGCATGACTTCGCCGATGGTGCCCGGCGCGATCCGTCCGGTCACCCGTCCGATCCTGCCGGTGAGGCTCCGGTCAACTTCTCTATGCATCAGGGGCTTTCGGCGGCTGTTTTGTCGCTTCCTTGCCGCTCTTGAGGGCGGTACGGAGGGCCGGGAGGTAGTCGCCCACCTGTGCCAGAATCCCGCCGATCATCCGGTTGATGCCTTCTCCGCCGTTGAGGACCGTGAACTGGCCGACATGGGCAAAGGGCTCGGCCGCGGCCGCGATGATCGCCGGCATGTTCTCGGCCAATTGCTGGGAGATGACGGCTTCCTGGTTGGTCCCGAGCGCTTCAGCCCGTGCCTTGATACCGTCGGCCTCGGCCAGGGCCTTGGCCTTGATGGCGGAGGCAGCAGCGTCACCGCGGGCCTTCGTGGCTGCCGCCTCGGCTTCGCCGGTGACGCGGGTGGCTCCCGCCGCGGCTGCCGCCGCCGTCGCGTTGGCCTGGGCTTGGAGCTCGGTCCGCCGGGCATTGGCCTGGGCTTCGAGTTCCGTGCGCCGGGCGAGTGCCTCGGCGGCACTGATGTCGGCGGATTTCTGGCCTTCGGCGTCGGTGCGCTTGGCGTAGGCCTTGGCATCGGCGGGCTTGCGGACGGTGGTCTGGAGCTTCTGCTCCTCACGGTCCGCCTCGAGCTTGGCCACCTCGGTTTCCTGGACGACGACCTGCTGGCGGGCAGTTGCGTCGGCCAGCGGACCGGCCTGGGCCGCATTGGCCTTGGCTTTCTCGGCATTGGCCAGCGCCATGGATTGCCGGATCGCGGAGACGCTCTGGGCATCGGCAATCAGCGCCTCTGCCTCGGCTTCCTTTTCCGCCGCCTCCCGGTTCCGGGTGGCCTCGGCGATGCGGGCCTCCATCTTGACCTGGGCAATGTGTGGCTTGGCGATGTTCTGGATGTAGCCGGTGGGATCCTGCAGGTCCTTGATCTGCAGTGAGTCGACCACGAGGCCGAGCTTTTCCATTTCAATGCCGCTGGCGCCGCGGACCTGCGACGCCAGCTTGTCGCGCTCGCGGATGATTTCCTCCATGGTCATGCTGCCGATGATCGAGCGCAGGTGCCCTTCAAAAACGTTGTAGACCTGGCTTTCCATTTTGGGCTGCTGGCCGAGGAAGCGCCGCGCCGCATTGGCGATGAAGGGCGGGGCGTCACCGATCTTGTAAATGACGACGCCTTCGACAATCACCTGGATGCCTTGCGACGTCACGCAGGAAACCTTGAGCTCGGTTTCATTCAGCGTCAGCGACAGGGTCCTCACCGTCTGGAGCCCGGGCAGCACCAGGGCTCCTTTGCCGGTTACGATCTTGAAGTCCATTCCCTCCCTGGTGTCCAGCGTGCCCCGCGTCAGCCCGGAGATGATGAGGGCCTCGTTGGGCTCAGCCACCTTCCACATCAGCTTGGTTGCCACCCAAACGACGGCGATGATGATGACCGCCCCAATGAGCACGGAAATGAGCGGGAAGAAGGCTGAGAAGTCCGGCATGACCAGGTCCTTTCGCGACGATGGAAAAGGCATTGCGGCAAGGCCCCCAACATTGCCGCTGATAGAACCCGGCTGGACTCGAATGCGGAATTGCGGGGCCGCGAAGCCAGCTGTTGTAGACAGTCTGATGCGCTCCCTGCCGGGAAGTCCAGCGATTCGGGGACACGATGCCGCCGGACGCCGGCCGGCCGGGGACCAAAGCCCTTGTTAAGGCGCCTGCCGCCGTGGAAGGGTGGGCATGGGACCGTGGGCGGCCCCGGAGAGGTGATTCGCGATGCGTGTCGGATCCGGAGTGTTCGGGATCGCGTGGGACGCCTGGCGGGCTGGGCACGGAGGCGCAGACGCGATCGCCCGCCGGCAGCAGGCCCGGCTTGCCGAACTCGTAGAATTTGCGCGGTCGGCGTCGCCCTTTTACCGCAAGTTGTATCGGGACGTGGCGGAGAGCGTCACGGACCCGTGTCAGCTTCCATGGGTGGGCAAGCGGGAGCTGATGGAAAACTTCGACGACTGGGTGACGGACCCGCACATCACGCTGGCTGCGCTGAAATCGGACTGGCTCTCCGACCTGTCCCGGCTGGGGAGCTGCTACCGCGGGAAGTACCTGGTGGTCACCACATCCGGGACGAGTGGGGAGCCCGCCGTGCTGCTTCACGACCGGTCCTCATGGGCTGTGGCGAACATCCTGGTCCGGGTCCGCGAGCGTCGGACCCTGGTCCGGGCCCAGGAGGTGCGGGCTTTTCTTCGGCAAGGGCTACGGGCGGCGGCCCTCATTGCGGGCGGCGGCCATTTCGCGGGCGTGGTGCTGACGGAATCCGCGCGGCGGCGCAGCCCCGCCATCGCCCGGCGGGTACGGGTCTTCTCGGTGCTCAGGCCACTTCCGGAGCTGGTGGCGGAACTCAACGACTTCAAACCAACGGCGCTTTACGGCTACCCGAGTGCGATGCTCCAGTTGGCCGCGGAGCAAAAGGCCGGACGGTTACGGATCCGTCCCATCCTGGCAATCAGTTCAGGCGAGAACCTGTCCGAGAACGGGCGTGCGGAGATCGAATCGGCGCTCGGCTGCCGCATCACCGAACGGTATCTTTCATCTGAGGTCCCTGCCCTGACCAGCCGGTGCCGCCACGGCTCGTTCCATGTCAACGCGGACTGGTACATCATGGAGCCGGTGGACGCGGACTACCGTCCAGTCCCGGCCGGTGTCACCTCCCATACGGTGCTCGTCACGGGCCTCGCCAACCGGGTCCAGCCGCTGATCCGCTACGACCTTGGGGACCGGGTAAGGCTTGCTGCGGAGCCCTGCTCCTGCGGCAGCCCCTTTCCCGTTGTGAGCGTCGAAGGCCGCGCCGGGGACCTTCTTTCCTTCAGGGCGCCCGACGGCGGCGCGGTGACGGTGCTGCCGCTGGCACTGGGCACGGTGATCGAGGAGACCGCCGGAGTGCGCCGGTTCCAGGCGATCCGGACCGGGCCGGCAACGCTGGCCGTGCGGCTGGAGACGTGGCCGGGCGCAGCCCTGGCCGAAGTGCGGAGGGCAGTGGATGAGCGGCTGGGCGGGTTCTTCGCGGCCCAGGGGGCGGACACGGTTGCCATAGAACATGAAGATACGCTTCCCCGGCCGGACCCCAGCGGCAAGTTCCGGCAGGTCTGGTCCGCTTGAGGGTGTTGCGGCAGCGCCGGGCGCCGTCGGGGGAGCGGAGCGGCGGCAGCGCCGAAGCCGGGCTACTGCTGTTCCAGCATCCGACGCGCTTCGCGTTCCGCTTCCAGCTCCTCTGGGCTTACCGTTGCCCCGGCCAGGAACCCGGCTCCGGCGATGATCCGGCGCAGTTCCGCCACGGTCCTCGGTGTGCTCACGCCCTGGTGCGCCATGGCATGGCAGTTGGCGCAGAGCGGCACCAGGTCCGTGATCGGATCAAGCTGATAGCCGCCGCCGAGTTGCGACACCGGGACGACGTGGTGGACGTGGATGAAATCCCTGCCGACTTCGCCATAGCTGACTTCGAAGGAGAATCCGCAGGCCGCGCAGTTGCTGCCGTGATAGGCGATGCACGCCTGCCGGGCCTCCGGGCTTCGCTCGTAGCGGTTAACTTCGACCCTGCTGACGGCCCCTTCCGGGTACGTGCCCGGCACGGGCTCGGTGGGGTCCGGTCCCGGCGGCGGCCCGAACTCGCTCCAGAGCGCACGGATATTCGCCTCCTCGGACGGCCCCACGGCCAAACCCGAGCCATAGACTCCGTCCCACGGAACCCCGGGCGCTTCCTCCTGAAGGACATCGACGGGGATCTGCTCGCCGAGGGGAAGGAGGGCATCGAAGGCCACCGTCACGTACATCGTCGTCTTCCCGGGCTCGGAGTGGTGCGCCCCCGGTTCCGGTTGCTGCGAAAGTACGACGCCGTGCCCGATCAGCCCGCGCCCGTGGCGCCCCTGCAGGAGCAGCCAAGCGTCGGCGCCGGCAGCGATGTCCTTGTGGCGGCCGACGCTCCATGGCTCCAGGTACAGCCCGGTTGCGGCGACCCGTTCGACGACTGCCGCGTAGTTCCAATCGTTCCAGCGGGCCGGGTTCCAGCCCAGGATGATGGCGGTCATGGGCCTATTGTTCCAGT
This sequence comes from Arthrobacter sp. PAMC25564, assembly GCF_004798705.1. Taxonomy (NCBI): domain Bacteria; kingdom Bacillati; phylum Actinomycetota; class Actinomycetes; order Micrococcales; family Micrococcaceae; genus Arthrobacter; species Arthrobacter sp. PAMC25564. Next base: position 3,853,969 of record NZ_CP039290.1, on the reverse strand, counting down.
GAGCCGGGCCGGGGCCTGTGAGTTGCCGAAAATGGCCGCTAAACCGTGGGGCTTAGCGGCCGTTTGTGGCAAACTGCCGGGCTCGGTCACCTGGCCGCCGCCGTCGGGCTCGGTCGCCGGGCCGCCGCCGTCGGCACAAAGAAGTTGGCACAAAGAAGCTGGTGCAGCCGCTGCGTTTCCGCGAGGCGCCTGCACCAGCAGGTAGTACGAATTTTCAGTTGCTATGAAACGGTACTCATTCGCGGCTCCCTTTGTCCCGGTGTTTGCTTCCGGGTTTACCGTGCGTCGTCGGCCAGATGCCTCGACATCAGCCAACCGGCGCCAACCATTGCCAGGCCCAGCACCATAAAGGTCCAGTTGTCCAGGGTGTTCAGCGACAGGAAATTGGCCGCCGACCCCACGCCGACAATGAGCCCGTAAACGCTAAGGACGATGTACAGCAGGCCAAAGCCCATGAGGAAGTTCCGGGAGCCCATGGCGTTCCGGGACATGGTCCAGCCGGCAGCACCGATGGCGAGCTGAACGATATTCAGCAACATCGACACCGGGAAGAGGTTCAGGAACATGGCCCTGGAATCAGGCCCGAAGAACCTCAGTTCGCTGTACTGCGTGGTGATACCCGGAATGAACCCCAGGACACCCACGACTAATAAGACGATACCCACACCCATGCCGACGTTCTGGACATCAGTCCGTCCGAAGTGAACGCCATGTGCATGTGGGGATGCGGTAGTCATTTTCTGCCTCCAACCACTGATTGCGGACATTCCAATTTTACGGCGGCCCTCTGGAAAAAGCTCCCGTGCGGGCAAGCACCGGATTCGGGAAAAACGCAGGTATTCCGGGACCAAGCCTGTCGAAACCGTGGCCGTGCCGCGCACATGGCACCATGGAACACGATGAAACTGCGCGCTGATCAGACCGGAGAACGTGGCCTTCCCATGCCCTTGTGGCTGCAGGGGGCGCTCGAGTCCGCGCAGGCAGCCGTCATTTCGGCCCTCGTGGTGGCCGCCCCGATCGTCGCTGTGTGGGCCACGGCGGGCTTCCAGAACGGCGGCTTCGACGTGCTGGCCCGGCTGGCCGGGCAGGCCTGGCTGCTGATCCACGGAGTCCCGCTGCTCCTTGACACCGCAGGCACGGGCGCCGCCGGGGCCGCGGCGCAGCCGGGCCCGGGCACGCTCTCCCTCATTCCCCTGGGGCTGACCCTGATCCCGTTCCTGCTGGCCTGGCGTGCGGGCCGCCGGCTGGCCCGCGCCTCCTACACCGATCAGCTCTGGCAGGCGCTGCTCGGCTCCTGGCTGGTGTACGCCGGCTTCGGGCTGACCACCGGCTTCATCTGCCGCACCTCCGACGTCGGGATCAACCTGTGGTCCGCCGGCCTGGTCCCGGTGGTGCCGTTCGCGCTCGGCATGGTGATCGGGGCCCGCCGCGAGGCCGGCTCGTGGAGCCGGCTGATCGGCGTCGACGCGGTGGACTGGATCTCCCGGACCAGCCAGCACTCGCGCTGGGCCGGCTCGTACCTGGGCTCCGCCATCAAGGCCGGCTCGGTGGCGCTGATGGCCAGCCTCACGATGTCCGCCCTGCTGCTCGCCGTCGACATCTTCATCCACTGGAACCTGGTGGTCGCCGTCTATGAGGGGCTCGACGCCGGAGCCATGGGCGGTGCCGTCCTCACCATCGCGCAGCTCGGCTTCCTGCCCAACCTCGCGGTCTTCGCGCTGGCCTGGACCTCCGGCTCGGGCTTCGCCCTGGGCGTGGGCTCGCAGGCCGGGGCGCTGGGAACCGCCGTCGGACCGCTGCCATCCATTCCGCTGTTCGCGGCGCTGCCGTCCGGTCCGCTGGACTACGGCTTCGTGGGGCTCGTGGTGCCGGCGCTCGCCGGCGCACTGGCCGGCTGGTGGTTCCTGCGCGAGGGCGAAAACCACTTCGACGAATGGCTGTCCATCAAGATCCGCGCCCGCTGGTTCACTGCCGCGGCGTCCACGCTCGTCCTGGGCGCCATGATCGGCAGCGTTGCCGGGCTGCTCGCCGCCGGACTCGCCTGGCTGGCCCGCGGCTCCGCAGGCATCGGGCGGCTGACGGACATCGGCCCGGACCCGCTGCGGACGGCCCTGTATGTGGCAGCCGAGGCGGGAATCGGCGTCGTCATCGGCTACACGGCCGGGCCCTGGCTGGAACGCCAGCAGAAACTGCGCGAAGCGGACCTCGAAGCGTCCGCCAGCAATTAGCCGGCCCGGCTAATGCAGTTGGCCGGGCATCGAATTCTGCAACTGCGTGCGGCACTCCGAGGCGGCCTGCAGGGTGAGGGCATGGCGCACGCATTGCTGGAAGTCCCGGAACTGGTTGAAGAACAGCGTGGTGCCGAGGATCACCAGGACCATCACCACCGAGGCCACCATCCCGGCAATCGTCCCCAAGAGCACGAGCCGGGATTCCCGATATTTCAGGGCCCGGATCAGCACCACGATGCCCAGCACGATGCCCGCCGCCGTCAGGATCGCGGTCAGCCACAGGTAGTTGATGTCCAACTGGAAGACGAAGACCGAGCCCAGGACCGTCAGGACGAAGATGCGGAACAGGGTGTGGGTCTTCAAGAGCGAGGCTTTGGCCGCATCGCTGAGCACTGGCTGGCTCCGCTGGCCGTCGCCGAAGCCCTTCGGGGGATTCATGGTTTCCAGCCTACGCGAGCGGCCCCATAAGCTAGGACGATGCGCATAGTTGTCCTCGTCTCCGGTACCGGCTCGAACCTCCAGGCCGTCATCGACGCCGTGAAAGAGGGCAGGCTCGACGTCGAGATCGCCGCCGTCGGCGCGGACCGGCCGGGGACCTTCGGGATCGAGCGTTCGGCGGCCGCAGGATTCCCGACCTTCGTGGTGGACTTCAAGGCCTACCCGGACCGTGCGGCCTGGAATGCCGCGCTCACCGAGGCCGTGGCCGCCTTCGCGCCGGATGTGGTGGTGTCCTCGGGCTTCATGCGGATTGTCAGCGCGGACTTCATTGCTGCGTTCGGCGGCCGGTACCTCAACACGCACCCGGCGCTGCTGCCCGCGTTCCCCGGCGCCCACGGGGTCCGGGATGCCCTGGCATACGGCGTGAAGGTCACCGGCTGCACGGTGCACTGGGCCGACGCGGGGGTGGACACCGGGCCCATCATCGCGCAGGAGGCCGTGGCGGTGGAGGACGGCGAGACCGAGGAGTCGCTGCACGAACGCATCAAGGTGGTGGAGCGCCGGCTCCTGGTGTCCACCCTGGCCTCCCTCGCCGCGGCCCAGAAGTAGCCCGCCCACCCCTAAGTAGCCCACCCACCCAACTGACTCGCAGCAGGGGCCGTTTTGAGCGCTTAAAACGGCCCCTGCTGCGAGTCAGTTGGGCACACGGGCTGCGTCCTGTGGATAACTCTCCGGGGCACTCCTCGGCTTTGCGACGATGGGTCGATGAAGACACCCCGACCGCTCCCGGTGCCGCTCGGCTCGGCGCCCTTTACAGTCCAGGAGGCGGTCGACGCCGGGGTCAGCCGGCGCAGGCTCAAGCATCGCTCCCTGCACATTCCGAGCCGCGGGATCCGGTTGCCATCCGAACACCCCGCTGAACTGAAGCTCCATGCCCGGCCCCTCACCCTGGTCACACAATTCTCTGCGGCCTCCCACGCGACAGCCTTCCTGATCTGGGAGTTTCCGGGCTTCCTCCCGGGCTCTGATGCCCCCGGCATCCACATTTCCCGTCCGGACACGATGGCAATACCCCGGCGCAGGGGCGTGATTGGCCACGTCGGGCAATTCTTCGCCGACGAAATCACCACGACCGACGGCGTGCTGGTCACCACACGGACCCGAACGTGGTTGGACTGCGCCCGGAAGATGAGCATTGACGAGCTGACCGTGGTGGCGGACCACTTGTTGCGGCATCCCCGGCCTGCGTTTGAAAGCCGGACGGAGCCTCATGCCACTCCGGGGCAACTGGCCGAGATGCTGGACCGGCACAAGGGCACGCCCGGCATCCGCAAGGCGCGGCTCGCCTTGGAGCAGGCCCGGATCGGAGCGGATTCCGCCCCCGAGACGAGGCTCCGGCTCGCGCTTTGCCGTTCAGGACTTCCGGAACCGGAACTGAACGTGGACACTGTCCTGCGCTCCGGCGTCGTACGTCAACCTGATCTTGCCTATCCGGAGCACGGGGTTGCTGTGGAGTACGAGGGTGCCGCGCATTCCGAGGCGGCCCAGGTCATCCGTGACATCGCCAGGGAAGAGGACTTCAGCGGCGCTGGTTGGATCCTGGTCCGGATCTCGAAACGGCACATGGAGAACGACGCGCGCGCCGCCGTCGCCAAGGTCCGCGCCGCTCTCGCCTGCCGCGGCTGGCACCCCAACTGACTCGCAGCAGGGGCCGTTCTGGACGCTCAAAACGGCCCCTGCTGCGAGTCAGTTGGGAAGAGAGGGCGCTACTCGAGCCGGCGCTGCTTGGTTTCGGGGGAGAAGAACGCCATCCACAGCACGCTCAGCAGCACCAGCCCGCCAGCCAGGGCGAACGACGTCGCGAGGCCCAGCTGCGGCCACAGGACCGCCGCGAAGATCAACGGACCGAAGCCGGCCCCGAGCCGCGAAAACGTCGATGCCCAGCCGAAGCCCGAGCCGCGCAGCTCCGTCGGGTACAGCTCCGACACGTACGCGTAGAGCACGGGGATGGCCACCTGCACGACAAAGCCGAACACCAGCAGCCAGAACACGGCCGCCGTCGGGATGTCCACCACGACCGCCACGATCACCAGGGTCAGCGCGGACAGCGGACCGGTGATGGCCAGGATCCACTTCCGGCCCACCCGCTCCACCAGCAGGGCTGCCACCACCACGCCGATGAGCCCGACGGCGGACATCGACGCCGTCGTCAGGAACGCCTGGTAGTCCTCGAAACCGGCGCCGATCAGGATCCGGGGCATCCAGGTCAGGGACAGGTAGTAGACGAGCAGGATGCTGAAGAACAGGGACCAGGCCGCCGTCGTGATCTTCCAGTTGAACTGCCAGAGCAGGCGCAGCTGGGTCCAGGCGCTGCCGGCGGAGAGCCGCGGCGAGTCCTGCGGCTCGGGCAGGCTGTAGACGCGCGGCTCGGCGCCGGTCGCGGCGACCAGGTCATCGATCACCCTTGCGGCCTCCCCGCGGCGGCCCTTGCGGATCAGGAACAGCGGGGACTCGGGCACGCTGCGCCGGATCCAGAACACGAGCAGCGCCGGGATCACCATCACGAGCATGGTCAGCCGCCAGTCCGCGAAGGCCGCAATCAGCCCCGCGGACACGAAGCCGCACAGTGCGGCGCCCACCGGCCACCAGCCGTCCATCGCGGTGAGGACCCGGCCGCGCTGCTTGCGGGGCGTGAATTCACCCACCAGCGCGTAGTCCACCGGGATGCAGCCGCCCAGGCCGAAGCCGGCCAGGAACCGGAACACGCAGAACCAGAGGAAGTCGGGGGAGAACGCGCCGAGCACGGTGAAGAGCGAGAAGACCAGCAGCGTGGCCGTGAAGGCCTTCTTGCGCCCGATCGTGTCCGCGATGGTGCCCCAGACGAAGGCGCCCAGCGCCATACCGATCAGGTTCGAGGCGCCGATCCAGGCGGCGGCGCCGGGGTCCAGGGACCAGTGCTTGGACAGCAGCGGAATCAGGATGCCGTTCAGGGTCACATCCCAGGCATCGAACATGAAGCCCAGGCCGCCGATCAGGAAGATCCGGCCCTGGACCTTCCACCGCCACGGCAGTTCCTGGACCACCTGTTCGCCGCTGGGCACAGTGGTGTAGGTATTCATCTCGGCCTCCTGTGAAAACTCTACGTGGCCCGCGCGCGGCCCGGGTGTGCTTCACACTCCGGCGCGCGGGAAGGGCCGGCGCCGGGACGCGATAAACTGACCCCATCCCCACCACCCGCGGCGCTGCCGCGATATAAGACGGAGACTTTTGTGAGCTTTACGCAGCTTGAGCGTGTATCCATCGACCGTGTTCCCATCCGCCGGGCCCTGATTTCGGTCTACGACAAGACCGGTCTGGAGGAGCTCGCGCGGGGCCTGCACGAAGCCGGCGTCAGGATCGTCTCCACCGGCTCCACCGCCAAGAAGATCGCCGCCGCCGGCATCCCGGTGCAGGAAGTCGAAGAAGTCACCGGCTCCCCGGAAATGCTCGACGGCCGCGTCAAGACCCTCCACCCGCGCGTCCATGGCGGCATCCTCGCGGACCGCCGCGTCCCGGCCCACATGCAGACTCTCGCGGACATGGACATCGAGCCCTTCGACCTCGTCGTCGTGAACCTCTACCCCTTCGTGGAGACCGTGAAGTCCGGCGCCGCGCAGGACGACGTCGTCGAGCAGATCGACATCGGCGGCCCCGCAATGGTGCGCTCCGCCGCGAAGAACCACGCCGCCGTCGCGATTGTGGTGGACCCGTCCTCGTACGGCGATGTGGTTGAGGCCGCCGCTTCCGGCGGCTTTGACCTGAAGACCCGACGCCGGCTCGCCGCCAAGGCGTTCGCGCACACCGCCAGCTACGACACCGCCGTGGCCACCTGGACCGCGAGCCAGTTCCTCGACGAGGACGGCGACGGCGTGATCGACTGGCCCGCCTACGCCGGACTGGCCCTGGAACGTTCCGAGGTGCTCCGCTACGGCGAGAACCCGCACCAGCAGGCCGCTCTCTACGTGGATAAGGCCGCCCCGGCCGGCATCGCCCAGGCCGACCAACTGCACGGCAAGGCCATGAGCTACAACAACTTCGTCGACGCCGACGCAGCCCTGCGCGCAGCCTTCGACTTCGACGGACCGGCCGTCGCCATCATCAAGCACGCCAACCCCTGCGGCGTGGCCGTCGGTTCCGCCTCCGCGGCGGACCCGATCGCCGATGCGCATGCCAAGGCGCATGCCTGCGACCCGGTCTCCGCGTTCGGCGGCGTGATCGCGGCCAACCGTACGGTGACCGCCGGCATGGCCCGGACCGTGGCGGGAATCTTCACCGAGGTCGTCATCGCCCCGGGCTTCGAGGACGAGGCCGTGGAAATCCTCTCCAAGAAGAAGAACATCCGCCTCCTGACCCTGCCGGAAGGATACGGCCGCTACCCGACCGAGTTCCGTCAGGTCTCCGGCGGCATGCTGGTGCAGGCCACGGATAAAGTCGACGCCGAGGGTGACAACCCCGCCAACTGGACCCTCGCCGCCGGTGAAGCTGCGGACGCCGCCACCTTGGCCGATCTCGCGTTCGCTTGGACCGCGTGCCGCGCGGCCAAGTCCAACGCCATCCTGCTGGCCGCCAACGGTGCCGCCGTGGGCATCGGCATGGGCCAGGTCAACCGGCTCGACTCCTGCAAACTGGCCGTGGAACGCGCCAACACGCTCGGCGTCACCGTGGAGTCCGACAGTGCTGCTGGGGGCGATGCCCCCGGCGGTGCCGCTGCTGTTCAAGCAGAACCGGGCGCGAGCGAAGCACCCGAGCGTGCCCGCGGTGCCGTGGCGGCGTCGGACGCGTTCTTCCCGTTCGCCGACGGACTGCAGATCCTGATCGACGCCGGCGTCCGCGCCGTCGTCCAGCCCGGCGGTTCCGTCCGGGACGAGGAAGTCATCGCCGCGGCCAACGCCGCCGGCATCACGATGTACTTCACCGGAGCCCGGCACTTCTTCCACTAGGGCCGGTTTCCGGGGCCTGCGGGTAGGCTCCGGCAGGCCCTTGCAGCACCAGGAATGGACATGCCCTCCCTTGATCGGAGGGCATGTCCATTTTTCGTGCGCAGGACCGGGCACAAGGGGATTATGTCCATGCCCGGCGCGGTGCGGAGGGCATGTCCGGTGGGGCTGCAGCGTCATGGAGGGCCCCGCGGCCGACGCCGGGACGCGCCACTACGGTCAACTCGGGTAAGTTAGGTGTGTCGAAATAACACACGATTCCGGATATCCGCAGACTTTCAGGAGACGCCCGAGCAATGGCCAAGATTATCTATACCCACACCGACGAAGCGCCGATGCTGGCTACCTATTCGTTCTTGCCGATCGTCGAGGCGTTCGCTTCCACGGCCGGTGTGGAGGTCGAGACCCGCGATATCTCGCTGGCCGGCCGCATCATCGCCGCGTTCGGGGACTACCTCACCGAAGCGCAGCGCGTCAGCGATGCCTTGGCTGAACTGGGCGGCCTCGTCAAGAAGCCGGAAGCCAACATCATCAAGCTGCCCAACATCAGCGCCGCGGTGCCCCAGCTGAAGGCCGCCATCGCGGAACTCCAGGGCAAGGGCTACGCACTGCCGGACTACCCGGACAGCCCCTCCTCCGATGAGGAGACGGACATCCGGTCCCGCTACGACAAGATCAAGGGTTCCGCCGTCAACCCGGTGCTGCGCGAAGGCAACTCCGACCGCCGCGCCCCGCTCTCGGTCAAGAACTACGCGCGCCAGAACCCGCACAGCATGGGAGCCTGGAGCCCGGAGTCCAAGACCAACGTCGCCACCATGGGCACCGGTGACTTCCGCGACAACGAGAAGTCCGTCGTCATCAAGGCCGACGGCACCATCAAGATCCAGCTCGTCAAGGAAGACGGCACAGTCAAGGTCCTGAAGCGGGCCTTCCCCGTCCTGGCCGGCGAGGTCATCGACGGCACCGTGATGCGGGCAGCAGCGCTGGACAAGTTCCTCGCGGCCCAGGTGCTCCGCGCCAAGGAAGAGGGCGTGCTGTTCTCCGCCCACCTGAAGGCCACCATGATGAAGGTCTCTGACCCGATCATCTTCGGCCACGTCGTCACGGCGTACTTCTCCGAGCTCTTCGACACCTACGGCAAGCAGATCGCCGCCGCCGGCCTGAGCCCCAACAACGGCCTCGCCTCCATCCTCAACGGCCTCCAGGACCTCCCCGAGGACATCCGCGACGACGTCGAGGCACTCATCAAGAAGGGCCTCAACGACGGTCCCGAACTTGCGATGGTCGACTCGGACAAGGGCATCACCAACCTGCACGTGCCGTCCGACGTCATCGTCGACGCCTCGATGCCGGCCATGATCCGCAGCTCCGGCCACATGTGGGGCCGCGACGGGCAGGAAGCGGACACCCTCGCCGTCCTCCCGGACAGCAGCTATGCCGGCATCTACCAGGTCGTCATCGACGACTGCCGCGCCCACGGCGCCTTCGACCCGACCACCATGGGCACCGTCCCGAACGTCGGCCTGATGGCCCAGGCCGCCGAGGAATACGGCAGCCACGACAAGACCTTCGAGATTTCCGCGGCCGGAACCGTCCAGGTTGTCGACGACGCCGGCACGGTGCTGATCGAGGAGCAGGTCGCCCCGGGCGACATCTGGCGCGCCTGCCAGACCAAGGACCTGCCGATCCGGGACTGGGTCAAGCTGGCCGTCACCCGCGCCCGCGCCTCGGCGATGCCGGCCGTCTTCTGGCTGGACAAGGGCCGCGCCCACGACGCCCAGATGATCTCCAAGGTCGAGGAATACCTCAAGGAGTACGACACCGAGGGCCTGCAGATCGAAATCATGTCCCCGGAAGAGGCCACGGCCTTCACCCTGGAGCGGATCCGCAAGGGCGAGGACACCATCTCGGTGACCGGCAACGTACTCCGCGACTACCTCACGGACCTGTTCCCGATCCTGGAACTCGGCACGAGTGCCAAGATGCTCTCCGTGGTCCCGCTGATCGCAGGCGGCGGACTGTTCGAAACCGGCGCCGGCGGCTCCGCCCCGAAGCACGTCCAGCAGCTGCTCAAGGAAAACCACCTGCGCTGGGACAGCCTGGGTGAGTTCCTGGCCCTGGCCGTGAGCTTCGAGCATCTCGCCACCAGCACCGGCAACGCCCGCGCGCAGATCCTGGCCGACACACTGGACCGCGCCACCGGCACCTTCCTGCTCGAGAACAAGTCCCCCAAGCGCAAGGCCGGCGAGCTCGACAACCGTGGAAGCCACTTCTACCTGGCCAAGTTCTGGGCCCAGGAGCTGGCACGCCAGAGCGACGACGCCGAGCTGGCCGCCGCTTTCGCAGCTGTTTCCGGCGCGCTGGACTCCGGTGAAGAGACCATCGTCGGAGAGCTCCTCGCGGTCCAGGGCTCCCCGGTCGACATCGGAGGCTACTACCGCCCCGACGAAGCCAAGGTCACCGCGGTGATGCGCCCCTCCGCGAAGTTCAGCGAAGTGCTGTCCCTGCTGGCCAAGTAACAGCGCCCCGGCAGCCTCGCTGCTGCACCGGAAACGCCCCGACTCCCGGAAGGGAAGCGGGGCGTTTCCGTATTCTGATGCGGCCGGGACCGCCGTCAGGGCTCCTGGAGCGACGCCGGTGCCCGCACCGGTCACGGAACGGCTGGGCCTTAACCGTTGCCTTTGCTTTTGCCGTTCCCCTTGGCCTTGGAGTTGTCGGCGGGGGCCGGTGCGGGAGCGACCACGGCGGGCGGTGGCGCAGTTGAGGCGGCGGCTGCTGCTGCGGCCGCCTGCTGTTCGGCCGCCAGCCTGGCCGCCTCGGCGGCCTGCTTGGCGGTCAGATCGGCCCGGACGGCGTCGATGGCGGCCCTGATGCTTTGGTGGCGTTTGAACGAAACATCCCCGTTGGCGGCGGCCTGATCCAACTTAGTCACCAGGGCGTCGAGCAGCTTCAGAGAACCGGCCGGGTTGTCGGCGGCCGCAGCCTCGCTGACGGCGAGCACCTGGGACTGGAGTTGCCGGGCAGTTTCGCTGCCCAGCTCGGGACCCGGAGTCCCGCAACCGGCCAGGACGCCGGCAAGCAGGACGGCGCTGAGCAGGGACCCCGCGGTCACTGCCAGCTGGCGGCGCCGGCTCGTGATGCTGCGGCTCATGGCTCGACGCTCTTCTGCAGCTGTTCCAGATGTTCCCCGAGGCTGCCGGTGACCGCCGGGTAGGGGACGACGGCGGGCGCCTTCGGCGAAATGACGGTGACGGCGACGGTGACGGCGACGGCCAGGAGGGTGACGGCGGCCAGGAGCAAGGCGATCCGGGTTCGCCGGCTGCCAGGGCGGAAACGGGCGACGGCGCGCGAGGCGAAGGAGGCGCGGACCGTTCCGGGAGCTGTTACCGGATCCGGGTCCGACTGATGCAGGGGACGCGCGCCGGCGTCGGGGCCGGGCAACCGCGGGGGACGGGGCGGCGGCGCGGGAAGCACCCGGGTGCGCGTTCCGGAGAGGATTCCGGGACGCGAATCCGGTGAGACGAGTGCCTGGCGCAGGGCCGCTTCAAGCGACGCGGCGCCCGGACGGTCCAGGGGGTCCAAGGCCGTCGTGGCCCGAAGCAGTTGCGCCCATTCGGCCGGAACGCCGTCCGGGATGGCAGGGGCGCGGTACAGCCGGGCAACGGCCGACTCCACGGCGCTGCCCGGATATTCCACCTCGCCCTTGATGCACTCGAGCAGGACCAGCCCAAGCGAGTAGATGTCACTCGCCGGGCCAAGATCGGCACCCCGGGCCTGTTCCGGGCTCAAGTAGGCCGCAGTCCCCACCATCGTGCCGGTGGCGGTGAGCCGGGTGCCATCCAGGATCCGGGCGATGCCGAAGTCCGTGAGCTTTGGCCGCAAGGGCTCGCCCGGCCGGACCGGCACCAGCAGGATGTTGGCCGGCTTGATGTCGCGGTGGATTATGCCCAGGCCATGCACATAGGCCAAGGCATCGGCTACCCCCGCGCCGATGACGGCCAGTTCGCCCCAGGACACCGGACCACGCCGGATCCTGGCCCTGAGGTCCTGGCCGTCCACCAGTTCCATGGTCAGGAACGGCCGCGGTTCCTCGGGGATCCGTGCGTCTGTCCCGGCGTCGAACAGGGTCACAAGGCTCGGATGATTCAAGGTGGCCAGAAGTTCAATCTCGGCCTCCTGGCGCCTCAGCTCGTCAGGATCGGCGGACTGCGGGCCGAAGAGTTTGAGCGCGACATCCCGGCCGAGATTGACGTCCTTGGCAGTGTAGACCGTGGCCATGCCGCCCCGGCCGATCACTTCCCCCAGCCGGTAGCGGCCGCCCAGCAGTTCCCCCGTGAGGCTGTTGGGCGAAATGTCCACGATGTCCCCGACCTTTCCCTTGGGCACCACGGTGGCGCCCCTCAAGAATAATACGGGTACCGGTATCGTCCGTCCCTCAGCGTGGCCTGAGTCCGGCTGCAGTGCAGCGGCCACGCTGAGGGACGGTATTCCGCCGGAGCCAATGAGTGCCGTTCGGTCCCCCAGCGGACCCAACGACGTCGCTCCGGCGGTCACGGGACCTGGACGGGAGCAGCGGATGCCTGACGGAGGGCGCTCCAGAGGCGCCGCCGACGGTTGGTGCCCGGCGGGCCGCGGGGCGGCTGAGCCCGGCCGCCGCGGCGCTGAAGGATGCCCTGGGGCGGGCGTCGGAGCAGGCAGGGAGGGTGCGCAATGGCAAATAGGATGCCGGAAACCCGGTTGGGGACGGTGGTGTCCATTGGGAATTCTCCTGAATGACTGATGGCGGGCGCCCAAGGCAGCCCGGTTGGCCGTGCTCTGTGGAGACAGAGACGGCCAACTAGTCAGGAGAAGAACCGGGGTCAGCGGAAACCGCTGAAGGCGCGTGCTGGAGCGGCCCGCGGATCGGGTCGGCGCCCGTCGGGGGCAGGTAGAAGTACAGGCTCGGAATCCAGGCAGCCGTCCCCGTGGGTCCGCTGGAGGAGTGTCCGCTGCCGGAGCCCGAGCCGGGAGCGGCAGGCAGGGCATCCGGAGCCGGCAGCCCGGTGCCACCGTGCCACGGGTTCGGGCTGTCATGGCCGATTGGTGGCGGTGTGCCCCCGGGTCCGGGATTCGGGGCGGTGGCCGGGGCAACCACGCCGGCGGCAGGGTCGCCGGGGACCCGCACTGCGCCAGCAAACAGGGCCGGGTAGGAGCCGGGCGGTGAAACGTAGAGGGCGGGCAGGCCGCCGGCGTTCGATACAGCCGGAAGATCCGTCGCCGTTGGCTGCGGAGTCGTGGCCTTGTCGCGGGCGGCCAGAGATCCGGGGGCTGCTGCGGGTGCCGGGGCCGTTGTTTCATGCGGCGGTGCGGATGCCACGGCAGCCGGCAGATCCTTAGCTGCTGGCGGGGCACCCGGAGGCGGGCTCAACGGATTTGGAACCGGCACAACCGGAACAACCGGCACAACCGGAACAACCGGAACAACCGGCGGGACGGGATTCACGGCCGGCAGCGCAGCGCCGGGGTTTGGAACCGGCAGGACCGGCACAACCGGCGGGACGGGGTCGACAACCGGCAGCGCAGCGCCGGGGTCCGGAACCGGTAGGACGGGGTCCGTGACCGGGACCACCGGATCGGAGACACGAACGGGGTCCGCTGCGGGAACGCCGGGAACCGGGGCGGCCGGCGTCGGATCCGGAACGGGAGGGACGGGGTCCGTCGCGGACGGTGCCGGCTCCGCTGCGGGCAGGGCGGGATCCGGGCATGCGGCGACAGCCCGGCGGTGGCCCACCGTTAGGGGGGCCACCGAATCCGCGGCCGGCGCACTCGCCGTGGCGTCGTCCGGATCCGCGCTGGCCGCCGTAACAGAAACGGTCGTGTCACACGGGAGGGGTGTGGAAGCGTCGGCGCTGGCGGCTGTCGCGGAGAGCGCCAGCCATGCCATTCCGGCCAGGCCGGCAAGGAGGACCCGGTGGACGGTGCGGCGGGCACGCCACGGAACTGCTGCTGGGTCCACCCGCACACCCCCGTTCCCAAGTCTCGACGATTGCCTTCAGGGTAAGTCCCTGCGCAGGGGCGAGTCCAGAGCGCACCCCAAAGTGTGGCGAATCCGAGACCGCCAGCGTGGGCTCAGCGGGCGTCGTTCGGGTAGCTGACGCCCAGTTGGGCACGGACGCCGTCGAACAGCCGCATGGTGTTCAGGGAGTCCTCCAGCGGCATGACCGGGCTCTCGGTCAGGCCCTGCTGGATGCAGCGTGTCACCTCGCGGAGCTCGTAGCTGTAGCCCCGCCCGACGACGGTGAAGTGTTCGCTGCGCGGCTCGTCGAAGCCGATCCTCAGCTGGATTTCCTTGGGGTTGTTGATCGAGCCGGTGGTCTGGAGGTAGCCCAGGCTGCCGGCCACGGTGGCCGTCCGGGGGCCGTACGCCAGCAGCGAGGAAATCAGCTGTGCCTGAGCGCCATGGTGGTATCCCAGGGTCAGCGCATTCTGGGCGTCCACGCCGTCGTCGTTGACCCAGCCGGTGGCGCTCACCGTCTGCGGGAATCCCAGGGTGCCCAGCGCCCACAACAGCGGATAGACGGTAAGGTCCAGCAGCGCGCCGCCGCCGTCCTTGGGCGCCCAGAGCCGCGAGCTGGGTGAGTACGGTGCGGGGAAGCCCAGGTCCGCCCCGACCCACTTGACCTCGCCGATCTCACCCGAGCCGGCGATCTCGAAGACCCGCTGCATGCTTGGCAGGAAACGGCTCCACATGGCCTCCATCAGGAACAAGCCCTTGGCCCGGGCCAGTGCCACGAGCTCGGCGGCTTCCCGGGCATTGACGGTGAAGGCCTTCTCGCAGAGGACATGCTTGCCTGCGGTCAGGGCGGCCAATGCGATTTTGTGATGATAGGCGTGCGGAGTGGCGACGTACACGATGTCCACGGCTTCGTCGGCCAGCAGCCGTTCATAGCCCGCCTGGCCGGCGCTGTCACCGTAGGACCTGGCAAAACCATAGTCGGCGGCGAAGGCTTCCGCGGCGGACTGGGCGCGTGAGCTGACGGCATAGAGTTCGGCGTCGGCCAGAAGCGTCAGGTCACGGGTCACGGAGGCCGCGATGCCGCCGGTGGCGATGACCCCCCAGCGGAGCCTGGCACCGGTGGCCGTGCGGGGATCCTGGTCCGGCTGGGTGAACAGCCAGGGCTTCGCGATGGGGACGGTCATAAGGCCATCATCCCACCGGCTGCCGGTGGGTTGCGGGAATGGCGGCGGAATGTGCGGGAGGGTTGCGGGAATGCCGGCGGAAGCTGAGGGAGGGTCGGGGGAGACCCGCCCCAGCTTCCGCGCGGCGCGGCGTGCGGGGAGCTACGCGGGTGAACCCGCCGTCGCGCGGTTCCTTGCCGGCTCCTCCGTAAGGCGGCCCTGCTGGAGCCGGAAGCGGCGGTCCGTCTTGTTGGCCAGGGTCCGGTCATGCGTGACCACGAGGATCGTGGTGTTGTGGTCCCTGCTCAGCGAGCTGAGCAGTTCGATGATGTGCTCGCCGGTCTGTTCGTCCAGGTTTCCGGTGGGCTCGTCGGCCAGGATCAGCTTGGGGGCGTTGGCCAGCGCCCGGGCGATGGCCACGCGCTGCTGCTCGCCGCCGGAGAGCCGGTTCACGCGGCGGACATGCTTGTCCGGATCGAGCTGCACCTGTTCGAGCAGCTGGCGGGCACGCTCCTGGCGTGCGGACTTGCGGATCCCGGCAAACTCCATCGGCAGCATGACGTTGTCCAGGGCGGAGAGATTGGGGATCAGGTTGAACTGCTGGAACACGAAGCCGATGTCCCGGCGCCGGTACTGGGTGAGCTTGCTGTCCGGCATGCCGGCCAGGCTCACGCCGTCGACGATCACGTCGCCACTGGTGGGTTTGTCCAGGGCGCCGAGCAGGGACAGCAGGGTGCTTTTCCCGCTGCCGCTCTTGCCCACGATCGAGGCGAGCGTGCCCTGTTCGAGTTCGAAGCTGACGTCGTTGACGGGTTTGATGGTTTTGTCGCCGGAATTGAACGTGCGGACGAGGTTCTTGACTTCGATCATGGCTACTCTCCTCGGAGGACTTCGATGGGGCGGATGCGTGCGGTGAGCAGGGCCGGGACGAGCGCCCCGATGATGGCGACGCCGAACACCGCGGCGATGCCGGCGGCAATCACGCCGGGGGAGGCGCTCGCGGTCACGGAGGTCAGCAGCTGGTTGGCGCCGCCGAAGGGGCTCCCCTGGCCGCCGGGGAAGCCAGCCGCCCCGCCGGGGAAGCCAGCCGCCCCGCCCGGGAAGCCGGCCCCGCTGCCGGGAACGCCGCGCTGCCCGGTGGCCGCGCCGCCCGTGGTGTTGGAGCTGATCAGGGCAGAGGCGATGCCTCCGCTGGCGAAGGATGCGACGGCGGCGCCCACGACGCTGCCCATGGCCACCAGCACCAGGGCCTCGAGCACGAACTGCAGGCCGACGGTGCGGTTCGGGGCACCGATCGCCTTGAGCACACCGATTTCACGGCGGCGCTCGCGGACCAGCATGACCATGATCAGCAGGATGATCAGGCCGGCGGTTCCGAGGGCGGCGACGAAGGCGATGAAGGAAATGTTCTTGACGCTGCCCAGCGAGCTGACGGCGCTCTGGAGGTTGCGCTGGCCCTGGCTGACGTCGGCCTTGTCCGTGCCGAGGGCGGCCTGGAGGGCGGTCTTGGCGGCGTCGACGTTTTCCATGGAATTGACGGTGACGATCATCGTGGACAGTTCTCCGGGAAGGGCCGCAATGGTCTGGGCGGCCGGGAGTGTCACGTAGAGGGCGTTGTTGCCGAAGGCCGTGCCGGCGTCGAACAAGCCCGCCACGGTGAAGGTCTGGTCCTTGATGGTGAAGGTCGAGCCCACGCTCAGGCCGTTCTTCTCGGCGAGGGTGGTGCCCAGCAAGGCGCCGGTGGACGCGGCGTTGTAGTCACCCAGGCCGGTTCCCTGCGTCAGTTCCAGTGCCTTGCCCGTGGCGTCCACCTCTGCGCCGATCCCGGTGGCGGTGATGGGCAGCGTGAAGGCGGGGGCCGCCTGCGTGGCGGTGCCGCCGGAGCTGCCGGAGGTTCCGGTGGCAGCCTGGTTGCGGTTGCCGAGCGTGCCGGCGTCGATGGCGGCGGTCAGGCTGGTGGTCACCGTGGTGGCAGACTGTCCGCCGGGGCCGCCCGGTCCGCCCTGCCCGGTCTGGGCAGCGGCGGCAGTGGCGTTGCGCAGCCGGAGTGCCTTGGTTCCGACGACGGAGGTCACGTTCGGCACGGCTGCCGCCGTCGCGGCCTGCGCGGCGGTCAGCGGCTCGCCGCCGCCCTCGAAGCCCTGGCCGCCGGCGGGGTTGACGGTGAGGACGGTGCCCACCGAGGCGTTCAGTTCGGCGACCTTGCCCGCCACTGCCTGGTTGGCCACCAGCATGGACAGGGCAAGGCCGATGGCCACGGCCAGGACGGCTACGACGGCGGCCGTCCTGACCTTGTTTCGAAAGGCATTGCCTACACTCCGGGCGAGGACGCTCACGGTACTCCTAGGGATCTTGGCCGGACGGATTGGCCGGCGACTGCTCCCTACACTGGTGGCTGGCGCTGTGCAGGAGGCACGGGGAAGCTATGTGTCCGCTGTGAAGGACCGGTCCGGAAGCTCCGGGCAGCAAAAGGCCCCGGGCGGTAGAACCCCGGGCAGCAAAAGGCCCCGGTCCGCCTGGAATTCAAGGAGGCGGAGCCGGGGCCTTTGAGGTGCTGTTTGAACAGTTACTACTTGGTCAGCGGTCCGAGTACCGGATCGTCGACGTAGGCCGTCTTGACGTTGTCCTTGGTCACGATGACCGGCTGCAGGAGGTAGGCCGGAACGGTCTTGACCGTGTTGTTGTAGGACTTGGAATCGTTGATCTCGGGCGTCTTGCCGGCCTGGATGTCCTGGACCATAACGATCGAGTGCTCAACGAGCTTGCGGGTGTCCTTGTTGATGGTGGAGTACTGCTCGCCGGCGAGGATGGACTTGACCGATTCAACCTCGGAGTCCTGGCCGGTGATGATCGGGAGCGGCTTGCCTGCGGCCTTGACCGAGGTCAGGACGGCGCGGGCCAGCGTGTCATTCGGGGACAGCACACCGTCGAGGGACGCGCTGCCGTAGGTGCCGCTGAGCAGGGTGTCGGCACGACGCTGGGCGTTCTCTGCCTTCCAGCCCTGGGTCACGGCCTGTTCGAAGGTCGTCTGGCCGGAGAGCACCTTGAGGGTGCCATCGTCGATCTTCGGCTTCAGGATGCTCATGGCGCCGTCGAAGAAGACCTTCGCATTGGCGTCATCCGGGGAACCGGCGAACAGTTCGATGTTGTACGGGCCTGTCGGCTTCTTGGCCTTCATGCCGTCCAGCAGCGCCTGGCCCTGGAGTACACCGACCTTGAAGTTGTCGTAGGCCACGTAGTAGTCCACGTTCGCCGTGTTCAGGAGCAGGCGGTCGTACGCGATGATCGTCGCCCCGGCGTCCTTGGCCTGCTTGAGCTGGGTGCCAAGCTGCGCACCGTCGATGGCGCCGACGATGATGACCTTGTCACCCTTGGTGACCATGGCGCTGATCTGGTTCTGCTGCTCCGAAACGCCGCCGTTGGCGAACTGTACATCCGGTTTGAACCCTGCGCTGGTGAGGCCGTCGTTGAACAGCTTTTCGGCGAGGACCCAGTTTTCGGAAGTCTTCTGGGGGAGTGCGACGCCGATTGCGGAGCCCTTGGGGAATGCCTCGCCGCCCGAACTGGAGCCGGTGGTTCCGGTGTCGGAACGGCCGCAGGCTGTCAGCGCCAATGCCGCAATAGCAGCGATTGCTGCTGCCTTTCCTGCTTTACCAATCAGTTGCATTGCTTGGTTCACTTTCTATAGGTGGTGTGCGGAGAAACCGTGGGGAAGCGGCTCAGGCGCCCTTGGAGATGGCCTCTTTGGTGGAGGTGGTCTCGTCGGGCTTGAGCTCGTTGTTGCGGCCGAAGTTCTTCATCATCATGCCGATGAGCGACTTCTTGCCCTGGGTCTTGTTGTAGACGTCGAACGCAACGGCGATCAGGAGCACCAGGCCCTTGATGATCTGCGTCAGGTCCGCGCCGACGCCCAGGAGCTGCAGGCCGTTGTTCAGCACGGCCATCACGAGGCCACCGACGATGGAACCGATCACGGTGCCGACGCCGCCGGTCACCGCAGCGCCGCCGATGAACACGGCTGCGATGGCGTCCAGTTCCCAGCCGACGCCGTCGAACGGGCCCGAGGCGGTGGAGCGGCCGACGAAGATCATGCCGGCGAGGCCGGCAAGGATGGACATGTTCATCATGACCAGGAAGTTGACCTTTTTGGACTGGACGCCGGAGAGTTCCGCGGCGTGCCGGTTGCCACCGACGGCGTAGATATGGCGGCCGATGATGGTCTTCGAGGAGATGAAACCGTAGATGATGACCAGGACGGCCAGGATGAGGCCCGGGATCGGGAACGAGGTGCCCGGCCGGCCGGTCGCGAACAGGTACGTGGCGTAGAGGATGGCGCCGCAGACCAGGACCAGCTTGACGATGGTGACCCAGCTTTCCGGTACGTCCGCACCCAAGGCCTTGGCGTTGCGGCGGGAGCGGAGCTCGCTGAAGATCACGAAGGCGACGCCGAGCAGGCCCAGCAGCAGGGTCAGGTTGTTGTAACCCGTGTTCGGCCCGAATTCGGGAAGATAGCCGGAGCCGATGTACTGGAAGTCCGCGGATACCGGGATGGTGTTGGACTTGCCGACGAACTGGTTGAAGCCGCGGAAGAGGAGCATGCCCGCCAGCGTCACGATGAAGGCCGGGATGCCGACATAGGCGGTCCAGAACCCCTGCCAGGCTCCGATCAGGGCCCCCAGCAGCAGCCCGAAGAGGATGCCGGCATACCAGGGGATGCCCCAGTCACGCATCACGAGAGCCACGCTGACGCCCACGAAGGCCGCGACCGAGCCGACCGAGAGGTCGATGTGGCCGGCAATGATCACCAGTACCATCCCGATCGCGAGGATCAGGATGTAGGAGTTGCCGTTGAAGAGGTTGATGACGTTGCCCGGGGTGAGCGTGCGGCCCTCTGTGAAAATCTGGAAGAAGACGATCAGCGCAACCAGGGCGAAGATCATGCCGAATTGGCGGGTGTTGCCGCCAAAGAGCTTCTTGAGCGCGTTCATTGTTTCAGTCCTTGTTTCCGGAGTGATCGGAGTGTTCTGGATGGTCCCAGAGGGTCAGGCGGTCTTGCGGGCGGAAGTCATGAGTTTCATGAGGCTTTCCTGGCTGGCTTCGTCCTTGTTCAGCACGCCGGTGATGGCGCCTTCGAAGATGGTGTAGATGCGGTCCGAGAGTCCCAGCAGTTCGGGCAGCTCGGAGGAAATGACGATGACGCCTTTGCCCTGGTTGGCCAGCTGCTGGATGATGCCGTAGATCTCGTACTTGGCGCCGACGTCGATCCCGCGGGTGGGTTCGTCCAGGATCAGCAGGTCCGGATCCGTGAACATCCACTTCGCCAGTACCACCTTCTGCTGGTTTCCGCCGGACAGCTTGGCCACACCTTCCTCCACGGACGGTGCCTTGGTCCGCAGGGATTTGCGGTACTGCTCGGCGACGGTGAATTCCTTGTTGGCGTCCACGATGTTGTGCTTGCTGATCTTCTTAAGGTTGGCCGAGACCGTGGTGGCCTTGATGTCGTCCAGCAGGTTCAGCCCGAGCGTCTTGCGGTCCTCGGTGACGTAGCCGAGTCCGGCGTCGATGGCTTGTTTGACGTTGCGGAGGCTGATCTCCTTGCCGTCCTTGTAGATGTGGCCGGAGATGAAGCGGCCGTAGGAGCGGCCGAAGACGGACCGGGCGAGCTCGGTGCGTCCGGCGCCCATGAGCCCGGCGAAGCCGACGATTTCGCCGCGGCGGACGAAGAAGGCGGAGTTCTTGCAGACCATGCGGTCCTGGATCTGCGGGTGGCCCACGTTCCAGTTCTTGACCTCGAAGAACACGTCGCCGATCTTGGGTTCGTGGTCCGGGAACCGGGATTCCAGGGTCCGGCCCACCATGCCCTTGATGATGCGGTCCTCGTCGACGCCGTCGGCCTTGACATCGAGCGTTTCGATCGACTTGCCGTCGCGGATGATGGTGATGGAATCCGCGATCTGTTCGATCTCGTTGAGCTTGTGCGAAATGATGATGGAGGTGATTCCACGGCCCTTCAGTCCGAGCATCAGGTCCAGCAGGTGCTGGGAATCGGATTCGTTCAGCGCCGCCGTGGGCTCGTCCAGGATCAGGAGCTTCACGGACTTGTTCAGGGCCTTGGCGATTTCGACAAGCTGCTGCTTGCCGACGCCGATCTCCTTGATGGGGGTTTCAGGATCGTCCCGCAGGCCCACCCGGGCAAGCAGCTCGGTGGAGCGCTTCCGGGCCTCGGCCCAGTCGATCACCCCGCGCCTGGTGGGCTCGTTGCCGAGGAAAATGTTCTCCATGATGGACAGTTCCGGGATCAGCGCGAGTTCCTGGTGGATGATCACGATTCCGGCGTGCTCGCTGGCCCGGATGTCCTTGAACTGCTGGACCTCGTTCTGGTAGACGATGTCGCCTTCGTAGCTGCCGAACGGGTACACGCCGGACAGCACCTTCATGAGCGTGGATTTGCCGGCGCCGTTCTCACCGCAGATGGCGTGGATCTCTCCGGCCTTCACCCGCAGGCTCACCTCGGACAAAGCTTTAACGCCGGGGAATTCCTTGGTGATGGAGCGCATCTCGAGGATTATCGGATCGCTGTGCGTGTCGAGGGACGTCATCTGCCCTTACGCCTCCAATGCATGACTTCGTTGTCCGCCCCTGCAAACCGCAGGGCCGTCTGATGAGAAAGTAAACTGGATCACAGCCCTTGTCGTCAAGTCTTTAACGCAACGAGGGGATAACGAATGGCTCAGTTCCGCCGGATTCCGGCATGCTGGAAGACCAAAGCCGTGGCTCCGAGGGCCTCGGCCCGGTCTCCCAGCGAGGACATCGTGAGGGTTGTCGTCTCACCGATCACGGGCACCGCATGGCGGATCAGGCCCCGCCGGATCGGGTCCAGGAGCAGGGGGCCAAGGTCCGCGAGCGGTCCACCCACAACGATCACCTCGGGATTGATCAGGTTCGCCACATTGCCCAGGGCGCGTCCGACGGCGAGCCCGGCGTCGTCCACCACGCGCAGCGTCGCGGAGTCCCCGGCGAGGGCCTTGCGGACGATGTCCGCCGGCGCGAGCGGCTTGTCCTCGCCGCGGCTTAGGAGCTCGATCATGGTGGTCGTCGAGGCGATGGTTTCCAGGCAGCCGCGGTTTCCGCAGCGGCAGACGAGTCCGTGTTCATGGATGGTGGCATGGCCGATTTCGCCGGTGATTCCGACGTTGCCATAGTAGGGCGCGCCGTTGAGGATCAGCCCGGCGCCGATGCCTGAGCCGATCTTCAGGAACATCAGGTTGCTGACGCCGGTGTGCGGCCCCCAGGTGACCTCCGACAGGGCGCCCAGGTTGGCGTCATTGTCAACAAAGACGGGGAGTTCCAAGGCTTCTTCGAGGCGGTGCAGGATGTTGATCCCGACCCATTCGGGCAGGATGGCGCCCTGCGCCACGGTCCCCGTGCGGCGGTCGATCGGCCCGGGAATTCCGACGCCGGCGCCTACCAGGGCGCTGCGTTCCACCCCGCTGTCAGCCAGCAGCCGGTCAAGGACTCCGACGGCGGCCGTGATGCCTTCCTCGGCATGGTGGCCCAGCGGGAGCAGCACCGATTGCTCGGCGATCACGTGGTAACTGAGCGAGGCCAGGACCACGCGCAGGTGCCGCCGGCCGAAGTCGATCCCGACGGCGACGGCGCCGTTGCTGTTGAGCCGGACATTCAGGGCACGCCGTCCGGAGCTGGTGATCGGCTCGGTGGAAGCGAGTCCGGCGTCCTGCATGATCTTGACGATATTGGAGACCGTCGCCGTGGAAAGGCCGGTCTGGCGAGCGAGTTCGGCCTGCGTGGAAGGGCCGGCCAGGAGGCATTCGATGATCCGCTGCTGGTTCAGATGCCGGAGTGCCGACTGCGATCCGGGGTTCTTGGTCCGGCTCCTCGTTGGGCGCGTTGGTGAGGGCATGGATGAAGCGTCCCGCATTCCCATCTTGTAGTCAAGAAGTTAACGCATAAGTCACGCGGGACCGGCTGCGGGAGGGCCGGGCGATCCGCCCTGCCGGCGGCACATCCGGGCGGAAATGCACCGGGACGGCGGCAGCACAGGGTGGCTAGGCTGGGCAGCAAGAGACAGTGGCCGGGCTTCCGCGTGCATTCTGCGTGCTGCGGAGCCCCCGTGGAAGAGGTTGGGTGGTAATGGTGCTGCTGGCCGTGATGCAGGCGAATGCCGCCGTGCTGGATATGGACGCAAACTGCCGGGCGGTGGATGAGGCTGCGGGGAAGGCTGCCGCTGCCGGTGCCCGGCTGCTGCTCACGCCGGAGCTGTTCCCGGTGGGCTACGCGCCGCTCAGGCTCCGGGCGGAACTGGACCCCTCGCTGCTGCCGCCCCTCCGCGAAACCCTCGCGGAGATAGCCCGCAGGCATGGCATCGCGCTGGTGTACAGCCTGCCGGCAGTCACCGCGGCGGGGGAGTGGCGGATCACGGCCACCCTCCTCGACGTGACGGGGGCGGAGCTGCTCAGCTATGCCAAGGTCCATCTCTTCGGCCCGGAGGAGCGCGCGGCGTTCGCCGCGGCCGGCGCCGCGCCCGGCGTCGTGGATTTCCACGGCGTCAAAACCTCGTTGGTCATTTGCTACGACGTCGAGTTCCCCGAGTCCGTCCGTGCCGCCGCCGTGCGCGGGGCCGGGCTGCTGCTGGTCCCGACGGCCCTTTCCGAAGGGTTCGACGCGGTACCGCAGGTGCTGGTCAGGGCGCGGGCGCTGGAGAACCAGCTGACCGTGGCCTACGCCAACCACTCCGGCGCCGAGGACGGCTGCGATTTCCTCGGCGGCAGCGTCGTGGCCGCTCCGGACGGCTCGCTGCTGGCTTCGGCTGGTGCCGGGGAGGAGCTGCTTTTTGCCGAAGTGCCGGAGCCGGACGTGCGTGCCGCAAGCGGGGAAGTGGCGTACCTGCGGGACCTCCGGCCGGCGGTCTACCGGTCCTGGGGGAACTGAACGCCCGGCAGCTGAACGCCCGGCAACTAAACCGTGTCTCAGGCAGGGCCGGTGTCCGGGGCGGGCTGAAGGCCCGGGAGCTCGCCGGTGTATTGCAGTGCGATCCAGAACTCCGCGCGGGCCTGGGCCTGGTTGAAGTCCGTCCCGAGCAGCTCCGAGAGCACGCCGATCTGGCGGCGGACGCTGTTGCGGTGAAGTCCCGTGGCCTTGGCCGTGGCGTCCCAGCTGCCGTTCTCGCCGAGCCAGGCGCGCAGGATGCCGAGCAGGGTGTCCCGGCGCTCCGGTTCGAGGGCCATGACCGGTTCCAGCAGCCGGGCGGCCAACATGGCGCCTGCCTGGTTGCCCAGCAGTCCCGTCACGGACCAGGTGACGTCATCAACCCGGACGCTGCTGCCGGTGGTCCGGACCCTGGGGCGGAGCGAGGAGGCGCGCTCGTAGGCGCCGGCCAGGCCGGTAAATTCGGTGGCGCTCCCGACCACCAGGCGCCAGCCCAGCCGTTCGACCTCGGCCAACAGGGCGTCGTCGACCTTCAACCGGGTAATGGCGGCAAAGCCGTACTCGGTGATCTCCACCAGCTTGGTATCAAACATCCTGCGCCACTCCAGCAGCTCCCGGACGGGGCTGTCGCCGGCACGGCCGCCACCGGATGTGCCGGCCGCGCCGGCCGGGCTACCTGGGCGGTCCGGGCGCCCGGCGGCCTCCGGGCGGATGCCCTGCACCACCCGCAGTTGCCCGGAGCGGGTGGAAGAGGCACTCTGCGCCAGCAGGTCCCTGAGGCCGTTGATGTGCCGGCTCCCACCCGACGTCGCGCTCTCCGGATGCAGCAGCAGCGCGGTGGCGAGCTGGCTGGGGGCCAAGGAGCCGCTGGTGCGCTGCCGCACCAGCAGTTCCAGGAGCCCGACGGCGGAGGAGACGACGCTGTTCTGGGCGGGCGTCAGCGGCGCATCCGTCCCGAGCACGAGGGCGCCCAGGTTGGCGTCCCGGGTGCTGCGCAGGGGATACCCGAAGACCAGCGCCGATCCGGCGGTGTCGAACGAGTCCAGTTCCACCCGCGGGCCGCTGCCGGCCAGCAGCCGTGAGAGCAGCGGCTGCAACTCCGCCGGATCAACACCGGCGGCACCGGTACCCTGCGCCTGGCTTGTCCCGTGTGCCTGGCCCGCCCCGCGGGCGCGGACCCGTCCGTCGGCCCCCACCAGCACCGCCCAGACCGGAACCCGCTGCACCAGCGCCGCCAGGAGCTCGTGTTCCGGCCGTGCCGACAGCACGGCGCGCATGAGCTGCCGGTTGGTGTCGGCCAGTTGCCGGAACGTTGTGGCGTTGTCCGATTCCAGCAGCTGCGAGAATTCCAGCCCGACGGCGGCGAACGGGACGGTCTTCGGGATTTCGACCAGGGTCAGGTTGTGCCGTCTGCAGGCCTGCACCACGCTCTCCGGCACCGCGTCGAAGTACGGCTCGAGGCCGAAGCCAAGAGCGCCGACCCGCGCCCCGACCAGCCGCTGCACGTAGCCATCCACGCGCGGTTCCTCGCCGCCCCCGCCAAGGAACGGCAGGCCGGCAGTCAGCACGAATTCGCCGTCCAGCAGGTACGGAGTCGGATCCTCCAGCTCACTGGGCTCCACCCAGCGCAGCCGTCCGGCACCGTTTCCGCCGTCGTGCAGGACCCTCAGATCCGGCGGCAGCTGCAGCAGGAATTGCGCCAGGGTCACGAAGCCGAGCCGCTCCGCGGCTTCAGCCGTCACGGCCGCCAGCTTCGCCGGTTGCGGGGGTGCAGGGCATTAAGTCTCATGGGTGAAGACTATAGGTCATTTTGCACAAGGATGAGAGCTGCCTCACAGCCCTACGCTGAACGGGGGAAAACGACCACTAGACAAGATAAAGGACGTCAACGATGACTGTGCCAACTCTTACGAGGGAACGCCCGCCGGCCACCTACCGCCGTCCCGGCCTGGCCGCGCAACTGCTTCGACGCAAGCCGATCGGCCAGCTGGTCAGCGAGGCCGAAACCGGCCACGGGGGCACCGGCCTGGTCCGCAGCTTCGGGGTCATGCACCTGACGATGATCAGCGTCGGCGCCACCCTCGGCACCGGCATCCTCGTCATCCTGGGCGAAGCGGTACCGCTGGCCGGACCGGCCATCTGGATTTCCTTCGTCATCGCCGGACTCGCCGCCCTGCTCTCCGCGGTCTCCTACGCGGAGATGGCCGGCCTGGTGCCCGCCGCCGGTTCGAGCTACTCCTACACCTACGCGACCATGGGCGAAGGCATGGCCTGGATCTGCGGCTGGTGCCTGGTCCTGGAATACGCCGTCTCCGTGGCCGCCGTCGCCGTCGGGGCGGGGCAGTACGTCAACGAATCCCTGGCGGTCTTCGGCCAGGTCCTGCCCGACGCCATCTCCGCACCGCCGGGCGACGGCGGGGTGCTCAACGCGCCCGCGATCGTCATCGTGGTCCTGGCCATGGTGCTGCTGGTCCGTGGCGCCAAGGAAAGCGCCTGGATCAACACCGCGATCGTGCTGATCAAGGTCGGCATCCTCGTGTTCTTCTGCGCCGTGGCCTTCACCGCCTTCAACGGCGGGCACTTCGAGCCGCTGATGCCGATGGGCGCCGCCGGCGTCTCGGCCGCCGCGTCCCGGGTGTTCTTCTCCTACATCGGTTTCGACGCGGCCTCCACGGCCGGCGAGGAAGCGCGGAACCCGAAGCGCGACCTCCCGCGGGCCATCCTGCTCTCGATGCTGATCGTCACCACCATCTACGTGCTCGTCGCCGTCGCCGCCATCGGTGCCCGGCCGTGGGGCTGGTTCGACGGCACCGAAGCCGCCCTCGTGAAGATCCTCGAAGAAACAACCGGGCAGCCCTGGGTCGGCGTCGTGTTCGCCGTCGGGGCGGTCCTGGCCATCGCCAGTATCGTGCTGACCGTCCTCTACGGGCAGACCCGCATCCTGCTGTCCATGGCGCGGGACGGGCTGATCCCCAGGATCTTCGGCCGCGTCTCACCCCGCACCGGCACCCCGGTTGCCGGGACCCTGATCGTGGGCACCGTCGTCGCACTGACCGCCGGGCTCGTGCCGCTCGGTGCCCTGGCCGACGCCACCAGCATCGGCACCCTGTTCGCCTTCGCCCTGGTCAACGTCGCCGTCATCCACCTGAGGCGCACCCGGCCCGAACTCAAGCGCAGCTTCCGCGTCCCGCTGTTTCCGTTGACGCCCATCCTCGGAGCCCTCATGTGCGCCTACCTGATGGCCAACCTCGGTGCCGAAACCTGGGCCGTCTTCGGCCTCTGGATGCTGGTCGGCGTCGCGGCCTACTTCGGCTACGGCCGCCGGCATTCCCGGGTGGCCGCCCTGAGCCACGAGGAATACCGTGGACTATCCGGCGCACAACCATCCGACCCAGCTTGCAATCCCACACCGTCCACCCCCGAACCGATGAAGGCAGGGATCTCATGACCACCGCCACCGAACTGCCGGCCCCCGGACCGGCCGCGGCTCCGGCCGAAGCACCCATCACCATGCTGAATCCGGATTTCCCGTTCAGCTACGACCACTACCTCGCCCACCCGGACGGCCTGGGGTCGGTGCCGCCGGCGTTGTACGGGACGGAGGTCGCCGTCGTCGGGGCCGGCCTGTCCGGGCTGGTGACCGCCTATGAACTCATGAAGCTGGGCCTCCGCCCGGTCGTTTACGAAGCGGACCGGATCGGCGGCCGGCTGCGGACCGCGAGCTTCCCCTCCGCGCCCGGCGTCGTCGCGGACCTCGGCGGGATGCGCTTCCCGGTCTCCGGCAAGGCTTTTTACCACTACGTTGAGCTGCTCGGGCTTCAGACCCAGGAGTTCCCGAACCCGCTGGCGGCGGCGACCTCCAGCACAGTGATCGAACTCGCCGGGCAGAAGCATTACGCCACCACAGCGGCGGACCTCCCGCCGTTCTTCCGGGAGGTCGCGGAGGCATGGAAGGCCGCGGTTAACGACGGCGCCAGCTTCGCGCAGATGCAGGAGGCCATCCGGGCCCGGGACACCGCCCGGATCAAGGAACTGTGGAACGAACTGCTCCCGCTCCTGGACGAACAGACGTTCTACGGCTTCATCGCCGGCAGCGACTCGTTCAAGGAAGCGGGCTTCGCCCACCGCGAGGCCTTCGGCCAGGTCGGGTTCGGCACCGGCGGCTGGGACACCGACTTCCCCAACTCCATCCTCGAAATCCTCCGCGTGGTGTACACGGACGCGGACGATGCGCACCGTCTCATCTCCGGCGGCGCCCAGCGGCTCCCCGAGGCACTCTGGCAGCACGCGCCGTCGGGCATGGCACACTGGCCCGAGGGGACCTCCTTGGCATCACTTCACGCGGGGGCCCCGCGGGGCGCCGTGGACCGGATCGCCCGCGAGGGCAGCGGAGACTTCCGGATCCGGGAACGGTGGGGCCGTGAGTCCGCCTATCCCGCCGTCGTGACGACCTGCCAGTCGTGGCTGCTGTCCACCCGGATCCACACCGAGGAAACCCTGTTTCCCGCAGCACTGTGGACGGCGATCGAGCGCTCGCACTACATGCAGTCGTCCAAGACCTTTGTTATGGTGGACCGGCCGTTCTGGAAGGACACCGATCCCGCGACCGGCCGCGAGGTGCTGTCCATGACGCTGACGGACCGGCTGAACCGCGCCACCTACCTGCTGGACAACGGCCCGGACCAGCCCGCGGTGATCCTGCTGTCCTACACCTGGAACGACGACGCGCTGAAATGGCTGGCACTCGATGCGGACGAGCGGGTCGAACTGATGCTGCACTCGCTCGCCCAGATCTACCCGGACGTTGACATCGCCGGCCACATCGTGGGCCAGCCGATCACCGTCTCCTGGGAAGCGGATCCCAACTTCATGGGCGCCTTCAAAGCCAACCTGCCCGGGCACTACCGCTACCAGCAGCGCCTCTTCAGCCACTTCAAGCAGGACAAACTGCCGGATGAACAGCGCGGGATCTTCCTCGCCGGCGACGACGTCTCCTTCACGGCAGGGTGGGCCGAAGGCGCCGTCACCACCGGGCTGAACGCCGTCTGGGGCGTGGTCAACCACCTCGGCGGCCGGACGCCCGCCGGCAACCCGGGACCCGGGGACCTGCTCGACGAGCTCGGGCCGATCTCCCTGGACTGAGCCCCATGGACGGGGCGGCACCCTGGCCGGCGCCGCCGTTCGGCGGCGTCAGGCGTGGATTTCCCGGTGGGCCCTGGCCAGCTCCTGGTAGTGCGAGGCGTTGTGCTGGATCCCGGCGAACTCCTCGTCGCTCAGCTCCCGCCGGACCTTGGCCGGGACCCCGGCGACGAGCGAGCGCGGCGGGATGACGGTGCCTTCCAGCACGACGGCGCCGGCGGCAATGAGCGATCCGGCGCCGATCACCGCACCATTGAGGATCGTGGCGCTCATGCCGATCAGGCAGTCGTCCTCGACCGTGCAGCCGTGCACCACGGCGCTGTGGCCGACGCTCACGCGGGCCCCCACGCTGCAGGGGAAGCCCGGGTCCGCGTGCAGCACCACGTTGTCCTGGAGATTGCTGCCGGCGCCCACGGTGATGGCGGCGGTGTCGGCGCGGACTGAGACGCCGTAGAAGGCGCTCGAGTTCTCGGCCAGCCTGGCCTTGCCGATCACCGAGGCGCTGGGCGCGATGAAGGCGGAGTCGTGGACGGCCGGGGTATCGCCGGCGAAAGCGTAAATAGGAGCCATGCCTCCAGCCTAGGACACGTCCGAAGCTGCTTGGGTCAGGCGGGGGAGCGCAGTACCGTGAAGCCCTCGCCGCGGCCCTGGGGAACAGGGTCCGGGAGTACGACGGCGATCGGGGCGCCCGGCGCCGTCACCCGCCCGAGCTCGCGGACGACGTCGTCCCACTCCTCGGGCGGCAGGCCCACCAGGGCGTCCACCGCCCAGACGGACGGGAACGCCGCATCGGCAAAGGGCAGCGAGACAGCCTGCGCTACCGAGGCCTCGAGGCCCCGGGCGCGGGCGGAGTGGATGTTCTCCTCCGACGGGTCCACGCCGGTGAAATGGATGCCGGACTGGACAAAGCGCAGCCCGTCCGAGCCCGCGCCGCAGTCCAGCCCCAGCACGCCGTTGCGGCCCTCGGACTTGAGCAGGGCCACGAACGCGGCCAGCGGGTCTTCCGCGGAAAGTGCCATACCCCTATTCAATAACCGGGGTCAGTTGAAGACAACCGTCCGGTTGCCGTCCAGGAGTACGCGGTGTTCGGCATGCCACTGCACGGCCTGGGCGAGAGTGCGCCCCTCCACATCGCGGCCCATCTGGACGAACTGTTCGGGGGTCCGCCGGTGGTCCACCCGGATGACTTCCTGCTCGATGATCGGCCCCTCGTCCAGGGCGGCTGTGACGTAGTGCGCCGTGGCGCCGATGAGCTTCACGCCGCGGGCATGCGCCTGGTGGTACGGCTTGGCGCCTTTGAAGGACGGCAGGAACGAGTGGTGGATGTTGATGGCCTTGCCCGTGAGTTCCCTGCACAGATCGTCGGAGATGATCTGCATGTACCGCGCCAGGACGGTGAGCTCGATGTCGTGCTCCTTCATCAGGGCGCGGAGGTCGTCCTCGGCCTGGACCTTGGTGTCCGGGGTGACGGGGATGTGGTAGAAGGGGATGCCGTAGAACTCCGCCAGGCCCTCAAGATCGCGGTGGTTGGAGACAATGGCCGGGATCTCGATCGGCAGGGTGCCGGAGCGCTGCAGGAAGAGCAGATCGTTGAGGCAGTGGGCCGAGGTGCTGGCCATCAGCAGGGTGCGGACCTTGCGTCCTGCCGGGTTGAGGCTCCACTGCATGCCGAAGGCCTGGGCCACGGGCTCGAGTGCGGCCTGGAGTTCGGCGTGGGAGGCCGCCGTCGCGGCCTCGACCCGCATGAAGAAGGTGCCCGTACTCTGGCTGCCGTACTGCTGCGAGTCAGTAATATTGCAGCCCGCCACCAGGAGGGCGCCGGCGACGGCGTGGACGATTCCGGGCCGGTCCGGGCAGGAGAGAGTCAGGATGTAGGAAGCAGCCAGTTGGTCGTCAGTCACGAAGAACAGCCTACCTGCGCGGAACGGCGGCCCCGGGCAGCGGCTGGGGTAGGCTTAACCCGTCGCAACTGGCGTTGGGTGGGCTAACCACCGGGGAGCGGCACTGATGAAGACCACGAATCGTACGCCTGGGCCGAGGGTCATGTTTTGCCGGTTGGCAGCGCCATGCTGCTGCCTCACCGCTGGCGCTCCCGGGCGCCGGCCCTTGGGCGCGTGTTCCTCCCTTGCGGGGCCCGTAATCTAGGACGCCGCAGCGTCCAAACCGGTAACCTGACCTTAAGCAGTGCCCGTTGCCTAGCCAGGAGTCCTTCGTGACCACTTCTCCCTCTTCCGTTAGCCTTTCCTCAGCCGCCGTGAGCAACCAGCCGCTGGCCGAGCTCGACCCCGAAATCGCCGCCGTACTTGCCCAGGAACTTGGCCGCCAGCGCGGCACCCTGGAAATGATCGCCTCCGAGAACTTCGCCCCGCGCGCCGTGATGGAAGCCCAGGGCTCGGTCCTGACCAACAAGTACGCCGAGGGCTACCCGGGACGCCGCTACTACGGCGGCTGCGAATACGTCGACGTCGCCGAGCAGCTCGCGATCGACCGCGTCAAGGACCTCTTCGGCGCCGAATACGCCAACGTCCAGCCGCACTCCGGCGCGCAGGCCAACGCCGCGGCACTGTCCGCCATGATCACCCCGGGCGACAAGATCCTGGGCCTGTCCCTGGCGCACGGCGGGCACCTCACCCACGGCATGAAGCTCAACTTCTCCGGCAAGCTCTACAAGGTTGCCGCGTACCAGGTCGAGGAGGACAGCTTCCGGATCGACATGGACAAACTGCGCGAGCAGGCCATCGCCGAGAAGCCGCAGGTCATCATCGCCGGCTGGTCCGCGTACCCCCGCCACCTCGACTTCGCGGCCTTCCGCTCGATTGCCGACGAGGTCGGTGCACTGCTCTGGACGGATATGGCGCACTTCGCCGGCCTCGTGGCCGCCGGCCTGCACCCGAGCCCGGTGCCGCACTCCGACGTCGTGACCTCCACCGTGCACAAGACCCTCGCCGGTCCCCGCTCGGGTGTGATCCTGGCCAAGCAGGACTGGGCCAAGAAGCTCAATTCCGCCGTCTTCCCCGGCCAGCAGGGCGGCCCCCTCATGCATGTCATTGCTGCCAAGGCGGTGGCCTTCAAGATCGCCGGCACCGAGGAATTCAAGGAGCGCCAGGAGCGCGTCCTGGAGGGCGCCAAGATCATCGCCGACCGACTCAACCAGTCCGATGTGGCCGACGCCGGCGTCTCGGTCCTGACCGGCGGCACCGACGTGCACCTGGTCCTGGTGGACCTGCGCAACTCCCAGCTCGACGGCCAGCAGGCGGAAGACCTCCTGCACTCGGTCGGCATCACGGTCAACCGCAACGCCGTGCCGTTCGACCCCCGCCCGCCGATGGTCACCTCGGGCCTGCGCATCGGCACCCCGGCCCTGGCCACCCGCGGCTTCGGCGCCGAGGAGTTCACGGAGGTCGCGGAAATCATCGCCACCGCACTGAAGGCCGGCGCCGCCACCGACATCGAGGCGCTCCAGTCCCGCGTGGACAAGCTCGCGGCCGACTTCCCGTTGTACCCGCAGCATGAGCAGTGGTAAGCGGATGACCAACACGGCCGGTACGGCAACAACAAACACGGCGACAACAGCACAGATCCTCGACGGCAAAGCCACCGCCGCCACGATCAAGGCCGAACTGAAGGTACGCGTCGCCGCCCTCAAGGCCCGGGGCGTCGTCCCGGGCCTGGGTACCATCCTGGTCGGCTCCGATCCCGGGAGCACCTGGTACGTCGGCGGCAAGCACAAGGACTGCGCCGAGGTGGGCATCACCTCCATCCGCCGCGACCTGCCCGAGGACACATCCCAGGACGATCTGCTGGCCGTGGTCCGGGAGCTGAACGAGAACCCGGAATGCACCGGCTACATCGTCCAGCTCCCGCTGCCCAAGCACATCGACCAGGACGTCATCCTGGAGGCCATGGACCCTGAGAAGGACGCCGACGGCCTGCACCCGATGAACCTGGGCCGGCTCGTGGCCAACGTCAGCGGACCCATGAAGTCCCCGCTGCCGTGCACGCCCAAGGGCTGCGTCGAGCTGCTGTCCCGGCACGGGATCAAGCTCAGCGGCAAGCGCGTGCTCGTCGTCGGCCGCGGCGTCACCATCGGCCGCCCGGTGGGTCTGTTGCTGACCCGCAGGGACGTCAACGCGACCGTCATCCTGGCCCACACCGGCACGGTGGACCTGCCCGCGGAACTGCGGCAGGCCGACGTCGTGATCGCCGCGGCCGGCGTGCCGCACCTGATCAAGGCCGGGGACCTCAAGCCCGGGGCGATCGTGCTCGACGTCGGCGTCAGCCGGGTCGACGACGGCACCGGCAAGGCCGTGGTCACCGGAGACGTGGACCCCGCCGCGGCCAACGTCGCCGCCTGGCTCTCCCCGAACCCCGGGGGAGTGGGCCCGATGACCCGCGCCATGCTGCTGGCCAACGTGGTCGAAACCGCGGAACGCCAGCTGGCGGCGGACAGCTTCTCCGAAAGCCACTGAGGGACCAGCCAAGGCATTTCCCTGACCGCAGGGCACCTGATCCTCCGGGACCAGGTGCCCTGCCGCTGTTCGGGAGGTGGCGGTCCCAGGAAACTGTTGCTGAAGCCCCGGGCCCCGGCGGCCCGTTCGCCCGGGGTGGAAGCGGGGCAGGCGGCGGCCGGGGTTTGCGATAATGGGCTCATGCGAACTCTCGGCAACTCCCCGTCTTCCAAGCCGTCCGCGTTCAACGCCGCGACGGGCCGGTTCTCCATGTTCCGCATCGGCGGGCTCGGGATGACGGTCTTCATCATCGCGTTCATCGTGGCCGTGATCTTCGCGGCCAACCAGAACGACGTCGTGGGCTGGGTCGTGGCGATCATCGCCGCCTTCTGGCTCGCCCTGGCATCCTTCGTCGTCTTCAGCATCCAGAAGGCAGCCCGGAGGGCGACCGCCAAACTCACCGAGGCGCAGAACGCGTTCAGCGCGGCGACCGGCCGGGCGCCGTCGTCGGGCAGCGCCGACCATGGCGGCACCCGCCTGGTGGAGGAACGCCGGGGGGGTCAACGCCGGGAGGCGGACGAAGTCCGGGACCTGAAGCTGGACCACTCCTTCAAGATCGTCCAGGTGCAGGTCCGCGTCGTCGAGCAGGAGCGTGCCAAGGGCGAGGCCTCGGACCAGGACACGATCCGCCGGGCGCTGGAGACCATCGCGATCACCGCCACGAACGCGCGGGACATGATCAAGTCCGCCGGCGGCGCCGACGAGCCCGTGACCGGAACCATCATCGACTAGAGTGGATCGGGTGAGCTCGGCATTGAAGAAGGACCACCTTCGTATCGCATCAGTCAACGTCAACGGCCTGCGCGCCGCCTACAAGAAGGGCATGGCGGAATGGCTGGAGCCCCGTGAAGTGGACATCCTCTGCCTCCAGGAAGTCCGCGCCCCTGACGCGATCGTCCATGAACTCCTCGGCGAGGGCTGGCACATCCTGCACGCCGAAGCCGAGGCCAAGGGCCGCGCCGGCGTCGCGATAGCCTCCCGCGAAGAGCCGCTCGCCACCCGCGTCGGGATCGGGGACGACTTCTTCGCCACCACCGGGCGCTGGGTCGAAGCGGACTACACCGTCCGGAACGCCGAAGGGCAGGCTTCGCAGCTGACGGTCGTCAGCGCCTACGTGCACTCCGGCGAGGCCGGCACCCCCAAGCAGGACGACAAGTTCCGGTTCCTGGACGTGATGCTCAGCCGGCTGCCTGAGCTGGCCAAACACAGTGACCATGCCCTCGTGGTGGGCGACCTCAACGTCGGCCACACCGAACTGGATATCAAGAACTGGAAGGGCAACGTCAAGCGTGCCGGCTTCCTTCCCGAGGAGCGCGCATATTTCGACCGCTTCTTCGGCGGGGAAATCGGCTGGAAGGATGTTCACCGGGGCCTGGCGGGTAACGTCGACGGCCCTTACACCTGGTGGTCGCAACGGGGCCAGGCCTTCGACAACGACACGGGCTGGCGCATCGATTACCACATGGCCACGCCCGCCCTCGCTGCTGCCGCAGTGTCAGCCGTTGTCGACCGGGCACCGTCCTGGGACACCCGCTTCTCCGACCACGCCCCGCTGGTAGTGGACTACCGGCTCTAAACCCGAAGGTTTTCTGCGAATGACTAGCTCTACCACCCCTGTTACCAAGAAGCGCATCCTGTCGGGTGCAAAGCCCACGGCGGATTCACTGCACCTGGGCAACTACATCGGCGCCGTCCGCAACTGGGTGGCCATGCAGGCGGAATACGACGCCGTGTTCTTCATCCCCGATCTCCACGCCATCACCGTGGACTTCGAGCCGTCCGAGCTTGCCAAGCGCACCCGCGTGGTTGCCGCGCAGTACATTGCTGCCGGCATTGACCCGGACAAGTGCACGTTTTTTGTGCAGTCGCATGTGCCGGAGCACGCGCAGCTCGCCTGGGCGCTGAATTGCATCACCGGTTTCGGCGAAGCGTCCCGCATGACCCAGTTCAAGGACAAGACGCAGAAGGCGGGCGCCGACGCCGCCACCGTGGGCCTGTTTGCCTATCCCACCCTGATGGCCGCCGATATCCTCCTTTACCAGACTGACCTGGTGCCCGTCGGCGAGGACCAGCGTCAGCACCTTGAGCTGACCCGAAACCTGGCCCAGCGCTTCAACACCCGCTTCGGCCAGACGTTCACGGTGCCTGAGGCCACCATCCTCAAGGCCACCGCCAAGATCTACGACCTCCAGAGTCCCACCGCCAAGATGTCCAAGACGGGCGGGTCACCCCACGGTTCCATCCAGCTGCTGGAGGACCCAAAGATCGCCGCCAAACGCATCAAGTCCGCCGTGACGGACACCGGCAGCGAGATCAGGTTCGATGCAGAGGCCAAGCCTGGTGTGTCCAACCTGCTGACCATCTATTCCACGCTGACCGGAAAATCGGTCGCGGAGCTGGAAACCGAGTACCAGGGCAAGATGTATGGGCACCTGAAGGCGGATCTGGCGGAGGTCATGGTGGATTTCATCACGCCGCTGCGGAACCGCACCCAGGAGCTTATGGCGGATCCGGCGGAGTTGGACCGGCTGCTGGCAAAGGGCGCCGAGCGCGCCCGCGAAATCGCGTCAGTGACGCTCACCCAGGTGTATGAGCGCATGGGGTTCCTGCCGTCGCTGAGCCTGGCCGGAGTCCGCTAGGCCGATGGCGTCCGTCAGCAAAGCCACCGCCGACGACGTTTCGCGCGTCCGTGCCCGCGGCGCGGGCGGCGACGGACAGGCCCGCAGCGAAGGCGTCAGCATCGGCGTGATCCTGGGGTTCCCGGCGGATATCGCCGACGAACTCCAGCGCTGGCGTGCCTCCTTCGGCGACCCCATGGCCGGTGTCATCCCGGCGCACATCACCCTGGTGACCACCACCATGACGCAGGACTGGGAAGCGACGCGCCGCCACGTGCGGGAGATCGCACGCAAGCAGGCGCCATTCAACGTCACCGTCGCCGGCACCGGGTCCTTCCGGCCGGTTTCCCCGGTGGTCTTCCTCAACGTCGAGGACGGTTTCGGGGACTGCGTCAGCCTGCACCGGAAGCTCCAGTCCGGGCCGCTGGAACGTGAACTTCCCTTCGCCTACCACCCGCACGTCACCGTGGCCCACGACGTGGCACCGGAAAGCCTCGATGAGGCCGAAACGGCGCTCAAGGACTACAGGGCCACGTTCCCGGTGGCTAGCATGGGACTTTACGAGCACGACGACAATGGCATATGGCAGCTACGGGAAGAGCTTGACTTTGGCACCGCACCTGACGACGACAGAGGCCCGGACGGCTCAGCAGCCGTCCGCTGATCCTCCGCTTCCCACCGAACTGGCCCGGCTGAAGCTGGAAGTCATCCGCAAGAGGATCGACTGGGGAAAGGCGCGCCGTTCCGGCGGTGGAGGGCCGGCCGCGTTGCTGCCGCTGCTCCAGTGGCTCCTCGCCCGGCTCAACGCCGTCCGGCCCATCCGGGCCTTCCAGCACTACAGCCTCCAGCATGGTCCGCTGATGAGCGCCGGCATCGGCTTCCGGATGTTCTTTTCGGTCACCGGCCTGCTGGCCACCGGCTTCTCCGTCGCTGGGCTGGTGCTGCGCGGGCAGCCGGCGCTGCTGGACCGGGTCATCAGCAGCGTTGCCATCAATGCCCCCGGCCTCTTGAAGGTCGACGGCGGACAGGGCCTGGTCGATCCGCAGGACCTGCTGAACCCCAATGGCCTCGGCTGGACGGCCGCGATCGCCGCCGTCGTGACGCTGGTGACCTCGCTCGGCTGGATTGATGGCCTCCGCGACGGCCTGCGGGGCGTGATGCGGCTGGGGCCCCGGAAGCTGAACCCGGTCCTGGTCAAGCTGCGCGACGCCGGTATCCTGCTGCTCCTGGGCGTGGCCTTGGGGATCAGCGCCGGCGTCTCGCTGGTCTTCGGCACGGCCGCCGGCTGGGTCACCGGGCAACTCCACCTTGACCCCCTGGTGGCCGGCCCGCTGACCACCTCGGTCAAGATCGCCGTGCCCTTGTTGCTGGGCTGGTGCACCGCGCTGGTCATGTTCCGGCTCGCGGCCGGGCTGAAGCTGGCCAGGCGCGCCCTGCTGGAAGGCACCGGCCTGGCCGCGGTGGGCACGGCCGTGCTGCAGATCTTCAGCGCCGAACTGCTGGCCGGTGCCGGACGGAACCCCATCCTGGCACCTTTCGCCATCATCATCGGCCTGCTGATCTGGTTCAACCTCGTCAGCCAGGTCTACCTGGTCTCGGCAGCCTGGGCCGCGGTCCGCGACGAGGACCTGAGGGCGGATCCCGCGGCCACGACGAACGGCTGGGGCGCCCGCCAGGTGCAGCCGGGCAAAACGCCTCCTGCCGGAAAACAGGCTGCGGGAAAACAGCGGAGTGAGCGCTCAGCCGTGCTCAGGCATCGAGGTACTGATCGGCCCACGCCGAGATAATCTTCGCCGCCCGCGCAGCCTGCCCCTTGCCCGTCAGCAGGTGGTCGCTGCCCTCCAGCGAGACGAAGCTGCGTGGATGCCGCGCCGTCTGGAAGATGGTGCTGGCGTTCTCGATCCCCACCGTGTTGTCCGTGGGGGAGTGGAGCACCATGAGCGGCCTGTGCAGGGCCCTGATGCAGTCGGTCAGATCGGCGTTCTCGAGGTCCTCGACGAAGTGCCGCCGGATCTCCACCCGCTTGCCGCCCAGGTCCACCTCCGCGCTGCCCTCGCTGAGGATGCGGTCCAGCGCCGCATCGAAGACGTGGGCCACGTGCTTGGGCGAAAACGGCGCACCGACGGTGGCCACGGCGTCGAGGTCCGGAATCTGCCGGGCCGCGGCCAGGACGGCGGCTCCGCCAAAGGAATGCCCCACGAGCAGTGAGACCGCCCGGCCCGAGGCGTTCATGAATTCGGCCGCTTTCACGGTGTCCGCCACCTTGTGGCTGAAGGACCCCTCCGACCACAGCCCGGCGGATTCGCCGAGGCCGAGGTTGTCGAAACGGAGCATGCCCACGCCGTTGTCGGCCAGCGCCTTGCACATCCGGGACGCCGCGGGGCTGTCCTTGCCCAGCGTGAAGCCGTGCGAGAAGACGCCCCAACCCTTCACTTTCCCCTCGGGGACGTCGATGATGCCGGAGAGCATTTCGCCGGTGGAACCTTGGAAGGAGACTTTTTCGGAACTGGACACCGTGGGCCCTTTCATGTGGGCGGGTAGACGACGGCGGCGCCCCCACCCGGAAGGTGAGAGGCGCCGTCGTCGTCTGTTTCCTTTGGTTCTGACGAACCAGTTGCTAGACCTTGCGGGACAGGATGGCCTGCTTGACCTCTGCGATGGCCTGCGTGATCTGGATGCCGCGGGGGCATGCCTCGGTGCAGTTGAAGGTGGTGCGGCAGCGCCACACGCCTTCCTTGTCGTTGAGGATCTCCAGGCGCATGTCGCCGGCATCATCGCGCGAATCGAAGATGAAGCGGTGCGCGTTGACGATGGCCGCCGGGCCGAAGTACTGGCCGTCGGTCCAGAACACCGGGCAGGACGAGGTGCACGCGGCGCACAGGATGCACTTGGTGGTGTCGTCAAACCGTTCGCGGTCCTCGGCGGACTGCAGGCGTTCCTTGGTGGGCTCGTGGCCGCGGTTGATCAGGAAGGGCATCACCTCGCGGAAGGACTGGAAGAACGGCTCCATGTCCACGATCAGGTCCTTCTCCACCGGCAGGCCCTTGATAGGCTCAACGGTGATGGGCTTGGACGTGTCCAGGTCCTTGAGCAGGGTCTTGCAGGCAAGGCGGTTGCGGCCGTTGATGCGCATGGCATCGGAACCGCAGACGCCGTGGGCACAGGAACGGCGGAACGAAACACTGCCGTCGATCTCCCACTTGACCTTGTGCAGGGCGTCGAGAACACGGTCGGTGCCGTACATGGTGACGTGGAAGTCATCCCAGGTGGACTCTTCGGAGACCTCGGGGTTGTAGCGGCGCACGCGCAGGTGGACGTCGAAGGACGGGATCTCCCCGCCGCCCCCGATGTGGGCGGGCAGTTCGATCTTGGAGGCTGGCTCAGCAAGTTCGGCGGTCATCTTAGTACTTCCTCACCATCGGCTCGTAGCGCGTAAAGACAACCGGTTTGGTGCCAAGCCGGATCCCTGCAATTGCCTCCGCAGATCCGTCCGCCGGGGCATGCTCATCCTTGTACGCCATGGAGTGTTTCATGAATTTTTCGTCGTCGCGTTCGGGGAAGTCCTCGCGGAAGTGTCCGCCTCGGGATTCCTCGCGGTGCAGGGCGGCCACGGTCATGACCTTGGCCAGCTCCAGCAGGAAGCCCAGCTCGACGGCCTCGAGCAGGTCAAGGTTGAACCGCTTGCCCTTGTCCTGGACGCTGATGCGCTGGTACCGCTCGTCGAAGGAGGCGATGTCCTTCAGGACCTGGTTCAGCGTGTCCGCCGTTCGGAACACCTGCATGTTGGCGTCCATGGTGTCCTGCAGTTCCTTGCGGATCGCAGCGACCTTTTCGGTGCCCTCGGAGGTGCGGACGTGGTCCAGCAGGTTCAGCGTGTAGCCCTCCGGGTCAGCCGGAAGTTCGACATAGTCAGCGGTCTTGGCGTACTCGGCCGCATTGATGCCCGAGCGCTTGCCGAAGACGTTGATGTCCAGCAGCGAGTTGGTGCCCAGGCGGTTGGAGCCGTGCACCGAAACGCAGGCGACCTCGCCGGCGGCGTACAGGCCCGGGATGACCGTGTCGTTGTCCTGGAGGACCTCGCCCTTGATGTTGGTCGGGATGCCGCCCATGGCATAGTGCGCCGTCGGGAAGACGGGAACCGGCTCCGTGTAGGGCTCGACGCCGAGGTAGGTGCGGGCGAACTCGGTGATGTCCGGCAGTTTCGCGTCGATGTGCGCCGGCTCGAGGTGGGTCAGGTCAAGGAGGACGTAGTCCTTGTTCGGACCACAGCCGCGTCCCTCACGGACTTCGTTGGCCATGGAGCGGGCCACGATGTCGCGGGGGGCGAGGTCCTTGATGGTGGGGGCGTAGCGCTCCATGAAGCGTTCACCCTCGGAGTTGCGCAGGATCGCGCCTTCGCCGCGGGCGGCCTCGGAGAGGAGGATGCCCAGGCCCGCGAGGCCTGTCGGGTGGAACTGGAAGAACTCCATGTCCTCCAGCGGGATGCCGCGGCGGAACGCGATGCCCATCCCGTCACCGGTGAGGGTGTGGGCGTTGGAGGTGGTCTTGAAGACCTTGCCGGCGCCGCCGGAGGCGAAGATCACGGACTTGGCCTGGAAGACGTGCAGCTCGCCGGAGGCGAGGTCGTAGGAGACGACGCCGGCGACACGCTTCTGCTTGTACGGGGTGCCGTCCTCGCGGACGGCGTCTTCCTCGACGGTCAGCAGGTCCAGTACGTAGTACTCGTTGTAGAACTCGACGTTGTGCTTGACGCAGTTTTGGTACAGGGTCTGCAGGATCATGTGGCCGGTGCGGTCGGCGGCGTAGCAGGCGCGGCGGACCGGAGCCTTGCCATGGTCCCGGGTGTGGCCGCCGAACCGGCGCTGGTCAATGCGGCCCTCGGGTGTGCGGTTGAACGGCAGGCCCATCTTTTCCAGGTCCAGGACGGCGTCGATCGCTTCCTTCGCCATGACCTCGGCGGCGTCCTGGTCAACCAGGTAGTCGCCACCCTTGATGGTGTCGAAGGTGTGCCACTCCCAGTTGTCTTCCTCGACATTCGCCAGGGCCGCGCACATGCCGCCCTGCGCCGCGCCGGTGTGGGACCGGGTGGGGTAGAGCTTGGTCAGTACTGCTGTTCGCGCGCGCTGACCGGATTCGATCGCCGCGCGCATCCCGGCGCCACCGGCACCGACGATGACGACGTCGTACTTATGGACCTGCATACCAGACGCTCTTTCTCTCAAAATTCGCTGTAAAACACCGGCCGGCGAAGCCTGTCCGGTGAAATCTCGTGGATATCCTGCCTGCGACGGGCGGGCGGGGATCCGTTACGGAAGCGCCCTTACGGCGCGGGGCAGAAACCGCCCGGCAGCTGGACACCGCTGACCACGGGGCACGGGTTGAAGGTGAAGATCACCAGGGTGCCCAGGATGATGATGGCGGCGGTAGCCGCGAAGAGGACAATCTTCAGCCAGAGGCGTGTGGAGTCCTTCTCAGCGTAGTCGTTGATGATGGTCCGGACGCCGTTGGTGCCGTGCAGCATGGCGAGCCACAGCATGGCGAGGTCCCAGACCTGCCAGAACGGGTCGGCCCACTTCCCGGCAACGAAACCGAAGTCGATCGCGTGGATTCCCTCGCCGACGAGCAGGTTGACCGTCAGGTGCCCGAAGATCAGGACCACCAGGACAACGCCCGAAAGCCGCATGAAAAGCCATGCCAGCATTTCGAAGTTGCCCCTGGACGGACCGCTGCGGCGGTACTGCGGCTGGATCTTTCCGCTACTGAGTTTTCCACTACGTGGGGGCTGAATGGTGGCGCTCATGGCTAGTGACCTCCGAGGGCGAGGGAAAGGTGGCGGATGGAGAAGCCAACCATGACGACGACCCACAGGGCCAGCACCGTCCACAGCATCTGGCGCTGGTACTTCGCGCCCTTCTTCCAGAAGTCGACGGCGATGATCCGCAGGCCGTTGAAGGCGTGGAACACGATCGCTGCGACAAGGCCCGTTTCACCCAGGGCCATCAGGGGATTCTTGTAGGCGCCGATCACGGCGGTGTATGCCTCGGGGGACACACGCACCAATGAGGTGTCCAGCACATGGACCAACAAGAAGAAAAAGATCACAACACCGGTAATGCGGTGTCCAACCCAGGACCACATGCCTTCACGGCCGCGGTACAAGGTGCCAGCTGGTTTTGTCGGCACTGAATAAACCTCCCTGCGACACAGCGGCGCTGGCATGGGATCCACGCGGGGGGAACGCCGGCTGCGAGAGCACTCGTAAGCTCAAGCCTAAATCTAGGCTTCGCTCACAGCTTATTCAATTCAAGGCATAGATCGTGACGGCACCGGGCGCGGTGCCCGGTTTTGAGACGAACGCCACACTGGCGGGCTTTCGGGGGTGTCCCAGGGTGCGGGTCACGGTCCCTTGCGGGCTGTTCGGCTAAAGTAGCCGTGATGAGTACAGAAAAAGTGACAAGCCAGAATTCGCCCCTTGACCGTTTTATTGCGGTGATTCCGGCAGGCGGTGTGGGGACCCGTCTCTGGCCGCTGTCGCGGGCAGCAGCCCCCAAGTTCCTCCACGACCTCACGGGTTCCGGCAGCACCTTGCTGCGCGCGACATACGACCGTCTGGAGCCACTCGCGGGCAAGCGTGTGCTCGTCGTGACCGGAACGGCACACCGGGCGGCAGTCTGCCGCCAGTTGCCCGAGGTGCAGGCGGCCGACCTGGTACTGGAAAGCGAGCCCAAGGACTCGGGGGCGGCGATCGGACTTGCCGCAGCCATCCTCTACGAACGGGATCCGGACACCATCATGGGCTCCTTCGCCGCGGACCAGGTGATCAGCCCGGACAGCCTGTTCCAGGACGCCGTGCGCGAGGCCATCTACACCGCGGCGGCGGGGAAAATCGTCACGATCGGCATCAAGCCCACCCACCCTTCCACCGGATTCGGCTACATCCGCTCCGGTGCCGCGCTCAACATCTCCGGGGCCCCCAGCGCCCAGGCCGTCGTCGAGTTCGTGGAGAAGCCCAGCGAGGACGTCGCCCAGCAGTACGTGGACAGCGGTGAATATGTCTGGAACGCCGGCATGTTCGTGGCCCCGGTCTCTCTTATGCTCAAGCATCTCGAAGCCAACCAGCCCGAGCTCTTCGCGGGCCTGCAGGAAATCGCCAAGGCCTGGGACACCCCGCTGCAGGACGAAGTCACCGCCCGAGTCTGGCCCACCCTGCCCAAGATTGCCATCGACTACGCCGTGGCCGAACCTGCCGCCGCCGCCGGTGATGTAGCGGTGGTGCCCGGCACCTTCCGCTGGGACGACGTCGGCGACTTCGCCTCCGTGGGCCGGCTCAACAGCGCCAAGGAAGTCGACGACGTCACCGTCATCGGCGAGGGCGCCCGTGTGTTCACCGAAAACGCCAGCGGCGTGGTGGTCTCCGACACCAAGCGCGTCATCGCCCTGATCGGTATCAAGGACGTGGTCATCGTGGACACCCCCGATGCCCTGCTGGTCACCACGAAGGAACACTCCCAGCGGGTCAAGCAGGCCGTCGACGCGCTCAAGGCCAAGGGCGACACCGACGTCCTGTAGCCGCCAGGCGGGCGCCGGCGCGGGCACGGGATGTTCAGGAATCCGTAACGCGCCGTATGCGATGCCGCTAATCATTGTGTGGTCGCTAGAGTTACCCTGTGCGCAACTACACTACTGAAGCCGAACCCACCACTGTGGTGGGGCCGTGGCTGGAGCCCCTCCTCCCGGAACTGATCGCTTTCCGGCGTGACCTGCACGCGCACCCCGAGCTGTCCTTCAAGGAGTTCCGCACCACGGACAGGCTCGCGAAACGGCTCGAGGCTGCCGGCCTGAAGCCCCGCCGCCTCGAAGGCACCGGCCTGACCGTGGACATCGGCGA
Organism: Arthrobacter sp. PAMC25564; assembly: GCF_004798705.1. Classification (NCBI taxonomy): domain Bacteria; kingdom Bacillati; phylum Actinomycetota; class Actinomycetes; order Micrococcales; family Micrococcaceae; genus Arthrobacter; species Arthrobacter sp. PAMC25564. The sequence goes on along the minus strand of NZ_CP039290.1, from coordinate 3,810,067 downwards.
AGGACCCATCGCCACCGCCCTGCGCGGCGACATCGATGCCCTTCCCATCATCGAGGACACCGGCCTCGAGTTCGCCTCGAAGAACCACGGGGTCACCCATGCCTGCGGGCACGACGTGCACACCACGACCATGCTGGGCATCGCCCTGGTCCTGCAGCGCATGCACGAGGCCGCTCCGCTGCGCGGCTCCGTCCGGATCATTTTCCAGCCCGCCGAGGAAACCATGCCCGGCGGCGCGCATGCCTGCATCGAGCAGGGTGTCCTCGAAGGCGTCCCGCGGATCCTGGCCCTGCACTGCGATCCCCGGATTGAGGTGGGCAAGATCGGGACCCGGATCGGCGCCATCACCTCCGCCTCGGACACCATCAAGATCGAACTTTCGGGGCGCGGCGGCCACACCTCCCGCCCGCACCTGACCGAGGAACTCGTCTTCGCGCTGGCCCAGATCGCGGTCAACGTTCCGGCGGTCCTGTCCCGCCGCGTCGATGTTCGCAGTGGCGTCTCTGTCGTCTGGGGCCAGATTTCCGCCGGCTCCGCCCCGAACGCCATTCCGGGCAGCGGCTACATGGCTGGCACGATGCGCTGCCTGGACCGCGACGCCTGGCACAGTGCCGGCGAGATCCTCGATGACGTCGTGCAGCAGATCGCCGCCCCGTACGGCGTCGACGTGCGCCTGGAGCACACCCGCGGCGTGCCTCCCGTGGTGAACTCCGAACACGAAACCGCGTTGATCGAGGCCTCTGCCCGTGCCGAGATCGGCGAGGGTGCCGTCGTCCTGACGCCGCAGTCCATGGGCGGGGAGGACTTCGCCTGGTTCCTCGCGGACCTTCCCGGCGCCATGATGCGCCTGGGCACCATGACCCCCGGCGGCGAAGAGTACGACCTCCACCGCGGAGACTACATCCTCGATGAGCGGTCCCTTGGGATCGGCATCCGGGTCCTCACCGCAGCGGCGCTGCGCACCCTCCGCGACCTCTAGGCCGCACCTCCCACGGCAGTCCGCCACAACGGGCCCCTTCCGCCTCAACCATCCGCAATTCAATTGTGCACAATTCAATTGTGGGCTATCATTTCCATATGACAGGCGCTCCGATCCCCGCAGTAGGCCGGCCGGATGCCCTCCGGCTCAACAGGCAGTTGTGCTTTGCGATGTATTCGGCGTCCCGTGCCGCCACCGCGGCCTACCGGCCGATGCTCGAAGAGCTTGGCCTGACCTACCCGCAGTACCTCGTGATGCTCGTGCTCTGGGAGGAGCAGCCGCGCAGCGTCCGCGGGCTGGGGGAGGAGCTCGGGCTCGATTCGGGCACGCTCTCGCCGCTGCTGAAGCGGCTTGAATCCTTGGGGTTCGTGGAGCGGCGGCGGTCCGCCGCGGATGAGCGCCGGGTGGAGATCTTCCTGACCGACCCCGGCACCGCGCTGAGCGCCGGGGCGGCCGGCATCCCGCAGCGGCTGGCGGATGCCGCCGGGCTCTCCGGCGCCGAACTCGACCAACTCCGGGAGACCCTGAACCGGCTCGCCGCCGCGCTGCATTCCTCCCACTGACACTTCCCACCCACAGGCTCGGAAATCCCGCGCACTTGCCACACAACGGAACGGAATCCCCATGAAGACTCTCTATACGGCAGAAGCACTGGCATCAGGCGAGGGCCGCGACGGCAACGCCCGGACCCAGGACGGCAAGCTCAACGTGACCCTGGCCAGCCCGGTGGAACTCGGCGGCAACGGGGAAGGCACCAACCCCGAACAGCTGTTCGCGGCCGGCTATGCGGCATGCTTCCACTCGGCGCTGCGCCTCGTGGGACGCAAGGAGCGGGTGGACCTGACGGACTCCGCGGTCGCGGCCAGGATCCACTTCGGCGCCCTCGCGGACGGTGCCGGCTACGGCCTTGCCGCGGAGCTCGAGATCGCGCTGCCCGCGGTCGGCCGGCAGACCGCCGAGGCCCTCGTGGCCAAGGCCCACCAGATCTGCCCGTATTCCAACGCCACCCGTGGAAACATCACCGTCGACATCAAGATCCTGGAGGTCGCCGCATGAGCACCAGCGCCGAAACCACTACCCTCCCGACCAGCACGCGGGAGATCCAGCTTGCCTCGCGGCCGCACGGCCGTCCACGGCCGGAGAACTTCCGGCTCGCCGAAACGAAGCTGCCGGAACTTCAGGACGGCCAGGTCCTGGTGCGCAACCTATACATCTCCGTGGACCCCTACATGCGCGGCCGGATGAACGACGCCAAGTCCTACTCCGCGCCGTTTGCGCTGGACGCGGCGCTCGACGGCGGCGCCGTCGGTGAGGTCATCGCCTCCCGTTCCGCCGACCGCAAGGTAGGCGACGCCGTCGTGCATCAGCTCGGCTGGCGCGAGTACGCGGTCGTCGATGCGGAGGCCACCACCCCGGCGCGCACGGACCTGGCCCCGGCGCCGGCGTTCCTCGGTGCCCTGGGCATGACGGGACTCACCGCCTACGCGGGCCTGCTGAAGGTGGCCGGGTTCAAGCCCGGCGACGCCGTCTTCGTCTCCGGTGCCGCCGGCGCCGTGGGTTCGCTGGTGGGGCAGATCGCCAAGGCCAAGGGCGCCTCCCGCGTGATCGGCAGCGCCGGAAGCCCGGAGAAAGTCGCGCGGCTGCTCGAACTCGGCTTCGACGCCGCCTTCAACTACCACGACGGTCCGGTGCGGGAACAGCTCCGGGAGGCGGCGGCCGGCAAGGGCATCGACGTCTACTTCGACAACGTCGGCGGCGAGCACCTTGAGGCGGCCCTTTCGGAACTGAACGTGGGCGGGCGTGTGGCCCTGTGCGGGGCGATTTCCCAGTACAACGCAACCGTTGCGCCGGCGGCCCCGCGCAACCTGGCCCTGGCGATCGGGAAGCAGTTGACGCTCCGGGGCTTCCTCGTCGGCGGCCAGCGGCAGCACGCGGCGGAATTCGCCGCCCAGATGTCGGCCTGGCTGGCCGACGGCACCGTGCGCTACGACGAGACGATCGTGGACGGGCTGGAAAACGCGCCGCAGGCCTTCATCGACCTGCTCGACGGCGCCAATACGGGCAAGATGCTCGTCCGCATCTAGCGCCCCGGCCGGTTGCGCACAGGAGGCGCAACCGGCCGCCACCGGAGGGAACTTCAGTGGCGGCTACTGCGAGGTAACAAGTTCTAAACAATCTGGGAATTCACAGAGTACTGTGCTAGCAAACGTGTCCCAGGACACTAAAGTAACGTCCATCAGTGCGCCTCGGCGCAGTGCTGCGAAGCCGTCAGTGAAAACTCCAGTTTCAGTGGAACACCGGAAACACCCACTCATTGAACGCCCGTCGTAGCGCCTACTCTTTCTTCCTGGAGGAAAATTGAAGAACTCACTGCGTGCAACCCTCAAGCGAGGTTCTGCGGCCGGAGTTGCGGCCGCGGGTGCGGCCGCTCTCCTGCTGACCGGCTGCGGGGCCGCCCCGTCCTCATCCGGCGGCTCGAGCAGCGCCACGAAGTCGGACTACACCGCATGCATGGTCTCCGACTCCGGCGGCTTCGATGACAAGTCATTCAACCAGTCCGGCTACGAGGGCCTGCAGCAGTCCGTCAAGGATCTGGGCATCCAGGAGAAGCACGTCCAGTCCAAGGCTGACACGGACTACGATCCCAATCTGCGCTCCATGGTGCAGCAGGGCTGCAAGCTCACCGTCACCGTCGGCTTCCTGCTGGGCGACGCCACGAAGTCCATCGCCACGGCAAACCCGAACAGCCACTTCGCGATCATCGACTACAACGATTCGACCTTCCCCAAGAACGTGAAGCCGATCGTCTACGACACGGCCCAGGCAGCCTTCCTGGCCGGTTACCTGGCTGCGGGAACGTCGAAGACCGGGAAGGTTGCCACCTTCGGCGGCATCAACATCCCCACGGTCACGATCTTCATGGACGGTTTTGCCGATGGCGTGAAGTACTATAACGACAAGAAGGGCAAGAACGTCCAGCTTATTGGCTGGGACAAGGCCAGGCAGGACGGTACCTTCGTCGGTGACTTCAAGCAGGTTGACAAGGGCAAGGTGCTGACCCAGGGCTTCCTGGACCAGGGCGCGGACATCGTTCTTCCGGTCGCCGGTCCCGTCGGCTCCGGTGCGGGCAGCGCCATTCTGGAGGCCAAGGCCAAGGGCAAGGACGCCAAGCTGATCTGGGTTGACTCCGACGGCTACCTCACGGCTCCGGACTACAAGTCCGTGATCCTCTCTTCCGTCCAGAAGACCATGGCGACCGCCGTTGAAACGGTCATCAAGGATGACAAGGACGGCAAGTTCGATGCCGCACCGTACATCGGCACCCTGGAAAACGGTGGCGTGGCACTGGCGCCGTTCCACGATCAGGATTCCGCCGTACCGGCTGATCTCAAGAGCGAACTGGACCAGCTGAAGAAGGACATCGTCTCGGGCAACGTCAAGGTTGAATCGAAGTCCAGCCCGAGCAAATAGGCTGCAACCGCGGGGCGCGCTGCCCTTCCGCCGTTACCCCGGCCGAAGGGCAGCGCGCCCTGTCTGTTCACCAGCCCACGCTGCCCAACGACCCTTGCGGACACTAGGCTGGCACTACCCGTTGGCCTGCCGCTGGTAACGCGCCCGAGGCAGACCCATACACACAGAGATTGGTTGGGGTTTTGAAACTCGAACTGAGAGGGATCACGAAGCGATTCGGGTCCCTGGTAGCCAATGACCACATTGACCTGGTGGTCGAGCCGGGACAGGTGCACTGCCTGCTGGGCGAGAACGGCGCAGGCAAATCCACGCTGATGAATGTTCTCTACGGCCTGTACGATCCCACCGAGGGCGAGATCCTGATCGACGGCAAGCCCGTTGTGTTCAAGGATCCCGGCGAGGCGATGGCTGCCGGCATCGGCATGGTGCATCAGCACTTTATGCTGATTCCCGTCTTCACCGTGGCCGAAAACGTCGCGTTGGGCAATGAGACGACAAAGGCGGCCGGCTTCCTGGATTTGGAAGCGACGCGCCGCAAGATCCGGCAGATCTCGGACCAGTACGGGTTCGACGTCGACCCGGACGCCATGGTCGAAGACCTCCCGGTCGGTGTCCAGCAGCGGGTTGAAATCATCAAGGCCCTGGTCCGGGACGCCGAGGTCCTGATCCTGGATGAGCCCACCGCCGTGCTGACCCCCCAGGAGACCGACGAACTGCTCGATATCATCCGGCAGCTCAAAAGGGACGGCAAGTCGATCGTCTTCATCTCGCACAAGCTTCGCGAGGTCAAGGCGATTTCGGACACCATCACCGTCATCCGCCGCGGCAAGGTCGTCGGCCAGGCCGAGCCCACAGCTTCCGCCAGCGAGTTGGCATCCGCCATGGTCGGACGCGCTGTCAGCCTGACGCTGGAGAAGGGGGCGCCCCGGATCGGGGACGTCACCTTCAAGGTGCGGCACCTGACCGTGGTTGACCACAATGGCCAGCACGCCGTTGACGATCTCTCCTTCGACATTGCCAAGGGCGAAGTACTGGCCATCGCCGGCGTCCAGGGCAATGGCCAGACCGAACTGACCGAAGCCATCCTTGGAGTCCAGCCGCATGCCTCCGGATCCATCACGCTGGACGGCGAAGAGCTGCTCGGCCGCAGCGTCAAGCACATCCTGGGAGCCGGGGTTGGTTTTGTGCCCGAAGACAGGACTGTCGACGGCTTGATCGGCACCCTGTCCATCTCGGAAAACATGATCCTGGATCTCTACGACAAGCCGCCTTTTGCCCGCGGCCTCGGCATGAAGCCTTCGGTGATCGCCGAAAACGCCGCGAAAAAAGTGGAGGAATTCGACGTCCGGATCTCGACCGTCACCGCAGCCGTCGGCACGCTGTCCGGCGGAAACCAGCAGAAGGTTGTGCTGGCCCGAGAGCTGTCCCGGCCGCTGCGCCTGTTCATCGCCTCGCAGCCGACCCGGGGGCTGGATGTGGGTTCCATCGAATTCGTCCACAAACGGGTCATCGCTGAACGGGACCACGGAACCCCGGTGATGATCGTCTCGACCGAACTCGATGAGGTGGTGCAGCTGGCGGACCGCATTGCCGTGCTCTACCGGGGTCGGCTGGTGGGCATCGTCCCGGCCACCACCTCCCGCGACGTCCTGGGCCTGATGATGGCCGGCGTCCCGGCCGACGAAGCCGAAGCCAGCGCCGCGGCGCACACCCGTCCGGTCGTGGATGCCGCCGGCAATGAAGGAGACGCAGATGTCTGAGAAGACGACGCCGGAGCCGGTTGCTCCGCACCGCAAACACAGGGCGGAGGAGTCCGCCGCGGACAGTGCGCTCCCGCCGACCCCGGCCGACGCTATCGCCTCCGACGTGGTTCTTGACACCGCCGGCGGCCAGATCCCGCCGTCGGCTGTTCCGCCGGCAAGCCCGCGGGGCCGGGGACGGCCCGGCGGCGAAACCGTGCTGCATCAGATCTTCACCGGCAACGCCATGGTGTCGGTGCTGTCCGTGCTCCTCGCGATCGTGCTGGGCGGCATCCTGATGGCTGTCACCAACCCCAAGGTCGCCGCCGCCGCGGGCTATTTCATGGCCCAGCCAGGAGATCTGCTGACCGAGGTCTTCCGCCCCTACACTGCCCTGGTCCAGGGATCCATCTTCAACTGGGCGGGCACTGACCTGGCCGCGCAGATGTACCCCATCACGGAAACCCTGACGGTTTCCACCCCGCTCATCTGCGCCGGCCTGGGCGTTGCCCTCGCCTTCCGTGCGGGCCTGTTCAACATCGGTGCACAGGGGCAGATCATCTTCGGCGCCCTGTTCGGCGCCTACACCGGATTCGCCTGGCACCTGCCGGTGGGGCTGCACCTGCTGGTCGTCATCCTTGCCGGCCTGGTCGGCGGCGCGGTGTGGGGCGGAGTTGTGGGCCTGCTGAAGGCAAGGACCGGGGCCCACGAGGTGATCGTGACGATCATGCTCAACTACATTGCCAACTTCCTCCTGCTGTTCCTGCTGACGACCCCCGCCTTCCAGCGCAAGGGCTCCACCAATCCCATTTCGCCGTTCCTGGACCAGAACGCGCTGTTCCCGGAACTGCTGGGAGCCCAGTTCCGGCTGCACGCGGGATTCATCGTTGCCTTGCTGGCCACGGCATTCGTCTGGTGGCTGCTCAACCGCTCCACGGTCGGCTTTGAATTCCGGGCCGTGGGCGCCAACCCCAGCGCCGCCAGGACCGCGGGCATCAACGTTTCCCGGGCCACCATCCTGGTGATGGCGATCGCCGGCGCCCTGGCAGGCCTGGCAGGCATCGCCCAGGTGTCGGGGACAGAGAAGTACCTGTCCGGGGGCGTCGCAGCCTCCATCGGCTTCGACGCGATCACCGTGGCGCTGCTGGGACGTTCCACGCCGTGGGGAACCTTCTTTGCGGGGCTGCTCTTCGGCGCATTCCGGGCCGGAGGTGTGGCCATGCAGGCGCAGACCCAGACGCCGATCGATATCGTGCTGGTCATCCAGTCCCTGATTGTGCTGTTCATTGCGGCGCCGCCGCTTGTCCGGGCGATCTTCGGGCTCAACCCACGTAAGAAGAAATCCACCAGGGGCGGGACCGCCGGTTCAACGGCCGGCGGCGTGACGAGCGGAGCGGCAGCATGAACGCCACAACACAATCTCCAGCCGGCCAGCCGCGGGCGGAGGAAACTGCGCCGTCTGCGGGTTCCCGCCCGGCCAAGTCAGCGACCTCCGAACTGGTCAGCTGGAAGGCCGGCATCGGACTCGGACTGCTGGCCGTGCTGGCCACCATTCTCTTCGGCTTGATGGGCAATGCGAAGACGGCCGGTTTCCGCATTGCCGAGGCGAGGGACCCGAACGCGTCCAACGCCGCTGCATGGGTGACCCTGGTGGTGGCGCTGGCCGCCGCAGCCTATCTGGCCTATCTCTGGGCCGCCCGCCGCCGGCAGGGCGGCGTTGTGAACCGCTGGATTCCGGCAGCCACCATCGCCGCCGTCGTGGTGCTTGGCCTGGCCGCCCTGGGCGTAACCCGGGTCGAAAAGGTTTCCGTGCCGTCGATGGCCGCGGGATGGAGTTGTTCGGTCCTTCTGCTGGCTTTGGCCGGGTACGCCATCTTCCTGACGCTGCGGCACCGCCGCACGCCGCGCTGGCTGGGAGGAGCGTTCGCCGTCGTCTTCCTGGTCGGATTCATGGTCTGGATCGTCGCCGGAGGCCGGGACAGCGAGCCGTCGATCTCCCTGGGCGGGCTGCTGGCCGGATCGGTGACGCTCGCCGTTCCGCTGGTATTCGGCTCTCTGTCCGGCGTGCTCTGCGAGCGTGTCGGCGTGGTCAATATCGCGATTGAAGGGCAGCTGCTGCTGGGCGCCTTCTCTGCCGCCGTGGTCGCGACAATAACCGGAAACGTCTACCTCGGCCTGGTCTCCGCGGCGGTAGCCGGCGCCCTGGTATCACTCGTGCTCGCCGTCGTCAGCATCAAATACCTGGTGAACCAGATCATTGTCGGCGTTGTACTGAACGTCCTGATCAGCGGGCTCACCAGCTTCCTGTTCTCCACCCTGCTGACGGCCGACCCGCAGCACCTGAACAAGCCCGGCCGGCTGCAGACCGTGGACATCCCGTTCCTCGCCGACATCCCGATCATCGGACCGATCCTGTTCCGTCAGTCGCTGGTCGGATACCTGATGTACGTGGCCGTGATCGTTGTGTACGTCGGGCTCTTCCACACCAAGTGGGGCCTGCGCGTGAGGGCGGTCGGGGAGCACCCCCAGGCCGCGGACACGGTTGGCATCAACGTCAACCGGACCCGGTTCCGCAACGTCCTGATGGGCGGTGCGGTTGCCGGCATCGGCGGGTCCTTTTTCACCCTCGTCTCGGTGGACGCGTTCAGCAAGGACATGTCCGGCGGCCGGGGCTACATAGCGTTGGCTGCCATGATCTTCGGCCGCTGGAATCCCATCGGCGCCTTCCTGGCCGCACTCCTGTTCGGCTTCGCCGACAACCTGCAGAGCATTATCACCATCATCGGGTCCCCGGTGCCCAGCCAGTTCATGGCGATGCTGCCCTACGCGCTGACGGTGATCGCGGTGGCCGGACTCGTAGGACGCTCGCGGCCGCCTGCGGCCGACGGCATACCGTACGTCAAGGGTTGAGCATGGCGCCCGATGTCGTCGACTGGGCGGCCCTCGAGGCCGCGGCCACCCTGGCCATGAAAAACGCCTACGCACCGTACTCGAAGTTCCCGGTCGGGGCGGCCGCCCTCACCGCGGACGGCCGGATCGTGAGCGGCTGCAACGTGGAAAACGCCAGCTACGGGCTGACGCTCTGCGCCGAATGCATCCTGGTGGGCAACCTCCAGATGACCGGAGGCGGCCGGTTGCGCGCCTTCTATTGCGTCGACGCCGGCGGCAGCGTCCTGATGCCGTGCGGACGGTGCCGGCAACTGCTGTACGAATTCCGGGCTCCGGAGATGGAGCTCATGACCACACAGGGCATCAAGACCATGGACCAGGTGCTGCCCGATGCCTTTGGCCCCGAACATCTGGAGGAACCCCGGTGACACAAACCCCAAACACGGCTGAAGCGTTCGACGCCGTCGACATCATCCGGATCAAGCGGGACAAAGGCGTACTGAGCCCCGCGCAGATTGACTGGACCATCGACGCCTACACCCGCGGCGCCATCGCCGACGAGCAGATGGCCGCCCTGAACATGGCAATCCTGCTCAACGGCATGGACCGCGCCGAGATCTCACGCTGGACCGCGGCGATGATCGCCTCCGGCGAACGGATGGACTTCTCCAGCCTGCGGCGGCCCGACGGCGGCGTGAAACCCACGTCCGACAAGCACTCCACCGGCGGCGTGGGGGACAAGATCACGCTCCCGCTGGCGCCCCTCGTTGCGGTCTTCGGGGTAGCGGTGCCGCAGCTGTCCGGCCGCGGCCTCGGGCACACCGGCGGCACCCTGGACAAGCTCGAATCGATTCCCGGCTGGCGCGCCGCGCTGAGCAACGAGGAAATGCTGGCCCAGCTCCAGGACGTCGGTGCGGTCATCTGCGCCGCGGGCGCCGGGCTGGCCCCCGCCGACAAGAAGCTCTACGCCCTCCGGGACGTCACCGGAACCGTCGAAGCCATCCCGCTGATCGCCTCCTCGATCATGAGCAAGAAGATCGCCGAAGGCACCGGCTCGCTGGTGCTGGACGTCAAGGTGGGCAGCGGCGCCTTCATGAAGGACGAGGCCCGGGCCCGGGAGCTGGCCGAAACCATGGTGGCCCTCGGCAAGGACGCCGGCGTCAACACCGTGGCGCTGCTGACCAACATGGACACGCCGCTGGGCCTCACCGCGGGCAACGCGATCGAGGTCGAAGAATCCGTCGAGGTGCTCGCCGGCGGCGGGCCGGAAGACGTCGTCGAACTCACGGTCCGGCTGGCGCAGGAGATGCTGGCGTGCGCCGGCGTCCATGATGCCGACCCCCGGGCCGCGCTGAAGGACGGCCGGGCCATGGACGTCTGGAACCGCATGATCGCCGCGCAGGGCGGGGACCCCCGCGCCAAACTGCCGGTGGCCAGGGAGTCCGAGGTCATCTACGCGCCGGCCGACGGCGTGCTGGTCCAGCTCGACGCCCTGGCCGTCGGCGTCGCCGCCTGGCGCCTCGGCGCCGGCCGCGCCCGCAAGGAAGACACGGTCCAGGCCGGGGCCGGGGTGCGGATGCACGCCAAGCCGGGCGCGCTGGTGCGGGCCGGCGAGCCGCTGATGACGCTCCTGACGGACACGCCGGAGAAGTTCACCCGGGCCCGGGAAGCCCTCGAACACGCCGTCGTGATTGCCCCGGAAGGCTCCCGCCCGGCCCGGCAGCTCATCATCGACCGCATCGCCTGAGCCCGAACCATGCAGGCCATCAACGACTTCATCCTGGCCGCCGCGGCGCAGCCCTGGGTCCTGTTCCTCGTCTTCGCCTGCTGCGTCATTGACGGCTTCTTCCCGCCCATCCCCAGCGAATCGGTGGTGGTCGGGCTGGCCGCCGTCGCGGCGACGGCGGAGGTCCCGAACCCTGTGTTCCTGGTCGTCACCGCGGCCGCCGGCGCCTTCCTGGGCGACAACATCGCCTATCTGGTCGGCCGGGGTGCCGGAACGCGCCGCTGGGCGTGGATGCGCGGGCCGCGCATGCAAAAGGCCTTCTTCTGGGCCGGACGGGAACTGCGGAAGCGGCCCGCGTCCCTGATTCTGGTGGCCCGCTTCGTCCCGATCGGCCGGGTGGCCGTGAACCTGACGTCCGGTGCCACCGGCTACCGCCGGTCCAGGTTCGTGGGCCTGACGGTCCTGTCCGGAATCCTGTGGGCGGGATACTCGGTGGCGGTCGGAATGTTCTTCGGGCAGTGGTTCGAGGACAACCACCTGCTCGGTGCGATTATCGCCATCATCTGCGCGATCATCCTGGGCATCGGCGTGGACCTCGGCATCAGCAGGCTGCGGGGCAGGATTCCGGAGGAGGCGGACCGCCCGGATTTCCGCCGGGGAACGTAGCGGATCCCTCCCCGCCGTGGGACACTGAAGATCGATTTTCCTTAACTTCCTAGGAGCAAAGCCCGCGTGGAATTCATCAATGAGGCTATTCTTCACGCCGCGGGACAATGGTGGATCTATCCGACGCTGCTGGGCTTCTTCTTCCTCGACGGCTTCGCGATGGTGGTCCCCAGCGAGACCCTCATTGTTGCCCTGGCGGCATATTCCCTGCACAGCGGCCAGCCCAACCTCTGGATCCTCGGCCTCACGGCGCTCGTCGGAGCCATAGCCGGCGACAACATGGCATACCTGCTCGGCCGGAAGATTGGTCTCGAGCGGTTCCGCTGGATGCGTAAGCCGAAGGTACAAAAGGTCTTCGCCTGGGCACACTACGAACTCGAGAAGCGCGGCGCCGTGTTGATCTTCACCGCCCGGTATATCCCCTGGGGCCGCGTCGCCGTCAACTACGTGGCGGGCACGACGGCGTTTCCGCACCGGAGATTCTTCTTCCTGGACGCCTTCGCGTGCCTCACCTGGGTCGGCTACTCGATCGGGATCGGCGTCCTGGCCAGTTCCTTCCCGTGGCTGCACCATAATCCGCTGCTCAGCGCTGGGATTGCCGTGGTGTTCGCGATCGTTCTCGGTGTCCTTATCGACCACCTGCTGCGCTGGTGGCACAAACGCCTTGGCCGAAACGACAGGCATCCCGCTGCCCCTGTCGGGGAACCTTCGCTGGCGGCCTCCCCGGGACCCGGTGCGGTACTCCCGGGCCCAACTGCAGAGGCCGAGGCCGGCAGAAAGTAGCGTCCGGGCCCTTGCGACCCTAAGGTTGGAACGTGACTGAGACTATTCCTGACGCTGCCCCTGACCTCGACTTCGACCTGAAGGGCCTCCCCAAGGTTTCCCTTCACGACCATCTGGACGGCGGACTGCGTCCGGCCACCATCATTGAACTGGCGCAGGCCGCAGGCCACACGCTGCCCTCGACGGACCCCGTCGCGCTGGGGGAGTGGTTCCGGGAATCCGCCGACTCCGGCTCGCTGGTGCGTTACCTCGAGACCTTCGACCACACCATTGCCGTGATGCAGACCAGGGAAGGCCTGTTCCGCGTCGCCAAGGAGTTCGTTGAGGACCTGGCGGACGACGGCGTCGTCTACGGCGAAGTGCGCTGGGCCCCCGAACAGCACCTGCAGCAGGGCCTGAGCCTGGACGACGCCGTCGAGGCAGTGCAGGCCGGGCTGGAAGCCGGCGTGGACGCCGTCGCAGAAACCGGCCGCGAGATCCAGGTGGGCCAGCTCATCACGGCCATGCGCCACGCGGACCGCGGCCAGGAGATTGCCGAACTGGCCGTCCGCCACCGCCACAACGGCGCCGTCGGCTTCGACATCGCCGGAGCCGAGGACGGCTTCCTGCCCTCCCGCTTCAAGGACGCCTTCACCTACCTTGCCCAGCACAACTTCCCGGCCACCGTCCACGCGGGCGAGGCCGCCGGCCTGGACAGCATCCAGTCCGCGCTCGTCGACGGCCGGGCCCTGCGCCTGGGCCACGGCGTGCGGATCGCCGAAGATATCACGGTTGAATTCGACGACGACGATGAAACCGGTGACGCCGGCTCCGGCGACGAAGTCAATGACAACATCGGCATGGTCACCCTCGGCGAGCTTGCGGGCTGGGTCCGCGACCGCGGCATCGCACTGGAAATCTGCCCGTCCTCGAACCTGCAGACCGGCGCCATTGCCGGCTTCGGCGAGGGAATCGAAAGCCACCCGCTGGACATGCTCTTCCAGCTCGGCTTCAACGTCACCATCAACACGGACAACCGGCTGATGAGCGGCGTGACCCTGACGGACGAGTTCGAACTCCTCATGGAGACCTTCGACTACGATCTCGACGATCTGCTGGAGCTGACGCTGAACGCGGCCGAAGCCGCATTCCTGCCGCTCGAAGAGAAGGAAGCCCTCGTCGAATACATCAACGAGGCTTACGCCGACCTTGGCTAACGAGGACACTTCACCCGTCCAGGCGCCGCCTTGTGGGCCCACCGCTGCAGGGGTCCCCGACCGAGCTTGCGAGGTCGGGGCGCTGCGGGGGATCATTACCGCCCTGCGCGAGCACTGCCCCTGGATGGGTGCCCTCACCCATGAGTCCCTCGTGGAGTACCTCCTCGAGGAGGCCTACGAGGTGGCCGAAACCATCGAGACGGCCGGCGGCGACGCCGACTTGAAGTCCGAGCTGGGGGACGTGCTGCTCCAGGTGGTCCTCCATGCCCGGCTGGCCGAGGAGCGCGGTGCCTTTGACCTCGACGACGTCGCCCGCGGCCTTGCCGCCAAGATGATCCGCCGCAATCCGCACGTCTTCCGCCCGGACGGCGCGCTGCAGGATTCCTTCCCGGCAACGGTGGAGGAGATCGTCCTGACCTGGGATGCCGTCAAGAAAGCGGAGAAACCGGAACGCGGCCACGTCTTCGAGGGAGTTCCTGCCGCGCTTCCGGCCCTGGCCCGGGCACAGAAGCTCCTGGACCGGGCCGAACGGGCCGGCCTGCCGGCGGCCGCTGGCGCCCCTGCCGTCGGACTCCCGGCCACCGAGGAACAGCTCGGGGAGCTGCTGTTCGGCATCGTGGCCGCCGCCCGCGCCCAGGGGCTCGACGCCGAGCGGGCCCTCCGCGGGGCAGCCCGCCGCTTCCAGGACCACAACACAGCCAGCCACAACACAGCATCATGACGTCCGATCAGTGGATAGGTTTCCGTAACCTTCGCTGCCCTCGACTACGCTGGTAGGGACTAGGACGTCGAGTTTTTCCGCTAGATTCCCAGCTGTCAGATTCCCAGCCGATCGCTTCACCCAAAGGAGCACATCCATGGCGCTTATCGATGCCATCCACGCCCGCGAGATCCTCGATTCCCGTGGCAATCCCACCGTAGAAGTTGAAGTCCTGCTCTCCGACGGCCAGATTGGCCGCGCGGCAGTTCCCTCCGGAGCTTCCACCGGCGAGCACGAGGCCGTTGAACTCCGCGACGGCGACAAGGGCCGTTACCTCGGCAAGGGCGTCCAGAAGGCCGTCGACGCCGTCATCGACCAGATCGCCCCGGCCCTGATCGGCTTCGACGCCACGGACCAGCGCAGCATCGACCAGTCCATGATCGACCTGGACGGCACTGCCAACAAGAGCAAGCTCGGCGCCAACGCCATCCTGGGCGTGTCCCTGGCCGTCGCCAACGCAGCGGCGGCCTCCGCCGACCTGCCGCTGTACAAGTACCTGGGCGGCCCGAACGCGCACGTCCTGCCCGTCCCGCTGATGAACATCCTCAACGGTGGCTCGCACGCCGACTCCGACGTCGACATCCAGGAATTCATGGTTGTCCCGCTCGGCGCCGAAACCTTCTCCGAAGGCCTGCGCTGGGGTGTCGAGGTCTACCACGCCCTCAAATCCGTGCTGCAGGAAAAGGGCCTGTCCACCGGCCTCGGCGACGAGGGCGGCTTCGCGCCGAACCTGCCGTCCAACCGCGCAGCCCTGGACCTCATCCTGGAAGCCATCAAGAAGGCCGGATACACCCCGGGCACGGACGTCGCCCTGGCCCTGGATGTCGCCTCCTCCGAGTTCTTCAAGGACGGCGCCTACCAGTTCGAAGGCAAGGCCCTCAGCGCGACCGAGATGAGCGCATACTACGCCGAACTCGTTGCCGACTACCCGCTGGTATCCATCGAGGATCCGCTGGATGAGAATGACTGGGAGGGTTGGAAGACCCTCACGGACGCCATCGGCGACAAGGTGCAGATCGTGGGCGATGACCTGTTCGTCACGAACCCCGAGCGCCTGCAGACCGGCATCGAGACGAAGACCGCCAACTCGCTGCTGGTCAAGGTCAACCAGATCGGTTCCCTGACCGAGACCCTGGACGCCGTTTCCCTCGCCCAGCGCGCGGGTTACACGACCATCACCTCGCACCGCTCCGGCGAGACCGAGGACACCACGATCGCCGACATCGCGGTTGCCACCAACGCGGGCCAGATCAAGACCGGCGCCCCGGCCCGCTCCGAGCGCGTCGCCAAGTACAACCAGCTGCTGCGCATCGAAGAGGAACTCGACGACGCCGCGCGCTACGCCGGCCGCAGCGCCTTCCCGCGTTTCAAGGGCTAGAAGCAGTAAAACCCGGTAACCGGTGGCTATGGTTGAAAGACCATGGCCACCGGTTTCTGCTGTGGCACCGCTCAAGGTGGATTGACCACACGTGGTGCCGCCGGTCCAGGCCACGGGCGTCAGCATAAGAGCAGCAAGCCAGCCCGGCAAGGACCGGGCATTACAGGAGTCACATGGCCACCCGCCGTCCCAAGGTTCCCCGGGCCACGCCTGCGGCCCCCGAGTCCCCGGCCGCAGGCCTGGGGGCAGGCGACGGCGGGGACGTCATCCAGGCTGATTTCGGCGGCTTCCGTAGCGCTGGAGTGGGCTCCGGAACAGGCTCCGGAACAGGCGCCGCGGCAGGCAAGCCGTCGACGGGCGTCCCGGCGTCATCACGCCCGGCGGCCGGAAAACCGGCGGCCGGGGCCCCTGGTGCGGGCAAGGATCCGGCCCGGCCAGGCACCGGGCAGTCCTCCCCGAAACGGAAGTCCGCGGGGAAGCCCGCCGTTGACGAGCCAGGGGAATCCCTCGATCCGGTCCCGGCCAAGGCGTTCTCGGGCCGGATGCTGGCCCTTGGAGTCGTCATGATTGCCATCACCATCATGCTGGCACCCACTGTGAAGATCTTCGTCGACAAGCGCGCCGAAATCGCCGGGCTTCAGGCGGATATCGCGGCCCAGCAGGCGAAGCAGACGGATCTCAAACGCCAGGTGTCGCGCTGGCAGGATCCGAACTACGTGAAGCAGCAGGCCCGCGACCGCATTAACATGGTTATGCCCGGTGAGACGGGCTACTGGGTATTCGGCAGCGAGCTTCCTGCCGGACAATCCGGTGGCGCGGCCGGTGAAGGAACAGCACAAGACCCGGCCGACCTGCCATGGGTGGACGCCCTCTGGCAATCCATCAGGCGGTCGGCAACAGACTAGAAGCGGCGCCCGCCGCCGGATTGTCCGACGGACAACCTTTACCGGGCAGGAAGGTGCCGCGCCAGTGGACGAGAACCCAGGGGCCCAGACCCCAGTGGCAGAGAACCCGGCAAGCACACCGGAGGAATCCCGCGGTCCGTCACCGGAGGACCTCGACGTCCTGAGCCGCCAACTGGGACGCCCGGTCCGCGACGTCGTCGAAATTCCGGCCCGGTGCGTATGCGGCAACCCCCTCGTCGCGGCAACCTCGCCCCGGCTCAGCAACGGCACGCCGTTCCCCACCACCTTTTACCTGACGCACCCGGTCATTACCTCCGCGGTTTCCCGGCTGGAGGCCGCAGGCCTGATGAATGAGATGAACGAACGGCTAGGCGCCGACGAGGCTTTGGCCGCGGACTACCGGGCCGCGCACGAGGCCTATCTCGCCTCGCGCGCCGAGATCGGCGCCAGGGCCGGCATCGGGAGCGTGCCTGAGATCGACGGCATCTCCGCCGGTGGAATGCCGACCCGCGTCAAGTGCCTGCATGTCCTGGTGGGCCATTCCCTCGCGGCGGGACCCGGCGTCAACCCGCTCGGTGACGAGGCCATCGCCGCCATCAGCGACTGGTGGACCAGGGACCGCTGCTACTGCGGCGGCGCGTGGGACACCGGCGGGGAGGCCCCCTCACGGGACCTCAGCCGCCACGGACCGCAGGGCCTGCCGGAGATCGTCGGGCGTCCCGCACCGGTCCGCAAGGCGCGCACCGAAGGCAGCCGGGACAGCGTCCGGCCGGTGAGCCGCGTCGCCGCCATCGACTGCGGCACCAACTCCATCCGCCTCCTCATCGCAGATGTGAAAACAGCAGATGTGAACACAGCAGATGTGAACACAGCAGACGAAACGGACGGCGGCGCGCCCCGGCTGAGCGACGTTGTGCGCGAAATGCGTGTGGTCCGGCTGGGCCAGGGCGTGGACGCCACCGGTGAACTGGCCCAGGAGGCCCTGGACCGCACTTTTGCGGCCGCGAAGGATTACGCCGACCTGATCCGGCACCACGGTGCCGGGAAGGTGCGTTTCGTGGCGACCTCCGCCACGCGGGACGCCAGCAACCGCCAGGTCTTTGTCGACGGGATCCGCGGGCTCCTCGGCGTGGAGCCGGAAGTCATCACCGGGGACGAGGAGGCCGCGCTGTCCTTCGCCGGCGCCAGCAGCGTGCTGCCTTCCCGCGGCGCGGACCCGGTGCTCGTGGTGGACCTGGGCGGGGGCAGTACGGAGTTCGTGCTGGGAAACGCCGACGGCGTCATCGCCGCGAAGAGCGTGGACGTCGGCTGCGTCCGGATGACCGAACGCCACCTGCGCAGCGACCCGCCGACAGCGGAACAGATCGCCGCGGCGGAGGCCGACGTCGACGCCGCGATCAGCGAGGCGGCTCTGCTCGTTCCGCTGGGACGCGCCACCGCCATCGTCGGCGTCGCGGGCTCCGTCACCACCATCACGGCCCACGCGCTTCGCCTGCCGGAGTACTCTCCGGCGGCGATCCACGGCGCCGAGCTGTCCCTGGCGGCCGTGGTGGCGGCCTGCACGGAACTGCTGGCGATGTCCCGGGCGGAGCGCGCCGCACTGCCCTACATGCACCCCGGCCGGGTGGACGTGATCGGAGCAGGGGCGCTTGTCTGGCGGCGCATCCTGGCACGCCTGGCGGACGTCACCGAGGGCCGGATCACCACGGCGGTCAGCAGCGAGCACGATATTCTTGACGGAATCGCCCTCAGCATCAGCTGAACTGCGCAGCGCCACCGCGAACTGCAGCACCACCAGCTGTACCGCCGATAGGACCCGAATGAGCAGAGCAACAGCCAGGCCCCGCCGGACCGCCTCCGCGTTGATGGCCGTGGCCCTTGCCGGCGGTGTTCTCACAGCAGCGCTGACCGGTGCCTTCTTGGCTGCGCCGGCCGCCCAGGCCGATTCCTGGCGCGACAAGGAATACTGGCTGGCCGAGTCCGGCATCACCAAGGCCTGGGAAGTCTCCAAGGGTGCCAACGTCAGGGTCGCCGTGATCGACAGCGGCGTGGACGGGAAGCACCCGGACCTGAAAGGTGCACTGATCGGCGGAACCGACGTTTCCGGTGCCGGCGACCCGGACGGCCAGAAGAGCATCGGCGCGAAACCCGAGCACGGCACGCTCGTGGCGACCATGCTCGCCGGGCGCGGCCACCAGCCGGCGGGAGCCACGGCCAGCCCCAGTCCGGACCAGGGCTCAGCCGCCGGCCCGGACGGGATCGTGGGGGTCGCCCCGGAGGCTCAACTGCTCTCTGTCTCCACCTGGCTCGGATCGGCCAACCCCGGCGGCAAGAGTGACCAGGACCAGATCCCGGAGGCCGTCCGGTGGGCCGTCGACAACGGCGCCCGGGTGATCAACATCTCCCTCGGCAGCACCTCACCCGAGTGGCCGCAGAGCTGGGACGCGGCATTCCTCTACGCGGAACAAAAGGACGTCGTGATCGTGGCCGCCGCGGGCAACCGTGTGGGCGGCAATGTGCAGGTCGGTGCGCCGGCCACCATCCCCGGGGTGCTGACGGTGGCCGGGCTGGACCGCAAGGGTGCCGCCAGCATCGACTCATCATCCCAGGGCATCAGCATCGGCGTCGCGGCTCCCGCCGAGAACCTGATCGGGGGCATGCCCGCCGGCGGCTACGCCGAATGGGCGGGGACCTCCGGAGCCACTCCCATCGTTGCCGGCGTCGCCGCGCTGATCCGTTCCAAGTGGCCCGACATGTCAGCCAGCCAGGTCATCAACAGGATCGTCAGCACCGCCAAGGACGCCGGAGCGCCGGGGAAGGATCCGTTGTACGGCTTCGGCGTGCTCAACGCCGAGGCGGCCCTGAAAGCCGATGTTCCGGAGACCAAGGTCAATCCGCTGGGCTCGATTTCGGACTGGATCCGTGTCCACCGGCGGGGGAACCTCGCGACGACGCCGGCGGCGGCCATTCCGACGCCCTCCAGCGCCGCCCCGACGCTTCCAGACGCCACGGTGCCGGTCGCGGAGCCGCCGTCGCAGCTCGACAGCGCTGTCCCGGCCCTGGTGGTCCTGGGCTTCGGGGGATTGTTCGTGGGCATCGTCGGAGCGGCGGCATTCCAACTGCGCCGCGCCACGCGAACGCCCGGAGCCGGGTCCGCCGACCCGGAGGCAGGGGTCCTGGATCCGGTGGATTCCGGGGGCCAACCATAGTTAGTGAAGTTTTTCACAAACTAATGTATTCTTGACGCATGGCATCCACCCCTCAGCTCCAGGACCGTCCCAGGGTACTCGTCGTCGGCGGCGGGTACGTCGGCCTGTACGTAGCCCTCAAACTGCAGAACAAGATCGCGAATGCCGGTGGCATCGTCACCGTCGTTGATCCCCTGCCTTACATGACCTACCAGCCCTTCCTGCCGGAAGTCGCAGGCGGCAACATCGAGGCGCGCCACGCCGTCGTCTCCCACCGTCAGCACCTGAAGCAGACCGAACTGATCCAGGGCCGGGTCACCTCGATCGACCACGCAAACCGCACCGCCGTGGTGGCTCCGGCCGACGGCGGCGACAATTTCGAGGTCCCGTACTTCGACGTCGTGGTCTCCGCAGGTGCGATCACCCGCACGTTCCCGATCAAGGGCCTCGCGGACAAGGGCATCGGCCTGAAGACGATCGAGGAAGCCGTTGCGCTGCGCAACAAGGTCCTCGAACGCATCGAAACCGGCTCACTCATCACGGACCCGGCCGAGCGTGCCCGCGCCCTGACCTTCGTCGTCGTCGGCGGCGGCTTTGCCGGCATCGAGTGCATCACTGAAATGGAAGACCTCGCCCGCGCCGCGGTCAGGAACAACCCGCGCGTCAAGCAGGAGGAAGTCCGCTTCGTCCTGGTCGAGGCCATGGGCCGGATCATGCCCGAGGTCACCGAGAAGCAGGCCGTCTGGGTTGTGGAGCACCTTCGCAGCCGCGGCATCGAGGTGCTGCTCAACACGTCACTGGACAGCGCCGAGGGCTCGCTGAAGCTCATCAACCTCCCGGACAAGAGCCCGGCGCAGGAGTTCCAGGCGGACACCCTGGTCTGGACCGCCGGTGTGCAGGCCAACCCGATGGTCCGTTCCACCGACTTCCCGATCGATCCCCGCGGCCGTGTCCGCGTGCTGCCGGACCTTCGCGTCTCCGGCGATGACGGCATCGTCGAGAACGCCTGGGCCGCCGGAGACGTTGCGGCCGTGCCGGACCTCACGGGCAGTGGCCTGCCGGACGGCACCTGCGTCCCGAACGCCCAGCACGCCCTGCGCCAGGCCAAGCGCCTCGCCAAGAACCTGTGGGCCTCCCGCTGGGACAAGCCGCTCAAGGACTACAAGCACAAGAACCTGGGCGCCGTCGCCGGCTTCGGCGAATGGAAGGGTGTAGCCAACATCAACCTCGTGGGCCGCATCGGCCTCAAGGGTCCCCTTGCCTGGCTGGCCCACCGTGGCTACCACGGCCTGGCCATGCCGACGGTGGAGCGCAAGATCCGCGTCATCGCAGGCTGGTTCTGGGGCCTGGTCCTGGGCCGCGACACCACGCAGCTCATGGATCTGGACCACCCGCGTGCCGCCTTCGTGGCGGCGGCGACGCCGGCGCCCAAGCCGGCCGCTGCCGCTCCCGCTCCCGTTGCTGAGAAGCCCGCGGCAGAGCCTGCCAGGACCGAATCCAAGGAAGCTGTCCCGGCCGACTCCAAGTAGCCTGCAGCAGCATTCGACGGCGGCCGTTCCCTCGCGGGGGAGCGGCCGCCGTCGTCGTTAACCCCGCCGTGTCGATCGCAGCCGCGGCCGGGAGCCGTCGGGCAGCCGCCGGCCTACACTGGCAGCATGACCGGTGAAAAGGACCTCCGCACGCTGTTGGCGCGGATGCATCCCGTGCTCCGCGACGGCGAGTTCGTCTACGCGCTGTGGCCGCACGGCAGGCCGCTGGCAGGGGACATCGCTGCTGCCGTGCGCGAGGCCGAGGGGCTGACTGTCGTGTTGCCGCGGGCGGAAGCGGACCGCATGGGGCTCGCGTACGACTTTGTCGCGGCCTGGATCACGCTCGAGGTGCACTCATCCCTGGAGGCCGTGGGCCTGACCGCTGCCGTCAGCGCCGCCCTGACCGAGGCGAAAATCAGCTGCAATGTGCTCGCCGGATTCCACCATGACCACCTGCTGGTGCCCGTGGCGGAGATGGACCGGGCCCTGGAGATCCTGCACCGGCTGTCCGCAGAGGCCGGCGGGCAGCGGCAACCGTCGGTGTAGTCGAAGGGCGGGCCTGAGGGGATACCATGGACCGGGCGCCCCAGTAGCCCAATTGGCAGAGGCAGCGGACTTAAAATCCGCGTGTTGTGGGTTCGAGTCCCACCTGGGGCACTGCCGGATGGGTAGCCGCCTGCGCCGGCCGTGCATCTCCTGCGGTCCGCTTCTGCAACGGCCAGATTCCTTCCATGCAACGAGTGTTATAAGGATGTGACCCGTCTCACTTATGTTCCCGTTAAATATGCATTAGCTTGAAGCTAAATCAGGAACACCTGATCTTTCGCGTCAAAGGCCGTTCGCACCTTTAGATCGAGGAGATTGTAAATGACTTCACTCCCCCAGGTGGCGCCGCGCATCGCTAAGCTCACAGCGCTTAGCATCGGCGTCGCCCTTCTGGCTACGGCCTGTGGCGGTTCGTCCACGCCGACGTCAACAACAGGATCAGCTTCCGCCAAGGCCGCAGGCATCTCCTGCCCGGCCCCCAGCGCCAGTGCCGCCACCACTGCCACAGCCGGCGCCGGCGGCTCCGTCCCGGCCTCCTCGACGACAACACCAACCCCGCTCAAGATTGGCTCGCTGCTGCCGACCACCGGATCCCTGGCGTTCCTCGGGCCGCCCGAAATCGCGGGCGTCAACCTCGGCATCAAGGAAGTCAACGACGCGGGCGGTGTGCTTGGCAAGCCGGTCGAGGTCATCCACCGCGACTCCGGTGACACGAAGACGGACATCGCCACGCAGTCCACCACGGCATTGCTTGGCCAGGGCGTCAGCGCAATCATCGGTGCCGCATCATCGGGCGTGTCCAAGACCGTGATCAACCAGATCACTGGGGCAGGGGTCGTCCAGTTCTCGCCGGCCAACACCTCTCCGGACTTCACCACCTGGGATGACAAGGGCCTCTACTGGCGCACCGCGCCCTCGGACGTGCTCCAGGGCAAGGTCCTCGGAAACTACATGGCCACCTGTGGGGCCCAGACCGTCGGCATGATCGTCCTGAACGACGCCTACGGGACCGGGCTTGCAAAGAACGTGCAGGCAGCCTTTGAAGCAGCCGGCGGCAAGGTTGTTGCCCAGGAGCTCTTCAACGAAGGTGATTCCCAGTTCAGCAGCCAGGTGGACAAGGTCCTTGCGGCCAAGCCGGATGCCATTGCCCTGATCACCTTTGACCAGGCCAAGAGCATCGTTCCGCTCATGACGGGCAAGGGCGTCAAGCCCACCCAGATCTTCATGGTGGACGGCAACATGTCCGACTACAGCAAGGACTTCCAGCCCGGCACCCTGAAGGGTGCGCAGGGCACCATCCCGGGCACGTTCGCCAAGGATGACTTCAAGAAGAAGCTCCTCGCCATCGATCCCGCGCTGAAGGATTACAGCTACGCAGGCGAGTCCTACGATGCAGTGAACCTCATTGCCCTGGCTGCCGAAGAAGCCAAGAGCACAAAGGGTGTTGATATCGCGGCACACCTCAAGGACGTCTCCGAAGGCGGCGAGAAGTGCAACGACTTCCCGTCCTGTGTCACGCTGCTCCGGAACGGCAAGGACATCGACTACGACGGCCAGTCCGGCCCCGTAACGTTCTCCGACGCCGGTGACCCGACGGAAGCCTACATCGGCATCTACCAGTACCAGGATGACAACACCTACAAGCCCGTCAAGGAAGAATTCGGCAAGCTGTAAGCCGACTCCTCGTCGCATATCAGAAGGCCCCCGTCCGCTCCGGACGGGGGCCTTCTGCGCGTCGGGGAAGGTGAGACGAGCGCTGAGGCGCCGGAGGCAGCCGCTTGTGAAAGCGCCGTTGTTGCTGGCCCACGGCGGCAGGGTTCCCTGCCCGAGCTTGCGAGGGGAGGGGACGCCGGGGAGGAACGAGCGCAGGCGCCGAGCAAGTGGCTGCGGAGGCGCCCGGAGGAGGATCACGCCGTTTGGGCTGCGCCGGGCACGCAGGAGGGCCGCCACCGGCTGGTGACGGCCCTCCTTGGCGCCTATCGGGTACTGCCTGGAAGGGCTTACCCGACCTCGTCCGCCAGGGTGCCCAGATAGAGCTGGATGACCTTGGGGTCCTTCATGAGCTCCCGTCCGGTGCCCGTGTACGCGTCCTTGCCCTGGTCCAGGACGTAGCCGCGGTCACAGATCTGCAGGCAGCGCCGTGCGTTCTGCTCGACCATGATCACCGAGACGCCGGCCCGGTTGATCTCGTGGACCCGCAGGAAGGTCTCATCCTGTTTGACGGGGGAGAGGCCTGCGGAAGGCTCGTCGAGCAGCAGCACGGCCGGATCCATCATCAGGGCCCGGCCCATGGCCACCATCTGGCGTTCACCGCCGGAAAGGGAGCCGGCCCGCTGCGCGCGCCGCTTGCCGAGTTCCGGGAACAGGCTCGTGACGAAGTCGAACCGCTCGGAGAAATCCTTGGGCCGCTGGAACATGCCCATCTGCAGGTTTTCCTCGATGGTCAGGGTGGCGAAAACGTTGTTGTTCTGCGGGACAAAGCCGACACCCCGGCTGACGAGTTTGTTGGCCTTCAGACCGGTGATGTCCTGGCCTCGGACGACGACCGATCCCGAGTGGACCTTGACCAGGCCGAACATCGCCTTGAGCAGCGTTGACTTTCCGGCGCCGTTGGGGCCGATGATGCCGATCAGTTCGCCCTTGCGGGCCTCGATGCTGCAGCCGTTGAGGATGTTGACGCCGGGAAGGTAGCCGGCCACGAGGTCGGTGACCTTGACGACCGAATCCTCATCGTAGCCGGGCTTCGCGGCGGGCGCCGCGCTGGTGGCGCTCATTCTGTGTCCTTCCCTGTGCGGTCGGCCCCGGGGCCCTGGTCGGTCGGTTCGGCGTCCAGGACGTCGACGGCGATGATGCCGGCATTCTCGGTTCCCACGATCGACTCCTCGTCGGCTTCAAGCTCGGCGGCGAGTTCCTTGATGCCCTCGGTGTCGCCGAGATCCACGTCATGGTGTGCGCCCAGATAGGCGTCGATCACGGCCGGGTTCTTCATGACTTCGGCGGGCGGGCCCTCGGCCACGATCTTGCCCTCGGCCATCACGACGACCCAGTCGGCGATGTGGCGGACCATGTTCATGTCATGTTCGACGAACAGCACGGTCATGCCCTCGGCCTTGAGGTTCTTGATGTGGTCCAGGAGGGACTGCGTCAGTGCGGGGTTGACCCCGGCCATCGGCTCATCCAGCATGACGAGTTTGGGCCGGACCATGAGGGAACGGGCCATTTCCAGCAGCTTGCGCTGGCCGCCGGAGAGCGAGGCCGCGTAGTCGTCCTTTTTCGCGTCCAGCTTGAATTTCTCCAGCAGGACATTTGCCTGGGCGGTGATCTCCTTTTCCCGGCCGCCCCACATACCCTTGAACAAGGCCTTCGAGAGCCGTTCGCCGGGCTGCTGGGACCCGCCCAGGCGCATGTTTTCCATGACGGTGAGCTTGCCCATGACCTTGGTGAGCTGGAAGGTGCGCACCATGCCCATCCGGGCCAGCTTGTACGAGGACACGCCGGCAATGCTGCTGCCTTCGAACTGCCACTTGCCCGTGTTCGGCGTATCGAAGCCCGTGAGCAGGTTGAACAGGGTTGTCTTGCCGGCCCCGTTCGGGCCGATCAGCGCCGTGATCTTATGCCGCGGGATCTCGAGGTATTCGACGTCGACGGCGTTGATGCCACCAAAGGTGCGCGTGACGTTCTCGGCAACCACGATGGGATCGCGCTTCTTGCAGCCGGGCGCAGTCTCGCCGGCGGCAATCGGGCGGGTATCCGTCATGTAGTTGATGGTTTCTTCTGATGACTCTTCGCTCATGCGAACGCCAGCTCCTTCTTGTTGCCGAAGACACCCTGGGGCCTGAAGATCATCAGCAGCATCAGTGCGACGCCCACCAGGATGTATCGAAGCTGCCCGGCCTGGACGGTGTTCAGCCAGGTGACGGCGCCGGATTCGATCAGGCCGTAGAGGATGTCCTGGGTGAGCGAGAGCACGACCCAGAAGATCATGGCGCCGACGACCGGCCCCAGCACGGTGCCGAGGCCGCCCAGCAGCAGGCAGGTGTAGAGGAAAAAGGTCAGCTCGGTGCCGTAGTTCGCCGGCTGGACCGCGCCGCGGGGGAGCGTGAAGATCATCCCCGCCAGGGCGCCGAGGATGCCACCGATGATGAGCGCCTGCATCTTGTAGGCGTACACGTTCTTGCCGAGCGAGCGGACGGCGTTCTCATCCTCGCGGATGCCCTTCAGGACGCGGCCCCAGGGGCTGCGCATCAGCAGCCAGACCAGGGTGCAGCAGATTGCGACGACCGCCCAGCCGACGACGCGGATGAAGAAGTCCCTGTTGTTCATGCCCAGATAGCTGCCTTCAGGGAACGGGTTCATCGCGTAGAAGTCGCCTTCGAAGGCGGCGAGGCCGTTGGCCGAGCCGGTCACCGAGGTCAGCTGGTTCGTTGTAACGATGTATCGGACGATTTCCGCCGCCGCGATCGTGACGATGGCCAGGTAGTCGGCCCTCAGCCGGAGGGTCGGAATACCCAGCAGCATGGCGAAGATCGCCGAGCAGACCACCGCGATGAGCAGGCCGACGAAGAACGGGACCTTGAAGGTCAGGGTGGAGATGGCGAAGCCATAGGCGCCCACCGCCATAAAGCCGGCCTGGCCGAAGTTGAGCAGGCCCGAGTAGCCGAAGTGAACCGCAAGGCCGAGCGCGGCGAGCGCGTACGCCGCCGTCGTCGGGCTGAACAATTCACCGGCAGCGCTGGAAAGAATGAATCCGAAGTCCATGGCTGTCCCCTAACCCACGCGCTCGCGACGGCCCAGAATGCCCTGAGGCCGGAACAGGAGGACAACAATCATGATGAACAGCGCTCCCACATATTTAAGGTCGGCGGCAAGGCCGAACACGGTGGTCAGCTCCACGAAGATGCCGACGATGATGGATCCGATCAGGGCGCCGAAGACCGTGCCGAGGCCGCCCAGGGTCACGCCGGCGAAGATGAGCAGCAGGATCTGCGAGCCCATGTCGAAGGTGACGCCGGGCCGGTAGTACGCCCAAAGAATGCCCCCGAGGGAGGCCAGCATGCCGCCGACGACCCAGACGAGCCGGATGACGGAGTCGACGTCGATGCCGGAGGCGGCAGCCAACGCCGGGTTGTCGGCCACCGCGCGGGTGGCCTTCCCCAGCCGGGTCTTCAGCAGGACGATGCCGATCAGGGCGATGACGACCGCGCTGATGACGAGCGACCAGAGGTTGTTGGGCGAGATCGAGACCGGGCCGATCTGGATTTCCGCGCTCTGGGCGTACGGCAGTTGCTGGGTGGCGCCGCCGAAGTAGAACTGGATCACATAGCGGACGGCCAGTGCGAGGCCGATGCTGACGATCATCATGGGGACCAGTCCCGTGCCGCGGCGCCGCAGCGGCTTCCACAGGCCGGCGTCCTGGACGTAGCCGAACAAACCGCCGCCGAGCAGGGCGAGGAGGATGGCCAGCCAGAACGGCAGGTGCATGGCATTGAACGCGAAGACAAGGACCGCACCGAGGGTGACCATCTCGCCGTGGGCGAAGTTGGTCAGGCCGGTGGTGCCGAAGATCAGCGAGAGGCCGACGGAGGCAAGTGCCAGCAGGAGGCCGAAGCTCAGGCCTGCCACCAGCCGGTTCAGCAGGTTCTGGCCGAAGTCCTGCTGCTGTATGACGATGCCCTTGCCGAAGGCGAAGATCACCGAGAGGTTGGAGGTCTGGCTGAAGGTGACCTTGCGCGGGTTCTCCTGGCCCTCGGCCAGCTTGATGCCCTGCGGAAGGGTGGATTCATCCAGCTTGATCTCGTACGTTCCCTGGGTGGGGACGCCGATGGTCCAGGAACCGTTGGCTGCGGATTTGGCCGTTCCCGTGAAGTCGCCGCTTGTGGCGGTGATGGTCACGTCCGCGAGCGGTGCGCGGTCGTCGCCGCGAAGAAAGCCGCTGATGGTGTCCGTGAACTGGGTGGCCGACGGGGATGGTGTTGGCGCGGGAGACGTGGCCTGCGAAGCCGGGGCGACGATGAGCAACAGCGCGGCGACGGTGGCAAAAACAGCCCCCACAACTTTCAGCAGTCTGCCGCGCCGTCTCTGCGACAGGCCTCTCGGTGTGTTTCTCAAATTGAAAACCTCCACATGGGGTGGTGTGGGTTGCGCCTGTGCAACCGCTGCGAACGGTCAGGGGGACGAACGGCGGTGCGGTGGTGCTGTGCAATGTGATGCTTAGGACTTGTGACATCCATCACCCTGTGCGGCCCATGTTACAGCCCGCGGGGGCCAATGAATGCCGTCGCGAGCAGGCAAAACGTCGCGATCGGATAACAACCGTGGGAACTATCCGTACCTGCCGGACGTGGGAATTGGTAGCGTGAGCTTTATCGGTCAGCACGCACCGGATCATCACTTACCCCCTATTTGGAGGACACCAGCAATGGCACTTGGCGGAAACCCGATCTTTAACGGAAAGAATTTCCGTGGGGCCATCCAGGCACCGCCTGCCCCACAGGCCTACGGACAGGGTTCCTACGGCCAGAACGCCTACGGCCAGGGCCAGTTCGGCCAGGTGCCGGGCCGGGCGCCCGGCCAGGTCATGGACGCCCAGGGCGGCTGGAGCGCTGCCCGGCAGGGGATGACCCAGGAGCAGTTGCAGCAGATGTACAACCGGCCCGCCGCCGGTCCTGCCGACACGGGCCGCATGACGTTTGACGATGTGATCGTCAAGACTGCCGCGTGCCTGGGCGTGCTGATCGCCGGCGCGGCCGTCACACTCCTGGTGGCGCAGGGCCCGGCCATGATGCTGATGCTCGCCGGCGCGCTGGGCGGCTTTGTCCTCGGCCTCGTCAACACGTTCAAGAAGCAGCCTTCACCGGCGCTGATCCTGGCGTATGCGGGCCTGGAGGGACTCTTCCTCGGCGGACTGACCCGCGTCCTGGACGGGATGTTCCCCGGAGTCGGCCTGCAGGCCGTCATCGGTACGCTCTCCGTCTTCGCCGTGACCCTCGTACTGTTCAAGAGCGGCAAGGTGAGGGCGACACCGAAGGTCATGCGGTTCTTTATGATCGCCATGATCGGCTACGCGGTCTTTGCGCTCATCAACATGGTCATGATGTGGACCGGCGCCGTAAATTCCCCCTTCGGCCTGCGCACCAGCGTCGAGATCTTCGGTATCCCGCTGGGCGTGTTCATCGGCCTGTTGGCGATCGGCCTGGCCGCCTTCTCGCTGATCATGGACTTCACCAGCATCGAAGCCGGCGTCCGCAGCGGCGCCCCGCAGCGCTTTTCCTGGACCGCGGCCTTCGGCCTCACCGTTACCCTGGTGTGGCTCTACGTCGAGATCATCCGCCTGCTGGCAATCCTCCGCGGCGACGAGTAACCCCGGCGCCACCCTGGTCTGCGGAGCGTCAGCTGAGCCGCTCCAGGATGACCGCCATGCCCTGGCCGCCGCCGACGCACAGCGTGGCGAGGCCCAGGTGTCCGTCCCGTTCCCGGAGCCCGTTCAGCAGGGTCGTGGTCATCCGGGCGCCGGTCATGCCGAAGGGGTGCCCCAGCGCAATCGCCCCGCCGTGGACGTTGAGCCTCTCCGGGTCGACGCCGAGTTCCCGTGCGCTCGCCACGACCTGGACCGCGAAGGCCTCGTTGAGCTCCACGAGGTCGATATCCCCGATCTTGAGCCCGGCTAGTTGCAGCGCCCGTCGGGTGGCCTCGACCGGCCCCATGCCCATCAGTTCGGGGGACAGCGCGCTGACTGCGGTGCAGACGATCCGCGCCAGCGGGTCCAGCCCCAGTTCGCGGGCCCGCGCGTCGCTCATGACGACGACGGCGGCCGCGCCGTCGTTGAGCGGGCAGGCATTGCCTGCCGTCACGGTGCCTTCGGCCCGGAACACCGGCTGCAGCGTACTGACCGACCCGAGCGTCACAGCTGCCCGCGGGGAATCGTCCCGGTCGACGACGGTGCCGTCCTTCCTCCGGTACGGCGTGATTTCGCGGGCGTAGAACCCGGAAGCGATGGCGGCTTCGGTCCGGTTCTGGCTGAGCACGGCCCAGGCGTCCTGCTCCGCGCGGCTGATGCCGTGGCTCGTGGCGACATTCTCCGCCGTCTGGCCCATGGCGATGTACACGTCCGGCATCCGGGCGCCCAGCCGCGGGTCGGTCCAAGGGGTGTTCGAGGACGCGCGGGCCGCGGTGCGCTTCCCGGCTGCGTCGAAGAGCGGGTTGTGGGTGCCGGCGTCGGTTTCCCCGGCACCGGCCCAGTCCCGGTAGCGCGACACTGACTCCACCCCCGCCGCTAGGAAGGCCTGCCCTTCCCCTGCCTTGACGGCGTGGAACGCCATCCGGAGGGTCTGCAGGCTCGAGGCGCAGAAGCGGTTGATCGTGGCGGCGGGTACGTTGTCCAGTCCGGCCAGGATGGTGACCACGCGGGCCATGTTGGAGCCGGCCTCGCCGCTCGGTTCCGCGCAGCCCAGGTACAGGTCGTCCAGGCCCTGGCCGGGGCCCGCCTGCGCGTCGAAAGACGGAAGCTTGGCAAGGGCGGCCGCCACCATGGCCGCGGCGAGGTCATCGGGCCGCTCGTCCTTGAGCGAGCCTTTGAAGGCCCGTCCGATGGGGCTTCTGGCAGTAGAAACTATGACGGCTTCCGGCATGCGCCCAGCCTACGCTCCGGCTACGCCAGCCGCATGGCCCCGGCCGCGGGGCGCACGCTGAAGATGTCCGGCGCCGCGTAGCCGGCCTGCGCGAAGGCGCGTTCGACGGCGGCCCGGACCTGCGGTTCGGCGCCCGCCGGGGCCAGCGCGATTGCCGAGCCGCCGAAGCCGCCTCCGGTCATGCGGGCACCGATCGCGCCGCCGGAGCGGGCGGCGTCCACCGCAAGGTCCAGCTCGGCGCAGGAGATCTCGAAATCGTCCCGCATCGAGGCGTGGGAGGCATCGAGCAGCGGGCCGATCGCCTCCGGACCGGCGGCCTCGAGCAGACCGACGGTCCGCAGCACGCGGTCGTTCTCCGTGACGACGTGGCGGACCCTGCGGAATGTCTCGGCGTCCAGCAGCCCGCTGGCCTCTTCCAGGTCCTCCATCCCGACGTCGCGCAGGGCCTTCACGCCGAGCACTTCGGCGCCGAGTTCGCAGGATTCCCGCCGCGAGCCGTAGCCGCCCTCGGCGTGCGAATGCGAGACCCTGGTATCGATCACCAGCAGGACCAGACCGGCGCCCTCGGCGTCGAACGGCACCAGGCGGACGCTCTGGTCCCGGCAGTCGAGGAAGACGGCGTGCCCCGGCGTGGCCCGCAGCGAGGCGGACTGGTCCATGATGCCCGTCGGGGCGCCGACGAATTCATTCTCGGCCCGCTGGGTGGCCAGGACCATGTCCTCAACCCGCAGCCCGGCGGCGGTGAGGGTGTTCAGGGCGGAGATCACAGCGCATTGGATCGCATGCGAGGAGGCCAGCCCGGCGCCCCGGGGCACATCGGAGTCCAGCAGCAGGTCCAGCCCGGGAATGGGAAGGCCCCGCTGCTGCAGCGCCCAGATGACGCCCAGCGGATACTTGGTCCAGCCCCGCGCGGTGGAGCGGTCCAGGGCGCCCGTATCCGCCGTCGTTAATCCCTGGTTGCCGAACGTGGACAGCATCCTGAGGGTGGAATCAGGGCGGAGGCGGACGGCCACCCGGGCCGTCCTGTCGATGGCGAAGGGCAGCACGAAACCTTCGTTGTAGTCCGTATGCTCGCCGATCAGGTTCACGCGGCCGGGCGCCTGCCAGACGCCGTCGGGGGCCACGCCAAACACGCCCTCGAACCGGGACGCAAGTTCATTGGTGCCCAGGATCATGCGGTTCCTTCCCATTGGGGGGTGACGGATGCCCCAGCTTATCCGCCGCCCTGTACCGTGGTGCCATGGATCTGAGCGAATCCCCCGGCACTCCGGGTAGTCCCGATAATTCAGTGCGGCGCTGCGCCACCGGCAGGCAGTATGAGCTGCGGCGCGGAGACGCCCGCGCCGTCGTCACCGAACTGGCCGCCGGCCTCCGGCTGTACAGCCGGGGCGGCACCGCGCTGACCGAGAGCTACAGTGACTCGGAGATTGCGCCCGGCGCCGCCGGGATCACACTGGCGCCCTGGGCCAACCGCGTGGAAGACGGGGTCTGGCACCTGGACGGCAAGAAGCAGCAGCTGGACATCACCGAAGTATCCCGGAACAACGCCAGCCACGGGCTGCTGCGCAACGCCTCCTACGAACCCGTGGCCCGATCCGAATTCGCCGTGACGCTGGAAGCTGCCATCTTCCCCCAGCACGGCTACCCCTTCCTGCTGCGGCACCGGGTCCGCTACGAACTGGGCGCCGAGCTGGGGCTGGCAGTCCGGCAGACCCTGGTCAACGACTCCGGCACGCCCGCGCCGTTCGTCCTGGGCTCCCACCCCTACCTCCGGCTGGGGGAGGTGCCCAGCGAGGAACTGACCGTGACCGTGGGCGCCCGCACCCGGCTCGTGACGGACGGGCGGCTCATCCCGCGCAGCACCGAGGCGGTCAGCGGGGACTTCGACCTACGGGGCGGCCGGAAGGTGGCCGGGCTGGAGATCGATTCCGCCTACACCGACCTGGACTTCGACGGCGGGGTGGCCCGCCACACCCTCCGGGCGCCGGACGGGCGGAGCGTGAGCCTTTGGCAGGACGGGAGCTGCGGCTACGTCCACGTCTTCGTGACAACGAACTTCCCGGGCCGCGCGAAGGCGGTGGCCATCGAGCCCATGACCGGCCCGGCCAACGCCTTCAACAGCGGCGCGGGCCTGCGCTGGCTGGCGCCGGGGGAGAGCTTCAGCATGAATTGGGGTATCAGCGCGTCGCTGGGCTAAGCCCAGGGGCGCGGATCTGCCCTGGGATGCGCCGGTTTCCCGTGCGCTTCCCAGCGGTTTTCCATCGGTTTCCCATTCGGGGTGTACTGGGGAATCATGGGGCTATGATGCCAGCTGAGGACGCCGCCCCACGGACCCGCATCGATTCCGGCGGGCCCGTGGCCGCGCCGGCGCCGGCCGCGCGGGTACTGACGGACCGTGAGCTCGATCAGGATATTCCCTACGGCGTCCGCATCGCGGCGTCCTGGGCCTGGCGGATCGGGCTCATCCTCCTCGTGGCCGGCACGCTTATCTGGCTGCTGGGCAAGATCAGCTTCCTCATCATCCCCGTTATGGTCGCTGCCCTGCTCGCGGGGCTCCTGAGCCCCGTGGCGCGGTGGCTGGCCCGGCACCGGGTGCCGAACGGCCTCGCCGTCGCGATCACTGTCCTTGGCTTCATCGGCGTGATCGCCGGCGCGCTGTCGCTCGTTGGCCGGCAACTCGCGGCCGGCTTCGGTGAACTCTGGTCCGAGGCGCTCGCCGGGGTCCAGCAGGTCCAGGCGTGGCTGTCCGAAGGCCCGCTGCAACTGACGGCCGCCCAGATCGACCAGTACATCAAAGACGCCACCGCGGCGCTGCAGAACAACAGCAGCAGCATCCTCAGCGGGGCGCTGACTTTCGGCAGCACGGCAGGCCACTTTGCCGCCGGCCTGGTCCTGGCGCTCTTCGTCCTGATCTTCTTCCTGCTCGAAGGCAGCCGGATCTGGGGCTTCCTCGTCGGGCTGCTGCCCAGGAAGGCCCGGGCCGCCACCTACGGGGCCGGCCGCCGCGGCTGGGCCTCGATGGTCAGCTACGCGCGGATCCAGATGTTTGTCGCGTTCGTGGACGCCGTCGGCATCGGGGCGGGCGCCGCCATCATCGGAGTGCCGCTGGCGCTTCCGCTCGGCGTGCTGGTGTTCCTTGGCTCCTTCATCCCGATTGTCGGTGCCCTCGTCACCGGCGCCGTCGCCGTCCTGCTGGCCCTCGTGGCCAACGGGCCGGTCAACGCCCTGGTCATGCTGGGCATCGTGCTGGCCGTGCAGCAGCTGGAGAGCCACATCCTGCAGCCCCTCGTGATGGGCAAGGCCGTGGCACTGCACCCCGTGGCCGTGATCCTGTCCGTCGCCGCCGGATCCTACCTGGCGGGAATCCCCGGTGCGCTATTCTCGGTGCCGATCCTCGCCGTAGCAAACTCGTCGATTCGCTATATTGCCGGCAGAACGTGGGAACATGAGGAAGTGCCGGCAACCGCGCGTCTCCAGGGCATCCCTGCACCCGACGGGACCGGCGCAGACAACACGTTTATGGACGTCCACGTGCCGGGCGACACCCCCGGCCGCCGCGACGCCCGCCATAACGGTGTTCCGGGCGGCGATGCCGGACGGGACGCCGGAGCCTGATCCGACGAAGGAGAACAGTTCGTGAATACCCTTGAGAGCCTGCCCGTCACGCTGGACGATGTCCTGGAGGCGCAGAAGCTGCTCGACGGGATCATTACGCGGACACCGATCGAGTCCTCGCGGGCCCTCGGCGCCATGGTGGGCGGCGAGGTGTTCCTCAAATGCGAGAACCTCCAGCGCGCCGGGTCCTTCAAGGTCCGCGGCGCCTACGTGCGGATGGCCAAGCTCACCGCCGAGGAGAAGAAGCGCGGTGTCGTCGCTGCCTCGGCCGGCAACCACGCCCAGGGCGTAGCGGTGGCCGCCAAGAGCCTGGGCATCAAGGCCCGCATCTACATGCCGCTCGGCGTCGCCCTGCCGAAGCTCGCCGCCACCCGCAGCCATGGCGCCGAGGTCGTACTGCACGGGCACAACGTCGACGAGGCCCTCGCCGAGGCCAAACGCTACGCGGATGAAACCGGCGCCGTCTTCGTCCACCCCTTCGACGACGTGGACATCGTGGCAGGCCAGGGCACGGTCGGACTCGAAATCCTCGAACAGGTCCCCAACGTCGACACCATCCTGATGGGCGTCGGCGGCGGCGGCCTGCTCGCCGGCGTCGCCGTGGCCGTCAAGGCACGGGCGAAGGAACTCGGCCGGGAAATCCGGATCATCGGGGTGCAGGCCGAAAACGCCGCCGCCTACCCGCCGTCGCTGGCCGCGGACGCCCTCGTCCCGCTCAAGCGCGTATCCACCATGGCCGACGGCATCGCCGTGGGACGGCCGGGCCAGCTGCCCTTCAGCATCATCCGCGAACTCGTCGACGACGTCGTCACCGTCAGCGAAGACGCCCTGGCCCGGGCCCTGATCTTCCTGCTGGAACGCGCCAAGATGGTGGTCGAGCCCGCTGGTGCGGTCGGCGTCGCGGCCCTGATGGAAGGCAAGATCGAAAACCCCGGGACCGTTGCCGTGATCCTCTCGGGCGGCAACATCGACCCGATGCTGATGCTCAAAGTCATCCAGCGGGGCCTCTCCGCCGCCGGCCGCTACATGACGGTGCGGATGATGCTGGACGACCGTCCGGGCTCGCTGGCCACCATCGCCCGCATTATCGCCGAAAATGACGCCAACGTCACCGGGCTGGACCACACCCGCCTGGGCGGCTCCATCAGCATGGGTGACGTGTCCATCACGGTCAACCTGGAAACCAAGGGCCACGAACACAGCGAGCAGGTCCTCGCGGCGCTGCGTGCCGAGGGTTTCCAGCCGATTGTGGTGCACTAGCGGCCATGGTGCTGGACGCCTTCCGGAGTGAACGGCCCCGCGCCGGTGACACCCCGGCCGCCCGCGCCCGCCGGGGGCTGCTGGTGGTGGGCTCGTTCGTTGGGCTGCTTTTCGTGATCGAGATCGTCAATACGGTCCTGCTGCACTCCCTGAACGGCGTGTTCGGCCTGCGCCCGCGCAGCCTGGACGGAATCCTGGACATCCTGACATTCCCGCTGCTGCACGCCAACCTGGCGCACCTGCTCTCCAATGCGCTGCCGCTGATGGTCTTCGGCTTCCTGGTGTTTCTCTCCGGGCTGCGGGTGTTCGTCACCGCGCTGGCGTCCAGCTGGCTGGGATCCGGCGCGGCGGTGTGGCTGATCGGACTGAACCTCACCGTCGGCGCCTCCGGGCTGGTCTTCGGGCTCTTCGCATTCCTGCTGGTGCGGGGGTTCTTCAACCGCAGCTGGTGGCAGATCCTGCTCGCCGTAGTGTTGTTCATGGCCTACGGCGGCATCCTCTTCGGCATCCTGCCGACAGTGGCAGGCTTCGTCTCCTGGCAGGCGCACCTCGGCGGGGCTGCTGGCGGCGTCGTGGCGGCGCTGCTCCTGAGCACCCGCCGGGCGGGGCAGCTGCGCGCCGGACGCTAAAAGAAGTCCACCAACGACGACGCCGGCCCTCCCGCTGAAGGGGAGGGCCGGCGTCGTGGTTCCGGTGTGCTGTATCCCGGTGTCAGCCCGCGAAGGGCTTGGCGGAGATGATCTCGACCGTGATGACCTTGCCGTTCGGGGCGGTGTAGCTGAGCGACTCGCCCTCCTTGTGGCCGACGATGGCCGCGCCCAGGGGAGATTTCTCGCTGAAGACGTCGAGATCGGAATCCCCGGCGATTTCGCGGGAGCCGAGCAGGAACGTCTCTTCGTCGCCGGCAATCCTGGCCACGACGAGCATTCCGGGCTCCACGATTCCATCGTCCGCGGGGGACTCGCCGACGTGGGCGTCCCGGAGCAGTGCGGTGAGCTGGCGGATACGGGCTTCGATCTTGCCCTGCTCCTCCTTGGCGGCGTGGTAGCCACCGTTCTCCTTGAGGTCGCCCTCCTGGCGGGCGGCCTCGATCTTCTGGACGATTTCCGCGCGGCCAGGGCCGGAAAGGTGGTCCAGCTCTGCCTTCAGGCGGTCAAAAGCTTCCTGGGTAAGCCAAGCTGCAGTTGCGCTGTTGGTGGTAGACACGGACTTCTCCTTTTTGTGGTCAAACAAGCAAAGACCCCGCCACGGTGGCCACTTTTAAGACTCAGTAACCAGCTCAGCGGGGGAAAGGTATTGATCCATTGTAGTCAATCCTGTGGATAAACCAAAGATCGCTGCGGCGTGGGTCACACCGCGTTATCCGGCGCCGCCGGCTGGTGCCGTGCTCCATGGGCTACTTTGCCGCGTCCGGAACCCAGCAGCTGTCCACGACGCCGGAGACGGCCTGCGATTCGGTGCGCACCAGCGCCCGCTGGACGCTCGTGCGGCCGCCGTCCGCCCCCGAGCCGGCGGCATTGGGCCCGATATCCAGGACTTTCCAGCCGACGACGGCGAACCTGTCATCGAGGGCCTTGACGGCGCATTTGGCGTCCGCTCCCGGGTCCTTGGTCACCTGGAAGTCGATTTCCGCGAGCGTGGCGTCCGGGGTGCTGTAGCCGATGTCCTTGAAGCTGACCGCGGGAGTCGCGGACGAGATCGAGAGCCAGGCCAGGAGTCCGATGACGGCCACGAGGGCGGCGATCAGGATGCCGCGTTTGGCCTTGCCGGTCAGGGCACGCTTTTGACCGCCGTAACGATTGGCTAGGCTGGTAGGGGCCGGTGCGGGCGCGGCAGGCTGATCCTCGGAAGTCACCACTCCAGTTTAGTGTGGATCGGACGGGCTAATTTCCGCGCCGCCGGGCCGCAAGGCACACCGGCCTGGCCAGCACCGCTTTTTCAGCCCGCTTTTTCAGACCCGCCGAACGAACCTGCAGAAGAAAGAGGAGCCGTCCCACGATGACAGCGTCCCCCAGCCCGTCAGTGCCGCTTCGACTGCTGGCCGTCCATGCTCATCCCGACGACGAATCCAGCAAGGGCGCCGCCACGATGGCCATGTATGCCGCCGCGGGCATCGACGTCCTGGTGGCGACCTGCACCGACGGCTCCCGCGGTGACATCCAGAACCCTGCGATGGAAGGCGAACCGCACCCCAAGCGCGACATGGCAGGGGCCCGCCGGCTGGAGATGACCCGGGCGGCCCGGATCCTCGGCGTCAGCCAGCGCTGGCTGGGTTTTGTGGATTCCGGACTTCCGGAAGGCGATCCCTTGCCGCCCCTGCCGGCGGGCTCCTTCGCCGTGCAGCCCCTGGAACGGGCCGCCGCGCCCCTGGTCAGGCTGGTCCGCGGGTTCAAGCCCCACGTGATCCTCAGCTACGACGAGAACGGCGGCTACCCGCACCCGGACCACATCATGGCGCACCGGGTGGCAGTGGAGGCCTTCGAAGCCGCCGCCGATCCCGCCCGCTACCCGGGAACGGGCGATCCCTGGGCGCCCGGCAAGCTGTACTACGACCGCGCTTTCAGCCCGGACCGCTTCCGTGCCCTGCACTTCGCGCTGGAGGAAGCCGGGCTGCAGTCCCCGTATGCCGAACGCCTGGCAACCTGGCTGGAGGCGGATGCGGAAGGCCACACCCCTCCGGCGCCGACGCACCCCACCACCACCCAGATCGAGTGCGGGGACTTCTTTGAAGCCCGCGACGATGCGCTCCGGGCGCACCGCACCCAGGTGGATCCGGAGGGATTCTTCTTCGCGGTTTCCCCGGCGATGCAGCGCCGGATCTGGCCGTGGGAAGACTACTCCCTGATCCAGTCCCGGATCCCCACGGAGCTGCCCGAAACGGACCTCTTCGCCGGGCTAAGATAGACCCAGCGGGCCATTTCTATACGGTGTAGAAGCCGTTTGAAGCACTCCCACAGCAGAAACCCGGCAGCAGAAAACCAGTAGACGCGGCCCGCCGTCGGATCCCGCCACCGGGGCCGACCCAGTTCCCACAGAAGGTTCCCAAGTGCATTCCTTGCTCATCGCCCTGGCAACGGCCCCGGCGCCCACCCCGTCGCCGTCGCTGCGTCCGGGACTCTCCCAGGACCAGGTCACGCCCGGCCTGCTGGGCTTCCTGCTGACGGCCTTCATCGTGGTGCTGACGGCGCTGCTGATCGTGGACATGGTGCGGCGCATCCGCCGGGTCCGCTACCGCGGGCAGGTGGAGGAAGAACGCGCCGCGGCCGAGGCAGGAACTGACGGCGCCGGCCAGGAGCCTGAAGCCGGCGGCGCCCCGGGGACTGCCCACGGTGCCGGCTCCCGCCCGGAAGCCAACGGTCATGCCGGGCCCGGAACCCGCTGACGGCGGTCCATCCCGAACCTTTCCCGAGGCCGCCAACGCCCTGGGCGGAGAACCCTCTGCCTACCTCCGGCAACACGCCGGGAACCCCGTCCATTGGCGCCCGTTCGGCGACGAGGCCTTCGCCTTTGCCGCCGCCCGTGACGTCCCGGTGTTCCTCTCGATCGGCTATGCGGCCTGCCACTGGTGCCACGTCATGGCCCACGAATCATTTGAGGACCCGGCCACCGCGGAGTTCCTGAATGCCAACTTCGTCGCCATCAAGGTGGACCGCGAGGAGCGCCCTGACGTCGACGCCGTCTACATGGCCGCCACCCAGGCGATCAGCGGCGAAGGCGGCTGGCCGATGTCAGTCTTCCTCCTGCCTGACGGCAGGGCCTTCCATGCCGGCACCTATTACCCGCCCCGGCCGATGCCGGGCCGGCCTTCCTTCGGCCAGGTCCTCGAGGCCGTACGGGAGGCCTGGCGGGAGCGCCGCGGCGCCGTCGAAGCCAATGCCGCCACCTTGGCGCGAGGCATCGCCGGGTCACAACTTGGTTCAGCCGTCCGGCTCGACGGGCCGCCCGGGCCCGTGGACGCCGCCTTGCTCCCGGAAGCCGTGCGCGCGCTGGCCCGTTCGGAAGACCCGGAGGACGGCGGTTTTGGCGCCGCGCCCAAGTTCCCGCCCTCCGCGGTCCTTGAATTCCTGATCCGACACGCCGCCGTGCCGTCGGCCGCTGCTGGCCCGGACACCGCGGCGGCCGCCCGGGACATGGCGGGCCGCACGCTCGCCGCGATGTCCCGGTCGGCGCTGTTCGACCAGCTCGACGGCGGCTTCGCCCGCTACTCCGTGACGCGGGACTGGTCCGTTCCGCACTTCGAGAAAATGCTCTACGACAACGCCCAGCTGCTCCGCGTCTACGTGCACTGGGTCCGGCTCGGCGGTACGGCGCACTTCCCGGCCGCGGAGGCTGCGGAGGTCGCCTCCCGCACCGCCGACTGGATCCTGTCCTCGCTGGGCCTCGGGGCCGCCGGCGGGGCGGGCCCAGAAGGCGGCCCCGAGGCTCTCGCCTCGTCCCTGGACGCCGACACCGTGGTGGAGGGCGTGCACTCCGAGGGGGCCAGCTATCTCTGGACGGCCGCGGAGCTGGCCGGTCTGCTGGGGCCCGCGGACGGTCCGGCCGTGGCGGAACTGATGAATGTGCATGCCCGCGGCACGGTCTCCGCGGACGGCTCCCCGCTG
This sequence comes from Arthrobacter sp. PAMC25564, assembly GCF_004798705.1. NCBI lineage: Bacteria > Bacillati > Actinomycetota > Actinomycetes > Micrococcales > Micrococcaceae > Arthrobacter > Arthrobacter sp. PAMC25564. The sequence continues at coordinate 3,770,209 of NZ_CP039290.1, read as the reverse complement.
CACCCCGGGCGCGCGGCCGGCGGCGGGGAGGCCGCCCTGTGGCAACGGGCCCGGCCGTTGCTCCTGGCAGCGCGGAACCGCCGGCCGCAGCCGGCCCGGGATGACAAGGTCGTGGCCGGCTGGAACGGGCTGGCCGTCGCGGCGCTGGCCGAAGCCGGCGCCGTGCTGGGCCGCCCGGAGCTGGCCGGAGCCGCCGAACGGATCGCGGCGTACCTGGCGCGCGTGCACTGGAAGGCAGGCTCCGGCGGCGGACCCGGCACGCTCGTGCGGGTGTCCCATGCCGGGGCAGCCCGGGGGATCGGCGGCCTGCTGGAGGACTACGCCTTCTGCGCCGAAGGCCTGCTCGCGCTTTACGCCGTCTCCGGCCGCACCCGCTGGTACCGGCTGGCCGACGCCATGGTGCAGGCCGCCTGCACGCGGTTCGTGGCCGACGGCGCCCTGACGGACACCGCGGGGGAGTCGGAGCAGGTGTTCAATGCCCAGGGCCGGCGCGCCGCTCTGGACCCCTTCGACGGCGCCACCCCCAGCGGGGCCGCGGCCTTCGCGGGCGTGCTGCTGTCCTACTCGGCACTCTCGGGTTCGAGTCAACACCGTGCCCTGGCCGGCAACATCCTGTCCCTGCTGCCGCCGCTGGCCACCCGGGCGCCCCGGGTGGCAGGGTGGCTGCTCGCGACGGCGCAGGCCGGGCTGGCAGGCCCGGTGGAGGCCGCCGTCGCCGGCCCGGACACGCCGGAGCGGGCGGCAATGCACCGCGAGCTGCTGCGCTCGCCCAGCCCGGGGCTGGTGATCGCGGTCCAGGACGGCGGCGACGCCGGCGGTGAAGATGCCGCGGCGGTGCCGCTGCTGCACGGCCGCGGCGCCGGTCCGGACGGCGGCCCCCAGGTGTTCCTGTGCCGCGGCATGGTCTGTGACCGTCCGGCGGGTTCCGTCGAAGGGCTGCGGGAACGCCTGGCTGCCATGTCCCGATGACCCGCGCCCAGGCAATTCATTGCGCGCGGGGCCGGGGCGGCTCAGCCCAGGACGGCGATGGCAATCGCGATGAAATGGGCGGCAAAGGCGAACACCGTGAACGCATGGAACAGTTCGTGGAAGCCGAAGTGCTGGTAGCTGAAGTTCGGTTTCTTCAAGGCATAGAACACGGCGCCGGCGATGTAGAGGGCACCCCCGACGCAGATCAGCACCGCCGATGCGACATTGGCGGCGAAGAACTCCGGCAGGTAGAACAGCGAGCCGCAGCCCAGGGCGATGTAGATCGGCACATACAACCAGCGCGGCGCATGGGTCCACAGCAGCCGGAACAGCACACCAAGGATGGCTCCGGACCAGATGATCCCCAGCAGCAGTTCGGCCTTGGGCCGCTCCAGCAGCGCCCAGGCCAGAGGCGTGTAGCTGCCGGCAATGACCAGCATGATGTTGGTGTGATCGAGCCGCTTCAGCACGATCTTGACCCCGGGCGACCAGTTCCCGCGGTGGTAGATGGCGCTCACCCCGAAGAGCAGCACCCCGGTGAAGGCATAGACGGCGGAGGCGGTCTTCAGATCGGGGGTGGGGGCGAGGATCACCAGGACCAGGCCCGCGGCCAGGGCAAACGGCGCCGTGAACGTGTGGATCCAGCCGCGCCACTTGGGCTTGATCATCAGGAGTTCGGCAATCCGGACCGCGGCTTCGTCCACCGGACCGTGTCCACGGCCCGGGTGCCGCTCCGGCCGCGGCTCGCGGCTGTTGCTATCCATGCCGCCATAATAACTTACGCGGCAGTAAGTTACCGGAGGGTAAGTATTGTGCGGTCGGAAATGGCGGCGGGCTTGCACACGGCCCCTCCTTCCGGAAGGTAGCCTAGGATCTGCACTGCAGTCGTACTTTAAGGAAGCCAGGTGAATCTCCGGATGGAACTGCCCGGGTTCCTTTATGGCTTCTACGAGCGCTCGCTCCAGCGCTCGCTGGACCCGGGGCGCATCCCCAAACACATCGGTGTCATGGTCGACGGCAACCGGCGCTGGGCGCGCCAGTTCAACGCCCCCACGAGCCAGGGGCACCAGGCCGGGGCCGACAAGATCCACGAGTTCCTCGGCTGGTGCCAGGAACTCGGCGTCAAAGTCGTCACCCTGTACATGCTGTCCACGGACAACATGAGCCGCTCAGGCGAGGAACTTGACCTGCTGATGGGGATCATCGCCAACACGCTGGACCGGCTGGACGACGACGCCGACATTTCCGTACACGCCATGGGCGCCCCGGAACTGCTGCCGGACTACCTGGCCGAGCGGCTCAACCACCTGACCGCCCGAACTCCCGTACGCGACAAGATCCACGTCAACGTCGCCGTCGGCTATGGCGGCCGCCGCGAGATTGTCGACGCCGTCCGCGAACTGCTGCACGACGCCGTCGCCCGCGGGGAGGACATCGGGAAGCTGGCCGACGAGCTCACCGTGGACGACATCTCACGGTTCCTGTACACGCGGGGCCAGCCCGATCCGGACCTGGTGATCCGCACCTCGGGGGAGCAGCGGCTTTCCGGGTTCCTGATGTGGCAGAGCGCGTACAGCGAATTCTACTTCTGTGAGGCCCTTTGGCCGGCGTTCCGTAAAGTCGATTTCCTCCGCGCCCTGCGCGACTACGCCGGAAGGCAGCGGCGCTTCGGCACCTGAGCCGGTGTTCATCACGAGTTAATCAGACGGCAACAGGAATCGCCCACGAATGGCCGGGGAAACGCCGGGTCGGAGATTTACCTTTGACGCATTGGCAGGCAAACCGCCGGCCAATCGGGGAGGCCAGTACATGGAGCGGATGTTCGCACCGGGTGCAGGGGAGGCCGCGTCCGGCCTTCAGGCCGAACCGCCTCACCAATAACAATTCCGGGCATGTGCCCCGGGGCTGGAGTCGATGTGGCTATCTCTGAACAACTGCCCGACGTCAATACCGACCAGGGACGGAAAGCTACCTCTCGCGCCAAGCGAGCCACCTCAAAGACCGGTCCAGCGGATTCCCATGCTGCGGCCGGTCCCGCTGTTTCCGGGGAAGAAACGGCAGGGCGGGAATCGGCCCGGAGCTTCGTGATCGACACCTCGGTGCTGCTCTCGGACCCGCGGGCCCTGCTGCGCTTCGCCGAACACGAGGTCATCCTGCCGATCGTTGTCATCACCGAGCTCGAAGGCAAGCGCCATGATCCCGAACTCGGCTACTTCGCCCGCAAGGCGCTGCGGCTCCTCGATGACCTGCGGCTTGAGCACGGCGGCCTGGACCGGCCCATCCCGATCGGCCGCGACGGCGGCACGCTTATGGTGGAGCTGAACCACATCTCCGCCGAGGTGCTCCCGGCCGGATTCCGCGGCGGGGACAATGACAGCCGGATCCTCGCGGTCGCCAAGAACCTGGCCAACGAGGGCCGGGACGTCACGGTGGTGTCCAAGGACCTGCCGATGCGCGTCAAGGCCTCGGCCATGGGGTTGCAGGCCGACGAATACCGCAACGAGCTCGTCAAGGACTCGGGCTGGACCGGCGTCGCGGAAATCGACGCGAGCGAGGAGGACGTCTCCACCCTCTACGGCCACGAGCCGGTCTTCATCCCCGAGGCGGCCGAGATGCCGACAAACACGGGGCTGGTCCTGCTCTCCAGCCGCGGATCGGCCCTGGGCCGGGTGGGGGCGGACAAGCAGGTGCGCCTGGTGAAGGGCGACCGCGACGTCTTCGGACTGCACGGGCGCTCGGCCGAACAGCGGCTCGCAATCGACCTGCTGATGGATCCCGAGGTAGGCATCGTGTCCCTCGGCGGGCGCGCCGGCACCGGAAAGTCCGCGCTGGCCCTCTGCGCCGGCCTCGAGGCCGTCCTGGAGCGCCAGGAGCACCGCAAGGTGATCGTCTTCCGGCCGCTCTACGCGGTGGGCGGCCAGGAACTCGGCTACCTGCCAGGCTCAGAGGCGGAGAAGATGAATCCGTGGGCGCAGGCGGTCTTCGACACCCTCGGTGCGCTCGTCAGCCAGGAAGTCGTGGAGGAAGTGATGGACCGCGGCATGCTCGAGGTCATGCCGCTGACCCACATCCGCGGCCGTTCGCTGCACGATGCATTCGTGATCGTGGATGAGGCACAGTCCCTCGAGAAGAACGTGCTGCTCACCGTGATGAGCCGCATCGGCCAGAACTCGAAGATCGTCCTGACCCACGACGTCGCCCAGCGCGACAACCTGCGGGTCGGCAGGCACGACGGCGTTGCCGCCGTCGTCGAGACGCTCAAGGGGCACCCGCTCTTTGGCCACGTCACCCTCACCCGCTCGGAGCGCTCGCCGATCGCGGCGCTCGTGACGGAGCTGCTGGAGGGGGCGGAGATCTAGGCTGCGGGCCGCGGCCTCCCGCCGTCGCTCCTTGGAAGGGCCGTGGCCGGGTTTGCCGGGCCGCGGCCCTTTTGCGCGCGGTTGTGATCGGGTTTGCCCGGCCGTGAAAGAGGCACCTTGCATAGGGACCGTGGTCCGGCGTGTGCATGGGTCAATTCTTGCCGATATCCGGCTTCCGCTGGATCTTGAGGTACTTTGCTGTTGCCTCGTGGCCTCCCACCGTCAGCTGCCAGTCGGGGCGGTTGAAGGTTTCGTTGGTGAGGCGGACTTTCTGGACGTTCTGGGGCTTGCCGCCCCAGGACACGCGCGTGACTCCGTTGAGTTCGTAGCCGAGCGAATGGGAGACCCCGAGGGACTGGTGGTTCCAGGCAACGGCTTCGGATTCTGCGACCTCCGCGCCGAGCCAGTCGAAGGCATAGAGTGCGACGGCGGCACGCATCTCCTTGCCCAGGCCGCGGCCTTGGGCGCTTCTGCGGAGCCAGGAACCGGTGGTGACGGTCTTCAGCGTCGCGAAGTCCTTGGCTGCGATGTCCTGGCAGCCGATGAACCCGCCGTCGTGCCAGATGCCCAGCAACAGGGTCCAATCCTGTGGTGACATGTTTGCGCGGCAGCGCCAGTACCACTGGGCCATCTTCAGCCCAAGCTCGTGCGCCGGGGCTTCGCTCCAGGGGTTGCTGAATGGGTTGTGGCCAGGTTCGTGGATGCCGCTGAGGGCAGCCTGCACCGCTGCCGGGATATCGTCGTCGCTGATAGGCCGCAGGACGAGGCGCGGGGTGGTCAGCATGAGGGCAAAGGGCGGGAAACAGCCGGCGAGCTCAGTCATCCCGGAAGCCTAGCGCCGTGCTTCCGGCTCCGCGAGTTACGGGCGCCCTCATGCCTCCGGCGCGATATCCCAGCTGATGTGGCTGCGCACGTCCGTGAGGTTCATGGATTCGGCCAGGAACAGATCGTCGAGCATGTACTCGTCCACGGCCAGGATCCGCAGCCAGTGGCCGTAGCCTGCCGGCTCATCCTCCAGCCAGCGGCTCGCGACGCACACTCCGGTGCCGGCGTCGATCCTCAGCAGCGTGCGTCCCGGGCGGCAGAGCGGCGCCGCGGGATCAGCAGGCCGGTAGCTGGCATTGGGGACAACCCTGGTTTCCAGGGCAGGCCGGCTCTCGTGGTCCACCTCGGTGATAGGGCCCAGCTCCACGGCATTTGAGTTGGGGAACTCAAGGGGCACCGGGGCGTTTCCTGCCAGCTCCACCGGGTCCAGGGCGGCGCCGAAGCGGCCGTTGCCGAAGCATGGCTCGCCGTAGGCGGCCTCGGGGCGGCGGCGGACCAGGCCGCCGTCGTCGTACACCGGGGTGATCAGCTGTGGCGGCAGCAGCCATGACTTCCGGGTGGCGCTGACGTAGAAGCCGTCCCGGGAATCATTGATGCCGGTGGTGCTGTGCAGCACGAGCCCGTCAGCCGTCTCCAGCCGCAGGGCTCCGGGGCGCCGCAGCCAGGCCCTGACCAGACCCGACGGCGCGGCGGAGCCGGGGGAAGCGGCCGGATCAGCGGAACTGACGGGCCGGTCCAGGTATTCGAAGCGCAGCGACTGCCACTTCCACGGCGAGGAACGGCACAGGTTCCGGAACGCAGTGGCCGGATCCACGGTACCGCCGGAAGTGCGCGGCTCGCGCCGGTTCCTGCTGTCCCATGCCGCCATATCCACAGTTTACGCACACAGGAAGCCGCGTCCGGCGAATATCCAGTAGCATCCGAGGATGATCCAACGACTCGGCGAACTCGGCGCCGGCAATGCCCTGGCCTTCTGGCTGGTGCTGGCGGCCTGCGCCTATTTTGCCGTCATGGCCGTCCGGCTCACCGTCATCGACGTCCGCCACCACCTGCTGCCGAACCGGATCGTCTTCCCTTCCTACGGCGTCGCGGGGGTACTCCTGCTGGGAGCCGCTGCCAGCCTTGTCCTTTCCGGCGTCCAGGGCGCCACGCCCGACGGCGGCGCCGGGCTTTTCGGAGTGCCGGGACTCCGCATCCTGGCCGGGGGAGCGGTGCTGTGGCTGTTCTACTTCCTCCTGCGGGCCGCCTACCCGCCGGGGATGGGCTTCGGTGACGTCAAGCTTGCCGGCGTGCTGGGGATGTACCTGGGGTTCCTGGGTTGGCCGCACGTGTTCGCCGGAACGTTTGCCGCGTTCCTGTTCGGCGGCCTCTGGAGCCTGGGGCTGCTGGCGGTGCGGCGCGGGTCGCTGAAATCCAGCATCCCCTTCGGGCCCTTTATGCTGGCCGGCACCGCAGCCGCCATGGTCCTGCTGCCGGCGTCCTGACTGACCTCTACCCGCCTGGACATGCCCCGCCCTGCCCGCGGCCACCGGACATAAGCCCCACGTGTCCACTTCCCACGTGCAGGGCTGGACATGTCCCCTGCCGCGGGCACAACGACGAAGGAACGCCGCACCCCCAAGGCTGCGGCGTTCCTTCGACCCATCCAGGACTGCCGGGGCTCAGCTGCGAAGCTGCGTGAGCTCGTCGTCGTTCTTCGGTCCGGCTTCCCCGGCGGCCCGGGCCGAGTGCCGTTCGGCGTCGAGCCGCTCGGCTTCCTCGCCGCCCACGGCCTCGCCCCGGGCCACCATGCCGGCGGTGTCCGAGAGCGGGATCTGCTTCAGGGTCAGCGCCAGGATCAGCGCGATTCCGAGAAACGGCAGGAGATACCAGAACACGGGCGCCAGGGAGTCGGCGTAGGCGTTGACGATCGCATCCTTGAGCTGGGCCGGAAGCTGGCTGAGGGCCTGCGGATCCAGCGTCCTGGTGGACTGCGAGGCCTGATCGGCCGAGGCCCCGGCGCCGCTGAAGGCCTTGGTGAGGGATTCGGAGAGCCGGGACGTGAAGATCGAGCCGAACACTGCGACGCCCAGCGAGGCACCCACCTCACGGAAGTAGTTGTTGGTGCTGGTCGCGGTGCCGATCTGGTCCGCCGGCACCGCGTTCTGCACCACCAGGACGATCACCTGCATGATGGATCCGAGGCCGGCGCCGAAGACGAACAGCTGGACGCAGATGACCCAGATGGGGGTCGCCGCGGTCAGGGTCGTCAGCCAGAGCATGGCAGCGACGGTGAGGATGCCGCCGAGGATGGGGAACATCTTGTACTTGCCGGTTTTGGAGATGCGGATACCGGAGAAGATGGCCATGCCCATCAGGCCCACCATCATGGGGAGCATCAGCAGCCCGGACTCGGCGGCCGACGTGCCGGAGGACATCTGCAGGAACGTCGGGACAAAGGCGATCGCGGCGAACATGCCCAGGCCCAGGGTGAAGCCGATTGCTGTGGCATTCACAAAGATCGGGTTCTTGAACAGGCTCAGGGGAATGATGGGATCCTCGGCCTTGCGTTCCACCAGCACGAAGGCAACGACGGCCAGCACCAGGCCGGCGCCGAAGGTCCAGGTCAGCGGTGAATCCCAGCCCTCGTCCTTCTTGCCGCCGAAGTCGGTGAAGAAGATCAGGCATGTGGTGGCGGCCGAGAGCAGCAGCACCCCGAGGATGTCGATGCGCTTTTCCGCCTTCTTGTTCGGCAGGGTCAGGGTGAACCAGGCGATCGTGAACGCCGCGATCCCGATCGGGATGTTGATGTAGAAGGCCCACTCCCAGGTCAGATGGTCCACGAAGAACCCGCCCAGCAGCGGGCCCGCGACGGCGGAGAGGCCGAAGATGGCACCCAGCGGGCCCATGTATTTGCCGCGGTCCTTGGCCGGTACGATGTCGGCGATGATGGCCTGCGAGAGGATCATCAGGCCGCCGCCGCCCAGGCCCTGGATGGCACGGAAGATGACGAGGCCCCAGAAATCGGTGGCAAACGCGCAGCCGACGGAGGCGAGGGTGAAGAGTGCGATGGCCACGAGGAAGAGGTTCCGCCGGCCCAGGATGTCACCGAATTTGCCGTAGATGGGCATCACGATGGTGGTGGCCAGCAGGTAGGCGGTGGTGATCCACGCCTGGTGCTCCACGCCGCCGAGTTTGCCGACGATGGTGGGCATGGCCGTGGACACGATGGTCTGGTCCAGGCTGGAGAGAAGCATGCCCGCGATAAGGGCGGAGAAAATGATCCAGATGCGTTTCTGGGTCAGCAGCAGGGGTGCGGCTGCCGCCTTCGGACTGTCGGTGGTACTCATTGGGGTCCTTCTGGGGAGGGGAGGAGATTGAAAGACTGGGAAAAAAGTGTGCGGGCCGCGGCGATATTCTCCAGCAGCAGCTCCCTGTGCGGGCGGGTATTGCTTTCGGAGAAATACGCCATGCTGCTCTTGCGGGCGATCCCGCCGATCAGCAGCACGGCCATCCGGACCACCGGATGGTCCGGTGCCACGCCTTCCCTGGCCGCCAGCATGCGGGAAAAATCGGCCTCGCGTTGTTCCGAGGCGCCGATGATCCGCAGCACCAGTTGCGGTTCCTTCTTGATGACCCGGATCAGCTGGCGGGTTTCCTCCTCGGAGGAGCTCATCCTTTCGGACAGCTGCAGCGTCAGGGTCACCAGATCCTGGAAGAGCGTGGCGGAGATCTCCCCGGCCGGGGAACCCGCGCCGCCGCGGATGAAGGCTTCGACGGTTTCGGCCGGGAATTCGTCGTCGACGTGGCCGATGATGGCGTCTTCCTTGGATGGGAAGTAGTTGAAGAAGGTCCGGCGGGAGATCCCGGCCTTTTCGCAGACCTCATCCACGGTGTAACCGTTGAGGCCGCGCTCGGCTGTCAGGGATCGTGCGACGGCGGTGATCGCCGACCGCGTGGCCAGGCGCTTGCGCTCGCGGAGGCCGCCTTCTTGTATTGCACTATTGCTCACAAAGTAAAGTTTTGCACTATTTCTGGATAAGTGCAATTTTGTGTGCAGGCGGACAATTCCAACACCGGCCGGCCCGCGGCTGCCTTAACGCCAGCGGCCGGCCCCTTTCGTGGGAAAGGTGCCGGCCGCGGACGTACGTCGGAGGAAACTAGGCCTTGTGCGGGGGACGCGTCATGGACATAACGTCCAGGGCGGTGTCCAGTTGCTCTTCGCTCAGCTCGCCGCGCTCGAGGAAGCCCATGGCCACCACGGTCTCGCGGATGGTCAGGCCCTCGGCCACGGCCTTCTTGGCGATCTTGGCGGCGTTCTCGTAGCCGATGAACTTGTTCAGTGGGGTGACGATGGACGGCGAGGCCTCGGCGAGGAAGCGCGCGCGCTCGACGTTGGCGGTGATGCCGTCGATCATCTTGTCCGCCATGACGCGGCTCGTGTTGGCCAGCAGGCGGACCGACTCCAGCAGGTTGGATGCCATGACGGGGATGCCGACGTTCAGCTCGAAGGCGCCGTTGGTACCGGACCAGGCGATGGCCGTGTCGTTGCCGATGACCTGGGCGCAGACCATGATGGAGGCTTCGCAGATGACCGGATTGACCTTGCCGGGCATGATCGAGGAGCCCGGCTGCAGGTCCGGGATGGAGATCTCGCCGAGGCCGGTGTTGGGGCCGGAGCCCATCCAGCGCAGGTCGTTGTTGATCTTCATAAAGGAGATCGCGATGTTGCGCAGCTGGCTGGAGGCCTCGATCAGGCCGTCACGGTTGGCCTGCGCCTCGAAGTGGTCGCGGGCCTCGGTCAGCGGGAGGCCGGTGTCGGCGGCGAGCAGCTCGATCACGCGTTCCGGGAAGCCGGCCGGGGTGTTGATGCCGGTGCCGACGGCGGTGCCGCCGAGCGGGACTTCGGCAACGCGGGGGAGGGAGGCATTGATGCGCTCGACGCCGTAGCGGACCTGCGCGGCGTAGCCGCCGAACTCCTGCCCCAGGGTGACGGGGGTGGCATCCATCAGGTGCGTGCGGCCGGACTTCACGACGTCCTTGAACTCGACGGATTTGCGTTCCAGCGAGTCCGCCAGGTAGCCGAGGGCCGGAATGAGGTCGTTGATCAGCGCGGACGTGGCGGCCACGTGGACCGAGGTCGGAAAGACGTCGTTGGAGGACTGCGAGGCGTTGACGTGGTCGTTCGGGTGGACCACCTTGTCGCTGCCGGAAGCCTTGAGTGCACGGGAGGCGAGCTCGGCGATGACCTCGTTGGTGTTCATGTTCGAGGACGTGCCGGAGCCGGTCTGGAAAACGTCGATCGGGAAGTCGCCGTCGTACTTGCCGGCAGCAACCTCATCGGCGGCCGCGGCAATGGCCTGGGCGATCTCGTCGTCGAGCACTCCCAGTTCAGCGTTGGCCTGGGCGGCCGCCTTCTTGACGCGCGCGAGGGCCTCGATGTGGGCGCGTTCCAGGGTTTTGCCGGAAATGGGGAAGTTCTCCACTGCACGCTGCGTCTGGGCGCGGTACAGGGCGTTCACGGGGACGCGCACTTCGCCCATCGTGTCGTGTTCAATGCGGAATTCTGCGGTGTTCAATTCTTCTGTGGAAGTCATGGGCCTAGCTTATTGGGGGAGGGCGTGTCATCGAAAACCGTGAACGGCCTGCAACGGGCCACACGCCGGCGATCAGAGCCGGCCGATGCTCGAGACGAGGTCGGCCCGGCCGTCCGCCAGGCTGTAGGCCAGACCGATCACGGCGGTGCGGCCGCTGTCGATGGCGCCCGAAATCACCCGTGAACTGTCCACCAGCCGCTGCGAGGTCTGCTTGACGTTTTCGACCACCATGTCGTTGATGTCGGTCTGATTGTTACGCAGCGAGGTCAGCACGGACGGGGTGATCCGCTCCACCAGGCTGCGCATGAAGCCGACCGGCATCTGCCCGGTTTCCACGGCCGTCTTGGTGACGGTGACGGCACCGCAGTTGTCGTGGCCCAGGACCACGATCAGCGGCACGTCCAGTTCGCTGATGCTGTATTCCAGCGAGCCGAGCACGGCGTCGTCAATGACCTGGCCGGCCGTGCGGACGACAAACGCATCCCCGAGGCCCAGGTCGAAGATGATCTCGGCGGCCAGCCTGGAGTCTGCGCAGCCGAAGATCACGGCGAAGGGGTGCTGGTTTTCCACAAGGGAGGAACGGCGCGGGGCATCCTGGTTGGGATGCGACGCGGTGCCGGCGACAAAACGTTGGTTGCCTTCACGGAGGCGCTGCCAGGCGAGGGCGGGAGTCAGATAGGTAGCCACGGACTTACCTTACGGCGAAGGGACGGTGGAGGGTGAAACTGTTGCGTGTGGCGCGTTCCCCGGCGACGGCACGGCCGTCGGGGTTGTGGCGCCGGCGTCGATTGACTTTACGACGGCGGCGGCGAGCACGCTGAACTCGTCCAGTTGCGCCGCTCCGGTCAGGATGACGGTAGTGCCGCCGTGCACCAGCACCATGGACTTCTCGCCCTTGCCCGTGTCGCGCAGTTCCCAGTCCACTCCGCCGGCGTTCCGGGTTCCGGTCACGGCAGCGTTCCTGGTCTGCTGCAGCAGCCAGGTGGGATTGGACTGCCGGGTCTGCACCAGCCCGATGAACGACTCCTTGGGCGTGAGGTAGCCGACCTCCCAGGTGGGCACACCGCTGCCGGATCCGGACTCCCAGCGGGCGTAGTTCGCCCGGAATGTGTCGCCGGTATCCGGCGCCGCGGGTGTGAATCCCGCCACACCGGCGGCGTTCTGCGCCACGGCGCTGACGTTGACGTTGGGCCGGTAGCCGTCGGTCTTCGGCGACGGGTTCAGGAGGACGATCGGCAGGAAGACGGCGATGCTCAGGAGCAGGGCAATGAACATGCCGATCACGGAGGCGTTCGCGCGTTTCGCCGCCGCGGCGCGGAGGACGGGCTTGACCGGCGGTTGCCCGGCGGCGCCGGGACCCTCCGGTGCGGCTCCGCCGGACGGGGCTGCTGGGGCGGCGGGGGACGTATCCTGCAATTCACTCACCCCTCTATAGTCGCCCATGACCGGGCCGATGCCACATTCGGTCCGGGTGGCCGGGAAGGACATGAGCCGTTTCACCCGTTGGTCATTCAATGACCATTGATGCTGCCGCGACTATGATCAGTATCAGACGAATCACCGCGACGGGCCGGTACCGGCCGCGCGGGTTCAACGATCGCCACTCGAAGAAGAGGTTTACGTGACAACAGCGCCTATGCCCCAGCAGTACTCCACGCTTTCCCCGTCGCTCGCCGTCGGGATTGACGAGCCTGACCGTAACCTTGCACTGGAACTGGTCCGCGTCACCGAAGCGGCAGCCATTGCCGGCGGCCACTGGGTTGGCTTCGGGGATAAGAACAAGGCCGACGGCGCTGCCGTCGACGCCATGCGCTCCTTCCTGCAGACCGTGCACTTCAACGGCGTCGTCGTCATTGGTGAGGGCGAGAAGGACGAAGCCCCGATGCTCTTCAACGGCGAACGCGTCGGCGACGGCACGGGCCCCGAGTGCGACGTCGCCGTCGACCCGATCGACGGGACCCGCCTGACCGCCCTCGGCATCAACAACGCCCTGGCGGTCCTGGCGGTTGCCGAGCGCGGCTCAATGTTCGACCCCTCCGCCGTGTTCTACATGGAGAAGCTCGTGACCGGCCCGGAAGCGGCCGACATGGTTGACCTGCGCCTGCCGGTCAAGCAGAACCTGCACCTCATCGCCAAGGCCAAGGGCGTCAAGGTCAACCAGCTCAACGTCATGATCCTGGACCGCGACCGCCACCGTCCCCTCGTGGAGGAAATCCGCCAAGCCGGCGCCCGCACCAAGTTCATCATGGACGGCGACGTCGCCGGTGCCATCGCCGCCGCGCGTGCCGGTACCGGCGTGGACGCCCTGATGGGCATCGGCGGGACGCCGGAAGGCATCGTCGCGGCCTGCGCCATCAAGTCCCTGGGCGGCGTGATCCAGGGCCGGCTGTGGCCCACGAGCGATGATGAGAAGCAGAAGGCGATTGACGCCGGCCACGACCTGGACCGCGTGCTCTCCACCAATGACCTCGTCTCCAGCGACAACTGCTACTTCGCCGCCACCGGCATCACCGACGGCGACCTGCTCAAGGGCGTGCGCTACTCCAAGGACAAGGTCCTCACCCAGTCCATCGTGATGCGCTCCAAGTCCGGCACCATCCGCTTTGTCGAGGGCGAGCACCAGGCCAGCAAGTGGGAAGGCTACGCCCGTAAGAGCTAGCTCCTAGCGGCCGACCAGCAATGCCCGGATCCCGGGCCGCGTTCCGTGCGGTCCGGGATCCGCTGGATTAAAAGCCGTTTCTTTAGGGTCCCGGCCCCGGAATCGGGCCGCGCGGTTCGGTAGGGTGGTGCCATGACATGGCTCGTGACTGGCGGCGCAGGGTATATCGGTTCGCATGTGGTGTCCGCCTTGCGCGGCGCCCGGATCCAGCCGGTGGTGATCGATTCGCTGTCCAGCGGCCACCGGGAATTCGTCCCGGCGGATGTGCCCTTCATCCACGGCAACATCCTCGACACCGAACTGGTGGCCCGTACGCTGCGGGACCACGCGGTGACCGGTGTGATCCATCTGGCCGGGTTCAAGTATGCCGGGGTCTCCGTGCAGGAGCCGCTGCTCACCTATGAGCAGAACGTCACCGGCACCGCGCGGCTGCTCAAGGCCATGGAGCTCTCGCGGGTCGACAAGCTGGTCTTTTCCTCCTCCGCTGCCTGTTACGGAACGCCCACCGGCGACGTCGTCACGGAGGCCACCCCCACCCGCCCGGAATCGCCGTACGGGGAGAGCAAGCTGATCGGCGAATGGCTGATCAGGGACCAGGGCCGGGCCCGCGGGCTCAAACACACCTCGTTGCGCTACTTCAACGTCGTCGGCTCAGGCTCAGGCGAACTGTATGACACGAGCCCGCACAACCTCTTTCCGATCGTGCTTCGGGCGCTGACGTCCGGGGAGACGCCCCGGATCAATGGCACCGACTACAACACCCCTGACGGCACCTGCGTGCGCGACTATGTGCACGTGGCGGACCTGGCGACTTCTCACGTCGCGGCCGCGCAGGCCCTGGCCGGCGGCAAGCCGTTGGAACCGGTCTACAACCTGGGTTCCGGGGACGGGCTCTCGGTGCGCCAGATCATGACGGCCGTGGCCGAGGTGACCGGGATCGACTTCGAGCCGGAAATCGGGCAGCGGCGGGCGGGGGATCCGGACCGGATCGTCGCCGATGGAACGCTGGCCGCCCGGGACCTGGACTGGAAAATGCGGCACTCCGTCGAACAGATGGTCGCCAGCGCCTACGCCGCCCAGAAACGGGCAGCAGCAGGAGAGTAGCCGGTGGGCCGGCAGCTCACGGCATAAAGCTAGCGCGGGAGCCTGCTCCGCAGCGCTTTGAAGAGTTTCGCGGCAGCCTGGGCGCCCTTCCGGGCGAGCTGGTAGCCGCCGTAGCGGAGCTTCCGGACGGGCAGGTCCCACGTCCCGGGGTAGGCGATCCCACGGCCGCCGAACGATTTCTTGAATGCCGTGAAGCCGGCCCACTTATGGTCCGGCTGATCCGCCGGTGCCACGCCCCAGAGGTCGACGTGCTGCAGGCCCTTCTCTTTGGCGTCGGCCATCAGGGTGACCAGCAGGGGAATCCCCGCGCTCAGTTTCCGGTGCGTGTCGTCCAGGGCGGCATGGGCATACGTCCGGGTGTCCGCGGAGTCGTAGGCGAGGGCGGCTGCGATGGGCGTGCCTTCGAGCTCGGCTATGAACAGGGTGGCGGCCCCGGCGGGCATCAGCGAACGGGCCACCTGGCGCAGGTACTCATCGCTCTGCGGTTTGAAGCCGTTCCGGGCCGCCGTCAGGTGCAGGAACTCCAGGAGCACCGCGACCTCGGCCGGATCCTGGCTTGAGCGGAATGTCACGCCCTTCTTGTGGATGTTCCGGTACAGATTGCGGTTGACCGGCTTCATGCCGGCCAGCACATCTTTGAAGTCCCGGTCCAGGTCCACGATCCAGCTGAGCTCGGGCTGCTGGTTCGCCGGTGCGGGACGCAGGCCGCGGCTGCGCAGCACGGCATCGGCGTCGGCCGCCCCGAAGCCGGCAGCCACCGGTTCGATCCGGACAAACACGGCGCCGCAGCGGCGCGCCAGCTCCGTCAGCGCCGCCAGCGCCGCGTCGAACGCCGGCAGGGTCCCGGCCACCGGGCCGTACGGTGCGTAGAGCAGCTTGCCGGCGGGGTTGCTCTCCTCGACGGCGAGGAAGCTCCAGCCGGGGCCCGCCTGTTCATGGACGGTGCGGCCGAGGGCACGCTGGAAGCCTGCCCACGCAGGGCCCTGCAGGAAATAGTCCACAGTTCAGGCTTTCAGGGCGGTAGTGACGGCAAAGGCCAGGGCGGTTCCGGTGGCGCCGGCGACGGCGTGCACGTTGACCGGGGCCTCGGCCGCAGGCAGGAATGCACTGGCGCCGCGGCACAGCTGGAGGTCGCCCTTGGGCGAATCGAGCAGGACGGACCCTGAGACGACGAGGATGACGGCGGCTCCGGACTGCGCCAGCGGCACAGGCCCGGCCCCGGGCTCCAGCTCTATCCGCTGCAGCTGGAATTCCCGGAATGGCGGGCAGAAGAGTTCCTGGCCCAGCGGGGAGGTTGCCGGGTTCAGCAACGGCACGCCGACCGCTTCGAAGGCAATGGTCTTGAGCAGCTCAGGGACGTCCACGAACTTCGGCGTGAGGCCGCCGCGGAGCACGTTGTCCGAGGACGCCATCACCTCGACCCCGAGGCCATGCAGGTAGGAATGGACTTTGCCGGCCGGCAGGTACACGGCCTGCCCGGGCTTGAGCGAAACCCGGTTCAGCAGCAGCGAGATGAGCACGCCGGGATCCCCGGGGTATTGGCTGCTGAGGTGGATGACAGTCGAGAGCTCCGCCTCGTGGCCGGACATCGGCGCTCCGGACACGAGGGCCGCGGTCACGCGGGCCGTTGCGTCTATGACATCCGGCCCGCCGGCGATCAGGCGCTCGAAGGCGGCCCGGAGGGCCGCCGGCTCGTCGGTCCCGGCGAGATCCTCCATCAGGCGGGGGAGCAGCGGCGGGACTTCGAGTCCGGCGAGGTTGAAGCACGCCACGAGATGTTCAAAGACCTGGCGTGAGTCTGCGGCCGGCCGGAAGCCGCACAGCGACTCGAACGGTGTCAGCGCCAGGATCATCTCCGGCTTGTGGTTGTCATCTTTGTAGTTGCGCGCTGGGTCCGCGTGGTCCACGCCGGCAGCTTCCTCCCGGGCGAATCCTGCCCGGGCCTGGGCGAGCGTGGGATGAACCTGCAGCGACAATGGACTCTCGGCGGCCAGGATCTTGAGCAGGAACGGCAGGCGGGGACCGAATTCGGCGACGCTGGCAGACCCCAGATGGTGTTCCGGGTCTTCGGCGATCAGCTCGTCCAGCCCTAACTTCTCGTCGCCGTCAGCGCCGCCGGCAGCGGCCGGCTGCACAACGGCGGACGGGGAATCCGGATGCGCGCCGATCCAGAGTTCGGCCTCCGGCCCACCCGAGGGAGGCCTCCCGAGCAGCCCGGCGATCGCGGTGGTGGATCCCCAGGCGTACGGCCGGAGGACGTTGTGCAGTTCGTACATGGGCAGATCCTTGTCTGTGCAGGGAAGTTTGGTCACGTCCGGGCGTGCGGCGCAATAGTCCCGGAATCAGAGCGGTGCGCACTGGCCGTTGGTGGCAACCAGGTTGCGGATCGACTGCTCGTCCCCGTCACGCTTGAACTGGTTGAGCATCTCCTCGGTGATCGGCTCGCCCTCGGGCGTGGTGGTCACCGGTGTGAAGTCCGGGGTCGACGGCGCAGGCGGCGTCTTCGGCGTGGCCCCTGCCGCCGAGAGCGGCCCGGGCGCGGTGCCCGGCACGCGGAGGGTGTCCTCCGCGGCTCCGGCCGAGGGGCCGGAGCCCAGGAGTTGGTGGACGCGATCATGGATGACATCGAAGTCCGGGGTCGTGGAGAAGGCCGCGTCGAAGTCCGGCGGCCCGATCGTCAGGCGGCTCATGTCCTGGCCCTTGGCCTTCATGGCCAGGTCCACGAAGCTGCCGAGCTGGCTGGCGGAGATGTTCGACTCGACCACCTTGGTGCCGGCCTTGGCGATGTCCTCGAACTTGGACAGCAGGGTGGCGGGATCCAGCTGCTTCAGCATCGCCTGCTGGACGCACTGCTGCCGCTGGATCCGGGCGTAGTCGTCCACGAACTCGCGCGAACGGCCGTACCAGAGGGCGTGGTAGCCATCGAGCTTCTGATCGCCCGCCGGGATCCAGCCGGTGGGCATCCCGTGGATGCCGTTGGCCTCATCGATCATGTCTCCGCTGAGCGGGACCCAGCCGCCGGCCCTGATGCGGATGCCGCCCATGGCATCGATGAGCTTGGAGAAACCGTCCATGTCCACGAGCACATAGGCCTGGACCTTGATGCCCAGGGTCCCGGACACGGCCTCGAGCGTGGCCTGCGCGCCCGGGTCGTCAACGCCGGGGTAGAGGTCCTGGTGCTCGTTGGTGACCTCGGTGTTGATGGCGTTGATGAGGCATTCGTCGCCGCAGTTGTAGCCGTCGGGGTAGATCTTGCGCATCGGGGAATCTTCGCTGAACTGCGCATTCTGCAGGTTGCGTGGCACCGAGATGATGGATGTTTTCCCGGTCTTGGCATCGACGCTGATGACCGAGAGGCTGTCCGGACGCCGTCCGGTGCGGTCCGCTCCGGCGTCGCCGCCCATCATCAGGAAGTTGTACCGGCCGTCCGACGGGGCGATGGCGGGGCCGTCGGAGGAGAAGATGCTGCCGATGGCGTCACGGCCGACGTTGAGCAGGTAGGCGGCGTAGCCCAGGGAGCCGCTGCTGAGAACCATGGCCAGCACGAGGGCCCCGACGGCGGCGGGGCGGATCCCGGGCGCGAGCAGCACCGGCCGGATCA
Organism: Arthrobacter sp. PAMC25564; assembly: GCF_004798705.1. Taxonomy (NCBI): domain Bacteria; kingdom Bacillati; phylum Actinomycetota; class Actinomycetes; order Micrococcales; family Micrococcaceae; genus Arthrobacter; species Arthrobacter sp. PAMC25564. The sequence continues at coordinate 3,752,116 of NZ_CP039290.1, read as the reverse complement.
GTCGGAGCGTGTTGACGAACAGTGCTGCCCAGCCGATGGCCAGCGCGGCGAGCCCGATTACCAGCAGGAGCGAGGCGAGAGGATTGGTGACCAGGCTGATCAGCGTGGAGCGGCTGAGCAGGAGCAGTGCGGCCGCCGCGATAACGAGCACCCAGACGGTGAAGGTGGCCCGCAGCGCGATCCGTCCCAGCCGGTGGCTGCCCGCGACCGTCTGGGCGCTGCCGGGGAGCAGCAGCGTCATCAGGACCAGGGCGAAGGCCCGCTTGGTCAGCACCGGGGCCGGTGCCCCCGAGGGGTGACGGACCGGGTCCGTCAGGGCCCGCTTCGGCTGCCCGATGTCCTGCTGAGGCGGGGCGTAACTGTTGGTCATGTGGTGATCCTTAACGGCTGCCCCGCGTCGTGACGTTTCCGTCGGAGAAGACTTCGGCCACCTTGCGCCGCAGCGCGGCGCCCTTGCGGGTGGCGACGTCGTTGAGTTCCTGCGAGAAATCCAGCAGATCGGCCCGGAGCTGTGCCGCGAGGTGGTCGGTTCCCGAGGCCAGGATGCGCGCTGCCAGCAGCCCGGCGTTCCGTGCGCCGCCGATCGAAACGGTGGCGACCGGCACACCGGCCGGCATCTGCACGATGGACAGCAGCGAATCCATGCCGTCGAGGGTCTTCAGCGGCACGGGAACGCCGATCACCGGCAGCGGGGTGACGGAGGCGAGCATGCCCGGAAGATGGGCGGCACCGCCGGCGCCGGCAATGATGATGCGCAGGCCCCGCTTATGTGCGGTCTGCCCGTAACGGATCATCTCGGTGGGCATCCGGTGGGCCGAGACGACGTCGGCCTCGAAGGGGATGCCGAACTCGGCGAGGGCCTCGGCGGCGGCTTCCATGACGGGCCAGTCCGAGTCGGAGCCCATCACCAGGCCCACGACCGGGGCCGCGTCGGCCGGCTCTCCGGTGTCCCGTGCTGCGGAGTCGTGCGGCTCGATGCTGGCGCTCATGCGTTCTCCTCGGAAGTTCCCGGGTTGGCGACGGCGCTGGCCGGTCCGTTCCGGATAATGTCGGCCACGGTGGTGGCGCGGTGCCGGACGGAGTCGACGTCGGCGGCCGATGTGCCGACCAGGTTGACGTGGCCGATCTTCCGGCCGGGCCGCACGGCCTTGCCGTAGCAGTGGACCTTCGCGGCAGGTTCGCTGGCAAGGGCGGCAGGGTAGGCGGAAAAGAGGTCCTGGTTGTCCCCGCCGAGGAAGTTCTTCATGACGACGACGGGACCGAGGACGTCCGTGGCTCCGAGCGGCAGGTTCAGGATGGCCCGCAGATGCTGTTCAAACTGGCTCGTGACCGAGCCGTCCTGGGTCCAGTGGCCGGTGTTGTGCGGGCGCATGGCAAGTTCGTTGATCAGGAAGCCGGCGCCGACGCCCGGGGTTTCGAACAATTCAACGGCCATGACGCCGGTAACGCCCAGCTCGTTCGCGATCCTGATGGCCGCGTTTTCGGCAGCCGCGGCCACCTCAAGCGGGATGTCCAAAGCAGGGGCGATCACTTCGTCGCAGACGCCGTCGACCTGGATGGTGTGCACCACAGGCCAGGCCCGGCACTCACCGTCAGGGGTCCGTGCGACCAGGGCCGAGAGCTCGCGGCTGAACTCCACCTTGGCTTCGGCCAGCAGGGGAGCCATGGCATCGAACCAGGCCGATGTTTCCGCGGCGTCCGCTGCCGAGGAGACGATCCGCACGCCCTTGCCGTCGTAGCCGCCACGGGGCATCTTCAGGACCACCGGCCAGCCGGTGTCCTCGCCGAAGGCGATCAGCTCCGACACGTCGGCCACCGGGGCCCAGCGGGGGTTGGGGAGCTCCAGCCTGTCGATGGCGGCGCGCATCACCAGCTTGTCCTGGGCGTTGACCAGGGCATCCGGGCCGGGGTGGACGTTGACACCGGCCCGGATCAGGGAGCGCAGGTGCTCCGTGGGGACATGCTCGTGGTCGAAGGTCAGCACGTCCAGGCCGCGGGAGAACTCGAGCAGGTGGTCCAGGTCCGTATAGTCGCCGACCGGCGCGGTGGCCACGGCAGCGACGGCGGAGACGTCGTCGGCCTCCGCAAGGACACGGAGCTCGAAGCCCAGGGCGGTGGCGGCAGGGGCCATCATACGGGCTAGCTGGCCGCCGCCAACAACACCGATTACAGGAAAATTCACAAGCCCCAGCCTACCGAAAACCTCGCGGTTTCCCGGCTTTTACCCCGCCCGGCGCCGCAATCAGCTGCTGTGGGGCGCTCCCTTGGGGCGTCTTCAGGGCGTCTTCGGGGCGGGCTCCCGGGAATCGGCGCTAAAATGGGCAGTTGGCCCGAAGGCCGACAGTTCCAGCAGGCCACGGAGGGTCATGATTAATTCACTTACTGAACGCATGCGCGGATTAGCGTCGCTTTTCTGGCGCGAAGTGGCCAAGTTCGGCGCAGTCGGCGCCATCGCGTTCATCATTGACAACGGACTCACCTTTTACCTGATGCACGGCCCCATGACCGACAGTGAGGCAAAAGCGCGCTTCTTCGGGGCCAGCGTCGCGACGGTCTTCTCCTGGATCGCGAACCGCTTCTGGACCTTCCGTCACCGCCGCCAGGACAATGTGCTGCGCGAGTTCGTGATGTTCATCCTGATCAACGGCATTGGCATCGGCATCTCCACAGGCTTCACCGCGCTCGCCAAGTACAGCCTGGGCATCACGGACAAGAACATGCTCTTCTCGGCCGGGATCGTCGGCATCCTCGTGGCGACCGTCGTGCGCTTCTTCGCCTACCGCTTCCTGGTGTTCAACAAGGAACTCGATGACGAGCCCGAGTTCTCCCATGACCACGAGATCATCGACCGGCATCCGCACACGCAGCCGGGCGTTACGGTCCCGAAGCAGTCCGTCGCGGATCCGGAGCTGCCCGGCCCCAAGGCCTAGGCGGGGTTTCAGCGCCCGTGGACGCGTTCGTCACCGAGCAATCTTTCCGTCACCTCGACGTCGGGGTGCACCAGCACCACCGAGCCGTTGCTCCGCCAGGCGCCCAATGACTGGGCCAGGGCGGCCTCCAGCCCGTCGCCGGCCGGAACCAGCAGCCGCGGAGCGCCGTCGTGGATTGCCGCGAATCGTTGCAGCAGTTCCCCGTGCGTGTGCACGGCACCCGCCGCGGTCAGCACCGCGCGCCGCGATGCCTCCGGGTCCACATGGGGAATGAAGACGTCGCCGTGCGAACGCACCTCCGCGGCATAGTCCACGACGCCGGAGGGCAACTCGCCCGGCCACCGCATGGCCAACGCGGGCAACGCCACTGCCAGCACGGCATCGAAGGCTCCCGCCGCCGCGCCCGGGCCAGGGTCTGCGGTGGCCAGGAGCTCGGCCGCCGCGTCGTCGAAGACCACCTCCATTCCGAGCTGCCAGGCCGCCAGGGCCAAGATCAGCGATTTCCAGTGGGCCGGCAGATCCAGCCGCAGGCGGGTTCCCGGCTCGGCGTCGAGTTCGTCCTGCAGCAGGTTGCTCGTCTTGGCCACCCAGTTGTCCAGCACCCGGCCCGAGAGTTCGACGCGCTCCGAGTCCGGGCCGTACCAGGTGAGCCGGGGGGAGGTGGACTGGCCCGAACGCAGGGCTGTCATCAGTTCAATTGCCGGGATGGTCATGCCTTCATCTTGCCACGGTCCGGACTGCAGTGATCTGTGTCATAAGGGCACCTAAGAATTTGTCCGGACAGTGGAGGGCGGTTGCCTAAAATTCCCCGGAAATTCAACAAAAGCCGACACAAGTACTGTGTACTCTAATGAACCTGCGGCTTCGTGGCGGGCGTGTCGAAAAACCCCGGGCGTGGCGTGCCCCCGCTTTGCCTCCCCGGTTGATTATTATCCCCGCCGTGGCTTGACTCCCGGATACTTACACACGTGTAATTAGGTATCGAAGGCCAATGCGCATAAACCGGACCACAACCGAGTGTCCAGGTCTCAGTCAAAGGCTGCAAAATCAGAGAGGGAACGCCAATGGGGCTAGCAGAGCGTATCCATGAAGATGCCGTCGTTGCCGGCCAGGCCACGGCGAAATACCGTTCACGCGGAGTGCCGACTGACTGGTATGTGGATCCGGCCGATCCGGACGCGGCAGACCGCTACAACGAACACGCGCGGGACTCCTTGCAGGATGCCGCCACCGCCTTCCTCGCAGCGCACGATGAGCTGGTGTCCGGGCCGGATCAGGACAACGATCCGCTTGACCCGCCGATGGAACTCCGCACGCTACACGCCGTCCCCAGCACGCAGCCGGTCTGGATCGGGTTGCCTTCCCGGCAGGATTTCGACGACGAAGGCGAGCTCGGCTGGCAGACCGATGCACTCTGCGCCCAGACGGACCCGGAAGCCTTCTTCCCTGAAAAGGGTGGCTCAACGCGGGACGCCAAGAGGGTCTGCGGAGCCTGCAACGTGCGTTCCCAGTGCCTCGAATATGCCTTGTCCAACGACGAGCGATTCGGCATCTGGGGTGGCCTCTCCGAGCGCGAGCGCCGTCGGCTTAGGAAGCGAGCAATCTAATTCTTCAGGAAGTACGAGTCACCGCCATCGTGGTCTCCCACGACGGCGGTGACTTTCTCCCCAGGACCCTGGCGGCGCTGGCGGGCCAGACCCGGCCGGCGGATGCGTTTATCGGGGTCGATACCGGTTCCCGTGACCACTCGGCCGCCCTCCTCCAACAGGCATTCGGCACGGCCAACGTCACCGTTTTCGACCAGGCCAGGAGCGGCATGGGCGGAGCCGTCATGGCCGGGCTCAGCTTGCTGGCGCCCTGGCCCGCGGACGGCAGTCCGGCTGGGCGGCCGGGTTCCGAATGGATCTGGCTGCTGCACGACGACGCCGCGCCGGCACCCGAAGCCCTGGCCGAGCTCCTCCGTGCCGTCGAGCGGGCACCGTCCGTCACCGTGGCCGGCTGCAAGCAGCTGGACTGGCACGCCACGCGGCGGCTGATCGACGTCGGCCTGTCCACGAGCCGCTGGGCCGAACGGCTGACGCTGATCGACGCCGACGAGCTGGACCAGGGGCAGTACGACGGCCGCAGCGACACCTTCGCCGTGAACTCCGCCGGCATGCTGATCCGCCGGGATGTCTGGGAAGACCTCCAAGGCTTCGACCCGGCCCTTCCGGGAAGCGGCGACGACGTCGACTTCTGCTGGCGCAACCGGCTGGCCGGACACCGCGTCGTTGTGGTCCCCGGCGCGAAGATGTTCCACGTGTCCCACCGCCCCCATGCCCTGGGAAATGCGGTGGCGGCGCGCAAGGCCCAGGTCTACCTGCGGCTCAAGCATGCGGCCGGCTGGAAAGTTCCGTTGCACGCCCTCGGCTCGCTCCTGGGGAGCCTGTTCAAACTGGTCCTCAGCATCGCCGTCAAGGACCCGGGGCACGGATTCTCCCAGTTGCTCGCGACCTTTGCCGCGCTGGGCCGCCCGGCCGCCGTGATCCGCGGCCGCCGCAACGCTGCCCGCACCCGCCGCATCCGGCGGTCCGTCATCAAGGGGCTGCAGACGCCACGGCGTGAGGTCTGGGCCCACCGGCGCTCCCTGATGGAGGCCTGGGGATCGGACGAGGCGAGGGTGGGGCTGCCGGGCCACGACCCGCTGGCCGAACAGCCCAGCGGGGACTCGGCCGACGACTTCGCCGCCCTCACCACGTCCGAGCGCGGCTGGGTCGGCAACGGCGCACTGCTCGCGGTCCTCGTCACCGCGGCCCTCTCGCTGGCCGGCCAGCTCAGCCTGTTCCGGGCCGAGGCAGTCTCCGGCGGCGCGCTGATCCCCGTTTCCGCCCGGCTGGCCGAGATCTGGAACCATGCCTCGGGCTGGTGGATCACCCTCGGCGCCGGCCTTCCCGGCCATGGCGATCCCTTCGGCTACGTCCTCTGGGTGCTGGGCGTGCTCGGCGCCGGCGACGCCAACGGTGCCATGATCTGGCTCCTGATCCTTGCCATGCCACTATCCGCGCTGGGCGCCTGGTTCGCCGCCGGCGCCCTCACGCAGCGGCGACGGCTCCGGCTGGCAGCCGGCCTTGTCTGGGCTGCCGCGCCGGCCCTTCAGGTGGCACTTAACCAGGGACGCGTGGGCGCGCTGCTGGCCCACGTCATGATGCCCCTGCTGGTCCTCGCACTGCTGCGGGCAACCGGCACGGCCGCGGGCCGCGGCAACTATGCCGTTCCGGCCCCCGGGGAGCGGCGCTTCACCCAGGCGCCTCCCGCCAGGCCCGGAATCAACGGCACTCCGTCCTGGACCGCTGCGGCTGCCGCCGGGCTGGTCCTCGCCCTGGTCACCGCCTCGGCACCCTCGCTGCTGGTGCCCGCTGTGATCGTCGTGGCGCTGTGCGGGGTCCTGCTCGGCCGCCGGGGCCGCACTCTTTGGTGGACGCTGCTGCCCAGCCTCGCCCTGTTTGTTCCGTTCGTCTTTTCCGTCATCGACAGCCCCCGGGCCGCGCTGGCGGACCCGGGAATGCCGCTGGGCTTCGACGCGGCACCGCTCTGGCAGCAGGTCCTGGGCCAGCCGCTTGGTTTTGCGTCCGATGGCGGCCTGACCGGACTGGCAGTTTTCGGAGGGTCCGCGGGAGGAGTGCCCTGGGCGCTCCTGCTGGCCCTGCTCGCCGGGCTCCCCGTGCTGCTGCTGGCTCTTGCCGCCCTGTTCCTGCCCGGCCGCCTGGGTCCGGGACGGCCGTCCCGGATCGCACAGTGCCTCTGGGCCGCGGCAGTCCTCATGCTGGCCGGAGGCTGGCTTGCAGGACACGTCGCCACGGGTGCCGGCACCGAAGTCCTGGTCACGCCGTTCACCGGACCTACCGTTTCCGCCGCCGCGTTTGCGCTGCTCGGAGCCGCCCTGATCGGGCTTGACGGACTGCTGGACTCGGCTGACCGGGCCGCCGCTGCTGGACTGGGCCGCAAGTTCCTGTTCCGCGCCACGGCCGTCGTCGGCCTGGTCCTCCTGCTGGCAGGTCCGCTGGCGGGCCTCACCGCCTGGGCTGCCCAGAATCTGCTGCAGCCGACTGGACCGGCGGAATCCGTGGCCGGCACCGGCAGCCTGGGCACATCCCGGCTGGTCCAGCCGGCCAAGGCCCGCACGCTCCCGGCCACCGCCATCGACCGCGGCGAAGGACCGGAACAGACCAAGACCCTGCTGATCTCCGCCAGCGAGAACGGAAGCTACAGCGCCTCGGTCATTCGGGGCGCCGGCACTACCCTGGACGCGCTGTCCACGATCGCCGCGGCCCGCAACATCATCGGCGAGCCGGGACACGAGGGAGTCCGGGACGATGACGCCGTCGCCGGATCCCTCCGCAGCGTCGTCGCCATGATCGTTGCCGGACAGGGCGTGGACCCCCGGGACGACCTCGAACAGCTCGGCGTCGGTTTCGTGGTCCTGCGGGCCTCGGACAGTGCTGCCCAGCTGACGGCCAGCCGGATGGACGCCGTGCCAGGACTTGTCGCCGTCGGCCAGACCGACGTCGGCTGGCTCTGGCGGATCAGCCCGCTGAACCAGCCGGTGGTCGGGGCCGCCGACGTCGCACACCGGGTACGGATCGTCGACGGTGCGGGGGCTACGATCGGGCTGCTCCCGTCCGAGGCAGTCCCGGCCGCGGCCGAAGTGCCGGGCGGCCCCGAAGGCCGGCTCGTCGTCCTCGCCGAGCGTGCCGATCCGGGCTGGAGCGCCTGGCTCGACGGCCGGCCCCTGACTGCCACGACCTCGGGGTGGGCGCAGGCGTTCACGCTGCCCCCAGGGGGCGGCCAACTGAGTATCCGGTACGAAGCGCCCTGGGCCCTGTGGGCCGGGATTGCCCAGACCGTCGTGATCGGCCTGACCATTCTGCTCGCCATTCCCATGCCGGCCCGCCGGCCGAACACGGGCCTCTCCAGGGACGAAGGCTCCCTGCGAAAGGAACACCAGCATGCATAAGGACGGCGCCGCAGCGGCGCAGAACGATTCCGCAGCGGCCCCGGAGCCGCTGGTCCCATCCGCCCACGCGGACACAGCCGGCCGGCCACCCACGCGGACCAAAGGGACGAAGAAGGCGGCGGCCCGAAAGGGTCCGCGTCCGAAGGGATCCCCGCGGGGCGGGACCGTGGCGCGGGTCCTGTCCGCCCTGATCCTCGTCGCGGCGGGCGGCGGACTGGTCTCCGCGGCGGCGCTGTCGCCCCAGGGCCCGGCCAGCAGGCAACTCGAGGCACCCCTGACGGCCGTGCCGGCCGGCAGCAGCACCGGAGTCTGCCCGGGCCCGGCGCGGTTGCTCGAAGGCACGGCGGTGGGCTCCGATCCCCAGTTCAGCCCGGAGTCCGCCAGCGCCAAGACTTCGGTGAACGCAATCGTGCTCAGCTCAGGCACGGGCGTGCTCCCCGGAAGCCGGCTGGCGCCGCTCAAGGGCAGTCCCCTCGTGGAGCTCGCCAAGGCGACGGCGGCGCCCCCTGCCACTCCGGCCGCCGGGCCGCCTGTGCCGGTGGCAGGCGTGGTGTCCCAGCGCGAGGTGGACGCCGTCAGTGTGCTGAGCGCCGATGCCCAGGCAAACCGCCAGGCGGCCGCCGGGGCCGTCATGAACTACACGGCCGGCGACGGAGACCTCCGCGGGTCCGCCGCAGCGGCCTGCCAGCAGCCCGCCAATGATCTCTGGCTGTCCGGGGCGGACACGGCCTTGGGCCGGACCTCGGTCCTGAACCTCAGCAATGCCTCCGGCACCCCCGCCACGGTGAGCCTGGACCTCTTCGGCGCCAAGGGCCTGATCCAGGCTCCGGGGAGCCGCGGCCTCCTGGTGGGACCGGACAGCACCCGCTCCGTCATCCTGGCAGGGCTGGCTCCGGGCCAGGACCGGCTCAGCGTCCGGGTACGCAGCGCCGGGGGCCCGGTGTCTGCCGTCATCCAGCAAAGTGCGCTCCGCGGACTCACGCCGGGAGGCGTCGACTTCATCGCTCCGGGCACGGCCCCGGCCGTCCACCAGGTGCTCTCCGGCGTCGACATCCAGGATCCGGCCGGTCTGGCGGCGCTCACAGCCAAGCCCGGCTTCGCCGATGCCGGACCTGCCCTGCAGCTGACCGTGCCCGGGTCCTCCGACGCGGTCGTGGAAATCAAGCTGTACGGCCGTGACGGCCAGAAGGCACTGCCCGGCGGCGGCGTGGTCACGGCAAAGGCGGGCGCCGTCACGGAAGTTTCGCTGGCCGGTGTGCCCGCCGGTCTGTATACCGTCGCCGCCAGCTCGGATGTCTCCTTCACCGCCGGCGCGCGCGTCACGAGGGGGCTCAAGTCCGAGGACGCGACTGACATCGCGTTCTCGCCCGCCTCGGCCCGGCTCGGAAGCCAGCACGTGGTTCCTGTACCCCGGACGGGGGACCGGTACCTGGTATTCGGGGCGCCGGAAGGCAGGGCCAGGATCTCCTATTCGCCGATTACCGCGGACGGGAAGATCGGGACCGCGGCCGCCGCCGACATCGCCGGTGGCACTACCGCTTCCATCAAGGTCCCCGCCGATGCCGACGGTTCACCGCTTGTGGGCTACCTGGTCTCCGCCGCAGGGGACCCCGCCTACGGGGCGGTGCTGCTCGAGCAGGACGGCAAGCAGGATATATCAACGATCGCCATCGCCCCCGGTGTCTCAGGCCAGGAACAGGTTCCGGTCACCCTGGGGTATTAGGGCAGGTGCCTGCGGGTTTCAGGCCAGGTGGCGGCTGCTGCGCCGGTTCCAGCCGGCTAGTACCGCCGGCGGTACACCGGGTCCAGCGATTCGGGCGGCACACCCAGCATTTCGGCCGTGTGCTCCACAACGACGTCGTGCACCAGGTCCTGGAGTTCCTCCCTGCCGCCGCACGCCTGCTCAACCACGCGGCGGTACAAGGTGATGACAGGGCCCTCCTCCGCGGTGGCCGGGGAGTAGGCGCCCATCGGCGCGGGCGTGCGGTCCGCCACAAGCTTCTCCAGCCCCGGAGGAATTTCCTCCACGGCAAAGCGGACGCCATCCAGGGGCTTGCCCCAGATGTCGTGCAGCCGTTGGGCGGAATCCAGGACCAGGTCGTCGAAGATATCGGAGCGCGTCCGGTAGGCCGGCAAGGTCGGCAGCATGAGTTCGCCGCGCAATCCCCGGCCATGCCTGTTCCTGCGGCGTTGCCGGAAACTCTTTCCCTTGACGGTGCCCTCCGGGACGGTTCCAGCGGAAACGGAACCGGCCGCGGCACGTCCGGTGGCGGGGTCAGCCAAGCGGACCGTAAAACCCGGATCTTGGTGCGATGACTGCATATCTTGACTCTAAACCCGGCGGATGAAATACGCGATATGGCGCCCGCCGCGACCCGCCGCCGAACCGGCCGCAGCGGAGCCTGTGCGGGCGCCTGCCGGTTCTGCCAGGCCCGGCCGCCGGATTTAACCGGGCCGGGCGTTTCAATGCGCGGTTCCGGCGGCCGGGGGGAGTAGTCTCTGATGTCGTGGGTGCAATACGTCTCTGTTCAAGGTCAGCCTGCCGCAATTCAGCGGTGGCCACTTTGACGTACGTCTACGCCGACTCCACCGCTGTTCTGGGACCGCTGGCAACGTACGCCGAGCCACACTGTTACGACCTGTGTCAACAGCATGCTGATTCCCTGACTGTTCCCCGCGGCTGGGAAGTGATGCGCCTCGCGATGCCGGCAACCCCTGCAGGTCCCGGTCCCGACGACCTGCTGGCCCTGGCCAACGCCGTCCGTGAGGCAGCCGCCCGCCCCGCAGCGACGGAGCCGGTCAAGGGGCAGCGCACCCTGCACCCCGCGCTCGAGGCTCCGGCCGTCGCCGAGGGCACACGACGGGGGCATCTGCGCGTCCTGCGCGAACCTTCGTGAGCCGCGAACTGGCGGTAGGCTGGGAACTGCAAAATCCGTAAAGCCACCGGCGCCTGTCGCGGCGCCCACCAGGGAGCGATCACTATGCCAAAGCTCAGTCCCGAACTGTTGTCTGTCCTTCGATGCCCCGTGACCGGATCCCCGCTGGTGCAGGACGGCGAGGAACTCGTGACCACTTCCGCCGATGACTCCGGGCAGAAGCTGCGCTACACGATCGAAGACGGCATCCCCCTGCTGCTGCCGCCCGAGCTGCTCCCGGCTGCCGCCGCGGCCGCCGCCGATCAGCACGACGCGGGCCAGCACGACGCCGGGCCCCTCCCCGCCGCCAACTAGCCACCCCCACCGAGCCGCCAGCAGGCTACAACAAAGGACTCACATGACTTTCGATTACAAGATTGCGGACATCTCCCTGGCCGAGGCGGGCCGCCATCAGATCCGCCTGGCCGAGCACGAGATGCCGGGACTCATGTCCCTGCGGGAGGAATTCGGCGCCAGCCAGCCGCTCAAGGGTGCGCGCATCGCCGGCTCCCTGCACATGACGGTCCAGACCGCCGTGCTGATCGAGACCCTCACCGCGCTCGGCGCCGAGGTGCGCTGGGCCTCCTGCAACATCTTCTCCACCCAGGACGAGGCAGCAGCCGCCGTCGTCGTCGGCGCCGGAACCGTTGAGGACCCGCAGGGCGTCCCGGTGTTCGCATGGAAGGGCGAGACGCTGGAGGAGTACTGGTGGACTGCCCAGCAGATCCTTTCCTGGCCGGGTGCGGACAGCAACCCGGACCTGGGCCCGAACATGATCCTGGACGACGGCGGCGATGCCACCATGCTGGTGCACAAGGGTGTTGAATTCGAAGCCCTCGGCGCCGTCCCGTCCGCCGCGGCGGACGAATCCGAGGAAGGCCGCGTCTTCCTCGACGTGCTGCGCGCGTCCCTGCAGGCCGATCCGCAGAAGTGGACCCGCATCGGCTCCCGCCTGCTCGGCGTCACCGAGGAAACCACCACCGGCGTGCACCGCCTCTACCAGCTCGCGGAGCAGGGCAAGCTGCTATTCCCGGCGATCAACGTCAACGACTCGGTCACCAAGAGCAAGTTTGATAACAAGTACGGCATCCGGCACTCCCTGCCGGACGGCATCAACCGCGCCACCGATGTGCTGATGGGCGGCAAGGTCGCGGTCGTCTGCGGTTATGGCGACGTCGGCAAGGGCGCCGCGGAGGCGTTCCGCGGCCAGGGTTCGCGCGTGATCGTCACGGAAATCGACCCGATCTGCGCGCTCCAGGCAGCCATGGACGGCTACCAGGTGTCCAAGCTGGAATCCGTCCTCGGCGAAGGCCACATCTTCATCACCACCACGGGCAACAAGGACGTCATCATGGCCGAGCACATGGCCGGGATGCGGGACAAGGCCATCGTGGGCAACATCGGCCACTTCGACAACGAGATCGACATGGCCGGACTGGCCCGGATCCCTGGTATCAGGAAGGTCGAGATCAAGCCCCAGGTGCACGAGTGGGTGCTCGACGCCGGGACCGCGGAAGAACGCTCCATCATCGTCCTCTCCGAGGGCCGCCTGCTGAACCTGGGGAACGCCACCGGTCACCCCTCCTTCGTGATGAGCAACTCCTTCGCCAACCAGACAATCGCGCAGATCGAGCTGTTCACCAAGCGGGACCAGCCCGAGGGCGCGCGCGAGTACGAAAAGCAGGTCTACGTGCTGCCGAAGATCCTGGACGAGAAGGTTGCGCGCCTGCACCTTGACGCGCTCGGTGTTGAACTGACCGAGCTGTCCAAAGAACAGGCCGAGTACCTGGATCTGGACGTCGCCGGCCCGTACAAGCCGGAGCACTACCGCTACTAGAAGGCGCCGCGTTTCGCGACGGCGCGGCCGCACAGCGGCAGCCGCCGCGACAGCAGCGGGAGGGCTCCGGACCATGGTCCGGAGCCCTCTCTTTGTGACCCGATCGTGGCGGAACGTGCCCGGGATTCCGAGCTGAATCGCCTATGCTGGCAGGATGACGCGTGGAACGACCCGGGAACTGTGATGGCCCGGAAGACCTGGAATGCCGGCCGCAAGATCGCCCTTCTGGGGGTGGTCTGCGCCCTGGCCGCCGGTGGCGGAGCCTTCGCGGCAGCGGCCCCGGGGCTGGCCCACGCCATCGCCTCGGAAGCGTCGGGGCCGGAACGGACGACGCCGGGCCTTGCCATCCCCGTCGTCGCACCGGCGCAGCTCACCGTATCGCCGGCCGACGGCGCCAAGCAGGTCAATCCCGCGGCTCCGGTTTCCCTCAAGGTCAGCAGCGGGCGGATCGAACGCGTTGCCCTCACGAGCGAGACCGGTGACGCCGTGGAAGGGACGCTGAGCGCCGACGGCGCCGGCTGGACGGCGTCCGGGGTGCTGAAGTTCAATACCCACTACAGCTTCACGTACTCGGTGGTGGACAATGTCGGACGGAAATCCAACAGCACCCGGAGCTTTGGTACCGTGTCTGCCGCGAACGAGGCGGACGCCGCGATCTACCCCCTTGACGGGATGAAGGTCGGGGTCGCGCAACCCCTGCAGATCACGTTCAGTGAACCTGTGCTGAACCGGGATGCCGTGGAGAAGGCCATCAGGATCAGTTCCAGTTCAGGCCAGATCGGGGCCTTCCACTGGTTCAGCAACACCATGGTCAGGTACCGGCCGGAAACCTTCTGGGCCGCGAACAGCACCATCACCATGGACATGCAACTGTTCGGGGTCGACCTCGGCAACGGGCAGATCGGAAACTTCAACAAGAAGGTCACGGTCCACATCGGCGACAAGAAGGTCGCTATCGCCGACGCTACGGCGCACACCTTCACGGCGAGTATCAACGACCAGCCAGCCGGCCAGTGGCCCGCGACCATGGGTGACACGCGGTTCCCGTCGGCCCGCGGCTTCCTGGTGCTGATGGAGAAGTACCGCGTGGAGCACATGTCTGCCGCCAGCATCGGGCTCAAGCCGGGCGACCCGGCGTATTACGGCGAGCTTGACGTCAACTATGCCACGCGCCTGACACCCAGCGGGGAGTTCATCCACCAGGCCACGGACTCCGCGATGCCCTACATCGGCGTAACCAACCTCTCGCACGGCTGTATCGGCCTTGGTCCGGACGGTGCCAAGTGGGTCTTCGACAACATGACCAGCGGCGACGTCGTCCAGGTGATCAACACCGAAGGGGATTTCGCCAACTTCGACGACGGCTTCGGGGACTGGAACATCCCCTGGGCCCAGTACGCCAACTGAACGGGTCCTTGCCGGCCGGATCGGCTGCCGGCGCAATTGCCGCGGCGCCGGGGTGGCACCTCGTCCAGCCCGGTTCCCTGACGGTAGGCTCAGGGGCAGATAAGCAGCGGTGCCCGGCGCAGGCCAGGCAGCGCGGAAACCGACGGAAGCGAAACTGCAGTGACTGACGCAAGTCCCACCCCGCCGAACCGGCAGGATCCGCACCTGGACCCGGCCGATGACTCCGACGAACCCGCCTTCGACTGGATGAAGCCGCACTCGGCGATTCCGGCGGACCCGACGCCGGCGGACCCGACGCCGGAAAGTGCGACGGCGGACACCCCAATGCCCGAGGAATCCGCCACGGTGAGCCCGGTGCCGGTGCCGGAGGAATCCGCTTCCGCCCGGAACCAGCAGGGACGCCGGGCCGACCGGAATGCCCAGGAAGACGCCGTCGGACCTTCGCGGAAGGGGAACGACGCCGTCTTCAGCGAGCCGCTGCCCACCTCCGCCCTGCAGATCCGTCCTCCGCAGGAGGATGTGGAACGCCGGAACGCTGAACGCGAGCTGGCGGCCAGGGCCAAGCCGATCACCCCGCGGGTGATGCAGGTCCTGCTCGCCGTCTTCTACCCGCTGATCCTGCTGGTGCTGGCCGTCCGCGCCGTGACCAGCCCGCTGTTCCTCTGGGTCGAATACAACCGGCCAGGCTTTCCCGGAGACGGCTACGGGTTCAACACGGATGACCGGATGACCTACGGTTCCTACGCCGTGGATTACCTCAGCAACTGGTCCGGCCCGCGCTACCTCGGCGAGCTCGTCAGCCGCAGCGGGGAACCGCTGTTCAGGGACGGCGAAGTCAGCCACATGGCCGACGTCAAGCTCGTCATCCTGTCCACCTTCGGCGCCGGCGCCCTGCTGATCCTGCTCAGCCTGATCGCCGTGATCTACCTGCGCCGCCGCGGTCCCGGGGGAGTGCGCCGCGGCCTGTTTGCCGGCTCGATCATCGCCCTGGTCATCATCATCGGCCTCGGAGCGCTCGCCGCCCTCGGCTGGGAGCAGTTCTTCACCGAGTTCCACCGCATCTTCTTTGCCAACGGCACCTGGACGTTTTCCCTGCAGGACACCCTGATCCGGCTCTTCCCCGGCCAGTTCTGGGTGGACGCCGGAATCGTGATCGGCGCCCTTGTCCTGCTCACATCCCTCCTCACGCTGATTCTTACGTGGCCGACAAGGAAACGCCGCGGCCTGGCCAAGGAAGCCCGTGAGACGGGGCCAGCGAAGGGGATTGTGAGGGGGAGCCGCGGGAAGGGCTCCAAATCCAGGGACATGATCGCCGGCGGCGGCGCCGGGCCGGAGGATGCCCCGGACCCGGCCCACGAGGGCCACCACCACGAACCGGTATAGGCCTTAACAGCAACGCGGGGTCACTTCCGGCCCATCCCGATGCCTGGGATGGGCCGGAAGTGACCCCGCGTTGCTTTCTGCCCTAGATCCAGGAGGGCATCCACATCCTGAAGCGCCAGTCCTGGTACGTGATCGTCTCGGCGGTCCAGACCGGGTAGAAAAACGCGGAGAGCAGCACGGCCGTGACCACGAACAGCGTGACCAGGTACAGCCCGGAACGTCGGCGCCAGGGCGGGTCCGTCCGGCGTCCCAGGACCAGGCCCAGGCAGTACACCAGCGCCAGCACGAGGAACGGCTCGAAGGACACGGCGTAGAAGAAGAAGGTGGTCCGTTCGGGGTACATGAACCAGGGCAGGTAGCCCGCCGCTACCCCGGCGAGGATGGCGCCGGCACGCCAATCGCGGCGGCCCGCCCACCAGAAGAGCAGGATACCCAGGCTGATGGCCGCGCTCCACCAGATCACCGGGTTGCCGACCGAGAGGATGGCAGCGGTGCAGCTGGCGGTGTCGCAGCCGGGACTGCCCTGCTTGGGGGATTCGTAGAAGAAGGAGGTGGGCCGGCCCATCACCAGCCAGGTCCAGGCGCTGGCCTTGTACGGGTGGTCCGCGCTGAGTCCCTGATGGAAGTTGTAGGCCTCGAGGTGGTAGTGGGCCAGGGACCTGACGGCGTTGGGCAGCCAGCCCCATTCGGCCGAGGGATTGGCCTCGGCCCAGTGCCGGTAGTAGGCGTCCTTGGAAAGGAACCAGCCGGTCCAGGTGGCCGTGTACACCAGGACGGCGACGGGGACGATGCTCAGGAAGGCCCCGACGCCGTCCTTGAGGATGCCGCCGCTGATCCACCCATGCACGCCCGCAATCCGGCGCGCGCTCAGGTCCCAGAAGACGGTCATCAGGCCGAATCCGGCAAGGAAGAACAGGGCGGACCATTTGGTGCCCACCGCAAGGCCCAGGCAGATGCCGGCCGCGAGGCGCCACCAGCGGATGCCCAACCATGGGCCGGCGGCGAGCTGGAGAGGGGAGGGGCGGCCGCCGGCGGAGGCGGCCGCCTGGCGGCCGAGCCGTTCCGCGAGCCGGCGCCGGCCGTCGTCGCGGTCCATCAGCAGGGCCCCGAAGGCTGCCAGGAGCCAGAACATCAGGAAGATGTCCAGCAGGGAGGTCCGGGACATCACCAGGTGATGGCCGTCCACCGCGAGGAGCACCCCGGCGACGGCGCCGAGGGTCAGCGAGTGGAAGAGCTTCTGGGCGATCAGGGCCAGCAGGAAGATGGACAGCGTCCCGGTCAGGGCTGCCCCGAACCGCCAGCCGAAGGGGTTGTCCGGGCCGAACAGCCACATCCCCGCGGCGATCATCCATTTGCCGACCGGCGGGTGCACGACGTACTCGGGGGTGTCCAGCAGCACGCCGGGATTGCCGGCCATGAAGGAGTCATTGGCCTTGTCGGGCCAGCTCCGCTCGTAGCCGCTGACCAGGAAGGAGTAGGCGTCCTTGACGTAATAGGTCTCGTCAAAGACGAGTTTGCCGGGCGTGTCCAGTCGGACGAAGCGCAGGACGCCGCCGAGGGCAGCCGTGAGGACGGGAATGAGCCAGAACCACAGCCGGAGCGACGGCGGATAGTCCCGCCAGCTCTGGATGCTGCCGATCAGGCGCTCTTTCAGTGCCTCGGAGGTGAACGCCTCCGAGGGGCGGCTGATCCAGCGGTGCCCCTCCAGGTTCCGTCCTGCGGGGATCTTGCCGGTAGCGGCGTCTGGGGGCGCCGATCCGGCGGAACCGGCCTCGAGCGTCCGCGTGGGGGTCTGCGTCACGTTGCCCATGCTACCTTTTGCGGCTGGCCGCTCCTGCCAGCAGTAGGCTGGTCGTGTGGACCATGAACCGAGCACCTCCCCGATTTTTCCCTCCGACGAGGCAAGCCCGGCTGATGACCGCGGGGCGGGCGCCGCCCCCGACGCCGGCCCGGCGACGCTGCCCGTTCCGTCGGGTGGGCCCGGCAGGATCGTGCTGGCGGCCACCCCGATCGGCAACGTGGGTGACGCATCGTCGCGGCTGGTCGAACTGCTCTCGACGGCGGACATCGTCGCGGCCGAGGATACCCGGCGGCTGCACCGGCTGGTCCAGACTCTCGGCATCACCGTCGTGGGCCGGATCATCAGCTATCACGAGCACAATGAAGCGGCCAAGACCGGCGAGCTGCTGGAAGCGGTCCGTTCCGGCAAGACCCTCGTGATGGTGACCGACGCCGGGATGCCGTCCGTCTCTGATCCCGGCTTCCGCCTCGTGGAGGGCGCAGTGGCCGCCGGACTTACCGTCACGGCCGCCCCCGGGCCGTCCGCGGTACTGACGGCCCTGGCACTCTCCGGCCTCCCGACCGACCGCTTCTGCTTCGAGGGCTTCCTGCCCCGCAAGGCCGGCGAACGGGCTTCCCGGCTCGCGGACCTGGACGCCGAGCGGCGGACCATGGTGTTCTTCGAAGCACCCCACCGGCTCGAGCCCATGCTGCGGGCCCTGCGTGAACGGTTCGGCGCCGAACGCCGCGCCGCGGTCTGCCGCGAACTGACCAAGACGTATGAAGAGGTCATCCGAGGCACGTTGCTCGAACTCCTCGAATGGGCCGAGAGCAATGAGGTCCGCGGCGAAATCGCCGTCGTGGTGGGCGGAGCTCCGGAACGGGAGCCCGGCAAGCCGGAAGACCATGTGGCCGCCGTTAACGGGCTCATTGCGCAGGGAATCCGGCTGAAGGAGGCCGTTGCCGCGGTCGCCGAAGACGCCAAGGTCAGCAAGCGGGAACTCTACTCGGCGGTCCTTGCCGCACGCTGATCTTCCGTTGTGCAGCTGCACAACACCAGAGGTCCCGCATAGTGCGGCCAAGCGTAGACAGCCCGGAGAATCCGGCAGTACGGTGGCAATGATCCAGCGCAATCCTGGCGGGTCCCCTGGGGCCGAATCTCCGGGACCCGGTTCTCCGGAGCCGGTGCTGAACCCCGATCCCTACCCATACTGAAACTGCTGACGAGGGAGTCATCGTGACTGTAACTGCCCAGCCCACTGTTACCGCGGAGCGTGAGAGCGCCCTGCTGGCCTCTGTACCGACCGGCCTGCTGATCAACGGGCAGTGGCGTCCGGCTGCGTCCGGGAAGACCTTCGATGTCGAGGACCCGGCGACGGGCAAGGTGCTGCTGGGCATTGCCGACGCCGGGCCCGAGGACGGTGCTGCGGCGCTGGACGCCGCCGTGGCCGCGCAGGAGTCCTGGGCCAAGGTCCCGCCGCGGGAACGCGGCGAAATCCTGCGCCGGGCCTTCGGGCTCGTGACCGAGCGGGCCGAGGACTTCGCGCTGCTGATGACCCTTGAGATGGGCAAGCCGCTGGCCGAGGCCCGCGGCGAGGTCACCTACGGAGCGGAGTTCCTGCGCTGGTTCTCCGAGGAAGCCGTCCGTGCGTTCGGCCGCTACTCCGTGGCCCCGGACGGGAAGTCCCGGCTGCTGGTGACGAAGAAGCCGGTGGGCCCTTGCCTGCTGATCACGCCGTGGAACTTCCCGCTCGCGATGGCCACCCGCAAGATCGCCCCGGCCGTCGCCGCGGGCTGCACCATGGTGCTGAAGTCCGCGAACCTGACCCCGCTGACCTCCCAGCTCTTCGCGGCCGTCATGCAGGAGGCCGGCCTGCCCGCCGGCGTCCTGAACGTGATCCCCACCTCCACCGCCGGTGCCACCACCGGGCCGCTGATCAAGGACCAGCGCTTGCGCAAGCTCTCCTTCACCGGCTCCACCGAAGTCGGCCGCCGCCTGCTCGCCGACGCCTCCGAAACCGTGCTGCGGACCTCGATGGAGCTTGGCGGGAACGCCCCGTTCGTGGTCTTCGAGGACGCCGACGTCGACGCCGCCGTCGCCGGCGCGATGATCGCGAAGCTGCGGAACATGGGCGAGGCCTGCACCGCGGCGAACCGCTTCATCGTCCACGAGTCCGTCGCCGGCGAGTTCGCGGAGAAGTTCGCCGCGAAGATGGCGGAGATGACGACCGCCCGCGGCACCGAAGCACATTCCAAGGTCGGCCCGCTGATTGATGCCAAGAGCCGGGACAAGGTCCACGCGCTCGTCGCCGACGCCGTCTCCGCCGGTGCGGTCGCGGTGATCGGCGGCGGACCCGTCGAGGGCCCCGGCTACTTCTACCAGCCGACCATCCTCACCGGCGTCACCGAGGGAACCCGGATCCTGTCCGAGGAGATCTTCGGACCCGTCGCCCCGATCATCACCTTCGCTTCCGAGGACGAGGCGGTCCGGCTGGCCAACAACACCGAATACGGCCTGGTGGCCTACGTCTTCACGAGGGACCTGAGCCGCGGCATCCGGATGGGCGAGCGGCTCGAGACCGGCATGCTGGGCCTGAACGCAGGGGTGATCTCCAACGCCGCGGCACCGTTCGGCGGCGTCAAGCAGTCCGGCCTGGGACGTGAGGGCGGGCTCGAAGGCATCGAGGAATACCTCTACACCCAGTACATCGGCATCTCCGACCCGTACGCCGGCTAGCACCCGCGCTCCGGCAAAGGGGCGGCTAACCCCGGCGCAGCCGGCGGACGGCGTCGTGGATCCTCAACCAGGCATCCGCGGCGCCACGCCGGATGCGCTTTACCGTGCCTGAAACGGCATGGATGGCGGATGCGGCCGAGCGCCGCCAGGCGGCCAAGACCGACGGCGGCAGCCAGTCCGCGCGGAAGCGCACCAGGGGCTTCGCGTTGGCCCGCAGTGCCGCCTGCACCAAGGCAATCCTGGTGGCGGAGGACCCGTCGTCATCGGTGCCGCCATCTGGAACGGGGGCGCCGGCCGGGCGCCCGTACTCCTGGCGTTCGAAGTCCCCGGTCAGGGCAGCGACGGCCCGGTTTACCGCCGCGTCGATGCTGGCCGGTTCTCCCAGTGCCCCCGAGCTGAGCAGCCGCGCGGAGAAGTGCCGTGGCGTCTCGCTGGTCCGGGACGACACACCGTAATCCGTGCCGAGGTCCCGCAATTCCGCCCAGGCCGGAAGCGCCGCACGGGCCACCGGGGCGCCCCCGGCGGCGCCGGTGAGCCGGCGCCGCCGGATGGTGCCGCGCGCCAGCCGGGGCGAGGCCGCCAGCAGCGCCAGCAGCAGGAGTGCGACGGCACCGGACAGCACCGGCACCACGGGGTTGCCGGCAGCCGCCGGTGCCCCCGGGATCGGGACGGGGACGGTGCCGGGCGCTGGCACCGGGGTTGCCCTGTCCCTGGGAGTCAGCCCGTCACTGTTCTCGTTGGTGCTGGCGCCGCCGGGCGTTGAGGGTTCGGCGGCGTAGGCCGGCACCACGCCGCGCGAGGGCGTCGGTTCGAAGGCGACCCAGCCGGCGCCCTGGAAGTACAGTTCCGGCCACGCATGGGCATCCCGGGCATCGACCTCGAATTCGGGCAACGCCCCCTGCCCGGCGATGGACACTGTGCCGCCGGTGGGCCGGCCCGGCGCGTAGCCGACGGCGATGCGGCTGGGGATCCCCTCAAGCCTGGCCATCACCGCCATGGCGGAGGCGAAATGGATGCAGTATCCGCTCTTCTGGGTGAGGAAGTCCGCCAGCACGGACAAGCCGTTGCCGTCGTAGCCACCCTGCACCGGGGACTGCAGGGAATAGCTGAACCCGGGCGAGCGCAGGTACTGCTGGATCGCCATCGCCTTGGCATACGGCGTGCCCTTTCCGGCCGTCACGGAATCCGCTGTCTTCCGCACGATCTCCGGAACGTTATTCGGCTGGCGGGTGAACTGGTCCGCAACGCCCTGCGCCGGTGCCGTCGACTGCGCCAACAGCTCCGGCGTGAGCTGCGGAGTGACGGAGAGGACCACGTACTGCTGCTCGCGGGAATTCGTGTCGACACCCTTGATGCTGAGGGTGGCCGGGTCCCAGCTCCACCGGCCGGTGAGGCCGTTGACTGCCTCGGGGGCATAAGGCGCCGGGAGGTAGGGGCTCGTGAACTGGCCCGTATTGATGGCCGTAACAACCCGCAGCTCCGCCGTGGACGGCTCCAGTCCGGCGTCCATCCTTCCCGTTCCGAGCCGCCGGGTGGCCTGGCGGTCGTCCGGCGCCCAGGCGTCACCCTCGAAGCTGTCCACGGTCACGGACCGCAGGTAGGGTGCGGCCGGCGCGTTCGTGGCATAGGTGATCCTGCCGTCGCCGGAGGGACTGCGCAGGCTGGTGCCGAGACTGATCATGGGGTTGAGGCCTGTGGCCGGGCCAAAGGGGTTCAGCCGCGAGCCTTGGGGAAAGGTGCCCTGGTCGAAGCCGGGAATGACCAGCTGCAGCAGCAGCGTGCCGGTCAGCGCCACCGCACCGGTGAGGACGGCACGCTTGAACTGCCCGGGATCCGGTGCGGTGCCGGCCCGGGTCCGGGGATCCGGAGCGAACCGCCGGCTGCATCCCAGAATCAGCAGATAGCCGACGGCGGCGGCTGCGAAGCCCAGCGCCCCGACGCTTTGCGGTTTGACCACTGCGGGCACCACCAGGATGGCCAGGATGCCGAACCCGCTGGTGGCAGGCATGGCCAAGGGGAAGGCAAGGGCGTCCACCAGGATCACCATCAGCCCCAGGACGGCGCAAATCAGCATGACGATTCCGGCGTTGGGTGCGACGGGGGAGCTTTCGGCCAGCACCGTTTCGCTGGCCCGGCGCAGAAACATCCCCAGCTGGTCCATGGTGTCCGGCGACGGAATGAATCCGGCGATGCTGCGCTGCCGGAAGAAGGTGAAGGTCAGGACCAGGACGAGCGCGGCAAAGCCGCCGGAAGCCACCAGCAGGGCGTGAAGCCTCAGCGCCCGGAATACCGCCATAGCAAAGGCGACGGCAACGACCGTGGTGAAAACGGGGGAGTACCACGCCCAGCCCCGCAGCACTCCGTTGAGGCTGAGGGCCGGACCGGCGACGGCGACGGCGACCGCCAGGCCCATCGCCCATGGCTGCACCCCGGCACCCTGAAGCAGGGAAGGGGCACCGGGGGTGTGGGCCGCAGCCTCGCCCGTGCCGGGGGTGCGCTGCGGTGCCAGGGTCATAGCTGGCCCCCTGCCCGGCGGGGGACCCCGGCGGCGGCCGGGGACTTCCCGGCCCGGTCCTGGTCGAATGCCTGCCATGCTGCCGGCAGCGGCGTCGACTCGGAGACGGCCACCGCCCGCCACCCGCCGAGCCGCAGCGCTTCGAGAACGTCGCCGGAATCCCCGGCCCGGTCCGTGACCAGGAGGGCAAAGGCATTCGCTCCGAACCCGGCGGCCGGGGACAGCCTCCGGGCCTCCGGCAGGGACAGCCTTCCCAGGATGGCGAGAACCGGGCCCCGCAGCCGGTGGGCGGAGAGCTTGTCCATGAGCCCGTCGTCAAACGATTGCGGGCCGGCTTCCGCCGCGGCGGCGGTTCCCCGCCGGAACGGGTCCTTCCCGCCCGTGCGGGCGTGCTGGGGGCCGGTGAGCTGGATGGCGGCCAGGCTCTCGGCCACGGTCTGCAGCCCGGACGCGCCGCCGAACTCCTCCGCCCCGGGGTCGGGGGCGGACGGCGAATGCAGGAACGCGGGATCGCCTGCGGTGTCGAGGAACCGCAGGGCGTAGTTGCGCTCCGAGAGATGTGTTCCGATGGAGATTGCAGCCGTCACGGCCCACTCGAAGGTGCCGCTGGTGACCAGCTCATGGCCGTCCGCGTCCGTGGACCCCCCGGAGGCCGGGCCGCCACCGGGGTGATGCCCGCCCTGGGAAAAGGCGGCGAGACGCTGGTCCAGGATGATGGTCGCTTCCGGCGTGGTGACCGACTCCTCCTGGCGGACCATGAGGGCGCCGTGGCGTGCGGTTGCGGCCCAGTGCACGCGGCGCATCGGGTCGCCATGACGGTACTCGCGGGTCATGACGTCGTCGTCGCTGGGGTTGGCGCGGATCCGCGTGGCCGTGGCGCCGTCGTTGCCCCGGGCGCCGGCGAGGCCGGTCGCGGGGAGTTCGACGGCGGCGGGCGTCACGGTCAGGATGTCTCCGCCGTCGATCGCATGGCGGTGCACGGACAGCCCGAAGGGATCGCCGAATTCGGCCGTCACCGGCCCGACCCGGAACTGGCCGCGCTGCAGGGACCGCAGCCGGTACTCGTAGCGGCTCGTCCCTTCCGCGGCCGACCGGGAAGGGAACCGGAAGGCGGGGGATTCCCCGAACCTGGCCGGAAGCTGCTCTTCCATGACCGCCTGGCCGGAACCGGTGCCGGTCCGGGCGACGGCGAGCCGGACCGTCGCCGTCGCAGACGTTTCGACCGCGGACGGAATGAACTCCCGGTAGACCCGGAACCTGGGCTTGAGCATGCGCGTCCCTGCCAGGGACACCAGCGGCAGGATGATCAGCAGCACCGCCAGGGCCAGCAGGTCACGGCGTCCCATCATCTGCGCAGCCAGCAGGGACACGGCGCCCGCGCCGAGCAGGCCCCAGCCGCGCCTGCTGAAGATATGCCCTGGGAACCGATCCATGACCGACACGGCGGAGCCAACACCTACCGGCGGTTCGGCAACTTGGGCGCCGGGGGTGTCGCGCTTCCACGGCCGGCACGGGCGGCGCCGGCCGGCGCCGCCACCCCCGGGCTGACGGGGATGCCGGCCAGGATGGCCCGGATGACGCTTTGGGGCGTCTGACCCGTGCTGGCCGCCTTCCGGTCCAGGATGATCCGGTGGGCCAGGACGGCTACGGCGACGCTGACGACGTCGTCGGGCAGGACGAAATCGCGCCCCTCCAAGGCGGCCGTGGCCTTGGCAGCGCGCAGCAGCTGCAGCAGGGACCGGGGGCTGGCGCCCAGCCGGAGCATCCCGCTTTCCCGCGTGGCGCGTCCCAGCGACACTGTGTATTCCTTGACCGACTGCGAGACGTAGACCTGCTGCACGGTAGCGATCATGGATGCCACGTCCGCGGCGGTGACGACGGCGGTCACACGGGTCAGCGGTGATGTCGCCTGATGGGTCTCCAGCATTTCCATCTCGGAGTCCTTGTCCGGATAGCCCAGGGAGATCCGGGCCATAAAACGGTCCCGTTGGGCTTCAGGAAGCGGGTAGGTGCCCTCCATCTCGATGGGATTCTGCGTCGCCACCACCATGAAGGGCTCATCGAGCTTGTACGATTTGCCGTCAACGGTGACCTGGTGCTCCTCCATGCACTCCAGCAGGGCGGACTGGGTCTTGGCCGAGGCCCGGTTGATCTCGTCACCGATGACGATGTTGGCAAACACCGCGCCCGGCCGGAACTCGAAGGTCCGGGACGCCTGGTTGTAGATGGACACGCCCGTGACGTCGGAGGGGAGCAGATCAGGGGTGAACTGGATCCGGTTCACCGTACAGTCGATGGTGCGGGCCAGGGTCTTGGCCAACAGCGTCTTGCCGACTCCGGGGACGTCTTCGAGCAGCAGGTGCCCCTGGGCCAGGAGCACCGTGAGGGCCAGCCTGGCAGCGTCGGCCTTGCCATCGATCACCGTGTTAATGGCCCTCAGGATGCGTTCGCTGGCGGCGCGGAACGCCTGGGAATCCAGGGCGGCCGGCGCATGCGGCGCGGTCCGGCTTCCCGCGACGGGTTCTTCCACGGCGGAGCCGTCCGTGAAGCCCTGCCCCGTCGGGAAGACTTCGTCCACGGAGGTGCGGTGGCAGTCCATCGGCAGCCTTTCAGCCCTGGCGGGCCCCTTGGCGGATCGGCACTGGCTGCCGGGCCCCCACCGGGCGTGTTTGCCTGTATTCCTAACAGACTACTAACACAACTGCCGGCGCTGACAGAGAGTTCCGCGGAAATCTCTTGCCCCCGGGCGGCTGGCGGCGCCCGGGAACCGGCCCCGGTTAAGCTGGGAAGATGTGCAACCCACTCACCCCCGTTCCTTTCCGCGCGCCAGGCA
This sequence comes from Arthrobacter sp. PAMC25564, assembly GCF_004798705.1. NCBI lineage: Bacteria > Bacillati > Actinomycetota > Actinomycetes > Micrococcales > Micrococcaceae > Arthrobacter > Arthrobacter sp. PAMC25564. The sequence continues at coordinate 3,726,787 of NZ_CP039290.1, read as the reverse complement.
GCGACGGCACCGGACGCCACGGCTATCCGCCGGCGCCGGAGCCCCTGCCCGTTCCCGTCATGGACAACCACACGCATCTGGATTTCCCCAACGCGGAGCTAACGGTCAGCGTCAAGGACGCCCTCGATGCCGCCGGGGCCGTGGGGGTCCAGGGTGCCGTGCAGGTGGGGTGTGACCTCGAATCGTCCAGGTTCACGGTCCAGGCCGTCGAACTCGACTCCCGGCTGCTGGGCGCCGTTGCGATTCATCCCAACGATGCGCCGGAGTACGCGGCACGCGGGGAGCTGGAAGATGCCCTGGCCGAGATCGAGGCACTCGCCTCGCACCCGCGGATCCGGGCGATCGGGGAAACCGGCCTGGATTTCTTCCGGACCGAGGGGGAGGGGCTGGCCCACCAGCGGTATTCCTTCCGCCGCCATATTGATATTGCCAAGCGGCTTGGCCTCACCCTGCAGATCCATGACCGGGATGCCCACGACGACGTGGTGCAGGTCTTGCGCGAGGAGGGCGCCCCCGAGCGGGTCGTCTTCCACTGCTTCTCGGGCGGGGAGGAACTGGCCAGGACCTGCAACGAGGAGGGCTGGTACATGTCCTTCGCCGGGACCCTGACGTTCAAGAACGCGGCCAACCTCCGGGCCGCGCTGGCGGTCGCTGTGCCGGAGCGGATCCTGGTCGAGACGGATGCGCCGTTCCTCACTCCGCACCCGCACCGCGGACGTCCGAATGCGAGTTATCTGGTCCCTTACACCGTCCGGGCCATGGCGGAATTGACCGGATCCGAGCTCTCCGCGCTGTGTGCCCAAATCGCCGGAAATACGGTGCGGGCATACGGATCCTGGGACTGAAAAAGACGCCTCGCTGGCCTCCTTCGGACCATACCGGGTATGCACAAAATCTTGGTGGGTTTATAACGCTCCGGTTACAGTTGACAACTATTAGCCGGGGTCGGGGAAGGCCTTCGGATATTTTCACTCCAGCAGGGCGTGCATCGTGGCCAACAAACCACATGCGCGCTCTCGTTTGTGAGTGTGGCAGTGCACGCATCTGCCGCGAACAGCCGGACCCGTTCCGGAGCTGCCTTTGGGGCGTTTGCGGTGGGTGGTCCAGTGCGCTTTTCCCCGTGCCCGGATGGTCCAAGAGATATGGGCAATCGTGGTCAAGTTCTTCACATCGGACGGCAAGTTCAGCTTTGTCAAGGTCGGCGCGCAGCTTGTGGTGCTTGTGGCACTCGTGCTGGGCCTGGTGGCCTTCGTCGGCAACAACAAGACAGTCACCCTCAATGTCGACGGGAAAGTGAGCTCCGTCCAGACCTTCGGCGGCACCGTCGGACAGGTGGTCAAGGGTGCCAAGGTCGAACTGCAGCCTTCCGACAGGGTGTCCCCCACGGTGGACTCCCATGTGCAGGACGGATCGGTCATCAACGTCAACCTCGCCAAGGACGTCAAGGTCAGCCTCGACGGCGCGGAGCGGACCATCAGCACCACCTCGCCCACCGTCGAAGGACTCGTGACGGAACTCGGCGTAGCCAGCGCCTCGCAGCTGTCCGTCCCGAAGGAAGCGCAGCTGGCCGTCTCCGGCTCCTTCGTGTCCATTTCGACGCCGAAGACCGTGAGTATCGTCGCGGACGGCAAGGCCACCCAGACCACCACGACGGCGGCCACCGTCGCCCAGGTGCTTTCCGATGCCGGCATCTCTCTCGGCGCCAGCGACCGCACTTCGCAGCCCGGCAACGCCCCCGTCGTCGGCGACATGGTCATCAAGGTTTCCCGTGTGGACGCCAGCAAGACGGCCGACACCACCGAGCCCGTCCCCTTTGAAACCCTCACCACCGAGAGCGCCGACCTGTTCAAGGGTGACAAGACTGTGACCCAGGCCGGCGTGGCCGGCACCACGAACAAGAGCTTCAAGCTGGTCCTGGTGGACGGCCGTGAAGCGTCCCGGACGCTGGTCGCGCAGACCGTCAGCGCCCAGCCGGTCACCGAGAAGGTCACCGTCGGGACCAAGGACAAGCCCAAGCCCGCGGCCGCCGCCAACACCGGTGCCGCAGCCCCCGCCATGATGAACGAAGCCATGTGGGACAAGATCGCCCAGTGTGAGTCCGGCGGCAACTGGGCCATCAACAGCGGCAACGGCTACTACGGCGGCCTGCAGTTCGATATCTCGTCCTGGCTGGCCAACGGCGGCGGAACCTATGCCCCGAATGCCGCGGCTGCCTCCAAGGCCCAGCAGATCGCTGTCGCCAACACGTACTACGCCAAGGCCGGCCTTGGCCCCTGGGGCTGCGGCTGGGCCGCCTCCAGCTGACAGCCGGCACCGGCAGGGCCTCCCTGCCACTTTTCAACAATGGCTCCCGCAGCGGCTGACCACGGCTGCGGCGCCCGGCAAAGGCCGGGTCCGGATCACCGGACCCGGCCTTTGCCATGCCCGGCCCTCCGGGGGCGGGATAGGATACCCAAGTGACTGAACCGACCCCCTCCGCGCCCGGCGCCAAGCCTGGCAGCGCGCCCGCACCCCTGATGGGCGCCTCCGACATCCGCCGGCTGGCCGAGGAAATCGGAATACGCCCCACCAAGACCCTGGGCCAGAACTTCGTCATCGACGGCAACACCATCCGCCGGATTGTTGCCGCCGCGGACATCCACCCGGACGAGACGGTCCTCGAAGTGGGGCCCGGGCTGGGATCGCTGACCCTGGGCCTGCTGGATGCTGCGGCATCCGTCGTCGCCGTCGAAATCGATCCGGTCCTCGCGGCCCGGCTTCCCGCCACGGTCAGCCAGTGGCGCCCGGACGCGGCCGAAAGCTTCCACCTTGTCCTGGCCGACGCCATGAAGGTGACACAGCTCCCGGTGGAACCGACCGCACTTGTGGCGAACCTGCCCTACAACGTTGCCGTCCCGGTGGTCCTGCATCTCCTGCAGCACTTCCCCAGCCTCCGGCACGGCCTGGTAATGGTGCAGGACGAGGTCGCCGACAGGCTTGCGGCCGGCCCGGGTTCCAAGACCTACGGTGTGCCCTCGGTCAAGGCCGCCTGGTACTCCAGCATGCGCAAGGCCGGTGTGATCGGCATGAACGTCTTCTGGCCCGCGCCCAAGATCCACTCCGGTCTCGTCGCCTTCACCCGCCGGGAACCGCCCGTCACCACCGCCACACGGAAGCAGGTCTTCGCCGTCATCGATGCGGCGTTCGCGCAGCGCCGCAAGACCCTCCGCGCGGCTTTGGCGGGCTGGGCCGGAAGCGCCGCCGAGGCTGAACGTTGCTTGCGTGCCGCCGGTGTGGATCCCACTGCACGCGGCGAAGTGATCGACATCGCGGCGTTTGCCAGGATTGCCGAAGCGCACGCCCGGCCCGAAGCCTGAGCACTGCCCCGGGGGGCGCCGCATCTGAGCACCGCCCCTGGGCGCCGCCGGCCGCGGCCTGGCACGAAGCTTCGGGTCCATGCTTGGAGCCTGAGCATGCCATGCCATAGCGTGGAGCCATGAACGCAGTGAGAGGGCGCTTTGCCGCGAGGACAGTCCGGGTCAAGGCCCCCGGCAAAGTGAACGTCTCGCTGGATGTCGGGCCGCGGCGCGCCGATGGATACCATTCCGTGGCAAGCGTGTATCTCGCCGTCTCCCTCTATGAAGAGGTCGCGGCCACCAACACGGACACCGGCTGTATCACGGTCAGTATCAGCCCCGCCAGCACGCTGGACCTCGACGCCGTGGACATCCCCCTTGACGAACGCAACCTGGCGTACAAGGCGGCAGCCATCATGGCCGACGTCTCGGAGCACTCCACCGGGGTCCACCTCGAAATCACCAAGCGGGTCCCCGTCGCCGGCGGCATGGGCGGCGGCTCGGCCGACGCCGCAGCCACCCTGCTCGCCTGTGATGCGCTGTGGAACAGCGGCCTCTCCCGCGACGAGCTGGCACACCTCGCTGCCGAACTCGGGGCGGATGTGCCGTTCTCGCTCCTGGGGGGAACCGCCGTCGGGCTGGGCGTGGGCGATGAGCTCTCCCCGGCGCTTGTGAAGGCCCAGACCGACTGGGTGCTCGTCGTCGCCGACTTCGGGCTATCCACCCCGGAAGTCTTCCGCACCCTGGACCGCTTGCGCACGGCGGAAGGCGCCGAGATCGAGGAACCTGCCGCCGTCGATCCGCGGATCCTCACCGCGCTGCGGAGCGGAGACGCGGACGCCCTCAGCCGGGTCCTGGTCAACGACCTCCAACGCGCCTCGATCGAACTGGCCCCCGGGCTGCGGGACACCCTGGGGCTGGGCGAATCCTGCGGGGCGATCGCGGGCATCGTGTCCGGCTCCGGGCCCACTCTGGCCTTCCTCACGCACAGCCCGGCCGCGGCCGCGGGACTGGCCGAAGACCTTCGCCACCACGGCCTCGATGCCATGGCCGTCCACGGCCCGGTGCACGGGGCGCGCATCATCTCCGATACGCTCCTTTAATAGCGTTGACCTAAGTTTGTCGAAAAATAACGAAGAAAGCAGTTCCCAGTGGCACACCTGCTCGGCGGCGAGAACCTCACGGTCTCGTATGCAACCCGTACCGTCCTCGACGGCGTTACCCTCGGACTTGAAGAGGGCGACCGGATCGGCATGGTGGGCCGCAATGGCGACGGCAAGTCCACGCTCATGCGCCTGCTCGCCCTGCGTGCCACCCCGGATTCGGGGCGCGTGACCAAGCGCGGGGACGTCAACATCGGCTACCTGGACCAGAGCGACGTGCTCGACGGGGACCTCACTGTCGGTGCCGCCATCGTCGGCGACCAGGCGGATTATGAATGGGCCCGGAACCCGCAGATCCGCGAGGTCATGGGCGGGCTCGTGTCCGACGTCGACTGGCACGCCAACGTGCACGCGCTCTCCGGCGGCCAGAAACGCCGCGTTGCCCTGGCCAAGCTGCTGATCGAGGACCACGACGTCATCATGCTCGACGAGCCCACCAACCACCTTGACGTCGAAGGCGTCGCCTGGCTGTCCCGGCACCTGAAGACCCGCTGGCGGGCCAACCAGGGCGCCTTCCTCGTGGTCACCCACGACCGCTGGTTCCTCGACGAAGTCTGCAACAAGACCTGGGAAATCCACGACGGCATCATGGACCCGTTCGAGGGCGGGTACGCCGCCTACGTGCTCGCCCGTGCCGAGCGTGACCGTTCCGCCTCCGTGGTGGAAAGCAAGCGCCAGCAGCTCGTGAAGAAGGAGCTCGCCTGGCTGCGCCGCGGCGCTCCCGCCCGCACCGCCAAGCCGAAGTTCCGCATCGAGGCGGCGAACGCCCTGATCGCCGACGTCCCCGAGCCGCGCGACTCGATGGCGCTGAGTAAGATGGCCACGGCCCGGCTCGGCAAGGACGTGCTGGACCTGGAAGGTGTCTCACTGGACTTTCTCGGCGGCGAAGCCGGGCAGAAACTCTTTGACAACATCACGCTGCGGCTTGCGCCCGGTGAGCGGCTGGGCCTGGTCGGCGTCAACGGCGCCGGCAAGACCACCCTGCTGAAATTGCTTAACGGCGAGATCCAACCCACCTCCGGAAAGGTCAAACGCGGCAAGACGGTGGTCACCGCCGTGCTGACCCAGGAGGTCAAGGAGCTCGACGACGTCTCGGATCTGCGTGTCATCGAAGTGATTGAGCGGGAAAAGCGGTCCTTCAATGTCGGCGGCAAGGAATTCACGGCCGGTCAGCTCGTGGAGCAGCTCGGCTTCACCAACGAGAAGCAGTGGACCCTGGTCAAGGACCTGTCCGGTGGCGAACGCCGCCGCCTCCAGCTCCTTCGCCTGCTGGTGGGGGAGCCGAACGTGCTGATGCTTGACGAACCGACCAACGACCTCGACACGGACACCCTCGCAGCGGTGGAAGACGTGCTGGACGGCTGGCCCGGGACGCTCGTTGTGGTCAGCCACGACCGCTACTTGCTGGAACGCGTCACGGACCACCAGATGGCGCTCCTGGGCGACGGCAAGATCCGCGCCCTGCCCCGCGGCGTCGACCAGTACCTGGAACTGCGCGAAGCGGCGCTGGCCGGCTCCACCATCACCGGCGGCGGCAACCCCGTCATCTCCGGCAGCTCCGCCCCCGCGGCCGCCGCCAGCGGCCCCTCCGAAGCCGAGAAGCGCGACGCCCGCAAGGCCAAGAACCGGATCGACCGCCAGCTCGGCAAAATCAAACAGCAGGAAGACAAGATCCACGCCCAGATGACGACGGCGGCCGCCGACCCCTCTGCCGTGGGCCAGCTCGGGGACCTGAACAAGAAGCTCAAGGACCTCACCGGCGAACGCGAAGCCCTTGAACTCGAATGGCTCGAGGCCCTGGAGGTCCTCGGCGAGTAAGCCCCAGCCGAAGCCCGCAGCACAGCCATCCTCTGCGTGCACGCTCGTTTAGACGCACGCTGCCGGATGCCTGCTGCTGCCAGCATGTGGGCAACTTCGCCGGGGGAGAACTTCGTCTACTCGGCAACCCGTTTCGATTCCTCTCCGAATGACAGCGCCCGATCTCGGCTTGCGCTAGTCCTCGCTGCGGAGTTCCGGGTCTTTTTGCAGGCCGGTCAGGCCGTTCCAGGCCAGGTTGACCAGGTGCGCGGCGACTTCGCGCTTGTCCGGGGTGCGGCTGTCCTGCCACCACTGGCCCGTCATGGCCACCATCCCGACGAGCATCTGGGCGTACATGGCCCCGTCGGCGGTACTGAAGCCCCGGCGGGCCAGTTCATCCTCCAGGATGTGCTCCACACGTGCCGCCACGTGTGAGAGCAGGGTCGAGAATGCTCCCTCAGGCTGCGAGGGTGGTGCATCGCGCATCAGGATGCGGAAGCCGTCGGTGCGGTCTTCGATGTAGCTCAGGAGCGCCAGGGCGGCCCGTTCCACGAGGACGCGAGGCTTGGCCTCCTCGGCCAGGGCGTCGTTGATGGCGTTGAGCAGGATCCGGAATTCGTACTCGACAACCTGCGTGTACAGGCCTTCCTTGGATCCGAAGTGCTCGTAGATCACCGGCTTGGACACGCCCGCGGAGGTGGCAATTTCCTCGATGGTGGTTCCGTCCAGGCCACGCAGGGCGAAGAGGCCGCGTCCGATTCCAATCAGCTGGCTGCGGCGCTGCTGGCCCGTCATACGGGACCGGGGAATGTAGCCGGCGGTCCGCACCGGCCTGCCGGTCCGGCCGTCCGCCCCTTCGGATGCACCTGCGATCTTGCTCACAGCTCCATCATGCCTTACCGGGGAGGGCCTGTTCCCGAAGCCGCCTGCCCGCATCTCAGCCCTCGATGCCTGTGCTGAGGCTGAGGTCCCGCCATTGGTCCAGTTCCGTGCGCTCTGCCTGGGCGACGGCAGCAAATGCGTCGAAAGCGTCTTTGCCCAGCACCAGCAGGGACGGCGGGTCCGCACTTTCGGCGATGGCCAGGATGGCTTCTGCGGCCTTTGCCGGGTCGCCCGGCTGGGTGCCGTGGACCGTGTCGTTCTCCTTGCGCCGTTTGCCGGCCGTCTCCGCGTAGTCCCCGATCGCCGTCGCAGACTGGGTGAGCGAGCGGCCGGCGAAGTCCGTGCGGAACGCGCCGGGTTCGATGACGGTGACGCTGATGCCGAGCGGCTGCAGTTCCTTGTGGAGGCACCCGGACAGGCCCTCCAGGGCCGCCTTGGTGGCCGAGTAATAGCCTGATCCGGCCGGTTTGATCCGGGCTCCGATGGAGGAGATGTTCAGGATGTGCCCGGCCCTTTTTGCGCGCATGTCCGGGAGGACGGCCTTGATCATGTCGACGGCGCCGAAAACGTTCGTGTCGAACAACTGCCGGATGTCGGCGTCGTCCGCTTCCTCGACGGCGGCGCGGTAGCCGTAGCCGGCATTGTTGACGAGCACGTCGATGCCGCCGAAGCGCGTCCGGGCCTGCTGAACCGCCGCGCCGATCTGTGCCCGGTCGGTGACGTCGAGCGGGAGGGCCAGTGCCGTGTCGGGGAAGACGGCCGCGATGTCCTGCAGGGCCGTGACGTTCCGTGCCGTGACGACGGCGTTGTGCCCGTGGGCGAGTACCGCCTGGGCGAGTGCCCGGCCGAGTCCGGTCGAGCATCCTGTGATGAGCCATGTAGCCATGGGGTCTTCCTTTCGTGGCGTGCGTTGCGGGCGGACCAGGGCCACCGACTTCCTGATGGACGGCGGCGCCGCGGCATCCCACTCCTACGGCGACCTTGCCCCGCGGTGATCAGCCGGGGCGGCACCATCAGGAGGTGATGCCGTCGATGTCTATCAGGAGGTGGGAGGGACCGCGCAGGAACGGGCTCGGCCGGTACGGGGGCGGGTCGGTGACCAGCCGCGGGTTCTTCAGCCGGCTGGCGAATGCGGTGAGGGCGATCTGCGCTTCCAGCCGGGCCAGGGGGGCCCCGAAGCAGAGATGGACGCCGCCGCCGAAGCCGAGGTGCTGGTTGTTGGGCCGGTCCGGGATGAACAGGCCGGGGTCGGTGACGTGGGCGGGGTCGCGGTTGCCTGCGGCCAGGACCAGCGTGAGGGAGGCGCCGGCGGGGATTGTCGTGCCGGCGATGTCGATGTCGTCGAGGGCTGTGCGGAAGGGTACGAAATGTACCGGCGGCTCGTAGCGGAGCAGCTCCTCGACCATCGGGATGGCAAGGTCGGGGTCGTCGCGCAGCCTTTGGAGTTCGGCCGGGTGGCGGAGCAGTGTCAGTGCGCCGTTGGAGATGAGGTTCACGGTGGTTTCGTGTCCGGCGATGAGCAGAAGAAGACCGGTACTCACCAGTTGCCCGTCAGGCATGCGGCCTTCCGGGCCGTCATCCGTGGCCATGGCCGAGATCAGGTCTGTGCCCGGTGCCTGCCGGTGGGCCTCGACCAGCTCTTCCATGAACGCGCGCAGTTCCCTGCCCGCTTCAGCCCTCTTCTTCTGCTGAGTTTCCGGATCGAGACCGGGATCCGTGGATTGCAGGGCCACGTCCACCCAGACCCGGAAGCGCTGTTCGTCGCCCGGGGGTACCCCAAGCAGCTCGCAGATCACCGTGACGGGCAGCGGATACGCCAGGTCATCGACGATGTCGATGCGGCTGGGGCCCGCCATCTTGTCGATGAGATCGGTGACAATTTCGGTCATCCGGGCCTCCATCCCGGCGACCCTGCCCGGCGTCGCAGGCGGTCCGAAGTGCCGCATGGTGATCCGTCGGAACTTGTCGTGGTCAGGCGGGTCCATGCTGAGGAAAGTCGGAGTCATGCCCTGGCCGTCGCCGTCGTCTCCGACGGAGGCGCCCGCAGCGGCGGCAGCCGGGTTGCGGCCGATGTCGGAACTTACCCGCGGGTCGTGCAGCAGGGCGGCGATCTCCGCATAGCTGCTCACGAGGTAGCTTCCGTCCGCAAGCCGTGTCACCGGCCTCCTGCGGAGCTCGTCGTAAAGCGGGTAGGGGTTGGCCCGGTTGGAGTAGTCGAGGATCTGCTCCCATGTGCTGGGCTCGGTCATGGCGAAGGCTCCTTCGGTCGTTGGGCCGGTGGCTGCCGGCCTCCGGGACGGCGTATTACGGGAGGCGGCGATCGGTCAATCTGGCGCGTCGTTCATTGGGGTAGTGGCCGGTCACGACGACGGTCGCATCCTGGGTAGGGTTGGCCGCCGGCTGGAACCTGGCAGGCACGGGCTGGGCGTCGGCCGGCTCGTCGACATGGTGGAAAGACGGTGGGAAAGACGCCGCCTGCTCGATCAGCGGTTCGTAGAATTCAAGCCATTTGTTCTGGTTGAAGGCGACTGCAGCCACGATGCGGCCCTTGTAGCCGTAGACCGCCAGGAAGCGCCGCCGGGCGACCGATCCTTGGACGACGGCGACCTCATCCGCGGCCGAGGGTACACCCACGCTCTTGATTTCGGTGCCGAACTGGACGGACCAGAACTTTGGCACAGCAAGGTGCGGCCACCGTCCGGTCTCGCTGCTGAGCATATTGTGCGCTGCAACCTCGGCCTGGGAGATCGCGTTGCCCCAGTGCTCGACGGCGAGGAACTGGTAGCCGAACATCGGCTGCGGGGCGCGCGACACATCCCCGGCGACAAAGACATCATCGGTGACCAGCCCATTGACATCGAAAGCGCGGCAGCCGGCGTCGCACGCGACGCCCCACTTGCCGCTTGCCAATCCGGAACCGGCGAGCCATTCGCCGTTTCGCACGGTCCCGAGCGCGGCGACCGCCACGTCCACGTCCAGCGTTGTGCCATCGGACAGGTGCGCGCGGCACAGCTGTCCGGTGGCATCGCCGTCCAGCGAAACGACCCTGACGCCGCAGCGCAGGTCCACGCCGTTCTCGATCTGCAGCTCTCCGGCGATTGCACCGATCACACCGCCGAGCGCGGCGCCCAGCGGTGCCGGACCTGCCTCCGCCACAGTGACAGGCAGGCCGAGTTCACGGCACACCGAAGCGACTTCGCAGCCGATGAACCCCGCGCCAATGACCAGGACCCGACGGGGGCGCCGGGCCAGGAGCTGGCGAAGCGTTGCCGCGTCCTCCCGGGTTCGCAGGGTCAGGACGCCGGCCAGCGCCGCCTCCGCCGCGTTTGGCCAGGACCGGGCCCGCACACCGGTGGCGATCAACAGCTTGTCGAATCCGATCCTGCCACCGTCCGCGAGCTGGACCTGCTTCGCGGCCAGATCCAGGCCGGTGGCCGCGACGCCCAGACGCCAGTCGGCGTCGATTTCCCGGCGGCGTGGCAGCGTGGTGTCTTCCGACGGTACCGATCCGGCCAGGACCTGTTTTGACAGCGGAGGCCGGTCATACGGCTCGTGCGTTTCCTCGCCGATGATGGTCAGCGAGCCGGTGAACCCTTCCTCGCGAAGCCTCTCCGCTGCGCGCAGCCCGCTCAATGACGCGCCGACGATGACGATCCGTCCGGATCGCTTGAACGAGCCACCGTTGCCCTCGATGGGGGCTGCCGTTCCTGGAGTTCCGTCCGGATGCCGGGCCCCCTCGGACCTGTCAGGCTGGTCGATCCGGATGGCCTGAACGGGACACGCAGCGGCGGCCCGCCGGATCCTCCTGCGCTGGGCCTCGTCAGGGACCGGGTCGTACGTGAGCGCCTCGTCGCCCTGGATCGTGAAGACGTCCGGGGCGAGAAAGGCGCATTGGGCGTAACCCTGGCATTTAGTGAGATCGACGACGAGCCTCATGCCGGACTTCTCCCTGTTAACGGGTCCCTGACGGGCTTGCACAAGTGAGTCGAGTTTAAGCCCGGCGGGCGGGCCGCGGAAGAGGCCGGCGTGGGGCCCAGCCGCGGCCGGTCCTGGGTGCAAGAACGGCGTGGCAGAAACTGTGTGGCAGAATTGGTTCTCGTGCCACAGGCCATGCGCCCGGGCACGGTCCGCCCTGGTGTAATGGCAGCACCCCGGCCTTTGGAGCCGTGGAGTATAGGTTCGAGTCCTATGGGCGGAACATTTGCGGGCGATCGGCGCCGGAAGGCGTCCCGGCGGGCAGGGCCCTGCCAGAGTCAAGTAGGATGAACCTGTTGCCGTGACCGGTTTCCGGTCCGGACCTTGCCGCGCGGATCCGGCAACCGAGGTGTAGCATCAGGCCTCGGCCGCGGGGCAGCACAAATCCACCGAGCAGCGGCATCAGCCAAGCCACTGAGCAAGGAGAGCCCGTACGTGAGCCCCGAGAATACCGGCCCAACCGCCGTAATCGTGCTAGCTGCAGGTGCCGGTACCCGGATGAAGTCCCGTACCCCCAAGATTCTCCACGAGATCGGCGGGCGGTCCCTCGTCGGCCACGCCCTCCAGGCGGCCCGCACCGTAGCGCCGCGCCGGCTGGCGCTTGTGGTCCGGCATGAACGGGACCTCGTGTCCTCGCACATCGCCGCCCTCGACCCGGAAGCCGTGATCGTTGACCAGGACGAGGTGCCCGGCACGGGCCGCGCCGTCGAAGCCGCCCTCGAAGCGCTTGACGCCCTCGACCCCCAGGGACCGCTCAGCGGAACGGTCGTCGTCACCTATGGCGACGTTCCCCTGCTCACCGGCCAACTGCTGGCCGAGCTCGTCGCCACCCATGAGGCGGACGGCAATGCCGTCACCGTCCTCACCGCAGTCCTGGACGACGCCACCGGCTACGGCCGCATCCTTCGCGCCGCGGACGGAACGGTGACGGGCATCCGCGAGCACAAGGACGCCACGGAAGCCGAACGCGCGATCCGGGAGATCAACTCGGGAATTTACGCCTTCGACGCCGACGTGCTGCGCGACTCGCTGGTGCACATCACCACCGACAACGCCCAGGGCGAGAAGTACCTCACCGACGTCTTGAGCCTGGCGCGCGCCGCCGGTGGCCGCGTCGCCGCCGTCGTCACGGAAGACCGGTGGCAGGTTGAGGGCGCCAATGACAGGGTCCAGCTCGCGGCGCTCGGCGCCGAACTCAACCGCCGCACGGTCGAGGCCTGGATGCGGGCCGGCGTCACCGTCGTAGATCCGTCGACCACCTGGATCGATTCCACCGTCACCCTTGCCGAGGACGTCCGCCTGCTGCCCAACACGCAGCTGCACGGCGCCACCACGGTGGCGCGGGACGCCGTCGTCGGCCCCGACACGACCCTGACCGACGTCCAGGTCGGGGAGGGCGCCACGGTGATCCGCACCCACGGTTCCGGCTCCAGGATCGGCGCCAAGGCAAGCGTCGGACCGTTCACCTACCTGCGCCCCGGCACCGTCCTGGGGGAGGCCGGCAAGATCGGCGCCTTCTACGAGACCAAGAACGTCACCATCGGCCGCGGCTCCAAGCTCTCGCATCTCGGCTATGCCGGCGACGCCGAGATCGGTGAAGACACGAACATCGGCTGCGGCAACATCACGGCCAACTACGACGGCGAGAAGAAGCACCGGACGGTCATCGGCTCCGGCGTGCGCACCGGCTCCAACACCGTTTTCGTGGCCCCCGTGCAAGTGGGCGATGGCGCCTACAGCGGCGCCGGCGCCGTGATCCGCCACGACGTCCCGGCCGGCGCCCTGGTCCTGTCGCTGGCGAAGCAGCACAACGCCGAGGGCTGGGTCCTGGCGAACCGGCCGGACTCGATTTCCGCGTCCCTGGCCCAGGCCGCCCGCGCCACCACAACTTCCTCCAGTACTCCGGCATCGACAGAAGAGGGCTAGCAATCATGAGCGAAATTACGGCACACGGCGAGAAGAAGCTGGTGCTTGCCGCTGGGCGCGCGCACCCGGAACTGGCGAAGGAGATCGCCAAGGAGCTGGGAACCGAACTGCTGCCACTGGATGCCTACGACTTCGCCAACGGCGAGATCTACGTCAGGGCGGGCGAAAGCGTCCGCGGCACCGACGCCTTCGTCATCCAGGCCCACCCGGCCCCGCTGAACAACTGGCTGATGGAGCAGCTGATCATGATCGATTCGCTCAAGCGGGCCTCCGCCAAGCGCATCACCGTGGTTTCGCCGTTCTACCCCTACGCACGCCAGGACAAGAAGGGCCGCGGCCGCGAGCCGATCTCGGCACGCCTCATCGCCGATCTGTACAAGACGGCCGGCGCCGACCGCATCATGAGCGTGGACCTGCACACCTCGCAGATCCAGGGCTTCTTCGACGGCCCGGTCGACCACCTGATGGCCATCCCGCTGCTGGCGGACTACATCCGCACCCGGGTCGGTTCGGACAACATCACTGTCGTATCCCCGGATACCGGCCGGGTCCGCGTCGCCGAGCAGTGGGCCGAGCGGCTCGGCGGGGCGCCGCTGGCGTTTGTCCACAAGAGCCGTGACCTCACGGTCCCCAACCAGGCCATCTCCAAGACCGTGGTGGGCCAGATCCAGGGCCGCACCTGCGTCCTGATCGATGACATGATCGACACCGGCGGAACCATTTCCGGCGCCGTCCAGGTCCTGATGAACGCGGGAGCCAAGGACGTCATCATCGCGGCCACCCACGCCGTCTTCTCCGACCCCGCCGCCCAGCGGCTTTCCGAGTCCGGCGCCCGCGAGGTTGTGGTCACCAACACCCTGCCGATCGCAGCAGACAAGCGCTTCCCCCGGCTCACCGTGCTGTCCATCGCACCGCTGATCGCGCGCGCCATCCGTGAAGTGTTCGACGACGGCTCCGTCACCAGCCTGTTCGACGGCAACGCCTGACCAGCCTGGGCGAACCGCCTGTTTTTGACCGCCTGTTTTTGACCGCCTGCGGCGGGCCCGTCATGGCCGTTTTCATGAACCGGGCCCAACGCTGGTAAGCTCTTTCCGATACCTTGGCGAGGGAGAGCGCCGGTAGTCCGTCTTCACGGACAACCGGACTGCTGGTCTCCGTTATCGACTGGGTCTGAATCTCCCTTCGGAAGGGTGGCCGTAAGCCGCCCGGCGTTGAAGGTCGCAACAGACCTCCGCCCTTGCTGAACACCGCTATTCCACCAGGAGATACCCATGTCTGAGCTGAAGCTTGCAGCAGAAGTCCGCACCGAATTCGGCAAGGGCTACGCCCGCCGCGCACGCATGGCCGGCCTGATCCCCGCCGTCATCTACGGCCACGGCGCAGAGCCGATCCACATCACCCTGCCGGCCAAGTCCACCACGCTTGCCGTCCGCGTCGCCAACGCCCTGCTGACCCTGGACATCAACGGTGAAAAGCACCTCGCCCTGGTCAAGGACATCCAGCGCGATCCGATCAAGCAGATCATCGAGCACCTTGACCTCCTGACCGTCCGGACGGGCGAAAAGGTCACGGTTGACATCCCCGTTCACCTGACCGGCGAACTTGCCCCCGGCAACGTCTACAACCAGGAAATGACCGTCATCTCCCTTGAGGCCGAGGCAACCCACCTGCCGACCGCCATCGAGGTGAGCATCGAAGGCCGTTCCGCCGGCGAGCACATCTACGCCTCGGACCTGGTCCTGCCGACGGGCTCGGTCCTCCTGGCCGACGCTGAGACGCTCGTCGTCAACATCTCCGAGGCAGCGGAAGAAGAGGCAGAAGAAACCTCCGCGGCTGCTGCCGAGTAATTCCGGCGAATTCTCCGGCGGCCGGGTCCCTTTTGGGGCCCGGCCGCCTTCGTCTCCGCTCTCCGCCCGCCGACGCCTCCGCGGCTGACCTGGCCCAAAAGGACTGATCCATGACTGATACCTGGCTGATCGTAGGCCTTGGCAACCCGGGACCCGATTACAGCAAAAACCGGCACAATGTGGGGCAGATGGTCCTCGACGAACTCGCTGCCCGCGTCGGCGGCGGCTTCAAGTCGCACAAGTCGCGGGCCCAGGTCCTCGAAGGACGCCTCGGCATCGGCGGCGCCCGGATCGTGCTCGCCAAGCCGTTGTGCTACATGAATCTGTCCGGCGGACCAGTCTCGGCCCTTGCGAAGTTCTACGATATCGACCCCGGCCACGTGATTGCCGTGCACGACGAGATCGACATCCCTTTCAACACCGTGAAACTGAAAATCGGCGGCGGCGAGGGCGGCCACAACGGACTGCGCGACATCTCGAAGGCCCTCGCCACCAAGGACTACCTCCGCGTGCGGGTCGGCGTCGGGCGCCCGCCCGGCCGGATGGACACCGCGGACTATGTCCTGCGGGATTTCTCCGCCACCGAAAAGAAGGAGTTGCCCTTCCTCGTCGACTCCGCAGCCGATGCCGTGGACAGCCTGGTCAGAGAGGGACTGCAGGCCGCCCAGCAGAAATTCCACCCCGCGAAGGCCCCTTAGCCACGGCGCCGCCCGGGCCCCGGCCAGCTGGCGGCAGCGGCGGTGTTTGTCCAGGTCCGCGGCTTCACCGGCTGACATGGACCGCGGCTTTCCTTTCCAAGCGTCCGGCATTCCGGCTATGATCTGTCTACTCTCATGTCGGGGGATAGGGATACGCTACTTCTAAGCGGGCAGTCTGGGGTTTGCTGTCCGCAAAGCAGTACGAAGGAAACTAGATGTCGAGGGATTCGTTGGGCTGGGGGAATGTTTCCATTACATTGGCACCCGCCGAAGAAGAGCATGCTGCCGGTCCGGTCAACAGGCACAGGTGGTCCGGTCTCGCGCGCAACGCCGACGCCGACCGGGTCCGGAAGGCACTCCTCGCCGAAGACCGCATGGGCGTCGTCATCACCGGTGACCGGGGCGTCGGGAAATCCCTCGTCGGACGGACAGCACTCTCGGGATTCGGTCCGGACGTCTACACCCTCCAGCTCCGCACCTCGGGTCCCGGTTCCGCAACGCCGTACGGATGCCTTGCCTTCACCCTTGCACGGTTGCCGCAGAGTTCCCTCGGATCACCGACCGCCATTCTCCATGGAATAACCTCCCTGATCCGTAGCGATGCCGCGGGACGGAAGTGCGTCATCCTGCTGGACAACGCCGGCGCCCTGGATGAGCTGAGTACGGGTGTGCTGATGAACCTGCTGCAGACCCACACCGCACGCCTGATAGCCACTGCCCAGCGCACCACCGATCTTCCCCCCGACTTTTACTGGCTCATCACGTCGGGACAGCTGGCTGAGGTCCGGCTCGCCAACCTGACCGAGTTGGAGACACTGGAGGTGCTGCAGGCCGCTCTGGGCCACCGGGTGTCGAGCGCGCTGGCCAACCAGATGCACCAACTGGTCGGTGGCAGCCCCACCCTGCTGCAGGCGGTTGTTTCGGAACAGATCGAACGCGGGAACCTCGTTTTGTCCGGATCCGTGTGGACCCTCGTCGACGAGGTGGTCCTCGATGGCCGCACGGCGCTGGAAGACATTGTCAGGGCCCGGTACGCCCGTGAGACGCCCGTGGCACGCGAGGTTATCGAAGTTCTGTCCTGTGCGCGGACCATGTCCCTGTCCCGGCTGGCGAAGATGTACAGCTCGGGCCTCATCGCGGACATGGAGGACGCGGGCCAGATCGTCGTTGACCGCACCGACCGCCACTTCGTCACGCTCGGCGACCGCTACCTTGGGGACATCGTCCGCAACTGGCTCAGCGTTGAACGACGGCTGGAGCTGAGGGACAAGGTCCCCGGACACCAGCAGCACGAGCTCGCCGAGCTGACCGTGGAAGACCTGCTCGCCTACGCGGCATGGACACATGACTGCGGGGCGCAGCTCGCGCCCGCCCATGCACTGGCTGCAGCCAGTGCCGCCGTCAGGCTCTTCGACCCGAAGTTCGCACTCGAATGCGCCAGCAGCCTGAATCCGGGGGACCGGGAGTGGGCCGAGGGGCAGCTGCAGAAATCGGCCGCGTACCTGCAGCTGGGCCTGCCCCTGCAGGCGATGTCGGCCCTGGACGATGTCTCCGAGCCGCAGATCAACGCCCTCAAGGTGGAGGCATTTGCCGAGTTTGTGGCGGCGAAAGCCGATTGCATGGCGTGGCTGTCGGACCGCTCCGGCCAGGTTCCCGAACTGATCCGGCAGGCCCGGGCGCGGCTCCTCGACCTCAGTGTCAACGAGCCCGCCACGGCCCCGGACGAGCTTTCCCGGGCGGCCCTGTGCCTGGACCTGTGCGAGTTCAACTACCTGTCCTTCATCGGGGAGTACCAGCCCATGATGGAGCGGCTCCACGCGGCCGCCACAGCGGACGTCGACGCCATTGATCCTGTCCACCGGCTCAGGGCATCGATCATCCTGATGGAAGCGCTGTGTATGACAGGGAAGGAAGTCGACGCCCGCAAGCTGATGCGCGAAATAGGCGGCCAGCTGGGCGAATGGTCCAACGTCCCCCGGATCCGGGAGAATTTTGCCTGGCGATCCTTCAACGTCCTGCTCCTGTCCGGACAATGGCGTCAGAGCATCGACATGCTCAAAGACGCCAGCGGCCGTGCCGGCCACGGGCTGCATTCCGGCAGTGCGGCGACAGACCTCGCAGTCGGCCTTGCCTATGTCTACGCGGGCCGCGGCTATATGGCGCTGGACCCGCTGCTGGCTGCCATCGCCCAGCTCGAGGTCCGGTCGAGTCTGCATTCGTTGCGGCAGGCTTACGCCGCTACCGCCTTTGCCTACGCCCAGACGGGCAACTCGGTCCAGGCTGCGGTCTATCTGGACCGTGCCCGGTCCGCTGACGGGGCGGCGCGGTTCACGGTCAGCAGCTCAGCCGAATTCTGCCTGGACATGGCGTCGCGGTGGCTGGGCGACCCTGAGGCGAAGGACCGGCTGGTGCGGTCGGCCGAAGGGCACTTCCGGAAGGGCCGCTATACCCTGGCCGGCATCTGGATGCTCGGTGCCACCGTCAACGGCACCGTCAAGGATTTCCAGTACATGGAGGAAATCGCCGGCCTGCGTCAGGGCCCCCTGGCGGAGTTGTCCCGGGTCATCGCGATCGGCAGCCGGAAGAAGGACGCGTCGGTCATGCTCGAAGCCGCCGAACTGGCAATCTCCCTTGAACTTGACGCCGTCCAGGCGCGGTGTGCCGCCCTGGCCTTCGACTTTGCCAAGGCGGCAGGCCAGACGGGCAGCGCCAACGCCGCGTACAGCATGCTCGAGAGCCTTTCGGAAGCCGTTCCGGCGCTGCCCATCGTGCCTCGGAACAAGGGTCCGTTGCTGACGGAGCGGGAGCGGCAAATAGCCACCCTTGCCGGCCACGGCGTGTCCAACAAGGACATTGCACTGAATATCGGGATATCCGTGCGGACGGTGGAGGGTCATTTGTATCAGGTGTTCACGAAGCTCGGAGTATCCTCGCGAAGTGATCTGCTTGGACTCATCTAGTACTCGCGCAGCGGCTACCGGGACCGAATCGTCCCCCGCACTGACGGGTCGGGCGGATGACCTGCAGTCGGCTGTTGCGGCCATCCACGGCGGGACCCCTGTGGCCGTCTTCCTGCTCGGGGACAGCGGCATCGGCAAATCCACCCTCATGGAAGCCATCGTGGCCGAGCTCGGCTCCGAGGTGACGCCCGTCCGCATCCATGGCAGCCCCTCGCTGACAAATGTGCCCTACGGAGTGCTGGGTCCGTTCATCGTCGGCCTCCCGGTGCAGGAGGCGACGTCGCAGCTGGCTGTCCTGAGGACGCTGTGGTCCCATCTGGAGGAGCAAAAGCGCGCCACCCACAAGCCCCTGCTGCTGATTGTTGACGACGCCCATGACCTGGACGAGGCGACGGCAGGGATCCTTGCCGAACTCGCCGCCGCCGGTTGGGCGAAACTGCTGGTGGGCGCGGCAGCCCGTCACGGACTGCCGGAACCGCTGCTGCAGCTGTGGTTTGAAGGCCTGGCCGAGCGGCATGACCTGCGGCCACTGACCCTGGCGCAAACGACGGAAATGCTCGAACTCGAACTGGGCCCACGGGTGCTGCCCACCGTCGCAGAGATCCTCTGGGAGGCGTCAGGCGGCAACCCGATGCTGCTAAACGGCCTCCTTGACGATGCCCGGAATGACGGAACGCTCCTGCAGCGCAACGGAGTATGGCTGTTCACACGGCAACTGAAAAGTCACGGCGACCGCCTGACGGATGTGGTGCGGAGGCAGTTGCTCCAGCGGTCACCGGATGAGCGGCAGGCCTTGAACCTGGTTGCCCTCGCGGAGCCGGTGCCCCGGGAACTGATTGAAGCAGTCGTTGGTGAAGAACTAGTGGCGGCACTGATCGAACACGAGCTCATCCGGGTGTCAGCTGCCCCGATTCCCGAGCTGCGGCTGTGGCATGCCGTGTATGGGGATACGCTGCGGAACCTGATTTCCCCGGCGCGGAGCCTTCAGCTCCGGCAGAGTCTTCTGCGCCTGATGGATCATGAGCCCGTCTCGGCCGAAGGGCTGCTGCGCCACGTGAGCTGGTCGATGGAATGCGGAGCCGAGGTCGAGGACCGGCAGTTGCTCCGGGCCGCAGTCCTGGCAAGCAGGCTCTATGAAGACGAACTGGCCCGCAAGGCAGCATCGCTGGTCAAGGATCCCGAGCTGCAGATGGCGGCGCGGTCCGTGCTCGCGCGGACCCACTACAACATGTCCGACTACGCCGCAGCGCGGGACATCCTCGAGGCCGACGTCGGCCGGGGCAACACAGTCGCGGGCCTGCTCGCGGGATCGCTGCTGTGGGCGGCCGTCCTGTCCGCGCTGGGCCATACCCCGGCGGACATCATGGACCGGACCGGGGCAATTTTGCGTGCCGGTGAACAGTTGGCCCAAGACAACCCTGAGGGCGCCGAGGGCATCCTCGCGGCCACGAACGAACGCCTGGCGACCATCCGCAGCATGGTGTTCTCCCTGGCGGGCGAGTACGGGGAAGACGACGCGCCGGCGGCGGCAGCGGTCGCGGTGTCGGCAACCGCCAGCGCTGCCGGCCGGCCAGCGCCGGCCAACTACCTCGAAGGGGTATTCCGGCAGTCCCTGGAAGCGGAACGGCTCATCGTCCAGGGCAAGCCGCTCAGCGCGTTCATGGTGGCGTCCGAAGCCCCTGAAACAGCAGGTTCCGAGCCCGACGAACTGTACTGCCTCACGGACTTCCTGGTTGTCCGCGCGGCGGCGGCAGCCATCCACGGCGGTGACTGGCAGGCGGCGACGAATCTCCTGGCGGGCTTTTCAGCGGCGGCCGGGCCCACCCTGATCTCGTTCGGCGGGGGAGTCCACGCGGCGCATGGAATCATCATGCTCTACCAGGGGAAAGCCAGCCAGGCGCTGGACACGCTCAGCGCCGCACTGGAAGCCTTGCGGCTGAAGGACCCCCAGCAGCTCTTCGCACTGACCGCCGCGATGGCATTCGCCGCCGCCGCGGAGGTCGGTGCCAAGGAGAAGTCGGCGCTGTTCCTGGCAGACTATGAATCAGCCCTTGGGCCTGTCTCCCGGTACTTGCGCATTCTCGCCGAAATGGCAATCATCTACGGCAAGGCACGCCTGGGCAACTACCCGGGTGCGATAGCAGCGCTCAAGCGGCTGGGACGTCCCGATCCGGCCAGGAACACAAAAGGGCTGGAGCTCGACGCGCTCGCATTCTGCCTCGCCCTGGGCGACCGGGATTCGGCGTCCAGGCTGCTGGAGCTGAAGCCCGATCTCGAAGGCCGCCGGGCCGCAGCAATCTGCGACTATGCCGGCGCCATCAGCACGGACCAGGCCGCGGATCACCTGGAGGCCGCGAAGAGCTGCGAAGCTGCCGAGCTGTGGGGGTTCGCGGCACTCGCCTATGATGCCGCGTCCCACGCCTACCGGGCCGCCGGCGACACCTTGAGGGAACGCATGGCGAGCGGGCAGCGGAAGCGTTGCCTGGACCGGGCCGACAACAGGGCAGGTGAGGATCCGGCGGGCCCCGAAGGCGCCCTTGGAATCCTGACACGGCGGGAGCGCGACATTGTGGCGCTCGCGGTGCGCGGCCTCAGCGACCGGCAGATCGCCTCCGAGCTCCAGGTGTCCGTCCGGACGGTGGAAGGCCACCTGTACCGGAGCTACGCCAAGCTCAACGTCAAGGGTCGTGAACAACTCCCGGGCCTGGCAAACGACGGAAACGGAACCCCGGGATAGCGGGGCTGCCGCGCCGGCAGTCAGCCGTTCCGGGCGGTGGCAGTTGTCTGCGTGGAGGAGGCTACGGGCAGCGACACCTGATGAGGCTCGCCGAATACTTGGTTTAGGACCGTCGGCGGCTCAAGGCCATCTGAGTACAGCTACGTAGACCCGGGCCGAATACCTGCTCACGAATCGAGTACTACTTACGCATCCGGAAATTCGCCAAAGTCCATACCGTGGACTTATCACTGGTCAAACTTTGATTGCGAAGGTCTCACCCATGTTTCAGGAAGACGCCGGATTGCCTGCGGGCAGCGGTAGAACAGACGCTATTCCATCACCACCGAGGCTCACCCAGGGACGGTATGACAAGCCCTTCACCCGCCAGCAGATCGGGGCTGATGTTGTCGAGACGCTGACATCGGGCTCAGGTTGCGGCGTCGTCCTCGTCGGGGACCACGGGGCCGGAAAATCCTTCATTGCCCAGCGGGCCCTGGAGCAGCTCGGCGAGGACTATATGGTGGTCCAGGTACGGGGCAGCTCCATTTCCTCCAGGCTTCCCTACGGCGCCCTGAGCGTCCTCCTGAACGAACTCGATGCCTCCCATCTTGAGCACCCTCTTATGGTGCTGCGGGGGCTCACCCAACTGCTCCACACCAAGGCCCAGGGCCGCGCCATCATCCTGTTCGTGGACAACGCACACGACCTCGACGATCTGTCCTGCATGATGGTGGCCCAGCTCAGCGCCGGAGGGCACGTGACGCTGCTTGCCGCCTGCGTGGACCTTCCCCAGGTCGGTGGCGACATCATGGGTCTCTGGAAGGACGATCTGCTCCGCCGCGTGGACCTGGGGCCTTTCGATTTCGCCGAGACGGCCGCTACGCTCAACCAGGAATACGGGGGGCATTTTTCACACACGGCTGCGCGGGCCCTGTGGAGCGCCAGCGGTGGGAACGCACTCTTCCTGCACTCACTGGCGCGGGAACAGATCAGGCTCGGCACGGTGCTACGGCAGGAAGACACCTGGGTCCTCGGAAGCAGGCCCATCGCCTTGACCGGGGAAGTGCGGGACATCCTCAAGGCGCGGTTGAACAGGCTCAGTCCCGGCCAGCGCGACGTTTTTGAGCTTCTGGCCCTCGCCGGCGCCGTTCCGCTGCAGACGCTCATGAGCATCTTCAACCCGCAGGACATGGATGCGCTGCAGGAAAGGGCCCTGATCCATGTCAGCCATGATCATCCGCCGATGGTCAGCATCGCCAACCCGGTCACGGCCGGAATCGTCGCCAGTGTCGTCCCCCCGGGCCGGAGCGCGGAACTCAGGCGCCGGCTCACAGCCGTGCTGACAGACGCCGAGCAGGCCGAACCCGGCGGTTCCACGGGTGTGGCGTGGGCCCTGGACTGCGGGGAAAAGATTAGCCCCGAACTGGCCCTGAAGGCTGCGCGTCTGGCCAACAACGCTTCGGATCCAACCGCGGCGCTGAGGTTCATCAGCGAAATCGATGGCAGTGGGGCATCCGCCGGAGTGGCCATCGAATCCGTGCATGCCCACATTTCGATCAACAACGACGAGTCCGCCCGCCGGATCCTGCACAGCCTGGATGATTCCGCCGGTGCGGATCTTCCGCTGGCCGAGTGGGTCGCCGTGCAGTTGCTTCGCATCGGGCTGGACCAGCGCAGCCCCGTAACCGCGGCCGACGCCCGCGCCAGGCTGCGCCTGGTCCGCGAACGACTCGATGGATTGCCTGTGGAAGACTCGGCCGCGGCGGGAGCAGCGCTGGAGCAGTTGCGCCTGGCCGAGGTAAAACTGGCAGTCTTCGAGGGCCGCTACGAGGACGTCCTGGAAATCCGGGAGGAGCTTGACTCTGCGCTGGGCACCGAGACAGGAATTCTCGCCGCGAGCCTGCTCTGCGAGGCCCTGGCCGTCAGCGGAAACGTTCCCGGCGCCATGGGGCTGGGCAAGCAGGTCATCGCGGCGGCGGCGACAGTTCCGCTGGCTGACCCCACCATGCGCGAAATAAGGGGGCGGTTCCTGCTGCTTATGCTGCTTTCTGCGAAGTTCAGGGACGCATCCGCCTTCCTTTCGGCCGCATCCGGAACCTCCGACCCGCACTCCCGATTTGGGGGGATGTTCGAGATCGGGCAAGGCCTGATCGATCTTCATGCCGGGCACTTGGACGTTGCCATCCCGTGGCTCGAGGCCGGGATGTGGCAGCTCCGGACACAGGACCCCGAGTCCCTGGCCGGTCTGGCCACGGCGGCCTGCGCCTACGCGGCCGGGCTGCACGGGGACGAGGAAAAGGCCAGCCGGCTGCTCGCGGAACTGACGCAGCCCCAACCCCGCAGCTCCTGGCTGGTGGGCCGCATGACGCGGTACTTTGAGCTTTGCGCCTTGGCCGAACTCGGCCAGCGCGCCGTTGCAATCCGCACGCTCGTTGCCGAAGCAGACAGCGATGCGGACGCCGGAGCCGTGGCCACGGGGCTGCTCTTCCTTTCCGCAGCGGCCAGGCTCGGCGACCGTCAAGTGAGCCAAAAGCTCGACGCGCTCGCCGGCCGGGTCTCGGGCGAGTTTGCCCTGCTGTGCTCCCGGCTCGCCGAGGGCATGAAGGAGTCGGCCAGCGAAACGTTGCTGGCGGCGGCCAAGGATTTCGAAGCTGCGGGAAACGCGGTTTTTGCCAGGGACGCCGCCCGCAAGGCCGTGACCTGCGCCAACGACGCCGGGAACCGGATAGCCCTTCGGGTCGCCCAGCGCACTGAGCAATCGCTCGACGACTCGTTCGGCAGCCCGAAGAACGGCCTTCATTCGCTCACCGCCTCGACCTTGACGGCAAGGGAGTGTGAAGTGGCGGTCCGGGCGGCAGCCGGGACGACGAACCGCAAGATTGCCGAACAGATGCACGTGTCGGTGCGCACGGTGGAAGGTCATCTCTACCAGGTGTACGCCAAACTCCACGTCGCAAGCCGGTCGGAGCTGAAAGATGTACTCGCGGCGCCGGCCGCCAGCGCCCGCCTCGGCTGACAGCACACCCCGGGATCCGCGCCCCGCGGGACCCTGGGACAATCCTCGGTGACGGGAGGGACTCCGCGTGGAGAGCCTGGTTGACCGCGCACTGATTGGTCGCTCCGGCGTTATCAGGGACGCGCTGCGGTGCCTCCGCGACGAGGGGAAGGGCGGAGTGCTGATTGCGGGCAGCCCGGGCTCGGGGAAGTCCGCCGTGGTCAAGGCCGTCATGGATGAGTTCCGGCCACGGGGAACGGTCATCCGGCTCACGGCAACCCCGGCACTGGCCGCGGTGCCGTTTGGCGCCCTCTCGCCCCACCTTGCCGGTCTGCCGGTCGATGATCTCGATTCTTACGCCGCCGTTGTCAGCGACGTCACGGCAAGGCTGCGGGCGGAAAAGAGTCTCGCGTTGTTCGTGATCGACGACGCCCATAGCCTCGACAGCGGAACCCGCGAGCTCGTTGCGCAGGCAGTTGCCACCGGCGCCGCCAAGCTGCTGGCCAGCTCCCGGCCCGGACCGCTGATCCCGGAGGAATTCCTGGCTCTTTGGGATGACGGAATCCTCGCGAAGTTCGGCTTGGCCCCGCTCAGCCGGCCCGAAGTCCACCAGCTCTGCGAACGGGTCTTGAAGGCTAAAGTTTCCCCCTGGGTGAGCGGGCTCTTCTGCAATTTGACCGCCGGCAACCCCCTTATGCTGATCTCCCTGATCAGACACGCACGCCGAAGCGGTGCCATCGCAACGCGCCGAGGCATCTGGTTCCTGCACGAGCAGCCCGAACTGGCTGGCATTCCGGCAGCGGACCTCGTTGACCACCAGGTGCGCTCGCTCCCGCCCGAGGAGAAGGCCGCTGCAGCCATCATCGCCCTGGCAGGGCCGCTGTCGCTCGGCCAGCTTCTCCGGTTCAGCAGCCCCAGGGTCGTGGACGCCCTGGAAATGGCGGGCATCATTACCATCTCCCGGGACCGCCAGCGAACGGTCCGGCCGGCGAGCCCCCTGATTGGCGAAATCATCCGCAGCCGTGTCCCGGCGGGACGAAGTGCCAGCCTCCGGGCGAGCCTGCTCGCCCTCCTTCCGGGCGGCGAAATCCATCCGGAAGCCGTGCTCAACCAGTTGCGCTGGTCGCTGGACTGCGGCGCGCAGCCGCCACCGGAGCAGCTGCTGGCGGCCGCCGCGGCAGCAAACGCCGCGCTGGACCCTGCGACGGCGCTCCGGGCCGCAGGCGCGGTCGGGCATCAGCGCTTCCTCCCGGAGGCCAAAATCCAGCTGGCGTATTCCCACTTCATCCTGGGTATGCGAGAGGAGGCAACTGAAGAGCTTTCAGCCGCCCAGGACCTGCTGCACGGCCGCCAGTCGTTCCTGGCGGCCCTTCTGGCTGCCAGGCTTGGCCAGGGGGAGGTGACAGCCGGGACGCTGGCTCCAGCCGGCCGGGAGACGCGGCTGCCGGAGCTTCAGGGCGGTCTGCGGCCGCTTTCTGAAGCGGCCGGGGCGGCTCCCGAGCTGTACGTGCCGGCGCTGTCCAGGCTCGCCGAAGTCCGGAGTGTACGAGGAGAAGTGCTGGCGGGGCTGGGCGCCGACAGGGAGGCGTGGCGCGGTGCCGCGGGTGCCAGCCAGGCGCTCCCTCTCGTCTACGAGGACCTCCTGACCCGTCACTGCATGAACCTGGTCCGGGCCGGCGAATGGGAAGAGATTACCGTCGCCCTCGACGACTATTCAGCGACCCTGCCGGAGCGGCTGCTGTACAGCGGGGGTCTCACCCACACCATAGGCGGGTATTCCCTGCTTCGACAGGGCAGGCTGCGGGAAAGCCTGGCCGAACTTCTCCTCGGGGTGGAAGAATTGCTGATTGCCGATCCGTGGGAACTGTTGGCGTTCGCGCGCCCTCTGGCCGCTTACGCTGCGGCGGTGGTGGGGCAGTTGAGAGAGGCCCAGGAGTATGCGCTTGCCTTCCGCAGTTCGGCACACCAGGAGGAACCGCAGTCTCTACGGCTGCTGGCGGAAGCCTACTGCACCGCCGCCGAAAAGATCGCGGGAGAGAGTCGCGCGGACGAGGACAGCCTTCGGGCCCTTGCCGACTCGGCCCAGCGGCAAGGGCTCCGGAGCGTGGAGACCGAGATCAGGAGGCTCGCGCTCCGCGCCGGGGACGAGAGTGCCGCGACGGCGTTGGCCGAAAGCAGCCGCGCCGTCGAAGGGCGCGAGGCCCAGCTGGTTCAGGCCTTCGCGGTCGCCGTTTCGGCCGCCGATTCCGCCCGGCTGGTGGCGCTCAGTGACCAGGCGATGAGCGCCGGATACCTGCTGCTGGCCTTGGAAGCCGCCCAGCAGGCAGCGCATTTCCTGGAAAGCGATCCCGACAAGTGGAAGCTCACCTCGGTCCAGCGGAAAGTCCACCACCGGATGGTTGCCGCCGGCATCGCCGGCAACATGCACCTTGTCCGGACCGAACGCCAGGGCGGACTGACCCCGCGCGAGACAGAAATCGTGAAATTGCTGTCCGGAGGGGCTACGAATGCCGAGATCGCAGTGCAGCTTTGCGTTTCGGCGCGGACTGTTGAAGGTCATCTGTACCGCATTTTCGGAAAGCTCGGGGTTAGCCGGCGGGGGGAGCTGGCGGATGCGGAAAATGAGGCTCCTCTCGCCTAATATCGGCAGCTGCCAACTGGACCGGCCCGCGACTGCGTAATTTTCGGGTGAACCGGCGGACCCGCGGGAGTATTGCCAAGTAGTGGGGAAGGGGTGCACCGGCAGAAGTCAGGTAAACCCTACTCGTGCGCTGCACAGGCCCCAGCGATTGACTTAACCCAGTCAGGGAATGAAGACTAGAACGAACCAAGACGGACCTAGGTTTTCAAAAACTCAGCTTTCCAATACCTTGCTTTTCAACAAACTGGCACACCGAACTCCTTCACTGGAGCCGTACGGTGCCTTAACCGGCAGCCGTACCCCAAGGTCGGAGCCGGCGGCGTCAGAGCCTTCTGAGACCGAGGCTCTCCCCCCAGCCGCCGCCGGCTCCCTGTACTGTACCCATCACGGGCGTTAATCAACCGGGCGCCCTATTCGACGCCCCGCAGGAGCCGTAAGGCCCCGGCGGGGCGTTTTGGCGTCCTGCTGCTGGAGCGGAAGGAAGCCAAAGGGGAACGTGAGATAATTAGGTCTAATCTGTGTGACGTATTAGCGTCGGCTTCGTCGGTGCGGACGGTGCGCCACAGCGAATGCCGATCTAGGAGTTTCTGCCAATGGTTGCCACACCAGCCCATCTCCTCCGCTCAGCCGCAGCGCTGGGCAACGAGGAGGTCTTGAGGATCCGCAACGACTTCCCGATCCTGCACCAATCCGTCAACGGGAAGCCGCTCGTCTACCTTGATTCCGGCGCCACCTCGCAGAACCCGCTCAGCGTGCTGGAGGCCGAACAGGAGTTCTACGAGCAGCGGAACTCCGCCGTGCACCGGGGTGCGCATCACCTCGCGGTGGAGGCCACCGAAGCCTTCGAGGACGCACGCGAAACCGTGGCGGATTTCATCGGCGCAGATCCGGACGAACTTATCTGGACCTCCAATGCCACCGAGGGCCTGAACCTGCTCAGCTACTCCTTCCTGAACGCCTCGCTCCCTGGCGCCTCTGCAGAAGCCGCCCGCTTCGCGCTCGCCGCCGGTGACGAGATCGTGGTCACGGAGATGGAACACCACGCCAACCTGATTCCCTGGCAGCAGTTGGCCGAACGTACCGGCGCCACGCTGAAGTTCATCCCCGTCGATGATGCAGGGGCACTGGACCTCGACGCCGCCGCCAGCCTGATCGGCGGGCGCACCCGTGTGCTGGCCTTCACACACGCTTCCAACGTTCTCGGCACGATCAATCCGGTGTCCACCTTGGTCTCCCTCGCCCGGGCCGCAGGCGCGCTCGTAGTGCTGGACGCCTGCCAGTCCGCCCCACACCTGCCTCTGGACGTCAAGGCCTTGGACGTGGACTTCGCTGTCTTCTCGGGACACAAGATGCTCGGCCCCACCGGGATCGGCGGTCTTTACGGGCGCTCGGATCTGCTCAACGCCATGCCGCCCTTCCTGACCGGCGGATCGATGATCACCACCGTCACGATGGAACGTGCGGGATTCTTGCCCAGCCCGCAGCGCTTCGAGGCCGGCACCCAGAAGATTTCGCAGGCCGTGGCGCTTGCCACCGCCGTCGACTACTTGAGCGAAACCGGCATCTCCCGGATCCACGCGTGGGAAGCGGAGCTGGGCCAGCGGCTCGTGGAAGGGCTTGAGGCCATCCCCGGGATCCGTGTGCTGGGTCCGGCCGCCGGCCAGGAGCGGATCGGCCTGGCGGCGTTCGACGTCGCCGGGGTGCACGCGCACGACGTCGGACAGTTCCTCGACAGCCGCGGCATCGCCGTCCGTGTGGGGCACCACTGCGCCCAGCCGCTGCACCGCCGTCTCGGGCTGACGGCGAGCACCCGGGCCAGCACCTACCTTTACAACACCACGGATGACGTCGATGTGTTCCTCGACGCCGTCGCGGGTGTCCGCGGATACTTCCAAGCCTGAGGACGGCACTGCATGAGTCTTGACCAGCTGTACCAACAGATCATCCTGGAGCACGCCAAAGCGCGGCACGGCAGCGGGCTGGCCGGGGCCGCCGTTCCGGAAGCGGCCAGCAGCGGCCAGTCGCACCAGCTCAACCCGGTCTGCGGCGACGAAATCACCATGCGGGTCTCGGTGGCCGGCGGCAAGGTCAGCGAGCTCCGCTGGGACGGCGAGGGCTGTTCGATCTCGATGGCCTCGGCCTCCGTGCTGACGGATCTGGCCGAGGGCCTGGAAGCGGACGAGCTGCGCCGCGTGATCGACAGCTTCCGCGAGGTGCTGCGCTCCCGCGGCAAAGTTCCAGCCGATCCGGAGATCCTGGGCGACGCGGCGGCCTTCGAGGGCGTGGCCCGGTATGCCGCCCGGGTGAAGTGCGCCATGCTGTCCTGGGTTGCCGCCGAGGACGCCCTGAATCAGGCTCTGTCCCACTAATCCCCTCACCGCTGGCCTCCTCTGTGGGCAGGATCAGTGATTCCGTCTTGGCATAGAGGCCGCCGGCGCGGCAGAGGGCGCGGGCGGCGCGGTCCGCTATTGGCGCGTCTACCGTCGTCGGCGGCATACGGCAATCCAGCTGTCGAGCTCAACCCTGAGCGATATTTCTCCCGCCCCGGCGGTATCGAGTAGCCAATCGAGTGGTGGACCGACGCCGGTACGGGTATCGGACTGCCACTTTAGTGGTTGACGTGCCTTAAAGACGGGTAGAGCCCACTCGTGCCGGAGTAGTGCTGTGTTCATAGGCTGAATCATGTTGGGGCGTAGACAGAATCGGGGACGAAGCGGGGTCTCAGAAAAATGCAAGCTGCGTCTGACTTTCGGCCACGGGGATCGCTCATTACCGGTTCCCCATTGTTCGGGGTCAGGGCGACTTGCATCCTACCGGGAGCGGGAACCCACTTTTGAACCGGTGACGAGCTGGGCAGTATCCGCAGTACCCAGACCTCTCCGTCGTCGGCCTTTTTCAGTGGGACACAGGAAAACAACGGGACAGCATGAATACCGGGAGGTCGACGAACATGACGCCGAACACCAAGATCAAAAATCGCAGAGCCAAGATGGCAGGAGTCTCGCCACTGACGGAGGCGACGCATGAGTGGCCCGATGAAGAGGCCATGAACTTGGCGCCGGTGCACGCGAACGCGGCGGTCCCCTTCCAGGAGATTGTGGAAGAAGAACAGACCTTCACCTTTGATGTGGCCATCGTGGGTCTTGGCTATGTAGGCCTGCCGACGGCACTTGCGGTCAATGCATCCGGCCGCAGGGTTCTCGGGCTCGATGTGTCGGAATCGCGGCTTGCTGTGATCCGCGCCCAGGAGGCTGACCTGCTGGAGTCCGACAAAGTCCGGTTAGGCAACGCCCTCCGCGACCCCTCGTTCATGATCAGTACAGATCTTTCCTTGCTGGCACGGGCTGCTGCGGTCGTGGTGTGTGTGCCTACCCCCGTGGATCCCTATCTCGTTCCCGACCTCGGAATTCTCCGGGCCGCCTGCGCCTCGGTGGTCGAGTTTGCCGTTCCGGGCCAGCTCCTGATGCTGACGTCAACGACTTACGTCGGCTCTACCAGGGATCTCCTTGCCGTGCCGCTGGCTGCCAAGGGACTCATTCCGGGACGGGACATCTTCGTGGCGTTTTCGCCCGAGCGCATCAATCCCGGGGTGGACGCCTTCTCACATGAGGACGTTCCCAGGGTTGTCGGCGGAGTGACGCCGGCTTGTGGCGACGCGGCCGCGGCGCTGCTGGGCGCAAGCACCAAGCTCGTGCACAAGGTTCCTTCCGCCGATGTGGCTGAAATGACCAAGCTGGTGGAAAACACCTTCCGTGCGGTGAACATCGCACTGGCCAACGAGTTCGCGGATATCTGCCACGAACTTGGCATGGAGGTCATGGACGTCATCGATGCCGCGTCAACAAAGCCATACGGCTTCATGCCGTTCACTCCCGGCCCCGGCGTCGGCGGCCACTGCATCCCGTGCGATCCGCACTACCTGCTGTGGCAGTTGCGCAAGGCCCGGGTGACGGCACCGGTTATTGAGCACGCGATGGCAGGCATCGCGGGTCGGCCGCACCAGGTGGTGGACAAGGCCCGCCGGATTCTCTCGGAACGCAACCATGGCCTCACAGGTGCCCGGATTCTCGTCCTTGGGGTGGCCTACAAGCCCGACGTTGAAGACCTGCGGGAATCGCCGGCCCTGGAAATCATCGCGGAGCTGATCGCAGACGGCGCCGAGGTGGCCTACCACGATCAGTGGTGCCCGACCGCGCCTAACGGGCACGGTGGCCGGCTCGAGTCACTTGAGGATCCGACGCTTTGGGAGGCCGATCTGGTGATCATGCACACGAAACATACGGCAATGGATACCGACTGGCTGAGGGATGCTCCGGCGGTCCTGGACACGACGTATCGACTTCCCAACCGGGCCAACGTGACGCGGCTGTGAATCGTTCTTCCGATGAAGCTGAACTAAGAAGGTAGGAGCAATGAAGACCACAATCACTGGGGGAGCCGGCTTCATCGGAAGTCACCTTGTCGAACACCTGCTGGCCGCGGGTGACGAGGTAACCGTTCTGGACAACCTCTCCACCGGACGGTTGGAGAACCTGCGGAACGTCATCGGGCACCGGAAATTCCATTTCCTTGAAGGGAACATCCTGGACAGATCAGCAGTGGACAAGGTGGTTGCCGGTTCGGACCGCGTCTTCCACCTCGCCGCGGCCGTTGGCGTGAACCTGATCGTGGAGCATCCGCTGGAGAGCCTGCGCACGAACATTCACGGCACTGAGGTTGTCCTGGATTCTGTCCTGGCAGCCGGGGCATCGCTCCTTCTGGCCTCAACCAGCGAGATCTACGGGAAGAATACCTCGGACAGCCTGAGCGAGGAAGCCGACCGGATTCTCGGTTCCGCGCTTAAATCCCGGTGGACCTATGCCGCAGCAAAGGGCATCGACGAAGCCTTCGCGCACGCCTACTGGCGGGAGTTCGGGCTGCCCGTGGCAATCGTGAGGCTCTTCAACACTGTGGGGCCGCGGCAGACGGGACGCTACGGCATGGTGGTGCCGCGGCTCGTGAAGCAGGCTCTCGCGGGGGAGCCGCTCACTGTCTACGGTGACGGGAAGCAGACACGGTGCTTCTCGTATGTGGGAGACATCGTGCCCGCGATCACCAGGATCTCTGAGGAAGCTTCGGCCCACGGCAACGCTTACAACCTCGGGGGAAGCTATGAGATCTCCATTCTCACGCTCGCCGAGCGCATCGTGGCGCTTCTTGGCAGCGAAAGCAGTATCACCCTCGTCCCCTATGAGGAGGCGTACGCCGAAGGCTACGAGGACATGCGGCGGCGTGTGCCGGACAACAGCAAGGCCCGGCAGTTGGTCGGGTTCGACCCGAAGACCACCCTGGACCAGATCATCCGCAACGTTGCGGCGGACCAAAGCCCGCAGATGCGACCTGACCCTGTCCAGTGGAAAGTGACGATGGTTAACAACTAAACCTAAGTCACGACGGCCGTGAACCAGCGGCCATTAAGGTGCAGCGCCGGCTGGGGGCGGCCGCCTTCTTCTATCGCAACAACGCGAATTTCCATAAGCTGTCCTCATCCAGTACAGCAAGGTTCAACAATTTGCAGGCGGACGGCCGTGCATCCGGAGCTGCTTTTCCGGGGGCACGGCCGCCCGACGTTGCAGCAGCGTTCTATTGGCAATCGACAGTCTGGGCGGAACACAGTGAAGCAATCAAGAGAGCGGTCCAAGGAATCCCTGTTCAAGCGATTCGTCATAGTAGGCCTTGTGGGATTCTTGACGGTGTCCTGCTCGGGGCCCCAACCGGAACCCACTCCCTCGACGCAGGCAGGATACCCGTGGCACACGGGTATCGTGGCGACGACCTTCTGGGTGGGAGAAATCTTCGACCCCAACGCGGAGGACGGCAGCCAGGTGACGTCCACTTACGACAGCCAATGGATGCAAAGTTACGGAGGGTGCGACGGGGTGGTGAAAAACGGTTGCGAGACGGAGGCCAGGACAAGTTCGAACGACTATTTCCCCAGCAGCATGACGCCCAAGGAAAACCCCTTCTATTTGGATCTGCCCTATGACGACATCAACAATAGAGTCGCTTTCTCCGAACGGGCCGCGGTCATCCCCTGGGCCAAGGATGCGACCCTTGCCGGCCAATCTGCCAACTTGAGGGTCAGCTACATGAAGAACCGGTGGGTGAAGATCCGGATGAACGGCAAGGAATGTTATGGCCAGATTGAAGACGCCGGTCCCGGTCAGTACGAGGACAAGGCATACGTTTTTGGAAACGACGACGCCCGGCCCAAGAACAAGGAATTCAACGGAGCCGGGATGGACGTCTCACCCGCGCTCAACGGTTGCCTGGGCTTCAAGGAATTAGACGGGGAGAACGACAAGGTGGACTGGCAGTTCGTCGACCGCAAGGATGTGCCTGCCGGCCCGTGGTTGAAGCTGGAGACCCAGCGCCCGGTCCAGTAGGCCGCCCCGGACCGGTCAGCGCTGTCCCATCCGCCCCTTCAAGCTGCCGCCGAGGAGATCCGAGAACTGCCCGGCCTGTTGGCTGACGCCGCTGCAGACGTGGCTGACAGTATCCGGGCCCGCTCCGCCCGGACATGCCACGTCCCGGTTCAGCGACCACATTGACAGCCGCTGGATCCCTTTCTGAACTGCAAAGTCACGGAGTCCCTGGGCTGCGGAAAGGTCAAAGACCTCGCCGGGAAGATCGTTCTGACCGATCATCGGGGTGAGCCCCAGCTTTTCCCAGAGCTCCTCGCTGCCCAGGTTGATTCCTGCTCTCTGGTAGACGATGCTGAGCTGGTCGTGCGCGGATGTGGCGGCGGATATTGAAGCTTCCAGCATGCTTTGGGAGGATCGGCGGCTCTCCCCGTAGTTCATGGTCATGACGTTTACGCCCGAGAGCTGCACGCCGGCGTCGAGCATCTGGTCGACGGCGGTGATGCCCGCATCCGTCAGGCCCCGCGGCGACGCCGGAAGGGTCAGCCAGACGTCGAGCTTCCTATCCGAGGAAGCACGCTCCCGTTGCAGCTCTCCGATGGCTTTCGCCCTGCGTTCCCCGGCAGCCGTGTCCAGCAGGTTGTCGCCCTCCACATCGAAATCGAGGGCGACCGGATCATAGCGGTCGATGACTTGCCGGTAGGCGGACTGCAGCCACGAATCATCCAGGCAGGAATTCGCAAGCTCCAGGTTGAGCGCGCCTCCAAACGAGATCCCTACCGTGCCGCCCCGGGACTTCAGCGACTTGAGCCGGTTGTCCAGATCCAGCGATTGGGCGGCCTCATCGAGGCTGTAGAGAGTGCCCCAGCTGGGAGTGCAGGGATTTTGGGGCGAAGCGACCACGAATGCCAGGACGATATCCTTCACCGTCGCGGTCTCGAAGTTGTAAGCGGGCGCGACGGTGACATCGACGTAGCCGGCAAACCACGTCGGGTTCGCAATGCCGCGCTCAACACCGAATTTTGACACCAGGAACAGCGTAGCCGCCAAGGTGAGAACAATTGATGCAGCGGCGGCTCCGCGCCTGAGCGGCTGCCCCTTGGACCGCTTTCGCCGGCCGGTCCGACGCGCCGTCTGCAGCGGGGGCGTGAGCGGATCCGCGTCCGGATCAACGTCGCCGTGCGCTGTCATTCGACCTCTTTGTCCCATCTGCGGTACTACGAATACACCATTTCACCACGACCTCGGCACACATGGGCTGAGGCGCCTCCTGATTGTCAGTGTTCGCCGGTGCCGGTCGCCGTGCGAGTGGCGGTTTGTGCGGGCCGAGTAGTGATCCTCCAGTACCTAGGTGCTGTACACGAAACTCGGAGGCTGTTCCCACGAAAGACGGGTAGAAGCCACTCGTGCCCTCGGGTAACCCGCTCTTTAGGCTTTGGATGTCGGTTGAAGCCAAATGGGGGAGAAGCAGGTCTCGCTATGGGAATGGATACGCAGGATGGGCCGCGCGCCAATCTTCCCATCGCCAGTCCGCGGACGTCCCTTTCAACGGGTCCCCTTGGCTCCTCGGACCAGGGCCAATGGTATGGACTGGTGACGGGCAAACCATCGGGACCGGGACTTCACCCCAGCCGTCGCCGCCCTCTCCAGACGGGGAAATGCTGAGTCGCCGTTGACCGGGAGTTCTCCCGATCAGCCGGATGGACGGGTCAGCACGATGAGAGGGGCATCTGTCATGACGAATGGTTCCACGAGGGGGAAGCCACCAGGCGGGGCTGCTGGACGGCCCGCAGACAACGTCGGCAAGCGGCACAAAGTTACTGCGGTGTGGGCACTCTCCGGCCTGGTTGCCCTCGCCGTCCTGACCGGTTCTGCGCTCCTGGCGCCCAAAGGCGAGACGGCGTCGCCGTCAGTTAAGGCGGTGCAATCCGGTACGCCGGCAGCCGGCGGACCGGCCCTGACTACCGTCAGCCTCACCTTTGACAGCGGCCGTTCCAGCCAGCTTGTTGCCGCAGAGGCGCTCAAGAAGCACGGGATGCGCGGTACGTTCTTCGTCAATTCCGGGTTTCTCGGGGCTCCGGGATTCATGGGCGTCGAGAACCTTCATACTCTGGTGGCCGACGGAAACGAAATTGGCGGACATACAGTGACGCTTGCAGACCTGAGTGTTGTCGTGGGCGATGAAGCCGCGCGGCAGGTCTGCGCCGACCGCAGTAATTTGATGGATCTTGGCTTCAACGTCGTTTCTTTTGCCTATCCCTTTGCCGCCGTAACGCCACAGGCGGCGAGTCAAGTGGCCGCCTGTGGTTACAACAGCGCAAGGAGCAGCGCTGATATCCGAAGCCCCTTCGGCTGCGCCGATTGCGACGTCGCCGAAAAGGTGCGGCCGGCTGACCCGTTCCGAACGCGTGCCGCCGTCGAGATCGGCAGCACCTGGAAGCTCACTGATCTGCAGCAGGTGGTGACCGCCGCAGAGGAGCATGGCGGATGGCTGCAGCTGGTGTTCGACGACATCGACGATTCCGGCGCCCCGCAATCCATAAGTCCGAAGCTCTTTCAAGACTTCGTCGGCTGGCTGGCACCGCGCGGCGATGCTAACTCGACGGCTGTCCGCACGGTCCACGAGGTGATCGGAGGCACTGTGAAGCCCGCCGTCGCCGGCCCCTCGGCACCCCCGGCTCCGGCTGGTGTCAACGCCCTCAAGAATCCCGGGCTGGAGACTGCAGGAAGGTACGGGCTGCCGCAGTGCTGGCAGCTTGGATCCTACGGCGAAAATGACCACGTGCTCGCCACCGTCACCCCGGGGCATGGCGGCACGATCGCCAGGCGCCTCGATATCAGCGGCTACAGATCCGGGGACGCCAAGCTGCTGCCCACCCTTGACCTCGGCGAGTGCTCACCAAGCGTCGAAGCCGGACACGCCTACTCGCTCGGTGCCTGGTACACCTCCACGGCCCCGACACAGTTCGAACTGTATTACCGAAACAAGGTTGGCATCTGGACCTACTGGACAGCCAGCCCATGGTTTACCGCCGCGTCTGACTACCAACAGGCCCGGTGGACAACGCCAGCGGTGCCGGCCGACGCCGTCGGCATCAGCTTCGGTCTCAACCTTTTCAGCAACGGAGCGCTCGCCACCGACGACTACGAGATGTTGGACGCCGGCAAGCCCTGAGTCAAGTCAGCCCGTGTGCACTTCCGCGCGCTCCGGGCTGGAACATAAGGAATCGAGTGGTACCCATGAATGCGATCGAAAGAACGAGTTCGTCCGTCCAAACTGATTCTCCCCCGAGATCGTCCGGCAGCAGATTCTGGTCGAAGCTCGTCACGGCGTTGGGGGTCCTCGCCCTCACGGTCGCAGGTCTCGCCGGCATGGCATCCCCGGCACAGGCGGCAGCGCCAACCGTCGTGACCCTGACTTTTGACGACGGGAACGCGGACCAGCTCAACGCCGCCCAGATTCTGAACAACAACGGGCTGAAAGGCACCTTCTTCATCCCCTCAGGAGCTGTTGGCACCCCCAACTACATGACACTCGCCAATCTCCAGGCCTTGGCGGCCGCCGGGCACGAGATCGCCGGGCACACCGTGACCCACCCGGATCTGACAACACTGACCACGGATGAAGCCACGCGGCAGATTTGCAATGACCGCGTCAACCTGAGCAATTGGGGGTTCCGGGTCACGAATTTTGCCTATCCCTTCGCGGCCGAGAACGCTACGATTCAAGGCATTGTGAAGAACTGCGGCTACAACAGCGCACGCGGTCTGGGCGATATCAGGACCCGATTCAGTTGTGCCGGCTGCCCGCTCGCCGAGGCGATTCCTCCCGCGAACCCCTACAACACGGCTGCCCCGGATGAAGAGGACTCCTCCTGGACCTTGGCCGACCTGCAGAAGTCGGTCACCCAGGCCGAGGCTGGCGGAGGGTGGGTGCAGCTGACGTTTCACCACGTCGCGGCCTCCAGCACGGACCCGCTGAACATCACGCCGAATCTGCTGACGCAGTTCGTGACCTGGCTCAAGGCCAGGCCCGCCACGACAACAGTGAAAACCGTGGATCAGGTCATCGGCGGAACCGTGAAAGCCGTCGTCTCCGGGCCCGCGGTACCGCCGCAGGCAACGGGTGGAAACCTGGTTAAGAATCCCAGCCTGGAGACTCTCGCCAACGGAGCGCCCCAGTGCTGGCAGGCAGGCGGCTACGGAACAAACACCGCCGCCTTCAGCACGGTCAGCCCGGGCCATACTGGAAGTATGGCCGAACGCCTCGTCGTGACCAACTACGCCAATGGCGACGCAAAGTTCCTGCCCTCCCTGGACCTTGGCGGGTGTTCACCCGTGGCGACAGCCGGCCACAGCTACAACCTCGGTGCGTGGTACAAATCGACGGCGAACACACAGTTTGCCCTTTATTACCGGACCGGCGTCGGTTCGTGGGTCTACTGGACATCGAGTCCCTGGTTCGCGGCCGCCACCACCTTCCAGAAGGCAAGCTGGACGACGCCTGCCCTCCCCGCGGGTGCGAGCGGGATCAGCTTTGGGCTGAACCTGTTCAGCAACGGAACGTTGACCACTGACGACTACGAAATGATCGACACCGCCAACGCCCCGGCACCGGCTCCGCCGCCCGCGGGTACAAATCTGGTGCAGAATGCCGGCCTCGAAACCGCTGGCGCATCCACGCCCCAGTGCTGGCAGACCGCAGGCTACGGCACCAATACCGCTGCGTTCAGCACCGTCACCGCCGCTCATTCCGGCACCGCCGCCGCGCGCCTGGCCGTCAGCGCCTACAGCAGCGGGGATGCCAAGCTGCTCCAGACCATGGACAGCGGTTCCTGCGCCCCGCCGGCGATTGCGGGTCACACGTATTCGCTCCGCGCCTGGTACATGTCAACGGCCGTCACTCAATTCGCGGTGTACTACCGCAACGCATCCGGGACCTGGGTCTACTGGACGTCCAGTCCCTGGCTGGGTACCGCCAGCAGCTATACGCAGGCAAGCTTCACGACGCCGGTCCTTCCGGCGGGTGCGTCGGCAATCAGCTTCGGCCTGAATCTCTTCAGCATCGGCACTCTCACGACCGATGATTATGCAATTTACGACACGGTAGGAGCGCCGGCGCTGTGATTCTCGTCTACATGATTCTGGTTCTCGGTATAAGCACGATCTTCTGGACACTTATCGGATTGATGAGAGTCGCGTGCGAAGGATATGAACGGCACAGGGCAGCGTTGCCGGCCCGCGGCCTGGCAGGGGGGCGGCGCTGGCTGGCGGGCGACTGGTTCGGCTCCGGAACAAGCCGGTTCCCGTCCCTTCCCAGCAACGGGCTCGCCGCCAGGATGCTGCGGGACCATGGCCGTCGCAAGGCCAAGCCCGTCCGAGTGCTGCCCGCCAATGTCGCGGTCCTGATTGCGGCCCACAATGAAGCGCTCGTGATCAGCGAAACCATTCGGACCGCCGCTGTCCTGGTCCCCCGGGGGAACATCCATGTCGTGTCGGACATGTCCTCGGACGATACCGCGACAATCGCGCGGAGGGCGGGCGTGAAAGTGCTCGAACTCGAGACGAACCGTGGCAAGGCCGGGGCATTGGCTGCGGGGATCGCCTACTTCGGCCTGTGCCAGAAGTTCAAGGTGGTGATGCTGCTGGACGCGGACACCCGTCCGGCCCCGGACTACCTCGAGACCGGGCTGCCGCTGTTCTCCGACCCCGAGGTGGTCGCCGTAGCGGGCCGGGCCAGGTCCATCATGACCCCGACGACACCCAGTGTGCTTGGCCGCTTCCTGGTGGCGTACCGCGAGCGGCTGTACATCGTGGTGCAGTTGCTGCTCAAGTACGGTCAGGCTGCGAGGGGCGCAAATGTCGTGTCGATCGTACCGGGCTTTGCCAGCATGTATCGGACCAGCGCCCTCGAAAAGGTTGACGTGCGGGCGCCCGGACTGGTTATCGAGGATTTCAACATGACATTCGAGCTGCATGCGAAGAAGCTGGGCAGGATCGCCTTTCATCCCTCGGCCGCCGTGGCCTACACCCAGGATCCGGACACGCTCCACGACTACATCAAGCAGGTGTGGCGCTGGTCCCTCGGATTTTGGCAGACGGTACGGCGCCACAGGATCCAGGCCGGCAAGTTTTGGCTGGTGCTCGTGATCTACATGGTAGAGCTCGTGCTCAGTTGCATATTCCTGGTGTTGCTCATCCCGGTATTCCTGCTCTCGGTCATGGCGGCGGTGCAGTTGCAGCTCGGAAACGCATCCCCCGAGATGATCGGCGTGGCAGGGCTGCTACGCCCTCAGGACCTCCTGCTCGGAGTCTTCCTGCCGGACCTGCTCCTGACGATCATCGCCGCGGTGTCCCTGCGCCGGCCGTCCATACTGTTGATGGCACCGTTGTTCCCGTTCATGCGGATTCTCGATGCGGGAATCTGCTTGTTGGTCCTGCCTCGGGCATTCTCGGCGGCCTCAACGGGAGTCTGGACCAGTCCGACCCGCCGGGCCCAGAACGAGCCTCACCATCCGGGCCTCGAAGCGCTCCCGAGCCCAGCGGGTCCGGGCGCGGGATTCAGCCGTTAGCTGCCCGGTCGGGCAGAAAAGCCGAAAGCACCCCCGCCGCAATGATGATGTGGCGGGGGTGCTGCCGGGTGCAGCCCGGCGATGATCCGCCGTGCTGTGTCCCGAGGTGTGCTAGCTCACGCCGGAGGTGGTTTGAACCGTGAGCCACGGTCCGGCCGGCACGTTGGCGCGGTCCACGAAGGACCAGGAGACGTGGTCGCCGCTGCCGTCCAGCTCGGCGAACCCGAGGCAGCCGTTCAGCGCGGGGGAGACGTCCATTCCGGCACCCTGGGCCGCGTCGGCCGAGAAATTGGTGTTGGCCGGACGGAGGTTGGTCGAGCCGAAGACGTATGCGGCATCGTGATACGCGGTGCCGCTTGACGGGCCGGCGTCCTCGATCTGGCCGTAGCAAACGTTTCCGTTGGGGCCGCTGAGCTTCACCCAGTGGTTCTTCATGTAGCTGTAGCTGGGATCCGCGCAGTGGTTGACGCCGGTGGCGGCGTTGTCCGCAGCGGCCCAGGGGATGACCTGGCAGCGCTGCTGGAAGGCAGCGCTGTCATTGACGTCGTCGTACGGCAGATCCAGGTAGAACGGGTTCTCCTTGGGGGTGGGCTGATTCTTCGGGAAGTACCCGTTGGAGGCGTCGCGGGCTTCGGTCGAGCAGGTGAAGTTGCTGCCGGTACCGGAACTGACACCGTCGCAACCGCCGTAGACGCTGCCCGGGCAGCCGGAAGCCGATGAGGGGGTGGTGCCCAGGTTGACCCCGGTGTGCTGAAGGGCCCACTGCCCGTTATAGGTGGAGCAGACCTGGGATCCGTCGGCCAGGTTGGCGTTGAAGATCTCGCCCACCCAGAACGTCGTGCTGACGATATTGGTGTGCGTGGGGTAGGCGCTGGGGGCGGGGGCTACGGGTGCGGGGGCTACGGGTGCCGGGGCCGGCTTCGCAGCCTTTACAGAATCCGCGGGCGCAACCGGCGGGGCAACGGTGCCCTTAGCCGGTGCTGACGCGACCGGCGCCGCCGAGGCGGCAGCGGACGACGGCGCCGCCGTCGGTGCCGGGGTGGCAGTCCCGTACGACCCCTTGGTGCTGGGGGGCTGGCTCTTGGTAGGAGTCTGGCAGTTGGCGGTGTTGCCATCGGAATGGCAGGCCACAGCCTCCGGTGTGGACGAGGCTGCGCAGCCGGTAGCCAGTCCGCCGATCAGGAGGACAAACACGGCCATAAGGGTTGTACTCAATTGTTTCATTGATGGGTGCATATTCTGTTGGGGACATGGAAAAAGACAGCATTGAGCCAGTGACGGCATGCTGAAGTTCGGCCACGATGAGACCACGCCAGTGACGCACGGTCTGTCGGTGGGTTATCCGGCTAAATGAAGCCGGTCAGCCATGCCGGCATGCTCCCCCCGGAGCGGCCGGCTGGACATCATGGCACGCAGAGACCAATTCGTGCAGGCTCAACCATACATGGAGCTCCACCCCCGTGCGCCACGCCGAGGCGCTCTCCGCGGTGCCACGTGATATTTCTCACGCCTCGGAGCGACGTCTCGAGGCGCTGCCGGTGCCTGCCCGGCCGCCGGCCCGGAAAACGAAGAAAACCCCGGTCGAAGAGTTTTTCGACCGGGGCGGTAAATAGTTGTGACAGGACTTATCCCTGGCTAATGCGGGTAGGTAACAATGACCCAGGAGATAAGGCCCAGCATGGCCAGTGCGAAATACATTGACCAATTCTTCCTGCCGTCCCGGCGGTGGCTTCCATGCCAAACCCGCTCCATCCCATTCATGTCCATGGGACCATTTAATGGCGGTTTGGCGGCGCCGGACAGCGTGCTGTGCACTCCATTAATTGGCGCCAGCCACTCACCCTGGCCGGGTACCTACTCGCGGTGCAGGAGCAGTCGCGCCGGCTAGAGGAGCCCTGCAATCCCGATGGCCGCCGTGGCCGCTCCGAGCACCATTGAGATGCTGACGAGGATGACGTGGACCGTCAGGAATTTGGTCGCTTTGCCGCCGGCATCGCGGGCCCGCGGGTCCTTCATCACCCGGCGCAGGAACTGCGGCCAGACAACGAGGGACCAGATGCCTGCGACGATCAGTACGACGGCCAGGAAGGCGGGCAGTTCCATGCCGCTAGTGGCTCTCGAGCCAGGCCTGGGCCTGCGTGGACTGGATGTTCAGGGCCTTTCCCACCATCGGCTCGGCCGCATCGGCGATCTTGCCGCCGAGGAACGGAACCGAGGACGTGACGGTGCCCTCCAGCTCGATCCGGGTGCTGCCGCCGTCGGACACGAGGCGCTGGACGGCGCTGACGTCCAGGGGCGCTCCACCGATTTTCAGGGAGATCTTGCTCTGCCGCGAACCGTCGGCCGCGGGGGCGTCCCAGGTTTCCAGCTGGGTCACCTTGAGGCTTTCGCCGACGAACTTCCGGGCGATTTCCGGCATGCGGGTGGTGGGGATCGTGCGCACCGTGGTGGTGCTGAACGCGCCGGCGGTGTCGCCGTCGACGGCGAAGGATTCAAGGGTGCCGCCGACGAGTTCGCTTGTGTGGCGCAGGAAATCCTCGTTGACGAAAACAGCGGTGACGCGGTCAACGCTGTGCGGAACGGTGGTGGATGCACTCAGGGACATTGGGGGTCCTCCGTGGGGTGTGGCTGGACGATTCGGGCTCCAAACATCGTACGGCGTGTGCCCGGCAGACTCCGATTCGAGCTCCTGCAGGCCCCGGGCCGCGGCCGTGATATTCCGTGACATGGCAGGGAAAATCAGGCTGTGAAACGGCAGCACGGCAAGCCAGTAGAGGCGCCCGCTCAGGCCTTTGGGGAAGAAGATGGCCCGCTGCCGGTAGCGGCTGCCGGTCCCGTCCGGCTCCACCGAGAGCTCCAGCCAGGCGCGGCCCGGGGCCCGCATCTCGGCCCGCAGCCGGAGCAGCCGGCCGCGGTCGACGCGCTCGACCCGCCACCAGTCGACCACTTCGCCTTCGGCCAGCAGATGGGGGTGCCGCCGGCCGCGCAGCAGCCCCGCGCCGCCGGTGAGCTTGTCCAGCCAACCCCGCACACGCCACGCCAGCGGCAGCGAGTACCAGCCGTTGCGGCCGCCGATCCCCTCGATGATGGTCCAGACATGTTTGAGGTCCACCGGGCTGGAGTA
Organism: Arthrobacter sp. PAMC25564; assembly: GCF_004798705.1. Lineage (NCBI taxonomy): Bacteria > Bacillati > Actinomycetota > Actinomycetes > Micrococcales > Micrococcaceae > Arthrobacter > Arthrobacter sp. PAMC25564. The sequence continues at coordinate 3,683,752 of NZ_CP039290.1, read as the reverse complement.
GCTCCGTTCGTCCAGGTACACCCGGTGCCCGGCCCAGTCGGGATCGCTGGGGAGGGGATCGGCGTCGGCGCCGGCGCTGGCCCATGTGGTCTCCACCTGCCCGTCGCGCTCCTTGGCCAGGGCCAGGGCCACCGCGCGCCGGTACGGGGTGAGGCCGCCCTCCGGAAGGGGGATGTAGGAATCGATGTCATGTTCCCGTGAGACGGCGTCGTGCTGGAGGGATTCCACCAGCGGCAGCGACATGGACAGCGGGATGGGTGTGGTCAGGGCTACCCACATGCCGGCAAGTTTGGGTGCCGGGACCGGCAGCGCCAGCACCAGCCGCCGCGGCAGGCCGGCCTCGGCGGCGTACTCCTTCATCATTTCCGCGTACGTCAGGACCTGGCGGCAGCCGATGTCGAAGGTGCGGTTGATGGTGCCGTCCAGGGAGGCGGCGGCCACGAGGTAGTGCAGCACGTCACGGACGGCGATGGCTTCGATCCGGTTCTTCACCCAGTTGGGGGCGGGCATCACCGGCAGTGTCTCGGCCAGGTGCCGGATCATCTCGAAGGACGCGGAGCCGGAGCCGATCACGACGCCGGCCTGGAAGACGACCGCGTCCACCGGCCCGTCGAGGAAGATCTTGCCCACGGCTTCGCGGGACCGCATATGGGTGGACAATTCGGCATTGGCAGGGTGCAGCCCGCCCAGGTAGATGATCCTGCCGACTCCGGCGTCCGTGGCCGCGGTGGCGGCGATCCCGGCCATTGCCTTTTCCTTGGATTCGAATCCCGGCCCGGCCGCCATCGAGTGGACGAGGTAATAGAGGACGTCGACGCCGTCCAGCGCCCCGCGCAGGGCGGCGCCGTCGTCGAGGCTGCCGTGGATGACTTCCACATCCGCCAGCCACGGCACGCCGGCGATCTTGGCCGGGGTCCGGACGAGGACCTTGACCGTGTGGCCGGCCTCCAGCAGCCGGGGCACCAGCCGCCCGCCGATGTAGCCCGTGGCGCCCGTGACAAGCACCGTCTTCGGGGCTGCAGGCGTGGGGGTTCCGTTGTCCCGGGTGCCGTTCATGGGTGGGCTCCTTGTCATCTGTTGTATGCAGCCGCCTGGACACGCGCCTGCAAACCATTCGGGGCGGAAGCCGTTGTGGATGGCCTTGCCTGGCCGCACGTCCTGCCAGCCTAATCCCGCGGCCCCGGCACCGGGCAGGTGCGGGCCCGTCCCGGCTCCCGCGGTAGGCTTGGAAGACCCGGGATTCTCGCGAATTTCGGCTATTCGTGTTGCCTGCATCCCCGTGATCCCTTCAGGAGCTTCCGCCATGAGCCTCAACGGCCCCTCTCTCACCGGTTTGCGCCGCGTCCTCGCCGAAGACCGGAACTACGCCCGCGTCAAGGCCGAGGCCGCCCGCGGTTTCGCCGGCCGCAGCGAGGATTACCAGATCAGCGCTCCCGCAGGCCTGCGGTCCGCACTCCTGGCGGAAATGGCGGACGGCGTGGCGGCGTCAGCCGAAAGAACAGCGGAAAATACCGCGGACGGCGGCGGCCTGTCACCGGTGGTCCTGGCCGTCACCGCGACTGGCCGGGAGGCCGAGGACCTGACCGCGGCCCTGCGCGCCTTCCTGCCGGCGGACGCCGTGGCCGAGTTCCCCAGCTGGGAGACCCTGCCGCATGAACGGCTCTCGCCGCGCTCGGACACCGTCGGCCGGCGGCTGTCCGTGCTGCGCCGGCTGGCCCACCCCGAATCCTCGTCCGGCGGCGCCCTGCGTGTTGTTGTGGCTCCCGTGCGCGCCGTCGTCCAGCCGATCGTGGCGGGGCTGGGCGAGCTGGTGCCCGTGGCGCTGAAGGTCGGCCAGGAGGTTCCCTTCGGTGACGTCGTCCGGAGCCTCGCCGACGCCGCCTACGCCCGGGTGGACATGGTCACACGGCGCGGGGAATTCGCGGTCCGCGGCGGAATGCTGGATGTCTTCCCGCCCACCGAGGACCACCCCGTCCGGGTCGAGTTCTTCGGCGACGAGGTTGACCAGATGCGCTGGTTCGCCGTCGCCGACCAGCGCTCGCTGACCGCACCGGGCGTACACCACCCCAACGAACTGCACGCCCCGCCCTGCCGTGAAATCCTGATCACCCCCGCCGTTATGTCCCGCGCCGCGACGCTGAAAACACAGCTCCCGGCCGCCGCGGACATGCTGGAGAAGATTGCCGGCGGGATCGCCGTCGAAGGCATGGAATCCCTGGCCCCGGTGCTGGTGGACTCGATGGTTCCGTTCCTGGACCAGCTCCCGGGCGGCTCGATCGCCGTCGTGATCGAGCCGGAGAAGGTGCGGACCCGCGCCCATGACCTCGCCGCAACCAACGAGGAATTCCTCGAGGCGGCCTGGTCCACGGCCTCGGACGGCGGAACCGCACCCCTTGACCTGAACACGGACCTGGGCTCCGCGGCCTCGGCTGCCCTGCACTCGGCGAGCTTCCGCTCGCTGACCGAGACCCGTTCCGCGGCCCTCGCGCACGGCGTCTCATGGTGGTCCATCAGCTCGCTCGCCACCGACGAGGAGCTGCTGCCCGACGTCGACGTGCTCAACCTGCACGCCAAGGAACCCCGCGGCTACCAGGGCGACGTGGCCGAAATGATGGAGTTCATCGGTTCCCATGTCCGGGACCAATGGCGGATCGTGGTGGCCACCGAGGGCCCGGGCCCGGCGCAGCGCCTCGCCGAACTCTTCCACGACAACGACATCCCCTGCGCCCGGGTGGAGTGCCTCGACAAGGACCCCCAGGCCGGCATCATCGAGGTGACCACCGCCGCCGTCGGACGGGGCTTTGTCCTGGACAGCCTCAAACTCGGCCTCCTGACCGAAGCGGACCTCCTGGGCCGCACCTCCGCGGGCTCCACGAAGGACATGCGCCGGATGCCGTCCAAACGGCGCAACGCCGTGGATCCGCTGCAGCTCGTGGCCGGTGACTCGGTGGTGCACGAACAGCACGGCATCGGACGCTTCGTCGAACTGATCCAGCGCAAGGTCGCAGGTGGCGGGGACGGCGTGCGCGAATACCTGGTCCTGGAATATGCGCCGTCCAAGCGCGGCGCCCCGGGCGACCGGCTCTTCGTGCCCACCGACCAGCTGGACCAGGTCACCCGCTATGTTGGCGGGGACACCCCGGCCCTGAGCAAGATGGGCGGCTCGGACTGGGCCAGCACCAAGTCCAAGGCCCGGAAGGCCGTCAAGGAAATCGCCGGCGAGCTGATCCGGCTCTACTCGGCCCGGATGGCCTCCCGCGGCCACGCCTTCGGTCCCGATACCCCGTGGCAGCGCGAACTGGAGGAGGCCTTCCCGTACGTGGAGACCCCGGACCAGCTCACCACCATCAACGAGGTCAAGGCCGACATGGAGCGTGAGATCCCGATGGACCGGCTGATCTCCGGCGATGTGGGCTACGGCAAGACCGAGATCGCGGTCCGGGCGGCCTTCAAGGCGGTCCAGGACGGCAAGCAGGTCGCCGTGCTCGTGCCCACCACCCTGCTCGCCCAGCAGCACTTCGAGACTTTCACCGAACGGTTCTCAGGCTTCCCCCTGGTGGTCAAGCCGCTGTCCCGCTTCCAGGGAGCCAAGGAAACCAAGGAGACGGTCGAGGGGGTCAGGAACGGCTCGGTGGACGTCGTGATCGGCACCCACCGGCTGCTGTCCAAGGACTTCGAGTTCAAGGACCTCGGCCTGGTGGTGGTCGACGAGGAGCAGCGCTTCGGCGTCGAACACAAGGAGGCGCTGAAGAAGATGCGCACCAACGTGGACGTCCTGGCCATGAGCGCCACCCCGATTCCCCGGACCCTGGAGATGTCCCTGACCGGCATCCGCGAGACCTCCACCCTGGCCACCCCGCCGGAGGAGCGCCACCCGGTGCTGACCTACGTGGGCCCCTACACGGACAAGCAGACTTCCGCGGCGATCCGCCGCGAGCTGATGCGCGAAGGCCAGGTGTTCTTCGTCCACAACCGGGTGTCCACCATCGACCGCACCGCCGCGAAGATCCGCGAGCTTGTCCCGGAGGCCAGGGTCGAGGTGGCGCACGGACAGATGTCCGAGAGCCGGCTCGAGCAGATCATCGTCGACTTCTGGGAGAAGCGCTTCGACGTGCTGGTCTGCACCACCATTATCGAGACCGGCCTTGACATCTCCAACGCCAACACGCTGATCGTGGACGGGGCGGACAAGTACGGACTCTCGCAGCTGCACCAGCTCCGCGGTCGGGTGGGCCGCGGCCGGGAACGCGCCTACGCCTACTTCCTGTACCCCTCCGAAAAACCGCTGGGCGAGGTGGCGCTGGAGCGCCTCAAAGCCGTCGCCACGCACAACGAGCTCGGCGCCGGCATGCAGCTGGCCATGAAGGACCTCGAAATCCGTGGCGCAGGGAACCTGCTCGGCGGCGAGCAGTCCGGCCACATCCAGGGCGTCGGCTTCGACCTCTACATCCGGCTGGTCGGCGAGGCTGTCGCGGAATACCGCGGCGAGGCGGAGGAGAAGGCCGCCGAAATGAAGATCGAACTGCCGGTCAACGCGCACCTTCCGCACGACTACGTGCCCGGCGAACGGCTGCGCCTCGAGGCGTACCGGAAGCTCGCGGGCGCCATCACCTACGAGGCGATCGACGAGGTCCTCGCCGAGCTCGTGGACCGTTACGGGGAGCTGCCGCTGCCCGCGAAGAACCTGATCGACGTCGCCCGCTTCCGCGTGGGCGCCCGCGAAGCCGGGCTGTCCGACATCGCCCTGCAGGGCAACTTCATCAAGTTCTCCCCGGCGCAACTGCCGGAGTCCAAGCTCATGCGGCTGGCCCGGATGTACCCCGGCTCGCAGTCGAAGCCTGCCCTGGACGCGGTGCTGATCCCGAAGCCCAAGACGGCGAAGATCGGCGGCCGGGACCTGCAGGACGCCGGGATCCTCGAATGGGCCAACGGCGTCATACGCAACATCTTCTCCGACGCCGCTGTGGAAGCCGCGAGGAGCCAGCCGTGATGGGTGGACACCACGCCGCGTCGGGAGCCGCAGCGTGGGTGGCCATTGCCTCCACCGGGCCGTACGCGCTGGGCTGGTATCCGCTGGACCCCACCGGGATCCTGATCGGCGGGATGGCGACGGCGGGGACGGCCCTGGTGTGCGACTGGGACCACCGCTCCAGCACCATTGCGCACTCACTGCCGCCGCTGTCCAACATGATCGCGATCGGGATCGAGAACGCGTCCGGCGGGCACCGGCAGGGCACCCATTCGGTGCTCGGCGCGGCATTCTTCGTGTTGCTCGCGACGATGGCCGGGCAGCTTCAGCTGCAGACCGGGTGGGGCCTGCTGTCCGTGGGCGCGGGGCTGCTGTGCATGTTCATGATCAACATCGCCGCCAAGGCCCTGAAGCTCTTCCCGAAGTACGGCTGGATCAGCAACTGGATCTTCGCCCTGACCATGGCCGGGCTCGTGACCTGGTTCGCGCCGCACCAGTGGACGTGGCTGCCGGTCTCGATGCTCACCGGTGTGCTGGTGCACATCATCGGGGACATGGTGACCACCGGGGGAGTGCCGCTGCTCTGGCCGATCGTGATCAAGCCGCCGAAGTTCCTGCGCAAGCTGCCGTTGCTTAAGGACGTCTGGAAGGCCAACGGGGCGTTTTCCATCCCGCTGCTGGGCCGTGCCGGCTCACGGCGGGAATGGCTCGTCCTGATCCCCGTCAGCGGCTACGCCATGGTCGGGATGTGTGTGGCGGCGCTGGCCCTGGCCAAGGCACATTTCCCGGGGGTCCTGGCGCTCGGGGCCTCGCTCGTGAACAGCCTCGTCGGCCGGTTGCCCGGCTGAACGCCCCGGGCCCGCGGCACTGTTGAGGGTCCCTGTTCCGGCCGCGACCCGTTAAACAGCTGAAGCTCCGGGAATCCGGAGCTTCAGGCGCTTAAGAAGCGGTGACCTTAGTTCTCGCCGGCCGAATCCGAACGGCCAAGGATGGTCTGCGGGAGCCAGAACGCGAGGGCGAACAGGCCCAGGCAGAGAGCCATCGGCCACGGGTTGCTAAGCGACACGAAGGACAACGAGTACAGGGCGCCGAGGAAGAGGACCATCATCGGCACGAAGACGATGATGCTGGAGCCGAGGCTGTTCTCGTTCTGCGGGGTCTTGCTGATGATCTTGGACATTCGTTCCTCCTCGGCCCCGTGGGGCTCAAAACTGTGGCCGCTGCAGGATCGTGTCAGTACGCGGACGAACCCTGTTCACCCTTGACGATCGCGATCCCGGAGCTGGCGCCAATACGTGTTGCACCAGCAGCAATCATAGCCTGTGCATCGGCCAGGGAACGCACGCCGCCGGACGCCTTGACCCCCAGATCCGGGCCTACCGCGCGGCGCATCAGGGCAACGTCCTCGGCAGTGGCACCGCCGCCGTTGAAGCCGGTGGAGGTCTTCACGAAATCAGCACCTGCCTCCACCGCGGCCTCGCAGGCCAGCACTTTCTGGGCGTCGTCCAGCAGCGCCGTTTCGATGATGACCTTCAGTATGGCGCCGCCTTCATGGACGACCTCGGCGACGGCCGTGATGTCATCGACGAGGGCTCCCTTGTCATTCGCGCGGGCCGCGGCGATGTTGATGACCATGTCGACTTCTTCGGCGCCGTCCAGGACGGCGCCGCGGGCCTCGAACTCCTTGACGTCCGTGGGGGTGGCACCGAGCGGGAAGCCCACCACCGAACAGGTCAGGACGCCGGATCCCTTGAGGGCCTTCTTGACGGTTTTGACCCAGATCGGGTTGACGCAGACGGACTTGAAGCGGTACTCGGCAGCCTCGGCGCAGACCCTGAGGATCTCGGCCTCGCTCGCCTCGGGCTTGAGCAGGGTGTGGTCAATGTAGGAGGCAATCGTTCCTGCACTTTCCGGAGTTTCCGGGGCAGCGCTTGCGGCAGCCGTGCCTGGGGTGGTGGCTTCGTTGCTCATAGTGGTCCCTTTCCTGGCGGGCCTTAGGACCGGGTTGTCCCTCTGGGGTTGTCCCTCGGGGGCCTTGAAGGCCCGTCGGCACCGCTGTCATCGTGGCTCGTCAGATGTCCATCTTGCCACAGCGGCGGCGTCCCGGCGGGCGGCCAGCCGGGTCCTCAGGCGGCCTCGGACAGGGCATCGGCCATGGTCGCCTGGCGCAGCTGGGAAGCGCAGACCGAGGCGGCGGAGGCGGAGGCCACCAGGAGTCCCAGCCGGACGCCGTCGAACACCGCCGCGTCACCGATCGCCCAGATGCCCGGAACAGAGGTGCGGAAGTCCTTGCCGATCACGATGCCGCCGCTGGATGCCGTCCTCAGCCCGGCACTGACCGCGAGGGCGTCCCGGGCAATCCGTTCCTCGGCCAGGACCACCAGGTCACAGTTCACGCTGGAGCCGTCCTCGAACACGATTCCCGCGGCCGGCAGCATGGAACCGGCGAGGTTGGGAACGACGGCGGCCGGCCGGAGCGTCGTGCGGACGGGCCGGACGCCGCGGGCGCGCAGCACCGCTTCGGCCTGGCCCGCGGCGGTGCCGGTTCCCACCAGGATGCCCACCGGGCGCCGCCCGAGGACCCGGGTGATGTCCTTGACGGCGTCGCCGAGCCGGTGGGCGTCATCGATCGTGGCGTAGCTCAGGCAACGCCCGGAGCCTTCAAGCGGTGCATGGGCCGGGGAGGATCCGGTGGCGATGACCAGCTGGTCGTAGCTGAATTCCAGGCCGTCCGCGGTGATCACGTAACGGCCGTCGGGATCGATGTAGCTGGCCGGCTGGCCGAACCGCACCGAGACCTGCGGAAGCGCGGCAAGCTCCAGGAGTCCGGCGGGGGCCTCGTCCCGGTTGCTCAGCACGGTGATCCCGCCCGCGAACGGTGTCCGGGTGAGCTGGCGGACGAGGTCCTGGGCGGTCGGACCGGCACCTGCAATGACGATCCGGGGCCGGGTCTGGGAATCGGGAGTAACGCTGGTGGCGGACATGGTGGTCCTTTCGCTGGTGGCCGATGGTGTGGCCGGTTCTGCTTGATGGACCCCAGCGTAGGCGCCCGTCTTTTCGGGGGTGTTTCCCGGGTGTTGCCGTTTCTGCGCTGCCCGTTCGCCAGTGTTTACCCGCTGGTAACAAAGCAACGCGGGGTCACCTACGGCCCATTGGACCCCTCCGGATGGGCGCTAGGTGACTCCGCGTTGGTGTCTGGTGCGTGGGGCGCAGCCGCCGGTTCACGCCCTGTCACACCCGGATCCGGTAGCCGCGCTTCACCACGGTTTCCACCAGCCGGCCGTCCGGCAGCGAGGACCGCAGACGGCTGACGGTCATGTCCAGCGCGTGGACCGAACCGCGGAGTTCCAACAGCTCAGAAAGCGCCTCGCGGGTCAGTACGGCGCCGCCGGCGCCCATCAGGGCACGCAGCAGCAGCAGCGGGGCCGGGGCCAGCTCCACTGCCTCGCCGTTGATCCGAAGCGAGCGGCCGCGGAGTTCCACTGTGCCCGAGACGGTGTCCAGCCGGCGGACGTGGTTGAGGGCCAGGTGCTCGCAGACCAGGCGGATCAGGGCCCCCATCCGGAAGCGTTCCGGGATAAGCGGCTGCAGGCCGGCGTCGATCAGCGGCTGGGCGGTGATGGGCCCCACGACGGCGGTGGCGACGGTGGTCTTCAGGGCGTGTACCAGCTCCTTGTACACGCCCATCTCGTGGGCAGTGCTCCACATCGCATCCACGGCGGGGGCGCTGGTGAAGGTCAGGACGTCCAGGTTGCCGCTGCACGCCGCCTCGATCAGCCGCGGCAGCCGGTCGGCGCCGTCGGGCTTGACCCAGCGGTACGGCGTGACCGTCAGGACGGTGGCCCCGGACATCCGCAGGCGTTCGAGCTGGCGCACGTCCGTGTAGCCGTGCAGCTGGACCGCGATGGTCTTGCCCCGGACGCCTTCGGCAAGGAGCATGTCCACCAGGGTCGCGGTGGTTTCGTCGCTGCTGATCCCGACGTCGGCAAGGCCTGCCGCGCGGACGGCGCCGCGGGCCTTGGGGCCCCGGACGAACATCCGGGTGGCGCCGAGGGTTTCCAGCAGCGCCTCGCCGATGCCGAAGCTGTCCGCGGCTTCGCACCAGCGGCGCATTCCGTAGGCGGTGGTCGCAATGCACAGGTCCGGCCGGGCGGCGATGATGGCCCGGGTGTCCGTGATCAGGCTCAGGTCCTCCTGTACCGGGGCGATTTTCAGGGCCGGCGCGTGCAGCACCTCGGCGCCGCGCCGTTCCAGGGCCTCGATCAGGTCCTGGGAACGCCGGTGTGAGGTGACGCCGATCCGGAAGCCCTCCAGCGGCAGGCCCGCCTTGTCGGGGCCGTCCTCGGGCGCCTGGCCATCCTGCGGAATCGTAGGAAGTGCCGCCGTGGTGTCGGCCGGCGTATGCAGCGGGCTCACGGTGTCACGCCCCCATCAGGGACGCCGCCAGGCGGCCCAGCTCGGCTTCGGCCTCGGCGCAGCCCCGGTTGGCCTCGGCCACCCGGACGACGTCGCCGATGACCAGCACCGCGGGGTTGCTGCAGTCCGCGGCCGCAGTGGTGATGGTGCCGAGCTCGGCGATCGTGGTGCGCTGGCCGGGGCGGTAGCCACGCTCGACGACGGCCATCGGCATGTCGGTCCGCATGCCCGCCCGGCGCAGGCCGGCGGCCAGCTGGTGCAAGGTGCCGATGCCCATCAGGACCACGATTGTCCCGCCGAGGCCGGCCAGGTGCAGGTGCTCCTTTTCGGTCAGCGGGGCGTGGCCGGACACCACGGTGAACATGTGGCTGACCTCGCGGTGCGTCACCGGGATCCCGGCGGCGGCCGGGACGGAAATAGCACTGGTGACGCCGGAAATCACCCGGACCGGCACACCCGCCTTCACGCAGGCGGACACTTCCTCGCCGCCGCGGCCGAAGACGTACGGGTCCCCGCCCTTGAGCCGCACCACGTTCTTGCCGGCCAGGGCCGCCGCCACCATGAGCTCCTCGATCCCGGACTGGCTCACCGGGTGGTGGCCGGGGCGCTTGCCCACATCCACCAGTTCCGCCGTGCTCAGCGAGGGCAGTTCCTGGTACGGGGCAAGCCGGTCGTAGAAGACGACGTCGGCGTCTCGCAACGCCTTGATGGCCGCGATGGTGAGCAGTTCGGTGGTTCCGGGCCCGCCGCCCACCAGGGTGACGTGCCCGTCCGGTCCCGCGGCGGGTTCGGCCGCGACGGGGATGCCGGTCTCACGGCAGCGCTCCAGCAGGGCCTCCCAGCCGGGCTGGCCGTCGTCGACCGCCGCCACCAGGAACGGCCGTTCCGGCAGGGGGCCGTCCTGCGCTGCGCCCCTCGGGCTGCTGAGCCGGGAGACGACGGCGCCGGCGGCCTCGTATCGGCGGACGGCCTGGCGGGCGGCGTGGTCGGCGCCGGTGACGAGTACTTCGCGTCCGGTGAGATCAATGTTGAGCTGCATGGCTATACCTCGTTCTCGTCGCGGGCACGGACCGGGATGGAAGAACCGATCAGGACGGGTTGCTGTTCGGCCAGCGTCTTTTCTTCTGCCGTGGCGGGGCGCATCTGGCCGCGCTCGTCGGGGACGAAGGTAATGGAATCGTCCTTCTGGTCGGGGGCGTTGACGAAGGAGCGGAAGCGGCGCAGGCGCTCGGGGTCCTTCAGGGTGTCGGCCCATTCGTCGACGTAGGTGTCGACGTGCTTGGCCATGGCGGCCTCAAGGTCCGCGGCGATGCCCAGCGTGTCGTGCACCACCACGTCCTCGACGTGCTTGATGCCGCCGTCGAGCTCTTCCTGCCAGCGCGCGGTGCGCTGCAGGCGGTCGGCGGTGCGGATGTAGTACATGAAGTAGCGGTCGATGTACTTGATCAGGGTATCGTCGTCGAGGTCCTTGGCCAGCAGCTGGGCGTGCGCCGGAGTGGCCCCGCCGTTGCCGCCGACGTACAGGTTCCAGCCGTCCGCGGTGGCGATCACGCCGACATCCTTGCCCCGGGCCTCGGCACATTCGCGGGCACAGCCGGAAACGCCCATCTTCAGCTTGTGCGGGCTGCGCAGGCCGCGGTAGCGCAGCTCAAGCTGGATTGCCATGGCCACCGAGTCCTGGACCCCGAAGCGGCACCACGTGGAGCCGACGCAGGACTTCACGGTCCGCAGGCTCTTGCCATAGGCCTGGCCGGATTCGAACCCGGCATCCACGAGCACCTTCCAGATTTCCGGGAGCTGCTCCAGCCGGGCGCCGAACATGTCGATCCGCTGGCCGCCGGTGATTTTGGTGTAGAGGCCGTACTGCTCGGCGACCGCGGCGATCACGCCGAGCTTCTTCGGGGTGATCTCGCCGCCGGCGATGCGCGGGACCACCGAGTAGGTGCCGTCCTTCTGCATGTTGGCCAGGGCGCGGTCGTTGGTGTCCTGCAGGGTACCGCGGCCGGCGTCCAGGACGTAGGCGCTGTTCTGGCTGGCCAGGATGTTGGCGATGGTCGGCTTGCAGATGTCGCAGCCGGCCCCGGTGCCGTACTTGGCCATGATCTCCTCGAAGGAGGTCAGTTCCAGGACGCGGATGGCGTCGAAGAGTTCCTGGCGGGACAGCTCGATGTGCTCGCACAGTGCCTTCGAGACCTCGACGCCGGACTTGGTCAGTTCGCCTTCCAGCAGCTTCTTGAGCATCGGCACACAGGAACCGCAGCTGGTCCCGGCGCGGGTGCAGCCCTTGAGCTCGCCAAGTTCCTGGACAGGCGCGTTGCCGTCGCAGCCACCGCAGCCGTTGACGGTGTCGCGGATGGTTCCTGCAGAAACGTTGTTGCAGGAACACAGAATGGCGTCGTCCGGCAGCTCGGTCTCCGGGGCCTCACCGCCGCCGGCCGCGGTGAGGTAGGCGCCGGGTTCGGCGGCCAGTTCGCGGCCCAGCATCGGGCGCAGCGAGGTGTACGGGGTCGCGTCGCCGACGAAGATGCCGCCCAGCAGGGTCTTGGCATCGTCCGTCGTGACGATCTTCTGGTAGACGCCGCGGGCCGGGTCCGCGTAGACGATTTCGAGGGAGTGCTCGGTCCGGGCGAACGCGTCACCGAAGCTGGCGACGTCGACGCCGGAGAGCTTGAGCTTGGTGGCGGTGTCGAAGCCCGGGAAGGTCGCAACGCCCCCGTGCAGCCGGTCCGCCACGATTTCGGCCATGGTGTTGGCCGGGGCCACGAGGCCCAGGCACATTCCACCGAAGTTGGCGACCTCACCGATGGCCCAGACGCCGGGGACCTGGGTGGAGCAGTCCTCGGAGATGACGACGCCGCCGCGGGGGCCGAGGTCAAACAGCGGGGCGGCGCCTTCACTCTCCGGGCCGTTCGCGCCGCGGAACAGCTCGTCACGGGGCTTGACGCCGATGGCGACGATGACGATGTCGGCGTCGATGATGCGGCCGTCTGCCATCAGCACGCCGGTGACCTGGCCGTCATCGGAGAGGACCTCGGAGGGGAACACTCCGCCGTGGACGGTGAAGCCCTTGGCCTCGATCAGGCGGCCCAGCGCCTGGCCGGCGCCCTCATCCAGCTGGGTGTTCATGAGCCAGGGCGCGCCGTTGATCACGATGGGGGTGGCGCCGAGCTGCTCGGTGCCGGCTGCCGACTCGAGGCCCAGGAGGCCCCCGCCGATGGTGACGGCGTTGATCTTGCGGCCAAGCTTTTCGGTGAGCCCGGCGATGGCCAGGTTGATGGCCCGGACATCCTCCAGGGTTCGGTAGACGTGCACATGCTCGGCGCCGGGGATCGGCAGGCGGGCCGCGTCCGAGCCGGTGGCGACGACGAGCTCATCGTAGGGGTACACCGTGCCGGCCGCGGTAGCGACGGTCCTGGCCGCGGTGTCGATGCTGATGACGCGCTCGCCGGTCACCAGGTCCAGGGCCTCGTGCTCCCACATGGAGGCGTTGCCGAGGGTGAGGTCCACCGCGCTGTCCGTGAGGGCCTTGCTCAGCGCGACGCGGTCATAGGGGAGGTGCGCTTCCTCGGTGAGGACGGTGACGTGCCAGCCGTCGAGACCCCGGGCATGCATGGCATCGGCGAAGCGGTGGGCGGCCGGGCCGCCGCCGGCGACGACGATGCGGCGGGTTTTGGGGCGCTGTGTGCCCTGGTTCTGGGGGCTTGATGTCTGTCCGGTCACGGTGGGCCTTTCGCATGGGGCGCAGGCGCTGCTCTGCGACCTTCTCAATCGAAGTGTCCATCCAGACTATGCAGCCGCAGTTTCGCTTCAGTTTCCCTTTTGTTTCGTGATCTTAACTTCTGCATCACGGACGGGTTTCCGGCCGCGTGAGTTCTCTTTTACGCGCCGGACACATCGCAAGCATGCTGTCGAAACACCCCGGCCCTAGCTTGGATATGTGGCCGCACCGGCGGTTGAGTGAATGTGAGAGGGGCCGAGATGACCGCAGTACTGGAACGTGTTGAATCCGGGAAACAGTCCGAAGGACTAAGGGGAGTGTTTGGGACGGGCTGGCACCGCGTGTGCACCGTGGAGGACCTTGAGCCCGGCTGGGGCGAGGCTGCCCTGGTATCCGGACGGCAGGTGGCGCTGTTCCGAACCGCCGCCGGTGAGGTGTTCGCCGTCGCTCAGGAGGATCCGGCGACGGGCGCCCATGTGATGGCCCGCGGCATCACCGGTTCCCGCGGGACGCGCCCGACGCTCGCCTCGCCGCTGCACAAGGAGGTCTATGACCTTGGAACCGGGGAGTGCCTGGGCACTCCGGAACTCAGGCTTGCCACCTTCGGTACCCGGATTGTGGGCGGGTACATTGAGGTGGAACTCTAGCTGCCCGCGGTTACAGGAGCCTTACAGCCCCAGGGCCTCGCGGACGTCCGCGAGGACTCCGTCCAGCGCGGCGCGGGCTTCGTGCCGCGCCGCGGGCAGCTCGGCGGCCGAGCCGACGCTGCGGATGACCTCCAGATAGCACTTGAGCTTCGGCTCCGTCCCGCTGGGGCGGATGATCACGCGGCTGCGGTCCTTCGTCAGGTACAGCAGCCCCTCGGTCGGCGGCAGCTGCGCGCTGCCTTCGGCCAGGTCGGTGACCGTTTCGATGGCGGAGCCGCCGAACGATTCCGGCGGGCTGACACGCAGCCGGTTCATCATCGCGTCCAGTAGGCCCAGGTCCGCGACCCGGATGCTGAGCTGGTCGCCGGCATGCAGCCCGTGGACGAGGTACAGCTCATCGAGGGTGTCGAAGATGGTCTTGCCCTGGGCCTTGGCCGTTGCCGCGAGTTCGGCGATCAGTACCGCTGCGGAGATCCCGTCCTTGTCCCGGACCAGCGAGGGCGCGACGCAGTAGCCCAGCGCCTCCTCGTAGCCGTAGAGCAGTCCGGGCACGCGGGCGATCCATTTGAAGCCGGTGAGGGTCTCCTCGTGGGCGTAGCCCGCCGTGGCGGCGATCCGCGCAAGCAGCCGTGAGGACACGATCGAGTTGGCGAAGACCCCTTCCGGGGATCCCTCGCCGGCGGCCAGCCGTGCCACGACGTGCGCTCCCAGCAGGGCTCCCACCTCGTCGCCGCGCAGCATACGCCAGGCGCCGGAGTCCGGATCCTTCGCGGCCACCGCGGCGCGGTCGGCGTCGGGATCGTTGGCGATCACGATGTCGGCCTCCACCCGGGCCGCCGTTTCCAGTGCCAGGTCCAGGGCGCCGGGCTCTTCGGGGTTCGGGAAGTTCACGGTGGGGAAATCCGGGTCCGGTTCCGCCTGTTCCGTGACCAGTGTGACGTCGCCGAAGCCGGCGGCGTCCAGCACCGAGACTGCCGTCCCGCCGCCCACGCCATGCATCGGGGTGAGTACGATCTTGAGCTCCCGGGCCGGGAAATACAGCGGATCCGCGAGGGCTGCGACGGCGGCCTCGTAGTCCGCGGCGGTGGAGCGGTCCAGCACCGTCCAGCCGTCCGTGGCCAGCGCGATGGAGTCCAGCTCACCGACGGCGGCGATCTTCGCGGCGATCCTGGCGTCGTAGGGCGCCACAATCTGCGCGCCGCGGCCGCTTTCCTCGACGGCATGGCGGCCCAGGTAGACCTTGTAGCCGTTGTCCTGCGGGGGGTTGTGGCTGGCCGTGACCATGACGCCGCCGTCGCACTCCAGGGCCCGGACGGCGTAGGCGAGCAGCGGCGTCGGGAGTGCCTGCGGCAGCAGGAACGTCTCGATGCCCGCGGCGGTGAGGATCGCCGCCGTTTCCGCCGCGAAGGTATCGGAGTTGTGGCGGGCATCGTAGCCGACGACGGCGCGCGGCCGGGTGCCGGGAGAGGCCTCCGTGACGGCGTCGGCCAGGAAAGCGGCGAATCCCGCGGCGGCGCGGCGCACGACGACGCGGTTCATCCGGTTCGGTCCCGGGCCCAGTGCTGCCCGCAGCCCGGCGGTGCCGAACTGCAGGGTGCCGTTGAAGCTGTCCGCCAGCTCCTGGCGGGCGGCGGCTTCGCCGTCGTCCGCCAGGGAGACGAGCGCGGTCAAGGCGGCCGCGGTGGCGGGGTCCGGATCCTGGGCAGCCCAGGCGCGGGCGTCGCTCAACAGCTGGGACAGTTCGGCATCGGAAGACGTCATAAGAACCAAACTATCGCCAAACGTGTGCGATGCCGCCCCCGCAATCGAGAGTTGGGGTTTCAGTTGCATCACGCCCGGGCCGCAGCCCGGACTCAGGAGAGGCCTTGACACCCAATTTTCCGGACACGTAACGTCTGGAATATGAAGATGGGCCGGGGGGTGGAATGGGCCGTCCACAGCTGCGTCAACATGGCATGGACGCCGGCAGGGGAAGCCGTGAACAGCGCCCGGCTGGCGGAGTTCTATAAACTCCCCGGGGCCTACCTCAACAAGCAGCTCCAGTCGCTGGTCCGCGCGGGAATCCTGGCCTCCGTCTCGGGACCGCGCGGAGGCTTCCATCTGGCCCGCAGGCCGGAAAACATCACCGTCCTGGACATTGTCCTCGCCCTCGAGGGTTCCGAGCCGGTGTTCCGCTGCGAAGCCATCCTGGCGAACGTGCCGGAGGCGGACAGCCAGGAGAACTTCGTGCGGACCTGCCTCATCTCGCAGACCATGCGCCAGGCCGAGCTGGCGTGGCGCCAGGCGCTGGCCCGGCAGACCATCGCCGGGATCGCCGACTCGATGGACCGGCGGTTTCCCGAGGACAAGCTGAAGGCAGTGCGGTACCTGGCCGGGGAGTCCTGAAGGCTCAGAGTTTCGCGATGATGTCCGCGAGCAGCCTGGAGATCCGCGGGCCCGCTGCGGCACCGGCCTCGAGGACTTCCTGATGGCTGAGCGGGACCGGGCTGATACCGGCGGCGAGGTTGGTCACGAGCGAGATGCCGAACACCTCCATGCCGGCATGCCGGCCCGCGATCGCCTCCAGGGCGGTGGACATGCCCACCAGGGACGCACCGATCCGTTTCGCGTACTGCACCTCGGCCGGAGTCTCGTAGTGCGGGCCGGTGAACTGTGCGTAGATGCCCTCGTCCAGCGAGGGATCGACTTCGCGGGCCAGGGCCCGGATCCGGGCGGAGTACAGGTCCGTCAGGTCCACGAAGGTGGCACCTTCGAGCGGGGAGGCGGCGGTGAGGTTGATGTGGTCGCTGATCAGCACAGGGGTGCCGGGGGCCCAGTCTTCGTTCAGGCCGCCGCAGCCGTTGGTCAGGACCAGGGCCTTGCAGCCGGCGGCCGCCGCGGTGCGCACGCCGTGGACCACGGCGCGGACTCCCTTGCCCTCGTAGTAGTGGGTGCGGGCGCCGAGGACCAGGGCACGCTTGCCCTCCTTGGTCAGCACCGAACTGATGGTGCCGACGTGTCCTTCCACGGCCGGTGCCGAGAACCCGGGGATCTCGTCCGCGGACAGGGTGGCGGTGGTCTCGCCGATCAGCCCGGCGGCCTCGCCCCAGCCCGAGCCGAGCACGAGGGCGACGTCGTGGGACTCGACCCCGGTCTCTGCGGCGATGTAATCGGCGGCGTCGCGGGCGGCGTCGAAGGGGTCCGTGCTCAGGAATTCTGTTCTACTCACCGGTACAAGTTATCGTGCCGGCGCCGTGCTGCCCAGCACCGGGGCAGCACGGCGCCAGCCCGGTTCTTGGTGGTGCCGGTCCGGATGGTGGACAATGGCTGATTGTGACTACGCATCCCGATTTCAGCTCACCCCGCATTGCAATTCTCGGCGGAGGGCCTGGTGGCTACGAAGCCGCCATGGTCGCCGCATCCCTCGGTGCGAAGGTCACCATCGTCGAGCGTGCCGGTCTCGGCGGATCCGCCGTGCTGACCGACGTCGTGCCTTCCAAGACGCTGATCGCGACGGCGGACCTGATGACCCGGATGGGCGAGGCGGGGGCGCTGGGCGTTATGTTCGACGTCGACGGCGGCGATATCGCCCCGGTGATGCGTGCGGACCTCAAGCACATCAATGACCGCCTCCTCGGCCTGGCCCGGAAGCAGTCCGAGGACATCCGCGCGGCCCTCGAGCACCAGGGCGTCCGCATCCTGATCGGCTCCGGCAAGATGCTGGACAACCGCACCATCGAGGTCCTCACCTCCGAGGGAACCGAGAGAATTGAGGCGGACGCGATCCTGCTGGCCGTCGGCGCGCACCCGCGGGAACTGCCCACGGCCAGGCCGGACGGCGACCGCATCCTGAACTGGGCGCAGATCTACAACATGGACGAGCTCCCCGAGGAACTGATCGTCGTGGGTTCCGGTGTCACCGGCGCCGAGTTCGCCTCGGCCTACAACGGCCTGGGCTCCAAGGTGACCCTGATTTCCAGCCGCGACCGGGTCCTGCCGGGCTCGGACACCGACGCCGCCGAGGTCCTCGAGGGCGTCTTCGAACGGCGTGGGCTCAGGGTGCTGTCCCGCTCGCGCGCCGAGACCGTGGAACGCACGGAGGACGGCGTGGTGGTCACGCTCGGGGACGGCTCCAAGGTCACCGGCAGCCACTGCCTCGTCTGCGTCGGCTCCATCCCGAACACCGACGGGATCGGGCTCGCGGAGGCCGGCGTGGCGGTCACCGGGAGCGGCCACATCAAGGTCGACGGCGTTTCCCGCACCACCGCCTCCAACATCTACGCCGCGGGGGACTGCACCGGCGTCCTCGCCCTGGCCTCCGTGGCCGCGATGCAGGGCCGGATCGCGATTGCGCACTTCCTGGGCGATGGCGTCATGCCGCTCAAGCTCCACCAGGTGGCGTCCAACATCTTCACCTCGCCGGAGATCGCCTCCGTGGGCGTCTCCGAGGCGGAGATCGATTCCGGCAAGTACCAGGCCGATGTCGTCAAGCTCTCGCTGCGCAGCAACGCCCGGGCCAAGATGCGCAACCACAAGGACGGCTTCGTCAAGATCTTTGCCCGCAAGGGCTCCGGGACCGTGATCGGCGGCGTCGTCGTCGGCCCGAACGCGTCCGAGCTGATCTTCGCGATCTCCATCGCGGTGACCCAGAAGCTGCACGTCGACGACGTCGCCAGTACCTTCACGGTGTACCCGTCACTGAGCGGATCCATCTCCGAAGCAGCCCGGCGCCTGCACGTCCACATGTAGCTAGAACGGGTACGGGGCGATGTCCGGCCGGACCGTGAGCCACTGGATTTCCGTGAAGGACTCCATGTTGGCGTGGTGTCCGCCGATCCGGGAGCCGTTGCCGGAGCTTTTCATTCCGCCGAAGGGCGAGTTCGCCTCGTCGGACACCGTCTGTTCGTTGATGTGGACCTTGCCGGAGTCCAGTTGGTCGGCGATGGCCATCGCCATGCCGACATCGCCCAGGATGCCGATCGAGAGGCCGTATTCGTTGCCGTTGGCTAGGGCCACGGCTTCCTCGATGGTGGAGAACTTCATCACCGGGGCCACTGGGCCGAAGATCTCGTCCTTCCACGCCGGGCTGGCCACGTCCAGGTCCGCGAGCACTGTGGGCCGGTAGAACCTGCCGTCGTGAGTGCCGCCGGCGGCCAGCCGTGCCCCGCCCTGCACCGCGTCCCGGACGATCGAGTCGACGCGGTGCAGTTGCTTCCCGTCGATGAGAGGGCCCAGGGCCACGGTCCCGCTCTTGGGATCCCCGACGGGAAGATGCATGGCTTTCTCCGCGAGGGCGCTGACATAGTCCTCATAGAGGTCTTCGTGGACGATGTGCCGGCCGGCGGCCATACAAATCTGGCCCTGGTGCATAAAGGAACCGAACGCCGCCGCGGAGGCGGCCTTGGCCAGGTCCGCGCCCGGCAAGACAATGAGCGCGTTGTTCCCTCCGAGTTCCAGGTGCGCGCGCTTGAGCAGCCGCCCGGCCGTCTCGCCGATCTTCCGGCCGGCCGCCGTCGAGCCGGTGAACGCGATGACGCCCACTTCCGGGGCCTCGACGACGGCGGCGCCGATGTCGGCGCCTCCGGGCAGCAGCGCCAGAAGCCCGGGGGGCAGTCCGGCTTCCTCGAAGATCCGGACCAGTGTGACCCCGCCGCAGACCGCGGTGCGCGGGTCCGGCTTGAGCAGCACGGCGTTGCCCAGCGCCAGGGCGGGGGCGACGGCGCGGATCGAGAGGATGAGCGGGAAGTTGAACGGCGCAATCACAGAGACGACGCCGACGGGCCGCCTCCGGGCGAAGGACCAGCGGTTCTCGTTTGAGGTGAGCACGTCCCCGGCGGGGAGGGCGGGCAACGCGGAGGCGTCGTAGCATTCGTTGGCGGCGATATGCGTTTCCAGGCCTGCCTTGGGCGCAATGCCGCCGGACTCACGGACGATCCAGTCCTGGATCTCCGCCTCATGTTCTTCCCAGAGCAACCCCGCGCGGCGCAGCACGGCGGCGCGGTCCTCGGGGTTGAGCTTGGCCCAGTCCTTCTGCGCAGCCGCCGCTGTTGTGGCGGCTTCACGGACGTCGTCCACGGAGGCGAGGCCATAGTGGCACAGGGTTTCGCCGGTGGCCGGTTCGACGGCTTCTGCTGTGCCGCCGCCTCCCGGGCGCCAGCCGTTGAGGTAGATCTTGCCCTCCCAGAGGGAGGCGTCGAGCAGGGACATGTCCTGTCCTTTCATCGTGGGGGACGTGGCACTTCAGCGGCCTGTCGCCGGGAACACGCCGGACCCTCCGTCCATCAGATGCCGCACGGCCTTGATCGTCAAGAGTCCAAGGCCCCCTGCCGCCGGTGGCTGGGTTTGTCGCCACCCGGGGACCTTCGGCCGTATCGCATCGCATCCGGGTGCGGACATCATGGAACATGGCCAAGATCTATATCCCCTACGGAACCGTTGAAGGACAGACCGGCCGGATCGCCGAGTACATTGCGGAGGTGGTCCGGGCCCACGGCCACCAAGCGGACACGGCGGACCTCAAACACTCCGGCGATGCCCTTCCGGACGGCTACGACGCCGTCATCGTCGGGGGCTCGGTCCATGTCGGCAAGCACGAGGCCTACGTCCGTGACTTTGTCCTGCGGAACCGGGCCGAGCTGGAGCGCCTCCCGTCTGCCCTCGTTTCGGTGAGCCTCGCCGCCCGTGGCGACGGGGAGAACGCTGAGAGCTATGTGGAGAAGTTCGAGGCGGCGACGGGCTGGCATCCGGCCCACGTCGGGCTCTTCAGCGGCGCCCTGCTGTATACCCACTACAACTTCCTCAAACGCCAGCTCATGAAGAAGATCACCAAGGACAAGGGGTCCCCGGACCTGGATACCTCCCGCGACTACGTCTACACCGAATGGGACGGCGTGAAGCGGTTTACCGAGGATTTCCTGGCCGGACTGGCTGCTCCGCAGGCTTAGCCAAAGGCGTAAGGCGGGACCGCGTCCCCGGGCGCAAAGGGTTCGAACCAGTGCTCGAAGCCCAGCGTGTCGGCGTCGTCCTCGAGATCGTCGAGGTTGTCCGCGTACAGTGTTTCGCTGTCCGCGTCCTCCAGCAGGACCTCCTCAACCTCTGCCCGCCAGTCCTCCGGCAGGTCCAGTTCGTAGATGTCCTCGGTGATTTCCGCCTGGTCGAGCAGGCAGCGGACCGCGAGTTCGGCAGCCAGGCATCCCGGAGCGATCCAGCCGCGGACCAGGGCTGCGGTGACGTCCGCAGCGACGACGATGAACTTCCGGGTGAACTTCAGGTCGTAGCGGGCGGCGAACTGAGGCGGCAACGAGGACAGGACCGAGGTGCCGGCGATGTCGGCCGGGGCGATGGTCGCGAGCTCGTTCAGGGTGTCGAGATCGCGGAAAAGCTGGTCGATGAGGACACTCGAGGAGTTCCAGAGCAGGCCTGCCAGCAGACGGGTCTGGAGCACGGACTTTTGACGGTCTTCGGGGGAGAAGGCGGCCATTTCGTCGAGGTCCTCGGGGTCGAACTGGAGGCGCTGTTCCGGGGTCATGTCAGCCGGGTGCGGGTCAAGGCCCAGCAGTTCAAGGCTCAGCCCGGTCAGTTTCCCGGCGTCGGCCAGCAGTTCTTCGGTGATGTCGTCTTCTTCGTCGGCAGTCATGGCCCCGATGCTACCTGCCGTTTGGTCTCTCCCCGATTTCCGTGACGCGCACGTGTCCGGCAGGAAATATTGGTGAAAAGTTCTGCTTCCGTTGCCGGACCGGCCGATCCGTCGGTGTACGGTTTCAACGTAATTCTTGCCGGTCTTCGGCTTTTCCGGATTCTCCCGGTACAAGAGAAGACGGGACAGGCGGGTTAGGGACCCAGCCGTAAACACGAACAAAGGAATATTGGATGTCGATGGACCCCTTGGCCGCTCCGGCATGCGCCGACGGCCCGCAGCCGGCTGGCACGATGCCGGGTGGGCCCGACGCCGATATCGTTGCGGAGAACATCCGCCGGCAGGCAGCCGTGATTATCGAGGCGGTGCTTTCGCGCACGACGCCCGAAGAAGCCGCGGTCAGGGACAGACTGCGCGGACACCTTGCCGCCAACCCCGGGCATCCGGAGGTGGCGCTCGCGGAACACCTGATGTCCCTCGGGTCCTTGGATACGTTCACGGCGAGCGTCCAGGAGATGCGGCTCCCCGCGGGCCAGCCCGACGGTACAAACGAATACGAAACGACGGCCCCCGACGTGGCCGAGAGCGCCTGAGCAGCGCCTGCCCGAAGGCGGTTTTCTGCGATTGGTTCCTACGGCGGCTGCCCCAGCCAAAAATGTAGCCGAGGCGACCATCCACCACGGATAATGAACGGGCGCCCGACTGCGTACTTCTACTTACGCGGCTATCCGGCGGAATAAATATATGCCGGTAACGTTGCCTCGGGTGACAACTCCTTGCCCGGTGGACATGACGCGGTTGGTGGACGTAGAGCCGGTTTCGATAAACACATAGCCGACGTGCTCTAGATGCCATCCCTTAGCTTCGATTTGCGCAAGAACATCGGTAGCACCTCCTGTATGACGAACTGCGTTATCTGATGATCCGAATGATGACGCGAACCCGTTGAGCTCACTCACTTCGATTTCAAGCTGGAAGAAACCGTCGCCGTTTTGATGAGCTGCAGAAGCACGCCCAACTGGGCTTGCTGCATATCGAGCCTCTGCCTGGACTTTCTTGGCCTCGAGTTCGAGTGCCTTCCTCGCTGCTTGTTCTTCCAGTTTTTATTCCTCTGTCTTACCCCAAGCCATCGAAATTTTCCCCTTCACGCCAAGCTCGCCGAGTCTCTGGAAAGCCCACAGGATCCAACGGCGGCAGCATGATGCCGCCGTCGTGACCAGTCTCCCTCGTGGCTCAGTCATAAGGGATGAAGTTGAGGGCCTCGCGCGATGTGTCGGATGGTCACCTCCGGAGTGCGTTCAGCTGAGGAGTAAGGAGTAGTTGCTGTGCAAGTACTCCGCAGGGGGGCCATGCGTCCAGTCCGAAGGCTAATTTTCCCTATGTGAGAAAAAGATCCGGGCTACCCAAGTTCAGGTCAGTTCACTCTTCTTGGGCCGGGACCACCAACTGATACCTTCCCAACCAAACGCAGTGAATCGATTTTCGTAACGCTGGAGCGACCTTGTCGAAACGTAGATGAGTCCCGTCGGTGCGGTGCTACGGTGACGTCGTCACATTTGCATCATTCTTAGTTTCCTGGGGGAAATATGTTCGATATTGAAAAAACTTCATCGCGCCAAAAAATCAAGTGGCGCCCATCAATTTCCTTCTGGATCATGGCGGCCATTGTGTTGATTTTGGTCATTATCTTCGCTGCCTCTGGCGGCTTCGGCGGAGCCCTTATTCTGCTGGGCATCATCGCGCTGATTACGGGTCTCTACGCGCTGCTGTCCAAGCGGCGCAGCTGGGTCGGAATTCCTCACCGCAAGAGCGCATTGATCGTTGCGGGCTCGGGAATCGTAGTATTCATCGTCGGAGGCATTGTCGCCGGTGCGACTGCTTCGACGACGGGAAGCCAGAATAAATC
Source organism: Arthrobacter sp. PAMC25564 (assembly GCF_004798705.1). Classification (NCBI taxonomy): domain Bacteria; kingdom Bacillati; phylum Actinomycetota; class Actinomycetes; order Micrococcales; family Micrococcaceae; genus Arthrobacter; species Arthrobacter sp. PAMC25564. The sequence continues at coordinate 3,660,481 of NZ_CP039290.1, read as the reverse complement.
AGCGTTGGTTGCAACCTCGGCCTCCGCAACTGCGAGTCCCACTCCGACAGCCACCGCAACGGACCCGGCTAAGACTGCCTGCCTCACGGCCAACGATACAAAGACGTATAACGGTGACGCCTTCGTCTGCACCATCGGTACAGATCAGCGTCTGGTGTGGTTGCCGGAAGCGGAATCCAAGACAGTCATCGCGAAAGCGGCTGCGGACAAGGTAGCCGCCGACAAAGCCGCTGCAGACAAGGTTGCCGCCGACAAAGCCGCTGCAGACAAGGTTGCCGCCGACAAAGCGGCTGCGGACAAGGTAGCCTCCGACCAATTGGCCGCCCAGCAGGCCGCTGCTGCGCAGCAAGCAGCAGCGCAGCAGGCCGCCAAGAACGCGCCAGCGGCTGTAGTGCCTGCTGCGCCCGTAGCGCCGGCGGCTCCGGCTGCGGCCTACTACGCGAACTGCACCGAGGCCAAGGCTGCGGGTGCCGCTCCCATGTACAGGGGCACGCCGGGGTACCGCTCGCCCTTGGACCGCGACGGAGACGGAATCGCCTGCGACAAGTAACAGCGCGCAAAGAAGGGGCCACCAGCGGTGGCCCCTTCTTTGCGCTCAAATTTCGACGTCGATTCCTGGTTTCAGGCAACCGCTACCTGAAAGTGCTTCTCAATAATCCCCTTGATGTCGTCGTGGCACCCACCACATCCGGTCCCCGCACGAGTGGCCCCGGAGACCTCGGCAACCGTGCCGCACCCGTCGGAGGCCGCGGCGGCGATGGCCGTCCCGCTGACCCCCGCGCAGCGGCACACCGTGCGCCCGGGGTCGGCGGCGCCGGCGGCGGCCGCCTGGTCCGGGCCGTCCAGGCGCAGCAGCAGGGACCGGTCCGCGGGGAGCTCGGCGCCGCGTTCAAACAATTGCACGAGCTCCGCCGCGGTGCGGGGCATGCCCACGGCCACGAGGCCTTCGAGAACTCCGGCGCGGGTGGTCATCTTCACGTAGCGGCCGTGCTCGGGATCGGCCCACTGGGCAATCTGCAGCCGGGGCCGGCCGTTCCCCGCCCCGGCGGTCAACAATTCCTCGTCCCACGGCTCCGTGGCGTTGTCCCCGGCGACGGCCATGTTCAGGCCGCGGGCCTTGAGTACGATCACGCCCGGCAGTTCCGCCGGAAGCGCCGGCAACGCCCCGGCCTCGACCTCGGCGCCGGACGCCAGCAGGGTCAGGTATTCGGCGAGCCATTCGGCCTGCCGCCAGCCCGGACCCACCAGCCCGGACGGGCCGCGTGCCGTCCGGCAGTCCACGCACTCCGGGTCCGGGCAGCGGACCTCGGCGCAGTCGCCGATCGCAAAGATGTGCGGTTCGTGGTGCGCCCGGAGCTTGTGGTCCACCAGGATGCCTGCCGCCGTCGAAAGCCCGCAGCCCTCGGCAAGTTCGGTCCGCGGCCGGACGCCGCAGGAGAGGACCAGCAGCTCGCCGTCGATCGCGGAGCCGTCATCGAGCAGCAGGGCGGAGAAGCCGCCGTCGGGCCCGTTGTGTTCGACGCCGGTGGAGCGGGCGTTGCCGGCCACCCGCACGCCGCAGTTCCGCAACGAAGCCGCGAGCACCGCGCCGCCGCCGCGGTCGATGCTGCGGCCCAGCGGGTGCGGGCCATTGTGCACGACGGTTACCGTGGCGCCTTCCTCGGCCGCGGCGAGGGCCGTCTCCAGGCCCAGCACGCCGCCGCCCAGCACCACCACGCGCTTGCCCCCGGCCACCGCCTCCCGGAGTCCCGCGGCGTCGCGCAGGTCCCGGAGCGCGGTCACGCCCAAGGGGAGCACGGGCGTGGCCGGGTCCGGGTTGAGCCCGGTGAGGTTGGGGATCACCGGCCGGGATCCGGTGGCGAAGACCAGCCTGTCATAGCCGGGGGAGGTGCCGTCGCCGAGGATCAGCTGCTGCCGGGCACGGTCCACCCGGCGGACCCGGACGCCGAGCCGGACGTCGACGCCGTCGGCAATCAGCGCGGCGGCGTCCGCCAGCGCCAGGGCCGGCGCCGTGGTCCGGCCGACCCCGAGGTCCGCCACGAGCACACGGTTGTACGCGGCCTCGGACTCTTCACCGATCACCGTCAGGTGCGCCAGCCCGCTGCGCACGGCCGGCAGCAGCTCGTCGACCAGCCGCGCGGCCACCGGTCCGAAGCCCACAACAACAATGCGCTCAGTCATGACGCACCTTCCTTTTGCAGTTCATCGTCGCGGAGATTGGCGGCGGCGGGACGGATCCAGACCTTGCTGGTCTTGAACTCCGGCATTCCGGATATCGGGTCCGTGGCTGCCTCGGTGAGGCGGTTGGCGCTCTCCAGTTCCGGGAAGTGGAACGGCAGGAACACCGTCTCGGGCCGGATGTCCGTGCTCAGCGCGGCGCGGCAGGAAACCTCGCCGCGCGCGTTGGAAATCGAGATGACGTCGCCCTCGGCGATGCCCTGCGCGGCGGCGGCCGCCGGGTGGATCTGCAGCCGGGCCTCCGGCTGCGCGGCCATGAGCGCGGCCACCCGGCGGGTCTGCGCGCCGGACTGGTAGTGCTCCATCAGCCGTCCGGTGATGAGGGTCATCGGCGTGCCGGCGCGGTCTGCGGACGCAGGGCCGGCGGAAGCCGAAGAAACAGCACGACGGCGCGGCGCCACCGGAGTGAACACGGCCCGCCCGCCGGCGTGGGCAAACGCGTCCAGGAACAGCCGCGGCGTGCCGGTGCTGCCCGCGGGATAGGGCCAGTAGGCCGCCTCGCCGCGGTCCAGCATGGCGTAGTCGATCCCGGAGTAGTCGGCGAGGCCGCCGGAGGACGCGATCCGGAGTTCTTCGAACACGGTTTCCGGGTCCTCGCTGAACGTCGACGGCGCGTCCAGGGCCTGGGCGAGCCGGGTCATGATCCACAGCTCGCTGCGCACCCCGGGCGGGGGAGCGAGGGCCCGGCGGCGGCGGAGCACCCGGCCCTCGAGGTTGGTCAGGGTGCCTTCCTCCTCGGCCCACTGGGTGACCGGCAGGATCAGGTCCGCCTCGGCCGCGGTCTCGGACAGGAAGAAGTCGCAGACCACCAGGAAGTCCAGGCTGCGCAGGCCCTCGATCACGGCATTCGCGTCCGGCGCGGAGACCGCCACGTTGGCGCCGTGCACGAAGAGGCAGCGGACGCCGTCGGGCTTTCCCAGGGATTGCAGCAGTTCGACGGCGGGGACGCCGGGTCCGGGGATCAGTGCCTCCGGGACGCCCCAGACTTTGGCCATGTGCGCGCGGGCGGCGGGGTCGGTGATCTTGCGGTAGCCCGGGAGCTGGTCCGCCTTCTGGCCGTGTTCACGCCCGCCCTGGCCGTTGCCCTGGCCCGTCAGCGTGCCGTAGCCGCTGCGCGCGGAACCGGGCAGGCCCAGCAGCAGGGCGAGGTTGATGGCGGCGGTCGCGGTGTCCGTGCCGTCCACATGCTGTTCCACGCCGCGGCCGGTGAGAATATAGCTGCCGCCCTGGCGGGCGCCGTCGGCCAGCCGCCGGGCGGTATCCCGGATCAGCCCGGCGGGAACCCCGGTGAGGGACTGGACACGCTCGGGCCAGTAGGGGGCGACGCTGCGGACCAGGGCCGCGTAGCCGGTGGTGCGCGATGCGATGTACTCCGTGTCCGCCAGGCCCTCGTGGATGACCACGTGGGCGAGGCCCAGCAGGAGGGCGAGGTCGGTGCCGGGCAGCGGCTGCAGGTGCAGGCCGCCGCCGTCGGTCGTGTTCGCCGCGGTGGCGGAGCGGCGGGGGTCCACCACAATCAGGCCGCCGGCGTCGCGCGCACCCTGGAGGTGCTGCACGAACGGCGGCATGGTCTCGGCGACGTTGGAGCCGAGCATCAGGATGGTGCTGGCGGCGTCGAGGTCCTCCAGCGGGAACGGCAGGCCCCGGTCCAGGCCGAAGGCGCGCATCCCTGCCGCGGCAGCCGAGGACATGCAGAACCGGCCGTTGTAGTCGATCCGCGAGGTGCCCAGGGCCAGCCGGGCAAACTTGCCCAGCTGGTAGGCCTTCTCATTGGTGAGCCCGCCCCCGCCGAACACGCCGACGGCGTCGACCCCGTACCGGGCCCGGGTTTCCTTTACCGCGGCGGTGATCAGCATCAGGGCCTCATCCCAGCTGACCGGGCGGTGGACGCCGTCGGAGCCCTTGAGCAGCGGTTCCGTGACGCGGCCGGGGTGGTTCAGCAGCGACGCCGAGGTCCAGCCCTTGCGGCACAGGCCGCCGCGGTTGGTGGTGAAGTCGCGGCCGGACACGGCGAGGGGCGCGTCCGGGAGGGAGGCGTCCCTGGTGGCCTGCACAGGTTCGGACCCCGGCTGCGGAGCCGGGGTCAGAACCGCTGGTGACGTCAGCGTCATGGCGCACTGCAGGGCGCAGTAGGGGCAGTGCGTGTCGGCGCTGTTGGTCATGTCAGACGTGTCCATTTCCGTTGCGGTTGGCTGGCCGGATGTAGCAGGCCCAGCAGACGGCCAGCATCAGGACATACGCCCCGACGAAGCCGTAGAACGCCGGGGTGTACGTGCCGCTGGCGGTGTTGGAGGCGTTCAGGACCTGCGGGATCACGAAGCCGCCGTATGCGCCGATGGCCGAGATCAGGCCGAGCGCCGAGGACGCGAGCCGCTGGGTGGCTACCGGGCTGGCGCCGGAGCGGGCCGCCCGGCTGGAGGTGGCGAAGATGACCGGGATCATCCGGTACGTGGCACCGTTCCCGAAGCCGCTGGCGGTGAAGAGGAGCAGGAAGAGGACCAGGAAGAGCCAGAAGTTCTTCAGCGGCAGGGTCCAGATCATGGTCAGTGTGATGGCGGCCATCGCGGCGAAGGCGGCCACGGTCATGCGTGCCCCGCCCATCCGGTCCGCCAGGCGGCCGCCGTAGGGGCGGGCCAGCGATCCGACCAGCGGGCCGAGGAAGGCCAGTGACAGGGCCACGGTGCCGACTCCGATCGAGGAGAACGCCGGGAAGTAGTCCTTGATGAGCTTGGGAAAGACGCCGGCGAAGCCGATGAAGGAGCCGAAGGTGCCGATGTACAGCAGCGCCATGATCCACAGGTGGGGTTCCTTGAGCGCGGCCAGCGAGCCCGCGACGTCACCCTTGGCGCTGGTGAGGTTGTTCATGTACTTCCATGCACCGAATGCGGCAAGCAGGATGAGCGGGACCCACATCAGCCCTGCCATCGGCAGGTTCACCGAACCGGCGGCCAGCAGGGTGATGACGATGGGAACGGCCAGCTGGGCGACGGCGGCACCGAGGTTGCCGCCCGCGGCGTTGAGGCCCAGCGCCCAGCCCTTTTCCCGTGCGGGGTAGAAGAAGGTGATGTTCGCCATCGAGCTGGCGAAGTTGCCGCCACCAAAGCCGGCCAGGCCCGCCACCAACAGCATGATGCCGAACGGCGTGCCCGGGTTGGAGACGCACAGCGCGAGCCCGATGGACGGGATCAGCAGAAGCAGGGCGGAGACGATGGTCCAGTTGCGGCCGCCGAAGCGGGGGACCATGAAGGTGTAGGGGATCCGGAGGGTGGCGCCGACCAGGCTCGGCATGGAGATCAGCCAGAAGATCTCCGAGGTGGAGAACTTGAAACCGGCGCCGGGGAGCTGGACCACCACGATCGACCACAGCTGCCAGACGACGAAGCCCAGGAACTCCGCGAAGATGGACCAGTTCAGGTTGCGCCGGGCGATGGAGCGGCCGGTGGATTCCCACTGCTCCTTGTTCTCGGCGTCCCAATTGGCGATCCAGCGGCCGGGACGGTGCTCGAGGACGGGTGCGTCAAGGGTCAGGGCATCGGCGGCACGGGTGTCGCGGACATCGGCGGTGCGTTCAGCAGTCACGGGGGAGGCCTCCTTGGAATGTAGTCCTTCCAAGCTAGGGTTGCGGCGTTTCCGGGACCGTCGCCGTTTGTTAACGTGCTGTGACGTTTGCCTATCGGCGCCAATATGGCGGTGTGAGGATCGGAGGGAGGCGCAGTGTGACGACCAACACGTGAGACGAACGGGAATGTCCAGATAATGGAACGTTTGTCCATTGAGTGGACGTCGGGAACTAATATGTAAGCATACGTATCCTTATCCGGGCGGCCCGGGCAACGGGCTTTTGGGGAATATCCGTCCGGTCCTCATGAAAGCGCTACTACATGTCATCCACTGCAACCTCCGCGGAGCATGGGTCCGCCAAAAAGGTGAACTCGCGCGGCCGCGTGATCGTCGCCAGCCTGATCGGCACCACCGTCGAGTTCTATGACTTCTACGTGTATGCCACCGCCGCTGTGCTGGTCTTTCCGAAGCTGTTCTTCCCGGGGCAGAATGAAACCACCCAGCTGCTGAGCTCTTTCGCAGTCTTCGGCGTCGCATTCGTCGCCCGTCCGCTCGGCTCCATCGTCTTCGGCCACTTCGGTGACAAGTTCGGCCGCAAGGGCACGCTCGTGGCCTCCCTGCTGACCATGGGAATCGCCACCTTCCTGATCGGCTGCCTCCCGACGGCGCTCGTCCCGGGCTGGACCTTCTGGGCTCCGGCGCTGCTCGTCGTGATGCGCTTTGCCCAGGGACTCGCCCTCGGCGGCGAATGGAGCGGCGCGGCCCTGCTCGCCACTGAGAATGCCCCGGCGAACAAGCGAGCCGTCTACGGCACGTTCCCGCAGCTCGGTGCGCCGATCGGCTTCATCATCGCCAACGTGATCTTCCTGGTCTTCAGCTACACCCTGACGCCGGAGGCCTTCATGGATTGGGGCTGGCGCGTGCCGTTCCTCGTCAGCGCCGTCATGGTGATCATCGGCCTCTACGTCCGCCTCAAGCTGATCGAAACGCCCGCCTTCACGAAGGTCCTCGAATCCAACGAGGTCGCCAAGCTGCCGGTGGCACGGGTCTTCAAGACCAGCTGGCGTCCGCTCATCCTGGGCACGTTCATCATGCTGGCCACGTACGTGCTCTTCTACCTGATGACCACGTTCACGCTGACCTACGGCACCAAGCCCACGCTGGCCGGCGCGCAGGCAGCAGCCGTCAAGGCGGGCAAGCCGATGACGGACGCAGCAGCTGCTGCCTTCGTCCCGGGCCTGGGTTACACCCGCAACGACTTCCTCTGGATGCTCATTGCCGGCGTCGTCTTCTTCGGGATCTTCACCCTGGTGTCCGGCCCACTGGCGGAGAAGTTTGGCCGCCGCAAGATGCTCCTCACCGTGACCGCCGGCATCTTCGTCTTCGGTCTGCTGTTCGTCCCGCTGTTCGGCGGCGGCTTCGTGGGCACCATGTCCCTGCTGATCCTCGGATTCTCCCTGATGGGCCTGACCTTCGGACCCATGGGCGCAATCCTGCCGGAGCTGTTCCCCACCAACGTCCGGTACACCGGCTCCGCCATCAGCTACAACGTGTCCAGCATCCTGGGCGCAGCCGTGGCCCCGTTCATCGCCGTGTGGCTCTGGGAACTGGCCAAGGGCAGCCCGGTACTCGTGGGCCTCTATCTGACCGTCATGTCCGTGCTGACCCTGATCGCCCTGTTCCTGAGCAAGGAAACCAAGGATCTCGACTACGAGAACAACATGGTCTGACGTTCCGTCCCGGTTTCAACCGGAAATGCCCGGTGTGTCCGCTGAACACGCCGGGCATTTCCGTGTCCGGAGGAAAGCAACCGGGCGGGAAGGCGGAATCGGGCTCTGGCGGGCCGGCCTCGTCCAGCACTAGGATCCTTCGTAGTGGCACCGCTTCCATCGAGGATGGGATCCAATGGTCAGGAAATCCGGAACCGCCCAGCAACCGCCCGCAACTGAAAACCAAAGTGAAGGCGGAGCCCAGGCCGACGTTCTGTGGGAGTATTACCGGCGCATGTCGCTCATCCGCAACTTCGAGCTTCGCGCCGAGGAGATGTACAAGAAAGCGAAGATCGGCGGCTACTGCCACCTGAACCTGGGTGAGGAAGCGACAGTCGTGGGCCTCATGGCCGCCCTCCGAAAGACCGACTACCTCTACGCGAACTACCGCGTCCACGGCTACGCGCTCATGCGGGGACTGGACCCCGGGCGCGTCATGGCAGAACTCTTCGGCAAGGCCGACGGCGTCTCCGGCGGATGGGGCGGATCCATGCACCTGTTCGACGTCGGCGCGAGGCTTATGGGGGGCTACGGGATCGTGGGCGGACAGATTCCCCCTGCCACCGGCGCCGCCTACGCGCTTGCCTACCGCCAGGAGCCGGGGCCGGACGCCGAAGCCGTGATGTGCCTCCTCGGGGACGGGACGACGGCCATCGGCGCCTTCCACGAGTCCCTGAACATCGCGGCACTGTGGAAACTTCCGATCGTCTACGTCATCATCGACAACGGCCTGGGCATGGGTACCACGGTGGAGCATTCCTCCGCTGAACCACTGCTCTACAAACGGGGGTCCGCCTACCGGATGCCGAGCCAACGCGTGGACGGCAATGACCCTGTCGCCGTCCGGAAGGCTGCCGAGGAAGCACTCCGGCTGGCCAGGGAAGAACGGCAGCCCTACCTGCTGGAGACAATCAGCTACCGGCTCAAGGGGCACTCCGTCGTCGACCCGGCCCGCTACCGGACCAAAGCTGAAGTCGCGGAACTCAAAGTCCATGATCCATTGCCCGCGTTCAGGGTCCAGCTGCTTCAGGAGGGCATCATGGCGGAGGACCAGGCCAAGGCAATCGAAGCCGAGGCCGAAGAGATAGTCGACGCGGCGGTTGCCTTCGCGGACGCCGCTCCCTTCCCCCAACTTTCCGGGCTGTTCGGCAACGCCTACGCCACGAAGGTGCCGAACGCGCCGCACCAACTCCCGGGCGACCCCGTCATCACCCTCTAGCCAGCCGCACCAGGACAAGGAGCCCACGTGGCCGAGATCAGCTACCGGCAGGCACTGCACGATACCTTGCGGTCCGAGATGCAACGGGATGAGAACGTCTTCCTTATCGGCGAGGAGATCGGAATCTTCGAAGGATCCTACAAAATCACCGCCGGGCTGCTCGCGGAATTTGGCCCGATGCGGGTCCGGGACACCCCCATCGCCGAGGAAGGCTTCGCCGGCGTTGCTATCGGCGCAGCCATGCTGGGCCTCCGGCCGGTCGTGGAATTCATGACGATCAACTTCAGCCTGCTGGCGCTGGACCAGATCGTGAACCATGCGGCCAAGATCCACGCAATGTTCGGCGGCCAGTCATCCATCCCGATGGTCATCCGGACCCCCGGCGGCGGCGGCCAGCAGCTGGCCGCCACACACTCCCAGAACCTTGAGGTCTGGTACGCCCATGTGCCGGGCCTCAAGGTCGTGGCACCCTCCAACCCCGCGGACGCCAAGTCACTGCTCACCGCGGCCATCCGTGACGACGACCCGGTGCTGGTGCTGGAGAACCTGAGCCTATACAACACCAAGGGGGAAGTACCCGACGGCGAGCAGCTTGCCGAGATCGGCACCGCCGCGGTGCCCCGTGAGGGGAACGACCTCACCGTAATCACCTATTCGCGCGGCGTCAGGATTGCCCTGGAGGTCGCCGCTGAATTCGCCAAGGACGGGGTGTCCATCGAGGTTGTCGACCTGCGCAGCCTGCGCCCGCTGGACCGGAGGACCTTCTGCGAGTCGGTGCGGAAGACCAGCCGCGCCGTCGTGCTGGAAGACGACTGGCTCAGCTACGGGATCGGGGCCGAAGTGGCCGCGTCGGTGCAGGAAGGCGCCTTTGACTATCTGGACGCACCGGTGCGCCGGGTGGCCGCCGCTGAGATACCGCTGCCGTATTCCAAGCCCCTCGAACTGGCCTCGCTGCCGGACGGCGCTGCCTTATCAAAGGTCATCCGCGAGGTCCTCGATGCCACACGGTTCGGCCGATAGGAGATCGCCATGACGGATGTGATGATGCCGAGATTGTCCGACACCATGGAGGAAGGCGTGGTCAGCCGTTGGCTGATGAAGGTGGGGGACCGGGTCCACAAGGGAGACGTCCTGGCCGAGATCGACACCGACAAGACCACCATGGACCTGGAGGCCTACGAGGAGGGGGTCCTCGAGCAGCTCCTGGTTCCCGAAGGCGAGACGGTCAAGATCGGCCTTCGGATCGCCGTCATCGGCGACGGTTCCGGCACGGCGGCACCGGCGGCGGAGCCAGGCACAGCACCGGCTGCTGAGCCACGCCCGTCCCCGGCTGAGGCGCCGGGCAGCCTCGCACCGCCGGCACCTGCCGGCCCTCCGCCGGTACCCGGCGCGGGGGTGCCGCGGAGCGGGCCGGAGAGTGAACCGCCCGAACGGGTGCTGCGCTCCCCGCTGGCCCGTCGGATCGCCCGCGAGCATCACCTTGACCTTGCCGCGATCAAGGGCACGGGCCCCGGCGGGCGAATCGTCCGCGCAGACGTCGAGGATGCCGTCCACGCCGCAGAAGGAACCGAAGGGCACCCGGCGGAGCAACCACCGTCAGGGGCACCAGCGGCTGCCGCCGCATCGGCCCCGGCGGCGGTCACGGCTCCTGCGACGGCTCCCATGCCGGCGGGCGGGACCGACGTCGAGCTGCCGCTGAACGCGAATCAGCGGATCACCGCCGAGCGGTTGTCAGAAAGTGCTGCGGTGCCCACCTTCTGCCTGACCGCCGTCGTGGATGCGGACCGGCTGCTCGCCTTCCGGGCGGAGATCAACCAGCGGCTCGCCGGCGCCGGCGTCAAGTTAAGCGTGACGGACCTGCTGGTCCGGGCCTCCGCCGTGGCGCTGCGGCTCCATCCCGAGGTCAACTCATCCTGGGGCGGCAACAAGATCATCAGGCGGGGCGGCGTCCATGTGGGCATCGCCGTCGCCCTCGAAACCGGGCTCATTGTTCCGGTGATCCGGGACGCGGACCGCAAATCGGTGGGGCAGATCGCTGCCGAGGCCAAGGAACTTGCGACCCGCGCCCGCGAAGGAAAACTCGCCCCGGCGGAGTTCAAGGGCGGCACGTTCACCATCAGCAATCTGGGAATGTTCGGCATCGACAACTTCACGGCCATCATCAACCCGCCCGAGGCCGCGATCCTGGCCGTGGGATCCGCCGTGCAGGAGGCGGTGGTGCGGGACGGCCAGCTCGGCACCCGCTCCGCCATCAAGCTCACGATGACCGTGGACCACCGGGTGCTCAATGGGGCTTCCGGGGCGGCGTTCCTGCGGGACCTCACCTCGATCCTGGAGGAGCCGCTGCGGATCGTGGTCTAGCGGCGCCGTTCAGGCCGCGTAGCGCTCCACGAAGTTGCGCAGGATTGCCATCGGCTCGGTCGCGCTGAATCCTCGGGCGCTGGCCATCAGCTCCTCCGCGGACTCGGGCGGGAAATAGCCGGCGTGGCGGTAGATATCGATCCGCGTGATGAGCCCGTCGGCGTCGAGCTCCGGGTGGAACTGGGTGGCATAGAGGTTGGTGCGGATCCGGAACATCTGAACCGGGCAGGCGGCGGAGCTTGCCAGCAGCACGGCGTGCGGCGGCAGGACAGTGCACGCCTCCTTGTGGCCGGCGAACGCGATGAACTGCTCCGGCATCCCTTTCAGCAGGGGATCCTGCAGCCCCTCCGGCGTCAGGGAGATCATCACCGCGCCCAGGCCTTCGCCGTAGGTCCTGTCGATCACAGCGCCCTGGTGCAGGCCCAGCGTCCCGACCCCGTAGCAGGCGCCCAGGAAGGGGAAGTCCCCGGGCACGATCCGGTCCAGCAGCGCCGCGAGCTCCCGCTCAACCCGGTGCTGCGTCGCGCTCTTGTGTTCGTCGGGATCGCTGGAGGTGAAGGGGCTGCCGCCCACGATCACTCCGGAATACTTCGTGAGGTCCAGCTCCGGGAGCGGGGCGGCTTCCATCCGGATGCGGTGCAGCTGCTCCGGCTCAAGCCCCGTGTAGCGCAGGTAGGCGCCGTATTCGTCCTCGGCGGCGGCGTCTTCTGCGCGCGAGGCGAGGAGCAGGAATGGCTTCACATCCCAAGTCTGCATGGGCCGGGCACCGGGCGCCAGAGGCGCGCCCGGCCCGGCAGCAATGCGATGCCTACTCTGCTGCGGCATCCTCGATCAGGGCGATGATGGCGCCGGCGGAGACGGTCTCGCCGGCAGAGGCTGACAGGCTGATCACGATTCCGGAACGGTGTGCGGTCAACGGCTGTTCCATTTTCATCGCCTCGAGCACGACGATGAGGTCGCCCTCGGTGACGACCGCGCCCTCGTCCACGGCCACCTTCACGATGGTGCCCTGCATGGGGGAGGTCAGGGCGTTGCCGCTGGCGGCAACCACCGCGCCGCCGGTGCGGGAGCGCTTCTTGGCCTTGGCGGGCTTGGCGCCGCCCGGACCGCCGAGGGAACCGAGCGACGCCGGCAGGACCACTTCAAGGCGTTTGCCGCCGACCTCGACGACGACGCGCTGGCGTTCGCCGGCGTCGGCCGCTTCGACATCGGTTCCGGTGGGTGTCCAGGCGGGGATGTCGTTGACGAAGGCCGTCTCGATCCAGCGGGTGTGCACCTTGAACGGGCCTTCGGCGGGAGCGAAGTCGGGGTTGGTGACGACGGCGAGATCGAACGGGATGACGGTGGGGATGCCTTCGACCACCATCTCCTGGAGGGCCCGGCGGGCGCGCTGGAGGGCCTGCGGGCGGGTGGCGCCGGTAACGATCAGTTTAGAGAGCATCGAGTCGAAGTTGCCGCTGATGACGTCACCCTGCTCCACGCCGGAGTCGATGCGGACGCCGGGGCCGGTGGGGTTCAACAGCCGGGTGATGGTCCCCGGGGCAGGCATGAAGTTCCGCCCCGGGTCCTCGCCGGTGATGCGGAATTCGATGGAGTGGCCGCGGACCTCGGGGTCCCCGTAACCGAGCTCCTCGCCGCGGGCCAGCCGGAACTGTTCACGGACCAGGTCGATCCCGGTGACTTCCTCGGAGACGCAGTGCTCCACCTGGAGGCGGGTGTTGACCTCGAGGAAGGAGATGGTGCCATCCTGGCCCACGAGGAATTCGCAGGTGCCCGCGCCGAGGTAGCCGGCTTCCTTGAGGATGGCCTTGGAGGAATCGTAGAGGCGGCGGTTCTGCTCTTCGGTGAGAAACGGGGCCGGGGCTTCCTCGACGAGCTTCTGGTTGCGGCGCTGCAGCGAGCAGTCACGGGTGGAGACCACCACGACGTTGCCATAGGCGTCGGCGAGGCATTGGGTCTCGACATGGCGCGGGGCGTCGAGGAAGCGTTCGATGAAGCACTCGCCGCGGCCGAAGGCTGCGGTGGCCTCACGCACGGCCGATTCGAAGAGTTCGGGGATTTCCTCGCGGGTACGGGCCACCTTGATGCCGCGGCCACCGCCGCCGAACGCTGCCTTGATGGCCACGGGCAGGCCGAACTTGTCCACGAACTCGAGGATTTCCTCGGCGGACTCCACCGGGTCCGCCGTGCCGGGAACCTGCGGGGCGCCCACCTTCTCGGCGATGTGGCGGGCCTGGACCTTGTCGCCCAGGGCGGCGATCGCCGCGGGGGAGGGGCCGATCCAGGTGATGCCGGCCTCGATCACCTTGGCGGCGAATTCGGCGTTCTCGGCCAGGAAGCCGTAGCCCGGGTGGATCGCGTCCGCGCCGGACCGGTGGGCCACCTCGATCAGCTTGTCCATCACGAGGTAGGACTCGGCGGCGGTGTTGCCCCCGAGCGCGTACGCCTCGTCGGCGAGCTTGACGTGCAGTGCGTCGCGGTCCGGGTCCGCATAGACGGCCACGGCGGTGATGCCCTCATCGCGGGCGGCGCGGATGATGCGCACGGCGATTTCGCCGCGGTTGGCGATCAACACCTTGCTCAGCCGGTGGGTGCCACCTGCTGCTGAGGGTGCGGGGTTTGCGGACTGCTCCGAAATTGCTGACAAGGCGTCTCCTTCTTTCCTTCAGGGAGCCTAGCGCGGTTTTGTGGGTTCCGCCGATATTCCTTGCGGATTCCGCGCGTAAAGCGCCCAGCCTTTGTAGGGATGCTACAAAGAGCCGCGAAATCGTTCACTCAGCACGGACGTCCGCCGGATCCACGGCCCCGCCGCCCCACAGTTCTGTGATGCCCACCTTGGCCTGGCCGAGCAGCCCGCGGAGGGTGGAAATGGACAGCCCGACGACGGTGTGGGGGTCGCCGTCGACCTTGCGGATGAAGGCCCCGCCGTAGCCGTCGATCGTGAAGGAGCCGGCGCACTGGAGCGGCTCTTCGGTGGCGATGTAGGCGTCGATTTCCGCCTCGCTCATCTCCATGAAGTGCACCTCGGCGGAGGCCACGGAGCCCAGCGTCGCCCCGGAGCCGGGCGCGCTGTCGCTGTCGGTGTCCCGGCAGTCCACGAGCCAGTGGCCCGTGTACAGCACGCCCATGCTGCCGCTCATCCGCAGCATCCGCTCCTTGGCGACCTCGGCCGTGTACGGCTTGCCGTGCGCCTCGCCGTCGAACTCGAAGACCGAATCGCAGCCGATCACCAGGGCGCCCTCCGCCTCGGGCAGCGAGGCGACGGCCTCGGCCTTGGCCCGGGCCAGCAGCAGGGCGGTGTCGTGCGGGTCGGTCACGCCGTAGCGGGCCTGGACCGCGTCCTCGTCGACATCGGAGACGAGGACCTCGTGGACGATGCCGGCGTGGGTCAGCAGTTTCGTGCGGGCGGGGGACTGGGAGGCAAGAATGAGGCGGGTCACCGCTCCAGCCTAGTTCACCGCGGCAGAGCAACGCAGGGTCACGTACGGCCCATCCGGCACGGGATTATGGGCGCGAAGTGACCCCGCTTTGCTTTAGCGGGCGGGGATCCGCGAACCGGCACGGGCCGGGGCGAAAGACTCTGGACACGCGTTTTTGCCCGTGGTGGGGTTGAACCGGGACCCCCATTAGAGAATCGAGCAGCCCATGGCCGGATGGCTTGGAGCAGGCGTTGGCACGGTAGGCGCCGGAACGTATTTTGGTTGGGATGGTTTCACGATCCAGTCGGGAAACCTGATTGTGATCGTGGTGATGGTCATCCTGTTCGTCCTGGCACTCGTCCTCCCGTTCCCCGGCGGGAAGGGGCGGAAATGACCGGCCAGGCCACACCGGCGCACGGGTTGCCGGTGGAGGACAGCGACGCGCACACGTGGACCGGCAGGGCCCGCAAGTGGATGCTCGGGAAGCTTCCGCCGGACAAGCTCCTGCCCGAGGACCAGCCAAGCTATGTCATGTCCTGGGCTTATGTCTTCGGGATGGGGGCCATCGCCTCGCTGCTGTGGATCATCATTTCCGGGGTCGTGCTGGGATTGAACGGTCCCCAGTGGTATCACGTGTCTTCGCTGGGCAGCTTCGTCAACAGCACCCATCTGTGGAGCGTGGAATTGTTCTTCATCTTCATGGTGGTGCACCTCTGGCTGAAGTTCTGGATGGCGGCCTGGCGCGGTGGCCGGGTCCTGACCTGGATCACCGGGATGCTCTCGTTCGTCGTCTCCATCGTGGCGGCCTTCACCGGGTATCTGCTTCAGACGAACTTCGATTCCCAGTGGATTGCCTTCGAAGCCAAGGACGCGCTGAACGCCGTCGGAGTCGGTGCCTGGTTCAACGTGGCCAACCTCGGACAGATCTTCGTATGGCACATCACCCTGTTGCCCCTGGCCGTGGGCGCCGTAGTCGTCCTGCACGTCCTGCTGGTCCGGGTCCACGGGGTGGCACCCCCGTTGGAGGCAGCCGAGGGCGATGCCCAGTTGTTGCACGCTGGCCCGGACTCCACCGAACCCAAGGACGTAGTGCGATGACCAGGAAGAACAGCAGCACCTCCTGGCGGAAGGCAGACAACGTTGCCAGCCGGCCCTGGGCGGGCAGCGTCCGCGAGTACGACCTCCTCAAGGAATTGACCATCGGCGTTGTGGTGGTCGGACTGCTGGTGCTCGGCATATCGGCCTTCTTCGGCTCGCCTGATGAACCCAGCGTCAGCCTCAAGGGCTGGGCAACTGCCGCCCCCTCGGATTTCGTGGCCACCGCCGCAAAGGAACTTGGTGGGACCAGCGATACCGCAGGGTACGGGCCGCCATATAACTCGACTCCGGACGCCTCGCAGAAGATCGGTCCCGTCGACCTCCAAAGTCTCTCCGGTGTCCGCCTTCCGGTAGATACGGCCAATGACCTCGTCATTGCCCCGCTTGAGACGCTGCCGTCGCCCCCGGCCGCCATCGCCGATTGGACGGCAGCGACGGATCAGCAACGGGCCGACTGGACAGCCGCCTATTCCGATGCCCTCTCGGCTGCCCCGGACAACGACCCGGCCAAAGTGGCTGACGGCGACTACGGCCCGGTTCCGGCGCTGACCGGCGCGTTGTTGGAGATGGCGCGGCAGGGCAATCTTGATGGCGTGCTGAAAGTCGGTGGAAACTTCTACAACATGGACTACACGCGCAGCCTCCTGTTTCTGGGAGACGGCAGCTATTTCCCGGATCTGGCGGCCAGCCAGCACCTCACCGGCGACCAGTGGGGCGTGATGAACGAGACCGGCGACACGCCCGGGCAGTCCTGGCTGTGGCTCTTCTCGCTCCTGTACCAGGTGGAACCGTTCAAGTCCTCGCCGAATGCCGATGCCCTGGTCGTCGTGACGATGCTCGTGCTGACCGCGTTGCTGACACTGCTCCCGTTTATCCCCGGTCTAAGGTCGCTGCCGCGGAAGATACCGCTTCATCGCCTGATCTGGAGAGACTACTACCGGAACCGGTGAAGCAGCCGGCGTCGTAATCCAACGCGGGGTCACTTGCCGCCCATTCCAGCCTCTGGGATGGGCGGATAGTGACCCCGCGTTGCTGTATCGGGGCGGCGGCGCATTACCGTCGCACCCCGCTCTGTCACCCGGCGCGCCAGCCACGCCGCCACCGAGCGGCATGTCAGTTTCGCCCGGAGCCCGACACGGCGGCCTGATCAGCGGGCGGCCCATTGACACTCAGCCGGCAAGCCGTGACGGTCAGTGCGCGGCGACCTCTTGAGGCTCCCCTTCGGAAGAAGCCGCCGCGGCAGCTGCCGGCTTGCGCAGCTTCGCGCCTTCAACGTCCACGTCCGGCAGGATGCGGTCCAGCCAGCGGGGGAGCCACCAGGCCTTCCCGCCAAGCAGGTACATCACCGCCGGGACGATCGTCATGCGGACCACGAAGGCGTCCACCAGCACGCCGAAGGCCATCGCGAAGCCCATCGGCCGGACCATGTTCAAGTGCGAGAAGATGAAGCCCGAGAACACGCTGACCATGATGATCGCGGCGGCGGCGACGACGGCGGCGGCGTGGCTGAAGCCGGAGCGGACGGCGTGCCTGGCGGAGTCTCCGTGCATGTACGCCTCACGCATGCCGGAGGCGATGAACACCTGATAGTCCATGGCCAGGCCGAACAGCACGCCGATCAGGATGATGGGCAGGAAGCTCAGCACGGCGCCCGGGTTGGCGACGTCGAATACGGTTCCCAGCCAGCCCCACTGGTAGACGGCGACGACGGCGCCGAAGGCGGCGGCGAGGGAGAGCAGGAAACCGCCGGTGGCCAGCAGCGGCACCACGATGGAGCGGAACACGAGCAGCAGCAGGATCAGCGAGAGTCCCATGACGATGGCCAGATAGGGCGGCAGGGCGTCGCCGAGCCTGGTGGAGACGTCCACGTTGCCGGCGGTCTGGCCGGTGAGGCCGATGCTGACCCCGGTGGTGTCCCTGATGTCCGCCTTCCTGCCGCGCAGCTCGGAGACCACCTTGACGGTGCTGGCGCTGGCCGGGCCCTCCCGGGGGACCACTTGGAACACCGCGGTGCGGCGGTCCTCGCTCAGGGCCACCGGCACGGCAGCGGTCACGTTGTCCACGCCCCGCAGGATGTCCGCGACGTCGAGCTGCTTGGCCTGCGCCTCGGCCTCGCTCAACCCGGCGGGGAAGTCGCCCACGACGACGATCGGGCCGGTCATGCCTTCGCCGAAGCTGCGCCCGGTGACGTCGTAGGCCTTGAACGCCTGCGACTCGACGGGTTCGGAGCCGCCGTCGGGCAGGGCAAGCCGGAGCTGGCTGGCCGGCAGCGCCACGACGCCGAGCAGCACGACGCCGGCGATCAGGGCGAGGACCGGATGCCGGGTGACGAGTCCGCCCCAGCCGCGGCTGCTGCGGCGTTCGTCCTTAGCCCGGTC
The DNA here is from genome assembly GCF_004798705.1 of Arthrobacter sp. PAMC25564. Taxonomy (NCBI): domain Bacteria; kingdom Bacillati; phylum Actinomycetota; class Actinomycetes; order Micrococcales; family Micrococcaceae; genus Arthrobacter; species Arthrobacter sp. PAMC25564. The sequence continues at coordinate 3,642,438 of NZ_CP039290.1, read as the reverse complement.
CTGGGTCTCGTGTCCCGGCGCGGCGTTGTGCTTCTCCGCCTTCGCCCAGGCGCGCCGGGAGATCAGTCTCCGGCCGATGAGCGAGAGCAGGGCCGGGGTCAGGGTCAGGGCGACGACGACGGCGACCGCCACCGTTCCCGCGGCGGACAGGCCCATCACGGCCAGGAATGGCAGCCCGGGGACGACAAGGGCGGCGAGGGCAATGATGACGGTCAGGCCGGCGAAGAGCACCGCGTTGCCGGAGGTGCCGGTGGCCAGGGCCACGGATTCTTCGGCGTCCATTCCTGCGAGCAGCTGGCCGCGGTGGCGGTTGACGATGAACAGGGAGTAGTCGATGCCTACGGCGAGGCCGAGCATCAGTGCCAGCATGGGCGAGATCGAGCTCATGTCGACGGCGCCGGTGAGGGCGAAGGTGCCGCCGACTCCGACACCGACGCCGACGAGGGCCATCAGCAGCGGGAGTCCGGCGGCGATCAGGGTGCCCAGCATCAGGATCAGGACCAGGGCCGCGATGGCGATGCCGAGGATCTCGGAGATGCCGAACAGCTCCGAGACGTCCTCGGTGATTTCCTTGCTGGCGAGGGCGGTGACGCCGGCGGAGGAGACTTCCTGGGCGATGTCCTGGACCTGCTGGCGGACCGCGGGGGTCAGGGCGTTGATCGAGGTCCTGAACTGGACCTGGGCGATGGCGGCCGTGCCGTCCTCGGAGACAAACCGCATCCCCTGGGAGGCGGCGAGCTGGCGCTTGCCGAGCGCGAGTTTGGCGTTGCCGGCCTCGAGTTCCTGGCTGCCGGCGTCGAGCTTTGCCTGGCCTGCCGTGAGGGCAGCCTTCTGCGCGCCCAGCTGTGCCTCGATGGCGGCGGCGGGCAGTCCGGCCGCGGTCATCTGCTGCTCGGCGGCGGCGAGCTTGGCTTTGCCGGCGGCGAGTTCAGCGGTGGACGCGTCCAGCTGGGCCCTGCCGGCGGCGGCCTGCTGTTCCCCGGCGGCGATGTCCGCGGCGGCCTTGTCCAGCTGCGCCTGCGTGGCGAACGGGTCAACCGTCCCCTGGACGTCGGGCAGTGTCTTGAGCCTGGTCAGCGCGGCACTGACGGCGTCCTTGCCGGCCTGGCTGAACTGGCCGTTCTTGGCCTCGAACACGATGCCGGCCGAGCCGCCCGAGGACTTGGGCAGCTCCTGCTTGAGCTTGTCAGCCATCTGCTGCGTCTCGGTGCCAGGGATCTGGAAGTTGTTGGACATTGTGCCGTGGAAAGCGGCTGCGGCGCCGCCGACGGCGAGGATGACGGCCAGCCAGAGGGAGATGACCAGCCAGCGGTGGCGGTAGGAGAACTTGCCGAGGCGATAGAGCAAAAGGGCCATGTCAGTGCCGATCTGGGGAGGGGATGGCTGCGGGCGGGGTGGGCGGTGCAGTTGCCGGGCCGGCGAAACCGGAGCCGAGCAGGCTCATGGAATCGATCAGGAGCTGGCGCAGGGTGGAGAGGGAGCCGGGGCCGAGGTCGCCGCCGCACCGGGCGAACCACACGTCCAGCGCGGCTTTGCCGCAGGCGATGACGGAGCCGGCCAGGGCGTGGAGGTACAGTTCATCGATCCCGCCGGCGGCTCCGTCATCGGCTCCGTCCCGGGCTCCGTTGGCAAAGCGTTCGCGGGCGGCGTTGATGATCTGTTCGGTGCAGTGGTCCCAGGCCTCCAGCTCGGAACGGCTGAGCGCCGGGTTGGCCTGGCCCAGGCTGTAGAGCTCGGCCACGGGTGCGACGGTCATGGGGTCGGCCAGCTGGACAAGGGCTGCCCGGGCCGATTCCAGGATGGGTTCGCCGGGCGGGCGCAGCCGGAACTGCTGGAGCGCGGTGTCCAGGAAGCCGAAGGTCACCGAGGCGAGGGCCGCTTCGGTGCTGCCGAAGTAGTTGAAGAAAGTCCGGCGGGAGATCCCCGCGGCGTCGGCGATGTCCTCGACAGTGAAGTTGCCGGGCCCCCTGACTCGGAGCAAGCCCAGGGCCGCGTCCGTGATGGCCTGGCGGGTGGCCGCCTTGTTGAGTTCGCGGCGGGTTGGCGGGGGCGCCGGGGGGCTGTCGGATATCGCGGGGGGCACGCGCTTACACTACGTGCATCTTTGCACTCCGGGCAAGTATCCGTTGCTGTGGCGGCGCCAGCAGGATTCACAGGAAGCTGAAAGGTGGGAAACAGCCATTTGTGATGCTGCGGCGGCAAACTAGGAGTGGTCTTGAAATATGGACTCCCCGGGAAGACCGCCAGCCACAGCGCCGTCACCGCACGGCAGATCCAGGAGAAACACATGTCACGCAGGAAGAAGATCGCCCTCGGCTTGGGGGCCGGGGCCCTGGCCCTCGGAGCCGGGCTCGGAGTCGCCGGAATGGCATCCGCAACGACGACTCCCGCACCTACGCCCAGCTCGAGCGCCCAGGCGGGCGCCCAGGACGGCGGCCACGGCATGCGCGGACGCCACGGCGGCCTGGGAATGGGGGAGCGAGCCAAAGAACTCGCTGCCAAGCTGGGCATCGACGAGTCCAAGGTCGCCGACGCGCTGAAGGCCTTCCGGCAGGCCAACAAGCCGGCCACCCCGCCGGCCGACGGTAGTAACGACGGGCAGAAGCCGGACCGTGCCGCAACGGAGAAGGCCTTGGCCGCGTCCCTGGCGAAGTCGCTCGGCATTGACGAATCAAAGGTCACCGCGGCCCTCGACGAACTCCGCACGCAGGCGCAGACTGACCACGCCGCAGCGCTGAAGCCCCGGCTGGACCAGGCCGTCAAGGACGGCACCCTGACCCAGGCTGAGGCGGACGCCGTCACCAAGGCTGCCGAAAAGGGCGTGATCGGCGGCCGCCGCTGACCAACGCGAAACGCAGCTTAACGAAGAAGTCCCCGGGAGATTCCCGGGGACTTCTTCGGCGTAACGCTACTGTTTCGCAGCGAGGTCAGGCTTTGGCACCGGCCAGTTCGCGGCTTTCCTGGGGCGCCGCGGAAGCAGCGGCAGCGGAAGGGTCGACGGCGGCGGCGTCGACGTCGTCCGCGAACGGATCACCGTTGCGCGGTGCGTTGTAGAGCACCTCGTCCAGCATGCCCTGGCGCTTGGCCACGATAGCCGGGACGAGCGCCTGCCCGGCCACGTTGACGGCGGTGCGGCCCATGTCCAGAATCGGGTCGATCGCCAGCAGCAGGCCGACGCCGGCCAGCGGCAGTCCCAACGTTGAGAGCGTCAGGGTCAGCATGACGACGGCGCCGGTGGTGCCTGCCGTCGCGGCCGAGCCGAGCACGGAGACGAGAACGATCAGCAGATACTGGGTAAAGTCGAGCTGGATGCCGAAGAACTGCGCCACGAAGATCGCTGCGATGGACGGGTAGATCGCGGCGCAACCGTCCATCTTGGTGGTGGCGCCCAGCGGCACCGAGAAGGAGGCGTAGGGGCGGGGGACGCCCAGGTTCCGCTCGGTCACGCGCTGGGTCAGCGGCAGGGTGCCGATCGAGGAGCGCGAGACGAAGGCCAGCTGCACTGCGGGCCAGACGCCGGAGAAGTACTGCCTGATGGACAGGCCGTGGCTGCGGATCAGGATGGGGTAGACCACGAACAGGACAAGGGCCAGGCCGATGTAGATGGCGACGGTGAACTTGCCCAGCGAGCCGATGGTGTCCCAGCCGTAGACGGCGACTGCGTTGCCGATCAGGCCGACGGTACCGAGCGGTGCAATGCGGATGATCCACCAGAGCACCCTCTGGATCACGGCGAGGGCGGAGGCGTTGAGGTTCAGGAACGGCTCGGCGGCTGTGCCCGCCTTGAGGGCCGCGACGCCGACGGCGATGGCGATCACCAGGATCTGGAGCACGTTGAAGCTCACAGCGGTGGTGGCGACGCCGTCGGTGACGGTGGTGCTTGCGCCGAGGCCGAGGAAGTTCTTGGGGAACAGGCCGGTCAGGAAGGCCCACCAGTCACCGGACTTGCCGGTGTACTTGGCCTGCTGGGAAATGCCGGTGTTGGCGCCGGGCTGCAGCAGCACGCCCAGGCCGATGCCGATCAGTACGGCGATCAGCGAGCTGATCGCGAACCAGAGCAGCGTGTTCCAGGCCAGCCGGGCAGCGTTGGAGACTGCGCGGAGGTTGGAGATGGAGCTGACGACGGCGGTGAAGATGAGGGGGACGACGGCAGTCTGCAGCAGCGAGACGTAGCTCGAGCCGATGGTCTGCAGCGTGGTGCCGAGGGCGTTGGGGTTTGCCTTGGTGCTGCCGGTGTACTTGGCGAGAAGGCCAAGGCCGAGGCCGACGACCAGGGCGGCGATGATCTGGAAACCGAACGATCCGGCCCATTTGGGCAGCTGGAAACCGGGCTTTCCTGCGCGGGAGGGGGTGCTTGTCTGAGTGCTCACCGGAACACGCTAGGCCGGGTAAGATACAGCTTCCACTCGATATTGAGGAACGTTACGCCAGGAAATTCCCGGGCCATCGTCACATCGTCTGAAAATCGCTGGATCTGGGCACTTTTGTGAAGTTATTCCCGGCAAGCATGTGGCAAGCGTCTCGCTGATAGGGCCGACCTCCGGCACGGCGGGTGGTCGAGGCCTTACCCCAGCAGTGCGCGCTTGAGGGTGTCGAGCCCCACGGAGCCGATGTTCAGGGCCTTGGTGTGGAAGGCCTTGAGCTCGAAGCCGGGCCGGGTTTCCAGCTCGGCGCGGATCTGCTCCCACAGCCGCTGGCCCACCTTGTAGGAGGGGGCCTGGCCCGGCCAGCCGAGGTAGCGGACGAATTCGAACTGCAGCTGGCCTTCGCTGTCCGGGAGGTTGGCACGGAGGAACCCGAGGCCCTTCTCCGAGGTCCAGGTCCCCGAGCCCCATCGTTCGGGTACCTCGAGCTCGAGGTGCACACCGATGTCGAACACCACGCGGGCGGCCCGCATCCGCTGCATATCCAGCATGCCCATGTGGTCACCCGGATCCGTGAGGTAGCCCAGTTCCGCCATCAGCTTCTCGGCGTACAGCGCCCAGCCCTCGCCATGGCCGGAGGTCCAGCAGACGTTGCGGCGCCACTTGTTCAGCAGTTCCCGGCGGTAGGTGGCGGTGCCAATCTGCAGGTGGTGGCCGGGGACGCCCTCGTGGAACACGGTGGTGGTTTGGGCCCACGTGGTGAAGGTGTCCTCGCCCGGCGGCACGGACCACCACATGCGGCCGGGGCGGCTGAAGTCGTCCGAAGGGCCGGTGTAGTAGATGCCGCCCTCGTCCGTCGGCGCAATCCGGCATTCGAGCTTCTTCATGACGTCCGGGATCTCGAAGTGGACGCCCGCGAGGTCCGCCACGGCCCGGTCCGAGAGGCCTTGCATCCAGGCCTTCAGGGCGTCGGTGCCCTTGATCCGGCGGGCGGGATCGTTGTTCAGGATCTCCTTGGCCTCCTCGATCGTGGCACCGGGCCGGATCTGCGCGGCCACGCGTTCCTGCTCGGCGACGATGCGGTCAAGGTCCTGCACACCCCACGCGTAGGTCTCCTCGAGATCCACCGTGGCGCCCAGGAACTCGCGGGAGGCAAGGGCATAGCGCTCGCGGCCGACGGCGTCCTTGGCGGGGGCCACGGGCAGCAGTTCGGACTCCAGGAAGCCGGCCAGCCGGGAGTAGGCGGCACGCGCGGCGGCAGCACCGGCGTCGAGCGTAGACTGCAGTTCCGGCGACAGCGGCCCCTCGGCGGTCTTGGCGCCGGCCGCGAGCTTCGCGAAAAAGCCGTCCCCTGCGGCGTACTTGGTGACCTGCTCGATCACGATCGAGACCTGGCGGGCTGCGGCGACTTTGCCGTCCTCCTTCGCGGCCCGCAGCGAGTCGATGTAGCCGCCGATCGCGGCGGGGACGTTGTGCGCCCGGCCGGCGATGTGGCCCCACTGGCCGGCGGTGTCGGTGGGCATCAGGTCGAAGATCGCACGGATCTCCTGCGGCGGGGAGGCGATGTTGTTCAGCTCGGCCAGATCCCAGCCGGAGGCGTGGATCTCCAGCTTCAGGCCCAGCCGCTCGCGCATGGCATCAAGGGTGACGGCGTCGACGTCGTCGGCCGGCTCCAGGCCGTCCAGGCCTGCGAGGGCTTCCCGCGCCGCGGCGGCGAATTCCTCCTGGCCCGCAGGGGAGAAGTCCTGGTACCCGGTCTCGTGGCCCGGCAGGCCGAGCTCGGTGGCGAAGCTCGGGTTAAGCCGGATCAGGGCGTCCGTGTAGGCATCGGCAACGGCATCGATGGCGGTCTTCGCGCGCACCCCGGACGTGTTTTCGGAAGCGGTGGTTTCGGTAGTCACCCGACGAGACTAGCCGGGCCCCGGCGGTTATGAAAGGGTTGCTGAACTTTTCCGCGGTGGGTTGCAGCCTTCCTGTGCCGTCCTCCTACGCCGTCTTCCTTCGCCGCAGTCCTTCGCGTTTTCCTTCCAGGGGGCGTCAGCCGCGGCTGCGGCGCCAGGCATCGGGGCCGGGCTTCGGGGCGAGCCGCAGCTGCTGCCGGCGGACCCAGTGCCGGGCGCTCGGCTTCTCCGGCGCCGCCGGTTGCCCCTGTCCCAGGGACAGCACGACGGCGGTCAGCGCGGCCAGTTCCTCCGGCGTCGGCTCACCCTTCACAACGGCGAGCACGGGTGCGTCTGGAGCGTCGACAGGTCCCACCGGCGGATCGGCGGGGATCACAGCGGGATGTTCCCGTGCTTCTTGGCGGGCAGGGGGGCCCGTTTGTCCCGCAGGGCGCGCAGGCCCTTGATGATCTGCACGCGGGTTTCGGACGGGGCGATGACGGCGTCCACGTAGCCCAACTGCGCGGCCTGGTACGGGTTGAGCAGCTCTTCCTCGTACTGGCGGATGACCTCGGCGCGCTTGGCCTCGACATCGCCGCCGGCCTCCGCCACGGCCGCGAGCTCGCGGCGGTACAGGATGTTGACCGCGCCCTGGGCGCCCATGACGCCGATCTGCGCGGTGGGCCAGGCGAAGTTCAGGTCCGCGCCGAGCTTCTTGGAACCCATCACGATGTACGCCCCGCCATACGCCTTGCGCGTGATCACGGTCAGCTTGGGAACTGTGGCCTCGGCGTAGGCGTAGAGCAGTTTGGCGCCGCGGCGGATGATGCCCTGGAACTCCTGGTCCTTGCCCGGCAGGAAGCCCGGCACATCCACCAGCGTGATGATGGGGATGTTGAAGGCGTCGCAGTGCCGCACGAAGCGGGCGGCCTTTTCCGAGGCGGCGATGTCCAGGGTGCCGGCGAACTGCATGGGCTGGTTGGCCACGATCCCCACCGTGTGGCCCTCGACCCGGCCGTAGCCGATGATCACGTTCGGGGCGTAGAGGGACTGCATCTCCAGGAAGTGGGCGTCATCCACGATCTGCTCGATGACCTTGCGCATGTCATAGGGCTGGTTGGCCGAGTCCGGGATGAGGGCGTCGAGGGCGAGGTCCTCGTCGTCGGGCTCCAGCTCCTGCGCGTGACCGAGCACGGGGGCCTCGGCGAGGTTGTTGGAGGGCAGGAAGTCGAGCAGTTCGCGGACGAATTCGATCGCGTCGGTCTCATCGGAGGCGAGGTAGGTGGAGGTTCCCGTGGTGGAGTTGTGCTGGCGGGCGCCTCCGAGGGTTTCCATGTCCACGTCTTCGCCCGTGACGGTCTTGATCACGTCCGGGCCGGTGATGAACATGTGCGAGGTCTTGTCCACCATCACCACATAGTCGGTCAGCGCGGGGGAGTAGGCGGCGCCGCCGGCGGACGGGCCCATGATGAGGGAGATCTGCGGGACGACGCCGGAGGCGTGGACGTTGTTGCGGAAGATGTCCGCGAACATGGCCAGCGAGGCGACGCCTTCCTGGATGCGGGCGCCGCCGCCGTCGAGGATGCCCACCACGGGGCAGCCGTTGCGCAACGCGAACTCTTGGACCTTGACGATCTTCTCGCCGTTGACCTGGCTCAGCGAGCCGCCATAGACCGAGAAGTCCTGGCTGTAGACGGCGACGGGCCGGCCGTCCACCGTGCCGTAGCCGGAGACGAGGCCGTCGCCGAGCGGCTTCTTCTTTTCCATCCCGAAGGCCGTGGAGCGGTGCACCGCCAGGGCGTCAAACTCGACGAAGGAGCCGGCGTCGAGCAGCAGGTCGATGCGCTCGCGGGCCGTGTTCTTGCCCCGCGCATGCTGCTTCTCGATGGCTTCCGGTCCGGAGGGTTGCTCGGCGCGCACCTGGCGGTCACGGAAGTCTGCAATCTTTCCCGCAGTCGTGGTCAGATCGTGGCTCATCGAGTGTCTCCGGCTCTGTAGCTGATGGTGGTACGGGTAGTCGCTGGCCCTGTACCGCGCACCGGTTTAAGTGGATTCCGCACAAAACTCGGGGACGTTCGCCAGGGCCCTGATGGCAAGTCTAGTGATGCCGGCGGCCCATGCCGCTGTAGAAAACCTACAATTTTCCCCCGTTTCCTCGCCGCCAACAATGTTACCCATGAGTAACATCAGTCGGCTACAGTGTGCTCATGACTTCAAGCAACGATGCCTCGGGCCCCGTCTCAGGCCCGTACCAGCCCGCCGGTTCCCTCCGGGGCCGCACCATCCTCATCTCCGGCGGCAGCCGGGGGATCGGTCTGGCCATCGCCACCCGGGCGGCCCGGGACGGCGCCAACATCGTGCTGATGGCCAAGACCGGCCAGCCGCACGCCAGGCTGGAAGGCACGGTCCACTCCGCTGCCGAACAGATCCGGGCCGCCGGCGGCGAGGCGCTGCCCCTCGTGGGGGATGTGCGCGATGACGACGACGTCGCCGGTGCGGTTGCCGCCGCCGTCGGACGCTTCGGCGGGATCGACATCGTCATCAACAACGCCTCCGCCATCGACCTGTCCAGGACCGACGCCGTGGACATGAAGCGCTACGACCTGATGCAGGACATCAACGTCCGCGGCACCTTCCTGCTCTCCAAGCTCGCCCTGCCGGCACTGCGCGAATCCGACGCCGGGCAGATCCTGACGCTCTCCCCACCGCTGAACCTGGATCCCAAATGGGCAGGCCTGCACCTGGCGTACACCATGGCGAAGTACGGCATGAGCCTGACCACCCTGGGGCTGGCCGAGGAGCTCAAGGAGGACGGCATCCGGGTGAACTCGCTCTGGCCCTGCACCCTGGTCGACACCGCCGCGATCCGGAACATGCCGGGCGGCGAGATGATCGTCAAGGGCGCCCGTGGTTCCGGGATCATGGCCGACGCGGCCCACGCCGTGCTGACCGGAAGCAACGCGGTTCCGGATTCGGGCAGCCGGAGCGGGAACTTCTACACCGATGAGCAGGTCCTCGCCGCGGCCGGCGTCACGGACTTCACCCCGTACAGCCCCGGGGTGCCGGAGGACCGGCTGGTCCCTGACATTTTCCTCTGAACTTGCTGACTGTTTTCAGCCGCCTGGCCTGCGGAACTTCCCCGCGTTTGAGGACCCGGGGCCGAAAATCCCCGGCATGTCCGGCCGACCCGCCGGAGCTGCCGGCCAAAGGCGGGGAGCTTCCGCGGACCGGGCCGGAGCCGGAGGGGTGGTAACTCGGTAGGATTCAAGCATGGAAGCCGCACAGGAAACCCCGGACCGCCCGCCGTTGGACCAGAATGCCCTGTGCGACGGGGCGTTCCTCTCCGCCAACGGCATCCCGCAACTGGCCGTCGTGGAGTCCACCGGGTCCACCAACGCGGACCTGCTGCGCGGCGTGACCGAGGATCCGGATGCGTGGCCCGACCTCTCCGTGCTTGCCGCCGAATACCAGAGCGCCGCCCGCGGCCGGCTGGACCGCCGCTGGGAAGCACCGGCCCGCAGTTCCCTCTCCGTCTCGATCGTGCTCCGGCCGGTCAACGCCGAGGGACGGCCGTTGCCGACCCAGAGCTACTCCTGGCTCTCGCTGCTCGCGGCGCTGGCACTGCGCGAGGCGCTGCTCGAAACCGCGGGCATTCCGGCCGAGCTCAAGTGGCCCAACGACGTCCTGGTGCGCGGCAGGAAGATCGCCGGGATCCTCGCCCAGCTCGGCCCCCTGGGTGACGGTGCGGTGCCGCCCGTGGTACTCGGCACCGGGCTCAACGTGACCCTCACGGAGGCCGAACTGCCGGTTCCCACCGCCACCTCCGTGCTGCTGGAAAATCCGGCCACCGTGAACCGCACGGCACTGTTGAAGAGCTATCTGTCCCGCTTCGCCGCCCTCTACCGGAGCTTCTGCAACGCCGACGGCGACCCGGCCGCCGGCATGGCCGGCGGCCCCTCGCTGCACAAGCGGGTGGAGCACCTGCTCAGCACCCTCGGCAAGCAGGTCCGCGCGCAGCTCCCCGGCGACCATGAAATCATCGGCCACGCCTCGCGGCTGGATGAGTACGGCTCCCTCATGGTGGTCGACGCAGCCGGCCATGAGCACGTGGTGACCGCCGGTGATGTGGTGCACCTGCGCCCCTGGACCCCACCGGGCACCGGATCAGATGCCGGGGACGATGCAGCCGGATCGGATGCCGGCGGCGCCGAGAGCGGCTATGCGTAAAGAGCTCCTGCCGGGAGAGCAAGTGATTGTGGTGACCCGGCCCCAGCCCCGGACGCTGATTGTTCCGGCGCTGTTGTTCGTTGTGGTTCCCGCCCTGGCCGCCTATGCCAGCGCCTGGATTGTGAAAGGTGGCCCCGGCAAGCTGGTCCCGCTCGTCACGAAGGACTGGACGGCCTGGCTTGTCGCGGTCTGCGTGGCGCTGGCGGCGTGGGTACTGCTGGGCTACTGCCTGCCGCGCGTGCTGAGGTGGCATGCCACCCGCTACACCCTGACCAGCCAGCGCTTGGTTGCCCGTTACGGCATGCTCCGGCGGCGCGATCAGCAGGTTTCTTTGGCCGCTGTCCGTAATGTGCTTATTGAGCAGTCGTTGCTTCAACGCGCATTGCGGTCCGGGAATATATCCTTGGATACCGGACACCCCTCCAGCACGGTGGTCCCCGACGTCCCGGAGGCCGCGACGTTCCGAAACTTCGTACTGGATGCCATCGACGGCCTGCCACCGGGCGGGACGCCTGGGGCCGAAGGCATGATGCATCACCCCGAGGGGGCCTGGCCGTGGGAGACGAGAGAAGGTGGAAGAGATGAACGCTGAGAACGTCCACCAAGAGACCGGACTCGTGGCCGGGGAGCCGTCGCAGGACGCTGACGCCGTCGTCGACGCCGCCGCTCTCGAAGCAGCCGTGTTTGACACCGATGCCCCGCGGACCGGCACCGTCTCCGCTGAGCGGCTTGCCGAACGCCTCGCCGCCAAGGCCCTGGAAACCCGGCTGCTCGGCGGCGAACGCAAGCTCCGCCGTCGGGAAGTCGCCGCGGGCGCCGGGCTCTCCCTTCTGTCCGCCCGGAAACTCTGGCGCGCCCTGGGCTTCCCCAACTTCGGGGATGAAGACGTCGCCTTCACCGAGCGGGACCAGGCGGCGCTGAACACCGTGGTGGACCTGGTGCGGGCGGGCAAACTGACCGAGGAAGCCGCGATTTCCGTCACCCGCTCCATCGGCCAGATGACCGACCGCATGGTGGTGTGGCAGATCGAAGCCCTCGTTGAAGACATGGTGCAGAAGCAGGGCGTCACCGATGCGGTGGCCCGCAAGCGGCTGGTGAGCGAACTGCCGTCCCTTGTGGACGCCCTTGAGGAAATGCTCGTCTACTCCTGGCGCCGCCAGCTCAACGCCGGGGTCCAGCGGCTGGCCCTGCGCGCCGAGGCCGGGCTGGCGTCCAGCGAGGAAGGCCGCGAAGGCGACGAGGACGATGCCCCGCTGCCGCTCGCCCGCGCCGTCGGCTTCGCGGACCTGGTCTCCTACACGAGCCTGTCCCGGCGCATGAACGAAAAAACGCTTGCCCAGCTCGTGCAGCGCTTCGAGAACAAGTGCGCCGAGATCATTTCCGTCGGCGGCGGCCGGCTCGTGAAGACGGTGGGCGATGAGGTCCTGTACATTGCCGAGACCCCCGCGGCCGGCGCCGAGATCTCGCTGGCCCTGTGCCAGGCCTTCACGGAGGATGAGATCCTGCCGGAAGCCCGGGTCGCCATGGTGTGGGGCCGCATCCTCTCCCGGCTGGGGGACATTTACGGGCCGACCGTCAACCTCGCCGCACGGCTCACCGCGCTGGCGGACCCGGGAACGGTGCTGGTGGACTCCATGACCGCGGCTGCCCTGGACCAGGACGAACGCTTCGTCCTGGTGCCGCGCCCGGCCGAGGACGTCCGCGGCTTCGGCGAGATCCATCCGGTGCAGCTCCTGCGCGGCCGCGGCCGGGGCCTCGTCCTGGACTGAGGCCCGGGCTTCCCACCTGCAGGCCCGTATGCAATAGTCGGACCGGCGGTTGCAGCCCGGCAGGGCCCCGGACCGCCGTAGTTTTCGCCAGCGATGCCTTAGCTAGGACTGTCATGAATCCAGAGCCGGACGCCCCCATCCCTGCTCCGCAAGGGAAGCAGGGACTGCGGCTGCGCTGCGGGTACGGCACGGACCGGGGCCTGCGCCGTGAGACGAACGAGGATTCCTTCATCGCCGCCGATCCCGTCTTCGCCGTCGCGGACGGCATGGGCGGGCACGAGGCAGGGGAGGTGGCCAGCGGCATCTGCGTGCGCACCCTCGCCGGGATCCCCCAGCTGGCCGGCGGGGGCCGGGACGCCACCGCCGGCGTCGTCCAGCAATATCTGTACGCGGCGGACGAGGGCATCCGCGAGGCCACCGGATCCCTCGCCGGGACCACGCTCTCCGGCGTCGTGGTGGTGGAACAACTGGGCGTTGCCTACTGGCTGGTCCTGAACATCGGCGACTCGCGCACCTACCGGCTCAGCCACGGCACGCTCAGCCAGGTCAGCGTTGACCACTCCGAAGTCCAGGAACTGGTCGACGCCGGCCAGATCACCCGAGCCCAGGCCGCGGTCCATCCGCGCCGGCACGTGGTGACGCGCGCCCTCGGCAGCGGGGATGAGACGGAGGCCGACTTCTGGCTCCTGCCGATCGAGGACGGCGACCGGATGCTGGTCTGCTCCGACGGACTCAACGGTGAACTGGACGACGACCGGATCGCCCGCATCCTGACGTCCGAGGCGGATCCGCAGCAGGCCGTTGACGAACTGATCCAGGCGGCCCTGCGCAGCGGCGGCCGGGACAACGTCACCGCGATTGTCGTCGACGCCGGTCTCGACGCCGGACCCGCCGCGGGCTGACCGGACCCCGCCGGCCGGACAACGGCCGCGATCTAGGGCAGGATAGTCCTGTGAGTACAGGGAAGACTGCGGCAGGCACCGCAACACAGCGTGACGTACCGGGCGAAGGGCAGGATCAGGCGGGCGGGCTGGTCCCCTCCGGGGCCGTCCGCGAAGAGTACGAGGACCTCGTCGAGCAGGTCCGCAAGCACCGCTTCGCGTACTACCAGGAGGATGCGCCGATCATCTCCGACGCCGAGTTCGACGAACTCTACCGGCGGCTGGAGACGCTCGAGGCCATGCACCCCGAACTCGTCGCCAACGATTCGCCCACCCAGGAGGTCGGCGGCGAGGTGTCCGCCGCGTTCGCCGCCGTCGAACATCTGCAGCGCATGTACAGCCTGGAGGACGTCTTTTCGCTGGCGGAGCTGGAGGCCTGGATTGCCAAGGCGGAAGCCAACATCGCCAGGCTCGGCAACGGAACGCCGTCCTGGCTCACCGAACTCAAGATCGACGGCCTGGCCGTCAACCTTCTCTACCGCGACGGCGTACTGGTCCGCGCCGCCACCCGCGGCGACGGCACCACCGGTGAGGACATCACCCACAACGTCCTGACCATCAGGGAAATCCCGCAAAAGCTCACCGGCGGCAACTTCCCGGCCGAGATGGAGGTCCGCGGCGAGGTCTTCATCCCGTCCAAGGCCTTCGCCGAATTCAACGAGGCCCTGATCGAGGCGGGCAAGGCGCCGCTGGCCAACCCGCGCAACGCCGCCGCCGGGTCTCTGCGGCAGAAGGACCCGGCGGAGACCGCCAAGCGGCCACTGCGCATGTATGTGCACGGCATCGGCGCCCGCGAAGGGCTCGAGACGGCCAGCCAGTCGGAGACCTACCGCCAGCTCGCCGCGTGGGGGCTGCCCACCAGCCCGTACTTCGAGGTCCTTCCAACCCTCAAGGACGTGCTGGAATTCATCACCCGCTACGGGGACAAGCGTCACAGCCTTACGCACGAGATTGACGGCATCGTGGTCAAGGTGGACGCCTTCGCCACCCAGCGGGCGCTCGGCTACACATCCCGCGTGCCGCGCTGGGCCGTGGCCTACAAGTACCCGCCCGAGGAAGTCCACACCAAGCTGCTGGACATCCAGGTGAACGTGGGCCGCACCGGCCGGGTCACCCCGTACGGCGTGATGGAACCGGTCAAGGTGGCAGGCTCCACGGTGGAAATGGCCACCCTGCACAACCAGGAGGTCGTCAAGGCCAAGGGCGTGAAGATCGGCGACATCGTGGTGCTGCGCAAGGCCGGGGATGTCATCCCGGAGATCGTCGGCCCGGTCCTGGCCCTCCGGGACCAGCAGGATCCGCCGGTCCGGGACTTCGTTATGCCCACCGAATGCCCCGCCTGCGGCACACCCCTGGCCCCGGCCAAGGAGGGGGACGTCGACATCCGCTGCCCCAATTCCCGCTCCTGCCCGGCGCAGCTGCGCGAACGCGTCTTCCACCTGGCCGGCCGCGGCGCCTTCGATATCGAGGCGCTCGGCTGGGAAGCCGCCATCGCCCTGACCCAGCCGGCCGAGCCGGAAACGCCGCCGCTGACCACCGAGGCGACGCTGTTCCGGCTCAAACCCGAAGACCTCGCCAACGTCCGGATCCGGCGGGAAAAGCGGTCCAAGGGCGTGGCCACCGGCGAGTTCGAGCTCGTGCCCTACTTCTACAGCAAGGGCACCGCCAAGACGCCGTCCAAGCCGACCGCCACCACCGACAAACTCTTCAAAGAACTCGAAAAGGCAAAAACCCAGCCCCTCTGGCGCGTGCTTGTGGCGCTGTCCATCCGGCACGTCGGGCCGCGGGCTTCGAGGGCGCTGGCCACGGCGTTCCGCAGTATGGACGCCATCCGGCAGGCCTCCGAGGAGGAGCTCGCCCACGTCGACGGCGTCGGGCCGGTGATCGCCGCCGCGCTGAAGGAATGGTTCGCCGAGGACTGGCACCGCGAGATCGTGGCGAGCTGGGCGGTCGACGGCGTGCGGATGGAAGACGAGCGCGACGAGTCCATGCCACGGACCCTGGAAGGGCTGACGATCGTCGTGACGGGCAGCCTCGAGGGCTTCAGCCGGGACGAGGCGAAGGAAGCGATCCTGATCCGCGGCGGCAAGGCTGCCGGATCGGTGTCCAAGAACACGAGCTATGTCGTGGCCGGCGAGAACTCCGGCACCAAGCTGGACAAGGCCGAGCAGCTCGGCGTCCCGGTCCTGGACGAGGACGGCTTCCGCGCCCTGCTCGCCGACGGCCCGCCCAACGCTTCCGACAAGGAAGAAACCCAGAAAGTGGTAGCCGAATGAATGCGGACCCCGCAGCCTTACTGGAACTTGCCAAAGCGGCGGCAGCAGCCGGGGCGGCCGTCCTGGCCACCCGCAACGCCGCTGCCCTGGACGTCAGCAACAAGGGCGATTCCGGGGACTGGGTGACCGCCTTCGACGTTGCCGCCGAGGCCGCCGTCCGGGACATCATCACTACGGCCCGGCCCCAGGACATCATCACGGGAGAGGAGGGCGGGACCGTCCTGCCGGACACGCCGAGCGGCTACCGCTGGTCCATCGATCCACTCGACGGCACCACGAACTTCATCCGGAACATCGTCTACTACGGCACCTCCGTGGCTGTGGCGGACCCCGACGGCGTCTGGCTGGCCGGCGTCGTCAACGCCCCGGCGCTGGGCCGGACCTACTTCGCCGCCCGCGGACACGGCGCCTGGCTCCAGGAGAAGGGGCAGCTGACCCAGCTCAACGGCCCCGTCCCCGGACGCACCGGGCAGATCCTGGCCACCGGCTTCAGCTACGACCCGGCCGTCCGGGCGGAACAGTCGGCCGGTCTCGGCAGCATCATGGCGGGCTTCGCCGATGTGCGCCGCCTCGGCTCCGCGGCACTGGACCTGTGCCTCGTGGCCGACGGCACCCACGACGCGTACGGCGAACGCGGCCTGAACGAACACGATTTCGCCGCGGGCGCCCTGATCGCCGAGGAGGCCGGCTGCTGGGTGCGCCGGCCGCGGCTGACCAGCCCGCTGGCCGGCGGCCCGTCCGACGGTGAACGGCTGGCATCCTGGACCTGCGCCGGCACCCTGGAACTCTCCGGCACGTTCCCGCTCTGAGGGGCCGGCCCGTACCATGGACAGGTGCATCCGCAGATCCTCATCCGTCCCGCAGTTCCGGCCGATTACGACGCCATTGCCCGCATCACCAGGGAGTCCTACCTGGCCGCGGGCTATTTCGAAAGCGCCGACCACCCCTATATGCGGCAGGTCCAGGATGTTGAAGAGCGGGCGGCGAAGGCCACCATCTGGGTGGCGGAACGCGCGGGCCAGGTCGTGGGGTCCGTGACGCTCGCCGTGGCGGGGGAGCCCTACGCCGACATCGCCCGGAGCGACGAGCTGGAGTTCCGCATGCTCGTGGTGGACCCGGCTGTACAGCGCAGCGGCGCCGGCAAGGCCATGATCGAGGCCATCATCGAGCATGCCAGGTCGCTGCCCGGGATCAGGGCGGTGGCCCTGACCACGGGCGTGAGCTGGGAAAGTGCCCACGGGCTGTACCGGAAGACGGGTTTCCGCCGGGTCCCGGAGCGGGACTGGCTGGTGCCGGGCACCGACATAAAGCTGCTGGTTTACCGGCAGGACGTCGGGCCGACCTAAAGTGGTGCCGACCCAACCGCGAAAGGCACACCATGCGCAAGACATTCGGCACCGGCTCCACCTGGGAAGAGAAGGTCGGCTACTCCCGCGCCGTCCAGGTGGACAACACCCTCTACATCTCCGCCACCGCGGCCAGCGGTGACGACGGCGTCGTGGGCCAGGACTTCTACACCCAGACCCGCTACATCCTGGAAAAGCTGGGGGCCGTGCTGGCCGACGCCGGCTTCGACTACGCCGACGTCGTGCAGTCCAAGCTGTACCTGACGGACATCAGCCAGTGGGAGGAAGCCGGGCGCGCCCACGGCGAGGTCTTCGGCGGGATCCGCCCTGCCCTCGCACTGGTCCACGTGCTGCCGTTCCTGGACCCCAAGATGCTGGTCGAGATCGAACTCGTCGCCCAGAAGAGCGTCAACTAACCGCAACTAACGGCAACTAACCGCAACTAACCGCAACGCGGGGTCACTTCCGGCCCATCCCGAACCCCGGGATGGGCCGGAAGTGACCCCGCGTTGGTTGTCCGGGGCATCAGCCGGGTGTTGCCGGCAGCCGTAGCGGTGTTCGGGCCGCCCGGTAGTGCCGTAGCGCAGCTGGATTTCCACGGCGCCGTCGTCGGCGAGCGCTGACAGGTACCGCTGGGCGGTGGCCCGGGACACTCCCACCCTCCCGGCGACCTCGGCGGCGGAATACTGCTCGCCCGGCACCAGGGATTCCAGCACCGTGGCCTCGGTGGCAGACCGGGGCCTGGCCGAGGCAATGACGTCGCCCGGGATGAGGGCGCGCTTGGCGCGTTCCACCGTGTGCTGGTCCGCCGCCCCCGGCTGGGCCAGGATACGCCGGTACCGGGCATAAGAGCGCAGCTGCTGCGAGAGGGCTTCCGCGGTGAACGGCTTGAGCAGGTAGCCCAGGGCCCCGCGCCGGAACGCGAGCCGGAGGGACGCAGCGTCCGAGGCTGCGCTGAGGATCATGGTGTCCACATCCAGCTGGTGCAGCAGATCCAGCCCGGAGGCATCGGGCAGGTAGACGTCCAGCAGCACCAGGTCCGGGCGCAGGCTGTGGATGGCCTGCAGCGCCTGAGAGGCGGAGCCGGCCGTCGGCAGCGCCACGAACCCCGCCACCGAATCCACATAGGCGGCATGCAGCTTGGCGACGTGGAAATCATCATCCACAATCAGCACCCTGAAATCCTCAGGCATCGTTGTCCCTTTCGTTGGGCTTTGTCGCTCCCGGCAGCGTGGCCATGAACACCGCTCCGGGGCCGCCGGGGGAGCCCTGGTCCAGCACCCGCACGTCCCCGCCGCGGCGGCGGGCCAGCTGGCGGGCCAGCGCCAGCCCCAGCCCCTGGCCTGCCCCCGTCCGGGCCGGCCGTTCCGACGTCGTGAACCCCTCCGCGAACGCGGTGTCCGCTCCGGTCCCGGCGGCGGGCAGCCCGTCGCCGGAATCGCCGACGACGATATGCAGCGTGCCTCCGTCGGATCCGGTGCCGGGTTCGTCCAGGATCTCCACCTCGACCCAGCGCTCCGGTGAGGAGCCGGCGACGGCGGCATTCACGGCGTTGTCGACCAGGTTGCCGAGGACGGTGGTGACCTCCTGCGGTTCGGTGACCTGGCCGCGGACCTGGGTTTCCGGCCCGAGCCGCAGGGTAACACCACGCTCGTCGGCTTCCACCCCCTTGGCCCCCAGGAAGGCCTGGAGGTACGGGTCCTGGAGCAGCCCGGCCTGGTCGACCGGGAATTTCAGCGGACCCGTGGCCACCAGCCCGGCGACGTACTCACGGGCCTGCCGGTGCTGTCCGATGCCCATGAAGCCGGCGATGGTGTGGAGCTGGTTCGCGAACTCGTGCCGCTGGGCCCGGAGCGCGCCGGACATGGTACCGACGGCATCGAGCTGGCGGGTCAGCTGCTGGAGCTCGGTGCGGTCACGCAGCATGAGGACCCAGCCCAGGTCCTCGCGCCCGTGCAGCGCCTTGCGGGCGCTCGCCACCAGGACCCTGCCGCCGGCCACGAGCTCGACCGCGTCGCCCTCGGCCGCGTCCGCCTTGGTCAGCGCTTTCAGCCGGGCAGGCACCGGCGCCCCGGCCCAGGAGGTCCCGGTCAGATCGGGCTCCCCGAGCAGCCGCTGGGCCGCCGCGTTGAAGACGCTGATCCGGCCGTCCTCGGAAACGCCGATCACGCCGTCGTCCACGCCCTGCAGCACGGCCACCTGGTCATGGACCAGGGTACTGATTTCTTCCGGTTCCAGTCCCAGCGTCAGCCGCTGCAGCCGCCGTCGCAACAGGAACGACGCCAGCGCCCCGACGATCAGGGCCCCGGCTGCGGTCAGGGCAATGGGGATGATGTCCCGGGCGAGGCTTTGGCCGATGGTCTCCGTGGAGTAGCCGACGCTCACCTCGCCCACGACGGCGGCGGAGCCCGGGGCGAACACGGGGACTTTGGCCCCGGCGGAGGGACCCAGTGTGCCGGTGTTCCGGGTGGTGACCTCCTTGCCGGCCAGGGCCTCGGACGGGTCCGTGCTGACCTTTTCGCCCAGCCGCTCGGCGTCCGGGTGCGCCAGGCGGATGCCGGTCTCGTCCGTGATGACGACGAACAGCGCCCCGGTGCGGGCGCGGGCGCCTTCCGCGGCGGCCATCAGCGGACCGGCGAGCAGCTCGGCCGCCGGGGGAGCGGCGGGAAGGGCGCTGATGGATTGGACCTCCGCCCGCACACCCGGGTCCGAGGCCACGGTCCGGGCCAGGGTCAGGGCCTGGTTCTCGGCTTCGCGTCCCAGCCGGTCGTAGCTCAGCCAGGCATGGACGGCGCTACTCAGGAGCACCACCAGCGCCACGACGCCCAGCTGCAGCAGGAGCATCTGGGTGGAAAAGCGCAGGGGAGTACGGCGGGATGTTCTCTCCATGATGGTCCTTCCCTGGCGGCTTAGGGCGTGTGAGCACAATGAGCTAAATGCGTCCAATAAGCAGTATGCCAATCAAATGAGGCAAAGGGCCGGCCGTGACGGACGCCACTCTAACGTCTGTAGTGCGCATCACACCGGAGTGGTGCCGTTCACAAGAAGGAGCCGGCCGTGCTGGTATTACTTGGATTCGCCATGAGCGCGGTATTCATGGTGCTGATCATGACGAAGAAGCTGACGCCGGTGCTGGCGCTCATCATCGTCCCCACAATCTTCGGACTCTTCGCCGGCGCAGGCCTGGGCATCGGCACCATGGTGCTTGACTCGATGAAGTCCATGACGTCGACCGCCGCGCTGTTGATGTTCGCGATCATCTACTTCGGCCTGATGATCGACGTCGGGCTCTTCGACCCGCTGGTCCGGTTCATCCTGCGCAAGCTCGGCAACGACCCCGCCAAGGTGGTCCTGGGCACGGCCATCCTCGCCGCCGCGGTCTCCCTGGACGGTGACGGCTCCACCACGTTCATCCTGACCACCGCGGCAATGCTGCCGGTCTACCTGCGGCTGAAGATGAGCCCCGTGGTCCTGACCTGTGTGGCCGGCCTGGCCAACGGCACCATGAACATCCTGCCCTGGGGCGGTCCGACGGCCCGTGCCGCCACCGCGCTGAAGATCAGCGTTTCCGAAGTCTTTGTCCCGATGATCCCCTCGCTCATTGCCGGCCTGGTGGTCGTGTTCGTCTTCGCCTGGCTGCTGGGCCTGCAGGAACGCAACCGCCTCCGCTCCGCCGCCCCGGAAATCTGGGGCCCTGCTGACACGCCCGACGGCGGCGCGTCCACCCGTGGTACCGGTGCCGGCCGCTTCGGTTTCGGACGCAAGGGCCGTGGTCCCCGTGCTGCGGGCCCCGCCGGCGGAACCGCCGCCGCCGGCGGCTCTTCGGTGGCCATCCTGGACCGCACCGATGACCTTGTCGATGAGCGCGACTCCGCCATGGCCGACACCGCTCTGGATCCCAACCGCGCCACCCTGCGGCCCAGGCTGCAGTGGTTCAACCTGGGCCTCACCGTCGCCATTATGGTCCTGCTGGTCGCCGACCTCGTCCCGCTGCCGTTCGTGTTTATGGTGGGCTCCGCGTTCGCCCTGCTGGTCAACTTCCCCAAGCTCAAGGACCAGGGCGCCCAGCTCATCGCCCACGCCCCTTCGATCGTGGCCGTGGTCAGCATGGTCATGGCCGCCGCGGTCCTGACCGGTGTCCTCAACGGCACCGGCATGGTCAAGGCCATGTCCACCTGGCTGGTCCAGATCATCCCCGCCGACATGGGCCCGCTCATGGCCGTCATTACCGGGGTCCTGAGCATCCCGATGACGTTCTTCATGAGCAACGACGCCTTCTACTTCGGCGTCCTGCCGGTGCTCAGCGAAACGGCAGCCCACTACGGCATCAGCGCCGCCGAAATGGCCCGGGCTTCCATCACCGGCCAGCCCTTCCACCTGCAGAGCCCCCTGGTCCCGGCCATCCTGCTCCTGGTCTCCCTCGCCAAGGTGGATCTCGGCGACCACCACAAGAAGGTCCTCTGGCGCACTGCCGTCGTCTCCCTCGTAATGCTCGGAGTTGGAGTGGCAACCGGAGCCATCGGCATCGGCTGACAAACCCAAACAGCAACGCGGGGTCAGCTACGGCCCATTCCGGCCTTCCGGATGGGCCGTAGCTGACCCCGCGTTGCCTGGGCCGGCGGCGGACGGCGGCAGGGCGTCCGGACACGTAGACTGGGACGGAAAATAATCCGAACTTGCAGGGGAGATCCATGGCTGCGATCAACCGCGACGACGTCGCGCATCTCGCGCATCTCGCGCACATCGAGATGAGTGCTGAAGAGCTGGACAGGATGGCCGGCGAACTCGCCGTCATCGTTGAATCGGTGAAATCCGTCAGTGAAGCCGCCGGTGATGACGTCCCGGCCACTTCCCACCCGATCCCGCTGACGAACGTCTTCCGTGAGGACGTGGTGGGCCACACTTTCACCGCCGAGCAGGCACTCTCCGGCGCCCCCGACGCCTACGAAGGCCGCTTCAAGGTCCCGGCAATCCTGGATGAGGGCTAAGAACATGACTGACAACGAACTGATCCGCTCCTCCGCCGCCGCGCTCGCCGCGAAGCTGGCCGCCCGCGAAGTCTCCGCCGTCGACGTCACCCAGGCGCACCTGGACCGCATCGCCGCCGTCGACGGCCAGGTCCATGCCTTCCTGCACGTCAACACGGACGAGGCGCTCGCCGTCGCCGCCGAGGTGGACGCCATCCGTGCCGCCGGCGGCGCCGCCGCCGGGGAGCTCCATGCCCTGGCCGGCGTGCCGATCGCCGTCAAGGACCTCATCGTCACGATCGGCCAGCCCACCACGGCCGGCTCGAAGATCCTCGAGGGCTGGCACAGCCCCTACGACGCCACCGTCGTCGAGCGCCTGCGCGCGGCCAGGATGCCGATCCTGGGCAAGACCAACCTGGACGAATTCGCGATGGGCTCCTCCACCGAGCACTCCGCGTACGGCCCCACCCACAACCCCTGGGACCTGGACCGCATCCCGGGCGGCTCCGGCGGCGGTTCCGCTGCCGCCGTCGCGGCGTTCGAAGCCCCGCTGGCCCTCGGCACGGATACCGGCGGCTCCATCCGCCAGCCCGCTGCCGTCACCGGCACCGTCGGCGTGAAGCCCACCTACGGCGGGGTCTCCCGCTACGGCGCCATCGCGATGGCGTCCTCGCTGGACCAGATCGGCCCGGTCTCCCGTACCGTGCTGGACTCGGCCCTGCTGCACCAGGTCATCGGCGGCCACGATCCGCGCGACTCCACCTCGCTGCCGGACCCACTGGAGGACCTCGTCGCCGCCGCCCGGATCGGCAATGTGGACGGCATGAAGATCGGCATCATCAAGGAACTCCACGGCGAGGGCTACCAGGCCGGCGTCGAGACCCGTTTCAACGAGTCCCTTGAGCTGCTCAAGGGTGCCGGCGCCGAGATCGTCGAGGTCTCCTGCCCCAACTTCAAGTACGCCCTGGGCGCGTACTACCTGATCATGCCCTCCGAGGCATCCTCGAACCTGGCCAAGTTCGACGGCGTCCGGTACGGCCTGCGGGCCCTGCCCAAGGACGGTCCGCTGACGATCGAACGCGTTATGGGAGCCACCCGCGCGGCCGGCTTCGGCGACGAGGTCAAACGCCGCATCATACTGGGCACCTACGCCCTGAGCGCCGGCTACTACGACGCCTACTACGGCTCGGCCCAGAAGGTGCGCACCCTGATCCAGCGCGACTTCGACGCCGCGTTCGCCAAGGCCGATGTGCTGATCTCCCCGACGGCCCCGACCACGGCGTTCAAACTCGGCGAGAAGCTCAACGACCCGCTGGCGATGTACCTCAACGACGTCGCCACCATCCCGGCCAACATGGCAGGCGTTCCCGGACTGTCCCTGCCCGGCGGCCTGGCGGACGAGGACGGGCTTCCGGTCGGCGTCCAGCTGCTGGCCCCGGCCCGCCAGGATGCCCGGCTGTACCGCGTCGGCGCGGTGCTCGAATCCCTCCTCGAGGCGCAGTGGGGCGGCCCGCTGCTGGACAAGGCCCCTTCCCTGGCGGCTCCTTCCCTCACCGCATCTTCTGACGCCGTCGCGAGCCACGGAGGTTCCCACTAATGACTGACGCAACCCTGAGCTTCGAAGAGGCCATGGAGAAGTACGATCCCGTCCTGGGGTTCGAGGTCCACGTGGAGCTCAACACCAAGACCAAGATGTTCTCCTCCGCGCCCAATGTCTTCGGCGACGAGCCCAACACGAACGTCAACGAGGTGGACCTGGGCATGCCTGGCGTGCTGCCGGTGGTGAACAAGACGGCGATCGAGTCCTCGATCAAGATCGGCCTGGCCCTGAACTGCAAGATCGCCGAGTCCTGCACATTTGCCCGGAAGCAGTACTTTTACCCGGACACACCCAAGAATTTCCAGACGTCACAGTATGAAGACCCGATCGCGTACGACGGCTACCTGGACATCGAACTCTCCGACGGCACGATCTTCCGGGTGGAGATCGAACGCGCCCACATGGAAGAGGACGCCGGCAAGCTCACCCACATGGGCGGCGCCACCGGACGCATCCAGGGCGCGGACTACTCCCTCGTGGACTACAACCGCTCCGGTGTGCCGCTCGTCGAGATCGTGACCAAGCCGATCGAGGGCGCCGGCAGCCGCGCCCCGGAACTCGCCAAGGCCTATGTGGCCGCCGTCCGCGAAATCGTGAAGAACCTCGGCGTCTCGGACGCGAAGATGGAACGCGGCAACGTCCGCTGCGACGCCAACGTCTCGCTGCGCCCGCACGGCCGCGAGCGCTTCGGCATCCGCTCGGAGACGAAGAACGTCAACTCGCTGCGTGCCGTCGAACACGCCGTCCGCTACGAGATCCAGCGGCACGCCGCCGTGCTCGATTCCGGCGAGCCGGTCATCCAGGAAACCCGCCACTGGCACGAGGACACCCGCACGACGACGTCCGGCCGGGCCAAGTCCGACGCCGACGACTACCGCTACTTCCCGGAACCGGACCTGGTGCCGATCGTGGCCTCCCGCGAATGGGTCGAGGAACTGCGCGCCACGCTGCCCGAGCCGCCGGCCGCGCGCCGCAAGCGACTGCAGGCCGACTGGGGCTACTCGGACCTCGAGTTCCGCGACGTCGTGAACGCCGGCGTTATGGACGAGATCGAGGAAACCATCGCCGCCGGCGCCACCGCCACGGTCGCCCGCAAGTGGTGGATGGGCGAGATCGTCGGGCGCGCCAAGAACGCCGACGTCGACCCGGGCCAGCTCGGCGTCGAACCCGCCACCATCGTGGAGCTGAACCAGATGGTCGAGGACGGCAAGATCAACAACAAGATGGCCACCGAGGTCCTCGACGGCGTGCTCGCCGGCGAAGGCACCCCGGCGGAAATCGTGGCGAAGCGCGGCCTCGCCGTGGTCTCCGACGACGGCCCCCTGCTCGAAGCCATCGACGCGGCCCTCGCCGCGCAGCCCGACGTCGCGGACAAGATCCGCGGCGGCAAGCTCCAGGCGATCGGCGCGATCGTCGGCGGCGTCATGAAGGCCACCCGTGGGCAGGCCGACGTCGGCCGGGTGCGCGAGCTGATCCTGGCGAAACTCGGAGTTGAGGGCTAAGCCCGAAGCACCGCACGACGCGCAAAAGCCCTGCCGCTGCCGGAATTCCGGCAGCGGCAGGGCTTTTGCGCGTCGCGGGGCGGGTTGCGCAGCGCCAGGCGCGAGGGGGCTTAGTGCGTCAGGTCCTTGCCCTTGGTCTCGGGGATGGTGACGACGAAGGCGATGCCGATCAGCAGCAGGATCACCGCGTAGACGTTGAACAGCCTGGCCTGTCCGATGGTGCCGAGCCAGGTCTGCAGGTACGGGGCGGTGCCGCCGAAGACCGCGACGCAGATGGAGTACGGGATGCCGACGCCGATGGTGCGGATCTTGGTCGGGAAGAGCTCGGCGTAAACGGCGGGGACGATGGCCGCGTTGCCGGCGATGAAGAACAGCATCACGGACATGCCACGGCCAGCTGCCAGGGCGAGTCCTTCAGGAGCCACGTCATCGGGAAGAACAGCACGGCGGCCCCGGCCGAGCTCGCGATCAGCACGGGCTTGCGGCCGATGCGGTCGGACAGCTTGCCCCAGAACGGCAGGGCGGCGATGAAGACGATGTTGGCGATCACACCGGCCCACAGGGCGTCTCCGCGGTCCATCTTGAGCGTGGTGGCGGCGTAGCTCGGAGCCACCGCCCCCAGATGTAGTAGGACACCGTGGCGACAGCAGCGGAAATCGCCCGGGCGCTGGGCCGCAACCCCGCCACCGTCCAGCGGCAGCTGAACCGGGTGCTGTCCAGCCAGATGCTGTCCTTCCGCTGCGAAATCGCGCAGCAGTACTCGGGGTATCCGGTCACCTGCCAGTGGTTCGCCAACGTGCCGCCGGGCCAGCATGAGGCCGCAGCAGCCGAGCTGCGCAGCTTCCGCAACGTCAGGCTCAGTGCCTCCACCACGGGACGCACCAACTTTGTCATCCTGATGTGGTTGCATTCCCTTGCGGACGTCATGAACGCCGAGCTGGCACTCCAGCAGCGGATCCCGGGCATCGTGCTGGTGGAAAGCGTTGTTGTGCTCAGCGCCGCCAAGCGGGTCGGCTGGATGCTGAACCCGGACACGACGGCGAGCGGCGCCGTCGTCGTCCCCGCTGCCGGGCCCCGCCCAACTGGCTCGCAGTTGTTGTCGTTATGAGCGCTCAAAACGACAACAACTGCGAGCCAGTTGGGATGAGCGGACGGATCAGGTGACCAGTTCGGTCATGATGGTCTGCAACGCGTCGCAGACCATCATGACCGAGGTGCGCTTGAGGTTTTCCGGCCGGGCCAGGATGTCGATCCGGCGCCGGGTGCTGATGCCCTCCAGCGGCCGCAGCACGATCCCCGGGTTCAGTACCGGCCGGGCAGTGTGCCGGGGGAGCAGGCCGATCACGCTCCCGGTCGCCACGAGCGCCGCCACCGTGGAGTAGTCGTTGATCCGGTGGACGATGTTCAGTTCCTGGCTGGAGACGGCGGCGACGGCGGAGAGCACGTCCGCGGGGGAGTAGCCCGTGCGGCTGGTCACCCACGGTTCGCCGACGACGTCGTCCGCGGTCACCGCGTCCTGGCCCGCCAGCCGGTGCCCGGCCGGCAGTGCGACATCCAGCGGCTCGTGCGCGAGCGGGATCACCGCGACGCGTTCCTCGGGCCAGCGCGGGCTGTGGTCCATCCGGTGCGCGAGCACCAGGTCATAGCGCGCCGTGAGGGCCGGGAAATCCTGCTGGGCGACGTCTTCGTCCGAAAGCAGGATCCGTGGCTGGCCCGGGGCGGCCAGCAGCCGGGCCAGCGGCGCAAACAGCGCCTGCCCCGCGCTGTGGAAGCCGCTGAGCGTCACCGGCGCCACCGGGGAGCCGTGGTAGGCGCCGATCGCCATCCTGGCGTCCGCCATGGCACTGACGACGGCGGCGCCGGCGTCGGCGAGCACCTGCCCGGCCTCGGTGAGCACCAGGTTGCGGCCCTCTTTCCGGGTCAGCGGGACCTCCACCGACCGCTGCAGCGCGGCCAGCTGCTGGGACACCGCCGACGGGGTGACCAAAAGGGTTTCGGCGACGGCTTTGACGCTGCCCAGGGCGCCGAGTTCCCTGAGCATTTCAAGCTGGTGGATTTCCATGGCCCCAGTCTATGCGGAAGTAAAATCTACATCGTTGATTGAGGAAATAGCGGTTGTGCTAATGCTTTGCAGCCGGTCTAATGAGGTGGGTTGAACCACACCAGGTGTCCCCGACAGCACAGTTTCAGACAGCACAGTTAGGAAGGCCCATGAAGGCTCTCTACAAGGCAGGCGCCCACGCAGGATTTGAGCTGGTCGACCGCCCGGAGCCGGAAACCGGCCCCGCGGATGTCAAGATCCGCGTCATGACCACCGGAATCTGCGGAACCGACCTGCACATCCAGTCCTGGGATGCCTGGGCCCAGGGCATCATCAACGCCCCGCTGATCGCCGGGCACGAGTTCTACGGCGAGGTCGTGGAGACCGGCGAGGACGTCCTGGACGTCAAGGTCGGGGACCGCGTCTCCGGCGAAGGCCACATCGTCTGCGGCATCTGCCGCAACTGCAGGGCCGGCCGCAAGCAGATGTGCATCAACACCGTCAGCGTCGGCGTCCAGCGCGACGGCGCCTTCGCCGAGTACGTCGTGATCCCGGAAACCAACGTCTGGGTCCATCAGGATCCCTCCGTGACGCCCGAACTCGGCGCCATCTTCGACCCCTTCGGCAACGCCGTGCACACCGCCCTGAGCTTCCCGCTCGTCGGCGAGGACGTGCTGATCACCGGCGCAGGTCCCATCGGGCTGATGGCAATCGCTGTCGCCCGCCACGCCGGCGCCCGCAAGATCGCCATCACCGACGTCTCGGCTCCGCGGCTGGACCTGGCGCGGAAGCTCGGCGTCGACCTCGCGATCGACGTCTCGAAAATGCGAGTCAGGGATGCCCAGCGCGAACTCGGCATGCGCGAAGGCTTCGATATCGGCATGGAAATGTCGGGACACCCCACGGCGCTGCCTGAGATGATCGAGAACATGAACCACGGTGGCCGGATCGCGATGCTGGGACTGCCCAGCCAGTCCATCGACATCGACTGGGGCAAGGTGGTCACGCACATGCTGACGATGAAGGGCATCTATGGCCGCGAAATGTTTGAGACCTGGTACGCCATGAGCGCCATGCTGTCCTCCAACCCGGTGCTGCACGCCAACATCTCGGCCGTGGTCACGGACGCGCTTCCAGCCACGGACTGGGAAAAGGGCTTCGAGATCGCCCGCGCCGGCGTGGGCGGCAAGGTCGTCCTCGACTGGACCGGATTCTAGCCCCCGGGTTCCACCCTTCTTCCTTTTCCGGCATACCGCACGAAAATTTCATCCCAGCCGAGGAGCACAACCCATGTATTCAGCCATCAAGGACCAGTTGCAGCAGGAACTGGAAGAGATCCGCAGCGCGGGTCTGTTCAAGACCGAGCGGCACATCGATTCGCCCCAGGCCAACCACATCAAGGCCGGACAGATCGGCGGGGCCAGCGCGGACGTCCTGAACTTCTGCGCCAACAACTACCTGGGCCTCGCGGACCACCCGGAGATCATCGCGGCAGCCAAGGCCGCCATGGACGAGCGCGGCTTCGGCATGGCGAGCGTGCGCTTCATCTGCGGCACCCAGGACCTGCATCTGGCCCTGGAAGCGCGGGTCTCGAAGTTCCTCGGCACCGAGGACACCATCCTCTTCTCCAGCTGCTTCGACGCCAACGGCGGCGTCTTTGAGTCCCTCTTCGGCCCGGAAGACGCGGTCATCTCCGATGCGCTGAACCACGCCTCCATCATCGACGGCATCCGGCTCTGCAAGGCCCAGCGCTTCCGCTACGCCAACCAGGACATGGCGGACCTTGAAGCCAAGCTGATCGAGGCCAGCACGCAGGAGAACCCGGCGCGACGCAAGATCATCGTCACCGACGGCGTCTTCTCCATGGACGGCTTCCTCGCCCCGCTCGAAGCGATCTGCGACCTCGCGGAAAAGTACGACGCCATGGTCATGGTGGACGATTCCCACGCCGTCGGCTTCATGGGGGCCACCGGGGCCGGGACCCCGGAACACGCCGGCGTCTCGGACCGCGTGGATATCTTCACCGGCACCTTCGGCAAGGCCCTGGGCGGGGCCTCCGGCGGCTATGTCTCGGGGCGCCGCGAGGTCGTCGCCATGCTCCGCCAGAAGGCGCGCCCGTACCTGTTCTCCAACTCGCTGGCCCCGGCCATCGTCGCCGCCACGCTCACGGCCCTGGACCTCGTCGAGAACTCCGGCGAACTGCGCGGCAGGCTCTTCGCCAATGCGGAACTCTTCCGCAACCGGATGTCGGAAGAGGGCTTCGAGCTGCTGCCCGGCGAACACGCGATTGTTCCGGTCATGTTCGGCGACGCAGTCCTGGCAGCCAAGGTGGCGGACGCGATGCTGCACAACGGCGTCTTCGTCACCGCGTTCAGCTACCCCGTGGTCCCCAAGGGCGCCGCGCGGATCCGCGTCCAGCTCTCCGCCGCCCACAG
Source organism: Arthrobacter sp. PAMC25564 (assembly GCF_004798705.1). Classification (NCBI taxonomy): domain Bacteria; kingdom Bacillati; phylum Actinomycetota; class Actinomycetes; order Micrococcales; family Micrococcaceae; genus Arthrobacter; species Arthrobacter sp. PAMC25564. Next base: position 3,613,090 of record NZ_CP039290.1, on the reverse strand, counting down.
TGCCGAAGACGTGGAAGCCTGCGTCAAGGCTTTCGTACGCAGCCGTGAGGCGGTCGCGGGCCAGTAGCCGCCCGGAGGCGCCCCCGTGACGCCGCTTCACTGGTGCGGCCTTCAAGGTTGCGGCACCCCAAACGGCGCCGCGACCGCCTCCGTCTGCGAGGATGTAACCATGTCTGCTAATTACGATGTCGTGATTGTCGGCGGCGGTATCGCCGGCCTGTCCCTTGCCTCGGCCCTGGCCGGAAAATGCAGTGTTGCGCTGGTGGAAGCCGAGCAGTCCCTGGCCTACCACAGCTCCGCGCGCTCGGCCCGGCAACTGATTCCCAGCTACGGACCTCCCGTGGTCCAGGAGCTCACGCTCCGTACCCTCGAACTCATCGCCGCCCAGGACGGGACCCGGCCGGAACCGGTGCTCTCCCCGCGCAGCTTCATGCTGATCGGGGACGATTCCTCCGTCCGCGAGAAGGCCAGCGGCCACATGCGCCGGATCACCCACGCCGAGGCGATGGAGCTGTGCCCGGTCCTGAATCCGGAAGCCTTCACTGCCGCCGGCCTGGACACGGGTTCCTATGGCTGCAATGCGCCCCTGCTGCTGGAGGACCACCGCCAGCGTGCCGAGGCCGGCGGCGTGGACATCCTCACCGGCGCCAGGGTCCACTCGGCCCAGCGCCTCGGCTCCGGCTGGGAGCTCGGGGCCGGGCAGGAGGGCTTCCAGGCTGCCGTTGTGGTCAACGCGGCCGGCGCCTGGGCGGACGAAGTGGCCGTCCTCAGCGGGGTCGAAAAAGTCCAGCTCCAGCCGTACCGGCGGACCGCGGCCATCGTCGACGTCGAACGTCCCCTCCCGGAGGGCACCCCCATGGTGGCGGCCGCCGACGACAGCTTCTATTTCCGGCGCGACAGCGAACACCAGATCCTGATTTCGCCCGCGGAGTCCGTGCCGAGCGGCCCCGAAGATGCGCAGCCGTACCCCGGTGACGTCGAGGCCCTGATCGCCAGGCTCAACACCCTCACCACGCTCGGGATCCGCGGCGTCAGCAAGGCCTGGACAGGCCTGCGGACGGAAGCGGCCGACGGCCTCCCCGTGGTGGGGTTCGATGCCGAGGCCCCCGGGTTCTTCTGGCTCGCCGGCCAGGGCGGTTACGGATTCCAGACGTCCTCCGGCATCGCCGAGCTCGCCGCCGGGCTGATCCTTTCTGGAATGGTCGCCGGGCAAGGCCCCGTGCCATCAGCCGGAGCCGCGGGGACGGCAAGTCCGGCATCCCGGACGGCGGAGGCGCTGGCTGCGACCCGGTGGTCCATCCGGCGCTGAAGAATGGAGCCATGAGCACCCTCATCACCAACATCGCCGAACTGATGACCCAGGACGCGGAGCATCGCGTGCTCCGTGATGCGGCGGTGGTCATCGAGGGGGAACGGATTTCCTGGCTCGGGGCGGCGGCGGCTGCCCCGGCCGCCGACGAGGCCGTCGACGCCGGCGGCCGCGCCCTGCTGCCGGGCTGGGTCGATTCGCACACCCACCTGATCTTTGCCGGGGACCGCACCGCCGAGTTCGAGGCCCGGATGGCGGGGGAGAGCTACAGCGCCGGCGGCATCGCCGTGACCACCGCTGCCACCCGGAGCGCCGGGGACTTCGACCTCACCCGGCTGGCGATGGGCCGGGTCGCAGAGGCCGTCTCGCAGGGCACCACGTACCTGGAAACCAAGACCGGCTACGGCCTGGACGTGGAGAACGAGGCCCGCAGCGCCCGCATCGCCTCGACCGTGGTGGACGAGGTGACCTACCTTGGCGCGCACCTCGTCCCCGCGGGGATCGACGCCGAGGAGTATACGGACCTCGTCTGCGGGCCGATGCTCGCCGCGGTCCGCCCCTATGTCCGCTGGGCCGATGTCTTCTGCGAGCAGGGGGCCTTCAACGAGGACCAGTCCCGCCGGGTGTTGCAGGCCTGCAAGGACGCGGGGCTGGGACTGCGGGTGCACGGCAACCAGCTCGGCGCGGGCCCCGGGGTGCAGCTGGCTGTCGAATTCGGCGCCGCGAGTGTGGACCACGTCAATTACCTCTCCGCCGCGGACATCGACGCCCTCGCGGCCAGCTGGTCCGGCTGGGACGCGGACGGCGCCCGCGCAGCCGGCCCGGCGGGCACCGGGCAGCGGGGCACGGTCGCCACCTGCCTGCCGGCCTGCGACCTCTCGACCCGCCAGCCGCTGGCTCCCGGCCGGGAGCTGATCGACGCCGGGGTGCAGCTCGCGCTGGCCTCCAACTGCAACCCCGGCACCTCATACACGAGTTCGATGGCGTTCTGCGTCACCACCGCCGTGCTGCAGATGCGCCTCAGCGTGCACGAGGCCGTGCGGGCGGCGACGTACGGCGGCGCGCTGGCGTTGCGCCGAGAGTCCGGGAACGACGTCGACGGCGAACGCGCCGTGGGTTCGATCGCCGTCGGACACCGCGCGGACCTGCACCTGCTCAACGCACCCTCGGCCACCCATCTGGCCTACCGGCCCGGCATTCCGCTGACGCACGCCGTCTGGCGGGCCGGCGTGCCGCAGCGGGTGAAATAAGGCGCGCCGGGTGTTCGGACCATTGTCGCCGTAGGCAGATGCCGGGCCTGGACTTACTCTTGCCTGACGATATCCACCGAGTGATCGTTCCCCGCAGGATGTAGACGATGCCTGGCCGGCCTTTATGGTCGTGAACCGGGCCGAAGACGCCTCCCGGCTCGATGGTAACCATCCGCATTCGAAGTTGGCGCCCCGCCATGCCCTCGATCTCAGGGCCAAGGTCAACCGTGGCAAGTAACTCCGCCGTAACACCATTCGTCTCAGGTTCCGCCTGGTCGTTGCTCATCGTGCTCTCCTCTGTACTTCCAAGGCGCAACATTCGACCTTCAACCCAGGAGGAGCCGATCTCCGGATTGAAACCGTCCGGCTTCACGTCGTAGAGCCAAAGTACTGCTAGAAGACCATCGGCGGGGCGTCCAGGACGGTCTCGTCCACGCGGCGGTCCTCCCACTGGGTGAACGGCTTGTCCAGCTCGTATTTTCCCCAGTCGGTGCGCAGGAGGGTGCGGACCTCGGCGTTGTCCGGGTTGTTCAGGGACTCGAAATACTCCACGGACCAGTGGAACCAGCGCATGCAGAATAGCCGCATGGTGAGCCCGTGCGTCACGAACAGGGCATTCGGGGCATAGTTCGGTTTGGACCAGTGCCGGTACAGGGTTTCCATGAACGAGGAAATCCTGTCGTACACATCGGAGCCGGACTCGCCTTCGCGGAACCGGTAGAAGAAGTGGCCATAGGCGTTGCGGAGCTCTTTTTGGTCCTCGATGTCACCGGCGATCTGGAAGTTGGCCCAGTCCTGTTCCCGGAGCCGGGGCTCTTCGATGACGCGCTCGACCAAGGGCCCCAGGTTGAGGGCCTCAAGGGTCTGGTAGGCCCGCAGATAGGGGGAGACGTAGACGCACACCGGCCGGCCGTCCAGCTGGCGCCGGACCTCTTCGCCGGCCGCCCGGGCCTGCCCGACGCCGAGCGGAGTCAGCGGGATCCGGTAATCCGGCACCCGGTTATAGATCGAAGTGTCGGCGTTGGCAGCGGACTGGCCATGCCGGATCATGATGATTTTCCCGGGCGCACTCATAACCTCCAAGCATAGGGCCGGGCGGGGCGCCAGCTTGGGAGGGCCCGGGAACGGGCAGCAACAGCCAATTCCCGGCAAGGGCAGGCAAGATAGGAACATGTTGGTTCCCTCCCGCCGTCGTTTGCGGATAGAAGTATGGATTGTGCTGGGGCTGTCGCTGGGACAGTCCGCGGTGTACTCGGTGGTCCAACTGCTGGACAAGCTGACCACGGCGCCGCTGGCACAAGGCACCTCCACGCTGAACCGCTCGCAGAGCAGCCGCGAATACTTCGACCTCACCTACCAGTTGCTGGACATCATCTTTGCCCTGGTCCCGGTGCTCCTGGTGATCTACTTCCTCACCGACCACCGGGCCGGCCTGTCCGGAAGCAGCCCGCGCGGCGCCTCGGCGTTCCGGAAGCTGGGGCTGGACTTCGCCCGGCCCGGCAAGGACCTGCTGCAGGGGGTGGGGCTGGCCGCCCTGATCGGGATTCCCTCCCTGGGCCTATACGCTGCCGGCCGGGCGCTGGGCATCACGACGGCGATCATCCCCAGCGCGCTGGACTCCTACTGGTGGACGGTCCCGGTGCTGATCCTTTCCGCGGTCCGGCACGGGATCGTGGAGGAGGTGATAGTCGTGGGCTACCTGTTGGACCGGCTGGGCAAGTTCGGCTGGAGCACGCCGCTGGCGATCTTTGTCAGCTCCATGCTGCGTGGCAGTTACCACCTGTACCAGGGATTCGGGCCCTTCATCGGCAATGCCATCATGGGCGTCATCTTCGCCCTGATCTATACGCGGACCCGGCGGGTGATGCCGCTGGTCATCGCACACGCCATCCTGGACACCGTGGCCTTCGTCGGATTCAGCCTCTTCGGCAAGGCGATCGGCCTGGGCTGAGCGCCCGAGGCCCGGGCGCCGGCGGCCGGTCGCAAGGCAGCCCTTAAAGGATTTCGGCCGCCATCGGCGGGTGACGTCATTGGCACCCGCTGATGGCGGCCGAAGGGTAAGGCAGCAGAAGCGTCAGATGGTGACGGCTCCGGTTGCAGTTTCGAAGGTGACTGACATGATGCCCGGCGTGCCGCGGGGGGCAAGCCAATGCACGGCAACGTCTTCCAGCGGCTTCTCCACCGGGACACCGAGCCATTCGGTGACGCGCTCTGCCGAGCCGGCGATGGTCAGGGCGGACATCTTGACGTTGCTCTGGTAGGCGTTGGAGGGGTGGAGCTCCGGATCGCCTTCCCACTTGAGCATGTAGGGGACCTGCGGATCCGCGATGAGGCCCAGGATACCGATCTGCTTCCAGACCAGCTCGCGGCCGTCGGGGAACTTCCGGTTGCCGTTGACCGCGGCGCGGCCAAGGCGCTCTTCGAAGGGTGCCAGGTCGTCGACCTCGACACACCAGCCCATCCAGCCGCCGCCCGCTTCGGAGCGGGCGCGGACTGCCTGGCCGAAAGGGGCCTTGTCGGAAGCCGGGTGGTTCAGGACCTCCACGACCTCCACATACTTGTGTCCCGCGAGCGGGATGATCATGTTTCGGGTCCCGAAACGGGGATGTACTCCACCCTTCACGGCTTCGACGCCGAGGGCAGACGCAATTCGTTCGGTGGTGGCTGCCAAGCCATCTTGTTCACAGGCGTAAGAGACGTGATCCATGCGCATGCCATCATCTTGACACTTTGTGATGGGGCTCTCAGCTTAGGCGCCCCTAACCATGATGGGATGTCCTCCGGCAGCCCACCGGGGCGCGGATATGCCCGTCGTGGCCGTCGCTTCATCTGTCCGGGCAGGGGCGGTTTCCTCCTTTTCACAGGGGGCCAGGGCGGCAGCTGCTACCGGCATGGACCGGCATGTGGGCCGGATCAGGCTTCCGGGATCTCCCGTCCGAAGGCCTCGAGGGTGATCGAGTCGGGATCGGGGCCGCCGCGCACTCCCGTGTCGAGCGCCTCGAGGGCATTCATCTGCCCCGGAGTGAGCTCGAAATGGAAGACGTCGAAGTTTTCGGCGATGCGCTCCGGGCGGTCTCGATGAAGACCTCGGAGCGGTCAAGACCGGAGCGGCGGATGCCCTCGCCCACTTCGCGCTCGTTGGCGTACGCGGCCGCGGTGTCGATGTGGCGGTAGCCGGTCTCCAGCGCGGTTGCGACCGCACCGGTGGTGACCTCGGGAGGGGTCTGGAAGACACCGAGGCCGATGGCGGGCATGACGACGCCGTTGTTGAGTGTGATGTTCATGGTTTCGTGTTCCTCGGGTTACGGGCGGACGAGTACTTTGAGCGCTTCGCGGTCGGCCATGGCCTGGTAGCCGGCGGGAACGTCGTCCAGGCCGATGGTGCGGTCGAAGACCTTGCCGGGGTCAATGGTTCCGGCGAGCACGAGCGGCAGCAGTTCCTCGATGTATGCGCGTGCCGGTGCGACACCACCGGTGAGCGTAATGTTGCGCATGAACTCGGGGAACCCGAGTGGAACTTCGGAGAATTGCGGTGCACCGACACGGCTGATGACGCCGCCGTCACGGACGACACCGATGGCCATCTCGATCGCCGCCTTGAGGCCCACTGCTTCGAGTACGACGTGGGTTCCGTCGCCGTTCGTGAGCTCCTTGACTTTGGCGATGCCCTCGCCTCCGCGTTCGGCGACGACGTCAGTGGCACCGAACTCGCGGCCGAGACTGGTGCGGGCCTCGTGGCGGCCCATGAGGATGATGCGCGAGGCGCCCATCAGCTTGGCGGCGATGACCGCGGAGAGTCCGACTGCCCCGTCGCCGATCACGGTGACCGTCTGTCCGGGCTTGATGCCAGCCTTCTTGGCCGCGTGGTATCCGGTCGACATGACATCGGAGAGGCTCAAGAGCGACGGGATCAGCTTCTCATCGAAGCCAGCGGGAACTGCGACTAGGGTGCCGGATGCCTGCGGCACGCGGGCGAATTCGCCCTGGCCGCCGTCATCCTGGCCGCCCCAGTGTCCCCCGTGGCGGCAGGAGGTCTGCAGGCCTTCCTTGCAGAAGTCGCAGGTGCCGTCGGAGGCGACGAACGGGGCAATGACAAAGTCACCCACCGCCAGGCCGGTCACACCGGGGCCGAGCTTTTCGACGATGCCGACGAACTCGTGGCCCATGCGGGAGCCTTCTGCAGTCTCGGGCCTGGAGGCATAGGGCCACAGGTCGCTGCCGCAGATGCATCCGGCGACGATGCGCACGATGGCGTCCGTGGGCTCCTGGATCGTGGGGTTGGGAACGGTTTCGACACGCACGTCGCCGGCGCCGTACATCAGTGTTGCTCGCATGTTCAGGGGTTCCTTTACTCAGTTGTCGGTCAGGTTCCAGTCAACACCCGCGAAATCCATCTTGGGAGTGCCTGTCGTTACAGGCATGCCGGGTCCGATGGCCTGCTGGCAGGGAATACCGGGGTGGTATTCACGGCGTCCTCCCTGTTGAGCCCGCTTCATGTTCTTCAACCCGGAAGCACGCACCTTCTTCCCGGACTGGGAACAGGCGGCGAATGACATCGTGGCCGTCTTGCGCGGCTACGCCGGCCGGAATCCGCACGACAGAACTCTCCGAGCTGATTGGCGAGCTCGCAACGCGCAGCGACGAATTCCGCACCGGCTGGGCCGCCCACAATGCGCGCTTCCACCGGACCGGCCTCAAACGCATCCACCATCCCGTGGGTGGTGACCTCGAGCTCGGCTATGAAGCGATGGAACTGCCGGCCAACCCCGGGTGGACCATGTTCGCCTACACCGGAGACCCAGGTTCCGCCAGCGACGAAAGTCTGAAACTGCTCGCCAGTTGGGCCGCGACCGCCACAGTCACTTGCCCGGTGGCTTCATCTTCGTCACAAAGCTATCCAGCGCCGCTGGAGCGTCCCTACACTGAAGTCAGGTCATGAGTGCCAGCAGATAGCCCCGGCTTGCTGGCCGGCAACCCTCGTATCGCGGTGGGGTGCCCCGGGTGAAGACCTGGCCGTCCGGCGCCCGCCGGAGGGCAAGCGCGGCCCCGTGCCGTCCCGAGCCGATCAGCTCCGGGCGGACCTGTGCCCGGTCCTTGAGGAGCTTTTCCGATGTCCAATGCCTGGTCCTTCGAAACCCGCCAGATCCACGCCGGCCAGGAGCCGGACAGCGCCACCGGCGCGCGGGCCCTGCCTATCTACCAGACGACGTCGTTCGTGTTCCCGAGCGCTGAAAGCGCCGCCAACCGCTTCGCCCTCGCCGAGCTCGCCCCCATCTACACCCGGATCGGCAACCCGACCCAGGACGCGGTGGAGCAGCGCGTGGCCAGTCTTGAGGGCGGCCTCGCGGCCCTGCTGCTCAGCTCCGGCCAGGCCGCGGAGACCTTCGCGATCCTCAACGTCGCCGAAGCCGGTGACCACGTGGTGGCCAGCCCCAGCCTCTACGGCGGAACCTACAACCTGCTGGCCCACACGCTGAAGAAGTTCGGCATCTCCGTCACCTTCGTGGAGGACCCGGACAACCTGGAGCAGTGGCGCGACGCCGTCCGGCCCAACACCAAGCTGTTCTTCGCCGAGGTAGTCTCCAACCCGCGCCAGGACGTGCTCGACATCGAGGGCGTCTCCAAGGTGGCGCACGAGGGCGGCGTGCCGCTGATCGTCGACAACACCCTGTCCACCCCGTACCTGATCCGTCCGATCGAGTGGGGCGCGGACATCGTGGTGCACTCCGCCACCAAGTACCTCGGCGGCCATGGCGCCGCGATCGCGGGCGTGATCGTGGATTCCGGGAACTTCGATTTCGGCAAGGACCCCGAGCGGTTCCCCGGCTTCAACACCCCGGACCCCAGCTACAACGGCCTGGTCTATGCCCGGGACCTGGGCGCGGACGGCGCCCTGGGCGCCAACCTCTCCTACATCCTCAAGGCCCGCGTCCAGCTCCTGCGCGACCTCGGCTCGGCCGTCTCCCCGTTCAACGCCTTCCTCATCGCCCAGGGCATCGAGACCCTGAGCCTGCGCGTCGAACGGCACGTCGCCAACGCCACCAAGGTGGCCGAATGGCTCGAGGCGAGGGACGACGTCGAATCCGTCGCCTACGCGGGGCTGCCCTCCAGCCCGTGGTACGAGCGGGGCCGCAAGTACGGTCCCAAGGGCACCGGTGCGGTCGTGGCGTTCAACATCGCCGGGGGAGCCGAGGCGGGCAAGGCGTTCGTTGATGCCCTTGAACTGCATTCCCATGTGGCGAACATCGGTGACGTGCGCTCCCTGGTCATCCACCCGGCGTCGACCACGCACAGCCAGCTGACCCCGGAACAGCAGGCCATCGCCGGCGTCAATCCGGGACTCGTGCGGCTCTCGGTGGGCCTGGAGCACATCGATGACATCCTCGCGGACCTCGACGCCGGATTCCGCGCGGCCAAGAGCGTCTGACGTGCACTGACTCCCGGCGTCCCTGATCCGCCGGCGACGGCGCCGGGACGCCGGGAGTCACATGGCCGTCACAATCTTCGCCATTCCGTCGCCTCGTTTCGTAAACTCATTGAAGGTCATGAGCGCCAGCGACAGCCCCGGCTTGCTGGCCGGCAACCCTCCTTTTGCGGCGGGGTGCCCCGGGTGAAGACCTGGCCTGCCGGTCAGCTGACGGCAGGCAAGCGCGAAGTTAGGTCCTCATATGACACTTTCCCTCACCCACAGCGGTGTACCCGGCACCGATCCATCCCGGCGTGCCGTCGAAGAAGAAGTCGAACAAGCCGTGCCGGACGGAACCGTCCAGTACCTGCGGATCGGCGACCTCGAGCTTGAGTCCGGTGCCCGGCTCCCCGATGTCGTCCTCGCCTACGAGACCTGGGGGAGGCTGAACGCGGACGGCTCGAATGCGGTGCTGATCGAACATGCGCTGACCGGCGACACCCACGTGACCCGGGGCGCCAGCGAGGAACCGGGCTGGTGGGAGCAGCTCGCGGGCCCCGGCGCCCCCGTGGACACCGACAAGTACTTCGTCGTCTCCATCAATATCGTGGGCGGCTGCTACGGCTCCACCGGTCCCTCGACGCAGGCCCCCGACGGAAAGCCCTGGGGTTCACGGTTTCCGCTGGTCACCCTGCGGGACACCACGGAGGCCGAGGCCAGGCTTGCGGACGCCCTGGGCATCCGCAGCTGGTTCGCCGTACTGGGCGGATCCCTCGGCGGGGCACGTGCCCTCGAGTGGGCCGTCAGCTACCCGGAACGGGTCCGGCGCTGCGCCGTGATTTCCGTCGGCGCGAGCAGCACCGCGGAACAGATTGCCTTCGCCCAGGCCCAGACCCTGGCTATCCGCCTGGACCCGGACTTCAACGGCGGGGACTACTACGGCGGCCCCGGGCCGGTTGCAGGCCTGGCCCTGGCACGCCGGATCGCGCACATCACCTACCGCTCGGCGGCCGAACTGGACGGGCGCTTCGGCCGGAACGCCCAGGAAGCAGAGGCGCCGCTGGACGCCGGTTCGCTGGCCGGGCGCGGACGCTACCAGGTGGAAAGCTACCTCGACCACCAGGGCAACAAGCTGGTCCGGCGCTTCGACGCCAACAGCTACATCGCCATCACCGAGGCCCTCATGAGCCATGACGTGTGCCGCGGACGCGGCCCCCTCCAGGAATCGCTGGCCCACGCGACGGCGGACTTCATTGTCGCGGCGGTGGATTCGGACCGGCTGTATTTCCCGGCGCAGTCCCGTGAACTCGCCGATGCGCTGCCGGGCGGAGCGGAACTGCACATGATCGAGGCCCCGATCGGCCACGACGGCTTCCTGACCGAAATCGGCCAGCTCAGCGAGCAGTTCCGGCAGAACTTCTTCGGCCAGGCGGCCGAACAGGCGGTCAGCCCTTCATGATCTCCGCGCGCTGGGCCATGTAATCCTCCATGGCGAGCTCGCCATCGCTGTACCGCTGGTCAAGTTCGGCGAGCTTGCGCGCCCGGAACCCCTGCGTGCCCGACGGCGGCGTGGGAACTGCAGGGGTTCCGGGCGGCTGTCCGGCAGGCTGCTGCCACGCGCCCTGCTGCCCGGAGGGCTGTTGCCCGGACCCGGGAGGGTTGTTCAGGTACTCGGGGCTGTCCTCGTAGGGGACGGGGTTCCGGTAGCCCGCCTGGCCCGGGTACGGCGGCAAAGGCTGTCCGGGGGTGCCGGCCTGGAAGCCGCCGCCGAAGTAGTCCTGCTGGGTGTAGCCATCCCGGGGCTGCTTGCCCTGCTGGCCCGGGTACTGGCCCGGATACCCGCCGTCCGGCAGGTTCGGAAACCCGCCGGGCATGCCCTGGCCGCGGTTCCGGCCGCGGACTGACTTCCGGTACAGGCGCAGCGCCGTCGGGACCACGAAGGTCAAAACGATGATCCAAAAGAACAGACTGTTCACGGTGCCGGGCCTCCCAAGTGTTTCCCCCAGCTTATGCCCGGACCCGTTCAGGACCGCACTGGTTCTTCTGCCCCCGGGGGGCCCTCGCCGGAGCCCAGGGGGACCCCGGGGCCGAACACCGGTCCGGGCAGGGGGCGCTTTGCCGTTATGCCGTCCCCGCTGGAGCGGTGCCGCAGCCGGCGGACCACCCAGGGGACGAAGTAATCCTTCGCCCATACGAGGTCTCCGGACCGTGCCTCCCGCCAGCTGCGCTGCGGCAGGGGCTTGGGCGAGAGGGGCTCCAGGGTGTGCTGGACGTTCAGCGAATCCAGCACCATGGCCGCGATCGTGTGGTGGCCCAGCGGAGAAAAGTGCAGGCGGTCCGCGTCCCACATCCGGGGATCATTCAGCTGCCGCAGGGACCACATGTCCGCGATGACGGCATCGTGCCGGGCCGCGATGGTCCGGAGGTTTTCGTTGTAGATGGCAACCTTGCTGCGGATCCGGCCAAGCACCGTGGAGCCGGTGTCGGGACCGTTGAAGAGGACCACGGTCGCGCCGCCCAGGGCCAGGATCTGTACCACCGAGTCGAGCTTTTCCGCCAGCGCATCCGGATCGCCGCCGGGACGGATCAGGTCGTTGCCGCCGGCCGAGAGCGTGATCAGATCGGGTTTGAGGGACAGGCAATGGGCCAGCTGCTGGTCCACGATCTGCTGCAGGAGCCGGCCGCGGACGGCCAGATTGGCGTAGGCGAAGTCAGTGTGGCCGCGGCTCAGTTCTTCAGCCACCCGGTCCGCCCAGCCCCGGTGCCCGCCGGGGCTGGCCGGTTCGGGGTCCCCGATGCCTTCCGTGAACGAATCGCCCATGGCGACATAGCGGGTCCACGGGTGGGTTACGACGCTCTCGGGGGAGTTCTCCATGGCTTCGGTTTCGCTCACCTTCATATCCTCCACTGTTGAGCCAAAGCTACGCCACCGTAAGTTGTTACCGGCGGGTAACTGTAAGAATGGTTCCATGACTCTAGCTGATGCCTTCCCTGCCCCCGTTGTCCTGTGGTCCAAGCCGGAGGAGGCCACGGCCGGCAAACCGCTCCTGGTCCTGTTGCATGGCTACGGCGCCAACGAGCAGGACCTGCTCGGCCTGGCGGACATGCTCCCGCAGGATTTCGCGGTAGCCTCCGTCCGCGCCCCGATCACCATGGGACCGGGCTTCAGCTGGTTCCCGCTCGTGGGTTCGGCCGACTACTCGGTGCAGGCCGTCAAGGACGCCGCCGCCTATGTCTTCGGCTGGCTCGACGCCGTCAAGGCCAACCACCCGTCAGTGACGCTGCTCGGATTCTCGATGGGCATGGCGATGGCCACAACGCTGCTGCGGCAGCGTCCGGCGGACTTCGCCGCCGTCGTCGGCCTGTCAGGGTTTGCGATCGACGCCGGGGATGACCCGAGCTTCCGCGACGGCGAACTGGACGGAACCCTGCCGCTGTTCTGGGGCCGGGACCAGCAGGATCCCGTGATCACGCCCGACAAGATCGAATACACGATGGGCTGGGTCCGCAAGCACGTGAAGCTCACCAAGGTGCTCTACTCAGGAATGTGGCATGGCATCAACCAGCAGGAACTGGGCCATGTGTCCGAGTTCCTCACCCACGAGGTGCTGAACAAATAACCGCCCGGACGACGTCGGGCGATGCCCGGGTAGCGGCGCCGCCGGCAGCGCCGGGCCAGGCTACGAACCGGCGGGTGTGCTGATCCGCACGGTCCGGCCGTTCACGGTCACCGTGTCGCCGTCGTGGAGCTGGCGCCCGCGGCGGTCATCGATCTCGCCGTTGACCTGCACCAGGCCGTTCCTGATCAGCTCCGTCGCCTCCACGCCGTCCTCCACCAGGCTGGCAAGCTTCAGCAGCTGCCCCAGCCGGATCATGTCGTCGCGGATGGGGATCTCTTCAATTTCCGGGTTGCTCATACAGCAATAATGCCTGACGTAAGGTGTCTCCAATGACCCATGCACCACGCCTTCCGCTTATTGCGGGCCTGCCATTGGCCGTGGCCGCCGGCCTGTTCATCCCCGTGCAGGGACGCATCAACGGTGCCCTCGGCGCGGTGCTGGCGGACGGCATCGGAGCCGCGGTGGTGAGCTTCACCACGGGGCTGGTCCTGATGATCGTCATCTCCGTGGCCCTGCCGAAGGGCCGGGCGGGGCTGGCGCGGATCCTGCCGGCCGTCCGGGAACGCCGGATCCCGCCGTACTACGTGCTGGCCGGCTGCATCGGGGCCTTCTTCGTCTTCGCGCAATCCTTCACGGTGGGCCTGCTGGGCGTCGCCCTGTTCACCGTCGCCACGGTGACCGGGCAGACCCTCAGCGGCCTGCTGGTGGACCGGATGGGGATCGGACCCGCCGGCAAGAAGCCCGTCACAAGCATCCGGGTGATCGGGTGCCTCCTGACCATCGCCGCCGTTGCCTGGGCGGTGTCCCCGCGCCTCGCCGCATCTGCCGCGGGTGGCGGCGGGCACGACGCCGGATCCGGCACCGCGCCGCTGCTGGCCACGATCCTGCTTCCGGTACTGGCCGGATTCCTGATGAGCTTCCAACAGGCTATGAACGGCACCGCCACGGTCCACTACGGCACCCCGATCGCCGCCACGCTGGTGAACTTCATCTCCGGCACGGCCCTGCTGTGGATCGCGTGGCTGGTTAAGCTCGCCGTCGCCGGCGCTGGCAGCGGACTCCCGGCACAGTGGTGGTACTACCTTGGCGGCCCGATGGGCTGCGTCTTCATCGGCCTCGGCGCCCTGCTGGTCCGCAGTCTCGGGGTGCTGGTCACGGGGCTGGGCATGATCGCCGGACAGCTGCTGGGGTCCCTGGCCCTGGACGTGGTGCTGCCCGTGCCCGGCACCGTGGTGGCGCTGCCCACGGTCCTCGGCACGCTCCTGACGCTTGCCGCCATCGTGCTCGCCACCCTGCCCTGGCCCAAGGGGGCTTTGAAGCGGTAGCTGGCCGGTAGGCTAGGAAGCGCAGCATCCTGCACATCAATCTTTCGTACTGCTCCGTCCGGCAACCAGCCGGGGATCCGGGGCGCAGACCGCGGACCGCACCCAGCGGCCCTGTAGAAATTGGAGTCCCCCCATGGCAGCAAAATCCGTCCTCGACCAGATCATTTCCCTCGCCAAGCGCCGGGGTTTCGTATTCCAGGCCGGTGAAATCTATGGTGGCTCACGTTCTGCCTGGGACTACGGGCCCCTTGGAGCCGAGCTCAAGGAAAACATCAAGCGCCAGTGGTGGCAGTCCGTGGTCCGCGGCCGCGAAGACGTTGTCGGCCTGGACTCGTCCGTCATCCTGCCCCGCCAGGTCTGGGAGGCATCCGGCCATGTCGAGGTCTTCTCCGATCCCCTCGTGGAGTGCCTTTCCTGCCACAAGCGGTACCGCGCGGACCACCTCGAGGAAGAATACGAGGAAAAGAAGGGCCGACCCGCCGAGAACGGCCTCAAGGACATCGCCTGCGCCAATTGCGGCACCCGCGGCGAATGGACCGAGCCCCAGGAGTTCTCCGGACTGCTCAAGACCTACCTCGGACCGGTTGCCAGCGAAGAGGGCCTGCACTACCTGCGCCCCGAGACCGCCCAGGGCATCTTCATCAACTTCAACAACGTCCTCACAGCCTCCCGCAAGAAGCCGCCGTTCGGCATCGGCCAGATCGGCAAGTCCTTCCGCAACGAGATCACGCCGGGCAACTTCATCTTCCGCACCCGGGAATTCGAGCAGATGGAAATGGAATTCTTCGTCGAGCCCGGCACGGACGAGCAGTGGCACCGGTACTGGATGAAGGAGCGGATGTCCTGGTACACCAGCCTGGGCATTCGTGAGGAAAACCTGCGCTTCTTCGAGCACCCGCTGGAGAAGCTCAGCCACTACTCCAAGGGCACCACGGACATCGAATACCGCTTCGGTTTCCAGGGCTCCGAGTGGGGCGAGCTTGAGGGCATTGCCAACCGCACGGACTTCGACCTCTCCACCCACTCCAAGGCCTCCGGCACGGACCTGAGCTACTTCAACCAGGCCACGAACGAGCGCTACACCCCGTACGTGATCGAACCGGCCGCCGGCCTCACCCGCTCCTTCATGGCGTTCATGATCGACGCGTACACCGAGGACGAGGCACCCAACGCCAAGGGCGGCGTCGACATCCGCACAGTACTGAAGCTGGATCCGCGCCTGGCCCCGGTCAAGGCCGCCGTGCTGCCGCTGAGCCGCAACGAGGACCTTTCCCCGAAGGCCAAGGACCTCGCCGCCCAGTTGCGCAGGAGCTGGAACATCGAGTTCGACGACGCCGGCGCCATCGGCCGCCGCTACCGCCGCCAGGACGAGATCGGCACCCCGTTCTGCATCACCGTGGACTTCGAAACCCTTGATGACCAGGCCGTGACGATCCGCGAACGCGACACGATGAGCCAGGAGCGCGTCTCCCTGGACAAGGTGGAGGGCTACCTGGCCGCACGCCTGATCGGCGCCTAGGCATGGCGATCGCATACCGTGAATGGCGCGACGGCGATGACCTCGCGCTGCTGGAAATCTGGGGCGGCCCGGAAACGGTCCAGGCCGGACAGTTCCGCGGCACGCTGGCGCCCTCGGGCAACTCGCCGTGGCGCCGCTGCATCGTGGCCGAGGACGTCGTCGACGGCGTGGCCATCCCGGTCGCGGCCGGCGTGGTACATGAGGCCTCCCTGCATCCGGAACGGCTCTGGGCCTACATCGAGGTCGACCGGAACCACCGCCGCGCCGGCATTGGCTCCACCCTGCTGACGATGCTCCGCCACGAGGCCGAACGGGCGCCGTCGGGCGTCTCCAGGCTGCGCTGCAAGGTGGAGCCCGGCACCCCGGGGGCGGCGTTCGCCGAGGCGGCGGGACTGTCCCCGATCCAGCGCTCACGCCTCGTCGTCGTGGCGCCCGGTGCGCTCAGGCTGCCCGTCTTCGGTGACGGTTCCGAATCCGCGGCCTCCGAGCGGGTGGAGGATCTTGCCACCGGTTCGGTGGAACTGAGCGACGTCGTGGGCCGCTACTACACGGCGGTGCACGGTTGGGACAGCCCGGGGGAGCTGGGCATCGGCACCGTGCAGCGGCTGTTCCTGGATGAGCTCAGCGGTGCCCACGGCGCGATCGTGCTGCGGGCCCCGCAGGCCAGCGCCTTCGGCCAGGGCATCCCGGCCAGCAGGAAAGGCCGGCTGGAGGCTTTCGCCATCAGTTATGCGGAGCTGAGCCCCGGGGACGGCCCCTCCGGGCAGCCCTCGGAGGTATTCCTGGGCCACGATCCGCAGCTCAGCCCGGAGCAGGCCCAGGCCTCGGTCCGTGACCTGCTGGCCTTGATCGCGTACCAGTACCCGGTGCTGCTGGAAGTGGACGATTCGATGACGGCGCTGCGTGCCGTCGTCGAGCCGCTGCTGGAAAGCGGCAACGCGCACATCCAGGGCGCCGAAACCCTGGTTGTCTCCGACTGACCCGCAGCGCCCGGCGCCCGTCGCTGCGCAAATGCCCTGCCGCTGCCGGAATTCCGGCAGCGGCAGGGCATTTGCGCGTCGCGTGGCCGGTGGCGACAACTAGCGCGGGCGGGGCGGCCAGGGGATGAAACCCGAGGTGGACTCGATGTACTCCCGGTAGCCCGGGCGGGCGGACATGGCTTTCTCCGTCAGCGGTTTCCCGGTTTTGCCGGCGAGGGTCCAGATCATCAGGGCCGGGGAGAGGACGGTCAGGACGCCGGGCCAGGAGTCGGCGGCGACGAGGAAGAGACCGGCCCAGACGGCGGCGTCGCCGAAATAATTGGGATGCCGGGTGTAGCGCCAGAGCCCGGTGTTGAGGACGGTTCCACGCCTGGACGGATCGGCCTTGAACCGCGCCAGCTGCCAGTCGCCGACCGTCTCGAAGATGAAGCCCAGGGTCCAGGCCAGGACCCCCGCCAGCGCCAGCCAGCCGAGCGGGCCCGTACTGAACATGCCAAGCTGCACGGTGAGCGAGACGAAGAACAGCACCAGGCCCTGCGGCAGGTAAACCCGCCGCAGAGCATAGACGTGGCGCGAGCCCGGCGCAGCGGAGAGCATGTCCACGTACCGCGGATCCTCGTGTCCGCCGCGTGAGCGCAGCCCGATGTGGGCGGCCAGCCGGATGCCCCACACCGCCACCAGGGCCAGGAGCAGCAGGCGGCGGCCGCCGTCGCCGTGTCCTGCCGAGAGCAGCCAGGAGACAGCGGCCACCACCACAAAGCCGAGTCCCCAGACCGTGTCCATGACCGAATGACGGCCCTGCCGTACGGCGACCGCGAAGGTCAACGCCAGCAGGACCGCGAGCGCCGCGGCCGCCCACGGCAGGCTGGCGAGGAAGGCGCCGAGCGGGAAGAACGGCATCACAGCACCACCGGAAGGCTGCCGCCGGCCGCGGGCAGGATACGGCGCAGGGCCTCCGTGCCGGCCTCAATCCCGGTTCCGATGCCGGTGCCCGCCGCGAAAGCGTCGAGGATGAAGCCGTTCGCGAGCGAGTTCCATAGCCCCACGCGGCGGAGCATGAAGTGCCCCGCGCCCTTGAGCGCGACGTAGTCCACGGATTCGGCGACGCCGTCTGCCCGCCGTGCGTAGGCCAGCGAGTTGGCCGGGCTGGTCCAGCGGTCCTCCGTGCCATGGACGATCAGGATCCGCCTCCCGGCCACCCGTTCCACCGGTGTTTCCATGCTCAACCATGGGGCGAGGGCCACCACGGCCGCCACCTGCGGGTCATCGGCTACGCACATGGCCGTGAGCCCGCCCATCGAGTGCCCCAGGAGGTAGACGGGGAGCCTTGGATGCTCGCGGCTGATCTGCGCGAGTGCCCACCGGGCGTCCTGGACAGGGGACATGTCCTCCCCGTTCCACCCCCGGTACCGGTTCCGGAGGTTCCACACGGCCAGGCCGTGGGGACCGCCCTGGGCCCGGAGCGCCTGCACAAACGGCAACATCCGGGCCGGGCTCAGGTTCCGGGCGCGGACGGTGCCATAGCTGTCCGCCTCCCCGCCGTGCAGCACCAGTGCGACGCCGCGGGTGGTCCCGGCCGCCTCGGCAACCGTCAATACAGCCTTGGCTGCCGGCCCCGCCCCGGCCGCCTCATGTTCGCGGTCGTCCAGTCTGCGCTTGGCCACGCCGTTGCCCTCCACATCCGTCAATTACCTACCATAAGTCGCTGCGCCCGCGGGTCAAACCGCGGCTTCGAACCGACGTCGTCCGCCGGGCATTCCCGCGGTCCGCCAGGACCTGCCTATAGTCCATTCGGAGCCGAGGGCCCGGGCGATTGGCGCGGCGCCGCGGGCGTTCCGCAGACAGCAGCATCCTATTGACGGCGCATGGCCGGAGGAGTATTTCTTTTGACGTAAACCTCCGGGCGTCATGCCGGCTGGGAGCGCAGATTACCGTCCGGGTCGGGTCTCACGATGAAATCGACGGTACAGAAATGAACGCAACATCTTTGGATGGCCTGCGGGAGCAGGTCCGCGGGCAGATCGTCACGCCCGCCGACGCCGACTACGATGCGGCACGCGCGGTCTACAACGGCATGATCGACAAGCGCCCGGCGGCGGTGGTCCGGGTGTCCCAGGTGGCCGATGTCATCGCCTGCATCAACTTCGCCCGCGACAACGCCATGGACCTGGCCATCCGCGGGGGAGGCCACAGCGCCCCGGGCTTCGGCACGTGGGATGGCGCCTTGGTCATCGACTTCGCCAACACCTCGGGGGTCCGGGTTGATCCCGTAGCCAGGACGGCGCGTTCCGAGGCGGGCGCCACCTGGGCCGACTTCAACCACGCCACGCATGCCTTCGGGCTGGCGACCACCGGCGGTATTGTGGGCTCGACCGGCGTGGCCGGGCTGACTTTGGGCGGCGGGATCGGCTACCTGGCCCGCAAGTACGGCCTCAGCTGCGACAACCTCATCTCGGCCGACGTTGTGACGGCGGAGGGAAAATTCGTGACGGCCAGCGAAAGCGAGAACGAGGATCTCTTCTGGGCGCTGCGCGGCGGCGGTGGGAACTTCGGGGTCGTGACCTCGCTGGAGTACCGGTTGCATCCGGTGGACATGGTCCACGTCGGGATCGTCATCTACCCGATGGAGCACGCGGAGACGGTGGCGAAGTTCTATCGCGACTACTTGGCGTCAGCCCCCGAAGAGTTTGGGTCTTTCCTTGGATTCGCCCTCGGGCCGCCGGTGCCGTTCCTTCCCGAGGAATGGCATGGAAAGCCGGTGGCCGTCGTCGTCGGGATGTGGGCAGGCGATCAGGCCGAAGGGCCCAGCCGTTGGAAGCCTTTCCTGGACGTCGCCCCCGTGGCCGGATCCATGGTCGGGCCAATGCCCTACCCGGCCCTGAACCAGGCCTTCGACCCGCTGCTGCCCAAGGGGCTGCAGGGTTACTGGAAGGCGGACTTCCTGGCCGAGCTCAACGACGGCGCCATTAATACTCACCTCGACTACGGGAGCAGAGTGCCCAGCGTGCAAACCGCCGTGCACCTCTACTCCATCGACGGAGCTGTGCAGCGGGTGGGGGCCACCGAAACGGCCTTCGCGAACCGCAACGTGAAGTTCGCCCCGGTGATTGCCGGCATTTGGTCCGATCCTGCCGATAACGAGGCCAACATCGCCTGGGTGCGGGAGTATGCGGCCGCCCTGCGGCCCTATTCGGCGCCCGGCGGCTACATCAACTTCATGGACGGCGATGACCTGCCCAGAGTTGCGGAGAACTATGGGGAGAACTTCAAGCGACTGAGTGCCATCAAAGCCAAGTATGATCCGCAGAACCTCTTCCACATCAACCAGAACATCCCTCCCCAGTAAAGCCTCCGGGATCCGGTCAAAGGGCGTGTGAAGCCCCCGGCAGCCCGGCGGGTGCCGGGGGCTTCTCGTGTGCGGCAGGACTCCGCGCAGGCCGTAAAGTTGCATGGCATGAGGTTGAACTGCTGATGGGTGCCGGACATTCACATGCCCACACGGACCATGCTGAGCCGACGCCCCAGGCGCTCGCCGCCCGGAAGAAAGCCAACTGGATCCTGGCCGCTGTCCTGGTCCCGCTGACGCTCCTGACGCTCGCCGCCATGGTGATGATGTGGCCCTCGGGCAGCAAGGAGGGCATCACACTGGCCAGCCCGTACGCGGCGGCGCCCGGCGTTACCTTCGACACCGGCAAGATCCAGCGGGTGGTGTCAGGCAACTGCATGGACGGGCAGCCTGCGCAGCAGGGCTCGCAGTGCACCTTCGCCTACACCGAGCCGGACAAGGGCGGCAATCCCGTCAAGGTCGTCATCAACCCCGACGTCGCCAAATCCCACGGCGTCAAGCCCGGCGACAACATCCGCTACCTGAATCTCTCCCAGGCCCAGGGCGCCGCCGCAGGCCAGGGCTCGCCCGCCTATGTCTTCGTCGACTTCGTCCGCACGCTGCCCATCATCTTCCTCGCTTTGCTCTATGCCGTCGTCGTGATCGCGGTGGCGCGCTGGCGCGGGCTGCGGGCCCTGATCGGCCTCGTGGGGGCTTACGCCGTGCTGGTCTCCTTCATTCTCCCCGGGCTGGTGGAAGGAAAGCCTCCGCTGCTCCTGGCACTCGTCGGGTCCACGGTGATCATGATTGGGGTGCTCTACTTCGCCCACGGCTTCTCCGCCCGGACGTCGACGGCCCTGCTGGGCACCATGTTCGGCCTCGGCATCACCTCGCTGCTGGCTGCCTGGGCCACCGACGCCGCGAACCTTGCCGGGGTGGGCAACCACGACGCCGCCACGCTCGCCAACATTTCAGACCACATCTCGATCTCCGGGATCATCCTGTGCGGCCTCATTATTTCCGGGCTGGGCGTCCTGAACGACGTCACCATTACCCAGTCCTCCGCCGTCTGGGAACTGTGGGAACTCGCCCCGCAGACCAGCGCCCGAAAGCTCTTCAGTTCCGCCATGCGGATCGGCCGCGACCACATCGCCTCCACCGTCTACACCATCGCGTTCGCCTACGCCGGCGCCGCGCTGCCCATCCTGATCATCGTGATGCTCTACGAGCGGCCCCTGGGGGACGCCCTCACCAGCGCCGAACTGTCCGAAGAAGTGATCCGCACGCTCGTCGGCTCCATCGGGCTGGTCCTGGCGATCCCCGTCACCACGCTGATCGCGGTGCTCGTGGTCAAAGCCACCGGAATCAAGGCCGGCGCCCGCGGCGTCCGGATGACAACGGGCGGCCGCGTCAGCGCTGCCGTGCAGGCCCCGCCCCGGGCGGCGGACGACGCCGTCGGCGTCACCGGCCGCGACCGCGGGGGTGACGCCGCCGGCGGGTCCGAAACGGCGCCCGACACCCGCCGCGGGCGCCGGGCCGCCGTCCGGAGCTGAGGCAATTTACCCACATAGCCGAGGTGGACGCAGCCGATTTGCCCGGCTTTGAGACAATGGACGGGTGACTGTTGTAGCAACGCCTCCCGCCCCCAAGCTGGAACTCCCGCCCCTGAGGCTGGGCCCCCTCACGGTGGACACCCCCGTGATCCTGGCACCCATGGCGGGCATCACCAACTCCGCCTTCCGCAGGCTCTGCCGTGAGTACGGCGGCGGCCTGTACGTGGCGGAGATGGTCACCTCGCGTGCCCTCGTGGAGCGCACGCCCGAATCGCTGCGGATCATCGCGCACGACGACGACGAAAAGGTCCGCTCCGTCCAGCTCTACGGCGTGGACCCGGTGACCGTCGGTGCGGCCGTGCGGTTGCTGGTCGAAGAGGACCGCGCGGACCATATCGACCTCAACTTCGGCTGCCCGGTCCCCAAGGTCACCCGGCGCGGGGGCGGATCGGCCCTGCCGTGGAAGACGGACCTGTTCACCTCGATCGTCCGGACCGCCGTCAAGGAGGCCTCCAACGGCAACATCCCGCTGACCATCAAGATGCGCAAGGGCATCGACGAGGACCACCTGACGTACCTCGATGCCGGCCGGATCGCCCGGGATTCGGGCGTGGCCGCCGTCACGCTTCACGGCCGCACCACCGCACAGTTCTATTCCGGGCAGGCCGACTGGTCTGCCATCGCCCGGCTGCGCGAGGCGCTGCCGGACATCCCGGTGCTCGGCAACGGCGACATCTGGTCCGCGGACGACGCCATCCGGATGGTCCGCGAAACCGGCGTCGACGGCGTGGTGGTGGGCCGCGGCTGCCAGGGCCGGCCGTGGCTGTTCGGGGACCTCATGGCGGCCTTTGAAGGCAGCGACGTCCGCCACAAGCCGGACCTGCGCAAGGTGGCCGAAAGCGTCTACCGCCACGCCCAGCTCATGGTCGAGACCTTCGGCGACGAGGGCAAGGCCCTGCGTGAGATCCGCAAGCACATCGCCTGGTACTTCAAGGGCTACGTCGTCGGCAGCGAACTGCGCACCAGGCTGGCGCTCGTGACAAGCCTCGAGGTGCTGCGCGGGACGCTGGACCAGCTGGATCTTGATTCGCCGTACCCCGGTGTCGACGCCGAGGGTCCGCGCGGCCGTGCGGGTTCGCCCAAGAGGCCCGCGCTGCCCAAGGACTGGCTGCTGGACCGCACGATGGACGCCGAACAGTCGCGCGAGATCTGCCACGCCGAACTGGACGTCTCCGGTGGCTGAGACCAGGACCACCGCCCCGGTGCTGGACGGCTACGAGGCCCGCGACTGCGCCCGCTGGGTGGAGGAGCCGCCCAAATCCACCTACCGCTCCGATTTCGAGCGCGACCGCGCCCGGGTCCTGCACTCCTCGGCCCTGCGCCGGCTTGGCGCCAAGACCCAGGTGGTGGCCCCGGACACCGATGACTTCGTGCGCACCCGGCTCACGCACAGCCTCGAAGTCGCGCAGGTGGGCCGCGAGCTGGGCCATGCCCTGGGCTGCGACCCCGACGTCGTTGACACCGCCTGCCTCAGCCATGACCTGGGCCATCCGCCCTTCGGGCACAACGGCGAATCCGCCCTGAACGAGGTTGCGCACGCGATCGGCGGCTTCGAAGGCAACGCCCAGACCCTGCGCCTGCTGACCCGGCTGGAACCGAAGGTCCTGGCCCCGGACGGACGGCCCGCCGGGCTGAACCTGACCCGCGCCAGCCTCGACGCCGCCGCCAAATACCCGTGGTCGGCCGAGAACGCCCCCGTCCTCCACGGCGAACGGACCAGCAAATTCGGCGCCTACGAGGACGATCTGCCGATCTTCGACTGGATCCGCGAGGGCGCCCCGGGACGCCGATCCTGCCTGGAAGCACAGGTCATGGACCTCGCGGACGACATCTCCTATTCCGTGCACGACGTCGAGGACGCGATCGTCGCCGGCCACTTCCAGCTCCGCTGGATGGACAACCCTGACCACCGTGCCCGCGTCGTGGGCTACGCCAAGCAGTGGTACCTGCCGCACAATGATCCCGCCGCCATCGACGCCGCGCTGGCCAGGCTTGAGGCGACGAGGGTCTGGGTGCGCGAGGCCGACGGCAGCCGCAAGTCCATGGCAGCGCTGAAGGACATGACCAGCCAGCTCATCGGCCGGTTCTGCCAGAGCGCCCTCGAAGCCACCCGCGCCGTCTACGGACCGGAGAACCTCACCCGCTACAACGCGGAGCTGATCGTTCCGGACGAGACCGTGATGGAAATCGCGGTGATGAAGGGCCTGGCCACCACCTTCGTGATGACCACCGAACACCGGCAGCCCATCTACGAACGCCAGCGTGAGGTCCTGCATGCGCTGGTCACCGCCCTGACCGCCACTGGGGACCGCCACCTGGAGCCGATGTTCGCCGCCGACTGGCGCGACGCGGAGGACGACGGCGCACGGCTGCGCGTCGTCATCGACCAGGTCGCATCGCTCACGGACGGCTCCGCGCTGGCCCTCTACGAACGGCTCGTCGGCAGCCTGCCGTCGCTGTGGTGACTAGGATGGCACTGTGTCCGGCCTGATCAAGCGTGTTGATATTGACGAAGTACGCCAGCGCACGGACATCAAGGAAGTTGTCGACGGCTACGTCACCCTGAAGGGCGCGGGGCTGGGATCCTTCAAGGGCCTCTGCCCTTTCCACGACGAGCGCTCGCCCTCTTTCACCGTCCGTCCGCAGGCCGGGCGGTACCACTGCTTCGGCTGCGGCGAGGACGGCGACGTCATCTCCTTCGTGCAGAAACTGGACCACACCTCGTTCCAGGAGGCGGTGGAAAAGCTGGCGTCCAGGATCGGCTTCGAACTCCATTACGAGGACGGCGGCTCCGGTCCCAACCGGGACGAGATCGGCCGGCGGCAGCGGCTGCTGGACGCCCACAAGGTGGCCGATGAATTCTTCCGCGCACAGCTTCTGACCCCGGCGGCCACCGAAGGCCGCAACTTCCTCTACGGCCGCGGCTTCGACCGCGCGGCATCCGAACAGTTCGGCGTCGGCTACGCCCCGCAGGGCTGGGACTCCCTGCTCAAGCACCTCCGCGGCCGCGGCTACACGGACCCCGAACTGAAGCTGACCGGGATGTTTTCTGAAGGCGGCCGGGGGATCTACGACCGTTTCCGCGGCCGGCTGATCTGGCCCATCCGGGACATCGCCGGCGACACGATCGGCTTCGGCGCGCGCAAGCTGTACGAGGACGACCAGGGCCCCAAGTACCTCAACACCCCCGAGACCGCGCTCTACAAGAAGTCCCAGGTCCTCTACGGGATCGACCTCGCCAAGCGGAACATCGCCAGGGAACGCCAGCTCGTGGTGGTGGAAGGCTACACCGACGTGATGGCCTGCCACCTGGCCGGAATCACGACGGCGGTTGCCACCTGCGGCACCGCCTTCGGTACCGAGCACATCAAGATCGCCCGCCGGCTGCTCTCGGACGACGGCAGCGGGGGAGAGGTCATCTTCACCTTCGACGGCGACGCCGCCGGCCAGAAGGCGGCGCTGCGCGCCTTCGAAGAGGACCAGCGCTTCGTGGCGCAGACCTACGTCGCGGTCGAACCCAACGGCGCCGACCCCTGCGACCTCCGCCAGTCCAAGGGCGATTCCGCGGTCCGTGACCTGATCAACACCCGCCGCCCGCTGTTCGAATTTGCCATCCGCGCGTCCTTGAAAAGGCACAACCTCGACACAGTCGAAGGCCGGATCGCAGCCCTGCGCGAAGCCGCCCCCGTCGTGGCGCAGATCCGCGACGCCGCGATCCGTCCGGGCTACGCCCGCGAGCTCGCCGGCTGGCTGGGCATGCCGGTCGAGGAGGTCAACCGGGCCGTCGGCGCGGCTGCCAAGCGGGCCCAAGGCTCCGGGGCCGGAGGGAACGGGCAGGGCAACAGGCAGGACCACGGGGGCGGGCACGGGATCGCCCGAGGGTACGCTTCCGGAGGATCCGCGCCGGGAGTGGCGCCCTTGCCGCCGTCGCCGGCCCTGCCGTCCTTCAACCGGCCAGATCCCCGGGACCCGGTGGCGGCGATGGAACGCCAGGCGCTCGAGGTCGCCCTCCAGGAACCGGCGATGCTGGAAGGCGAGACATGGCAGCGGTTCTCGGAGGCGCGCTTTTCGACGCCGGCCTACCTCGCCATCCACGAGGCGATCCGGGCCACCGGGCTCGGCTTCGCCGGGGATCCGGCGCGCTGGGTGGAGCAGCTGCTGCAGGAAGTCCCCGAGCCGCTCAGGCCGCTCGTGTCCGAACTCGCCGTCGTGCCGCTGCCTGCCAACACCGCTGAGGGAGTGCTGCGGTACTGCAGGGACATCCTGGCGCGGCTGTTTGAACTGCAGATCACCCGGGTCAAGGCGGACAAGATGGGCCAGTTGCAGCGGCTCGATGCCTCCGCCGATCCCGAGGAGTTCCAGCGGCTGAACCGGGAACTCATGCAGCTCGAGATGGAGCGCCGGGCGCTGCGCTCGGACGCCTGAGGGCCGGTGCCCCAGGCCCCAATTTCACTTCCCGGCCGGGTGTTGCTAGGCTTATAGCCGCTTCATTCCTCCTTAGCTCAATTGGCAGAGCATTCGACTGTTAATCGAAGGGTTGCTGGTTCAAGTCCAGCAGGAGGAGCGCGCAGTCCCCGTTCCGGGTCACCGGGACGGGGACTTTTTTATACCCGGAGGGGGTATTTCCTCGGTTCCCGCCGCGGGGTGCGCCGCCGATTTCCAAAGCGGCGAAACCTTTGCTAATGTCGTACCTGCTTCATTCCTCCTTAGCTCAATTGGCAGAGCATTCGACTGTTAATCGAAGGGTTGCTGGTTCAAGTCCAGCAGGAGGAGCGGACAGGTCTCGCGGCCGGTGAACAACCGGCCGCGGGACCTTTTTTATGCGCCGGGTTCTTGGTGGGGATTCTTTGTGTTTTATGCGCCGGGTTCTTGGTGGGGATTCTTTGTGCGGCGCTGTGGGCTCAGACGAAGTACATCTCGACCTGGAGGAAACGCTCGGCCTCGGCCACGGCGGCCAGGAACGCTTCATCCTCGGTGGGGGCCTGCCGGGGCTCGCGGGGATGCCACTCGTGGGGCGCCGAATGCACCTGGGTGAAACCGCCGCCCGGCGGGGCGTAGAAGATGCCGAACCGCTGCACGGGCCATTCGGGGGAGGTCTCGGGGGCGACCAGGAGAGCCGACTCGTAGGCCGGATTGTACCACTGGGCGATCGGACGGCGCCGGTCTTCGGCGAACAGGCCGCCCGCGTACAGGGCCGCCGACTGCGGACTGGTCTGGCTGCACAGCCGTTCCCACCACAGAGGCAGGATCCCGGCGTCGTACCGCTGCCACGTGGCCGGTAGGGGTGGCGGGTTCTGCCAGTCGGGCATGAAACAACTTTATCGCCTGCAGCGTACCGGGAACAGGGCGGCTTGGGACCCGCGGCTACTGGATCGAAGGGACGGTGCGGGGCCGTACAACGAGCCTCCGGACATGCCCCACGCCCGGGTTTGCGGGTGGACATGATCTCGTTGTGTCCAGTCCTGTGTGCCAGGACTGGACATGTCCTCCCGGGAGGGCGGCTTGGGACCCGCGCCTACTGGATCGAAGGGACGGTGCCGGGCCGTACAACGAGCCACAGGGCCGCCGCGGCGGCGAGGAGGCAGGCGGCCTGGACGGCGCCCATGGGGGTGGCGGACCCGACGCCGAGCCAGCCGACCACGGGGGAGACGAGCCCCGCCATCAGGAACGTCGCGGCGCCCAGCAGCGAGGCCGCGGTTCCGGCCTGGGCGCCGTGCTTGGCCAGCGCCAGCACCTGGACGGTCGGGAACGTGAAACCGGCACCGAGGATGTAGAACCAGAGCGGCACCAACACGCCCCACAACCCGAAGCCCAGCTGGTCGAAGATGACGATCAGCACGGCCATCAGGAACATCCAGGCCGTGGAGCAGGCCAGGATCCATTGGGGCGGGACGCGCCGGATGAGCCTGGAGCTGGTCTGGACGCCCGCGACGATGCCCAGCGAGTTCACGCCGAAGAGCAGACCGTACTGCTGCGGCGTGAACCCATAGATGTCCTGGAACAGGAAGGGCGACGCCGAGAGATAGGTGAAGAGCCCGGCGAAATTCATGCCACCCACCAGCAACACGCCAACGAAGATCCTGTCGGCAAACAGCACCTGGTACCGCTGGCGGGCCGTCATCCCGGTCTTGCCGCGCAGCTGGCGGGGGAGCGTCTCCCGCACGACGAAGACCGCCGCGATGATCACGCACGTCCCGTAGCCGGCCAGGAAGACGAAGATGCCGGGCCAGGGCGTCAACAGGAGCAACTGGGAGCCGATGACCGGCGCAAGGATCGGGGCCAAGCCGTTCACAAGGGCCATCCTGGAGAACATCCGCACCATGGCGTAGCCGCTGAACAGGTCCCGGACCATGGCCATGGCCACGACGCCGCCTCCCGCGGCGCCGACGCCCATCAGGACCCGGAAGAAGCCAAGCGTGGCGATATCCGTGGACACGGCGGCCCCCAGCGAAGCAGCGATGTGCACCGCCGTGGCCAGGATCAGGGGGACCCGGCGGCCGAACTTGTCACTCAGCGGACCCACCACGAGCTGTCCGAGCGCGAAGCCCACCGTTGTCCCGGTCAGCGTCAGCTGCACGGCCGCCTGGGAGACACCAAGGCTTGCTTCCAGGGCGGGGAACGCGGGGAGGTAGAGGTCCACCGTGAAGGGGCCGAGAGCTGTCAGGGCGCCAAGCATCAGAACGTAGAGGAGCCTGCGGCGTCGGCTCAGGGAATCACCGGGATTCGTGGGGGTGGTCACAGGGACCAATCCTAGGGCCCTGCCGCACCGCCCCCGGGCTGCGGCAGGGCCGCGCCACACCCCGCCGGCACAGCCCCGCCGGGGACCTGAATGGTACTTTTGACACCGAGGTCTGTGCGAAACAGTGCAGCCCCGGCCAATCCGTGGAAACGGAATGACAGATGGAACCAGTTAGGCGGGACCGATGAGCGGACGTCACAGCGGCGGGACAAGCGGCGGGCTGCGCATTGCCGCGCTGCCCAAGACCCTGAGGCTGATCTTCAAGCTGGTGCCACGGCAGCTCAATGACGAGATTGCCCTCGCCAAGGTCGAGCTCAAGCGCAAGGGCATCCAGCTCGGCGTTGCCGCAGCGTTCTTCGCAGTCGCCCTGGCCTTTGTCGCCTTCCTGGTGATCGGTCTCATTGTTGCCGCCATCATGGGGCTCGCCACGATCATGCCGGCCTGGCTGGCTGCGCTGCTGGTCTGTGCCCTGTTCCTGGTGATTGCCCTGATCGGCGGAATGGTGGGCCTCAGGAAGTTCAAAAAAGCCATGCCGCTGGTTCCGGAAGGGACCCTCCGCGGACTCAAATACGATCTCGGCATCGCCAAGGAAGGCTCCGGCTTCAACCCGGCGGTCCTGGACCCCGATTCCGAACAGTACAAGGCAGCCAAGGCCGAGGCCGCCGCCAAGGCGAAAGCCGAGAAGGAAGCCAAAGCCGCCGCCCGGCCCGACTTCGGGCCGCCGCCCAGCGAAGACGAACTGCGGCGCCGCCTCGACCAGCGCCGCAGCCACCTCACCGGCGTGCGCGATGAGCTCGACGCCGAGCTCGACGTCAAGACCCAGGCCCAGGCCCTGCTGGCCGCCGCCCAGGTCCGACTGCAGGACGGCAAGGAGCAGCTCAGCGGCAAGGTCGCCGGATTCCGTTCCTCCGCCCGGAGCGCAATCACGGCGAACGCCGCAAAAACGGCAAACGCCGCAACCACGGCAAACACCGCCAACACCGCGGGAATCGCCGAACAGCTCGGCCAGCGCTGGAAGCCGCTCGTCGCGCTCACCGCCTCGGCCGCCGCCCTGGTCTACCTCCTGCGCAAGCTGATCAAGGGCTAGGCCCCGCTGAGCTCCCACGCTAAATCGTTGCCGGCCACGAAAAGGGGGAACTGATGAGGTTCATCGGCGCTGGTACCCGGTCCGGACAGCCCCTGATCCACCACGACACGGTCTTCACCGTCCCCAACCTCCTGACCGTGGTGCGGTTCCTCGGTGTCCCCCTCTTCATCTGGCTCGTGCTGGCGCGGCAGGAATACGGCTATGCCGCCCTGGTCCTCGGCATCATGAGCAGTACCGACTGGGTGGACGGCTACATCGCCCGCCGGTTCAACCAGATGTCCAACCTCGGCCGGGTCATGGACCCCATCGCGGACCGGCTGTCCCTGATCGCCGTCGCCGTCACCCTCGTGATCGCCGGCGTCCTCCAGTGGTGGTACCTGACCGCCCTGCTCGTCCCGGATGCCGTCCTGCTCACTCTGTCGCTGCACTACTTCCACAGCCACCCGGACCTGCCGGTCAGCAGGACGGGCAAGCTCCGCACGGCGCTGCTGCTGACCGGCACACCCCTGCTGGTGCTCTCCAGGATGCCCATCCCGGCCGCCGAGACCTGCTTTGTGGCCGCGTGGATCTTCCTTGGCCTGGGCCTGTTGGCGCACTGGATCGCGGGCTACAACTACTTCCGGGCCATCCTCAGTAAAGGCAAGAGACTTAAGATCGGCGACGACGATGGCGGCCTCAGCTGATGGTCTGGCTCGCCGTGCTGCTGGCGGTCCTTGGTGCCTTCTTCCTTGCCTTCGGCGCCCAGCGCCAGGGCAGTGCGGTCAAGGCCGACACCGGCGGACTGGCGCTCAGCACCCATGGCCTGCTGCGCCTGATCCGGAACCCCCGCTGGGTCTTCGGGCTGCTGCTGCTGGGCGCCGGCATGGCGATGAACGCCGTCGCACTGGTGACAGCGCCGCTGACCGTAGTCCAGCCGATCGGGGCGATCGCGCTCGTCATCACCACGATCGTCAACTCTAAGGACCAGGGGCTCAGTATCAACAGGGCCACGGTGGTGGCCATCTCCGCGTGCGTTACCGGGTCCGCGCTGTTCGTGGTGCTGGCCGTCAACGTGACGCAGGAAAACCACCACGTCAGCCGTTCGGACGAGCTGACCATCGTGCTGCTGCTGGCCCTCGCCGTCGGCCTCTTCGGCACCCTCGCCCTGCTCTTCAAGCACCGGATGAGTGCCTTCATCTACATCCTGGGCGCCGGCGTCCTGTTCGGCTTCGTGGCAGTCCTGACCCGTATTATCGGCAAGCACCTGTTGGATCCGAACGGGCTCGCCCTGCTGAACGTGCAGTGGTATTCCGTGGTGGCAATCGCGGCCGCGGGCGGCCTCGGATCGTGGTTCGTCCAGAGCGCCTACTCCGGAGGCCCGCCGGACCTGGTGATCGCCGGATTGACCGTGGTGGACCCGATCGTGGGCATTGCGATCGGCATCGCGATCCTTGGTGAACTGCGTCCCGACGTCCACGCCGTGATGGCAATTGCGATGGGGGCGGCCGCAACCCTTGCTATCGTGGGAGTGATCGCCCTGTCCAGGCACCATCCCGAGGTCACGAAGCGCAAGAAGGACGCGCGGAGGGCCGCGGGCCGGCTGTCCTAGGGCTTCAGTCAGACATCAGCAGCAGGCCCGGAGCGCCTGCACCGACGGCCAGCAGGCCACCACAGACCCAGCTGCCGCACCGTGAACACCAGGAGCTATCCACGTGACCATGTCCGACAACCAGAAACCGCTGACCATCCTGATTGCGGCGGAAACGTACCCGCCCAACATCAACGGCGCGGCCATGTTCGGCTACCGCCTCGCCAAGGGAATGACCGCCCGCGGACACAACGTGCACGTCCTGGCCTGCCGCCCGGGCAAGGGTAAGAGCTACACCGAATTCCGCGACGAAGGCACGGTCCACCGGATCCGCTCGCACTCGGTTCCCACCCACGAATACTTCCGGATCACCTTCCCCTGGGAGATCAAGAAGGAAATAAGCCTGCTGTTCGACAAGATCCAGCCCGACGTCGTACACATCCAAAGCCACTATATGATCGGCGAGCACGTGCTGTACGAGGCCGTGAAGCGTGGCGTCCGGATCGTGGCCACCAACCACTTCATGCCCGAGAACCTGAACCCCTTCCTGCCCTTCCCGCAGTGGTTCAAGGACATCGTGGGACGCATCTCCTGGAAGGACATGGGAAAGGTCATGGGCCAGGCCGATGTGGTGACCACCCCGACGCCGCTGGCCGCCAAGGCCATGCATGATCACGCCTTCCTGCCCAAGGTCCTTCCCCTCTCCAACGGCATTGACGCCGCGGCCTACGAGCCCAGGCCCGGCGAGACGGTGGAGCGCCACGCCAGCCCCACGGTCCTCTTCGTCGGCCGGCTTGCCGAGGAAAAGCACATCGACGTGTTGATCGACGCCGTCGCCAAGACCCCCAAGGAGTTGGACATCCACCTCGAGATCGTCGGCGGCGGGGAAGTCCGGCGGGCCCTCGAAGCGCAGGTTGCCCGGCTGGGGCTGGCGGACCGGGTGAAGTTCTTCGGCCTGGCCAGTGACGACGATCTGCGCAAGGCCTACCTTGCGGCGGACCTGTTCTGCATGCCAGGCACGGCCGAACTGCAGTCCCTCGTGACGCTGGAAGCAATGTCCGCGTCCACCCCTGTGCTGCTGGCGGACGCCATGGCCTTGCCGCACCTGGTCCGCGACGGCGAAAACGGCTACCTGTTCACACCGAACGACAGCGACGACCTGGCCGCCAAGATGGTCCGGGTGCTCACGCTTCCCGCCGGTGAACTGGCTGCCATGGGCAAGGCAAGCCGGGGCATCGTGGAGAACCACAGTATTGAACGCACCTTGAAGACTTTCGAGGAGATCTACCGGGGCGCCAGCTACGACGACCTCGTCGTCTAGCCCTGCCGCGTCGTATGGACGCGTTGCACGGCCGGATGCGCGGCGTGGCCGACTACTATTGTTAGAGTGTTTTTGCCCGGAAGCAGTCCGGCCCGCACGGGCCGCAATGGTTCCGGGCGCAGGGGGCTATAGCTCAGCTGGTTAGAGCGCGGGACTCATAATCCTAAGGTCCTCGGTTCAAGTCCGAGTAGCCCTACATTTTCTGCTGCACCTCCCGATCCGGGGGCCGCACCCACGGGAGCCGTGGCCGATGTCCGACGTCGGCCCGGCTCCTTTTGCATTTCCGGCGCCTTCCGGCCTGGTCCCGTCCGGCCCTTCACACCCGTGCCTTCATTTGCCGGCCATCACGGCTCTGCGGTAAGTTACTCATCGGTAACATAATGCCGATGCGACGCCCGCATCCTTGGCCGCTGCTGATCCCAAGTGAAGGAATCCCATGTCCAAAGCTGCAATCGACATCAACAACCTCCCCTACGCCGATGGCGACTTCTTCGCGTTCGAGCAGCTGCTCAGCGGCAAGGAGCAGGACAGGCTGGCGGAAGTCCGGGAGTTCCTGGCCCGAGAGGTCAAGCCGATCGCCGTCGACTGCTGGAACCGCGGTGAGTTCCCGATGGAACTGATCCCGAAGCTGGCAGAGATTGACCTGGTCAGCCCGGTCAGGCGGCAGGGCTATTCCAACCTCTTCGCCGGGATCCTGCACGCCGAAGCCACCCGTGCGGACACCTCCATCGCCACCTTCATGGGAGTCCACGACGGACTCTTCACCGGCTCGATCGAGGCCCTGGCCTCCCAGGAGCAGCAGGAGGCCTGGCTGCCGGACATCTACTCCCTGAAGAAGATCGGAGCCTTCGGCCTGACCGAGCCCCTCGGCGGCTCCGACGTCGCCGGCGGCACCAGGACCACCGCCCGGCGTGAGGGGGACAGCTGGATCCTCAACGGCGCCAAGCGTTGGATCGGCAATGCCACCTTCTCCGACTGGGTGGTCATCTATGCCCGGGACCTCGCGGACAACCAGGTCAAGGGCTTCCTCGTGGACACCAGGACCGAGGGGTACAGCGCGACCAAGATCGAGAACAAGATCTCGCTGCGCACGGTGCAGAATGCCGACATCACCCTTGAGAACGTGGTGGTGCCCGGCTTCTTCAAGCTCGCCAACGCCAACAGCTTCCGGGACACCAACAAAGTCCTTAAGGTCACCAGGCTCGCCGTCGCCTGGCAGGCCGTCGGGCAGCAGCTCGCCGCCTTCGACGTCGCCCGCCGGTACGCGGTGGAGCGCAGCCAGTTCGGGCGGCCCATCGCCTCCTTCCAGCTGGTCCAGCACCAGCTGGTGCAGATCCTCGGCAATGCGGTCAGCTCCATGGGCATGATGGTCCGGCTGGCCCAGCTGGAGGACGCCGGCCAGGCCAAGGACGAACAGTCCGCCCTGGCCAAGGCCTTCACCACCGCCCGGATGCGCGAAAGCGTGGCCCTGGGCCGCGGCATCCTCGGCGGTAACGGGATCGTGACGGACTACGAGATGGCCAAGGTCTTCGCCGACGCCGAGGCGATCTACTCCTACGAGGGCACGCATGAGATCAATACCCTTGTCACGGGGCGGGCCATCACGGGCATTTCCGCGATCGTCTAGCGCCGCGGGCGACGGGTCGAGGGGAAGCAGCACCGAGGGCCGCAGATCCAGCACGAACGCGAGGGGGTTGAGATACTCCTCGCCGCGGCGCACCCCCCAGTGGATACAAGGCACCGGCCCGCAGTGGCCGGCCCGCGACGAGCCCAGGGTCTCGCCCTTGGCGACGGCGGCACCGGGAAGGAGCTGGCTCGCCACCGGCTCGAAGCTGCTCCGCAGCCCGTTGCCATGGTCGACGGTGATGACCGGCCGGTCCACGACGACGCCGACGAAGCTCACGGTGCCGGCCGCCGGCGAGGCGACGGGGGCGCCGTCGTACGCGGCCCGCAGGTCCACGCCGCGGTGGCCGATCAGCCAGGGCCTCGCCGGCGGATCAAAAGCGCGGAGCACCGCCGGCCGGGGATTCAACGGCCATCCCCACCCGGCCGTAGCCGGAACTGCCCGCGGTCCCGCAGCCGCCGGAACGGCGCCCTCCAGGGGGCCGGCCGCCGCTGCCGTGACGGGCGACAATGTGACGGAGGACTGTGTGACCGGGGACAGCGCCATCGGGGATGGGGCCAGGAACAGGGCCGCGAGGAGTGCCGGAATCTTCATCCGGCCAGCCTGCTGGCCGCGCCCGGCCGGCGGGAAGCGCCGGTACGCGCCATGTGGATAAGCCCCGGTACGCGCCATGTGGATAAGCCCCGGGACGGGCACCCCGGCAAGACCCCGGAACCACCCCGGAGCGTGCCGACAACGGTCCGGCGGGCGGGGACCCCTGTAGTACACTAGGTGGAGCAGTTTGCTGCGCCCTCATGCTCGGTCAATTTATTGTCAAAGCCGGCACGTCTCATTCAGAGGTGCGGGGGAGCAGTGGCTGACTACGCGTATCCAGCCCTCCACATTCGAAGCCCGGCTTCCCACGGTGCGGAGGACTGCGCTCCTTGCGGTCCGGTCCCCATGGGCCCGGATAAGGGGTGCGGTGGATGCCAGGAGCAGCGCCCGCCTGGGTGTTGCTAATTAACCGTCAACTATTGGCAGGGTAAGACAGCCTGAGGGCTCTCTCATGAATGACCTGCCGGAAGGAGCGCCGGCATGCCCGTCGTAACTATGCGCCAGCTGCTTGACAGCGGCGTCCACTTTGGACACCAGACCCGCCGTTGGAACCCGAAGATGAAGCGCTTCATCTTCACGGAACGCAACGGTATCTACATCATTGACCTGCAGCAGTCGCTGTCCTACATCGACCGCGCCTACGAGTTCGTCAAGGCCACCGTTGCCCACGGCGGCACCGTCCTCTTCGTCGGCACCAAGAAGCAGGCGCAGGAATCCATCGCCGAGCAGGCCACCCGCGTTGGCCAGCCGTACGTCAACCAGCGTTGGCTCGGCGGTATGCTGACCAACTTCCAGACGGTCTCCAAGCGAATCCAGCGCATGAAGGAACTCGAAGAGATTGACTTCGACGACGTTGCCGGCTCCGCTTACACCAAGAAGGAACTGCTGCTCCTTCGCCGCGAACTCACCAAGCTGGCCACCAATCTCGGTGGTATCCGCAACCTGACGAAGGCCCCCTCCGCTCTGTGGATCGTTGACACCAAGAAGGAACACCTTGCTGTTGACGAAGCCAAGAAGCTGAACATCCCGGTTGTTGCCATCCTGGACACCAACTGCGATCCGGACGAAGTCGACTTCCCGATCCCGGGCAACGACGACGCCATCCGCTCCGTCAACCTGCTGACCCGCGTTGTTGCAGATGCTGTTGCCGAGGGCCTGATCGCCCGCCACAACCGCGCCACCGGCACCACGGAAGCTCCGGAAGAGCCGCTGGCCGAGTGGGAGCGCGAGCTCCTCGAAGGCGGCAAGGCCGATCAGGCTGCTGCCGCTGAAGCCGCTCCTGTTGCCGAAGCTGCAGTTGCCGAAGCTCCCGCCCAGGAAGCACCCGTTGCTGCTGCAGACGAAGCCCCGGCAGCTGCCGAGGCCACTGAAGTTGCTGACGACGCCAGTGGCGAAGCCAAGTAACCAAGCACAAGTAAACAAGTAACCAAGCACAAGTAAATCTGGATCTCCCCCTACGCCGTCCGCGGCGCAGGGGGTACTGACAGGATGGCCGCTCACCAGGTGAGCAGCCGTCCTGTCGGTCCGTACACCACATAAAATTTCTAGACAGAGGGGTTCACATGGCGAACTACACTGCCGCTGATATCAAGGCTCTGCGCGAGCGCACCGGCGCCGGCATGATGGATGTCAAGAAGGCTCTTGACGAAGCCAACGGTGACGCCGAGAAGGCCATCGAAATCATCCGCATCAAGGGCCTGAAGGGCGCTACCAAGCGCGAAGGCCGCTCCACCGCAGAAGGCCTGGTCACCGCCAAGGTCGACGGCGGCGTCGGCGTGATGATCGAAGTTAACTGCGAGACCGACTTCGTCGCGAAGGCTGACAAGTTCATCCAGCTCGCCGACAAGGTCCTCGCCGTTGCTGTTGAGTCCGGCGCGGCCGACCTCGACACCCTGCTGGCCACCGAGGTCGACGGCAAGCCGCTGTCCGAGGTTGTCATCGAAGAGGGCGCCGTCCTCGGCGAGAAGGTTGTGGTTCGCCGCATCTCCCGCATCGAGGGCGCTACGGTCGACGCTTACCTGCACAAGACCTCCAAGGATCTCCCGGCGCAGGTCGGCGTGCTGTTCGCCGTTGACGGCGAAGGGGAAGCGGCCGCTACGGCCGCCCACGACGTCGCCGTGCACATCGCTGCGATGTCACCGAACTACCTCTCCCGCGAGGACGTCCCGGCCGAGCTGGTCGAGTCCGAGCGCCGCATCGCCGAGGAAACCGCCAAGGCTGAAGGCAAGCCCGAGGCCGCCATGACCAAGATTGTGGAAGGCCGCGTAACCGGCTTCTACAAGGGCGAGGTCCTGCTGGACCAGTCGTTCGCCAAGGACGCCAAGAAATCCGTCGCCCAGATCCTCGAAGAGGCCGGCGTCAAGGGAACCGCATTCGCGCGTTTCCGCGTCGGTTCCTGACCAGGAGCCGGACACCAGTCAGGCACTAGCCGGACACGCTAAGGGGGTGGTCACTGCGGTGGCCACCCCTTTTGCATGCACCCGGGGCAGCATGCGTACACCAGAGTGGAATCACACCCCTGGCCTCCGGCACGATAACCTTTTTCAGAGTTCACCAACGGGAAGGCACCATGGAAACCGTCACTTCAGCCCAGCCAAGAAAGACCCGGCGCCGCGTTCTCTTGAAACTTTCCGGCGAGGTCTTCGGCGGCGGCAAGCTGGGCGTTGACCCGGATACCGTCCGCGGCGTGGCCAAGCAGATCGCCGCCGCAGTCCCCGACGTCGAGGTCGCCATCGTCGTCGGCGGCGGGAACTTCTTCCGCGGCGCCGAATTGTCCCAGAGCGGCATGGACCGCTCACGCGCCGACTACATGGGGATGCTCGGCACCGTTATGAACTGCCTCGCGCTCCAGGACTTCCTGGAACAGGCCGGAGTCGAAACCCGTGTCCAGAGCGCCATCACCATGGGCCAGGTCGCCGAGGCCTACATTCCGCGCCGCGCCATCCGCCACATGGAAAAGGGCCGCGTTGTCATCTTCGGTGCCGGCGCCGGCCTGCCGTACTTCTCGACCGACACCGTCGCGGCCCAGCGGGCCATGGAGGTCCACGCCGACGTCGTCCTGATGGCCAAGAGCGGGGTCGACGGCGTCTATACCGCTGACCCAAAGAAGGACCCCTCGGCCGAAAAGCTGCACCACCTCAGCTACGACGAGGCCCTGCGCCGCGACATCCGTGTGATGGACCAGACCGCCATGACCATGTGCAAGGACAACAACCTCACAATGGTGGTGTTCGGCATGGAAGGCGAAGGTAACGTCACCCGGGCCATCCGCGGCGAGGACCTCGGCACCGTCGTCACCCCCTAGCAACGGCTAGGATGTTTTCAGGACAGTTCCGTACCCGGACAGGGTACCGGCATGCGGAAGACACCGACGGAACGAACGAAGACCGTGCAGCGGCCCGCCAACCGGGACGCACCAATTTCTGAGGAGAGATCGTGATCGAAGAAACCTTGCTCGAAGCCGGGGACAAGATGGACAAGGCGGTAGAGGTAGCCAAGGAAGACTTCGCCTCGATCCGGACCGGCCGCGCCACGCCCGGCCTGTACAACCGGGTCCTGGTGGACTATTACGGTTCGCCGACGCCCCTGCAGCAGCTGGCCTCCTTCGCGGTTCCGGACGCCCGCACCATCCTCATCACCCCGTTCGACAAGACGGCCCTGCGCGACATCGAACGGGCACTGAGCGACTCCGAGGTCGGCGCCAACCCCTCGAACGACGGCAACGTCATCCGGATCACCATCCCGGAGCTGACGAAGGAACGGCGCAAGGAATACGTCAAAATCGTCAAAGCCAAGGGCGAGGACGCCAAGGTCTCCATCCGCAACATCCGCCGCAAGGCCAAGGAGACACTGGATAAACTGGTCAAGGACGGGGACGCCGGCGAGGACGAGGGCAGCCGCGGCGAAAAGGAACTGGATGCCATGACCAAGGCACACGTTGACGGGATTGACGAGCTGCTCAAGCGCAAGGAAGCCGAGCTGCTCGAGGTCTGATGGGTCAGGCACAGCAGGCCCCCGGACCACGCGTCCGGGGGCGGGGGAAAGAACGAAAGAATCCGACGCCGAAGGCCGGCAGGAACCTTCCTGCCGCCACCGCGGTGGGCCTTGGTATGCTCTTCGCCGTCCTTGGCGGGCTGATCTTTCTTCCGCTGGGCTTTGTGCTGATCGTCACGGCCTTCGCCGTCTTCGGCGTCTGGGAGATCTTCCGGGCCCTGGAAGCATCCGGGACCAGGCTCCCCATTATCCCGGCCATGACCGGGACCATCGCGATGCCCATCGCAGCGTACTTCGGCGGCGTCGAAAGCCTGCTCTTCGCCATGCTGCTCAGCAGCGTGGCCGTGCTGCTATGGCGCTCCCTGGAAGGAGCCGCGGGCTCGGCCCGCAGCATCTTCGCCGGCGTCTTCACCCTCGCCTGGGTGCCGTTCCTGATCAGCTTCGCTGTGCTGCCGCTGCACACCACGGGAGGCATGGCACCGGTGGGCCCCTGGCCCGGCGGCGTGGTGCCGCCCGGCGCCTGGCAGATCGCCACGCTCCTGCTGCTGGTGGTCTCCAACGACACCTTCGGCTACCTCGTGGGTGCCTTCCTGGGCAAGCATCCGATGGCTCCCAAAATCAGCCCCAAGAAGACCTGGGAAGGCTTCGCCGGTTCGATCGCCGGGGCGATGATCATCGGCGTGCTGGCCAGCATCTTCCTGCTGGGAAGGCCCTGGTGGGTCGGGGCCGTGCTCGCCGTCGGCATGGTGGCCGCGGCCACCGCAGGGGACCTTGCCGAGTCCATGGTGAAACGCGAACTGGGCATCAAGGACATGAGCAGCATCCTGCCCGGCCACGGTGGAGTGATGGACCGGCTGGACTCGATTGTGTTCGCCTCGCCGGTGGCTTTCATCCTCTTCTCGGCCGTCGCCGGCGCATAGGCGCCTCCCGGATCAACACTTCCGGCCCTAGAATGGTGCCGGGCAAACCAGCCGAACGGCCCGAAGGAAACCCCGAAGGAAACATAGTGACAGTGGACATTCAACGGCAGATTCCTGCGTCCTTTGACCGCGTGCAGCGGAACCAGTATGGCTACAACGCCAAGCAGGTCGATCAGTTCCTGCAGCGGGCGCGGGTATCGTTTGAATCACCTAAGGCCGCGGGCCGTCCCATCAGCAGTGCCGATGTCAGGGCCGTCTCCTTCGACCCTGTCAAGGGCGGCTATGCCGCGGCCGGCGTGGATGCGGCCCTGGACCGGCTCGAGGATGCCCTCGCGCGGCGCGAACGCGATGAACTGGTCGCCGAGCGCGGCGAGGAAGCCTGGCTGCGCGAAATCGGCCGGCTTGCCGGCGTGCTCCGCGGCCGGTTGCACCGGCCGGACGGCCAACGCTTCCGGCGCCCCACCAAGGCCAAAGCCCGCAGCTACAACACCACGGACGTCGACGACCTGTGCCATGAGCTGATCGGCTACCTCGAAGAGGACCGGGCGCTGAGCGTGGACAACATCCGCCGCGCCGTCTTCCGGCCGGCCATCGGCCGGGACGGGTACGAGGAAAGCCAGGTCGACGCCTTCCTGGAACGCGTCGTGGAACTGATGGCCTCCATCGACTGAGGGCCGCCTGCTCAGCGTTCGGTTGCCAGCGGCCGTTCCGGGGTGTGGAGCCGCGTCATCAGCCGCGTGATCGTCCGGGGTACCCGGTCCTTCGTCGCCCGGGACACCAGGATAACGACGCCGAACGCGGCCGGGACCGTCCACGCGGCGGGCTGGGCGAGCCACGACGGCGTCCCGGCGGCACCCAGCACCGAGCCGGCCACCATGGCCCCGCCGCAGAGCACCCCGCCGGTCAGCATCCCGGCGATCGCTCCCGTATCCGTCAGGCCCCGCCACCAGATGCCCAGCAGCAGCACAGGGCAGATCGTGGACGCGGTGAAGGCGAATACGAGCCCCACGCTTCCGGCCAGCGCCAGGGAGTCGGTCATGGACGCTATCCCCAGCGGCACGACCGCCGAGATCAGCGCCGCCCACCGGAAGCCGCGCACGCTGCCGCCGAACACATCCTGGCTGATCACGCCTGCGAGCGAGACCACCAGCCCGGAGGTCGTGGACAGGAACGCGGCGAACGCCCCGGCCACCACCAAGGCGGAAAGCAGGTCGCCGGCCGTCCCGCCGATCATCCGGCCCGGCAGCAGCAGCACGAGGGCATCCGCCCTGCCGCTTTGGGCAAGCCCGGGCGCGAACATACGCCCGATCAGGCCGTACGCCGTCGGGAACAGGTAGAAGACGGACAGCAGGCCCAGCACAATCAGCGTGGTCCGGCGGGCCGACTGGCCGTCCGGATTCGTGTAGAACCGCACCAGTACATGGGGCAGTCCCAGCGTGCCGAACAGCAGGGCCACGAGCAGGGAGAAGTTCTGGTAGGGCCCGGCTGGTGCTGCGGCCGTGGGATTCGCCGCGGCGTCGGCGACGGCGGGGGCACCGGTTCCGGCGAGCACAAAGAAGATGAAGAGGATCGGCACGGCCAGCGCCGTCAATTTCAGCCAGTACTGGAACGCCTGGACGAAGGTGATGGAACGCATCCCGCCCGCCACCACGGTAATGCAGACGACGGCGACCACCGCCACCTGCCCCACCCAGCCCGGCAGGCCCGTGGCGATCCGGATGGCCAGCGCCGCGCCGTGCAGCTGCGGAACGATGTAGAGCCAGCCGACGAGCACCACCACAATGCTCGTGACGCGGCGGACTGCCCGCGAGTCAAGCCGCGCCTCGGTGAAGTCCGGAATCGTGTACGCGCCGGAGCGCCGCAGCGGAGCGGCCACGAACAGGAGCAGCATCAGGTAGCCGGCCGTATAGCCCACCGGAAACCACAGGGCATCGGTGCCCGAGAGCAGGACGAGCCCCGCCACGCCGAGGAAGCTCGCGGCCGAGAGATACTCGCCGCCGATGGCCGAGGCATTCCACCAGGGCCGCACCGTCCGCGAGGCCACATAAAAGTCACTCGTGGTGCGGGAGACCCGCAGCCCGTAGAAGCCGATGACGGCCGTGGCGAGGGAGACGGCGGCTAACGCCGCAATCCCGAGGACCGGGTTCACGGCCGCATCATTTGTCCCCCGCCAGCTCCCGGTACCGGGCCTCGTTCCGTGCCGCCGTCCGGACATACAGCCACGCGCCGAGACCGATCACGGGATAGATTCCGGCGCCCAGCAGGACCCAGTCGAAGGGAAGGCCGGCAATCTTCGATTCCGCCAGCCCCGGGACCAGCCCCAGCATAAGCGGGAAGGCGAGCAGGATGAGCATAAAGCCTCCGGCCACCACGACGCCCAGCCTCAGCTGCGAGCGGATCAGCGAGCGGACGAATACCTGGCCGGCGTCGGACTCCTCTGCGGCTTCGCGCAGCTCGGCGGCCGACCGCGCAGCGGGCAGTGCCGTACTGGCCTGGGCGCTGGTGCGCGGAGCGGTGACACGGACCCGGGTCATGCCTGCGGCCGGATCCGGGTCGCCTCGAGTTTCTCCCGCACGGAGGGCAGGTGCCGGCGGCTGATCGGCAGTTCGGCGCCGGCCAGGGTCACGCTGGGCCGTGCCACGGCGAGCTTCATATGGCTGACGTGGTTCAGGGAGATCAGATAGGAGCGGTGGGTGCGGATGAACCCGGCGTCGGCCCATTGCTGCTCAAGGTCCGCGAGCGGCACCCGGATCAGGTAGCTCGCGTCCGCGGTGTGGAGCCTGGCGTAATCGCCCTGCGCCTGGACGTACGTGACGTCGTCGCGCCGGATCATCCTGGTGGTGCCGCCGAGGTCCACGGTGATCATCTCCGGCACCGCGGCGCCGTCCTTGAGCAGCTCACAGATACGGCCGACCGACTTCGCCAGCCGTTCGGCACGCACGGGTTTGAGCAGGTAGTCCACGGCCGCGAGCTCGAACGCCTCCAGCGCGCAGTCCTCATCGGCGGTGACAAAGACGACGGCGGGCGGGTGCGCGCTGGAGGCGATGGACCGGGCGATGTCGAGCCCGGACACAGCGGGCATATGGATGTCGAGGAAGACGGCGTCGACGTCCCCGGCTGCCAGGGCGCGCAGGGCCTCGGCGCCGGAGGAGGCGCGGTGGATGGTGCCGATCCGGTCGTCCCTGCCGAGCAGGAAGGCCAGTTCCTCGACGGCGGGCAGCTCGTCGTCGGCGACGAGGACGTTAATCATGGTTCCAGACTACTGCCGGCGGATTCCGCGCGGCGTTCCGCCCGGCGCCGCGGCGGTTTGTGCGGTGTCAGGCAACCGCGTCAGGCGTCGTGGCGGGGCTGCGACTTGGGCACACGCATGGTGATCAGCGTGCCCTCGCCCGGGGCGGTCTCGATGACCAGCCCGTTGTCCTCACCGTAGACCTGCCGCAACCGGGCGTCGACGTTGCGCAGCCCGACGTGGTCGCCCTCGCCATGGCCGGCCAGCAAGGACCGCAGCTGTTCCGGATCCATGCCCACGCCGTCGTCCTCGATGGTCACCTCGGCGAACGCCCCGGAATCGTTCGCCGTGATGGAAATGTGGCCCGGCCCCTCCTTGGCCTCCAAGCCATGCCGCACCGCGTTTTCCACGAGGGGCTGCAGGCTCAGGAAGGGGATCACTGTGCTGAGCACCTCGGGGGCGATCCGCAGGCTCACCTGCACCCGGTCCCCGAACCGGGCCCGCTCCAGGAGCAGGTAGCGGTCGATGCAGCGCAGTTCCTCGGCGAGTGTGGTGAAGTCTCCATGCCGCCGGAACGAGTAGCGGGTGAAGTCGGCAAACTCCACCACGAGTTCCCGCGCCCGCACCGGGTCCGTGTTGATGAAGGACGCGATAGCGTTCAGCGAGTTGTAGATGAAGTGCGGGCTGATCTGGGCGCGGAGCGCGCGCACCTCGGCCTCCATCAGAAGCGTGCGGGAGGCATCGAGCTCGGCCAGTTCCACCTGGGCCGCCACCCAGTCGGCCACCTCGCCCGTCGCCCGGACCAGCCCCGCGCCGGCCGCGGGGGCGAAGGCCGCCACGACGCCGACCACCCGGGTGCCGGCCTTGATCGGGGCGATCACCGCGGCGCGCTCCACCTCCGGCCGGGCCACCGGGACGTCCGTGGCGTGCGCGAGTTCATGCACCTCGCCGGCCGGGATCACGGCGGTATGGCCGCCGTCGAGCACCCCGGCCGCGAGGCCCATCAGCAGGGGCCTGAGCTCCTCGCCGGCGCCGTCCCACGCCAGCACGCCCGTCGTGTCCGTGATCGCCAGCGCGTCGCAGCCGAGCAGGCTGCGCAGCTGCCGGCTGGCCTTGGCCGCGCCAGCCGGATTCAGGCCGGTCCGCAGGTGCTGCCCGGCCCGGGACGCCGCGTGCAGCGTCTTGTAGGTGGCGCGTTCGGCATCGGTGCCCAGCTCCCGGAAGGAGCGGAGGACGTTGAGCCCGACGGCGACGACGACGGCGATCGCCATGGCGATCACGGCGACGGCGGCAGCGGTCAGCAGGGGAGAGTCCAGCATGCGCCCAGCGTATCGCGGGTGCCGTTGGGCGCAGCACCGCGACCGCTGGGCGCGCAGGCCACGCCGGTTATGGATTGTAGTGCCCGTCACCCTGCACAGTGATAACAGTCACATTGGCCGGAGGGCTGTTTCGATCAGGACAGGGCGGCCGATGTGGACTCACCAGTCTCAATGAGGAGGAACGATGGGTCACGACGCCCAAGAAACGGACGCCGCGGCGGCCGTGGATTTCAAGGAAGTCCAGTCGACGGAGCGGTTCCAGGAACTTCGCAAACGTCACCGCAGCTTTGTTTTTCCCATGGCCATAGCATTCCTGCTCTGGTACTTCGCCTACGTCCTGCTGGCTGACTACGCGGTCGGCTTTATGTCCACGAAGGTCTGGGGCAACATCAACATCGGCCTGATCCTGGGCCTGCTGCAGTTCGTGTCCACGTTCGCCATCACCGGCTGGTACGTCAGCTACTCAAACCGCAAGCTTGACCCCATCGCCGCCGAGATCCGCCATGAGATCGAAGGCCATGAGTTCGACAAGCACGGCAACCAGATTGGCGGGGTAACAAAATGATGGGAATGGTTCCCGCAGTCAACGTTGCGGATCTCAAAGAC
Organism: Arthrobacter sp. PAMC25564; assembly: GCF_004798705.1. NCBI lineage: Bacteria > Bacillati > Actinomycetota > Actinomycetes > Micrococcales > Micrococcaceae > Arthrobacter > Arthrobacter sp. PAMC25564. The sequence goes on along the minus strand of NZ_CP039290.1, from coordinate 3,568,744 downwards.
ACCACCCTGCTGAACATGGGCATCTTCGCCCTGTTCGTCGCGATCACCATGGTGATCGTGATCAAGGCCAGCCGCAATAACAAGACCGCGGCCGACTACTACGCGGCCGGGCGTTCCTTCACCGGGCCCCAGAACGGCACCGCCATCGCGGGCGACTACCTCTCGGCTGCCTCGTTCCTTGGCATCACCGGCGCCATCGCCATCAACGGCTACGACGGCTTCATGTACTCCATCGGCTTCCTCGTCGCGTGGCTGGTGGCCCTGCTGCTCGTCGCCGAGCTGCTCCGCAACACGGGCAAGTTCACCATGGCTGACGTGCTCTCGTTCCGCCTCAAGCAGCGCCCGGTGCGCATCGCCGCGGCGATTTCCACGCTCGCCGTCTGCTTTTTCTACCTTCTGGCGCAGATGGCAGGCGCCGGAAGCCTGATCTCCCTGCTCCTGGGCATCAGCGACTGGGGCGGCCAGGCGCTGGTGATCATCGTCGTCGGCGCCCTGATGATCATGTACGTCCTGATCGGTGGCATGAAGGGCACCACCTGGGTCCAGATCATCAAGGCAATGCTCCTGATCGCCGGTGCCGCGGTCATGACCTTCTGGGTCCTGGCCATCTACGGCTTCAACCTCTCCGATCTGCTCGGCGGTGCCGTGGAGACGTCCAAGAACCCCAACATGCTCAACCCCGGCCTGCAGTATGGCAAGACCGAAACGTCCAAGCTCGACTTCATGTCACTGGGCCTGGCCCTGGTCCTGGGCACCGCCGCCCTGCCGCACGTGCTGATGCGCTTCTACACGGTCCCCACCGCCAAGGAAGCACGCAAGTCAGTGGTGTGGTCCATCTGGCTGATCGGTATCTTCTACATCTTCACGCTGGTCCTGGGCTACGGCGCAGCGGCGCTGGTGGGTGCCGACACGATCAAGGCGGCTCCGGGCGGGGTCAACTCCGCGGCACCGCTGCTCGCTTTCCACCTCGGCGGACCGCTGCTGCTCGGCTTCATCTCGGCGGTGGCCTTCGCCACCATCCTGGCTGTTGTCGCCGGCCTCACCATCACCGCGGCGGCGTCCTTTGCCCATGACATCTACGCCAACGTCATCGCCAAGGGCAAGGCCGACGCCGACACCGAGGTCAAGGTTGCCCGCCGCACCGTTGTGGTCATCGGCATCCTGGCCATCATCGGCGGGATCTTCGCCAACGGACAGAACGTCGCGTTCCTGGTGGCGCTCGCCTTCGCCGTGGCCGCCTCGGCCAACCTGCCCACTATCGTGTACTCGCTGTTCTGGCGCAGGTTCACCACCCAGGGCGCGGTGTGGAGCATGTACGGCGGACTCGGCTCGGCCATAATCCTGATCGCGCTGTCCCCGGTGGTCTCGGGCGCCAAGACCTCGATGATCCCGGGAGCCAACTTCGCGATCTTCCCGCTGAGCAACCCCGGCCTCGTCTCCATCCCGCTCGCGTTCCTCCTGGGCTGGCTCGGCACGGTGCTGGACAAGAACCTTGAAGACACCACCAAGCAGGCCGAAATGGAAGTCCGCTCCCTCACCGGAGTGGGCGCCGAAAAGGCCACCGAGCACTAGGCACTGCCGCGCTGACGCTTTCCGTCGGCCAACAAAACGCCAGGAGCTCCCTTGCCGCAGCACGGGAGCTCCTGCCGTTAAGGCGTGAATGGCCAGCCGCCGGACGTTCAGCCCTCGGCGGAGGCCCGTTCCAGCAGCGGCTGGACCCGGAAGGGAATGAGTTCGCCCATGGCAAGGGCTGTGTCGGTGCGGTCCACGCCGTCGCAGGCCAGGATCTTGCCGTTGATCCGGAACAGGTCCTCGGCGTCGAGCGCCACGACGCGGAGCAGGAGATCGGCGGAGCCGGTCAGGCCGTACCCCTCGAGGATCTCCGGGATGCCGGCCAGCTCCACGGCCAGCGTGCCCAGTTTCTGCTGCTGGACATGCACGGAGATGAACGCCATCAGCGGGTAGCCGAGCGAGGCGGGATTGATCCGGCGTTCGAAGGACAGGAAGACGTGTTTCTTCTCCAACTGGGCCATCCGGGCCTGCACAGTATTCCGGGACAACCCCAGCTTCTGGGCCAAGGCGACGACGGTGCGCCGGGGGTCGCGGGCCATGGCCGAAAGCAGGCGCGTGTCTGTGCCATCCAGGGGTTGCATAATGCGCAAGATTAGCACGGTCCGGGGCGTCCAGATAGGGCATAATGCTCAACTTATCCGCGGGCGGTTGTACCCGATGAGCATTGTGAGTAGGGTCACAATTATCCGGGGCAACGGCGCCCGGGCGGCTGGCGTACCCCGGGATCACGAGTCCTGGAAGCGCCGGTCAAACGACGTCAGAAGGTGCGGACAACTGTGTTTACCGACGACGCGGGCAAGGGCGGCGCTGCCGCCGGTGGCCCGGGCAACAGTGCAGGATCAAACAGGCGGACGGGCGGGGACCTCGTCCAGCTCATCACCCCGGCGGGTGAACGCGTCAGCCATCCCGAGTTCGACCTCTGGGTCCAGGATGTCAGCGACGAGCAGCTCTGCTCGCTCTACCAGGACATGGTGGTGATCCGCCGGATCGACACCGAGGCCACCGCCCTCCAGCGGCAGGGTGAACTCGCCCTCTGGCCCCCGCTGCTGGGACAGGAAGCGTCCCAGATCGGCTCGGCACGGGCGCTTCGGGACGACGATTTCGTTTTCCCCAGTTACCGCGACAACGGTGTCGCCTACGTCCGCGGGGTAAACCTGGCGGACATCGTCAAAGCCTGGCGGGGCAACGCCTTGGCCGGCTGGGACCCCTACACGGTGAACGTCGCAACGCAGCAGATCATCATCGGCTCCCAGACGCTGCACGCCACCGGGTACGCCATGGGCATCCAGAACGACGGCGCCGACTCGGTCGCCGTCGCCTACTTCGGCGATGGTGCCACGAGTGAGGGCGACGTCAGCGAGGCCATGGTGTTCGCGGCCAGCTTCCAGGCACCGGTGGTCTTCTTCTGCCAGAACAACCACTGGGCCATTTCCGAGCCTGTTATGCTGCAGTCCCACATCCAGCTCGCGGACCGCGCCGCCGGCTTCGGCATTCCCAGCATGCGGGTGGACGGCAACGATGTCCTGGCCGTGATGGCCGCAACGCGCATCGCCATCGACCGGGCACGCCACGGCGGCGGCCCGACCTTCATCGAGGCCGTCACCTACCGGATGGGACCGCACACGACGGCGGACGATCCCACCCGCTACCGGGACGCCAACGAGCTCGAGGACTGGGCGGCGAAGGACCCGATCGCGCGGGTGAAGTCCCTGCTCGAGCGCAAGGGCCTGCTCACCGGGGAACTCGAAGCCGCCGTCGCCGCAAAGGCGGACGCCGTGGCCAAGGAACTGCGGGCCGGCACCATCAACATGCCCGAACCGCAGCCGCTGGACATCTTCAAGAACGTCTACAGTACCCCCAACTCCTGGCTCGACCGCCAACAGGACCACTATTCCCGCTACCTGGCTTCCTTCGGCGATCCCGCAGAAGCCGCTTCTGAAGAAGGTGCACGCTGATGACGCAGATGACCTTTGCCCGAGCCATCAATTCGGGCCTGCGCAAGTCCCTGGAAAACGACCCCAAGGTCATCCTGATGGGGGAAGACATCGGCGCCCTCGGCGGCGTCTTCCGCGTCACGGACGGCCTGCAGAAAGACTTCGGCAAGCACCGCGTCGTGGACACCCCGCTCGCCGAATCCGGCATCATCGGCACCGCCGTCGGCCTTGCCTACCGCGGCTACCGCCCGGTGGTGGAGATCCAGTTCGACGGATTCATCTACCCGGCCTTTGACCAGATTGTCAGCCAGGTCGCCAAGATGCACTACCGCACGCAGGGCGCCGTCAAGATGCCCATCACCATCCGCGTCCCCTTCGGCGGGGGCATCGGTTCCCCGGAACACCACTCCGAATCACCCGAGGCGTACTTCACGCACACCTCCGGGCTGCGCGTCGTCAGCGTCTCCAACCCGCAGGACGCCTACACCATGATCCAACAGGCCATCGCCTCCGATGACCCGGTGCTCTACTTCGAACCCAAGCGCCGCTACCACGACAAGGGCGAGGTGGATGAGTCCCAGGACCTCGGCACCGCCCTGCCGCTGGACAAGGCCCGGGTGGTCACCGAGGGCAAGGACGTGACGCTCGTGGCATACGGCCCGCTGGTCAAGACCGCCCGCGACGCCGCGCTCGCGGCCGCCGACGAGGGAATCTCGATCGAAGTGATCGACCTGCGCTCGCTGGCCCCGGTTGACTTCGCGACCCTGGAAGCCTCCGTCCGCAAGACCGGGCGCCTGGTGATCACGCACGAGGCAGGCCAGTCCGGCGGCGTCGGCGCCGAGCTGGCAGCCAGCATCACCGAGCGCTGCTTCTACCACCTCGAAGCAGCCCCGGTCCGGGTGACCGGCTTCGATGTCCCGTACCCGTATTCCAAGCTGGAAATGCACCACCTGCCGGGCCTTGACAGGATACTCGACGGCGTCGACCGCGCGCTGGGCCGCCCCAACTCCCTGAGCGGGCTGGAAGGATGACGGCCACCATGATCAAGGAATTCAGGCTCCCGGACCTCGGTGAGGGTCTCACTGAATCGGAAATCGTCGCATGGAAGGTCGCGGTGGGGGACACGGTCTCCCTCAACCAGATCATCGCGGAGGTGGAAACGGCCAAGGCCGTCGTCGAACTTCCCTCGCCCTACGCCGGCGTGGTCACCGCGCTGCTTGAACAGCCGGGCACGGTGGTGGAGGTGGGGAAGCCGATCGTCTCGTTTGAGATCGAGGACCACGACGGCGACGCTCCCGCCGGCGGTGCAGCGGGCGGTGCCGGCGAGGCCGCGGCTGTCAAGCGGGAGCCCAACCTCGTCGGCTACGGCGCCGTGCTGGAAAGCTCCGGCCGCCCCGCCCGCCGCACCCGCACTTTCGCCTCACCCACGGCCACGCCTGTTGCCGTGGCACCACCTGTGGCTGTGGAGCCTGCGCCGGTGGTCGAGCCTGCCGGGACCCCGGTCGCCACCGGCCCCGCAACCCATCCGGCCACCAGCCCGGCAACCCATCCGGAGGAGCGGCCGCGGTCCACGCCGCCGGTGCGCAAACTGGCCAAGGACCTCGGCGTCGACCTCGAAGCAGTGACCGGCACCGGTGAGCGCGGGCTGATCACCCGCGACGACGTCCGGAACTTCGTTGGCGGCGGGGACTTGCCCGCCGCGGCCCACGAGCTCGCCGGCGTGCCTGCCTCGGAGCCGGAGGCGGATCAAACCCAGGCTCACGCCCCGGCCCCCGGCGTCCGGGAGACGCGCACCCCGATCAAGGGCGTCCGGAAGTTCACCGCCGCCGCCATGGTCCAGAGTGCCTTCACGGCGCCGCACGCCACGGAATTCCTCACCATCGACGTCACGCCCACGATGGAACTGCTGGCCAAGCTCAAGGCCAGCCGCGCCTTTGCCGGGTTCAAGCTCACGCCGCTGACGCTGGTGGCCAAGGCGGTGCTTATCGCCCTGCGGAACCACCCGACGCTGAACACCCGGTGGGACGAGGCCACGCAGGAGATTGTCCAGTACCGCTACGTGAACCTGGGCATCGCGGCCGCGACGCCGCGGGGGCTGACCGTGCCGAACATCAAGGACGCGGACCGGATGTCGCTGAAGGAACTCTCCTCAGCCCTGACCGCGCTGACGGACACGGCGCGGGAAGGCAAAACCGGTACGGCCGATCTCTCCGGCGGCACCATCTCCATCACGAACATCGGCGTCTTCGGCATCGACGCCGGCACTCCGATCCTGAACCCTGGCGAGGCTGCCATCCTGGCGCTCGGGGCCGTCCGGAAGATGCCGTGGGAGTACAAGGATGAGGTGGCGCTGCGCCAGGTCATGACGCTCAGCCTGTCCTTTGACCACCGGCTGGTCGACGGCGAGCAGGGCTCCCGCTTCCTGCAGGACCTCGGCGCCATGCTGGCCGATCCGGGCATGGTCCTGGCCATGGTCTAGACCCGCCGCGGCCGGCCGTCCCTCTCGAATGGGGCGGCCGGCGGCTTCGTGCCGTACCGTGCGGGGGCACTTTGGGAGGGATCCCGACGCCGGTCCCGGCATTTAGCGGCGTGTCCGCACCAAAGTGCCCCCTGACGGCGCCGGCGGCGGGCAAAAGAAGGCGGCCGGCTCAGGCCAGGGGTGGGGGCGCCGCCGGAGCCATCAGGGCAGCCAGGGCCATGCTTTCGAGCAGCGGCCGGGCCCGCTTGATCGCCAGCCGGCGCCCATGGCTGCGCACCGAGTGCGGGGTGGAATTGATCAGGCCGAACGTGGCGTGCGCCCGCACCCGCAGTTCGATGGCATCGGTTCCAGGATGGAGCCCGGCCAGGACCTCCACCCACAGCTCCACGTAGTTGCGCTGCAGCATCCGGACCTCGGCCTGGTCCCCGGCGTCGAGGTTGCTGAAATCCTGGTCCTGGACCCGGATGACGTCGGGATTGTGCAGCGCAAAGTCCACCTGGAACCGGACCAGCCGGGCCAGGGCTTCCGCGGCGCCGCCGGACTCCGCGACGACGCGGCGGCCGCCGTCGAGCAGGTCCTGGCTGACGCTCAGCAGCAGGGCGCCGAGGACGGCCTGCTTGCCGGTGAAGTGGCGGTAGACGGCAGGGCCGCTGACTCCGGCCGCGGCCCCGAGGTCCTCCAGCGAGACGCGGTTGAAGCCTTCGACGGCGAAGAGTGCGGCAGCGGCGGACAACAGGGCCTGCCGGCGGTTCTCCTTGGCCTGGCTGCGCTGGCTAGGCGAAGGCCGGGTTGGTGACGGCTGGGCAGTCTGGCTGGGCTCGGTCACCGGCACATTCCTCAATTCAACTCGGCGCTGTGTTGGACATCACAGTTAATAGAGACTAACCTAAAACTCAGTTATGCGGTACTAACTGAAATAGCCGGGCGGCTCGAGCCGCCCGGTCCGGCACGCAGGCTACGGAACGGAAGCAGTCAATGGAGACAATCGCCAGCCAGGTGGACGCCACCGCTGCCGCCTTCGCCGCGAACCGCGAGGCCCAGCTGGGGCTGGCCCGCGAGCTGAAGGAGCGCCTGGCCACCGCCGCGCTGGGCGGGCCGGAGAAGTCCCGGGAACGCCACATGGCCCGCGGCAAGCTCCTGCCGCGGGAGCGGATCGACCGGCTGCTCGATGACGGCAGCCCGTTCCTGGAGATCGCGCCGCTGGCTGCCAACGGCATGTACAACGACGATTCCCCGGGCGCCGGCATGATTGCCGGGATCGGCCTGGTGCACGGCCGGCAGGTGCTGGTGATCTCCAACGATGCCACGGTCAAGGGCGGCACGTATTACCCGATGACGGTGAAGAAGCACCTGAGGGCCCAGGAAATCGCGCTGGAGAACCGGCTGCCCTGCATCTACCTCGTGGACTCCGGCGGCGCCTTCCTGCCCAAGCAGGACGAGGTCTTCCCGGACAAGGAGCACTTCGGCCGGATCTTCTTCAACCAGGCCAGGATGTCCGCGGCCGGGATCCCGCAGATCGCCTCCGTGATGGGGTCCTGCACCGCCGGCGGCGCCTATGTGCCGGCGATGAGCGATGAGACGGTGATTGTCCGCAACCAGGGCACTATCTTCCTCGGTGGGCCGCCGCTGGTGAAGGCCGCGATCGGCGAGATCGTCACCGCCGAGGAGCTCGGCGGCGGCGAGGTGCACTCGAAGATCTCCGGCGTCACGGACCACCTGGCCGAGAACGATGAGCATGCCCTCCAGATCGTCCGCGACATCGTCTCCACGCTGCCCCGGCCTGCCGCCCCCGCCTGGGACGTGGCCACCGCCGTCGAACCGCTTGCGGACCCGGGCGAGCTCTACGGCGCGGTCCCCACCGACGTCAACGCGCAGTACGACGTGCGCGAGGTGATCGCCCGGCTGGTGGACGGCAGCCGCTTCCATGAGTTCAAGAAGAACTACGGCACCACCCTGGTCACCGGCTTCGCGAGGCTGCACGGCCACCCGGTGGGTATCGTGGCGAACAACGGCGTGCTGTTCAGCGAATCAGCCCTCAAGGGCGCGCACTTCATCGAACTGTGCGACCAGCGCGGCATCCCGCTGGTCTTCCTGCAGAACCTCTCCGGCTTTATGGTCGGCAAGGACTACGAGCAGGGCGGGATCGCGAAGAACGGCGCCAAGATGGTCACCGCCGTCGCCACCGCCCGGGTGCCCAAGCTGACGGTGGTGATCGGCGGGTCGTTCGGTGCGGGGAACTACTCCATGTGCGGGCGGGCCTACTCGCCGCGTTTCCTGTGGATGTGGCCGGCGTCGCGGATCTCCGTGATGGGCGGCAACCAGGCCTCCAGCGTGCTCGCCACCGTCAAGCGGGACCAGTACGAGGCCCGCGGCGAGGAATGGTCCGCCGCGGACGAGGAAGCGTTCAAGGCCCCGATCAGGCAGCAGTACGAGGACCAGGGCAGCCCCTACTACTCCACCGCCCGCCTCTGGGACGACGGCGTGATCGACCCCGCGGACACCCGCACCGTCCTGGGACTGGCGCTCGACGTCGTCTCCCGCACCCCGCTGCCGGAGACCTCCTTCGGCCTGTTCCGGATGTGAGCCAGCAGTGACCACTACTCTTTCAACACCCCCCAAGCCCCTCTTCGGCACCGTCCTGGTCGCCAACCGGGGCGAGATCGCCTGCCGCGTGATCCGCACCCTGCGCGCCCTGGGTATCCGCTCGGTTGCCGTCTATTCCGATGCCGACGCCGGCGCCCGCCATGTGCGCGAGGCCGACGTCGCCGTGCGGATCGGCCCCGCCGCTGCGCCCGAGAGCTACCTGAAGATCGAGGCCATCATCCAGGCCTGCCGCGAGACCGGCGCCGAGGCCGTGCACCCCGGCTACGGCTTCCTGAGCGAGAACGTGGACTTCGCCCGCGCCCTGGAAAAGGCCGGCATCACGTTCATCGGCCCCGGCGTCGAATCCCTCAACATCATGGGGGACAAGATCCGCTCCAAGAACCACGTCACCGGCTACGGCGTCCCGGTGGTCCCGGGCATCGCCGAACCCGGCATGACGGACGCGCAGCTGATCCGGGCCGCGCCCGGCGTCGGCTTCCCGCTGCTGATCAAGCCCTCCGCCGGCGGCGGGGGCAAGGGCATGCATATCGTCGAACGCCCAGGTGACCTGGCGGCCACCCTGGCCACCGCGCGCCGGGTCGCGGCCAGCGCCTTCGGCGACGACACCCTCTTCCTGGAACGCCTCGTCCTCACCCCGCGGCACATCGAGGTCCAGGTCCTGGCCGACAACCACGGCAACGTCATCCACCTCGGGGAGCGCGAGTGCTCGCTGCAGCGCCGCCACCAGAAGGTCATCGAGGAAGCACCCTCGCCGCTGCTGGAGTCCCTGCCCGACGGCGCGGAGATCCGCGCCCGTCTCGGCGAGGCCGCCTGCAACGCCGCGCGCAGCGTCAACTACTCCGGCGCCGGCACCGTGGAATTCCTGGTCTCGGACAACGCCCCGGACGAGTTCTTCTTTATGGAGATGAACACCCGGCTGCAGGTCGAACACCCCGTCACCGAGATGGTCACCGGCGTCGACCTCGTCGAATGGCAGGTCCGGATTGCCGCCGGCGAGGAACTCACCGTGGCCCAGGACGACGTCGTCCTCACCGGGCACTCGGTGGAGGCGCGGGTCTACGCCGAAATCCCGGAGCGGAACTTCCTGCCCTCCACCGGGACCGTGCTGCTGCTGGACGAACTGCCCGGACCCGCGCAGCGGCCAGGCGCCCCGGGCCGCGTCCGGGTGGACTCAGCCCTGGTTGAAGGCCTGGAGATTTCTTCGAGCTATGACCCGATGATCTCCAAGGTCATCGCGTGGGGCCAGGACCGCACCGTCGCCCTGGATACCCTGGACGAGGCGCTCACCGGGTACACCGCGCTAGGTGTGGACACCAACGTCGAATACCTCCGTCTTCTGGTCAACGACGCCGACGTCCGCGCCGGCCGCCTCGACACGGGCCTGATCGAACGCAAAATGCCGGACTTCAGCTTCCGGCGCGTGGGCGACTTCGAGCTGGTGGCCGCCGCCCTGTACGCAGTGGCGATGGAGGAGCAAAACAACCCCGCCCCGTCGGCGGGCCCCTGGCGGCGCCGTGACGGCTGGCGTCTCGGCGCGCAGGCTCCGCGGCGGGTCAGCCTGGGAACATCAGATGGCGGCATCGGGGCAGTCGGCGTGACAGGCCGTGCCGCCGACGGTGCGGTCCTCGTGTCGGTCGGCGACGGCCCGCAACGTACGGCGTCCTTGCAGTTCCTCAGGAGAAGTCGTATCGAGCTGACCCTCGACGGTGAAACCCGCGGCTACTCCCTTGCCCCGGCTTACACAGGACCTGCCACACCGGGCGGGGACAGTCCGACGCCCCGCGCACCCACCGAGCTCTTCCTCGGCAACGAGGGCTGGTCCTGCCGCCTGGAGGTGCTCGCCCGGGAGACGAGGCTGGCCCGGGTGCTGGCGGCGATCGAACGCGAAGAGGGCGCCGCGGACCCCGCCGTGCGCTCGCCGATGCCCGGCACCGTGGTGTCCGTCTCCGTCAGCAACGGCGACACCGTGGAGGCCGGCCAGGTGTTGCTCTCCGTGGAGGCCATGAAGATGGAACACCAGCTCGTGGCGCCCCTCGCCGGCACCGTGCACATCAGCATCATGTCCGGGGACCTCGTGAAGGCGGACCAGGTGCTCGCCACGATCCACGCTCCGGCCCCGCCCTCGGCGGAGAACGCAGCCGAGGACACCATCGAGGAAGCCGTCATCGCCATGGGCGCGGCGGAGTAACACCCCAGCTTCAGCAACAGACCACGCAGCACAGACACAGGAGCCCCCAATGGATTTTGAACTCAGCGAGGATTACCAGGACCTCAGCGACACCGTCCGCGAATTCGCCGATGAAGTGGTGGCCCCGGTGTCCGCCAAGCACGACGAAGAGCACAGCTTCCCCTACGAGGTCGTCGCCCAGATGGCGGACATGGGCCTGTTCGGCCTGCCCTTTCCGGAGGAGTTCGGCGGAATGGGCGGGGATTACTTCGCCCTGGCCCTCGCCCTGGAACAGCTCGGCCGCGTGGACCAGTCCGTCGCCATCACCCTGGAAGCCGGAGTCTCGCTCGGCGCCATGCCGATCCACCGCTTCGGCAACGAGGCGCAGAAGCAGGAGTGGCTGCCGCTGCTGGCTTCCGGCAAGGCGCTCGCCGGCTTCGGCCTGACCGAGCCCGAGGCCGGCTCGGACGCCGGCGGCACCAAGACCACCGCCAAACCCGGCGGGGGAGAGTGGGTCATCAACGGCAACAAGGAGTTCATCACGAACTCCGGCACCGACATCACCCGCCTCGTCACCGTCACCGCCGTGACCGGCCAGGAGGAACGCCCGGACGGCAGCATCAAGAAGGAAATCTCCACGATCCTGGTGCCCACCAACACCCCCGGATTCACGGCGGAAAAGGCCTACAACAAGGTCGGCTGGAACGCCTCGGACACCCACCCGCTGACCCTGGACAACGTCCACGTCCCCGAGGCGAACCTGCTCGGCACCCGGGGCCGCGGTTACGCCAATTTCCTGTCCATCCTGGATGAGGGCCGGATCGCCATCGCCGCGCTCGCCACCGGGGCCGCCCAGGGCTGCGTGGACCAGTCGGTGAAATACGCCAAGGAACGCAGCGCCTTCGGGCAGAACATCGGCAAATACCAGGCGATCGCGTTCAAGATCGCCCGCATGCAGGCCCGCGCGCACACCGCCCGCCTGGCCTACTACGACGCGGCCGCCCGGATGCTCGCCGGCAAGCCATTCAAGACGCAGGCGGCCATCGCTAAGATGGTCGCAGGCGAGGCAGCCATGGACAACGCGCGGGACGCCACCCAGGTGTTCGGCGGCTATGGCTTCATCAACGAATTCACCGTGGCGCGCCACTATCGCGACTCCAAGATCCTTGAAGTCGGGGAGGGCACCACGGAGGTCCAGCTGATGCTGATCGCCCGCGAACTGGGCCTCTGACCGAGGCCCGGCGGCAGTGCCTGTCTGGACCCTCTGGAAGGATCATCGATGATTAACAAGGTTGTTGCCAGCGCTGCAGCGGCGGTGGCGGACATTCACGACGGCGCCTCGCTCGCCGTCGGCGGGTTCGGGCTCTGCGGCATCCCGGTGGCCCTGATCGATGCCCTGCACGAGCACGGCACCACGGACCTGGAGACCGTCAGCAATAACTGCGGCGTCGACGACTGGGGGCTGGGGATCCTGCTGCGGGACGGCCGGATCCGCCGCACCATCAGCTCCTATGTGGGGGAGAACAAGGAGTTCGCCCGGCAGTACCTCGCCGGCGAGCTCGAGGTGGTCCTCACCCCCCAGGGAACGCTGGCCGAAAAGCTGCGCGCCGGCGGGGCCGGCATTCCCGCGTTCTACACGCCGGCCGGTGTCGGCACCCAGGTGTCCGAGGGAGGGCTGCCGCAGAAGTACGACGCCGAGGGCAACATCGCGATCGCCTCCGCACCGAAGGAGGTCCGCAGCTTCAACGGTGCCGACTACGTCCTGGAAGAATCGCTGACGCCGGACTTCGGGCTGGTGCACGCCTGGAAGGGTGACCGCCACGGAAACCTCGTCTTCCACGCCACCGCCATGAATTTCAATCCGCTGTGCGCCATGGCGGGGAGGGTCACCATAGCGGAGGTCGAGGAACTCGTGGAACCGGGGGAGCTGGATCCGGAGCACGTCCACGTTCCCGGCATCTTCGTCCAGCGGGTGGTCGTTGCGCCGCAGATGGAGAAGCGCATCGAAAAGCGGACGGTCGCGGTGCCGGCCACCGGCCCCCTCTCCGGCAGCACCGACCAGGCAGGAGCATAGCCGTGGAAACGAACAGCCCTCAAGGTGAACCTCCCCGTCCCGAAGCCGTCCGCCACGAATACCGGCCGGCCGCCGTGGGACATCCCGCCGGTAATGAGGGTAAAGGCTGGACGCGGAACGAACTTGCCGCCCGGGTGGCGCAGGAACTGCGGAACGGGCAGTACGTCAACCTTGGCATCGGCATGCCCACGCTGATCCCCAATTACATTCCCGCCGGCATCGAGGTGGTCCTGCACTCGGAAAACGGCATCCTGGGCGTCGGGCCGTACCCGGGCGAGGACGACGTCGATCCCGACCTGATCAATGCCGGAAAGGAAACCGTCACGGTCAACAAGGGCGCCGCCTTCTTCGATTCCGCGGCCTCGTTCGGCATGATCCGGGGAGGGCACGTGGATGTGGCCGTGCTTGGCGCGATGGAAGTGGCCCAGAACGGGGACCTGGCCAACTGGATGATTCCGGGCAAGATGGTCAAGGGCATGGGCGGCGCCATGGACCTGGTCTTCGGCGCCAAGAAGGTGATCGTGATGATGGAGCACGTGGACCGCAACGGCAAACCGAAGATCGTCGAACAATGCACCCTGCCGCTGACAGGGAAAGCCTGCGTGGACCGGATCATCACCGACCTCGCCGTGATCGACGTCGTATCCGACGGCGGGACGTCCCGGCTGGTGCTGCGCGAACTGGCGCCCAACGTGTCGGCAGAGGACGTCGCGGCGGCGACGGGCGCCGAGCTTTTCGAGGAAGACCAGGAACTGACCGTATGACCGCGAATCCTCCGCCGCAGCGGGTCATTGAACCCCGGGTGATAGAGCAGCGCGGCCTCTACTTCGACGAACTCGAAGAGGACGTGGTCTACGCGCACCGGCCCGGCCGCACGGTCACCGAGACGGACAACGTCCTGTTCACCACCATGACCATGAACACCCAGGCGCTGCACCTCGACGCGGCCTGGAGCGCGGACCAGCCGTTCGGCCAGCGGCTGGTGAACTCGATGTTCACCCTGGCCACCGTGGTGGGCCAGTCCGTTCCCCAGCTCACGCAGGGCACCATCATTGCCCAGTTGGGCCTGACGGATGTGTCCTTCCCGCACCCGATGTACCACGGGGACACCCTGTACACGGAGACCGTCGTGACCGGGAAGCGGCTCTCCGCCTCACGCCCGGGCCAAGGGATCGTGACCATGAAGCACACCGGAAAGAACCAGCACGGCGACGTCGTGGCCCTCGCCACCCGCAGTTGCCTGATGTGGACACGCGCGGCGCACTCGGATGCCCAGGAACGAACAATGCAGGGGAGAATAGAGACATGAGTTTCCAGATGGGCCCTGCCCTGTTGTTCTGCCCGGCAGACCGCCCCGAGCGGTACCAGAAGGCCGGCGAGCGTTCCGACGGCGTGATCGTAGACCTGGAGGACGCCGTCGCGCCCGCCGACAAGCAGCGCGCCCGCGGCGCCATCCTTGCCCAGCTCGGCTCCGCGGGCGACGTCCCGGAGCTGGATCCGAGCCGGACCATCATCCGGATCAACCCTGCCGGCACAGAGGAGTTCGAGAAGGACCTGCACTGCCTCAAGCACACCCCGTACCGCCACATCATGCTCGCCAAGGCCGAGAGCGCCGAACAGCTCCGGGAGCTTGAGGGCTACAGCGTGATTGCGCTCTGCGAGACCGCGGCGGGGATCCTGAACGCCGCCGCCATCGCGGCCGAACCCAATGTGGTGGGCCTGATGTGGGGTGCGGAGGATCTGCTCGCCTCCCTCGGCGGCACCTCCAGCAGGACGGACGACGGCGCCTACCGTGCCGTCGCGCTGCAGGCCCGCTCCATGGTGCTCCTGGCCGCGGGCGCATCCGGCAAGGAAGCCATCGACGCGGTGTACGTCAACATCCCGGACCTGGACGGCCTGGCCGCGGAAGCCCGCGACGCCGTCGCCTCCGGCTTCGGGTCCAAGGCCTGCATCCACCCGAGCCAGGTGGCGGCGGTCCGGACCGCCTACGCCCCCTCCGATGTCGAGCTTGCCTCGGCCACGGAACTTCTCGACGCCGCCGCCGCGGCAGGTTCCGGAGTGTTCGCGTTCAAGGGGAAGATGGTCGACGGGCCCATCCTCAAGCACGCCGAGTCCACCCTGCGCCGCGCCGGCCGCTAAGGGCTCCGGACCGGCGTCGGGCTCCGGCAGCCGCGGGGACTTAGCCGGTTGCGTGTCTGTTCGCCACAGATGGCCGGAAAGAAGACCGGCATTCCGGCCATTTGCGTCCAATGAGTGCACTCCTGGACAGGAAATTCAGTCCTCCGGCAGGGACAACGGCGGGATGACCTCGTGCAACGGGATCCGCATCCACCGCTGGCCGGTTGCCCGGAACTCCGCCCGGGTCGAGAAGTGGTAGAGGTAGCTGCGGGCCCTTACCCAGTGGGGGCGGGCGCCGTCGAACGGGTCATGGCGGAGCAGGCGCAGGGTGGGGCGGTCGGCCTCCAGCAGCCTGGCCAGGAAGGCGTAGAACCACCTCTCGTGCACGGTCCGCAGCGGCAGGAACCACATCAGCCAGTCGAGCCGAAGGTGGTACGGGGCCCACTGCCGCGGGATGCGGCGGACGTCGCCGGGCTTGCCCTTGAAGCCGTACTCGCGCCAGTCCGAATCGTCGTCGGGCTCGGCGGCAAGGGTTCCCTCGACGACGATCTCGATCCGCCGCTTCGTGACCGTGCCGAACGCGCCATAGGTGTTGACCAGCTGCCAGCGGTTGAAGGCAGCGTTCATCAGCTGATGGTGGGAGAACAGGTTCTCGATCGGCCGGTAGCTGAGCACCAGCAGCAGGAGGCTGGCCGCCAGGACCACGGCCAGCCACCACAGCGGGGTCTGGGCCGAAGCGGCCGGGCTGCTCCAGTCCAGGGGGATGATGGGGAGCACGGCGTGCGCCACCGGGTCACTGACCGCCGAGAAGGCGAGCAGGATCGCCATCCAGTTGAGCCAGGCAAAGTTCCCGCTCGCCACGAGCCAGAGCTGGGTGAAGATGATGATCCCGGCCGCGGCGCTGGCCAGCGGCTGCGGTGCGAAGAGGAAGAACGGCACCACCAGCTGGGCGAAATGGTTGCCCAGGACCTCGAGCCGGTGGAAGGGCTTGGGCAGCAGATGGGCCTGCCGGCTCAGCGGCCCGGGCATCGGCTGGGTCTCGTGGTGGTAGTACAGGGCCGTCAGGTCCCGCCATTCGCGGCCGCCGCGGATCTTGATCATGCCGGCGCCGAACTCCAGCCGGAACACCAGCCAGGCCAGCAGGATCAGGATGGTCCGGGGCGGGGGAGTCTGGTCGGAGCCGAGGAAGGCCACCGTGAACCCGGCCTCGAGCAGCAGCATCTCCCAGCCGAAGCCGTAGAATGTCTGGCCCACGTTGACGATCGACATATACAGCAGCCACAGGGCCAGGAAGGCGAGCAACGGAATCCACGGCGGACCGAGCTGGGGGAGCCCGAGGATGAGGGCGGCCGCAATGGCCAGCCCGGCCCAGCAGACCGCCCGGAGCAGCCGGTCCGAGTAGCGCCAGCGGAACAGGCTGGGCCGGCGCAGCAGGCTGAAACCCTCGAGGAAGGCCGGCACCGGCAGCAACCCACGCTCGCCGAGCAGGGCGGGAAACTGGTTGAGCGAGGAGAGGAACGCCACGAAGTAGAGCGAGGCGATGCCGCGCTGCAATACCTGCCGGGCGAACTCGTACTCCGGCGCATCGAACCACGTGGCCCACTCCACGTTTCCCACGTTACGCCTGGCGTGCGTGGCGTCAATGTGCTGCGATCCACGGCCTGATGGTGGGCGGCGCCGTCGGGTGGGCGGTGCCGTCGTCGCGATTGTTCGTCGGTTTGCCGCAAACGGCCGCAATGGCGATCCCATAGCGGCCATATCCGGCAAACGGCTGAGCCAGGGCACAGCGGGCCCAGAAACAGCGGGCCCCGAAGTGGAGCCGGTCCCGCGGAAGGACCGTGAGCCGCAATACGGGATACTTAAGCCATGCAGCCGCGCAAGATCGTCATCCTCGGGTCCACCGGTTCCATCGGCACACAGGCGATTGACGTCGTCGACGGCGCCGCCCACCTTTTCGAGGTCGTGGCGCTCAGCGCCGGCGGCGGGAACCTCGGGCTCCTCGCCCGGCAGGCCGTGCACACCCGGGCCCGGGCGGTCGGCGTTGCCGCCGGAGACGCCTCCGTCCTGCAAAAGCTGATCGACGACGCCGCCCGCTCCGCGGGCCTGGCCGGGTACCGGCCCGAACTTATCACCGGCCCGGACGCCTCCACCCGGATCGCCGAGGTTCCGGCCGACGTCGTCCTCAACGGCATCACCGGCTCCATCGGACTGGCACCCACCCTGGCCGCGCTCAAGTCCGGGGCGACCCTGGCCCTGGCCAACAAGGAATCACTCATTGTCGGCGGTGCCCTCGTCAAGGCCGCGGCCCGCGAAGGCCAGATCGTCCCGGTGGATTCGGAGCATTCGGCCATCGCCCAGTGCCTGCGCTCCGGCACCGCGGCCGAGGTGGACCGGCTGATCCTGACCGCCTCCGGCGGACCGTTCCGCGGCCGGACCCGGGATCAGTTGCACGATGTTTCCCCGCGGGACGCCCTGGCGCACCCGACCTGGGACATGGGCCTGATGGTCACCACCAACTCCGCCAGCCTCGTCAACAAGGGACTTGAGGTGATCGAGGCCCACCTGCTCTTCGACATCCCGCTGGAGCGGATCGACGTCGTCGTCCATCCCCAGTCCGTGGTCCACTCGATGGTCCAGTTCGTCGACGGCTCCACGATCGTCCAGGCGTCCCCGCCGGACATGCGCCTGCCCATCGCCCTGGGCCTCGGCTGGCCGGACCGCGTGCCCCGGGCCGCCCGGGCCTGCGACTGGAGCACGGCCACCAGCTGGACGTTCGAGCCGCTGGACACGGTGGCCTTCCCCGCCGTCGGCCTCGCGAAGGACGCCGCCAGGCGGGGGAGCACCTACCCTGCGGTCTTCAACGCCGCGAACGAGGAGGCCGTGATGGCATTCCACGCCGGCCGCATCCGCTTCACCGACATCGTCGATACGATCGAGGCCATACTCAGCGAACACACAGGCTCCTCCGGGCTGACGGTGGAGTCCGTGCTGGATGCTGAAAAGTGGGCACGCGCGCGGGCCCACGATCGTTTGGCCGTCAGAAGTCTCTAAGGAACGCGCCGAAGAGAAGTGTCGAATTAGCCAAGAAGTCTCCAGGAAGCAGCAGATCAACGCATGAGCCCCGTCCTCCTCTTTATCCTCGGTGTCGTCTTCGTGGCGATCGGCGTCGCCGTGTCCATTGCCCTGCACGAGGTGGGGCACCTGCTTCCCGCCAAGCTGTTCAAGGTCCGGGTCACCAAGTACATGATCGGCTTCGGGCCCACCGTCTGGTCCCGGAAAAGGGGCGAGACCGAGTACGGCTTCAAGGCCATCCCGCTGGGCGGCTACGTGTCCATGATCGGCATGTACCCGCCGAACAAGGACGACGGCACGGTCCGTCCCTCCAGTACCGGCATGTTCCAGTCCCTCGCCTCCGACGCCCGCTCCCTGGCCCATGAGGAAGTCGGCCCGGGAGATGAGAACCGTGTCTTCTACCGGCTCCCGGTCTGGAAGAAAATCATCGTTATGCTCGGCGGACCGGCGATGAACATGCTGATCGGCGTCGTACTGACCGCAGTGCTGCTGATGGGGTTCGGCGTCGCGGCGCAGACCACCACGGTCGCCGACGTCTCCAAATGCCAGGTCAAGGCCGGCGAGACCGTGGACCCGAACTCCGCTGACTGCAAGCTCACCCCCGCGGCCGCCGCCGGACTGAAGCCCAACGACGTCATCACCTCCTTTGACGGCAAGGCTGTCACGAACTGGGACGAACTCACCGGCTGGATCCGCGCCTCGGCGGGCAAACAGGTCAGCATCACGGTTCAGCGCGACGGCGCCCCGGTGACCACCACCGTCACCCCGGTGCTCTCGTCACGCCCGGTGGTCGGCGTCGACGGCCGGCAGGCCAAGGACGCAGACGGCAAGCTCCTTTACCAGGACGTCGGATTCCTGGGCATCGGCGCGCAGACCGCGCTGGTGCAGCAGCCGGCGTCGGCCGTGCTTCCGATGGCGGGCGAGAACATCAAGCAGATCGCCGGCGTCATCGTGAACCTCCCGGCGCGCGTGGCGGGCGTGGCGAAGGCGGCGTTCAGTGAGGAGCCCCGGGATCCCAACGGGCCGATCAGTGTGGTGGGCGTGGGCCGCGTGGCGGGCGAGGTCGCCGCCATGGAGGACGTTCCGCTGCAGTCCCGCCTGGCCGTCCTCGTCGGGCTGCTGGCCGGGCTCAACTTCGCCCTGGCCGTCTTCAACCTCGTTCCGCTGTTGCCGCTCGACGGCGGCCACGTGGCCGGTGCGCTCTACGAGGGGGCCCGGCGCCGGATTGCCAAGCTGTTCGGCCGTCCTGATCCCGGCGCGTTCGACATCGCGAAACTGCTCCCGGTGACCTATGTGGTGGCGGTGCTGCTGATGGGCATGGGGGCGCTGCTGATCTACGCGGACATCGTCAAGCCGGTCAACCTCTTCGGCTGACCCGGCGGCCTTGCCCTGCGGCCCGGGGGCACTTTGCCGTGGTCCGGCGTCGAAATGGACGACGGCGCCGGGCGTTTCGTGTCAAAGTGCCTCCGGGTGGCGCCGGGTCCGCCCGCCCCGGCAGCGTGGGCAGCCTCGGTGGGTCCCGCCGGGCCAGTTAACCGGGTTGAACTTCGTTAGTTATCAGCTAATATCGGCTTATTTTCGCGAATCAGTTGAATATGATTGATTTTTGAATATCAGCCTTTTAGGGTTGCCGTATGTACGTGATGACCATTGACCAGCGCGGCAGTACTGCCGACGTCGACCGGGTCCCCGCGCTCCTCGCCGAGCTGGGCACACTCTCCACCGCCGGGCGCTTCGAGCGCTCCGTGGGCGACGAGGTCCAGGGCGTGGTGGAACGCCCGGACGAAGTGGTGGAGATCGCCCTGCATGCCCTGCGCAGCGGCCGGTGGTATGTCGGGATCGGCGTCGGGGCGGTGGACCTCCCGCTGCCGGCCAGCCCCCGCGAGGGCTCCGGACCGGCGTTCGTGGCAGCCCGGCTCGCCGTGGACCGGGCCAAGGCGGCAGCAGCCCATGTGCCGCTCTCCGTGGTTTCCGGCACCCTCCCAACGCGAAATGCCGCGCCGCCCGCGGATGGATCCGCGGCGGTATCGGCGGTATCGGCGGGAACCAGGGCCTGCGCCAACGCCGAGGCGGTGCTGCGGCTGATCGGACGGCTGGTCCAGGACCGGACCGCGGCGCAATGGAAGGTGGTGGACGTGCTGCGCTCGGTGCAGCAGGGCCATCCCGGCACCCACGGGACGCAAAAGATGGCCGCGCGGAAACTCGGAATCACCGAACAGTCGGTGAGCCGTGCGCTCCTGCGGTCCGGCTGGCAGGAAGAATGGGCGGCGAGGCCCGCTGCGGAAATGCTGCTGGCCTTCGCCCATGACAGCACAGCCCATGACAGCACAGAAGGAGCCCGGTGAACGCCCTCTGGATCACCGTGGCCCTGCTCACGGCGGGATTCGCCGGCTGGCCGGTCACCGCCCTGGTCTTCCGGCTGGCCCGGACCATCGACGAACGGGCCGACGCCGCCAGCAGTCCCGGCAGTCACGGCAGCGCCGCCGCCGCCGTGGAGGACCCCTCGGCCGACGTCACCGTTGACCCGGCCGTTAACGTCGGTGATATGGCAGATTCAGCGGCCCAGCAGCCGCAGCAGGCACCGTCTCCGGTGCCGGAGCCCGAGGCCGTCAGCAACGCACGCATCCTGCGGGGAGGCGCGATCATCGGTGTCCTCGAGCGGCTGGCGGTCTGCTTCGCGATCCTTGCCGGCCAGCCGGTGGCCATCGCCTACGTGGTGGCCATCAAGGGCCTGGGCCGCTTTGCCGAGCTGAAGGCGACGCCGGTGGCGGCCGAGCGGTTCATCATCGGAACCTTCACCTCGATGCTGTGGGCGGCCGGTATCGCGGCGCTGGCCAGGGTCTTCTTCCCGGGCTGAGCCCGGGAAAGCCCCGGAATGAGCCCGGACGGCCGCTCCCGCGGCCCGGATGGGAACCCGGCGGGCGGGGCGATAGTGTATCCGTATGACTGTTTTTGCTGTGGAGTACGTATACGACGCTGAATCCTCCGATGCCCGTGACGCCAGCCGTCCCGCGCACCGCGAATGGACCGCGGGCCTGGTAAGCGAAGGCGCGCTGCTCGCCAGCGGCCCCTACGGGGACGGAGCGGGCGCCCTGCTGATCTTCAAAGCGGCCGATGAGAAGGCCCTGAATGAACTCCTGAAGCAGGATCCGTTCGCTGCCGCCGGCGCCATCTCCGGCACGCGGACGAGCGTGTGGGCCCCGCTGACCGGCCTCCTGGCCGACCACGCAGCCTAGCCCGTCCCGCCAACAGACCAGCGATACTTCGATCTAAGGAGTCCATGTGACCTCGGTCAGCCTGGGAATGCCGTCAGCACCGCCCCCCGTTCTTGCCCCCCGCCGGAAGACCCGCCAGATCAAGGTCGGTTCCGTCGGCGTCGGCTCCGATTCCCCGATCAGCGTCCAGTCGATGACCACGACGCCGACCACGGACATCAACGCCACCCTGCAGCAGATTGCCGAACTGACGGCCTCCGGCTGCGACATCGTGCGGGTCGCCTGCCCGTCCGCCGACGACGCCGAAGCGCTGCCGATCATCGCGAAGAAGTCCCAGATCCCGGTGATCGCGGACATCCACTTCCAGCCGAAATACGTCTTCGCGGCGATCGAGGCCGGCTGCGCGGCAGTGCGGGTGAACCCCGGCAACATCCGCAAATTCGATGACCAGGTCAAGGAAATTGCGCGCGCCGCGAAGGACCACGGCACCTCCATCCGCATCGGCATCAACGCAGGCTCGCTGGAGCCCGGCATCCTGAAGAAGTACGGTAAGGCCACCCCGGAAGCCCTCGTGGAATCTGCCGTCTGGGAAGCCTCGCTGTTTGAAGAGCACGGCTTCCACGACTTCAAGATCTCGGTCAAGCACAATGACCCGGTCATCATGGTCGCCGCCTACGAGATGCTCGCCGAGCAGGGCGACTGGCCGCTGCACCTCGGCGTCACCGAGGCCGGACCGGCATTCCAGGGCACCATCAAGTCCGCCACGGCCTTCGGCGCGCTGCTCTCACGCGGCATCGGCGACACCATCCGGGTGTCCCTCTCCGCGCCGCCGGTGGAGGAAATCAAGGTGGGCAACCAGATCCTGCAGTCGCTCAACCTGCGCCCGCGCAAGCTCGAGATCGTCTCCTGCCCGTCCTGCGGCCGCGCCCAGGTGGACGTGTACACGCTCGCCGAGCAGGTCACCGCAGGTCTTGAAGGCATGGAGATCCCGCTGCGCGTCGCCGTCATGGGCTGCGTCGTGAACGGTCCCGGTGAAGCCCGCGAGGCGGACCTTGGCGTCGCCTCGGGGAACGGCAAGGGGCAGATTTTTGTGCGCGGCCAGGTCATCAAGACTGTGCCTGAGGACCAGATTGTTGAGACACTGATCGAAGAGGCCATGCGTATCGCTGAAGAGATGGGGGAGGCCGGTGGCGAAGATGCTGTCAAGGGTAGCCCCGTGGTTAGCGTCTCGTAGGGAGGGCGCCGCTGCCGGCGTCGCCGTCCGCGTCCTGGGCGGCGCGGACACTGCACAACTGTTGGAACTGGCCCGGCAGGAACCGGTCGCCAATGCCTTCATCCTGTCCCACCTGGAGGCGGCCGGAACTGCGTCGCCCACTGCCGGCGGTGCCAGTATCCTTGGCGTGTTCGACGGCGGAACCCTCCTCGGTGCCTGCTGGGCAGGCGCAAACCTCGTGCCCGTGCAGCTGGACCCCGAACTGGCGGGCCTTGTGGCGGCAGCTGCGCACCACTCCGGGCGCCGCTACGCCTCGATCTTCGGTCCGGCCGAAACGGTGATGGCCCTCTTCGCCGGCCTCGAGCAGTTCGGCCAGACTGCGCATGAAATCCGCGAAGACCAGCCGCTGATGAGCATCTCCGGGCCGCCCGCCGTCCGCCCGGAGCCCGCGCTGGGCTTCGGCCAGCTCGCGGATTTCGACAAGATCCTTCCCGCCTGCGCCGCGATGTTCGAGGAAGAAGTGGGATACTCTCCGTACCTCGGCGGCAGGGAGTACTACAGCCGGCGGGTCAAGGGCCTGATCCGGGCCGGGCATTCGCTGGCGCATCTGAACGACGACGGGGACGTTGTGTTCAAGGCCGAGCTTGGCGCAGTGACGCCGGAGGCAACCCAGGTCCAGGGCGTCTGGATGAACCCCAAATTCCGTGGCCTCGGCCTCAGCGCCGGCTACATGGCCGCCGTCGTGGTCATGGCCCAGACGATGGCGCCGGTCACGAGCCTCTACGTCAACGGCTTCAACACCCGGGCCCGCGCCACCTACGAGCGGGTGGGCTTCCAGCAGGTCGGCACCTTCGCCACCGTCCTGTTCTAATTCGTTCCCGGTCCTTGTGGGGGCCAGGCAAGCGCTCCGCAGAGGCCACCGCGGCCCGGCTGCGGAGTCTCGACTGCGGAATCTTGGCGGTAGATTAGTACCTAGACGTTTTTCGCCAGTTTTCCCCGCACTTCCCAGAAACGGATACCTATCTAGTGGTCCTTCGACTTTCCAAGCTGTTCCTGCGCACCCTGCGTGAAGATCCCGCCGACGCCGAAGTGGCCAGCCACCGGCTCCTGGTCCGGGCCGGATACATCCGCCGGGCCGCGCCGGGCATCTACACCTGGCTGCCGCTGGGACTGAGCGTGCTGCGCAAGGTCGAAGAGATCATCCGTGAGGAAATGGCGGCCATCGGCGCGCAGGAGGTCCACTTCCCGGCGCTGCTGCCCAAGGAGCCCTACGAGGTCACCAACCGCTGGACCGAGTACGGCGAGGGCATCTTCCGGCTCAAGGATCGTAAGGGCAACGACTACCTGCTGGCCCCCACCCACGAGGAGATGTTCACCCTGCTGGTCAAGGACCTGTACTCCTCGTACAAGGACCTGCCGCTGAGCATCTACCAGATCCAGAACAAGTACCGCGACGAGGCCCGGCCCCGGGCGGGCCTGCTGCGTGGCCGCGAATTCATCATGAAGGATTCCTACTCCTTCGACGTCGACGACGCCGGCCTGGATGCCAGCTACGCCGCCCACCGCGGCGCCTACCTGAAGATCTTCGAGCGCCTGGGCCTCGAGGTCATTCCGGTCGCGGCCACCGCCGGCGCCATGGGCGGCTCCAAGAGCGAGGAATTCCTGCACCCCACCGAGATCGGCGAGGACACCTTCGTCCGCTCCGCCGGCGGCTATGCGGCCAACGTCGAGGCCGTCACCACCGTCGTCCCCGCGGACATCGACTTCAGCAATGCCCCCGCCGCGGAGGTCCGTGACACCCCGGACACCCCCACGATCGACACCCTCGTGGACGCCGCCAACCTGCTGGCTCCCCGCGCGGAGGCCGACGGCGGCGCCTGGACCGGCGCCGACACCCTCAAGAACGTCGTGCTCGCCGTGACGCTGCCCACCGGCGAACGCCAGATCGTCGTCATCGGCCTGCCGGGCGACCGCGGCGTGGACCTCAAGCGGGTGGAGGCGAACATCGGCTCCTTCCTGCCGATCGCCGGCGAAATCACGCTCGAGGCCGCCAACGAGGAAGACCTCAAGAAGCAGCCCCTGATCGTCAAGGGCTACCTCGGCCCGGGCCTTACCCTGGACGCGCCCCTGCTGGGCACCGAGGGCGCCGCCAAGCTGCTCTACCTCGTGGATCCCCGCGTCGTCAGCGGCTCCGCCTGGATCACCGGCGCCAACGAGGCCGGAAAGCATGTCTTCGGCCTGGTCGCCGGCCGCGACTTCGGCTGGGACGGCGTGATCGAATGCACCGAGGTGCGTGCCGGTGACGAGGCCCCCGACGGTTCCGGTCCGCTGGAAACCGCCCGCGGCATCGAAATGGGCCACATCTTCCAGCTCGGCCGCAAATACGCCGAAGCCCTCGAACTGAAGGTCCTGGACCAGAACGGCAAGCAGGTCGTCGTGACCATGGGCTCCTACGGCGTCGGTGTCACCCGCGCCGTCGCCGCCCTCGCCGAGTCCAACCACGACGACAAGGGCCTGATCTGGCCGCGCGCCGTCGCCCCGGCCGATGTGCACGTCGTGGCTGTGGGCCGCGGCGAGGAAATCTTCGCCGCCGCGGAAAAGCTGGCACTGGAGCTGGAGGCCGCGGGCCTGGACGTCATCTACGACGACCGCCCCAAGGTTTCCCCCGGGGTGAAGTTCGGCGACGCCGAGCTCGTCGGCGTGCCCACCATCCTCGCCGTCGGGCGCGGCCTGGTGGACGGCGTCGTGGAGATCAAGGACCGCCGCAGCGGGAACGCTGAGAACGTGGCCGTTGACAAGGCCGTGGACTACGTCGTCAACGCCGTCCGCAACAGCTGACGCGCTGCGCTGTTCTTGGAAGGCATGGTCTCCGGACTCGAGTCGATCCAGCTCAGCACCCTCATCCTGATCGTGGTAGCAGGCTTCGCCGCCGGCTGGGTGGACGCCGTCGTCGGCGGCGGGGGACTCATCCAGCTGCCGGCGATGCTGCTGGTTCCGGGCATCAGCCCGGTCCAGGCGCTGGCGACGAACAAGATGGGTTCCATCTTCGGGACGACGACGAGCGCCGTGACCTACTACCGCCGCGTCCGTCCGGACCTGCGCACCGCCGTGCCGATGGCGGTGATCGCCCTGGGCGGCAGCTTCGGCGGCGCGGTGCTCGCGGCGACGCTTCCGGCCAGCTTGTTCAAGCCGATCATCGTCGCCGCGCTCGTCGCCGTCGCACTGTTCACCGCCTTCCGGCCCAACGTCGGTGAGCTGACCAGGCTGCGGCACGAGGGCCACCGGCACTACGTGGTGGCCTGCCTGATCGGGGCCGTGATCGGCTTCTATGACGGCCTGCTCGGCCCCGGAACAGGTTCCTTCCTGGTCATCGCGCTCGTCTCCGCGATGGGCTACGCCTTCCTCGAGGCCAGTGCCAAGGCAAAAATCGTCAACATGGCCACCAACGCCGGCGCCCTGATGTTCTTCCTGCCGCACGGCTCGCTGCTGTGGGGGCTCGGGCTGGTCCTGGGCCTGGCCAACATGGCCGGCGGCTACCTTGGCGCGCGGACGGCCGTCAAGCAGGGGAGCAAATTCATCCGGATCGTGTTCCTGATCGTGGTGGGGACGCTCGTCATCAAGCTCGGGTCCGACATCTGGCAGGACACCTTCGCCTGACCGACCCCGGGCGCCCGTCCACTCCCGGCCGGTACCCCGCCAGTCCCCTCCCCGAACCGGGGCCTTCGGCGTAGCATGCAGCTATGTCAGCAGCTGAGGAACGCTATGAGGCTGCCCTGGCGGCCGCAGCCGGGCACGCACGCCGGTGGCTGGAGAGCCAGGGAACACGCCCGGTGGGTCCACGCGTCACCGCGGGGGACCTGGCGGCCGACTTCGGCGGTCCGCTGCCCGCCGGGGGCATGCCGGCCGCGGAGGTCGTGGACTATCTGGCCACCAAGGCGGAACCCGGCCTGATGGCCATGCCGTCCGGACGGTTCTTCGGCTGGGTTATCGGCGGCACCCTTCCCGCCGCACTGGCGGCGGACTGGCTGGTCAGCGCCTGGGACCAGAACGCCGGGCTGCGCTACGCCACTCCCGCCACCGCCGCAATCGAGGAGGCCGCCGGCAGTTGGCTCCTGGAGTTGCTGGGGCTTCCGGCGGAGTCCGACGTCGGCTTCGCCACCGGCGCCACGATGGCCAACTTCACGGGCCTCGCCGCCGCACGGTGGCGCCTGATGGCCGAGGGCGGCTGGGACCTTGACAACAACGGCCTCGCCGGTGCGCCCCGGATCCACTGCTTTGTGGGGCAGGAACGGCACGACACGATCGACCTCGGCCTGCGGTACCTCGGGCTGGGCCGGCCGACGGCGGTCCCCGCGGACCGGCAGGGCCGGATCATTCCCGGGGAACTGGACCGCGCCCTGGATCACGCGCTGGACGGCGCTCCGAGCCGTGCCAGCAGATCAGGCCGGGCACCCGCACTGGTCTGCCTGCAGGCCGGGAACCTGCATTCCGGAGCCTTCGACCCCTTCGTGGAGGCAATCGCCGTCGCGAAATCGTACGGGGCCTGGGTGCACGTGGACGGTGCGTTCGGGCTTTGGGCCGCAGCAGTGCCCGAACTCGCCGGGTTCACGGCAGGTCTGCAGCTGGCGGACTCCTGGGGCACCGACGCGCACAAGACGCTCAACGTCCCCTATGACTGCGGCATCGCGGTGGTCCGGGACGCCCAGGCGCTGCGTTCTGCCATGGGCGTGCACACCAGCTACCTGATCCAGTCCGGGGACGGAGCGGCGGATCCGTTCGAGAAGGTCCCCGAGCTTTCCCGGCGGGCGCGCGGCGTGCCCGTGTGGGCGGCCCTGAAATCGCTCGGCCGGGACGGCGTCACGGCCCAGATCCGCCAACTGGTGCGCCGCGCCTCACAACTGGCGGAACAGCTGTCCGCGCTGGACGGCGTCGAGGTGCTCAACGACGTCGGCTACACCCAGGTGTCACTGGCCTTCGGGGACGACGCACGGACGCGCGCGGTGACCGAACGGATCATCGGCGACGGCCGGGTGTGGATGTCCGGCTCACGGTGGCAGGACCGGGACATCCTGCGGATCTCCGTGAGCAACTGGAGCACGGACGACGACGACGTCGCGGTCGCCGTCGGCGCCGTCAGGGATGCCCTGGCCGCCGTGCGCGCCTGAGGCAGGCGGGGAACCGGGGGTGAAACGGTCCGCCGCCCCCGGTGCGCAGCTTAGGGGTGCGCGGAAAGACGGACCGCGGTCAGCTTGTACTCCGGGCATCCGGTGACCTCGTCCTCCACGGGGGAGGTGAGGCTGTTGACCGTTGCGCCGGGAAAATGGAAGCCCGCGAACACCTGGCCGGGCTCCACCTCGTCGGTGACCCTGACGCGAAGCAGCGCCGTGCCATGCCGGCTGGACAGCTCGACCCGATCGCCGTCGTGGAAGCCCAGCCCCGCCGCATCGCCCGGTTCGACGTCGACCGTCTCCCGGGCCAGCAGGCGCAGGTTCCCGGTACGACGGGTCATGCTGCCGGAATTGTAGTGCTCTGCCCTGCGGCCGGTGATGAGCAGGTACGGGAAAGCGGCATCGCATTGCTCGCCCGGCGGCAGGTAGGGCCTGGCGGCGAGGTGGGCCAGGCCGTCCGGCGTCGCGAAGCGATCCCGGTACAGCCTGGGGGTCCCGGGAGATTCGGCAGACTCGCACGGCCAGTGCAATGGGCCTTCGCGGTCCAGCCGCTGGTGGGAAATTCCTGCAAAGAGCGGCGCCACCCCGGCACATTCGGCCAGGGCATCCGCCGGCGTGGCGCAACCGAGGTCCGCCCCCATCCGGGCCGCGACGGCGTGCAGCACCGCGAAGTCCGAGCGGGCACCGGCCGGCGGCGTCACCGCCGCCCGCACCCGCTGGAAGCGCCGGTCGAAGTTGACGAAGGTGCCTTCCTTCTCGAGCCACGCGGCCACCGGAAAGACGACGTCGGCCGCGGCGGCGGTCGGGGAGAGGAAAAGATCGTTGCAGATCACGAGCGGACACGCATCCAAGGCTGCCCGCACGGACGTGCTGTCCGGGTCGGTGGCGAGCACGTCCTCCCCGATCACCCACAGCGCCTTCAACGTCCCGTTCCGGGCGGACGCAAACATCTGCGGGATCCGAAGACCGGGCAGGGGTGGAAGTCCGGCCTGCCAGGCCTGGGCGAAACGGGTCCGCGCCGCCGGCTCCGTCACCTTCTGGTATCCGGGCAGCAGGTCGGGCAGGGCCCCCATGTCAGACGCCCCCTGGACGTTGTTTTGCCCGCGAAGCGGGTTCACCCCTCCACCGCCACCCGGACCCACGGCGCCGCGGAGGAGAGCCAGATTGGACAGGGTCCTGACGCCGTCCGTGCCGTGCAGGTGTTCGGTCACCCCGAGTCCATAGAAGATCGCCGGCGACTGCGCCCGGCCGTAAATCAGGGCTGCGCTGACCAGGTCATCCGGGGCCACACCTGAGATTTCGGCTACGCGTTCCGGAGGGTAGTCGCCCAGCAATCCAAGCAGCTCCCCGTAACCGCTCGTGTGCGCCTTGAGGAAGGCTGGATCGACCAGCCCGTCACGGACCAGGATGTGCGCGAGGCCGTTGAAGACGGCCACGTTGGTTCCCGGCCGCGGCCGAAGGTGGACATCGGCGTGCCTGGCCAGGGACGTGCGGCGGGGATCGACGACGACCAGCCGGGCGCCGTCCATGACCTGTTGGAAGATGCGCGAGCCGACAACGGGGTGGGCCGCCGTCGGGTTGGCTCCGACCAGGAGGATGGCGTCGCACCGGTCGAGGTCATCGAAGGGGTTCGTGCCGCCACCGAGGCCAAACGTGGCGGCCAGTCCAGCCGCCGAGGGTGCATGGCAGAGCCGGGCGCAATTGTCCACGTTGTTCGTTCCCATCACGGCCCGGGCAAACTTCTGGGCCAGGTAATTCTCCTCATTCGTGGCCCGGGCTGAGGAGATGACAGCGAATCCGTCCGGGGCGGTGTCCCGGATTTCTGTCAGCCTGGCGGCCACATAAGCCGTTGCCTCGTCCCATGTCGCGGGAGCCAGGATCCCGTCCTTGCGGATCAGCGGGGTTGTCAGCCGGTCGGCGGAGCCGAGGAACCCGTGCGCAAACCGTCCCTTCACACAAGCGTGGCCGCGATTGACCGATCCGTCAGTCGCGGGGCGGACGGTCATGATCCCATTGTCGCGGGTGGACACTTCCAGGCTGCAGCCGACCCCGCAGTACCCGCAAGTGGTCTGGGTCCGCCGTTCGATCGGCAGCAGATTAAGCAGTCCGTGCTCGGACAGGGCACCCGTGGGGCAGGTGTCCACGCACGCTCCGCACGAGACACAATCGGACTCTGCCCATGGGCCGCCGGTGCCCGGTGCGACCACGGTGGCGGCCCCGCGGCCCACGAGGGTCAGGGCGAACGTGCCCTGGACCTCTGCGCAGACGCGGACGCACCGTCCGCAGGCAATGCACAAGTCACGGTCCAGCTTGACGTAGGGGTGCGAGTGGTCGACGCCGCGCCCGGGTGGAGCGGGGGAGCCGGGGACGGCAGTAACTCCGTAATCGGCGCATTGCCGGGCCAGTTCGCTGCGGTCGGCCAGGACGTCCAGTGCCCGGGGCGGCAGCCCAGCGACGATGGCCTGCAGAGCGTCGCGCCGCAGCTCCCGGGATGCGTTGACCCCGACACGCAATTCATCCTCCGCCGGGGTGCTGCAGGCTGCCGCCGGACCCCGTCCGGTGATGTCCACCAGGCAGGTACGGCACGAGGCAACAGTGGTGAGCCGATCGTCATGACACAGCGTCGGGAGGACCAGGCCTGCGGCGCGGACGGCATCGAGCAGCGTGGCACCGGCGGGGACCTCGACCTCGCGGCCGTCTATCACCAGCCTCACGACGGCCACCCCGCCAATCCGTAAACGCGGGCGAGGCTGCGCACCGCGGCCGGCACCCGGCGGCCGAAGGCGCACAGGCTGCCCACCGCCATGCTGCGCAGCACGTGCGCGCGCTCGCCCCGCACGTCGGGGCCGTCGGGGCGGTCCGAAAGCGCACGGCCGCGCCATGCACCGACCCGGCAGGGCGAGCACTGGCCGCAGCTCTCCGCGGCGGCGAAGTCCCACAGATTCCTCAGCACGTCCTCGCCGGCAAGTGTGTCGTCAAAGGCAACGATGCCAGCGTGGCCGAGGGCTGCGCCATGCCGGGACAGGGCGGCGTCGCTGAATTCCACGTCGAGGTCTTCGGGGCCAAGGAAGCCGCCCAGGGGGCCGCCGATTTGAAGGGCACGCAGGACCGCCCCGTCCCGCAGGCCGCCGCCGAGGTCCTCCACGATCCGCCTGACGGGGGTTCCGATCTCCACTTCGTATGCGCCGGGCCGGAGGAACCGTTCGGAAAGGCAGGCAACCACGGTTCCGGCCTCATCCGGGGTTCCCATCGCCGCGTATGCCGCTGCGCCATGCTTGATGATCCAGGGGATCGCCGCGAGCGTTTCCACGTTGTTGACCACCGTGGGCCAGCCGTGCAGTCCTCGCTCGGCGGGGTACGGCGGACGGGGCCGCACCACCCCGCGTAGCCCTTCGAGCCCGCTCAGCAGCGCGGTTTCCTCGCCTGAGACATATGACCCTGCACCTTCAACCACGTCGATCTCCAAGGTGAAGCCGCTGCCTCCGATGTCTGTGCCGAGATGACCTGCCGCGCGCGCCTCCACCGCCGCCTCCTGCATCCGGGCGAAGGCCTGCGGGTACTCTGAGCGGACAAACACGACGCCGCTCTCCGCACGGACGGC
Organism: Arthrobacter sp. PAMC25564; assembly: GCF_004798705.1. Taxonomy (NCBI): domain Bacteria; kingdom Bacillati; phylum Actinomycetota; class Actinomycetes; order Micrococcales; family Micrococcaceae; genus Arthrobacter; species Arthrobacter sp. PAMC25564. The sequence continues at coordinate 3,537,527 of NZ_CP039290.1, read as the reverse complement.
GAAGCAGGCCAGGGCGAGGCCCTCGAGCACGCGGTGCGGGTCCCGCTCCATCAGCAAGCGGTCCGAATACGAACCAGGGTCACCTTCGTCGCCGTTGGCCACCACCACACGTGGTGCCGGGCGGGCAAGTGCGGCCCGCCACTTGGCACCGGCCCGGAACCCGGCCCCTCCCCGGCCCCTCAAACCGGAAGAATCGACCTGGCTGAGGACATCCTCGGACGAACCCGAGGCGACGGCTTCCGGCCACACCGACCAAGGCTGAGACGTTCCGAGCAGCCCGGCCGTCACCACGGGGACCCGACTGTTGCTGTGGACAGGGATGGGCGGGGCGTGCCGGGGGGACAATCCCTGCAGTTGAGCGGCCAGACCGGCCCCGGCACAGGCCTCCCCGCCGTCGAGCGCCGCCGGGCCGGAAAAGCAATAGCCGAGGCACCGCACCTCCTGGAGCGACACGGTTCCGTCCGGGCTCCGGCTGCCGGCCCCCACGCCGAGGACTGCCGCCACCTCCGCCACATGCCGGCCCCCGGTCGCGGCGAAGCAGGCCGCGGCCCCGCACACCCGGATGTGCCGGCGCCCCCGGGGTGCGGAAAAATCGGCGAAGAACGACGCCGGGCCTTCGACGGCTGCCGCGGGCAGCCCAAGCGAGCGGGCGACGTCGGCAGGGACTGCCCCGAAGGCGCCGATCATGTCTCTCACGTCCGCGATCGGCCGCCCGAAGCGCTCGGCGTACCGGAGGAAGGGATCGTCATTTTGCCTGCCGGGCCGTCCGCCGGCAACGGCGCCGGAAGGCCTGGCACGGAGCTCGTGCATGCCTCCCACGATCGCCGTGTGCCCCGTGGCGGGGAAGAGTCGAAAGTCCCCAAGACAGAGCTCACACGACAGATCTAACAACCCAGGGAGGCGGCGCGGCCTGTGAAACCATGAGGCTAGCGCTGGTCCGCCACCCGCTCCGCCCCAGCCATCCCCGGCTCGGGCAGTTCTTGTGGCGCGGGGAGCCCCGGCAGCGTGCGGCCGGCAAGCGTGCTGGCCACCCAGAGCGAGCGGGCCAGGTCGCCGTCGTGATGCCGGCGCGAGGCGTACCGGAGGGCGTTGTCGACCTCGCGGGCCAGGGCCCACTGCCGGGCTGTCTCGGCGTCGAGGCCGGCGGCGGCGCTGAACTCCCGGCAGCGCTCCAGAAGGGCACGTTGGGGGCCGGACCGGTCCAACTCCCGGAGCCGGTTCCACAGCAGCGGGGCCACCGCGAATTCTGCCTCGCCGATCATGGGCTGGGGATCGATCGCGGCGAAGTCTTCCACGCCGGCCGGTTCCGGCCCGTCCGCCGAATCCGGCCGGGCCAGGATGTTCAGGTAGTGCAGGTCCGTGTGGACCAGTACATCCTTCGCGGAACGCCGGCCGACGGCGCCGCGGGTCTGGCAGACTTCGAGCGCCGCTTCGAGCAGCCACCGCGGGAACGGCCGGGCGAGCTGCTCCCAGGTCTCCGGCAGTTCGTCGCTCCACTGTTCGGCACGGGCTGCAACATGGTCGAACGCCCGCCACTCCGGCTTGTCGTCCGGCACCAGGCTGAGCCGGCGCATCACGGCGCCCCAGGCAGGCACGGCCGTGTCCAGCGGCGCATCCTGCAGCGAGCGGGCTGCGTCCAGCCGCTCCAGCAGCAGTGCTCCGGCGTCGGCCGCCAGCAACCGGACGGCGCCGTGCCCGGCCCACAGGGTGAGCGCATGCCGTTCCACGAGCGCTTCGCCGTGCGGATATGCGATTTTCAGGGCGGCAGCTTCGCTGCCTCCGCCCTTCTTGTCGGCGTCCCGGCCGCGGCAGACCGGGACCACGATTGCCCCGTGGCCGGTCCATGGAAGGGTACCCGCAGTGAGGTCAAGTTCCAGCCGCCACTGGTCCAGGCAACGGCTGATCAGCCGGGGAATCGATGCCAGCCAGTCCCTGCCGTTGACGCTCCCGCGGTAACGGCGGCTCAGCTCGGGCGGGATCGGGACTTCTGCGTGCTGGTTCATCGGAACCAGCGTAGTTGCCCGGCGCGGCGGCGAGTCGCTGCGGCAGCCGGCACGCCGGGCCGGCCCGGGCCTCGCCGGATCAGGCAGGAAGGTCAGGCGGTGATGCCGCTGGCGCCGAGCCAGCTGCCGATGAGGAAGGTCGCGATGAGCGCTACAGCGCCGCCCAACACCACCCGGACCGCCGCCTTCATCTTCGATCCTCCGCCGATCCACGCGCCGATGGCCCCGGTCGCGGCCAAGGCCACGAGGACGGCAACGAAGGTCAGCGGGACGCGGATGTTCTCCGGCGGCAGCAGGATGGCCAGCATCGGCAGGATGGCGCCGATCAGGAACGCGACGGCCGAGGCGAAGGCGGCGTGCCACGGGCTGACGATGTCTGTCTCGTCGATGTGCAGTTCCGCCGAGAGATGGGCAGCCAGGGCATCGTGCTCGGTGAGCTCGAGGGCCACGGTGCGGGCCGTCTCGGCGCTGAGCCCCTTGGACTGGTAGATGGCGGTAAGCTCTTCCAGCTCCTCTTCCGGCTCCTCCAGCAGTTCCCGGCGTTCTTTCTCGATCAGGTCGTGCTGGCTGTCCTTCTGGCTGCTCACCGAAACGTATTCGCCCAGTGCCATGGAGATGGCACCGCCCACGACGCCGGCGGCGCCGGCGATCAGGATGGGACCCGAGTCTGTGGTGACACCCGCAACGCCCACCACGATGGCGGCCACGGACACAATCCCGTCGTTCGCGCCCAGCACGCCCGCCCGGAGCCAGTTGAGTCGCTGGGCAATGTCGTTCTTGTGGGGTTCGTTCTCATGAAGGGTCGCGGCGCCTGGGGTTTCCATGACTCCAGCAAAGCACCGACGCCTTATCCGGGCCAGTATTACGTCCCTAAGCAAGGTAAGCCAAGGCTTGCCCGGGGCCGCAGGCTCGCGGGTGTCCCAAGGCGTCCCTGCGGGGGCACTTTGAGCCGGACTCGCCGGACTTTCGCAGGGATTCACCGGATGCGGGCCTCAAAGCGGCCCCGGTCCGCCCGCATCGTGGTCAGCGCAGTGGGGCCGCGCTTCCGGCAGGCAACGTGGGAAATGCCGCCGGGTCTGCCGTCAGTCCGGGCACCGGGCCGGGATCCGCGCCCCAGAGCACGGCCCGCCGGGCTGCGTCCAGCAGGCCGGAGATGGCCCATCGGCGGGTTTCGCCATCGCTCAGGGCCACGAGGTCGGCGTAGACCGGCAGTGTGGCGGTTTCCAGCCCGGCCAGGCCGGTAGCGGGCGCTGCCAGGAACGACTGCCCCAGGCTGTAGCCAGCCTCGCGCGGCGGGACCGGGGCGCAGTGCATCCGGCTCAGGGATTCCGCGGCGCTGACCAGCTCCTCATGGCGGGCCAGCTGTTCGGCCGCCGGCTTCGCCGCCTCCCCGCCGAGCCGAGTCAGGGCCACCTGGTAGCCGTACACGGTCTCCATTTCGGTCCGTACCGTCGCGGCCAGTGCCCCGTCCAGGGTGGCGTCTCCGGTGGGGGCGTCATGCCCGGCAGAGGAGGACGACGCCGCTGCCTCCGGAGACGGGCATGCTCCGGAAAGCGGGGAAGCGGGGTCGGCTTGCACGGGGTCGGCTTGCACGGGGTCGGCCTGCGCGGGCGCCGGGGCGCCCGCGGCGGCCGCGAGGGCGGATGCCTGCAGCAGCTGCGCCGTCCCGACTGCTGCGAGCAGGCGCGCCATGCCGCCATCGGCCGCTGCCGCATCGGCCAGGCGCCGGCGGCCGCTGCCCGCGAGGTCGGCAGCCAGGCCGGCCGCCGAAGCGGGCAAGGGAGCCGGGGAAGAGGCAGCGGACGGAGTGGCAGAGGGAAACGGAGTGGACGCATCATGGGGGACATCGCCCGGTGCCAGGAGCGCCCGTGACTGGGTTGTCAGCAAGGTCACAGTCCGGGAAAAGTCCGGCTGCCCCGTGCCGGATCCGTTGCCCGGCGCAGCCTGCGCGAGCTGCTCGCCTGCCGCCTTGAGCCGCAGCGTTTCCGCCAACGCGGATACCCGGACCTGTTCGGAAAAAGGCGGTTCCGCGGGTTCCCGGGGGCGTACGGGCGTCAACGCCGCCCCCAGGGTGACGACCACCAGGGCGAGAGCGGCCAGGAGGGCCATGCGGGGGAGGAACCGGGGAAAAAGGCGGAGAGGGGAGTCCTGCCCCCGCTTTTCCCTGGTGTCATCTTTCACAACAGACCATGTTGTCATGCCGGGGCGGAACTCCGTGCACCACGGCGCCTGGAAAATCGCTAGGCTAGTACACACAACATCATCTAGCGGGAGGCGGCCGGCATCATGACCAACGCAGAAGCCACGACTTCAACAGACCGGACCGGGACGGGTAAGGCTGAAGCCGCACCCGCTCACAACCTGGAGGCCGAACGTCTGTACGCCCTCCTGACGCCTACAGTCCAGGCAAACCGGCTGTACCTGGAGGACGTTTCCATCCACATCGCCGGCGCCAACCGCGTCGTCCACGTAGTGGTGGACCTGCCGCAGGAAGAGGCCGGAGGGGTCAGCCTCGATGTGATCGCGGAGATCTCCAAGACCCTCTCCGACATCCTGGACAACGATCCCACCACGGACGCACGTCCCTACGAGCTCGAGGTTTCCTCGCCCGGCGTCGGACGCCCCCTCACCGAAGAGCGGCACTGGCACCGTGCCCGCGGCCGGATGGTCACGGTCAAGGTCATCCAGGGGGACAACGTCACCGGCAGGATCGCATCCGTGGATGACGAGGGCGTCACCCTGGTCCCGGAGATCGCCGTGAAGAAGGGGATGAAACCCAAGCAGGGCGACCCTGTCAAGCTTCCTTTCGACAGGATCCGCAGCGGAAAAGTCGAGATAGAGTTCAGCCACCTCGACGAGGCCGGTCTGGAGAACGAACACAACGGACCTTCTGAGGAGGCCTAATGGATATTGACATGAGCGCACTGAGACTCCTGGAGCGTGAGCGTGAAATCCCGCTGGATCTCCTGATTCCGACCATCGAGCAGGCACTGCTGGTGGCGTACCACAAGACGCCGGGTGCTTTTGAAAAGGCCCGCGCTGAACTGGACCGCAAGAGCGGACACGTGACGATCTGGGCCACGGAGATTGACGACGATGGCGCCCCCATCGGTGAATTCGAGGACACTCCCGCGGGCTTCGGCCGCATCGCCGCCAGCACCGCGCGGCAGATCATCCTGCAGCGCCTGCGCGACGCCGAGGATGACAACGTGCTGGGCCAGTTCAAGGGCCGTGAAGGTGAACTTGTCGCCGGAACCATCCAGCAGGGCAACAACCCGCATATGATCCAGGTCAATCTGGGCACTGTGGAGGCACTGCTGCCGCCGCCCGAGCAGGTGCCGGGGGAGAAGTACATCCACGGCAACCGGCTCCGCGCCTTCGTCATCGATGTCCACCGCGGCACCAAGGGTCCCTCGATCACGCTGTCCCGCTCGCACCCCGGACTGGTCCGAAAGCTCTTCGAACTGGAAGTTCCCGAGATCGCCGACCGTTCCGTGGAGATCATGGCCCTGGCCCGCGAAGCCGGGCACCGCACCAAGATCGCGGTCAAGGCGAACGTCCCCGGCGTCAACGCCAAGGGCGCCTGCATCGGCGAAATGGGCTCACGTGTCCGTGCCGTCATGACCGAACTGAACGACGAGAAGATCGACATCGTCGACTACAGCGAGGATCCCGCGGACTTCATCGCCAGCGCCCTCTCGCCGTCGCGCGTGAATTCGGTCACCATCACGGACGAGGCAACCCGTTCGGCCCGCGTAGTCGTCCCCGACTACCAGCTCTCGCTTGCGATCGGCAAGGAAGGCCAGAACGCACGGCTCGCCGCCAAGCTCACGGGCTGGCGGATCGACATCGTCTCCGACGCCGCGGTAAGCCGCGACAAATAGGTAGCAGTTATGGCCAGCCCGTCCGGGCCCGCGTCCCCGCAAGTTCGGGACCCGGGCGCCGGAGGGGCTAGAATAGAGATGACCGGGCCTAACGGCCGGTATCCGCGTGCCCTGAGCGCGTCCGGGTTTCAGCTTGGCGAAGGGTTCAACCCTTCGCCGGCCCATCCGGAAGCCAGGGCCGGCAGATATGGACTGGCAGGAAGATACTCGTAAGTGGCACAAGTGCAACACCTCGAGAATCAGCCGCAGCGCACCTGCATCGGATGCCGACAGAAAGGCTCGCAGTCTGAGTTACTCCGGCTCGTCGCCGACGGCAGCGGTTCATCCGCCGTCCTTGTGGATGAACGGCGCCGGATGGCTGGCCGGGGTGCATGGCTGCACCCCAGCGAGAAGTGCCTGGCACTGGCGGTCAAACGTCGTGCGTTCGGACGCGCCCTCAACGGCGCAACCGGAGCAGCCGACGTCGAACGCCGGATAAAGGCAGGCACAAAAGCCGTGGACACCCCGGTGGCCGCAGCGAAAACCGTCCAACCTGAAAGCGGGTAAGAAAACTGATGGAAACCCGATGAGTTCCCAGCGATGAGTGCGCAACGATGACAACTTTGTTGCGCTTTGCAATGGACCTTTCAGCTGCACCCGCGGCGGAGGTCCGCATTAAGAAGTAGACGGTTCGTGCCTGGCTCGGTGCGGACCGAGACAGGAGAAATGTGGCCAAGGTCCGCGTACATGAGCTCGCTAAAGAGCTCGGTATTACTTCCAAAGATGCAGTAACCAAACTGCAGGAACTGGGCGAATTCGTTCGCTCCGCCTCTTCAACCATTGAGGCGCCCGTTGTGAGGAAACTCCGCAACGCATTCCCCGCCGCAGCAGCAGCTTCGAAGTCAGAAGCTCCCACGGCGGCCCCCCAGGCATCCGCCAGCCCCTCGGTGACGCGTCCGGCGCCTGCGCCCGGCCCCGCTGCGCCCAAGGCTGCGGCAGCCCCCGCAGCAGCACCGGCTCCCGCCCCCGCAGCAGCACCGGCTCCCGCCCCCGCAGCAGCACCGGCTCCGGCCGCCGCCGCACCGGCACCCGCCCCCGCAACAGCACCCGCTGCTCCGGCCGCACCCGCTGCCACGGCTCCGGCTGCTCCGTCGACGGGCATCAAGCCCGGCGCACGGCCGGCTCCGAAGGCTGAAGCCCCGGCTGCTCCGGCACGCCAGGGCGGCTCGGCACCCCGTCCGGGCGGTCCGCGTCCCGGTAATAACCCCTTCGCCACGTCCCAGGGCATGCCCCGGGGCCGCGGCGGCGACAACGAACGTCCGTCACGTCCGGGTAACAACCCGTTCGCTCCTTCCCAGGGCATGCCGCGTCCGGGCGGAAGCCGTACCGAGGGTGAACGCCCCGGTGGCCCGCGCCCCGCTGCAGGTGCCGGTGGCCCGCGTCCCGGTGCTCCCCGTCCCGGTGGCACCGGCGGCGCACGTCCGGGCGCTCCGCGTCCGGCCGGTGCTCCCGGCGCACGTCCCGGTGCCGGCGGAAACCGTCCGACTCCCGGCATGATGCCCAACCGCACCGAACGTCCCGCACCCGCTGGTGCAGGCCGTCCCGGTGGCGCCGGCCGCGGCCCGGCCCGTCCGGGTGGCGCTCCAGGTACCGGCGCACCCGGTGCCGGTGGCGGCGCTCCGGCCGGCGGTGGCTTCGGCAAGGGTGGACGCGGTCGCGGCGGCACCCAGGGTGCCTTCGGTAAGGGCGGCGCAGGCCGTGGCAAGCAGCGCAAGTCGAAGCGTGCCAAGCGCCAGGAACTCGAGCAGATGAGTGCTCCGTCGCTGGGTGGCGTAAGTGTGCCCCGCGGCGACGGCAACACCGTAGTCCGGCTTCGCCGTGGCTCGTCCATCACGGACTTTGCCGACAAGATCGAGGCGAACCCCGCCGCACTGGTGACAGTCCTCTTCCACCTCGGCGAAATGGCCACGGCCACGCAGTCGCTGGATGAAGAGACCTTCGCCCTGTTGGGCGAGGAGCTTGGCTACAAGCTGCAGGTCGTATCGCCGGAGGACGAGGAGCGCGAGCTGCTCTCCGGCTTCGACATCGACTTCGACGCCGAGCTGGAGGCAGAAGGCGACGAAGACCTTGAGCCGCGTCCTCCGGTAGTCACCGTCATGGGTCACGTTGACCATGGTAAGACCCGCCTGCTCGATGCCATCCGCAAGTCCGACGTTATGGCGGGCGAGCACGGTGGCATCACGCAGCACATCGGTGCTTACCAGGTCACGCATCCGCATGAAGGCATCGATCGCAAGATCACCTTCATCGATACTCCGGGCCACGAAGCGTTCACCGCCATGCGTGCCCGTGGTGCGAAGGTCACCGACATCGCCATCCTGGTGGTCGCAGCGGACGACGGCGTGATGCCCCAGACCATTGAAGCCCTCAACCACGCACAGGCAGCCAATGTGCCGATCGTTGTGGCCGTGAACAAGATCGACAAGGAAGGCGCCAACCCGGAAAAGGTCCGCGGCCAGCTGACCGAGTACGGACTGGTTCCGGAAGAGTACGGTGGCGACACCATGTTCGTGGAGGTCTCTGCCCGCCAGAACCTGAACATCGACGAACTGCTCGAGGCCGTCCTACTGACCGCAGACGCTGCATTGGACATGCGCGCCAACCCGGACAAGGACGCCCGCGGTATCGCGATCGAAGCCAACCTGGACAAGGGCCGCGGTGCTGTTGCTACCGTCCTGGTCCAGTCCGGCACGCTGCACGTCGGCGACACCATCGTGGCAGGCACGGCCCACGGCCGCGTCCGTGCGATGTTCGACGACGACGGCAGCGCCCTGACCGAGGCCGGCCCGTCCCGCCCCGTCCAGGTGCTGGGTCTGTCCAACGTCCCGCGTGCCGGTGACACCTTCTTCGTGACCGCTGACGAGCGCACCGCCCGCCAGATCGCCGAGAAGCGTGAAACCGCAGACCGCAACGCCGCCCTGGCCAAGCGCCGCAAGCGCATCAGCCTGGAAGACTTCGACCAGGCCGTCGCCGAAGGCAAGATCGACACCCTCAACCTCATCCTCAAGGGTGACGTGTCCGGTGCCGTGGAAGCCCTCGAGGACGCGCTGCTCAAGATCGATGTCGGCGAGGGTGTCCAGCTCCGCATCATCCACCGCGGTGTCGGTGCGATCACGCAGAACGACGTCAACCTGGCAACGGTCGACAGCGCCGTCATCATCGGCTTCAACGTCAAGCCCGCCGAGCGGGTTGCCGACCTGGCAGACCGCGAAGGCGTGGACATGCGCTTCTACTCCGTCATCTACGCAGCAATCGATGACATTGAGATGGCCCTCAAGGGCATGCTCAAGCCGGAGTACGAAGAGGTCCAGCTTGGCACCGCCGAGGTCCGCGAAGTGTTCCGTTCCTCCAAGTTCGGCAACATTGCAGGCTCGATCGTCCGCTCGGGTGTTATCCGGCGCAACGCGAAGGCCCGTATCAGCCGCGACGGCAAGATCATCGGTGACAACCTCACCGTTGAGACGCTCAAGCGCTTCAAGGACGACGCCACCGAGGTCCGCACGGACTTCGAGTGTGGTATCGGTCTTGGCTCGTTCAACGACATCACCGAAGGTGACATCATCGAGACCTTCGAGATGCGCGAAAAGCCGCGCGTCTAAGGTTCGTTGCGTGACTAAGTAGTCGCTTGAAATGCAGTGCAGGTGCGGGGCCGTTGGATTTTTTCCGGCGGCCCCGCCCCTGCGCTGGGCGGCCAACGTCTGACGACGTCGGCCGCCCAGCTCCGGCCGCGGCGTCAGCCTTCCCAATGCTCGCAAGCTCGCATCGGGGCCTCGGCTGCCGCCTTGGATGCCACTGCCAGGCCGCCGGAAAAAATCCAACGGGAGTCCGACGTAGACTCGCCTTAGGCGCGTGGCAACAAACCCAACGTGTGTACGCCAGCCGTTAACGCGCCGTCGTACATCCAAATTTTTAGGAGTGGAAATGGCTGATCCCGCACGGGCTGCCAAGTTGGCGCAGCGGATTAAGGTTGTTGTTGCCGAGGCCTTGGGCCGGAAGGTCAAGGATCCCCGGCTTGAGGGCATTACTGTTACGGATGCCCGCGTGACCAATGACTTGCAGCACGCCACGGTCTACTACACCGTTTTCGGCGACCAGCTGGTCCAGGCCGAGGCCGCCAAGGGGCTGGAGAAGGCCAGGGGCGTGCTCCGGCAGGAAGTCGGCCGCAACATCACCGTGCGGCTGACTCCGACCCTTGAGTTCGTGGCGGACCAGATTCCGGTCAACGCCTCCAACCTTGAGGAACTGCTCCGGGCAGCGAAGAAGCGCGACGCCGAGGTGGCAGCCCTCGCCGCGGGTGCCAAGCACGCGGGCGACGCCGATCCCTACAAGAGCGACACTCCCGAGGACGTGGAGCTTGACGAGGACGACTTCGACGAAGAGGACCTGGACCTCATCGACGATGACGGACTCGACGAGGACAGCAACAAGGAGTAACGCCCAGTAACGCCACGAAACGGCCGGACCCGCGAACGGGTCCGGCCGTTTCTGTTGCGACTGGCTATGATCGGACCATGCCACCGACGCCGACCCCTGCCGAGATCCAGGACTGCCTGGGCCAGGCCATCCGGATCGCCGTCCGGAATGTGTCCGACGGCGGGGGCCCGTTCGGCGCCCTTGTTGTCACGGCGGACGGCCGGAGCTACGACGGCGTCAACCGGGTGACCCTGGACAACGACCCCACGGCCCACGCCGAGGTTGTCGCCATCCGGAAGGCGGCTGCCGGATCCGGCAACTTCGATCTCAGCGGGGCCGTGCTCTATGCCAGCTGTGAGCCGTGCCCGCTCTGCCTGGCCGCGGCCTTGTGGGCCCGCGTGGACCGGGTGTATTTCGCCGCGGACCGGCACAACGCTGCCGCCACCGGCTTCGACGACGCCTTGTTCCATGAGTACTTCGACGGGACCCGTCCGGAGTTGATGCCGGCAAGCCAGACGGACCTTCCGGCGTCGGACCTGCCCTTCCAGGCGTGGCGCGGCAACCCGGACCGCACGGCCTACTGACCCCTGTCCGGAACCGCCGGCCGGGGGCGGGGCCGCCTGCAGGACCTTTGACCCTAGGCCCGGGTCCCGGCGCGGGAGTCCCATGTAACCATGACTGTGGGTAGGCGCGAAGGCACCGGCGGGCCGTGGACTTCAGCCTGATCAAATGCCCCCATTGCGGGAAGACGAACCGGATTCCGGCCGCGGCGGCCGGCCATCCGCGCTGCGGAAACTGCCGCCAGGACCTGCCGTGGATCGTGGCCGCCGGCGACGGAGACTTCGGCCTGGTGGCGGAGCAGTCCGCGGTTCCGGCACTGGTCGACTTCTGGGCTGCCTGGTGCGGACCCTGCCGCATGGTCAGTCCGGTGCTGGACAAACTGGCCCGGGAGCGTGCAGGCAGGGTCAAGCTCGTCAAGGTCGACGTCGACACCTCGCCGGCCCTGTCACGGCGCTTCGATATCCAGGCCATCCCCACCCTGCTGGTGATCCGGGACGGCAAGGTCGTGGCCCGCCAGGCTGGAGCGCCTCCGGCGGCTGCCCTGCGCAGTTGGCTCGACGGCGCCCTGGCTGCCACGCCCAGATGACCATCAGTCCGCTGCATGTCGAATTGGAGAAAGCAATGACCGAGATACTGCGCTACGAAGTCGGGTCCGGGGCGGTGCTGGTTGAGGTCGAGGACAACAGCTTCGGCGTGGAACGCCCCTCGCGCAATGAACAGGGCATCCTCGACGCCGGGCGGCGGCTCGAGGACGCGCTATCAGCCGTCCGACCCGCGGCCAATGCCGCAGCGGAGGTGATGAAGGAGCTCGGTCCGGACCATCTGGAACTCCAGTTCGGCGTGAAGCTGGCGGGGGAGGCTGGGGCGATTATCGCCAGGAACTGCGCCGAAGGCCATTTCATTGTCACGATGTCGTTCACCAGGGAACCGGGCGGGGCGGTGCCCCCGGAGGCCGAAATCGTTCTCTGAGTGCCGGTGCAATGGATGGACGGCGCACTGGCTGGCAGTTCGAAGTGAAGGCCCTTAGCGCCTGGCGCGGGCGCCCAGGCCACCGAGCACCGGGGAACCCATGCCCAGCAGGAAACCGAAGTCGTACCAGTTCCCGGCACGGGCGGAGTTGTAGAACGGGAACTCGCTCCAGGCCCCGAAGACATGGACGATCAGCACGATCCAGGCGGTGATCCCGTTCCAGAAACCCCACAGCAAGTCTTGCCACCACACGATGTACCCCCTTGGCCGGAGAAGCAGGCACCTCAGACCGAAGGTGCCGTGTGGTCAGGCTACGGCGCGTTCCGTTCCGGCGGTAGGGGCTATCGGCCCGCCGGCCTGTTGGCTGATGGTGTCCGGAGGCCGCCGGCCGGTGGAATCAGGACAGCCGCGCCGGGAGCCGGCCGAGGCCTTCAACCAGCTCCGACTGGCTGCCGCAGAGGGCAATCCGGATCCAGCCTTCACCGATGGAACCGAACGCCGTCCCCGGGGCGAAGGACACCCGGGAATCCGCCAGGAATCGCCGTACCCAGGCCCGGACGTCCCCGCCGCTGGCATGGGACACGTCCGCCCAAAGGTAGAAAGCCCCCTGCGCGGTGAGGTACGGGATTCCCCTGGACCGCAGCACGGCGGAGGCGGCGTCCCGGTTGGCCCGGTAATGGGCGTGGGCGTGGCTGACGTAATCCTGCGGACCCGTGAGCGCCGCCAATGCCGCATACTGCGAGGGCGACGCCACGCAGGAGACGATCGACTCCATCACATTGTTCATCTTCTGCTCCAGCCCCGGCGGGCAGACCAGCGCGCCGATCCGCAGCCCCGTCAGCCCATACGTCTTGGACAGGGTCAGCGAGGTGAACACGCGGGCTTCGCCGGGGACGTCGCTGTCGAAACGGGCCGGGCTGACATGGGGGACATCGTAGGTGAACGCCTCATAGCATTCGTCGGAGATGATCCACAGATCGTGCCGCCGGGCCAGCTCCACGAGGCTCCGGGTGAGCTCCTCGCCCAGGACGGCTCCGAGCGGGTTGGACGGTGAATTGAGGACCAGCACCTTGGTCCGCGGCGTAATCAGCGCCTCGATGTCCCCGATCCGCGGCTGGAAGTCGTGGCCCGGGTAGAGCGGGTACCGCACGGGGACGGCATGAAGCAGGCTGCTGGTCATGGCGAAGGTGGGGTAGCCCGGGTTGGGGATCAGGATTTCGTCCCCTGGGGAGAGCAGCAGGCTCATAGCGAAATGCAGGCCCTGCTGGGCGCCGTCAACGATGTAGACGCGGTCCGCACCGACCGGCGTCGCGTTGTGCTCGCGGAACCGGGCGGCAAAGGCCTCGCGCAGCGCCGGGATCCCGGCGTTGGGCGTGTAGTTGGTCTCGTCCCGCTCCAGGCACGCCATCCCGGCTTCAAGGATGTGGCGCGGGACGGCGAAGCCGGGCTCTCCGATGCTCAGCACGATGGCGCCGGGGCTGGCCCAGGCCGCTTCGGTGATCTCGCGTATCTGGTTGATGGGGACGTCGCGGACGTGGGCGGCAAGCTCGGGCATGTCAGCTATCCTAACGTCCTCGGATTCCCGGGCCGGGCGCGGGGAACAGTACCGGGACGGAGCCGGATGGGGGCCGTCGTCGGCGGCGGGCCCCGCGCAGATATACTGGGGAGCGTGCTTTCTGGACTGGTGATAGTGGACAAGCCGCAAGGCTGGACCAGCCACGATGTGGTTGGACGGATGCGGCGGCTCGCCGGTACCCGAAAAGTGGGCCATGCGGGAACGCTGGACCCGATGGCCACCGGTGTGCTGGTGGTCGGCATCAACAAGGCGACCCGGCTCCTGACTTACATCGTGGGCACCTCCAAGACCTATACAGCCACGATCCGCCTCGGCGAATCGACAGTGACTGACGACGCCGAAGGCGAGGTCACCGCGACGCACAGCGCCGCCGTCGTCACCGAAGAAGCCGTCCGGGCCGGCGTCGCCGCCCTGACCGGCGAAATCTCCCAGGTTCCCAGCAGCGTCAGCGCCATCAAGGTCAACGGCGAACGCGCCTACGCCCGGGTCAGGTCCGGCGAAGAGGTCAAACTGGCTTCCCGCCCGGTTACCATCCACCGCTTCGAGGTCCATGAGGTCCGCCGCGTGCGCGACGGTGCGGTGCTCGACGTCGACGTCACGGTGGAATGTTCCTCCGGCACCTACATCCGTGCCCTGGCCCGCGATCTGGGGGAGGCCCTCGGCGTCGGCGGCCACCTGACGGCGCTCCGCAGGACCCAGGTGGGACCGTACACCCTGGACCAGGCGCACACCCTTGAGCAGTTGGCCGAGGACCTGGACGTCCTGGAAATGTCCCAGGCAGCCCGGGCGCTGATGCCGAACCGTGAGCTCAGCGACGAGGAAACCACCGAGCTCTCCTTCGGCCGCAGGATTGCCGCCGGTGCGGCTGGCGGTGCAACGGCGGACAGGCCCGCCGCTGCCTTCGCCCCGGACGGCACGCTGGTGGCCCTGCTGGCCGATGCGGGAAGTTATGCCAAGCCCGTGCTGGTCTTCGCGCCGGACAACGAGAAGCACTCCGGGGAAAAGGATGCCACCGCCAGGAACGCCAGCACCCCTGATCCGGAACACCAGCCTGAAGAGCAGGGCACGTAGCGTTGGACGCGTATTTCTACATCATCCTGGTGGTCGGGCTGCTCTCCACCATCATCTGCATCACCGCGGGCCTCCTGAAAAAGGCCCCAAACGACACAACGATCCTGTCGGTGGCCGCCGTCGAACTGTCCCTGCTGGTATACCTCGTCGGTTCCATCGTCCGGGTCGTGGCAGGGGAGCGGATCGCGGGGGAGCCCTGGGAGTTCTGGGGCTATCTCGTGACGGCCCTGATGCTCCCGGTCGGCGCGGTGTACTGGTCCATCCTGGAGCGCACCCGCTGGAGCAACTTTGTCCTGGCCGCCGTCGGCGTCACCGCGCTGGTGATGGCCGCCCGCATGAACCAGATCTGGTATTGACATGGAAGAGGCACACAACGTGACGGCAAAACCTTCGCCGCAGGGCACCGGGACCAATCCGGGGGAGACCTCCGCAACCCCCGGTCCGGCGCCGGCCGACACCCGCAATACCGGTCCGGGCCGGCTGCTGATCGCCGTCTACGCAGTGTTTGCGATTTCGGCGACGGCACGGGCGGGCTACCAGATCCTCACCAAGTTCTCCGAAGCGCCGCTGGCTTACTCGCTGTCCGCGTTCGCCGCCGTCGTGTACATCGTGGCAACCGTGTCGCTGGCGAAGCCCGGCCGGACCTGGTTCAAGATCTCCGTGACGGCGGTGCTCGTGGAACTGGTCGGCGTGCTGGTCGTAGGGGCGTTGAGCCTCGTCGACGCCGTCAACTTCCCGCACGAGACCGTCTGGTCCCTGTTCGGCCGCGGCTACGGCTTCATCCCGCTGCTGCTGCCCATCCTCGGGTTGATCTGGCTGTACCGCCGGCGTCCGGCCCCCAAGCAGGCCTGATACCTCGTCCCTGCGGCCAGGCGGGGTCAGGGCCTCTGCGCCTTAGGGATTTTCCGTGCCCAGGCCCTGAAGCCTGCCGCGGAGGGCCGGCCACGCCGCGGCAAACCCGGGGTGCAGTTCCTTCTCGCTGACGCTGTCAATCCCCACCCATTGCAGCTCCAGGCTTTCCGGGTCGCTGATGGCGGGTTCAAAGGGCTCCAGCACCTGGGCGGCGACGGTGGTGTAGGACCAGTAGCCCACATCGAAGACTGAGGTGAACAGGACGTGCAGGTTCTCCGGCGGGACGGCAGCTTCTTCCTTGGCTTCGCGCAGCGCCCCGTGGATCGCCTCTTCGCCCTGGTGAAGGGCGCCGCCCGGCAGTCCCCACGTTCCTCCTTGATCGCTCCATAAGGCGCGGTGCTGGAGCAGGATGCCCTTGGCCGGATCGTGGACAAGCAGTCCGGCCGAGCCGAAACGCCCCCAGAACTTTCCGCGGACGCCTTCGACCCAGGCATCACCGGGGTCGCGGGGGCCGAGGGGGCGCCGCAGCTCAAAAGGGACCTCCCGGGATCGTGATGCCGCGGATAATGATTCCCCGGGCCAGGGGGTGACTGTGCTGTCCATGCCCCCAGTTTCCCATGGAAGCCACTTTTCCTTGGGGGAGGCCTTAGCCTGGCGACCTTTTGAGTGTGCCGGCCGGGCCGGGGGCCGGGCCGCTGATACTGTCGTGGCCCGGCAGTAGTGTGAAGTCATGGAAGCCATCGGGGGTTTCGTCTCCTTCGCGGAAGCCGGGCAGGATACACAGCCTGTGCTGGGGGATGCCCTGGGTTTGCTCCGGATACTGGGCGCGACGGCGGTGCAGGACGCGGCGCTTTGGGGGTTCCGGGCGGCGGCGGACTTCGCGGATGACGTGGAGGAACTCTCGCGGACCGTGGAGTATCTGCAGCTCGTGGCGGCGGCGGCGGTGGACCGGAGCAGGAACCAGGCGGCCGCGTCCGCCGGTGCGGGGACGGGTGCCGGCTGGCTGACCGGCTGGAAGGACCAGCCCGGCATACCGGCGGGAGTGGAGGCAGCCCCGGCGGGACCGGCGGGTCCTGACCAGGGGCCGCGGGAAGTCCTGGACGACGGCTTCCGGAACACCACGGACTTCCTGCGGGCCCGGCTGCGGATCAGCGCCGCGGAGGCCCGCCGCCGGCTCGCCCTGGCCGGGAGCGTCCTTCCGCGCAGGGGCCTGGCGGGCCGGCCGCTTCCTGCCGTCCACGCGGAGCTCGGCGCCGCGCTGGCGTCCGGGACCGTCGCCTCCCGGTCCGCGACCATCATCACCGTGGCCCTGGACCGTGTCCGGCCGTGCTGTGATGCCGCGGCTGCGCTGGAGATGGAGCATGCTTTGACGCGCACCGCCGCGGAGAACGATCCGGATTTCCTGGCACGGATCGCGAGGCGCTGGACCGACGCCCTGGACCAGGACGGTACCGA
This sequence comes from Arthrobacter sp. PAMC25564, assembly GCF_004798705.1. Taxonomy (NCBI): domain Bacteria; kingdom Bacillati; phylum Actinomycetota; class Actinomycetes; order Micrococcales; family Micrococcaceae; genus Arthrobacter; species Arthrobacter sp. PAMC25564. The sequence goes on along the minus strand of NZ_CP039290.1, from coordinate 3,520,704 downwards.
ACCCTCCGAAGAGGCGCTGCGCCACCTCCAGGGCGCCTTCATCCGCCGCACCCGCCACGGCCTGCACCACCTCGAGATCTTCGCGACCGCCGACCAGTTCGAACACCTCCTCACCGTCATGAATACCGCCACGAACCCGCGGACCAGCGGCGCGGACGCTGCAGAACCCGGCAGCCGGCACCCTGCCACGGACCCCGCCGGTCCCGGAACCGGCCGTTCCCCCGGCGGGGAGGAGAATGATTCCGGCACGGCGGGGCTGGACCGCCGATCCCGGCCGCAGAAACTCCTCGACGGCCTCGTCGGCGCCTGCAAAATCGCTTTGTCATCCGGGCCGCTGCCCGCCGCGGGAGGACTCCGCCCCCAGGTCATGGTCACGATCGGCTACCGGGACCTCCTGGACCGCCTCGGACACCCAGCCAGCACCGCGGCCGGCAGCCCACCAGGCGCGGCCCCGGCGCCGTCGAACACCGGAACCCTGCCGTTCACCGGACCCGTCACAGCCTCAACCGTCCGGAAGATCGCCTGCGACGCGGACATCATCCCGGTCCTCCTCGGCGGGGAAGGCCGGATCCTGGACATCGGCCGCGCCGCACGGATCTTCCCGCCCCACATCCGCAAAGCCATCACCGCCCGGGACCAGGGCTGCACCTTCCCGGGCTGCACCATCCCGGCACCCTGGTGCGAAGCCCACCACATCAGCTACTGGTCCCGCGGCGGCACCACAAGCACAGAGAACGGGACGCTCCTCTGCTCCCACCACCACCACCTGGTCCACAAGGAACAATGGACCATCCAGAACCGCACCGGCATCCCCTGGTTCATCCCGCCACCCCACCTGGACCCGCGCCAGAAGCCACAACGCAACCACTACTTCCGCCTTGAATGACGCCGCACGTGCCGGCTCAGGAAGCCGGCACGAACAGGAATTGGGTCCCCGGCTCGAACGGCTCGAACGGCACGGCGGCCTGGGCAGGGGTCATGGTGAACCACTCGCCGTGCTTGCTGGCAAGGCCGCCCACCAGCAGCCCGACTGCTGCTGGCCCCAATGCCCTCCGCATCCTCAGAATTTAGCCGTCTGCAGAAGGGGCCGTCCAGAGTCATCGCTCAGGCCCTATGGCATCCCGATGCCTCTAGGATGGCGCGGCAGGCCGAAAGCCTCTGAACAGAAGACCGCAGCCGGCGCCTACGGTAGTGCCATGAGGGTACGCCGATTAATGCTCAAAGCCGTGAAGTCCCTTCATACCTTTGCCTGGTTCACGATTGAGGCCTGCATGGTCTACGTGCTGTATGCCGGTATCCGCGGCCGCACCGACCGAAAGGCCAGCCTGGCCGCCGGCGTCGTGACCGCCGAAACCCTGGTCTTTGCCGCCAACGGCTTCCATTGCCCGCTCACCGCCGTGGCGCAGGACCTCGGTGACGCCACCGGGTCAGTTACGGACATCTACCTGCCGAAATGGTTTGCGCGGAACCTTCCTGCGATCCACGTTCCCCTGATCCTGCTGGCGGTCTTCCTGCACTGGCGGAACTACCGCTCCAATTCTGAGGGTGCGGGACACGCGGCATGAAAGCTTGGCTGGGCGTCGTCTCCGCGGAACATGTGGAGCACGGAGTCACGCTGGGCATCGCCCAGCTTGGCCACGGAAAAGGTCGGGGCCGGCGCGGATGCAGGCACCAAGCTGGGGCTACCAGCTCCGCCGCGGGCTCATGGAACTGACGCTCGAAGATGCCGCGCTGATCCGATCCGCGCTCGGCCGGGGCGGTACCCAGGGCAAGCCAAGGCAGTAAGCGAAGCGGCGACACAAGGGAGCCGGAGCTGCCTACTTCTTCCCGAACAATCCTCCCGGCAGCCCGCCGAGGCCGCCTTCGTCGTCGTTCTTCTGTTCCTCCTGCGATCCGCCCGGAAGATCGACGTCGATCAGCTCACCCGGCTGCGGTGCGCCGCCCGCAGCCTGGCCCTGTGGATAGGCCTGGGGTTCCGTTCCCGAATCCTGCGCGGCTTCCGGTGCCACCGACCGCGGGGGCTGCTGGCCGCCGCCTGGAAGTCCTCCGCCGAGCAGGCCGCCCAGGAGACCACCCGGCCAGCGCCGCCCGCGCCACCCGCGGCCCCGCCCAGGAGCCCGCCCAGAATGCCTCCCAGATCGATACCACCAGGCTGGCCGGCAGTCTGGGCCGGACCGGCATTGGCCCCGCTCTGGCCGCCGCGACCGCCGAAAACTTTGCCCGCAAGATAGGACATCACGAGCGGTGCCAGGATCGGCAGGAGCTTCTTGACCAGATCCCCGCCCGCGCCGCCCAACTGGGGGTTCCGGCAAGCTGGCTGGCTACCTGGTCCTGCTGTCCGCCAAAGACGTGGCTGACGATCCTTTCGCCGTCCGCGGTATCCACCTGCGAGACGTCCACGCCGCCGTCGATCAGTCCGTGCTGATGCTGGCTCAGCGCGGATTCCAGCGCCGCCGCGCCGTCGGGAGCCTGGGCGTTGTTGTGCATGCCGGCCAGAAGCGTGGGCACGGCGGCTTCCACTGCGGACCTGGCCGTCCCTTCGTCGGCGCCGAGCAGCCCCGCAATCTGGTCGATCGGGATCTGCCCAAGAATGTCGTGGAGCTCAGTCATGGCGTACTCCTTCAGCCGCACGTGGACCGCGGCGTCGTTGGAAACGGAGCCCGCACGGGCGTCGCCGAACTGCGGCCCTTGATTCATAGTCCCGGCGCGCCGCACGCGGAAGGACGCACCAGGCAGCCCGGCCTGACCGTCCTGGACCGGCACCGAATGCGGGTAATCTTAGAGGGTTCCGGAGCCGGCACTGTCTCCGGAAGAGTTCATGGCAGGCAGTAAAAAGGCGAGGTTCATGGTCCACATCTGGAACGATCCGTCCGAAGTCCCGGCGGACTTCGGTCCTTCCGTTGTCACGTTCGGCAACTTCGACGGCGTGCATCGCGGCCACCAACAGGTGCTCTCGCAGCTGATCCGCACCGCGCGCCTGAACCATGCGCGTGCCGTTGCCATCACCTTCGACCCCCATCCGGCGCTGGTGCACCGGCCCGAATCGGCCCCTGAACTGATCATGGGGCTGGAGGACAAGCTGGTGGCCCTCGGCGAGCTGGGCCTCGACGCCGTGCTGGTGTTGAAGTATTCCCTCGAGCTGGCCAGCCTCACCGCGGAAGAATTCGTCGCCACCATCCTGGTCGGCAGCCTCAAGGCCAGCCATGTGGTGATCGGCCACGATGCCCGCTTCGGCCGCGGCAACTCCGGCGACCTGGCCACCATGCAGGAACTGGGCAGGAAGCTCGGGTTCGAGGTGCTGGTCATCAGCGAATTCGGTTCCGAGGGCTTCCCCCTCCACGACGACGGCGGCGCGGACCGCCGCTGTTCCTCCACCTGGGTGCGCGAGGCCTTGCAATCGGGCGACGTCGCCACCGCCGCCGCCGTCCTGGGACGCCCGCACCGGATGCGCGGCGAAGTCGTGCACGGCGCCGCGCGCGGCCGGGACCTGGGCTTCCCCACGGCCAACCTCGCTTCCACGGCGAGCGGCTACATCCCCGCCGACGGCATCTACGCCGGCTGGCTCGTGGACCAGGCCGGCACCCGGTGGCCTGCCGCGATCTCCGTGGGATCCAACCCCACGTTCGACGGCGTCAGCCGGCAGGTCGAGGCGCACGTGATCGACCGTCCGGACGAAGAAGTCGGCGACTTCGATCTGTACGGCCAGACAGTAGTGGTGGAATTCGTCGCCAGGCTGCGGGGCATGGTCGCGTACCGTGGGCCTGATGCGTTGGTGGAACAGATGCGGCTGGACGTGGTCCAGGCGCACGGGCTCCTGTTCGCGCACTGACCCGCGGCGGTCCGCGGGTGGATCCAGGCCCTGAGCTGCGGAAGGCAAAACTGTGAGCATTGAGAAGAACACGAGGGAGCTGGACCGGGACATTGTCCGCGACTTCAGCACCCGGATGAGCTACGCGTCGTACCTGCAGCTGCCCACGCTGCTCAGTGCCCAGCAGCCGGTCAGCACGCCCGAGCACCACGACGAGATGCTCTTCATCATCCAGCACCAGACCACGGAGCTGTGGCTGAAGCTGGTCCTGCACGAGCTGCGCAGTGCCGCCGGCTGGTTGCGCACCGATGACCTTGGCTCGGCCCTGAAGGCGATCGCCCGGGTCAAGCACATCCAGAAGACGCTGACCGAGCAGTGGTCCGTGCTGGCCACGCTGACCCCCACCGAGTATTCGCAGTTCCGCAGTTTCCTCGGTAACTCCTCCGGCTTCCAGTCCAGCCAGTACCGCGCGGTCGAGTTCCTGCTCGGTAACAAGAACTCCAAGATGCTGCCGGTGTTCGAGTCCGACCCCGAAGCCCACGCGCTGCTGCAGGAGCTCCTCGAGGCACCGAGCATCTACGACGACTTCCTTGCCTACCTCAAACGGCAGGGCTTCGACATTCCTGCGTCGGTGCTGGACCGGGACGTCAGCCGGGCCCACGAGTTCTGCCCGGAGCTTGTGCCGGTGTTCAAGTACATCTATGAGCACGCTGCCGAACACTGGGGCGCCTACGAGGCCTGCGAGGAACTCGTGGACCTGGAGGACAACTTCCAGCTCTGGCGCTTCCGGCACCTGCGCACGGTCCAGCGCACCATCGGCATGAAGGCGGGAACCGGAGGTTCCAGCGGCGCCGCGTTCCTGCAGAAAGCCCTTGAGCTGACCTTCTTCCCCGAGCTCTTTGCCGTCCGGACGGAGATCGGCCAGTGAGCGCCACGGAAAACCCCGACGCCCTGTGGCGGCGTGCCCTGGAACTGGACGCCGCGGATCCGCTGGCCGCGTACCGGGAGCACTTCATCGGCACGGACACCGAGCTGTCCTATCTTGACGGGAACTCCCTGGGCCGTCCGCTGAAGCGGACCGTCACGGACATCAGCGGCTTCATCCAGGACAGCTGGGGCGGCCGGCTGATCCGCGGCTGGGACGAGGAATGGCTGGAACTTCCGCAGGCCATCGGCGAGCAGCTGGGCCGTGTGGTCCTCGGTGCCGCCCCGGGCCAGACCATCATCGCGGACTCCACCACTGTGGTGCTGTACAAGCTGATCCGCGCCGCCCTGGCCGCCGTCACGGATCCGGCCCGGACCGAAATCGTCCTGGACACGGACAATTTCCCCACCGACCGCTACCTCGTCGAGGGCATCGCCCGCGAAGAGGGCCTCACGCTGCGCTGGATCGACGCCGATCCCGCCTCGGGCGTGAGCGTTGACCAGGTGCGGGCCGCCACCGGCCCGGCCACTGCCGTCGTGCTCCTCAGCCAGATCGCCTACCGCTCCGGGTTCCTTGCGAACCTGCCGGGAATCACCGCCGCGGTGCACGACGCCGGCGCGCTCGTCGTGTGGGACCTGTGCCATTCCGCCGGGTCGGTGGAGATCGGACTGGACGCCGCCGGCGCAGACTTCGCCGCCGGCTGCACCTACAAATACCTCAACGGGGGACCGGGCTCGCCCGCGTTCGCTTACGTCAACGCCCGTCACCTGCCCGGCCTGCGCCAGCCGATCTGGGGCTGGATGGGCCGGAAGGATGCCTTCGAGATGGCGGCCGGCTATGAGGCCGCTCCCGGCATCCGGGGTTTCCTCAGCGGCACCCCGGCCATCTTCGGCATGCTCGCCATGCGCGGCACCCTGGACCTGCTCGAGGAAGCGGGGATGGCCGCCGTCCGGGCGAAATCCCGGCTGCTGACCGCATTCGCCGTCGGGCTCCACGACGCCTGGCTCGCGCCGGCGGGCGTTGGACTGTCCACGCCGCGGGATCCGGAACTGCGCGGCAGCCACATCACAGTGGACCACCCGGCGTTCCTGGACATGACCGCGGCACTGTGGGAGCAGGATGTCATTCCGGATTTCCGGGCTCCGCAGGGGATCAGGATCGGGTTGTCACCGCTGAGCACTTCCTTCGCCGAGCTGTACCGCGGCGTGGCCGCGATCCGCGATCGGCTGGAGAGCGGCGGTTTCGACAAGATCGGGAACGTGCCAGTAAACTAAACGTTGGATCCGGCTGCAGTCCGTGGCGGCTGGTTCTTGCTGTGTTTCGGAGGCCTTTTCCCCTGGGGGAGGCGCTCCGCTACCGGTACCCCCGGCAGTGAAGTACTGTTTCGGGCCTCACGGCACATCTCTAGGAGTTATCGTGGCACTTGAAGCCGCTGTAAAGCAGTCCATCATCAAGGATTTCGCAACGTCCGAGGGCGACACCGGTTCACCGGAGGTCCAGGTTGCAGTCCTGACTCAGCGGATCAAGGATCTCACTGAGCACATGAAGGAGCACAAGCACGATTACCACACCCAGCGCGGTCTGCTGGCCATGGTTGGTCGTCGCAAGCGTATGCTCACCTACCTCAAGAACACTGACATCACCCGCTACCGTGCGCTCATCGAGCGCCTCGGCCTGCGCCGCTAGTCAGCTTTAAGGGGGCGGCCCCTTCCGTGACGGAAAGGGCCGCCTTCTTCAAATAAAACTCAACAGGAGGATCAACCGCATCACGCATTCGCGGTCCTCGGTAGTGACCCCCGGGAACGGCAATCAAGGAAATGTTGCCCCGCCCGTGGGTCTCGATCGATGACCGGGTGCAGTGCAGGCCAGTAGACAGATGCTGGACTGGGTTGATGCGGCTGGGCTCCGTGAACCATGAAACGGAGGTGACTCTCTATGGAGGGTCCCGAAATCCAGTTCTCAGAAGCAGTCATTGACAATGGCCGCTTCGGCAAGCGTGTAATCCGCTTTGAAACCGGCCGCCTTGCCAAGCAGGCAGCCGGCGCAGCGATGGTCTACATCGATGAAGAGACCGCACTGCTGTCCGCAACCACCGCCGGCAAGCACCCGCGTGAAGGTTTCGACTTCTTCCCGCTGACCGTCGACGTCGAAGAGCGTATGTACGCTGCGGGCCGCATCCCGGGCTCGTTCTTCCGCCGTGAAGGCCGCCCGTCCACCGAAGCGATCCTGGCCTGCCGCCTGATGGACCGCCCGCTGCGTCCGGCCTTCGTCAAGGGCCTGCGCAACGAGGTCCAGATCGTCGTCACCGTGCTGTCCATCAACCCGGACGAGCTCTACGACGTGGTCGCGATCAACGCGTCCTCGATGTCAACCCAGCTCTCCGGCCTGCCCTTCTCCGGCCCGATCGGCGGCGTCCGCGTTGCCCTCGTTGCCGACGAGCAGGGTTCGCAGTGGGTTGCGTTCCCGAAGTACTCGCAGCTGGAGAACGCCGTCTTCAACATGGTCGTTGCCGGCCGGGTTGCAGGAGACGACGTCGCCATCATGATGGTTGAAGCCGAAGCCACCGACAACTCCTGGAACCTCATCAAGGAACAGGGCGCCACCGCCCCGACCGAAGAGGTTGTCTCCGAGGGCCTCGAGGCTGCCAAGCCGTTCATCAAGGCCCTGTGCGAGGCCCAGGCCGATCTGGCAGCCCGCGCCGCCAAGCCGACCGTGGAGTTCCCGATCTTCCTGGACTACCAGGACGACGTCTTCGCCGCCGTCGAGGCCGCCGGCGCCGAGAAGCTGGCTGCCGTCTTCCAGATCGCCGACAAGCAGGAACGCGACACCGCTTCCGACGAGCTCAAGGACGAGGTCACGAGCTCGCTGGCCGGCCAGTTCGAAGGCCGCGAGAAGGAACTGTCCGCGGCATTCCGCTCGGTCACCAAGCAGGTTGTGCGCCAGCGCATCCTCAAGGACCAGATCCGCATCGACGGCCGTGGCCTGACGGACATCCGCCAGCTCACCGCCGAGGTTGAGGTCCTGCCCCGCGTCCACGGCTCGGCCATCTTCGAACGCGGCGAGACCCAGATCCTGGGTGTCACCACGCTGAACATGCTCAAGATGGAACAGCAGATCGACTCGCTGTCTCCCGTGACGCGCAAGCGGTACATGCACAACTACAACTTCCCGCCGTACTCCACCGGCGAGACCGGCCGCGTCGGTTCCCCGAAACGCCGCGAAATCGGCCATGGCGCCCTCGCAGAGCGCGCCATCATGCCGGTGCTGCCGTCCCGCGAGGAATTCCCGTACGCCATCCGCCAGGTGTCTGAGGCGCTCAGCTCCAACGGTTCGACGTCGATGGGTTCCGTCTGTGCCTCCACGCTGTCCCTGCTCAACGCAGGTGTGCCGCTGAAGGCTCCCGTCGCCGGTATCGCCATGGGCCTGGTCTCCGACCAGGTTGACGGCCAGACCCGCTACGCCGCCCTGACCGACATCCTCGGCGCCGAAGATGCCTTCGGTGACATGGACTTCAAGGTCGCCGGTACCTCCGAGTTCGTCACGGCCATCCAGCTGGACACCAAGCTCGACGGCATCCCGGCCTCCGTCCTGGCAGCCGCCCTGAAGCAGGCCCGCGAAGCCCGCCTGCACATCCTGGACGTCCTGAACTCCGCGATCGACACCCCGGACGAGCTCTCCGAGTTCGCGCCGCGCGTCATCGCGGTCAAGATCCCGGTTGACAAGATCGGCGAGGTCATTGGGCCGAAGGGCAAGATGATCAACCAGATCCAGGAAGACACCGGCGCCGACATCTCGATCGAGGACGACGGCACGGTCTACATCGGCGCCACGAACGGCCCGTCTGCCGACGCGGCACGGTCCGCGATCAACGCCATCGCCAACCCGCAGATCCCGGAAATCGGCGAGCGCTACCTGGGCACGGTCGTCAAGACCACGACCTTCGGCGCCTTCGTTTCCCTGACTCCGGGCAAGGACGGCCTGCTGCACATCTCCGAGCTGCGCAAGATCGCCGGCGGCAAGCGCGTTGACAACGTCGAGGACGTCGTCTCCGTGGGCCAGAAGATCCAGGTGGAAATCACCAAGATCGATGACCGCGGCAAGCTCTCGCTGTCTCCCGTTGTGGCTGACGAGGAAGGCGCAAACGCCGCTGAGGTCTCCGAGGAGCCCGCAGAGTAGTTGGCACTGTAGTTCGCAGAACAGCCAGTGACGGCGGGGCCGGTGGATCATCCACCGGCCCCGCCGCCGTTAAAGGTAGGATTGCACGCAGATTTGGCACGTATTTACTGAAAGGCCTTGATGACTGTCGTCCCCCTGCCGCTTGAGCAGAACCAGCACGCTGACACCCTGATCCACGGAGCCGACGGCGGTTCCGAGGTGCGCCGCTCGGTCCTGCCCGGCGGCGTCCGGGTGCTGACCGAAGCCATGCCCGGCCAGCGTTCGGCAACCATCGGTTTCTGGGTCGGCGTGGGCTCCCGGGACGAGGCACCCGGGCAGCACGGCTCCACCCACTTCCTCGAACACCTCCTGTTCAAGGGCACCCGGCGCCGCACCGCCCTTGAGATCGCCTCGGCCTTCGACGAGGTCGGCGGGGAATCGAACGCGGCCACGGCGAAGGAAAGCACCTGCTACTTTGCCCGCGTGCTGGACAGCGACCTGCCCATGGCGATCGATGTCATCGCGGACATGATCACCGGCGCCGTCCTTGACCCGCAGGAGATGGAGCAGGAACGCGACGTCATCCTTGAGGAGATCGCCATGGACAGCGACGACCCGACCGACGTCGCGCACGAGAACTTCGTCGCCGCCGTGCTCGGGACCCACCCCCTCGGCCGCCCGATCGGCGGCACCCCTGACGCCATCCGCGCCGTCGCACGCGACTCGGTCTGGGACCATTACCGGCGCTACTACCGGCCCGACGAGCTCGTCATCACCGCCGCCGGGGGACTGGACCACGACGTCGTCTGCGGCCTCGTGGTGGACGCCCTCCACGCCGCGGGCTGGAACCTTGAGCCGGCGGCCACCCCGGTGCAGCGCCGCCCTACCGACCGCGCCGAAATCACCGGCACCGCGGGCCTGCATGTGGTCAAGCGTCCGGTCGAGCAGGCCAACATCATCATGGGCTGCCCCTCGCTCGTCGCCACCGATGACCGCCGCTTCGTGATGAGCGTGCTCAACGCGGTGCTCGGCGGAGGCATGTCATCCCGGCTCTTCCAGGAGGTGCGGGAGAAGCGCGGCCTTGTCTACTCGACCTACTCCTTCGCTTCCTCCTACGCGGACGCGGGCTACTTCGGGATGTACGCCGGCTGCACGCCGTCGAAGGTCCGGCAGGTCGTCGAGCTGCTCGGCGCGGAACTGGACAAGCTGGCGGAGGGCGGCATTTCCGAGGAGGAGCTCCGCAAGTCCGTGGGGCAGCTCTGCGGCGGGATCGTGCTGGCCCTCGAGGACACCGGATCCCGGATGTCCCGGCTGGGCCGCGCCGAGCTGGTCTCCGGCGAATACCAGGACATCGACGAGACGCTGCGCCTGATCAAGGCCGTCACCGCCGCCGAGGTCCAGGAACTTGCCCGCGAGCTTGCCGCTGCGCCACGGACCATCACCGTCGTCGGCCCCTTCGACGAAAACGAGACCTTCGGGCTCTGAACTGCGGCGATGCCTCCGGACCGAGGCATCGCCCGTGCGGCACCGGCACCGCCGGACGCTGGACAGGGCGGCGGTGGCGCGTGATGATGGGGGGCGGGGTCACTCGGGAGGACCCCTGGAAGGAAAACATGGACCGGCTGCTGCCAGGCAGTGCACACGAGGCGCTTGAGGCGTTCCTCGGGCATTGGACAGGAACCACAAAGTGGGAGGCCACGGCCTGGGGGCCGGCGCGGACTGCGGCCGTCGAACTGACGTTTGCCCGTGCGGCCGCCGGCCTCGCGGTCACCCAGGCGTACCGGCATACCGAGGCCGACGGCACCCGCTCCGAGGGCCACGGTGTCTTCACCATGGACCCGGACCGCCCGGACACCCTCTGGTACCACGTCAACAGCATGGGGCTGCCTCCGGAGGCGCCCGCGCGCGCCAGCTGGCAGGAGGGCACCCTCACCATGGAGCGGCGCAGCGACCGCGGCACCGCGCGGCACACCTTCCGGGTGGACGACGGCGTGCTGACGCACAGCGCTGGGCTCCGGCTGGGCAAGGCGAGTGAGTTCACCCCGTTCATGACCTCGGTCTGCCGGCGGGTGCCCGAAGCCTAGCCGTATTACCCCCGGAGCTTAGCCGCCGGCGAAGGGCGGCAGCACGTCGACGACGTCGTCCGGCTTCAACACCGCTGTCTGGCCGCGCACCGCGACCTCGTTGAGCAGGAAGCTGGAGCGGGACAGGATGCGGGCCAGCGGTGGTGTCCCGGCCGGCGGCTCCGGGCGTTCGACGGCGAGGATCGCCTCCAGCAGCGAGGCCATCGTGGCGCCGTCGGCCAGGTCGAAGTGTTCCTCGTCCAGGCCTGCGGCAGCGCGCGCGGCAGCGAAGTAGCGTACGTTCACGGGAAAATCAGCCTCCGATGGCGCTCATGCTGCGGTCCGGCTGGATGAAGTCCGGGGCGTCCAGGCCCACGTGGTCCATGCCGTGGGCCTTGGGCTTGATCCACATGGCGTCCTGCCAGCGTTCGGCGAGCTGGTCATCGCTGGCGCCCTCGCGCAGCAGCCCGAGCAGGTCGACCTCCTCGCGGGAGAACAGGCAGCTCATGATCTTGCCTTCCGCCGTGATCCGGGTGCGGCGGCAGTCGGAGCAGAAGGGCTCGGTGACCGAGGCGATGATCCCCACGGTTCCGAGCACGGGGCCGGCAGCCTCTTCAGTACCGGGCACCCGGGCGCGGACCTCAAAGCGTTCCGCCGGGGCTCCGTCGCGGTCCCGCGGATCGGCGCTGAGCACATAGTCGGCGGAGAGCAGTTCCCGGATCTCCGCCGCGGTGATCATGTTCCGGCGGGTCCAGCCGTGATCGGCATCGAGGGGCATCTGCTCGATGAAGCGAAGCTCGTAGCCGCGGTCCAGCGCCCAGGCCAGGAGGGCCGGCGACTCGGCGTCATTGATCCCGCGCATCAGCACAGCGTTCAGCTTCACGGGACCCAGTCCGGCGGCCCAGGCGGCGTCCACTCCGGCCAGCACCCTGTCCAGGAAGGGCCGCCGCGTCAGCTTGGCGAATGTTTCCTCATGCAGCGAATCCAGCGAGACGTTGATCCGCGAGAGTCCGGCGGCCTTGAGGCCGGCGGCCTTCTTGTCCAGGCCGACGCCGTTGGTGGTCATCGAAATGGGCAGCCCGGGATGGGCCTGGCGCAGGGCGGCGATGATGTCCAGCAGATCGGCCCGGACCAGCGGTTCGCCGCCGGTCAGCCGCAGTTCCCGCACACCCAGCAGGTCCACGCCGATCCGCACGATCCTGACGATTTCCGCTGCCGACATAACCGCCTGCTTGGACAGCCATTCCAGTCCTTCGGCCGGCATGCAGTAGGTGCAGCGCAGATTGCATTTGTCCGTGAGCGAGAGCCGCATGTCCGTGGCGCGGCGTCCGTAGCGGTCCACCAGCCCGGCCGGCATGGCGGCCGGGCGCCCGGGAACGCCGGAGATGCCCGTTCCAGGGCTGCCGGCCCCGCGGTGTTGGGGCATGCCGAGCTGAACTGTCATGAAATCAGGCTACGCCACCCAGGGGCAAGCATCACGTCCGTCCCGTCACGGATCTGGCGGATGCCGTGCGGATTTGCCCCGTACCCGTCGCGGGGCCCGGCACCGTGCCGTGAAGGCGCCGCGAACCTATGCTGGAAGCGTGAACACGATCCAGACCGCGCCGGCAGCCGCGCCCACCGGAAACCCACATCCCTCGCGGTGGGCGGCGGCAGCCGGGGTGGTGGCCGTCGGCACCGGCGTGGCGCTCGGCGAACTCGCGGCCGGGCTCGTGAGCCCCTCGCTGTCACCCGTGACAGCCGTCGGGGGCGCCGTGATCGACGCGGTCCCGCCCGGCGTCAAGGAATGGGCGATCTCTCTCTTCGGCACCTCCGACAAGGTGGCCCTGCTGGGCAGCATGGCGCTGGTCATCGCCGCGCTGGCGGCCCTGTCCGGGGTCGTCGAACGGCGCCGCCGCTTCGCCGGGGTTGCCATCATTGCGGTCTTCGGGGTGGTGGGCCTCGCGGCTGTGCTGGGCCGGGCCGAACTGACCGCGAACGCGATCCCGGTCCCGCTGCTCGTCGCCGTAGTCGGCATGGTGCTGCTGCGCTGGCTGATCCGTCGGCTGGAGGAGTGGCGGCCGGTGGCGGGCCCGCACGACGCCGGTGCAGCCGTACGGCGGCAGACGGACGCGTCGGGGCCCGTGCCGGTCCCCGTGACGGGCTCAATCCATGGCCCTGTCCCTGGTCCCGCCCCCCGGCCCGTCCCTGGCCCGGTCCAGGCCCCGGGGGAGCCCGCCCGGCGCCGCTTCCTGCAGGTGCTCGGCGGGACGGCCACCGTCGCTGTCCTCGGCGGATTGCTCGCCTCCACGCTAAGGGGAGCCGCCGCCGTCGTCAGCGAGGTGCGCAGCAAACTGGCGCTCCCGGCCGCAGCCTCGCCGGCGCCCCCGATTCCGGCGGGCGCGGAGATCAAGCTGGACGGCCTCGGTCCGCTCGTGACGCCCAACAAGGACTTCTACCGGATCGACACGGCGCTGCGCGTCCCGCTGGTCGATCCGGAGCAGTGGACGCTGAAGGTGACCGGGCTGGTGGAACGCGAGATCGAACTGGATTTCGCCACCCTGCTGGCCAAACCCCTGACGGAACGGCATGTGACCATCGCCTGCGTCTCCAATGAGGTGGGCGGGGACCTGATCGGCAATGCCCGCTGGCTCGGCTGGGCGGTCCGCGAGCTGCTGGCCCTGGCCGGCCCCAAGCCGGGGGCGGACATGGTGCTCTCCCGCAGCGCGGACGGCTGGACCGCGGGCACCCCGTTGGAGGCCCTCACGGACAGCCGGGACGCGCTGCTGGCCGTGGGCATGAACGGGGAACCGCTCCCGCTGGAGCACGGATTTCCGGTCCGGCTGATTGTCCCGGGGCTCTACGGCTACGTCTCGGCGACCAAATGGGTCACCGAGCTGAAGCTGACCCGCTTCGCGGACGACGCCGGCTACTGGACACCCCGGGGCTGGTCCGAGCGCGGACCCATCAAGACGTCCTCCCGTATCGATGTGCCCCGGGACGGGCGCAGCGTGGGCGCCGGGACGGTGACGTTCGGCGGGGTCGCCTGGGCGCAGCACACGGGCATCGGCAAAGTGGAGCTCCGGGTCAACCGCGGGCCCTGGCAGCCGGCCCAGCTGGCGCCCGGAATCTCCCAGGACACCTGGTACCAGTGGAAGCTGGCGCTGCCGCTGACCCCGGGCCAACACGAGGTCCAGGTCCGCGCCACGGACCTCGCCGGCGTCCCGCAGGTGGAGGACCAGGCCCCCGTCGCGCCCAGCGGGGCCACCGGGTACCACACGGTTAGAGTTAGCGTGAAGTAGCCGGGCCGCCCCGAATCATCCCGCCGAGCCAAAGGTCACCACCACATGCACCGCACCCAGACACGGCACGTCACCGTGGAAGAGCACCGCGAGAAGGTCCGCGCGCTGCTGGCCCCGCTCCGCACCCCGGACCGGGTCGAGCGCGTACCGCTCCTGGTTGCCCTGGGCCGCGGGCTTGCCGCCAACGTCCTGGCCCCGCTGGACCTGCCACCGTTCGCCAACTCCCAGATGGACGGCTTCGCCATCCGCACCGCGGACGTGCCTGACGGCGGCGCGGAGCTGCGCGTCGTCGCGCCCGTCCCCGCGGGTGCCGCCCCGGCGGAACTGGCCCCCGGAACGGCCGCCCCGATCATGACCGGCGCCATGATGCCGCCGGGAGCAGACGCCGTCGTACCGATTGAACAGGCCGTCCCCGACACCTTCCCAGCGCCAGGGGCACCGGCCACCGTCCGGCTGCCAGCCGCCGCGGCGGGAAGCTTTGTCCGTGACGCCGGCAGCGACATCCGTGCGGGCGAGTTGGCGCTCGCCGCCGGAACATTCCTGGGCCCGGGGCAGCTGGGACTGCTGGCCGCCCTGGGATACACCGAGGTACCGGTCCACCCGGCGTTGAGGATTCTCCTGGTCACGACCGGCGACGAGGTCGTTGAACCGGGCAGCCCGCTGGGGCCCGGCAGGATCTACGACTCCAACGGCACCTTGCTGGAGGCCTCGATGCGGCAGGCCGGTCTGAAAGTCACGAGGACCGGCATCTCCACCGACCGGCCGGAGGAGCTCGCCGTACTGCTGCGCCGGGACGCCCCGGCCGTGGACCTGATCGTCACCACCGGCGGCGTCAGCAAGGGCGCCTATGAGGTGGTCCGGCAGGCGATGGACGGGCACGACGTTGAGTTCCAGCCTGTCGCGATGCAGCCGGGCGGCCCGCAGGGGATCGGCAGCTTCGACGGCGTTCCCGTGCTGGGCTTCCCCGGGAACCCGGTCAGCTGCCTCGTGTCCTTCGAGATGTTCCTCCGCCCCGTGCTCTCGGAGCTCTTCGGCTCGCCAGCGCCACGGACTGTCGTCCGGGCGCGGCTCGCGGAACCGCTGAGCTCCCCGCAGAACAAGCACCAGATCAGGCGCGGCACGCTGGGCCCGGACGGCACCGTCCGGCTCGAAGGCGGCGCCGGATCGCATCTGGTCCATGCACTGGCACACTCCAACGCCCTCATCCAGGTCCCCGAGGGAACAGCGGCGCTCGCCGCGGGGGCGGAGGTGGAAGTATGGATGTTGTGAACGAAGCAGAGAATAAACACGGCTTTACCCACCTGCGCCAGGATGGCACGGCCCAGATGGTGGATGTGTCCAACAAGGCGGAGTCGACGCGCGAGGCCACGGCCACGGCGACAGTCCGGAGCACCGTCGAGGTCCTGGGCCTGCTGGGGGCCGGGGACCTGCCCAAGGGTGATGCCCTGGCCGTCGCCCGCGTGGCCGGAATCATGGCCGCCAAGAAGACCGCGGATCTCATCCCGCTGTGCCATCCGCTGCCGATCGCCAAGGTCACCATCGACTTCGAACTCGACACCGATTCGATCACCGTCTTCGCCACGGTCAAGACCCGCGGCGTCACCGGGGTCGAAATGGAAGCGCTGACCGCGGCCTCGGTGGCGGCGCTGAGCATGTACGACATGATCAAGGCCGTGGACAAGCACGCGGTCCTGACCGACATCAAGGTGCTCGCCAAAAGCGGCGGCAAGAGCGGGGACTGGACCCTATGAGCATGCCCGAACCCCACCGCCACGGCGAAGCCACGGGCCGGAAGGCTGGCGTCGTCATCGCCTCGACCCGCGCCGCGGCCGGGATATACGAGGACCTCACCGGTCCCGTCATCATCGACTGGCTCACCGAACACGGTTTCGAGGCGTTTCCCGCCCTCGTTGTGCCGGACGGGGCGCCGGTCGGTGCCGCGCTCCGCGCGCTCCTGACCCAGCAGCCGGCCGTCATCATCACCAGCGGCGGCACCGGCCTCAGCCCCACCGACGCCACCCCCGAGGAGACCCTTCCCCTGCTGGATCGGGAAATTCCGGGCATCATGGAGGGAATCCGGCGGGCCGGGATGGCCAAGACGCCGCTGGCCATGCTGAGCCGGGGCCATGCGGGCGCGGCCGGCCAGACGTTCATCGTCAACCTCCCGGGATCCCCGAAAGGCGTCATGGACGGCCTGAGCGTGCTGGACCCCGTCCTCGGACACCTCTGCGACCAACTGGAAGGCAGCCATGGGCATTGAATCAGCGTTTGAAGTGGTGCATGCGGTGCTCAGCGCCGAGCCCATCTCGGTGGACCAGGCTATCGCCGCGGTCGGGTCGGATACCGCCGGGGCAGTGGTGAGCTTCAGCGGCATCGTCCGGAACCACGACGGCGGCAAGCAGGTTTCCCGGCTCAGTTACACCGCACACCCGACGGCACACCAGGTCATGGCCGAAGTCGTTGCCGGGCTCGTGGCGGAGCACTCCGTCCCGGCCGGCGACCGGGGACCCGAGGGCAGCGCCGGCGGTGCCGCCCCCGCCGGCAGCGTCGGGGAACAGCAGCGGCAGCCGGTGCGGATCTGGGCAGCCCACCGGATCGGCATGCTGGAGGTCGGGGACCCCGCCTTGGTCTGCGCCGTCTCGGCGGCGCACCGCGGCCAGGCCTTTGAGGTCTGCTCGGAACTGGTGGACCGGATCAAGGCCCAGGTGCCGATCTGGAAGGAACAGTTCTTCACCGACGGCAGCGTCGAATGGGTCGGCGCCGGCGGCTGAACGGTCCGGCCGGATGTTCCGGCCGGACCTGTCGGCCCGGGCAAGGAGGACCGGCCGGCTCCGGGAGGCAGCAGCCCCGGCGCGGGGCTGTCACGCTGGCCGCCGGTTCGAGGCGGCACCGGCCCCGGCAGTAGGGTTGATGCCATGACCGAACAACTTGCAGTCGCCGTGTTGGGCGCGAACGGGCGCATGGGCGCCGAGGCGGTGAAGGCTGTCGAAGCCGCCGCGGACCTGAAGCTCGTGGCGGTCCTGGGCCGGAACGATCCGCTGGACACGCTGCTCTCTTCGGGCGCCCGGGTAGTGGTGGACCTGACGGTCCCCGGAAGCACCGAGGCCAACGTCCGCTTCGCCGTCGAACACGGCCTCCACGCCGTCGTCGGCACCACCGGCTGGGACGCCGGGAAGCTGGCACGGCTGGCGGAACTCCTCGCCGGCCAGCCCGGCGTCGGCGTCCTGATCGCCCCCAACTTTGCCCTCGGCTCGGTGCTGGCCTCGGCCTTCGCAGCCAAGGCCTCCAAGTACTTCGAATCGGTCGAAATCATCGAGCTGCACCACCCGGAGAAGGTGGACGCCCCCTCGGGAACAGCCGTACGCACCGCGCAGCTGATCTCGGCCGAGCGTGCCGCCGCCGGGGTGGCCCCCAGCCCGGACGCCACGACCACAGAGCGTGCGGGCGCCCGCGGCTGCGACGTCGACGGCGTCCGCGTCCACAGCGTCCGCCTGCGCGGCCTTGTTGCGCACCAGGAAGTCCTCCTCGGCGGACCGGGGGAGCAGCTGACCCTCCGTCATGACTCCTTCGACCGCGCCTCCTTCATGCCCGGCGTGCTGCTGGGCGTCCGCAACGTCGCCGCGAACCCGGGCCTCACCGTGGGCCTGGACGGTTACCTGGACCTGGGACTCTGAGCGCCATGGCCAACGCGCTGACCGCCTTCAAAACCAACCGCACCAAGATCTGGGTCGGCGCCGTCACCCTGCTGCTGGTCTTCTACCTGGTGGTGTCCTTCGAGCGTTCGGTGCTGCTCATGTCCGACCCCAACCTTGTGGCGAAGGCGATCGGGGTCGGCTACCTTGTGCTGCCCTTCATCGGGGCCTGGGCCCTGGTCAAGGAGCTGTTGTTCGGCGCCCGCACGGAGCGGATGGCCAAGGTCCTCGAAGCCGAAGGCGGCCTGCCCGAGGACAATCTGCCGCGTACGCCCGCCGGCCGGATCATCCGCCAGGCCGCGGACCTGGAGTTCGAAAAGTACCGTGCCGAGGCGGAAGCAGCCCCGGAGGACTGGCGTTCCTGGTTCCGGCTCAGCTGCGCCTACGACGCCGCCGGCGACCGCAAGCGGGCCCGCGCCTCGATGCGCGACGCGGTCCGGCTGTTCCACGACAAGGCACCGCAAGCCTGACGCCGGGCGCTGCCGCCGGTTTGCTCAGCGCGTGCGGGCCGGCTGAAACCGCCCGAGCCGGTTCGCGGCGTGCGCCAGCCATTCCAGCGGCCCGCGCCATGCCAGCGCGGCGAATGCCCCGCCGACCACCACGGCGGCGGCGGCCTGCACCCAGTAGACCAGGTCCACCGTCCAGCCGGCCGGCAGCGGCTGCCCGCGCAGCGCTGCCATGACGCACAGATGGGCCGCATAGAGGCTCAGGGTCATGGCGCCCGCGCCGCGAAGCGGGAGCAGCAGGTCCAGCTCCACCCATTGGCCGAGCCTGCCCAGCAGCAGGCAGGCCCCGACGGCGGCCGCGGCGACGCCCGAGGTGTGGAGGAGGTCCAGCGCAGTGCCCGAATGCGGGGCGCTGGTGGCCAGCCACCACCATGATCCGGATTGTTCGACGCCGGCAAGGTTGACCTGCAGGAGGCTGCCAAGGGGGTAGGCCGGGTCCGCGAACCGTGCCTGCAGGGCTGCCAGGCCGCCCCAGTCCTCCATCATCACGATGCTGAACCACTTGGCGAGGACCGCGAGCACCGTCCCGCCGGCCAGCAGCAGGACCGGGACGGCCGCCGTCGTCAGTGCCAGCCGGCCAATCGCAAGGCCGATCAGCAGGTAGGCGATCCATTGGAACACGGGGTAGTAGCCGGTCAGGAAGAGGTCACCCAGCAAGGATGCCGGCCTGGAAAAATCATCCCAACCGGGATTGTGCCCCAACTGCAGGGGCGGTGTCACGGCCAGCAGCCAGGGCCGCAGCAGGAAGGCCAGGACCGGGCCGGCCAGCACCCAGCCGGCCGCGAGTCCCAGAAGGCGTTTCACGCCGAATCCGATGAACGGCAGGATGCAGAGGAAGAGCACCGCGTAGTGGACCAGGATGATGGCGATGTTGACCTCCAGCCCGCCCAGGGAGAGCCCGACGGCGCCCACCACCACGGCTCGGCAGGCGATGCCGCGGCGCGCTGCAGACAACGCGGAACCCTCGAGCGGCTGCTGCTTCCCGGTGGACAGCGCCAGCCCGACGCCGGCCAGCACCGCAAAAAGTGCCGAGGCCCGCCCTGAGAACACCAGCCCGGCCCAGGTGGGCGTAAGCTGCGCGTTGGATTCGAATGTGGGCAGCACATGCGTCGCCATCATGCCCAGCAGGGCCAGCCCGCGGGCGGCATCGATCCCGGCCAGCCGGGGACTGATTGCCCTGCCCTTGGCAGGTTTGCGCTTGGCAGCCTTGCCCCTGCCGGCGTTGCCCCTGGCGGTCCGGGAACTGGCAGCCATTCCGCGCGGGGTCATCGTCCGATCGTCTCATATCCGGCCATGCGGGAGGGCCGGGTCGGAGAGCGCAGGGCCCGGGAGCGCCGATTCTCCCCGACTTTGGACCCTCGATGCCCGGACATGCCGCGGGTTTCTTTCGCCACGCCGGGCGAACGCTCAGAGATGGGGAGAATCCGCGGCCGAAGGGGGTTTCCGCCCGGCTCTTGTATTCGAATATATGTTCTAATAACATGAGTCCATGGACAACGCATCAGAGCTGTCATTTCAGAAACATGGATATCAGAAACACGGATTTCAGAAACACGGATTTGAGAAAAACGCTTCCCCCCGCGGGGTGCCCGGCGTGCTGAAGGCGATGAGTCCGGGCGTGGTGGACTTCCTCTTCAGGCGGCTGGTTGCCGGGGAACCGGCCGCTGACCTCCAATGGCATCGGGAGGGTACGGCCCTCTCGGCGCAGACGCCCGGCGCGGAGCTTGCCCGCCGCCTGTCCGAGACCGACCTCGATGCCCTCACGCCCACCGAGCTGTTCCACTATGTGCGCGCCGCGCAACGGCTGGCCGCCTGGGCCGAAGGCCTGCGGGAGGAGGCCGTCGGCCGTTACTGCACGGAACCTTCAGGGGAGGATGCTCCGAGCGCCTGACCGTCGGTCAGGACGCATCCGGTGACGTGCCCGATGGTGTGCCGGCCCGGCCCCCGAGTGCCTAGGATGGCAGGGTGACCACCCCGCTGACGCTTTCCGCGATCCAGTACCAGGCCCTCGACGGCGGTCTGGCCGCCAACGTGCCGGAGCACATCCGGCTCATCGAGGATGCCGAATCCCATGGCGCCCGGCTCGTGATCTTTCCGGAACTGTCCCTCCTCGGCTATGAGTTGGACTTGCTGGCGGATCCCGGGCAGTGGGTGGGCGCAGCGGACAACGGGCTGGATGGCATCCGGGAGATCTGCCGGCGCACCGGAATCACCGCGGTCGTCGGGGCAGCCTTCAAGGAACCGGACGGCACGCCCCGGCTGGCCTCGCTCGCCGTCCATCCCACCGGCCGGCTGGAGGCCGGTTTCAAGGTGAGGCTGCACGGACCCGAGCAACGGCTCTTCAGCGCCGGGACGCACGCAACCGTCCTTGACCTCGACGGCTGGAAGATCGCGCTGGCAATCTGCTTCGACGCGGCCCACCCGGACCATGCCCGGGACACTGCGGCGGCCGGCGCGGACATCTACGCCGTCTCGGCCCTCTACGCCGCCGGGGAAGAACGCCGCCTGGCCCTGCATCTCGGGGCCCGCGCGATGGACAACCGGATGTTCACGGTGCTGGCCAACCTGGGCGGCAGCACGCCGTCAGGGCCGTCCTGCGGGCTGAGCGGCTTCTGGGGCCCGGACGGGCTGATCATCCGCCAGGCCGCCGGGACGGGGACCGAGGTGCTGACCGCAACGCTGCAGCACGGTGACCTTGACCGCTGCCGCACAGCCGCAAAGTGACGCCCGGACCGGGAGTTTGACGCGTATCACGCCGCCGCCATTGTCCTAACATGCCGCCGACAGGGTAACGTTTTTCATATGGCTGCATCTGACATTCGCTCTTACACGTTCGGAACCCTCGTGACCGCCATGGTCACGCCTTTCACCACCGACGGTGAGGTCGACTATAAGCAGTCCGCGGAGCTGGCCAGCAGGCTCGTGGATGACGGCAATGATGCCCTCGTCATTTCGGGCACCACGGGGGAGACCTCGACGCTGGAGGACGACGAAAAAGAGAAGCTGTTCCGCGTCATCGTCGAGGCTGTCGGGGACCGCGCCAAGGTCATTGCCGGGACCGGCACCAACCACACCTCGCACTCGATCGAGATGGCCAAGCGTGCCGCCAAAGCAGGCGCCCACGGTCAGCTGATCGTCACCCCCTACTACAACAAGCCAAGCCAGGCCGGCATCCAGGCCCACATCGAAGCCGTGGCTGACGCCGCCGACCTCCCCGTCATGGTCTATGACATCCCCGGACGTGCCTGCGTCCCCATCCTGCCCGAGACCATGATCCGGCTCGCGGACCACCCCCGGATCGTGGCGCTCAAGGACGCGAAGGCGGATTTCGCCGCGGTCACCCGGGTCCTCGCGAACACGGACCTCGATGTCTACTCCGGCGACGACGGCCTGACGCTGCCCTGGATGGCAGCCGGCGCCGTCGGCCTGGTCAGCGTCACCGCGCACGTGGCCACCCGCCAATTCCGCGCCATGATTGATGCCGCACTTGCAGGCGATTTTGCCACCGCCCGCACCATACATTTCGAACTGGACCCCGTGGTCCGTGCAGTGATGACCCATATCCAGGGTGCTGTAGCTGCCAAGCAGGTTCTTAAGTGGCAGGGAGTCCTGCCCAACTCGGTTGTCCGTTTGCCCCTCGTGGAGCCGGGCGAGGCCGAGATCGCAACCATCCGCGAGGATTTGGCGGAAGCCGGGTTGGCCTTTCCCTGATCAGGTGTTTTTCCTGATCGGCCAAGACCAGTCCAGTTCCCGCCTGGAAAGTAGTGCACTATGACCCAAACCGCCCTTCCCGGCCTTGTTACGCCGCCCAAACTCACCAAGGACACGCTGCGGATTGTGCCGCTCGGCGGCCTGGGGGAGATCGGCCGCAACATGACCGTCTTCGAAGTCGATGGCAAGCTGCTCATCGTCGACTGCGGTGTCCTCTTCCCTGAGGAGACCCAGCCCGGCGTCGACCTGATCCTGCCCGATTTCTCCTACATCGAGAACCGGCTGCAGGACATCGTCGCCGTCGTCCTGACGCACGGCCACGAGGACCACATCGGCGCCGTTCCCTACCTGCTGCGCCTGCGAGCCGACATCCCCCTGGTCGGTTCCCAGCTGACGCTTGCCCTCATCGAGGCGAAGCTGCAGGAACACCGGATCAAGCCGGTCATGCAGACGGTCACTGAAGGCGAAGTGGAGAAGTACGGCCCGTTCGAATGCGAGTTCGTGGCCGTCAACCACTCGATCCCCGACGCCCTCGCCGTGTTCATCCGCACGGCCGGCGGCACCGTGCTGCACACCGGTGACTTCAAGATGGACCAACTGCCCCTCGACGGCCGGATCACCGACCTCCGCCACTTCGCAAAGCTCGGCGAAGAAGGCGTTGACCTGTTCATGTCGGACTCCACAAACGCCGACGTGCCCGGATTCACCACCGCCGAGAAGGAAATCGGCCCCACCCTGGACCGGCTCTTCGGCCAGGCCTCCAAGCGTCTGATCGTGGCGTCGTTCTCGTCCCACGTGCACCGCGTCCAGCAGGTCCTCGACGCCGCCGCCAACCACAACCGCAAGGTTGCCTTCGTCGGCCGCTCCATGGTCCGCAACATGACGATCGCCGCGAAGCTGGGCTACCTCGACGTCCCGCCCGGCATCCTCGTGGACATCAAGAACATCGACAACCTTCCGGACAACCGCGTGGTGCTTATGTCCACCGGTTCCCAGGGCGAGCCCATGGCGGCCCTGTCCCGGATGGCCAACGGCGACCACCGCGTCGTCGTCGGCCAGGGCGATACCGTCATTCTCGCCTCAAGCCTGATCCCGGGTAACGAGAACGCCGTCTTCCGTATCATCAACGGTCTGCTGAAGCTCGGCGCGGATGTGATCCACAAGGGCAACGCCAAGGTCCACGTCTCCGGTCACGCTGCCGCCGGGGAACTGCTGTACTGCTACAACATCCTGGAGCCGCTCAACGCGATGCCGGTGCACGGCGAGACACGCCACCTGATCGCCAACGGCAAGATCGCCCTTGACTCCGGTGTCCCCGAGGAGAGCATCCTGCTGGCGGACAACGGCACCGTGATCGATCTTCGGGACCACCAGGCCGACATCGTCGGCCAGGTCGAGGTCGGCTTCGTGTATGTCGACGGATCCAGCGTCGGCGAAGTCACCGAAGCCGATCTGAAGGACCGTCAGACCCTCGGTGATGAAGGTTTCATCTCCATCATCACGGTCATCCACCGCGCCACCGGCAAGGTCGTTTCCGGGCCGGAAATCCACGCCCGCGGCGTGGCCGAGGACGATTCAGTGTTCGACGAAATCATCCCCAAGATCAACGCCGCGCTGGAGGAAGCCGTGCTGAACCGCACGGACCACACCACACACCAGCTGCAGCAGGTTGTCCGCCGCGTTGTCGGCACCTGGGTCAACCGCAAGCTGCGCCGCAAGCCCCTGATCATCCCGGTGGTCCTGGAGGCCTAGGCGCCCTCGCCCCACCCAACACCGACGCGGCCGTCCCGGCCTGCCCAGCTCCCCGGCTGCCGCAGGCGGGGAGGCCGCTTCTGCATGCCAGGCTGCCCGCCGCCGGAGTGGGGACGGGCACGGCTGATCCAACATGGCGCCCGGAAAGCCCCGGAAATCCGGGGTTTTAGGCCCCGGTTCGGGTACCGTGGCAGGTATGGCGACACGAACTTCCTCCGCGCCAAGAGGGAACTCAAGCGGCAAATCAGGCAGCACCACGGGCCGGAGCTCCGGCACGGCTGCATCAAAAACCAGCCGGTCGCAGGGGACCTCGGGAACCGCGCGCACCCGGCAGCTGGCGGCCGTGGAGCCGAAGCAGCCCTGGCTCGTCAGGGTCATGGCCGGCGCCTGGCTCGGCGTTGCCCACATCGTCGGCGCCGGGGTCCGCCGGATCGGCCAGGATGTCAGCGACCTCGCCCCCGAGGAGCGCCGCGACGGCGCCGCCTTGTTCAACCTCGCGCTCGGGGTCTTCATCGCTACTTTCGCCTGGTGGGGTTTCCAGGGCTGGCTCCCGGACCTGGTCTTCGGGATTGTCAACGGCACCTTCGGCTGGATGTCCCTGCTGCTGCCGCTCATGCTCTTTGTCTGTGCGTTCCGGCTGTTCCGCCAGCCCGTTGACGGACGCGGCAACAACCGGATCGGGATCGGCTTCCTGATCATGACCTTCGCCGGCTCCGGCCTGGCCCACATCATCGGCGGACAGCCGACCGTCGCCGACGGCTTCGACGGGCTGCGCCACGCGGGCGGCATGCTCGGCTACCTGGCCGCCGCGCCGCTGGCCGCGTTACACCCCGCGGTCCCGGTGGCCGTCTACAGCGTGCTGGCCTTCACCTCCCTGCTGATCGTCACGGCCACCCCCTTCGGTGCCATCCCCAGCCGTCTGCGGGACGCCTATGAGCACCTGATGGGCATCGACCTGCAGGATGAGGACGGCGACGGCGGCCGCCACGACCGCAGCTACCTGTACGGGAACGACGCCGCGGCCCCGGCGAAGAAGAAGCGCCGCCGGCTTTTCGGCAAGGACCACGGCGCCGACGCCCGCCTCGAAGGCTACGTCGGCGACGAAGCCTTCGAGCGCGCCCTGATCGAGGACGAGGACGAGCGGGCAGCCGAGGCGGCCAAGGGCGGCAAGGGCGCCAGGTCCGTGGCCCCCGGCGTCCGCCGGCCCACCCAGGCCGAGATCGCCGTCGAAAAGATCAAGGCGGCCCAGGGCCTTGGCACGGCCGGCAGCGTGTCCGGGTCAGCGGCCGGGAATGCCACCGAGGCCATCCCGCTCGTCACCCCCGGCATGGTGGCCGCGGGTTCCCTGAACCAGCCCTCCACTCCGGCCGTGGCCGCCGCCCAGGTCCCCTCCCGGCCGGTCACCCCGCCGCCGCTGCCCACCCCGATTCCACAGCGCACCGAACAGCTCTCCCTGGCCGGCGACGTCACCTACACCCTGCCGTCCTCGGATGTGCTGACGCCCGGGTCCATCCCGAAGGAGCGCACCGAGGCCAACGATGCGATTGTGGCCTCGCTGACCGAGACCCTGAACCAGTTCAACGTGGATGCCCAGGTCACGGGTTTCAGCCGCGGCCCCACCGTCACGCGCTACGAAATCGAACTCTCGCCGGGCACCAAGGTGGAACGCGTCACGGCCCTGTCCAAGAACATTTCCTACGCCGTCGCAAGCTCTGATGTGCGCATCCTGAGCCCGATCCCCGGCAGGTCCGCGATCGGTATCGAGATCCCCAACACGGACCGCGAGACCGTGTCGCTGGGTGACGTGCTGCGGAGCCAGAACGCCCGCCGCACGGAGCACCCCATGGTCATCGGTGTCGGCAAGGACGTCGAGGGCGGCTACGTCGTCGCCAACCTCGCCAAGATGCCGCACCTCCTGGTGGCCGGCGCGACCGGTGCTGGTAAATCTGCCTTCGTGAATGCCATGATCACCTCCATCCTGATGCGCGCCACCCCCGACGAGGTGCGCATGGTCATGGTGGACCCCAAACGCGTGGAACTCACCGCCTACGAAGGCGTCCCGCACCTCATCACGCCCATCATCACCAACCCGAAGAAGGCCGCCGAGGCCCTGCAATGGGTGGTCCGGGAAATGGACGCCCGGTACGACGACCTCGCCAACTATGGCTTCAAGCACATCGATGACTTCAACAAGGCCGTCCGGGCCGGCAAGGTGATCCCGCCCGAGGGTTCCAAGCGGGTCATCCGGCCGTACCCGTACCTGCTGGTGATCGTGGACGAACTCGCCGACCTCATGATGGTGGCCCCGCGCGACGTCGAGGATTCCATCGTCCGCATCACCCAGCTGGCCCGCGCCGCCGGCATCCACCTGGTCCTCGCCACCCAGCGGCCGTCGGTCGACGTCGTCACCGGCCTGATCAAGGCCAACGTGCCTTCCCGGATGGCGTTCGCGACGTCCTCGGTCACCGACTCCCGCGTGGTCCTGGACCAGCCGGGGGCCGAGAAGCTCATCGGCCAGGGCGACGCGCTCTTCCTGCCGATGGGCGCCTCGAAGGCGATGCGCGTGCAGGGCGCCTGGGTCACCGAGTCCGAGATCCACAAGGTGGTGGAGCACGTCAAGGGCCAACTCAAGGCCGTCTACCGTGACGACGTCGCCCCCGAGGCGCCGAAGAAGCAGATCGACGACGACATCGGCGACGATCTCGACGTCCTGCTGCAGGCCACGGAGCTGGTGGTCACCACCCAGTTCGGATCCACCTCGATGCTGCAGCGCAAGCTGCGGGTCGGTTTTGCCAAGGCCGGCCGGCTCATGGACCTGCTTGAGTCCAGGGGAGTGGTGGGCCCCTCCGAGGGGTCCAAGGCCCGCGACGTGCTGGTGAAGCCGGACGACCTGGCCGCGGTCCTGGCTGCCATGAACGGGCTGGAGGCGCCCGCCGTCGCCGATTCCCAGACCGCCGCGCTGAGCGAGAATGCGAACGCAAACATCGCCCAGGGCGGCTACGCAGAGGACCTCGTGGCCGCCGATCTGGACCGGCGGACGCAGAACACCGAGTATCACGACGGCGCCGACGGCGGCTCTGGGGACGAAGACGGCTCCGAGGACGCCTGGTCCCTCACCGGACGGTAGCCTGTGAAGACGGTAGCCTAGGAGGGTGACTAGCGCCGAAGCCAACAGCGCCGGGTCCGCCTCGCGGATCTGGAACCTGCCGAACATCCTGACGATGCTGCGGATTGTGCTGGTGCCATTTTTCGTCTGGTTCCTCGTGGCCGACGCTCCGGGGCTGCACGCCCAGAACGGGCTCTGGCGCTGGATTGCCGCCGCGACGTTCGCGGTGGCCATCTACACGGACAAGCTCGACGGCGACATCGCCCGCAGTCGCGGACTGATCACCGACTTCGGCAAGATCGCGGACCCGATCGCTGACAAACTCCTGATCGGCTCCGCACTGGTCATGCTGTCCCTGCTGCAGGAGCTCCCGTGGTGGGTCACCATCCTGATCCTGGTCCGTGAGTGGGGCATCACGGCACTGCGCTTCTTCGTCATCCGCTACGGCGTGATCCCTGCATCGCGCGGCGGAAAGCTCAAGACCGTCGTGCAGACGGTGGCCATCTTCCTCTACGTCATTCCGCTGGCTTCCCTCGCGCCATGGCTCGGCGCCGTGGCCTTCGCCGTCATGATGGTCGCCCTGGCCATCACGCTCTGGACCGGCGGCGAATACGTCATCGAGGCACTCAAGCTGCGCGCCAGCGGCATCCGGGCAGCGAAACAACAGGTTCAGGAAGGCAAGCCATGATCAATCTGCACCCCAATCTTCACCGCATGGCCGGGCAGGCCGTCACCGGCGCCATGGATCGCGGGCTGACAGTGGCCACCGCCGAATCCCTCACGGCCGGCATGGTGGCCGCCGTGCTGGCTGACACCCCCGGCGCCTCCGGCATGCTGCAGGGCGGTGTGGTGTCCTACGCCAACTCGGTTAAGGTAGGTGTCCTGGGCGTCCCCGGCGAACTGCTCGACGCCGTCGGTTCCGTGGACGGCCGGGTCGCGGCGGCGATGGCCGAGGGTGCCCGCAGGATCTGCGGTGCCGACATCGGCGTGTCCACCACCGGCGTGGCCGGCCCCGAACCGCGCGACGGCAAAGCGGTGGGCACGGTCTTCATCGGCGTCGCCACGGCCGGCGGGGCCACGTCGTACGCCTACGCTTTCGAGGGCAGCCGGCCGGAAATCCGTTCCCTCGCCTGTGGCGCCGCCTTGGAGCGCCTGCTCGAAGCCCTATCTTCCTGAAGCTACCCGGCGTAAAGTTGCCGGGAACAAAAGTTGGTTCCTAATAGTTGTTACATTGTGTCGCCTCCGAATATGGGAGGCGCCTAGGATGAGAGCATTAATTGTTCGCTGTGATGGCGAGCTCGACGTACGAGGGAGCAAGGCGATACAGATGGTAAAGCAGCCCGTATCCGTAAACGGCGTTGTCCGCTGGAAGGATGTGGGCCTCGCCGATCAGGCAAAGAGCGAACAGAAGGGGCGCAAAATGGTTGTACTTCGTCACGAAATCGGTGATGTGCTTCGCGATGTCCGCCAACGCCAAGGCCGTACCCTCCGCGAAGTCTCGCACAGTGCCCGCGTTTCCCTGGGCTACTTGAGCGAAGTGGAACGCGGCCAGAAGGAAGCCTCCTCGGAGCTGCTGTCCTCGATCTGCTCGGCCCTCGATGTCCCGCTCTCGCTCATGCTCCGTGAAGTCAGCGACCGCGTCGCCGTCGCCGAGGGTGTGGCAGTGCCGGACACCGTCCCGCAGGAGTTCGCGCAGCGCTATGGCCGCGACCTGGACCGGGAGCTTAACTCGGACTTGAACGAGGAACTGGCCAAGGGACTGCTTTCCGGGGCACGCTAAGCCGGATCCCGACCCACTAAGACCCAAGAGTTCCTAAACTCTGACGAAAGGGCTCCGGCTACGCCGGGGTCCTTTCGTCGTGACCGCCTTGGCGCTACTCGCCAGCGCTAGTCGTCCTTCGGGAAGCCGTCGCGTTCGTAGGTGGAGTTGAGCTTCGCCATGTAGCGGGCGAGCGCCTGCAGTTCCTCGGCCGGCCATTCTGCCAGCCGTTCGCGGAAGACCTCGCGCCGGGCATCCTGAACCTGGTGCATCTTCTCTTCGCCCTTGGGCGTGAGCCGGATCGACTGTGCGCGGCCGTCGACGGGATCGGCCTCCTTGGACACCAGGCCGAGGTTTTCCAGGAATGCGACCTGCCGGCTCACCGAAGGCTTGCCGACGCCGATGCACGAGGCCAGCTCCGTCAGGCGGATGGGGCCCTGCTTGCGGATCACGCTCAGGAGGCCGTAGGCGGCCGGATCCATGTCGGGGTGGACCTGCCGGGACAGCTGATGGGAGATGGAACGGCCGCGGCGCCAGAGTAAGCTCATCTGTTGCTCGACGGCGGTCAGTGCTGCCTCGGCAGGATCCTCGGCGCTGCCGGGGACACCGTTACCCTCGGTTGGGTTGCTCATGGCAACCATTCTAGGGTCCCGCCCCGTGAGAGACTTTACCGGTGCGAATCAGTGACTTTTGGCGACTCATGGATGACGAATTCGGGGCCGGATACTCCCGTGTCCTCAGCAGTTCGCTGGTCCTGGCGGGAGTGGGAGGCCGTACGGCCGATCAGGCACTGAGCGCCGGTGTTCCGCCCAGGCAGGTCTGGCTCGCACTGTGCGAGGTCCAGGACGTCCCGCCTGAGCGCCGGCTCGGCCGCGATGTGAAGCCCCGCTGACCATCCCCTGACACGCCGCACTATTGTTCGAATATCTGTTCGGATAGAGCTATGCTTTTTTCAGAGCGTTTTCCACATGCGCGATGTCAGCCGGCAACAGTGTCGGTGGGTGCCATTAGCGTCAGTGATGACAGAAAAACGGCCGCAACGGCCGCTCCACAGCGAGAAAGCATTAGAGGTGTGAACCATGGCCGCAGCCCCGGATCGTGAAAAGGCGCTCGAAGCAGCGCTTGCCCAGATCGACAAGCAGTTTGGCAAAGGCTCCGTCATGCGCCTGGGCGACGAAGTCCGTGCGCCGATCGAGGTCATCCCGACCGGCTCGATTGCACTGGACATAGCCCTTGGAATTGGCGGCCTGCCCCGCGGCCGCGTCGTTGAAATCTACGGTCCGGAATCTTCCGGTAAGACCACCGTGGCCCTGCACGCGGTGGCCAGCGCCCAGCGCATGGGCGGCATCGCCGCCTTCATCGACGCCGAGCACGCCCTCGATCCCGAATACGCTGCCAGGCTGGGCGTGGACACCGATGCCCTCCTGGTCTCCCAGCCGGACACCGGCGAGCAGGCCCTGGAGATCATGGACATGCTTATCGGGTCCGGATCACTCGACGTCATCGTCATCGACTCCGTCGCCGCACTGGTTCCCCGGGCTGAAATCGAAGGCGACATGGGCGACAGCCACGTCGGTCTCCAGGCCCGCCTGATGAGCCAGGCACTGCGTAAGATCACCGGCCGGCTGAGCCAGACCAAGACCACCGCCATCTTCATCAACCAGTTGCGCGAAAAGATCGGCGTCTTCTTCGGCTCCCCGGAAACCACCACCGGTGGTAAGGCGCTGAAATTCTATGCGTCCATCCGCATCGACGTCCGCCGGATCCAGACCCTCAAGGAGGGTGCTGACTCCGTCGGTAACCGCACCAAGGCCAAGATCGTCAAGAACAAGATGGCTCCGCCCTTCAAGATCGCCGAATTCGACATCATCTACGGCCTGGGCATCTCCCGCGAGGGCGGCATCATCGACATGGGTGTCGAACACGGCATCATCAAGAAATCCGGTTCCTGGTTCACGTACGACGGGGACCAGCTGGGACAGGGCATGGAGAACTCCCGCCGCTTCCTGCGCGACAACCCGGAACTGGCCGCAGAACTGGAGCGCCTCATCAAGGAGAAGCTCGGTGTGGGCGTCAAGGCACCGGCCGAGACCGAAGCTTCGCCGAAGCTGAAGGCCGTTGACGGCTTCTAGCGGCAGAGTCCGTGAGGGGTCAGGATTCCGGCCGCGGAATCCTGGCCGTGGCGTTGCCGGTGGCACCGGTCCTGCGGGCGATGCAGCCGCCGGGCCGGTGTCCGGTGATGTAGCGCTTGACGCTGAAGCGGCGCCGGACCGCGACGCCGATCCGGCGGGCGTCGCGCGGGCCATCGTGCTCCGGCAGTTGACGAATTCGCCGAAGAGCCGGCTGCAGCTCTCCCGCAAGCTGGCCGAGCGCAATGTCCCTGAGGACGTCGCCGAGGCCGTGCTGGACCGCTTCGAAGAAGTGCGGCTCATTGACGACGCCGAGTTCGCGGATATGTGGGTCCGCAGCCGGTCCCGGACCCGCAGGCTCGCCAAGGGCGCCCTGCGCCGTGAGCTCGCTGAGAAGGGCATCGATCCGGACACCGCGGCCGGCGCCCTGGAACAGCTCAGCGACGAGGACGAGGAAGCAGCAGCCCGTGAACTCGTCGAGCGCAAGCTCCGGGGATCCCGCGGCTTCGAAGACCGGGCCGAGCGGGACAAGGCCACGCGCCGGCTGGCCTCCATGCTCGCCCGCAAGGGGTATCAACCCTCGCAGGCGTTCCGGATTGTCGGCGAAGTCCTTGATGCTGCTGCCGGGCACGCCGAACCCGGACCCTGAATCAGCAGCCGCCGCTGCGCCGCCGGAAGGACCCCCACGCGGCGACAGCGCCGACCCGGTACCCTTAACAGGTGAGTTTGACCATTCCCTCCCCAGCAGCCGGCACCACTCCTTCCACGGATACTGCGTCATCCCCTGACACGCCGGAGCCCCGCACCTACCAGGTGCGCACCTTCGGCTGCCAGATGAACGTGCACGATTCCGAGCGCATGTCCGGGATGCTGGAAGCCGCCGGCTACGTCCCCGCCGCCGGCGACCTGGCGGACGTCGTGGTCTTCAACACCTGCGCCGTGCGGGAGAACGCCGACAACAAGCTCTACGGCAACCTCGGCATGCTGGCTCCGGTCAAGGCCGCCAACCCCGGCATGCAGATCGCCGTGGGCGGCTGCCTCGCGCAGAAGGACCGCGAAACCATTCTCAAGAAGGCGCCCTGGGTGGACGCCGTCTTCGGGACGCACAACGTCGGCGCCCTGCCTGCCCTGCTCGAGCGCGCACGCCACAACAACGAGGCCCAGCTGGAAATCCTCGAGTCCCTCGATGTTTTCCCGTCCACCCTCCCCACCAAGCGCGACTCGGTCTATGCCGGCTGGGTGTCCATCTCGGTCGGCTGCAACAACACCTGCACCTTCTGCATCGTCCCGGCCCTGCGCGGGAAGGAGAAGGACCGGCGCCCCGGCGATATCCTGGCCGAAATCCAGGCCCTCGTCGACGACGGCGCCATCGAAGTGACGCTGCTGGGCCAGAACGTGAATTCCTACGGCGTCGAATTCGGCGACCGGCAGGCGTTCTCGAAGCTGCTGCGCGCCTGCGGCGGGATTCCCGGCCTGGAACGCGTCCGCTTCACGAGCCCGCACCCCGCCGCCTTCACCGACGACGTGATCGACGCCATGGCCGAAACCCCCAATGTCATGCCGCAACTGCACATGCCCCTGCAGTCGGGCTCCGACAAGGTCCTCAAGGACATGCGGCGGTCCTACCGCTCCACCAGGTTCCTCGGCATCCTGGACAAAGTCCGCGAAAAGATCCCGCACGCCGCGATCTCCACCGACATCATCGTCGGCTTCCCCGGCGAGACGGAACAGGACTTCCAGGCCACCCTCGACGTGGTGGAGAAGTCCCGCTTCGCTACCGCCTTCACCTTCCAGTACTCCAAGCGCCCCGGCACCCCTGCTGCGGATCTGCCGGACCAGCTCCCCAAGGCCGTGGTCCAGGAGCGCTTCGAGCGGCTCACCGCCCTGCAGGACCGTATCGCGGCCGAGGAAAACGCCCGCCAGCTCGGCCGCCGCCTGGAGGTCATGGTCACCGCGCAGTCCGGCCGCAAGGCCGAGGAGACCCACCGTCTCTCGGGCCGCGCCCAGGACCAGCGCCTCGTCCACTTCTCCGTGCCTGCCGGTGCCGAGGTGCCGCGCCCCGGCGACCTCGTCACGGTCACCATCACGGAGGCCGCCGCCTTCCACCTCGTCGCCGACCCCGCCACGGCGGCTGACTACAGCCTCCGCCGCTCCCGCGCCGGCGACGCCTGGGACCGCTCCCAGGCCGACTCCTGCGGGGCCCCCGTGCCGGGTGCCGGCTCCGGCACGACGGGCGTGTCCCTGGGCATGCCGAGCCTCCCGGTCCGCGGCCGCTAGCCTGATGGCCGTCACGCCGCAAGGCACGACGCCGGTCCCTCCGGAAGGCGCGCACGGCGCGCCGGTCACCGCGCCGCCGGTGATCGCCGTCGTCGGGCCGACGGGCTCCGGCAAGTCCGATCTTGCCGTCTCGCTCGCGCTGGAACTCGACGGCGAGGTCATCAACGCCGACTCCATGCAGTTCTACCGTGGCATGGACATCGGTACCGCCAAGATCAACGACGCCGAACGCAGGGGAGTGCCCCACCACCTCCTGGACACCATGGACGTGACCGGGGAAGCCAGCGTCTCCGACTTCCAGCGGCAGTCCAGGGCCCTGATCGCCGACATCCACAGCCGCGGCAAACGGGCGATTCTCGTCGGCGGCTCCGGGCTGTACGTCCGCGCGGCCCTGGACGTCCTGGAGTTTCCCGGCACGGACCCGGCCATCCGCCGCCGCCTCGAAGCGGAGCTGGCAGCGACGGGACCGGACCCGCTGCGGACCAGGCTGGAACGTGTTGACCCGGTATCCGCCGGCCGGCTCGGCGACGCCCGCCGGATCATCCGTGCCCTGGAGGTATTTGAACTGACCGGGCGACCCTTCAGCTCCTTTATGCCGGGCCGCGAGTACTTCCAGCCGGCCGTGCAGATCGGCCTGTCGGTGGACCGCGCGCTGCTCCACGAACGCCTCGCCCGCCGCGTCCACCACATGGTGGACCAGGGCCTGCTCGAGGAAGTCCGGACGCTCGACGCCGCCGGACTCCGGCTCGGGAAGACAGCACCCCGGGCCCTCGGCTATGCCCAGTTCCTCAAGGTCATCGACGGCGAATCGGACGTCGATGCGGCCGCGGAGGCGACCATCATCGCCACCCGGCAGTTCGCCCGCCGCCAGCTCACCTGGTTCCGCGCGGACCCCCGCATCACCTGGCTGGACCGGCAGGATCCCGGGCTGGTGGCCAAGGCCGCTGCGCTCTGCGCCCCGGCCCCTAAGGACAGGACACGGCCTAGCATTCCGCTGTGATCCGCCGGGAGCGTAGTTTTTCCGGGCACTGCGGCCGGACCGGTAGCCTTGGACCATGGATGATTCCCGAGCCGCGGCCCCCGACCTCACTGCCGAAACCGACACTGCGGCCCTGAGCGGACTGAAGTTCTCCAAAGGCCACGGCACGGGCAACGACTTCGTGCTGATCGCCGATCCCAACGGCACCCTCTCCATCACGCCCGGGCAGGTCGCGGCGCTGTGCGACCGCCACCGGGGGATCGGCGGCGACGGCCTGATCCGTGCCGTCCCGTCCCGGCTGCTCCCCGAAGGCCAGGCCCTGCTGGCAGGGCACCCCGACGCCGAGTGGTTCATGGATTACCGCAACGGCGACGGCTCGCTCTCGGAAATGTGCGGCAACGGTGTCCGGGTGTTCGTGCATTTCCTGATCGCCGAGGGCCTCGTCGATCTGCCCGCCGGTGAATCGTTGACCATAGGCACCCGCGGCGGTGTCAAGACGATCGTCCGCACGGCGGCCGGCTATGCCGTGGATATGGGCCCCTGGGCATTCATTTTCCCCGGCGAGGCCACCGCCCGGGCCATGGATTCGCTGGTCAGCGCAGCGGGACTGGAAGTTGCCAGGCCCGCACTCTCGGTGAGCATGGGCAATCCGCACACCGTCGTGGCCCTGGCCGAACCGGCCGAGCTCGAGGCCACCCGGCTGTTCACCGCGCCCCACGTCGACCCGATCCCGCCGCACGGCACCAACGTCGAGTTCGTGGTTCCGTCCGAGCCCCTGGTCCACGACGGCGTGGGCACCATTACGATGCGCGTGCATGAGAGGGGAGTGGGGGAAACCCAGTCCTGCGGAACCGGCGCGTGCGCCGCCGCCGTCGCGATCCGTCACTGGGCCGGCCAGGGGGCACCGGATGCCTGGAACGTGCACGTGCCCGGCGGCGTCGTTGGCGTGAAGTTCTTCCTCGGGGCGGAGGGTCACGAGCATGTCGAGCTGAGCGGCCCGGCCGTGATCGTTGCTAGCGGGACGATTTCCTGACCCGCAGGATCCGGAACGACTTCGAGGTGCTTTCACGGGTCACCGTGAAGCTGCTGTCCAGCTCCGCCGCCAGCCAGCGCTGAAGCGAATCCGAGCCCAGGTTCTTCTGCACCACCAGCCAGGCAGAACCGCCGGGGGCCAGCCGCGGCAGCCAGAGGAGCATGAGGGCGTGAAGCTCATCCTTGCCGATCCGGATGGGCGGGTTGGACCAGATCGTGTCGAAGCGGAGCTCCGGGTCGACGGCGTCCGGCGTGCTGGCCGTGATATTTTCCAGCCCCAGCAGCGCGGCGTTTTCGTTCGTCAGAGTCACACAGCGCTCATTGACGTCCACGGCATAGACCCTCGCATGGGGCGCGCGCAATGCCATGGTCAGCGCGATCGGGCCCCAGCCGCAGCCGATGTCCAGCAGGTTTCCCTGCGGTGCCGGGGCGGGAACATCGGCGAGCAGGACCGCGGTGCCCTTGTCGATGGCGTCCGGGCTGAAAATCGCAGAGGATGTCTGCAGGTGGCGCGTCTGGCCGGCAAGCTCCACGATGAGTGGCTTGCGGGTGAACGGCCCGGCCGGCTGGGCGCTGAAATAGTGTGCAGAATCCATAACTGGCCAGATTAGTTGGCTGCCGGCCGGTATGGGAAACCGGATGGACATCGCGGGGCCGACGAGACCCGGTATCCCGGCGGCGGTCAGGGGTGGACAGAGCGGTCTGCTAGTGTTAAATACATGTTCCTGACCTTCAAATAAGCGGCACGCTGCAAGCAGGCACGGGTTCAATCCCGTCCCCGGAGCGACGCAGGTAGTTACCTTCCGCCCGGTCTGCCACCCCGTCTGATCCTTGTGGCCCTTACCGTGAGCCGGCTCACCTGCCGGCGCCCGGTCCGCTTGGAGCCCGGCGTGTGCTTGGCGTCAGGACCGGCGGACCGTTTCCCGCACCATCAGGCGCGCCGCCGCCTGGTCCCTCCCTCAATTCACTGCTCCACCACGGAGCCCGCCCCGCCCGCGGCATCGCTGCCGCCGGCACCCCAGGAGGCACGGATGACCAATAGTCGTCAGCCCAGCGCGAATACAGCAGCAGAGAGCATCAATCGGCACTATTCTGAAATTGCCGAACCTTCAAAGGAGACCATGACCAGTCAGCCCAACCCCGGACACGATCCAGCAGCCCAGGACATGAGTCCCGAGGAAATCCAGGCTGTTATCGACCGGATCCTCTCCAAGGACACCCCGGCCCGGAATGCAGGCCACAACGGCGGCTCAAGTGCCGGCGGGTCCAAAACCGTGCTCGGCAAGGCCCAGGCCATTTCCGGGCTGTCAGCAGAACCCAGCAGCTACGACGGCGACCAGCAGGATCTCGAGGAACGGCACGCCCTGCGCCGTACCGCCGGCCTGTCCACCGAACTCGAAGACGTCACCGAAGTCGAATACCGGCAGCTGCGCCTCGAGCGCGTGGTGCTGGCGGGGCTTTGGACCGAAGGCACCCTCGCCGACGCCGAGAACTCGCTGCGCGAACTGGCGGCCCTGGCCGAGACGGCCGGCTCGGAAGTTCTCGACGGCCTCGTCCAGCGCCGGGCCAAGCCCGATCCGGGCACTTTCCTTGGCTCCGGCAAGGCCCAGGAGCTCAAGGACATCGTGATGTCCACCGGCGCCGACACCGTCGTTGTCGATGCCGAGCTCGCCCCGTCGCAGCGCCGTGCCCTCGAAGACATCGTCAAGGTCAAGGTCATCGACCGTACGGCCCTGATCCTGGACATCTTTGCCCAGCATGCGAAGAGCCGGGAGGGAAAGGCGCAGGTCGAACTGGCCCAGCTCGAATACCTGCTCCCGCGGCTTCGTGGCTGGGGCGAATCGATGTCCCGCCAGGCCGGTGGCCAGGTGGGCGGTGCCGGCGCAGGCATGGGCTCCCGTGGCCCCGGTGAAACCAAGATCGAACTGGACCGGCGCCGGATCCGCACCCGGATGGCCAAGCTGCGCCGCGAAATCGCCGCGATGAAGCCGGCACGGGAAACCAAACGCGCCAACCGCCGTCGGAATGCGGTTCCCTCGGTGGCGATTGCCGGATACACCAACGCCGGCAAGTCGTCCCTGCTGAACCGCCTGACCGATGCCGGGGTCCTGGTGGAGAACGCCCTGTTCGCCACCCTGGACCCGACGGTCCGCAAGGCCGAGACCTCGGACGGCTTGGGCTACACCCTGGCCGACACCGTGGGCTTCGTCCGCTCGCTGCCCACCCAGCTCGTGGAGGCCTTCCGCTCCACCCTGGAAGAGGTTGCCGACTCGGACCTGATCCTGCATGTCGTGGACGTCTCCCACCCGGATCCGGAGGGCCAGATTGCCGCCGTCCGGGCAGTGTTCAGCGAGGTCGACGCGCGCAAGGTGCCCGAGATCATCGTCCTGAACAAGGCCGACGCCGCGGATCCCTTCGTCGTCGAACGGCTCAAGCAGCGCGAACCGCGCCACGTTGTGGTCTCGGCACGCACGGGCGAAGGCATCCCGGAGCTGCTCAAGGCCATCAGCGAGGCGATTCCGCGGCCCAGCGTGAAGCTGGAACTGTTGATCCCGTACAACCGTGGTGACCTGCTCAGCAAGCTGCACGAAACCGACGCCGAGATCATCAGCCTCGACCATGAGGAGAACGGCACCCGGGCCGTGGTGAAGGTGCGCGAAGGCTTCGCCGCTGAACTGGATTCGTTTATCAGCAATGACTGAGTCAGCAACCGGCCCGGCCGGCGAGCAGTTCGTGATCGAGCTGCTCGACCGGGCCGTGTCCGGCATGGGCGGCCAGAGCCGGGACGGCCAGCACGAGATGGCCCGGCAGGTGGCGCACGCGATCGACAGCGGCGACCACCTGCTGGTCCAGGCCGGAACCGGCACGGGAAAGTCCCTGGCGTACCTGATTCCGCTGATCGCCCACTCGCTGGTCAGCGACAAGCCCACCCTGGTGTCCACCGCCACCCTGGCCCTGCAGACCCAGATCGTGGGCCGGGACCTGCCCCGGCTGCTCAAGACCATCACCCCGTCCCTGCAGCGCCCTGTCAAAGTCGCGCTGGTCAAGGGGCGCTCCAATTACGTCTGCCGGCACAAGCTCGACGGCGGGTTCCCCTCCGAGGAACCGTCCGAGGGGCAGCTTTTCTCGCTGGGCGAGGATACCTCCGTCCCGCATTTCGCGGCGGCCATGGGCGGCCCGTCCTCCCAGCTGGGCAAGGAAGTCGTCCGGCTGCGCGAATGGGCCGAAGACACTGTCACGGGGGACCGGGACGAACTTATGCCCGGTGTGACGGACCGGGCCTGGCGCCAGGTCTCCGTCACCTCGATGGAATGCCTCGGCGCCCAGAAGTGCCCGCTCGCGGCCGAGTGCTTCAGCGAGCTGGCCCGGCAGAACGCCGCCGACGCCGACGTCGTCGTCACCAACCACGCCATGCTGGCCGTCAGCGCCTTCGAGGGCCTGGCCGTCCTGCCGGACTATGACGTCGTTGTCGTGGACGAGGCCCACGAGCTCCAGGACCGCGTCACCGGCGCCGTCTCTGGCCAGCTCTCCGTGGCCATGGTGCATGCCGCCGCCTCGGGCGCCCGCAAACACACCGGCATCACCGTGGACGCACTCAACAACGCGGCGTCCCACCTGGAACTTGCCATCGAAGGCGTCCCCAGCGGACTGATGCCCAACGGGCTCAACAGCGAACAGCTGGACTGCGTGGACCAGTTGCGGGATGCCTGCCGTGCGGCTCTGTCCGATTCCAAGGGGGACAGCGCCAGCACGGCCGACGGCGGCCGCCAGCTCGCGCGCTCCCGGCTCATGGTCATCCTGGAACTCTGCGAACGGCTCCTGGCTGCCCGGGAAAACCGCGAGGTGGTCTGGTTTTCCCGCAACAGCACGTTCGACCCGCAGCAGGGCTACTCCCCGCCCGACGAGACCGCACCGGCCCTGATCAACGTGGCACCGCTCAGCGTCGCCGGACGGCTCCGCGAGGGCCTGTTCGCAGACCACACCGTGATCCTGACCTCGGCGACGCTCGCGATCGGCTCCGCCTTCGAACCGGCTGCAGGCGGCCTCGGGCTGGTCGGACCCGGCGCCCCCAGCTGGACCGGCGTCGACGTCGGCTCGCCCTTCGACTACCCGAAGCAGGGCATCCTCTACGTCGCCAGGCATCTGCCCAAGCCCGGCCGCGGAGCGTCCCCGGAAGCCCTCGACGAGCTGGAAAAGCTGATCACGGCCTCCGGCGGCGGGGCACTGTGCCTCTTCTCCTCCCGGCGCGCCGCCGAAGACGCCGCCGAGGCCATGCGGCCACGGATGGACGTGGACATCCTGTGCCAGGGTGATTCGACCATGACGGCACTCGTGCGGCAGTTCGCCGAGGAGCCGGACACCTGCCTGTTCGGCACGATGTCCCTTTGGCAGGGTGTCGACGTTCCCGGCGATTCGTGCCGGCTTGTGGTCATCGACAGGATTCCCTTCCCTCGTCCGGATGACCCGCTGATGACCGCGCGCTCACGGGCGGTCGCCCAGTCCGGCGGGAATGGGTTTATGTCCGTCTCGGCCACGCACGCCGCCATCCGCCTCGCCCAGGGGGCAGGCAGGCTGATCCGCTCGACGTCGGACAAGGGCGTGGTGGCGGTCCTGGATTCACGGCTGTCGACAGAACGCTATGGGGCGTTCCTTCGCGCGGCCTTGCCGCCGTTCTGGCCGACCACCGATCCGGCAATCGCCCTGGCGGCGCTGGAACGGCTCGCCACGGAATCGCGGCAGGCTGCCACCTAGCCGCGGGGGAGCCGCGGGGCTTTAGCTAGGTGCCCTCCCGGGCTGCGGGCCGGACCAGCCCTAAAGGGAGCGCAGGACGGAGACGACCTTGCCCATGATGACGGCGTGGTCGCCGAGGATGGGCTCGTAGCGGGTGTTCTGCGGCAGCAGCCAGGTGTGGCCGTCGCGCTGCCGGAAGGTCTTGACTGTTGCCTCGTCATCCAGCAGTGCGGCAACGATATCGCCGTTGAGGGCATCACCCTGGCGCCGGACGACGACCCAGTCGCCGTCGCAGATGGCGGCGTCGATCATCGAATCGCCGGCGACCTTGAGCATAAAGAGTTCGCCGTGGCCCACCAGCTGGCGCGGCAGCGGCATAACGTCTTCCACGACCTGGTCTGCCAGGATGGGGCCACCGGCGGCGATCCGGCCCACGAGGGGCACCATTGCGGTATCCGTGGCGCTGGCGAGCTCCGAGACGGACAGCCCTCCGACGGTGCGCAGTCCGCCGGACTTCTCCACGCCTGAAATCCTGGTGCTTCCCTCATCGAGGGTCAGCGGCATCAGCACTTCCATGGCGCGCGGACGTTTGGGATCCCGCCGGAGATAGCCGAGCTTTTCCAGTTGCGAGAGCTGGTGCGTGACGCTGGACAGGCTGGCGAGCCCTACAGTGTCGCCGATCTCGCGCATCGACGGCGGATATCCCTTCTCCGTCACAGACCGCTGGATCGTTTCCAGGATCTTCTTCTGCCGGACGGTAAGGCTCTTGGGGGCCCGGGCTGGCTGGGGGTTCCGTGGAGCGGCCCTGCCGCCGGTGGCTTGTGCTGCCATGTTCGCCAACGCCTTTCCAATCCGCCCGGCTGCCGTTGCTGCACGTGCCGGGGTCTTCCGGCCTGAAATGTCAGACCCTGCTGATCAACTACTGGTGTTCAACCGCGGAAACGGTTGAGCTGTGATTCAAACGTAGGCCAGCCCCACGGCTTTTTCAAACATTTGTTCTAGCGAGTCTCGACAATGTTCGTCAATAAGTGCTAAAACGGAACCAGCAAAGTTCGAATATGTGTTCTACTCTGGACTGGCCGGGTGCAGGATGGCGTTCGGCAACATGTTCGAAGGTCAGGCCGGTTGGCGGCAGGTACGTGGAGTACGCCGGGCGGGAAAGTGTCGGCACCGTATGGTCCAGGAGGGCTCAGTTCATGTCAGCATCAAGCGCGTTTCACGATACATTCGGCCAGTACGATCCGTCCGAACAGGTCCGGTCTTTCGACCATCATGTCCCTGCAGGTCCGGCAGGTCCGGCAGGTCCGGCAGGTCCGGCGGGTCCGGCGTCCGCACCGCGCACCAAGCAGGGGCCGCTCCGGCTGACCCGGCGGGGAAGGTTCGTCTTCTTCGGTGTGCCGCTCATCCTGCTGGCCGCCCTTCTTCTGTCGCTCAGCGGCTTCCTCAACGCTCCCGCCAAGGCGGCGGAGTCAGCGTCCGAGCTGTCGCCGACCCCGGCCGTGTCCGTGACGGTCCAGTCCGGTGAATCCCTGTGGGCCATCGCAGCCGCCGTGGCACCGGGGCGCGATCCCCGGGACGTGGTCGCCGACATCGTCCAGCTCAACAACCTGGATGCCGCGCGCGTCTTCCCGGGCCAGCGGCTCTTCGTTCCGTCCAAATAGGGCGCCAGGCGTCACAGTTTCAGGGCTCGCCACGGCCTCACTTAAACTGTTGAGGTGACTGACCAGTTAGAGCGCCTCAACCGACTTCCCCTCCGGACCAATCTGCGGGGCCTGCACCCGTACGGTGCGCCCCAGCTGGATGTCCCCATCCTGCTCAACGTCAACGAGAACACCCATGGTGTTCCGGCCGACGTCCAGGCGGCCATCGCCGAGGCCGTCACGGCGGCGGCCGCCGGCCTGAACCGGTACCCTGACCGTGAGTTCACGGAACTGCGCGAAGCGTTGGCGGAGTACCTCGGCCACGGACTGGGCGCAGAGAACATCTGGGCGGCCAACGGTTCCAACGAGGTGCTCCAGCAGATCCTCCAGGCCTTCGGCGGCCCGGGCCGCACCGCCCTGGGCTTCCCTCCCACATACTCCATGTACCCCCTGCTGGCCGCAGGAACGGACACCGGATACATCGTCGGAGAACGGGCCGGGGACTACGGACTCAGTGCGGAATCGGCGGCACGCCAGGTGCGCGAACTCCAACCCAACGTCGTCTTCCTGTGCTCCCCGAACAACCCCACCGGCACCGGCCTCGGCCTCGACGTCGTGGAGGCCGTCTACGCCGCCGGTGAGGCCAGCCAGACCATCGTGATCGTCGACGAGGCCTACCACGAGTTCGCCCACGACGGCACGCCCAGTGCGCTCACGCTGCTGCCCGGCCGGGAACGGCTCATCGTCTCGCGCACCATGAGCAAGGCCTTCGCCCTCGCCGGCGCCCGGCTTGGGTACATGGCCGCGGCACCCGGGGTGACTGACGCGCTGCGCCTGGTCCGCCTCCCGTACCACCTCTCGGCGATCACCCAGGCAACCGCCCTGGCCGCGCTGCACCACCGGGTGGCGCTGATGGCCGACGTCGAGGACATCAAGCGCCAGCGGGACCGGATCGTCTCCGAACTGCAGCGGATGGGCCTCAAGCCGGCCGCCTCTGATTCCAACTACGTCTTCTTCGGCGGCCTCGAGGACCAGCACGGGATCTGGCAGGGGCTGCTCGACGCCGGCGTGCTCATCCGCGACGTCGGCATCCCCGGACACCTGCGCGTCACGGCCGGCACTGAGACCGAAACCACAGCCTTCCTCGAAGCCCTCGAGCGGATCCTGACCGGCCGCGCAGCGCTGCAGGCCTAGACTTAAGCCCGGGACCAGATCACTGCACGACTGCCCAGCACCATGCCTTCTTCCAAAGGAAACACCCACATGAGCAACACCGGATCAGCTGCCGAGGGCCGGACCGCACGGATGGAACGGACCACCAGCGAGTCCTCCGTCCTGGTCGAAATCAACCTGGACGGCACCGGCACTTCGGACATCAGCACCTCGGTTCCCTTCTACGACCACATGCTGACGGCGCTGAGCAAGCACTCCCTGATCGACATGACGGTCAAGGCCACCGGCGACACCCACATCGACGTCCACCACACGGTGGAGGACGTCGCCATCACCTTCGGCGAGGTGCTGAAGACCGCCCTGGGCAACAAGGCCGGCATCCGGCGCTTCGGTGAAGCCACGGTGCCGCTGGACGAGGCCCTCGCGCACGCCGTCGTCGACGTCTCGGGCCGCCCGTACCTGGTGCACGGCGGCGAGCCCGCAGGCCAGGAATACCACCTGATCGGCGGCCACTTCACCGGCTCGCTGACACGCCACGTCTTCGAAGCCATCACCCTGCACGCCGGTATCTGCCTGCACATGAACGTCACCGCCGGCCGGGACCCGCACCACATCGTCGAGGCCCAGTTCAAGGCCTTCGCCCGGGCCCTGCGCTCGGCCGTGGAGCCCGATCCCCGGGTCAAGGGCATTCCGTCCACCAAGGGCGCACTGTGACCGGCAAGGTCGTCCGGGACGGGGCCGTCATCAACCCCGAGGCCGGCCGGAAACTTCCCTCGCCCGAGGGCAAGCCCACCGTCACGGTGCTGGACTACGGCTCGGGCAACGTCCGCTCCGCCGTCCGCGCGCTGGAACGCGCCGGTGCCCAGGTCATCCTCAGCGCCAAACCGGAGGACGTGCTCAACGCCGACGGCCTCGTGGTCCCCGGCGTCGGCGCCTTCGAAACGGTCATGAACGAGCTTAAAGCCGTCGACGGGATCCGCATGATCGGACGCCGCGTCGCCGGCGGACGGCCGGTGCTCGCGATCTGCGTCGGACTCCAGGTGCTGTTCGAGGCCGGCGTCGAACACGGCACCGAAGCCGAAGGCATGGGGGAGTGGCCCGGGAAAGTCGAGCTGCTGCCCGCCGACGTCGTCCCGCACATGGGCTGGAACACCGTCTCGGTCCCGGAAGGCTCCAGGCTCTTCGCCGGCGTCGAAAACGAACGGTTCTACTTCGTGCACTCCTACGGTGTCCAGCACTGGGACTTCGACGTCATCCAGCCCCGGATGGCGGCACCCCTCGTCACCTGGTCCGAGCACGGCGCACCGTTCATCGCAGCCGTCGAAAACGGCCCGCTGTGCGCCACCCAGTTCCACCCGGAGAAGTCCGGCGACGCCGGTGCCCGGCTGCTGCGCAACTG
This sequence comes from Arthrobacter sp. PAMC25564, assembly GCF_004798705.1. Taxonomy (NCBI): domain Bacteria; kingdom Bacillati; phylum Actinomycetota; class Actinomycetes; order Micrococcales; family Micrococcaceae; genus Arthrobacter; species Arthrobacter sp. PAMC25564. The sequence goes on along the minus strand of NZ_CP039290.1, from coordinate 3,476,586 downwards.
GGTGGAGGGCCTGCGCGGCGGGTCCAAAGCCGCCGATGCCACCGAAGCCGCTGAAGCCGCCCCGGTTGAGGCAACCGGCCCGGAACAGACCGCCTAGATGTGGTCCTTGGTACTTATGGGCCTGGCCGGCCTGCTGGTCGGAGGGGGGCTGTCCTTCCGGCAGCAGAAGAGCCCGGTCTGGGTCCAGATTGTCTTCTATCTCCTGGCCGGAATGTCGCTGCTGGCCGCCTATCTCCTGACGCTGCCGGCCGCTTGACGGCGCCGCAGCCCGCCTGACCAACCCCCGCCCCACCGAAGCTGAGGATCCACGATGACCACCGAAACCCCGCTGCCCGTACTCGAACTGTTGCCCGCCGTCGACGTTGTCAACGGCCAGGCAGTCCGCCTCGTCCAGGGGGAAGCAGGCAGCGAGACCAGCTACGGCACACCGCTGGAAGCCGCGCTCAACTGGCAGCAGCAGGGCGCCGAATGGGTCCACCTCGTTGACCTCGACGCCGCCTTCGGCCGGGGCTCCAACGCCGAACTGCTGCGCGAAGTGGTGGGCCGGCTGGACATCAAGGTGGAGCTCTCCGGCGGCCTCCGCGACGACGAATCGCTCGAGAAGGCCCTGGGCCTTGGCATCGCCCGGGTCAACCTCGGCACCGCGGCACTGGAAAACCCGGACTGGACCCGCCGCGCGATCGAGCGCTTCGGCGACCGGATCGCCGTCGGCCTCGACGTCCGCGGGACCACGCTGGCCGGCCGGGGCTGGACCAAGGAAGGCGGCGATCTCTGGGAGGTGCTGGGCCGCCTCGAGGAGGCCGGCTGCGCCCGCTACGTCGTCACCGACGTGACCAAGGACGGCACCCTGCAGGGCCCGAACGTCGGACTGCTGCGCCAGATGGTCGAGCAGACCGGCAAGCCCGTCGTCGCGTCCGGCGGAATCTCCAGCCTGGCGGACCTCAAGGAACTCCGGTCCCTGGTGCCCCTCGGCGTCGAGGGCGCGATTATCGGCAAGGCCCTCTACAACGGCAACTTCACGCTGCCCGAGGCCCTCGACGTCGCCGGCCGCCGCTAGGCGGCCAGCGATCATGGCGCACACCCACGAGCCCCGCGAAAGCGCGCAGCCGGACACCGGCGCCGCGCCCGTCCGGCATCTGCCCGGCCACATCGCGGCCGCCCTGGCCGGCGCCGGCGGGGCCACCGATTCGGCAGGCCGGCCCTGGGCAGGCCGCAGCCTGTCTGGGGATGACGCGAAGATCCACAACTTCGAGGACGACGACGGCGCTTCCGACGCCGGCTATCTCGCCGCCCTCGCTGCACTCGCGGCGGGTGAAGGAGATGAGGCTGCCGTGGTGGCCGCACTGGCCACCGCACGGGTCTTCGTGCCCATCCTCGCCCAGCTCGCCGAAGAGGGCGAAGGTGTGACGCGCCGGCACAGGGACAAACTGCACGGTGAAGTGCTGCATGGGGACAAACAGGCCGACATGGCCCTCGTGACCCTCAAGGCACCCGACGGGCGGACGGCCATGCCCGTCTTCAGCTCCGCGGCCGCACTGGAAGCCTGGCACCCGGAAGCCAGGCCCGTCGCGGTGTACGCGGCGCGGGCGGCGCTGTCCGCCGTCGCGGAAGGGGCCCAGCTGCTCGTGCTCGACCCCGGCTCGGAGCTGACCTTCGTGGTGCGCCGGCCCGCCGTCTGGGCGCTGGCCCAGCAGCAGACCTGGACGCCGTCGTACGATGATACGGAACTTGCCCGGGCCCTCGGGGACAGCGCGGCTGGCTTTCCGGCGGTCCGGCGCGTTGAAATTCAGCCGGGGGCTGGAGTTTCCTCGGCCACGGCCGATGGCAGCCGGCTCCCCGGCGGGGGAGCAGGCCCGGAACTCCGCGTGATCCTGTACCTTGAAGACGGACTCGACGCCGCCGGCGTGCAGTCCATCGTCGCCGGCCTGAACAACGACTGGGCCAGGAACGAAATCTTCGCCGCGCGGGTTGACTCGATCGAGGTCAAGCTGCAGCGCGCAGCACCATAGCTGACGGCCCAACGGGGGGACCTCCCGGTGCTGCCGTGGGCAGTACCAGAAGGATGTGGTCCGTGAACTTCGCGCTTTACCGGGAGCTGCTCGCCGTCCGGCCGATCAGGCGGCTCCTGCTGGTCGGGATGATCGCCCGCATACCGCACTCGGCGGCCGGCGTCCTGCTGACCCTGCACATCGTCCTGACCCTCGGCCAGGGCTACGCCGCCGCCGGCGCTGCGGCCGCCGTCATGACGATCGGAATTGCCCTCGGGGCGCCCTGGCGGGGCCGTCGGGTCGACACCGCGGGACTGCGCAAGGCGCTCATTCCGTCCGTCATCTCCGAGGCCGTGATCTGGTCCGTCGTTCCGCACGTGTCCTACGAACTGCTGCTGCCGCTGGTCTTCGTCGGCGGCCTGCTGACGCTGCCCATCTTCAGCGTGGTGCGGCAGTCACTGGGCGTGCTGGCCACCGGAAAACAGCGCCGCACGGCCTTCGCCCTGGACGCCATCGCCACCGAACTGGTCTTCATGATCGGCCCCGCCGTGGGCGCCGTCGCCGCCACCAGCGGGCACTCCGTCCTGGGCCTGACGGTAGTCGGACTGGCCACGTCCGTCTCGGGACTCTTCCTGATGTGGTTCAACCCGCCCACCCGGAGTGTTTTCCCCGACGCCGGGCTCGAGGCGGAGGAGCTTGAAGGCGCGGAGGCCGCCGTCGTCGCCGCCGCACCGGCCCACCTGCAGGAGGCCGCGGCCGAACTGGCACCGCTGGCGGCCGCGGCCGAGGAACGGCGGCAGCATGGCTCCGGGCTGCGGCACCGGGTCATCCACAACTTCAGCTGGTTCACCGCTGCCGTGGCCGCCGTCTTCGCCGTGGCAGCCGGGGCCGGCATGGTCCTCAGCGGCACGGATGTGGGGATCGTCGCCGCCCTCGAGAGGACCGGCCACCAGGCCGAGATCGGCCTCGTCTTCGTCTTCTGGTGCGGGGCCTCCGTGCTCGGCGGACTCCTCTACGGCGCCATGCACCGCCCCGTCTCCCCGTTCCTCCTGCTGCTGGGCATGTCCGTCCTCACCATCCCGATGGCCTTCGCGGCGGACACCTGGACCCTGAGCCTGCTCTCGCTCCTGCCCGGGCTGCTATGTGCGCCGGTCCTCTCGGCAGCGTCGGAGAAGGTGGCCGAAGTCGTCGAGGAACGCCGCCGCGGCGAGGCGATGGGCTGGTACGGCTCCGCCCTCACCGCCGGGGTCGCACTGGGCGCGCCGCTCGCCGGACTGTTCATCGACGGCGTCGGCCCTTCAACCGGGTTCGTCGCCGTAGGGGTGGCCGGCGCCGCCGTGTGCCTTCTCGGCCTCGTGTTGCAGCACCGGCGGCGGCGCCGCCGGGAGGCTGCCGCCGGCTAGGGGGCCCGCTGGAGCCGGTACCTGCTGCCGTGATGTTCCTCGGGGAGCCGGTCTCCGCGGCCAAACAGCTTGTTCCGCAGGGTGCCTGGCGTGTATTCGGTGGGGTACGCGCCGCGTTTTTGCAGTTCCGGGACCACATAGGCGACGACGTCCTCGAAGGATCCGGGCGTAATGGCGTAGGCCAGGTTGAATCCGTCGACATCGGTTTCCTCGACCCAGGCTTGCAGCTCGTCGGCGACGTCGGCGCCGGATCCCACGATCAGGGGGCCCAGACCCCCGATCCCGGCCCAGTCGGCGATGTCCCTGACGGTCCAGGGCCGGCCGTCGTCGTTGACTTTCTGGAAATTCGCGACGGCGGACTGGATCGCGTTGGATTCCACGTTGCCGATCGGCTCATCGGGAGCATACCGGGACAGGTCCACCCCCATCCAGCCCGACATCAGGACCAGGGCGCCTTCGTAGCTGCAGTACTGCTTGTATTCTTCATGCTTGGCCTGCGCCTTTTCCGTCGTCTCATCGGTGATGATGGTCAGCATGGTGTAGATGCGTACGGAATAGCGGTCCCGGCCGGCGGCCTCCACGGCGTCGCGGATCGTGGCCACCGTTTCCTTCAGGATTGTCCTGGTCGGGGAGCCTACGAAGACCGCTTCCGCGTTGCCGGCGGCGAAGGCGATCCCTCTCGGCGAGGCGCCGGCCTGATAAATGACCGGCGTGCGCTGGGGGGAGGGCTCGCTGATGTGGATGCCGGGGACCTTGAAGTATTTTCCCTCATGGCCGATTTCGTGCACCTTCGAGGGATCGGCGAACACCCCGGCTTCCGAGTCGCGAACAACGGCATCTTCTTCCCAGGAGCCTTCCAGCAGCTTGTAAAGGACCTCCAGGTATTCGTCCGCGTGGTTGTAGCGCTCGTCATGTTCCATCTGGTCCGCGTTCCCCATGTTCCGGGCCGCGGAGGGAAGGTATCCCGTGACGACGTTCCAGCCTACGCGGCCGTTGGTCAGGTGGTCGAGGGTGGAGAGGCGCCGGGCAAACGGGTAAGGATGCTCGTACGCAGTGCCGGCGGTGACCCCGAAGCCCAGGTGCTCGGTGACCAAGGCCATGGCCGAGACCAGCAGCAGCGGATCACTGACCGGCACCTGGGTTCCCTGGCGCAGGGCCGCCTCGTTAGATCCGCCGTAGACGTCATAGGTGCCCAGGACGTCGGCGATGAAGATGCCGTCGAAGAAGCCCTTTTCCAGTGTTTTGGCCAGGTCTGCCCAGTAGCGGAGGTCCGTGTAGCGGGAGGACTGGTCCTCGGGATGGCGCCATAGACCGGGCGACTGATGGGCCACGCAGTTCATGTCAAAGGCGTTGAACCGGATGCGGCGGGTCTCCGCAGCCGGAACAGGGGTGTTGTCGGAACCGGTCACCGGTTTCACATCCTCACATTCAGGGGCACGCCGAGGAAGCGGCGGTACCTGCTGGTCCTGGGTCCGGCGGCTGGGCCGTCCGGATTCTTGCCGGGCAGCCCCCTCACGCCGGGGTGTTGCTGCCCTCCGGGCCCGGGAACCAGATGCCCCGGACCCGGGAAGGTTTAGCCCTCGACGGGCAGCAGGAGCCCCTTCACGGCGGGGTCGGTGCGCAGGAACTCCTGGACGGCCGGGTCCTTGAAGGCCTTGACCAGGTTCTTGATGTTGTCGGTGTCCATGTACTTGCTGCCGACCGTCAACTGCCCGGCGAACTCATCCGGGGCCGCGGGAGCGTAAATCTGCTGCTCGAGCGGGATCTTGGCTGCGGTGTAGTACTCGGTGTAACCGACGGCGGCATCCAGGTCCGGGAGCGCCCGGGACTGGGCGGCGAAGTCGAGCAGCTTGAACTGGAGCTTCTTGGGGTTCTCCACGACATCCTTCTGCGTGGCCTGCCATTTGTCGATTCCGTCCTTGAGCTTGATCAGGCCGGCACGTTCCAGCAGCCACAGGCCCTGGGCCTCGTTCGCGGGATCGGAGTACAGGGAAACGGTTGCCCCGTCGGGCAGATCCTCGACGGACTTGTGCTTGGCGGACCAGATCCCGAAGCCCCAGCGGAACACCGGGGTGGCGGCGGTTTCCTTGAAGTCCGGGTTGGCTTCAAGGACCTGGGAGAGCCAGAGTTTGTGCTGGTAGACGGTGGCGGCCACCTCGCCGGTGCTCACGGCGCGGTTGAGGGTGGTGCTATCGGAAAGGCCCTTGAATTTCACGGTGATGCCGTATCTGGGTGCGACCTTTTCGGCGACGAAGTTCACCAGCGCCTGTTCGGCCTGGTTGCCTTCCGCGGTGACAACGGTCAGGGTGGCGCCGGGGGTCTCGTTGGGGGACTTTGCCGCCCCAAAGACCGAGCCGGCGACCAGCGAGCCGGCCACGACGACAACGGCAGCGGAACCGCCCAGGATCCAGGGAAGTTTGCGTCGTTTGCGGACGGTGAAGCCGTGGCCCTCCGGAGAGGAGCCGGTCTTTTCTTCGGTGATGGTCATGGCTGTGCCTTATCTGTAGCGCTAAATGGGGGTGGTGGAGGTGGAATGAACAGGGATCAGCGCCGCAGCCGCAGGGCGGGGGTGGTGAACCGGACCAGCCGGTCCCCGGCCAGCTGGACGACGGCGACAGTGACGACCAGGACGATGATGGTGGCGAGCATGACGGTGTTGTCGAACCGCTGGTAGCCGTAGGTCACGGCCACGTAGCCGATGCCGCCGGCACCGATGGTCCCGGCAATCGCCGAGTACTCGATCATCGCGATGGTATTGATGGTCAGGCCGCCGATGATGGCCGGAACCGCTTCACCGAGCTGCGCCGTCCGGATGATCTGCAGCGGTGAGGCACCGGAAGCCCGTGCGGCCTGGGTGACCGAGCGGGGGACATCGCGCAGGCAGTTTTCCACCAGCCGGGCGAAGAACGGAATGCCGGCCAGGGACATGGGCACCACGGCGGCCGGGATGCCGATGTTGGTGCCGGTGATGAACCGGGTGAAAGGAACGACCGCGGCCATCAGGATCAGGAACGGCAGGGAGCGCCCGATGTTGACGACCCAGGTGAGCGCGCCGTTGACGCCGCGGTTTTCGAAGAGCCCGCCCGGAGCCATGTTGTGCAGGGCAACACCCAGCGGGGTCCCGGCCAGCAACACGATGGCCATCACGATGCCGACCATGGCCAGGGTTTCCCCGTAGGCCGGAATCAGCAGGCCGGGAAGGTCTGCCAGGGCGGTGTCCCCGGAACGGGGGATGACCACATTGACGGCTGTGGGAAGGCTCATAGTACGTGCTCCAAGGATGCTGGCGCGGCGGCCCGCGCGTCGTCGTCGATTGTCAGTGCATCATTTGTCAGTGCATCAGGGGTGGCTGGGGCAGCGCCGTCCGGCTCCGCGCGCAGGCCCAGCCTGGTGAAGGCATCCCGGACGGCGGCCGGGGAGGTGGAGCGAAGGCCAACGGTGGCTTTGCCCGTGCCGACCCCGCCGATGGTCTGGATGCTGGCGGCGAGCAACGAGACCGGTTCGCCCAGGTCCTGTGAGACGAGTTGGAGCCAGTCGTGCGGGACATCGCGCGAATCGTAGGTGACCTGCCAGGGGCGGGCACCGTCGGCGGGCGCCGCCGGAGTCAGGTGCGGCTGCAGGGCCCGGCCCAGCGCGGAGTCATGGTCAGTCAGCAGGTCCACCAGCCGCCCGGATTCGACGATGCGTCCGTGCTCAAGCCGGGCTACGGCATCCGCTATCTGCAGCACCGTATCCATCTCGTGGGTGATGAAAACGACCGCCAGGTCCAGGTCGTCCCGCAGTTCGCGCAGCAGGCGCACCACCGAACGGGTCGCCTCCGGATCCAGGCCCGAGGTCGCCTCGTCCGAGAGCAGCACGGAGGGCCGCAGCGCCAGCGCCCGGGCAATGCCCACCCGCTGCCGCTGGCCGCCCGAGAGCTGGAACGGGTAATGGCCGGCCCGGTTTCCCAGCCCGACGCGCTCGAGGAGTTCGGCCACCCTGGCCTTGACTTCGCGGGGCTCCACGCCAAGGTACTCCAAAGGGGCAGCGATATTCTGCGCGGCCGTCCGGCGGCCGAAAAGGCTGGCGGACTGGAACACCGTCCCGATCCGGCGCCGGGCTTCGCGCAGCCGCTTCTCCGGCAGGCTGCTGAGGTTTTCTCCGTTGACGACGACGGACCCGGAGGTCGGTCGTTCCAACAGGTTGATGCATTGGGCCAAGGTGCTTTTGCCGGCACCGCTGTGGCCGACGACAGCGAATATTTCGCCTTCGTCGACGGCGAAATCGAGCTTGTCCAGGACCGTGACGGCGTTCTCGCCGTGGCCGTAGACCTTGGTCAGCTGATCGATGCGGATCATGTCGGTTCTTTTCTTTGGTACTCGGTGGGCCTCGCGGCCGATCGTGGGTGGGGATGCCCCGGCGCGCCGGGGATGGTGGCATGCGGGCAGGGCAGAGCGGCCGGACTGATCAGAGTCCGGAGAACTGGGGTGGAGGGCCGGGTGGCGGCCTAGGTGGGCGTGCAGACCAGCGCCTGCCGCGCTAGCGGCAGGCGGAGTTGCCCGGACATGGACAGGGCGTGTCCGGCTGTGGGCCCCGGAGCAGGGTCATGCGGGGTCTCCTTGCCCTCAGGCAGATCCGCGGGGCAGCCAGCCCCGCATCTGCGCTACTTGCCTGCCGGTTCTCCGGCAGGCCCGGCCGGAGCACCCCGGGCGGGGGCAGTGCCGGCCAACAAGCCCAACGTTCACGCTGGGACTCATGATTCAGATACCAAGCTAGGGGCACGCTGCAGCCCGGTCAACCAAAAGCCACACAGCGTAAGACGAGCCAACAAATCGTAAAGAAGTGGGAATTTCAGTCCGGTGTGCTGATCGCGCCGCCCGCCGGACTTTTCATCGACGGCGTCGGCCCTTCAATCGGCTTCGTCGCCGGCCCACCGCGGTCCGGCCCTGGGCGGTCCGGCCCGGCGACGATCGGCTTAACGCCGACCGGCTTAACGACGACGGCGGGCGGACCAGTCTGGTCCGCCCGCCGTCGGCGTCGTTCGATTCAAAGGTGTCCGCCGGGAGGCTCCTAGTTGACGGGCCCGGTGTACTTCTCGCCCGGGCCCTTGCCCGGTGCATCCGGAATGATGGATTCTTCGCGGAAGGCCAGCTGCAGCGAACGCAGCCCGTCGCGCAAGGGCCCGGCGTGCTGTGAGCCGATCTCGGGAGCCGCTGCGGTGACCAGGCCGGCGAGGGCAATGATCAGCTTGCGGGCCTCGTCGAGGTCCTTGAGCTCCTCGGCGTTGTCGTCCGCCGCAAGGCCAAGCTTCACGGCGGCGGCGCTCATGAGGTGCACGGCGGCGGTGGTGATGACCTCGATCGCGGGGACCTCGGAGATGTCGCGGATCTGCTGTGAGACGTCGGCCTGGGCGGTCGAAGGCTCAAAAACGTGTGAATTACTGTCTGAAGTGCTCATGCTGGTAAGCTTGTCACAGACCGACTGGATGTCGTTATTTTGCAGTTTTATATCACAGTCCCTCCGGGTGCATGCCTGATCACTCACGTAGCGCCGGATGGGATTTGTTCTGTAGAATCGGTTTCCAGTTTGCAAGCGGAGTTCTCTCCCACCCGCGTCAGCCGCTCTCCTTCGGGAAGCTTCGCAAGAAGCAAGGTTGCCGGGTACCTGGTCGGGCATTCTTCCCGGGCGTCAGCCTGGCGGGATGTATGCCGCCTCTTAGGAGGCAGGCAACTCCGATCTTCGAGGCCTTCGATTGCTCCGGCAATTGGGGGCCTTCTCTTTTTGCCGGTGGAATACCCCTCACGAACACAGGAGCTTTAACATTAGCGAGCCAAGAATCAATGAGCGTATCCGCGTCCCCGAGGTGCGGCTGGTCGGCCCCGCAGGCGAGCAAGTAGGAGTTGTCCGTATTGAGGATGCCCTGCGTTTGGCTGCGGAGTCCGATCTTGATCTCGTTGAAGTTGCACCGCAGGCCAAGCCTCCGGTGTGCAAGCTGATGGACTTCGGCAAGTACAAGTACGAAGCCGCTGTCAAGGCACGCGAGGCCCGGAAGAACCAGACCAACACGGTCCTGAAGGAAATCCGCTTCCGCCTGAAGATCGACACCCACGACTACGAGACCAAGCGCGGCCACGCACTCCGCTTCCTCGGCGCCGGTGACAAGGTCAAGGCCATGATCCAGTTCCGCGGCCGTGAGCAGCAGCGCCCCGAGATGGGCATCCGCCTGCTGCAGCGCTTCGCAGACGACGTCGCCGCAGTCGGCGTAGTGGAGTCCAGCCCGCGGATCGATGGCCGCAACATGGTCATGGTGGTCGGTCCCCTGAAGAACAAGGCAGAAGCCAAGGCAGAGGCCCGCCGCGCATCGCAGCGCGCCGAAGCCAAGGCCGAGAACGAAGCCAAGGCTTCGGGCCGGGTGGATACGTCGGGTGTCGATGCGCCCCTGACGCAGTCGCTCGCCGATCTTCTTCCGGAGGGCTACCAGGTCCGGACCGAGGCACCCGAGGCTGAGGTAACTGGGCTTCCCGCAGTGGAGGCCGCTCCCGCCGTCGACGAGGCCCCGGCCGAGAAGACGGCAGCGGAAGAAACCGTGGTGACGGAGGCCCCGGCTGCCGAGGCCAAAGCCGAGGAAGTTCCGGCGGCCAAGGCTCCCGTCCAGGAAGCGCCGAAGCAGGAGGCCCCCAAGGCCGCCACGCAGGCAGCTCCGAAGCGTGAGGCTCCGAAGGTCGCTGTCCAGCCGCCGGTAGCCAAGGCTGCGGCGGCACCGGCGAAGGCCCCGGAAGCTCCGAAGGCCCCGGAAGCTCCGAAGGCAGCTGCTGCGGCGCCGAAGCCGGTGGCGGCCCCGAAGCCGGTACCGCGTCCCTCGGCGCCGAAGCCTGCGGCACGGCCGGCGGCTCCGAAGTCCGCTGCCAAGCCGGGCAGCAAGAAGACCAACTAGTTCACGGCTGCCGGACAGCAATGTCCGGCAGCAAGCAACCAGCACGCCGCCCGCAGGGGCGGCTGCACGATAGAACTGCAGACCATGTCTGCGGCTACGTAAGGAGATCGGTTCCCATGCCGAAGATGAAGACCCACAGCGGTGCTAAGAAGCGCTTCAAGCTGACCGGCAGCGGCAAGCTGCGCCGTCAGCAGGCCAACCGCCGCCACTACCTCGAGCACAAGTCCTCAAGGCTGACCCGCCGCCTCGCCGGCGACAAGATCGTCTTCAAGGGCGACGCCAAGGTCATCCGGAAGATGCTCGGCATCTAAGTTCCAAGTTCTCTGGCTGACTGCCATCTGGCACCAGTCAACTACCAATAAGGCTTCTCAGGCCAGCCGGTCCGTCCGGCAGTAGATGCTTGGGATCAGAATTTTCGAAGGAGTACGCACGTGGCACGTGTGAAGAGGGCGGTCAACGCCCACAAGAAGCGCCGGGTTATCCTTGAACGCGCAAAGGGCTACCGCGGACAGCGTTCACGCCTGTACCGCAAGGCCAAAGAGCAGCTGCTGCACTCGTTTGTGTACAGCTACGGCGACCGCAAGAAGAAGAAGGGCGACTTCCGCCGCCTGTGGATCCAGCGCATCAACGCTGCATCCCGCGCCAACGGCCTCACCTACAACCGCCTGATCCAGGGCCTGAAGGCTGCTGAGGTCGAGGTTGACCGCCGGATGCTGGCCGAGCTGGCCGTCTCCGACGCCAACGCTTTCGCCGCGCTGGTCCAGATCGCCAAGGACTCGCTGCCTGCTGACACTTCCGCTCCGGCCGTCACGGCTGAAGCCGCAGCCGCCCCGAAGGCTGCCAAGAAGGCTCCCGCGAAGAAGCCTGCTGCCAAGAAGGCTGACGCCGAGGCTGCAAAGTAGTTCCCGCCGCGGTTGAAAAACTGCGTCGTTCAAGAGCCGGCTGGAATAGCCACTAAGGTTCTTATATGAACGAAACCGGGCGCCCGCAAGACTTTCCACTCTCCAACCCCCGAGCTGATCGGATGAGGAAGGTGGCACAACTTGCCGGGCGCCCGGCCCGTTTAAAGCGTCGCGAGTTCCTGGCCGAAGGCCCGCAGGCGGTCCGTGAGGCCCTGGTCCTGCACCGGAAGAGGATCGCCGCGGGGGAGCCCGGCATCGTCTATGAGGTGTACGCCACCGAGGCCTGCCTGGACCGCCACCCGGAGCTGGAGAAGCTGGCCGAGGGAACCCATGCGCACCTTGCAACCGACGAAGTGATCGCAGCGATGGCGGACACCGTCACCCCGCAGGGCATCATCGCCGTCTGCGGTTTCCTGGACGTCAGCCTTGAGCAGGTGCTCGACGCCGGGCCGCGGCTGATCGCCGTGCTGTGCCAGGTCCGTGACCCCGGCAACGCCGGAACCGTGCTCCGGGCGGCCGACGCCGCCGGCGCCGACGCCGTCGTCCTGACCGCCTCCAGCGTGGACATCTACAACCCCAAGGCCGTCCGTTCGACGGCGGGATCCCTCTTCCACCTGCCCGTTGTCCTCGGCGCCGAGCTGGGGGAGCTGGTGGCCCGCTGCAAGGAACGCGGCATCGGAATCCTCGCGGCGGACGGCCAAGGACAGCTGAACCTGGACCGGCTGCAGGACGAAAATGCGGCCCGGCGCCTGGGTGCCGCCACCGCAGAATCGGGCTATGCGCTGGAACGCCCCACGGCCTGGCTTTTCGGCAACGAGGCCCAGGGCCTCTCTGAGGAGGAGCTCGCCCTGGCTGAGCACCGGGTGGCGGTACCGGTGTACGGCGCCGCGGAGAGCCTCAACCTTGGCACCGCCGCGACGGTCTGCCTCTACGCGAGTGCCCGGTCCCAGCAGGACAGCGCGTCCCGGCAGGACAGCTCATCCCAGCAGGGCTAGCGGACACCTGGCGGAAAACAGATGCGGCGGGGACCCACCAATTCGTGGGTCCCCGCCGCATCTGTTTTCCGCCACCTCCTCGGCACCATGGTGCCCGGCCGGTGGCCAGTGCAATACTTGCGGTTACGTGGTCCGGTTGCGTCCGGTTACGGCGCCGTAGATACCGGCAACGACGAGGCCGCCGACAATGGCCAGGAGCCAGGAACCGAGATTCCAGAATTCCATCTTGCCGCCGCCGAACAGCAGGTCACCGATCCAGCCGCCGACAATGGCTCCGACGACGCCGAGCACCAGGCTGGTGACCCAGCCGCCGCCGACCTTGCCAGGCATGATTGCCTTGACGATTGCACCTACTATGAGTCCGAGAATGATCCAGCCAAGAAAGCCCATGTCTCCTCCTACATATTCGTCGGCATCCAAATTGTGGATCCCGAGTATGGCTTCAAGCTAACATAGGCGCGTTTACTTGTCAGCAGGCCCACCCCCAATCGTTACCCGGCCCGAGTGTGTCCTGTGCAATGCGGGGCGGCGCCGGGGACGGGTACGGTATTCCTTGCGGGTCCGGGCATTTGCCGGCCGCCGCATCCACCCACCGAAGCACCCCAAATAGGAGAAGCCCACGTGTCTGCCAACGGCGGTACCAAGGCGATTGTCGCGGCGCTGGCCGCCAACCTGACCATCGCCGTCCTGAAGTTCGTCGCCTTCGTGCTGACGCTGTCCTCGTCCATGCTGGCGGAAGCGATCCACTCCGTGGCGGACTCCGGCAACCAGCTGCTCCTCCTCCTTGGCGGCAAGCGCGCGCAGAAGGCTGCCAGCCCGGAGCACCCCTTCGGCTATGGACGCGAACGCTACATCTACGCCTTCATCGTCTCCATTGTGCTGTTCAGCGTCGGCGGGCTTTTCGCGCTGTATGAGGCGTGGGGAAAGATCCAGCACCCGCATGCCATAGAGGGCGGCTTCTGGTGGGTGCCGCTGGCCGTGCTGGTGGGCGCCATCGTTGCCGAATCGTTCTCCTTCAAGACCGCCATCGCCGAATCCAATCCGCTGCGAGGCAAGCAGAGCTGGGTCAAGTTCATCCGCAATGCCAAGCAGCCCGAATTGCCGGTCATCCTGCTCGAAGACTTCGGCGCCCTTGTGGGCCTCGTGTTCGCCCTGCTCGGTGTCGGGCTCACGCTCATCACGGGCGACGGTATCTGGGATGCCCTCGGCACCGGCATGATCGGCCTGCTGCTCGTGGCCATCGCCGTCGTGCTGGCTGTGGAAACGAAGTCCCTGCTGCTGGGGGAGTCCGCCACCAAGGAGGACGTCGCGAGGATCCGGACCGCCATCGAGGCCGGTGGCACCGGCATCATCCACCTCAAGACCCTGCACCTTGGGCCCGAGGAGCTCCTGGTGGCCGCCAAGATCAGCATCGGCCGGGCCGACTCCGGCCAGGACATCGCCCAGGCGATTGACGACGCCGAAGTCCGGATCCGCGCGGCCGTCCCGATTGCCCGGGTCATCTACCTCGAACCGGATGTGGAGCGCGTCAACGCGTCCTGACCAGGACTATTGACCGGGGACTCCCCAGAGACGTTTAGGAGGGGCCGCTGGGCCGTAGCCGCGCTGTGCGGGGCTACCGGGCCAGCGGCCTCTTGCGTTCGACAAGGCCGCTGACGAGGGCGACGCCGAGCCCGAGCAGCGCCAGGACGGCGCCTACCAGCGCCGGGGCGACGTAGCCCCAGCCCCAGGCGATCACCAGGCCGCCGAGGAAGGCACCGAGGGCATTGGCCACGTTGAGGGCCGCATGGTTCAGTGAGGACGCCAGCGACGGGGCATCCGGGGAGGCATCCAGCAGCCGGGTCTGCAGGGCCGGGACCAGCATGGAACCGGCACCGCCCACCACGAAGACCATGACAAACGCGGACCACGGCCAGTGCACGGCCACGGCGTAGACCACCAGTGCCACAGCGGTGGCGGGCAGGACCCAGTAGATGGTTCCCATCACGGATTTGTCCGCGATCCGGCCGCCGACGATGTTGCCGGCCACCATTCCGAGGCCGTATAGCGCCACCACGAGCGGCAGCCACGCGGCGGGGATACCGGCCACGTCGGTCATGGTGTGGGCGATGTAGGTGTAGGTGGCGAAGAAACCGCCGAAGCCGACGATGCCGATCAGGATGGCCAGCCAGACCTGGAGCCGCTTGAGCGCGCTGAGCTCCCTGCGGAAGCTGGCATCCGCGTGGGGTTCCTGGAACGGTACGAACCTCCAGAGCATAAGGAGCGTGATGATGCCGATCAGGCCGACCAGCAGGAAGAGCAGCCGCCAGCCGAAGTTCTGCCCCAACCAGGTGGCGAACGGGACGCCGACGACATTCGACACCGTGAGGCCCGCCATGACCATCGAGATCGCCCAGCCGCGCCTGGTCGGAGCGACCAGGGAGGCCGCGATGACGGCCGCAACGCCGAAGAACGCGCCGTGCGGCAGGCCCGCCGCGAACCGGGACACCAGCATGGTGCCGTAGTCCGGGGCGATGAACGAGGTGAGGTTGGCGATGCTGAAGAACAGCATGAGGCCCAGGGCCAGGTACTTCCGGGGCATCCTGGCCCCGACTGCGGCCAGCACCGGCGCGCCGATGACGACGCCGAGCGCATAGGCCGAAATCAGGTGGCCGGCCTCCGGGGTGCTGATGTCCAGGCCCTGCTCCACCTCCTTGAGCAGGCCCATCATGGAGAACTCGGTGGTTCCGATGCCGAATCCGCCCATGGCGAGGGAAACGATGGCAAGGGCAAGATGGCGGGTGCCGGTTTTGGGCGCCGCCTGGGCTTGTTTGGTGGTGGAAGGCATTCGTCTGCTTTTCGGGACGTTCCAGGCGGTCGCCGGGAGAATTCGGAAGGTTAAATCTGCTTTATGCAACTTGGTGGGCGCACCCGATATTCCGCGGGTGCCCGGGAAGGCGGCCGGTACCATTCTCCCCTAAGGCAGCGCCACCCTAGACTTGGGGCGTGACTGGACTCATTAACGTCGTTGGCGGCGCAGTATTGGACTCCCTGGCGGAACCGGGGCGGCTGTTGGTGGCACGCCGGACGGCGCCCCCGCAGTTCGCCGGAATGTGGGAGTTCCCCGGCGGCAAGGTGGAGTCCGGCGAGACTCCCGAGCAGGCTCTGCACCGTGAACTGCTCGAAGAGCTGGGCGTGACCGTCAGGCTGGGAGCCGAGCTGCCGGCGTCGTCCGCCTCGGGCTGGCCGCTCAACGGGCGCGCCGCGATGCGGGTGTGGTTCGCGGAACTGGCCGACGGCGCGCCGCGCCCCCTGCAGGACCACGACGAATTGCGCTGGATCGACATCCGGAACCGGGAGGAAGTGCTGGGCCTGCCCTGGATCCCTGCAGACTTCCCCATTGTCGAAGCGCTGCTGGAGGCCCTCCCGATCCAGCTCAAGCCAGGTCTCTTGCACTGACCCTCGCCAAACCGGCCGGCATGTGGCTACGCTGAAGCGGATCGAGAGGAGTGGCCCGTGCAGGTCGGCGTCAGGCGGGAGCAGCGTGCGGGGGAGCGCCGGGTCGCGGCCACGCCGGAGACGGTAAGGCAGCTGGCAGCCCTTGGACTCGATGTCGTCGTCGAGAGCGGTGCGGGAATGGAATCCGGCTACCCCGATGCCGCTTACAAGGAAGCCGGCGCCACGACCATCGCCGAGCTCCCGCCCGAAACGCTGGATGTCCTCCTGCACGTCCGGCCGCTGAGCCCGGAATTTGCGGCCACGCTCCGGCCCGGCACCGTCACCATCGGGTTCGCGTCCCCGGCGTCGGAACTGCCCACCGTCCGGGCCCTGGCCGCAGGCCGGATCACCTCTTTCGCGCTCGAACTGGTCCCGCGGATCTCCCGCGCCCAGTCCATGGATGCGCTCAGTTCCCAGTCCCTCGTGTCCGGTTACCGCGCGGTGCTGGAGGCGGCCCTACGCTATCCGCGGTTCTTCCCGCTTTACATGACCGCCGCCGGGACGATCCCGCCGGCCCGGGTGCTGGTCCTCGGCGCTGGTGTCGCCGGGCTGCAGGCGATCGGCACCGCGAAACGGCTGGGCGCCCGGGTGTCGGCCAATGACATCCGGGCGGCCTCCGCCGATGAAGTCGCCTCGATGGGCGGCACCTTCATCAACCTGGACCTCGATGCCCCGGCGGAGGGGACCGGGGGCTACGCGCGCGAACTCGGCGAGGACCGGGCCAGGCGCCAGCGTGGCCTGCTGACACCGCATGTCGCGGCCGCGGATGTCCTCATCACCACGGCAGCCATTCCCGGCCGCGCCGCACCTCTGCTCGTCACGATGGACATGGTGACCGGGATGCGGGCCGGTTCCGTCGTCGTCGACCTCGCCGCCGAATCCGGCGGGAACGTCGAAGGCGTCATCGCCGGCCGGGACGTCCAGGTGCCCGTTGTGGGCGGTTGTGTCACTCTTGTCGGCTTGCAGGATGCGGCATCGACAATGCCCTCGGACGCCTCCCGGCTGTACGCCAAAAACGTCAGCAACCTGCTCGCCCTGATGACCCACGACGGCCAGGTCAGGCCGGATTTCGAGGACGAGGTGGTGTCCGGAGCCTGCCTTACCCGCGCCGGGTCCGTTCAGCATGCCGCCACCGCGTCCGCCTTGGCCGCGTCCGCCTTGGCCGCGTCCGCCTTGGCCGCGTCCGCCTTGGCCGCATCGGACCTGGCGGCATTGAAGGAGGGGGAACAGCCCTGATGGATCCGGTCACGCTGCTGACGGTCGTGGTGCTCGCCGTCTTCGTAGGCTTCGAAGTCGTCTCCAAGGTCACCAGCAAACTGCACACCCCGCTGATGTCCGGCGCCAACGCCATCCACGGCATCATCCTCGTAGGCGCGATCATCGTGGCGGGACAGGCGGACGACCCCTGGCTGCTGACGATTGCCCTGGCCGCCGTGGTCCTCGCGACGGCGAACCTGGTCGGCGGGTTCGTGGTCACCGACCGGATGCTGGAGATGTTCGGCGGCCCCCGGAGCGACCGGACGCCGGCCCGGCGGCGCTCCGGAGGGGCCGTCAAGGGCGGGGGCACATGAATATCCTCGCGCCCGGCTGGACCGCCCTGCTCTATCTGGCGGCCGCCATCTGCTTCATCCTCGCGTTGAAGGGCCTCAGCTCGCCCCGGACCGCGCGCCGCGGCAACGCCATCGGGGCCGCCGGCGCCCTGCTGGCCGTGGTCACGGTGTTCCTATCCGTGAAGCTGGAGAATGTTCCGCTCATCCTGGCCGCCATCGCCGTCGGCTCCGCCGTCGCCGTTCCCGTGGCCCGGCGGGTGCAGATGACCCAGATGCCCCAACTGGTGGCCCTGTTTAACGGAGTGGGAGGCGGAGCTGCCGCGCTGGTCGCCGTGCTCGAACTCGGCCACAGCGAGGACCCCTGGGTGCGGCTGGCGGTGGTCTTCACGATGCTCGTCGGCGCGGTCTCGTTCGCCGGCTCGGCCGTGACCGTGGGAAAGCTGCAGGAGCTGATCAGCACCCGCCCCCTGCTTTTTCCCGGCATGGCCTGGATGATGGCCGTGGTGCTGCTGGGCGCGGTGACCTTCCGGGGTTTTCGTCATTCTCAGCGGTTCCACCAGCTGGGCCATCGCGCTGCTGGGGCTGGGGCTCGCGGCCGGGCTGCTGCTGGTGCTGCCCGTCGGCGGCGCCGATGTGCCGATCGTGATCTCGCTGCTCAACGCCTTCACCGGGCTCGCGGTGGCGGCATCCGGCGTGGTGCTGGGCAATGTGCTCCTGCTCGTCGCCGGGACGCTCGTCGGGGCGAGCGGAACCATCCTCACCAAGGTGATGGCCTCGGCGATGGGGCGCGGGGTGGCGGGCATCATGTTCGGGGCGTTCCGCGGCGGCTCGACGGCGGGCTCGACCACGCAGAGCGACCGGCCGGTGCGGTCCTCCTCTCCGGAGGACGTTGCCGTCCAGCTCGGCTACGCCCAGCGCGTGGTGATCGTGCCCGGCTACGGGCTGGCCGTGGCGCAGGGCCAGCACACGGTGGCCGAGCTCGCGACGGCACTGGCGGCCCGCGGGGTCGAGGTGGTCTTCGCGATCCACCCGGTGGCAGGGCGGATGCCCGGCCACATGAACGTGCTCCTCGCGGAGGCCAACGTGCCGTATGAGTCGCTGCGGGAACTCGACGAGGTCAATCCGGAATTCCCGAATACCGACATCGTCCTCGTGGTGGGCGCCAACGACGTGGTCAACCCGGCGGCGAAGTCCTCTCCCGGCTCGCCGATCTTCGGCATGCCGATCTTGGAAGTGGTGCAGGCCCAGCAAGTGGTGTTCCTGAAGCGCTCGATGCGTCCAGGGTTCGCCGGCATCGAGAATGAGCTCCTCCACGACCCCAAGACGACGCTGTTGTTCGGGGACGCGAAGGACTCGCTGGCCAAGGTGTTGGGCGCCGTCAAGGCGCTCTGACCCGGTCGGGCACACGGCCTCGCGCCCGCACGGGCGGCGCGGGCGGCGGGGCCGGATTCAGTGGGGCGGGTTCAGAACAGCGTGGACTGCGCGGCGTCTGTCCGCCCGCCGCCCGCCGGCACGGGCTTTCCGGGGTGTTGCGGTCCGGCGGCCGTTTCCGGGATGCTGCCGGCCGGGTACTGGGCTTCCTCCTCCCGGGGATCGTCGTGGGGATCGCGGTGGCTGAAGCCCTGTGAGCCGGAGAAGCCATGGAGCGCCTTGAAGTGCCAGATGCGTCCGGCGAGCCAGGCCCGGTATTCCTTCGAGGCATAGGAGCCGCTGCCGTACAGGCGCCGGTACCGGCCGGCAAGCTGTGGATACTCCCTGGCGATCCACTGCATGAACCACTCCCGGGTACCGGGCTTCAGGTACAGCGCACCCGCCGTGACGCCGGTGGCCCCGGCCGCCGCCAAGGATCCGAAGAGGGAATCCAGGGCTTCGTCGCTGTCCGAAAGCCAGGGCAGGATGGGCATGGCCATGACGCCGCAGGGCAGTCCTGCCTCGCGGAGCCGGGTGATCAGTTTCAGCCGTGCGCGGGGTCCGGGGGTTCCGGGCTCCACGGCTTCTGACAGCGCCTCACTGGTCATGGCCAGCGAGATGCCCACCCCCACGGGAACCTGGGCTGCGGCGTGCTTCAGGAGCGGGATGTCCCGGGCCAGGAGCGTGCCCTTGGTCAGGATGGACAGCGGAGTGCCGGAGTCGGCGAGGGCGCCAATGATGTCCGGCATCAGTCGATAGCGGCCCTCGGCCCGCTGGTAGGGGTCCGTGTTGGTGCCGAGGGCCACGTGCTGCCGGCGCCAGGACGGCTTGGCGACTTCCTTGCGCAGGACCTCGGCGGCGTTGATCTTGACCACCACCTGGCTGTCAAAATCGAGCCCGGCGTCGAAGTCAAGGTAGGTGTGGCTCTTGCGGGCGAAGCAGTAGACACAGGCGTGGCTGCAGCCGCGGTAGGGGTTGATGGTCCATTCGAACGGCATCAGCGAACCGGCGGCCACCTTGTTGAGCACCGATTTGGCGGTGACCTCATGGAAGGTGACGCCGGCAAACTCCGGCGTGGAAACGGAACGGACCAGCCCGGCCAGCGGGAGCAGCGCAACGGCGGCCGGGGCTCCGCTGTTGTCACCGGAATCTCCCGGCGGGGTGATTGCCTGTGCGTCCCATCTCATGGATACATTCGAAGGTATGTTCGAGTTTAAGTCAAGGAAGCCGCCGGAAAGCCTCAGGCCTGGCGAAGACAGCTGACGCAGGCTCCCGCCTCCGCACGTCCCGGGGCACCCGTCAGGCGATAAGTTCCCAGACGACGCCGACCGTCGCGCTGACGCTGGACTCGCCGGCTTCGACTGTGAGTGGCTCCGCCGAGACGGCGCGCTGCATCTTCGCCACCGGAACGGGAGCCTGGAACCCGGCCTGCTGGGTGATGGACACGGCCTTGCCGAGCTCCACCCCGGCCAGGGAGGCGAAGTGCTGCGCCGTCGTGAGGGCGTCCTGCCATGCGGCCTCACGCGCCCGGGACAGTACCGTGGACGGGTCCGCGAAGCCGAGCTCCAGGCCGTTGAGCCGGACGTCGTTGCCGCCGGCGGCAATGGCCGCCGCGATGATCTCCGAGGAACCCGCCAGCTCGCGGATCCGGACGCTGAGCACACTGGACGCGAGGTAGCCGGAAACCGTCTGGCCACGGCCCTCCTGCCAATTCACCTCCGCACGGACATTCAGGCCCGAGGTCGTGATGTCAGGGCTGCCGACGCCGTGCTCCCGGAGCGCCGTGGTGATCGCGGCCGAGGCCTTTCCGGCGTCGCCGTAGGCCGTGCCGACATTCTCACGGCGGCACTCGACGCCAATCGAGAGGGTCAGCAGGTCCGGTGCGGCTTCCGCGCTGCCGGATCCGGTGACAGAGATGATCCTGGGGCTGTCCGCCATGTTATGCCTCATTCCGTTCAGGGGCCGCCGGGCCCGGACCAGGATGGCCGCCAGGATGGCCGCCAGGATTGCCGTCCAAGCTGCGATCCAGATAGCCGCCGGCCCGGAGGCCGGCATGCCGTTCGAAGAAATTCCCCGACGCCGGATTGCCGGTCCGCCACCAGGACCACCCCGCCGCCAGGAAGTAGAGCGGCAGGAAAGGCATCCCGAAGCAGCAGGCATATTGCGTGCTGTGCCGTTCCTCGTGCCCCAGCAGCCCAGTGTTGGCCAAGGCCTCTTCGGGACCGGCGCGGAACAGCACCACGTTGCCGACCGTGAACGCCCCGGCGAAGGGGAGCCGCCAGCGGTAGCCGGTGGCAATCAGCAGGCCGCGCGGCCCGCTGCCGATGGCCGTGCGGGCAGCGGCTGCCAACAGCAGCCCCAGCAGGGTCGAACCGTTCAGCACATTGGCAAGCTGCCGCAGCTGTTGTCCGGAGGTCATGAGGCCATGGTAGCGGGGGAGACCCCCGTCACGTTCGGGTGCGGGGGTGCCGTCAACTAGACTGGGGGAGGGTACCCGCCGGAGGGATTCCGGCGTTGCTTGGCCTTGGTGACTGTCCTGTGACCATGGCTGTGACCCTGCCATATGTCGACGACGGAAGCGCTGCGGATGGAACGCTCGCAGGCGCCTCGGCCGTTGGCATGACCCGACTCGTAGCTAAGAACAGTAGATGACTGATACTTTGCCGGGCGCCGCCATCCCGAATCCTCTGGATGAAGCCGCCATTACCGCTGCCGTAGACCAGGCCGTTGCCGCCATAGCCGCAGCCTCCACGCTCGATGAACTCAAGGCCGTGCGCCTGGCGCACACCGGCGAAAAGTCCGCGCTGAGCCTTGCGAACCGTGAGATCGGCGGGCTGCCCAAGGACCAGAAGGCCGCCGCCGGAAAGCTCATGGGCTCCTCCCGCGGACGCGTCAACAAGGCGCTCGCGGACCGTACCGCCGAGCTCGAAGCCGAGAACGACGCGCGGATCCTGGTCGAGGAGACCGTGGACGTCACCGCCGCTCCCCGCCGCCGCAAGGCCGGCGCCCGCCACCCGCTGTCGACCCTGCAGGACCGAGTGGCCGATATCTTCGTCGGCATGGGCTGGGAAATCGCTGAGGGGCCCGAGGTCGAGTCCGAATGGTTCAACTTCGACGCGCTGAACTTCAAGCCGGATCACCCGGCCCGCGAAATGCAGGACACTTTCTTCGTGGAGCCGCCCGAGGCGCACCTGCTGATGCGCACCCACACCTCCCCGGTCCAGGTCCGCTCGATGCTGGAACGCGAAGTTCCCATCTACGTGCTGTGCCCTGGCAAGGTGTTCCGCACCGACGAGCTTGATGCCACGCATACCCCTGTCTTCCACCAGTTCGAAGGCCTGGCCATCGACAAGAAGCTGAGCATGGCCGACCTCCGCGGAACCCTGGAGCACTTTGCGCGCCAGATGTTCGGCGACGAGGCCCAGATCCGCCTTCGGCCCAACTACTTCCCGTTCACCGAGCCGTCCGCGGAGCTGGACATCTGGCACCCGGGCGCCAAGGGCGGACCCGGCTGGATCGAGTGGGGCGGCTGCGGCATGGTCAACCCCAACGTCCTCCGTGCCGCCGGCATCGACCCGGACATCTATTCAGGTTTTGCCTTCGGCATGGGCATCGAGCGGACCCTGATGTTCCGCAACGAGGTCGGCGACATGCGCGACATGATCGAAGGCGATGTACGCTTCAGCGAGCACTTCGGGATGGAGATCTAATAGTGCGTATCCCACTTTCCTGGCTGCGTGAATTCGCGCAGGTACCGGCCGGAGCAACGGCCGAAGACGTGATGGCCGAACTGGTCAAGGTCGGCTTTGAAGAAGAAGCAGTCCACCGGCCGACGGACACCCTCCAGGGCCCCATCGTGGTGGGCCAGGTCCTGAGCATCGTCAAGGAACCCCAGACCAACGGCAAGACCATCAACTGGTGCCAGGTCCGGGTGGTCCCCGAAGGACAGCCCCAGACCCTCACCGGCGAGGGCATCGACCCCTCCGGCGTGCAGGGCATCATCTGCGGGGCCCACAACTTCGTGGAAGGCGACAAAGTGGTGGTCACCCTTCCGGGTGCCGTGCTGCCCGGCGACTTCCACATTTCCGCGCGCAAGACCTACGGCCACCTGTCCGCCGGCATGATCGCCTCCGTGCGCGAGCTCGGCATCGGCGAGGACCACGACGGCATCCTGGTGCTGTCGAGGATCGGGCTGGACCCGGAAATCGGCACCGATGCCATGGAGCTCCTGGGCCTCTACGACCAGGCCGCCGAAATCAACGTCACCCCGGACCGCGGCTATGCGTTCTCGATCCGCGGGGTGGCCCGCGAGTACGCCCACGCCACCGGCACGTCCTTCACCGACCCGGCGTCCAAGGTCCAGGCACCCGCGGAGCTGGCCGGCGGCTACGGCGTGAAGCTCAACGACGACGCGCCGATCTACGGCAAGCCGGGCTGTGACCGCTTCGTGGCCCGGACCGTGCGCGGCGTCAACGCCACGAAGCCCACGCCGCCGTGGATGTCCTCGCGGCTCCGCCTCGCCGGCATCCGCTCCATCTCCCTGCCGGTGGACATCTCCAACTACGTCATGCTCGAGCTCGGCCAGCCGCTGCACTTCTATGACCAGGACAGGCTCACCGGCGACATTGTCGTCCGGCGCGCCGTTTCCGGCGAGAAGCTGCGCACGCTGGACGGCAAGGAACGCGCGCTCGACTCCGAAGACCTCCTCATCACGGACGCCTCGGGCCCGATCGGTGTGGCCGGCGTGATGGGCGGCGCCTCCACCGAGGTCAGCGACGCGACGTCGACGATCCTGATCGAGGCGGCGCACTTCGAGGAAGTCTCGATCGCCCGCTCCCGCCGCCGCCACAAGCTGCCGTCCGAGGCCTCAAAGCGCTTCGAACGCGGCGTGGACTGGCACGTTGCCGGCATCGCGGCCCAGCGCGCCGTCGACCTCCTGGTCGGGCTCGCCGGCGGCACCGCCGTCGCCGGGGGGACCGACGTCGGAACCGCACCGGACGCCGTCACCGTCCAACTGCCCGCGGCCTTCGCCTCGGACCGGATCGGAATCGACTTCAGCGAGGAGCAGATTGTCACCTCGCTGAAGGACCTGGGCGCCGCCGTCGAGAAGAAGGAAAGAGGCTCCGGCGCTTTCTACGAAGTCACCGCGCCGA
This sequence comes from Arthrobacter sp. PAMC25564, assembly GCF_004798705.1. Taxonomy (NCBI): domain Bacteria; kingdom Bacillati; phylum Actinomycetota; class Actinomycetes; order Micrococcales; family Micrococcaceae; genus Arthrobacter; species Arthrobacter sp. PAMC25564. The sequence goes on along the minus strand of NZ_CP039290.1, from coordinate 3,452,795 downwards.
GCTGGCGCAACGACCTGGAAACCAAGGAAGACCTCTCCGAGGAAATCGCGCGGCTCGTCGGCTACGACAAGATCCCCGCGACGCTTCCGGTCGCGCCTCCCGGCCGCGGCCTGACCCGCGTCCAGCAGCAGCGCCGCCGCCTGGTCCAGTCCCTGGCGTCCGCCGGCCTCACCGAGGTCCTGGCCTACCCCTTCGTCTCCAAGGCCGCCAACGACACCTTCGGCGTACCGGTCGAGGGCACGCCGCGCAAGGCACTCAAGCTGGCCAACCCGATCAGCGAGGAGCACGGTTACCTGCGGACCTCCATCCTTCCCGGGCTGATCGAGGTTGCCAAGCGGAACCACTCCCGCGGCTTCCGCGACCTCGCGCTGTTCGAGGCGGGTCTCGTGTTCCTGCCGGGCGAAAAGCTGGGCACCGCCTCGATCCCGCCGCTGGGCGCCAAGCCCTCCGACGAGGTGCTCGATGCCCTGTACGACGGCGTCCCGGACCAGCCGCTGCATCTTGCCGCGGTCCTCACCGGCCATGATTCACCCGCCGCCGCCGGCCACACACCCCGTCCCTGGGACTGGGCCGATGCGCTGGACATCGCCCGGCTCGCCGGCGATGTCCTCGGCGTCGACATCGTCGTCAGCCAGGGCCACCACCAGGCCTTCCACCCGGGACGGGCCGCGCAGCTTGCGCTCCGTTCCGGCGAGGTGCTGGGCTACGCCGGCGAACTGCACCCGAAACTGCTGGCGGCGCATGACATGCCGGCACGCTCGGTGGCGGTCGAGTTCAACGCCGATGCACTGTTCGAAGCCGCGGCCGACGTGATCGTGGCCCGGCATATCTCGACGTACCCCGTGGCCAGCCAGGACGTCGCCCTCGTGGTGGCCCAGGATGTCCCGGCAGAAGAGGTGCTTGCGGCCCTGCGCGAGGGCGCCGGCGAACTCCTCGAGGATGTGGCGCTCTTTGACGTGTACGCGGGCAAGGGCATCGAGGAGGGCAGGAAATCGCTGGCCTTCAGCCTGCGTTTCCGTGCCAGTGACCGGACCCTGACGGCCGAGGAGGCGTCCGCGGCCCGCGAGAGCGCCGTCGCGGTGGCCCATGAGCGCTTCGGAGCGCTTCAGCGCTGAAACGGCTGACGGACTGATCGCCCCGTGAGCCGCCAGGTGCCACCGCTGGCCGTCCTGCGGTCCTGCCCGCCCGGCTGGCCCTCAGGCCCGTCGGGTGGGCAGCCGCGCGGGCTGGAACTCGACGCTCTCGAGCTCCTGGACGCCGTCGAACTGGAGCGGGCAGACGCCATGATGCCCGGCCCCCGGGCCGCGTTCCTGTCCGGCCGGCTGGCACAGCGGCGCTTGGCTGCGGAGCTGCTGGATGTACCGGCCGCCAGGCTGACCGTGGACTACAGCTGCCCGCGCTGCGGGACCGGCCCCGGCATCTCCCATGGCCGGCCCGGATACGCGGTGGCCGGATCCTCACGGGCCGGATCCCCGATGACCCGGGTGCCTGCTCCCTTGCTGCTCAGCCTGTCGCGGAGCTCCGGGTGGACGCTGCTGGCGGCCGTGATCGATCCGGAGCCGGGCCTGCGGCTGGGGATCGACGTCGAGGATCCCGTGCGGCTGGACTTTGACGGGTTCGACGACGTCGCGCTGGCTCCGGCGGAACGGCAGCAGCTGCGGGAGCTGTCAGGCTCGGCACTGCTCCGCGGACGGGCGCGGCTCTGGGCCCGGAAGGAGGCCTGGCTCAAGCTGACCGGTGAAGGGCTGCGGACCGCCCCCGAATCCGTTGACGTGCTGCACCGGTCCGGGCTCCGGGACCTGCCACCGGCGGAGACGGGACTGCCCGCGGACCTTGTTGCCGCCGTCGCCCTTGCCACAGCCCATTAGAACTGCAGGCGCGTTTATGGGGTGTGGCCGCGGGCCTGGTAGCGGCAGTGCTTGTCGCGTTTCTGGTGTTTTCGGCGCCGGCGTGACCTTCTCAGGAGGTCCCGGGTGCCTCTTTGGGCGCTGGGTGCCAAACTTAGCCGTTGATGACCTGGGGTACCCCGAGAGCTTTGAGGCCTTCGACGCCGAACTCAAGGCCGTAGCCGGACTGCTTGGCGCCGCCGAACGGGATCCGGGGGGTCCACGGCGCCGTGTTTGTTGATCCAGACGGTGCCGGCTTCGAGCCGGGCGGCGACCTTGCGGGCGGCGGGAAGGTTGGAGGACCAGACTGTCCCGGTCAGACTGCCGCGGGCCGATCCGCCTGCAGGAGGGGAGCAAAGAACGCGGCGAGCTCGGCCGTCGCCGTCAGCGGCAGGACGTTGGCGACGTACTGGTCCGGGCGCACGACCACGACGACTCCGCCGCGGTCGAGGCCGCGCAGTTCGAAGATGTCCGCCGCCGGATCCGTGGCATAAACCTTCTCGTAATCCGTAAGCTGGAACGGGCCGACCTGGGGCTTGAATGCCTTGGGAACGGCGCCGATGTCGATCCTCGTGTGATTCTGCTGGTAGATCACCTTCACGTCGAACCACGCGTCAGGATCGGCACCCGCCGGTGTGGCGGCGAGCGGCGATTCCGGCGAATTGGCAATCCACTCGGCGAAGTCCGCAGCAGGCGATGCCGTCCCCTGCTCTCCCGTTCCGGGGGTTGCCTTGTCGGCGAAGACGTAGATGCGCCACCGGCCGTCCGCCGTGGCGTGGTGGCCGAGGTGCACCGGGTTGATATCACCGACCCGCACAACGGGCGCTGACTTGAAGCGCTTGCCGACGGTGAAGCCGGTGGCCAGGGCCTGGTGTTCAGAGGCGGCGACAAGCATGGAGGGGGCGTACTGGGTCATGAATCCGGCGGGGAACTCGGCGGTGCGCACGTAGAAGTCCTCGAGCTCGGAGGGGTCCTCGAACTCCTCGGGCCTCTTCGCCATCAGGGTCGACCATTCCTTGTCGAAGTCGATGAGGTTTTTCGCGATGACCTGACGCTCGGCCGAGTAGGTCGAGAGCAGGCTCTCCGGGCTGCGGCCCTCGAGCACGTGTCCGAGCTTCCAGGCCAGGTTGAAGCCGTCCTGCATGGAGACGTTCATGCCTTGGCCTGCCTTGGCGCTGTGCGTATGGCAGGCGTCGCCTGTGATGAAAACGCGAGGTGTCCGGGCACCGCGCTCCTCCGGAAGGACGTCGTCGAACCGGTCGGTGAGGCGGTGGCCCACCTCATACACGCTGTGCCACGCGACGTTGCGGACATCAAGCGTGTAGGGGTGGAGGATCTTGTTCGCCTTGTGAATGATTTCCTCAATGGTGGTGTTGCGCACGGCGCCCTTGTCGTTCGGGTCCACCTCGCCGAGGTCAACGTACATGCGGAAGAGGTGGCCGCCTTCGCGTGGGATGTGCAGGATACTCCCGCCTTCACCGGACTGGATGGCGCACTTCGTGCGGATGTCGGGGAAGTCCGTAACGGCGAGGACGTCCATGACGCCCCAGGCGTGGTTGGCCGCGTCCCCGGCGAGCGTGCAGCCGATCGCCTCGCGGACCTTGCTGCGCGCACCGTCCGCACCGATGACATACTTGGCCCGGACAACGCGCTCCTGGCCTTCGTTGGGGCCGGCGGTGTGGAGCAGCGTCACAGTCACGGGATACTCCCCTTCGCCGGTGACCTCGAGGCTGCGGAACTCAAAGCCATAGTCGGGCGACATGCGCGTGGGCGAGTTCGACATGAACTCGGCGAAGTAATCCAGCACCCGGGCCTGGTTGACGATGAGGTGCGGGAACTCGCTGACCCCGGCCGGGTCGTCGATGGTACGTGCGGCGCGCACGATGCGCGAGGGGTCCGCGGGGTCCGGCTTCCAGAACGCCATCTCGGTGATCCGGTACGCCTCGGCGATGATCCGCTCGGCGAAACCGAAAGCCTGGAAGGTCTCGACACTCCTGGCCTGAATTCCATCGGCCTGGCCGATGGGAAGCCGCCCCGCGCGACGTTCAATGATGCGCGTGGTGACGCCCGGGAACTGGGACAGCTGAGCGGCGGCGAGCATACCGGCGGGCCCGGTGCCGACGATAAGCACGTCGACCTCGTCGGGAAGCTCCGTGGGGCGATTGATGCCGACGCCGGCGGCTTGCTGGACTCGCGGGTCACCGGATACGTAACCGTGGTGGTGGAACTGCACGGGATTTCCTCACTTCGTTGTGTGGCGGGATCGCCAGAGGCCTGTTCGATATTAGAACTCAATGTTCGATAATCGAATAACGAACCTTTGATCCAAAACTGTACGGCAGATATGACGTGGGTTACAAGCGCTTTGAAAACTCCCGAAAACAGGGGATGGCGGTCCGCAGTGCCCGGGCATAGTTTTCCTTTATTGGGTATCTGCTTAGCTGAAGTCACTCCGCAGATGCGGAGATGACCAGATTCTTCAGTGGCTTCGGTCCGGTATTGACGGACTGTTGGAGCAGCCGGTAGAACAACAGCCCGCGGTTGGCCGATGTCCTGTGGTTGAAGCGGAACGTGAACTCGTCCAGGTAGTAGCCCAGCTGTTCCCGGGAGATGCCCTGGTGCAGAGTGCCGTCAATCCAGTGCTTGAGCTGGGAGGCGGCCATGTGCACTGCGGGCATGTTGAGGTGTGCCGGGATGTCCGAGCCGAGCTGGGTGAAGTATTCGTGCTCGTAGCCAAGCGTGGCGAAGCGCCTCAGCTGTGTCGCTCCGTCGGTGCGGATAGTGGAACCAGGGGCGACGACACGTTGGCCGAATTTCACCAGCGCGAGTCTTCGGTCGGCAGGCCCGGGCTCGAGGCGGATGCGGCCGATTCTGTTGTGGTCCAGATGCTCGGCGGCGATCAGGACGGAGATCTTGTCAGGACCGGGGCCGGGCTTCCCACGGGCAACGCCGCCGATGAAGCTCTCGTCCACTTCGACAGTCCCCGAGAGTACTTCCCGGTCGGGCCGGACCATGGCCCGGCGGAGCTTATGCATCCAGGCCCACGCAGTTTCGTAGGATCTCAATCCCAGAACCCGCTGCAGGTCGAGAGCGGACACGCCGTTCTTCTGTGCGGTGACAAACCAGACGGCGGCAAACCATGTGCGCAGCGGAGTGCGGGTGCGGTCAAAAATGGTTCCTGCTGTCACCGAGGTCCGCCGTGAGCATCCCCGGCACATCCAGAGCCCAGCACCCGTACGCCAGTACTCGCCGGAGCCGCATTTGGGGCAGAGGAATCCATCTGGCCAGCGCAGCTTTGCCAGGTATTCCAGACAGGCATCATCGGTACTGAACCAGTCCTGAAGCTGTCCAAACGTCTTGGGATAGTCCACGCCTGCGCACGGCATCTGCGGCGGTAGATCGGTCATGCGTCAGTCTACTTCAGCTAAGCAGATACTCAATGCATATGTTCCCATCAGCTCCGGTGCCGTTTTAGGGGTTTGACCTTCGCATTTACCTAGCGGACAGGGGTCCATGACTGCGGAGGCCGCGACTGGGCCTGTGAGCTACGCCGCCTCAAGGCATCGACTTACCTGCAAACAGGAGGCCTGGAGATACCGACACGTGGATGTCATCAGGTCAGCGCGGCCCAGAGTCCCCGCAACCGGCATGCGAGCGGCACTGCACCGCGCGATCCGCTCCGAAGCGCAGCGTCTGATGCCGGCATTTTGCTGCCGGGCAGGTTCGGGGGTCTCCCTAGCCTCCCTTGAACGAGCGGCTATACGGGCGGGGCCAACGGGAAGCATCGATGAATCCCCGCGAGGCGCGGGCCCGCTAGTGAACCGGCTTGTGCGACGGGCATCAGCCGCCGGAATGGAGGGACACCGCCAGGTCGTCCCATCTGTAAAGGGTGGTTTCCGATGATCAGGTCTTGGTGGTTGACAGTACAAACCGTTTTGGCTAATGTGACACACGCGACATACAAAACGTTTTGCAAAGGGGCAAGGTCATGGCAAAAGTAGGCATCCGGGATGTGGCGAGAGCCGCACAGGTTTCCGTCACGACTGTGTCGCACGCCCTGAGCGATACGCAGGGCTCCCGCGTCAACGCCTTGACGAGGGAGCATGTCCGGGCGGTCGCCGAGGACCTCGGTTATGCACCGAACAGGTTGGCGAGCGGGCTCCGCAACCACCGCTCGTATCTGCTCGGTCTGGTGAGCGATGAGATTGCGACGACTCCTTTTGCGGGCGAAATGATTCTGGGGGCCCAGGATGCTGCGTATGAGCGCGGGTGGCTCCTGATGATGCTGGACACCGCCAGCGACCGTGAGCTGGAAAAGCGGCAGATCAGCACCCTGCTTCAACACCAGGTCGATGGCATCGTCTACGCGAAGATGTACCATCAGCGGATCGGGCTCCCGGCCGAACTGGCTGGAGTGCCGACCGTCCTTCTGGATGCCGTTTCAGAGGACGGAAACGTGTCCTCCGTGGTCCCGGATGAGGTGGAGGCCGCACGGACCGCCGTGCGCGCCCTGATCGGCGCCGGGCACCGGAGCATCGGATTCATCAACAACATCGATGACATTCCCGCCACGCACGGACGGTTCCAAGGGTACCGGGAGGCGCTGAGGGAGAGCGGCATCGAATTTGACCCCGCCCTGGTCGCGGCAGCCGTATCCGAGGCCCACGGCGGCAGAACGGCTGCATACCATTTGCTCTCCCGTCCCGAGCGTCCGACGGCCCTGTTCTGCTTCAATGACCGGATGGCCATGGGCGCCTACCAGGCCGCCGGCTCCCTCGGTCTGAAGATTCCGCACGACGTGTCCGTCGTCGGGATTGACAATCTTGAACTGATCGCCGGGAGCCTGTGGCCGGGTCTGACAACCGTGGCACTTCCCCATTACGGTATGGGCCGTTGGGCCGTGACCCGGCTCCTGAACGAGATCGAAGGATCGGAAGACGCGGAACCCGTCCACAAGATGTTTGACTGCCCGCTGATCCAGCGCGGGTCAGTCGCTTCGCCGCTGCAGATCTGAGGGCAACGGCACAGCGCACATATCCATGGTGCGCACAAAAATGGGAGCGTGGCCGCAGCCACGGCCACGCTCCCTTGAACGGAACCGAACCATTCACGCAGGAATCAAGCAGAAAGATTCACCAACAATGAACAATCGTCTTAAGCGGCTCCTGGCCGCCAGTCTAACCGCCGGCGCCCTTGTCGGCAGCATGGCCGCCTGCGGGACAGGAACCGGAAACTCCAAGGACGGAGCCAACGGCGAAGTCACCCTCTGGACGCACAACGCCGGAAACCCCGACGAACTGGGGGCCATCCAGTCTGTTGTGGATGCCTACAACCAGAGCCAGACCAAGGTCAAGGTCAAGGTCCAGGCCTTCCCGCAGGACTCCTACAACGACTCCGTTGTCGCCGCGGCCTCGGCGAACAAACTGCCGTGCATCGTCGACATCGACGGGCCGAACGTCCCGAACTGGGCGTGGTCGAAATACCTGGCGCCGCTGAAGCTCTCGACCGATCTGTCCCAGAACCTTCCCAGCACCCTGGGCAAATGGAACGGCCAGACCTACTCGGTCGGATACTACGATGTGGCCCTGGCCATGCTGGCCCGCGCCTCGGATCTGAAAGCGGCCGGGGTGCGGGTGGCTACCGCGGACAAGCCATGGACCAAGGACGAGTTCGATAGCGCACTGGCAGCGCTGAAGAAGCTGGGCAAATGGGACAACCCGCTGGACCTCGGCACGGCCGGCACGGGTGAATGGCTCCCTTACGCCTACTCACCGTTCCTGCAGTCCTTCGGCGGGGACCTGATCAACCGCAACGACTACCAGGGCGCCGACGGTGCCCTCAACTCTGACAAGGCGGTCGACTGGGCCAACTGGTTCCACGGCCTGATCGCCAAGGGCTACGCCGCGCAAAAGAGCGGCAAGGACTCCACCGCGGACTTCCTGAACAACAAGAGCGCGATCGTCTACACGGGCAGCTGGGCCGCGGACAAGGCGCGCACTGCGCTCGGTGATGACCTGGTGGTCATGCCGTCCGTGGACCTGGGCAACGGCCCGAAGATCGGCGGCGGATCCTGGCAGTGGGGAGTGACCACGGGCTGCAAGAACCCGGACGCAGCGATGGACTACCTCTCCTTCTCCCTCAAACCGGAAAATATCGCCAAGGTGGCCAAGGCGACCGGCACGATCCCCGCCACCGACGCCGCCGCTGCCCTGGTGCCCGGCTACGAACCGACAGGCAAGAACAGGGCCTTCCTTGACTTCTCCAAGAAGTCTGCCGTTCTGCGACCTGAAACACCCGCCTACCCGTTCATCGCCACCGAGTTCGGCAAGGCCACCCAGGACATCATTTCCGGCGCCGACCCGAAACAGGTCCTGGACAAGGCCGTCAAGAATATTGACGCAAACATCAAGTCCAATAGCGGCTACAAGAACTAGCCCGCCTCCGGGGTGCCGCGTTGCGATCGAGCCGGCGCGGCACCCCGGACCCGGACCCGGACCACTCAGGACAAGACACGATGAATTCCTCTGCAGCCCCGGCATCCTTGCCGACAACCGCGCCTGCCATCCCTTCAGCCTCTTCACCGCAGGAACCACTCCGGATTAGACCGAAGGAACCACTCCGGATTAAGCAGTACCACCGTCGCGAGCAGCGCGCCGGATGGGCCATGCTGAGTCCGGCCCTGCTCCTGCTTCTGCTTTTCGTGTTCGTACCGGCCATGCTCGCCTTCGGGCTGGCCTTTACCAACGCACGCCTGATCTCCCCGAACCCGCCAACGTTCGTCGGGCTGGACAACTTCGTCCGTCTGTTCGCGGATGAAACGTTCTACCGCGCCCTGCTGAACGTGGCGTACTTCGCCGTCATCGTGGTCCCGCTGCAGGCCGGAGTGGCCCTGATCATGGCGCTGCTGGTCAACGCCAAGGTCCGCGGAGTCAACTTCTTCCGCACCGTGTATTTCCTGCCCGTGGTCACTTCCATGGTGGTCGTCTCCCTCCTCTGGCTGTTCATTTACCGTCAGGACGGTCTGCTCAACGAAATCATCACCAGGCTGACGTTCGGGGCGGTCCATGGACCGGACTGGCTGAACAACACCGCCACGGCCATACCGGCCATCATCCTGATGTCTGTCTGGCAGGGAGCAGGTTTCCACATGATCATCTGGCTCTCGGGCCTGCAGACCATTTCAGCCGAGCTGTACGAAGCGGCTGATATTGACGGGGTCAGCCGGTGGCAGCGGTTCAGGTATATTACCTGGCCCGGGCTTGCCGCCACCCGGGGCCTGATCCTTATCACCATCACCATCCAGGCGTTGAGCCTGTTCACACAGGTGAATGTGATGACCCAGGGCGGACCGCTCGATTCGACGACGACCATCGTCTACCAGGCTGTCCGTGCCGGCTTCAAGCAACAGGAAACCTCCTACGCCTCCGCGATTTCCCTAGTCTTCTTCGCGCTGGTACTCATCATCTCCGCAGTACAGCGCTACCTCACCCGAGAGAAGTCCTGACATGGCCACGACTTTAGACGCCGCCGGCCGGCGCGCCCGATCCCGTTCAACCTCCGAGAATTCAACCTTCCAGAGACCGCGGCGGTTCCGCGGCCTCACCGGCTGGATCGTGAGAATCCTTCTCGGCGTCATCTTTGCCTTCCCGCTGCTGTTCATGTTCGTGTCCTCACTGAAGCCGGACCAGCAGATCTTCGGCGACCTGTCCTCCATCGCCGCATTCCTGCCGGTAGGGAACCTCTCATTGGATAACTACGGCGCCGTCTTCGACCGGGTACCCGCAGCCCGGTTCCTGATCAACTCCATCGGCATCTCAGCCGTGACCGTCATTCTGGGTGTCCTGATCAACAGCCTCGCGGCATTCGCCCTGTCACGGATGCGGGTCCGCGGAAAGGGAATCATCCTGACGCTCATCATCGCCACCCTGATAGTGCCCTTCGAAACACTTGCCCTGCCGCTGGTCTGGTGGGTCAACCAGCTGCCCTGGCTGGACATCAACGGGTTCTCGCTGTCACTGACCACCGGATGGCTGGACACCTACCATGTGCAGATCATCCCGTTCGTGGCCAACGCCTTTTCCATCTACCTGTTCCACCAGTACTTCGAATCGATCCCTAAGGAACTGGACGAAGCGGCCCGGGTGGACGGGGCCGGCTGGTTCAAGATCTACCGTCAAATTGTCATGCCACTTTCCGGGCCGGCCATCGCCACGGTTTCCATTCTGACCTTCCTCCCGGCCTGGAACTCCTACCTGTGGCCGCTCATGGTTGTCCAGAGCGAGGAACTACGCCCGGTCATGATCGGGGTGCAGTACTTCTTCCAGCTCAATGTCTCCTGGGGCGAGGTCATGGCCTACTCCTCGATGATTACGCTGCCGGTCGTCGCCCTCTTCATCGCGTTCCAACGCTCTTTTGTGAACAGCATCGCCTCCAGCGGAGTCAAAGGCTGACCACGGCTACCTCTCAAGCCCAGCAGTTTTGCTGCACCACACCGCCTGGCCAGGGCCGGCCCCTGGCCGGGGCCACCACCCACGGCGTCTTTGTATTGCCTTGAGTCGTTCCGGCTGAGCGCCCCGCCCGGGCCTGTCCCGCAGAACCACCAAACGGAGCTTTGGAAAAGCCGGCATTCGACCTGTGGACAAGCCGCGATCCCACCCGGCAGGACAACTGCGGCCCGATCGTCGAAACCCTGCAGCAAGATGCCGGCGCTCTGCTGACCCAGCCCGCGGCCGGCCCCGGCAATGGTGAGGGCCTACTACCGCTGCACGAAGAGCTCATAACCCAGCAACTCAAACGTCGTCCCCGCTTAGGGGGCGCTCCCAACACAGAACAGAAGCGAGATTCAGACCCCATGACTGCCGTGACCGCCACGACGGCCGACACTTTCCGGCCTGCCCTGCACTACGCAGCCCGGAATACCTGGCTCAACGATCCCAACGGCCTGATTTTCCATGAGGGCGTCTACCACCTCTATTACCAGAACAACCCGCTGGGCAATGTCTGGGGAAACATGTCCTGGGGCCACGCATCCTCTGCGGACCTGCTGACCTGGACCGAGCACCCGGTCGCCATCGCGTGCGACGATCTCGAAGATATCTTTTCCGGCAGCATCGTCTTTGACCGGCACAACTCCAGCGGATTCGGCAGAGAATCGAGTGCGCCGCTGGTGGCCGTCTACACCAGCGCCTACAAGTCAGCCTCCGTACACCACGGCATCCAGGCCCAGTCACTGGCCTACAGCCTCGACGGGGGCTACACCTGGACCAAGCACACCGGCAACCCCGTATTGAACCGCGGATCATCCGACTTCCGCGACCCAAAGGTCTTCCGCTATGAGTCAGACGCCGGGAGCTACTGGGTCATGGTGGCTGTGGAAGCCCAGGATTTCGAAGTTGTCCTCTATAAGTCCCATGACCTCAAGAGCTGGGAGCTGCTGAGCAGCTTCGGCCCGGCAAACGCGACCGGCGGCGTGTGGGAGTGTCCGGACCTCTTCCCTCTGCCTGTCGACGGTGATCCGGAAAATCTCAAATGGGTCCTGACAGTAAACCTCAATCCCGGCGGCCCCAACGGCGGCTCGGCCGGGCAGTACTTCGTGGGAGATTTCGACGGCGTCACCTTCACCTCCGCCGCCACGGTCACCGAAGGCCTGCAGGACCCGGACAGGCTGGGCGACTACCAGTGGCTCGACTGGGGCCGCGATTACTACGCGGCAGTCTCCTTCAGTGACGTTCCCGAAGGGCGGCGGCTCATGATCGCGTGGATGAACAACTGGCAGTACGCCAACAACATCCCCACCTCCCCGTGGCGCAGCCCCATGTCACTGGTCCGTGAAGTATCCCTGCACACCGTGGACGGGAGCTTGCGGCTGGTGCAGCAGGTCGCGCAGGAACTCGCCTCGCTGCCTGCCGGGCACCCGCCGTTCACGGCCGATGTCGTCGAGATATCCGAAGGCACACATCTCCTTGACGGTGCCGCGGGCAGCGTCCAGCGGATCGAGGCAACCCTCACCGCCGGAACAGCCGAGGAATTCGGACTGATTGTCCGCGGCAACGGAACAAAGGGCACCCGCATCGGCATCCGGCCCGCGGAAGGGAGCATCGTCGTCGACCGCCGGGAATCCGGTCAAACACACTTCCACGAATCGTTCGCCTCGATCGACGCAGCCCCGATCGAACCGGCGGGCAATTCCTATGAGCTCACCATCTACGTGGACCAATGCTCCGTCGAGGTTTTCGCCCAGGGAGGCCACGTCACCATGTCGGAGCTGATCTTCCCCGCCAGCACCAGCACGGACGTCTCGCTCTACACCATCGGCGGCACAGCAACCCTAAATAACCTGTGTATCACTCAATACGCTTGACGGCGGAACTTGCCCTCGAAACGGCAGCGGCTGCCCGCCGACCTCACGGCACTCAAGGCCTCATCAAATCCCGCAGCATCGCCGACGCCACAGCGTGAACGCCGCATCATTACCCGTGAGCCCGGCAGCACACCAACTGAAGAAAGACATGACATGCACTATCTCGAGGCCGCCGGCCCGGCCCGGCAGTTCCTGGACGTCGTCGTTGTCGGCGAAGCCCTCATCGACGTCGTCACCTCGCCCGAGGGTACGAGCGAATACCCCGGCGGGTCACCCGCCAACGTCGCCTACGGGCTGGGCCGGCTCGGCGTCAACACCGGGCTGTTGACCGCCATTGGCGACGACGAGCGCGGCGCCGCCATCGACAGGCACCTGCGCAGTGCCGGTGTGACGCTCCTGCCTGGCTCATACTCCCTGGGCGGAACCGCGTCGGCGACATCAACGCTCGCCGCGGATGGGTCCGCCAGCTACGACTTCGACATTTCCTGGGCCCTTGAACCGGTCGCTCCCGCCTACGTCCCGAAGGTGCTTCACACCGGTTCGATCGCCACTTTTCTCGCACCGGGCGCCGAAGCAGTCAAATCACTCCTGCAGCAGTGCCGTCGCGAATGCACGGTCACCTATGACCCCAATATCAGGCCCGCCCTGCTCGGCAGCCACGCTGAGGCAAAATCCATCTTCGAAGACCTGGTTCACCTGACGGACGTCGTCAAGCTCAGCGATGAGGACGCCCAATGGCTCTACCCCCGGGAGGATTTGGATGACACCGCCGCGCACCTCCTGGGGTTGGGTGCCTCCCTGGCAGTCATCACCAAAGGCTCACATGGTTCACTGCTCGCCACAGCCGCGACACGGCTGAACATCCCATCGGTGAAATCCGGAGTCGCCGACACGATAGGCGCCGGCGACTCGTACATGGCAGCCCTGATCCTGGGACTCCTCACCCGCGGGACCGATGGCCTCGCGCCCGCTGTTCTGGAGCAGCTGGGACGCACAGCATCCATGGCCGCCGCCATCACCGTGCGGCGCCCCGGCGCAAATCCCCCGACCTTAGAGGAACTCCGCACCCATCTGCAGCCCGCGTCATAGCCCGGGCAGCAAGACCCATACTTCCGACATTTCAGACCCCTCCCGCGTCGCCGCCGTCAGGATCTGACTCCGAAGGCAACAGGAGCATGGAATACCGCAAACTTGGTTCCTCCGGCATGTACATCAGTGAAATGGCCTATGGGAACTGGGGCACGCACGGTGAGCAGATCGACCAGGACGCTGCCACGGCCTGCGTCCGGCAGGCCCCGGATCTGGGCATTACCACCTTCGACATCGCCGACGCCTATGCCAGGTATTCCAGACAGGCATCATCGGTACTGAACCAGTCCTGAAACTGTCCAAATGTCTTGGGATAGACCACGCCTGCGCACGGCATCTGCGGCGGTAAATCGGTCATGCGTCAGCCTACTCCAGCCAAGCAGATACCCAATTTTCCTATCCAATTTCGTACTCGATGGGTAGGCCGCCTACGTCTACAGCCGCGACTTCAGGCTCCTGTGGGTGGTCGACCACAGTCGGCTGCAACGCCCGGGGTCATATCTCCCGGATTTCGGCCGAACCGGCTGACATGTCGTGCTGAGCGAAGTGGGTGAGGCATGAAGCCCATGGCTTGCACTACGTGCCGGCAGTGCCACCGTCGGGATCGGCGAACAATGGCACCGGACCACCGGCCCGGAACACGTCCTGGAACACTCAACCTGGCGACGAAACAACAACACCGCGCCCGATATTGTCATTTCAAGACCCGCGGACAGACCCCATAAGCACGACTGTGGTACTAGGGGGCGCCCCGGCGAACGCCGGACCCGGTTCAGCGCGGCAGTGCCGGGAGTGCCTCTTCGAAGAGCCAGGGGTGCAGCAGGGCTTCCGCATCGATGCCGGTCGCCGCGTTGGTGGCGAGGATGAACTCGGGGGTGGATACCGTGCCATGACGGTTGTGGTCCGCCCAGTCGTGAAGGAGCGCGAAGAACGCCAGGTCCCCACACGCAAGGCGAAGCGCGTGGAGCGTGAGGGCGCCGCGCTTGTAGACGCGGTCATCGAACATCAACTCGGGCCCCGGGTCGCCGACCAGGATGTCCTTGGCGGCGGCGTTGACCTTCCGCCACGCGGCGGCCGCCCGCTGGGCGATGGGCATGACGCCTGCCTCTTCGGACCAGATCCACTCGGCGTAGCAGGCGAATCCCTCGTGCAGCCAGATGTCCTTCCAGGACGCCGCCGTCAGTGAGTTCCCGAACCACTGGTGGGACAGTTCGTGGGCGATCAGCCGCTGCGATTCCCAGTCCTGCAACAGATGGTTGGGACCGAAGATGGACAGTGTCTGTGCCTCCAGCGGGATCTCCAGCTCGTCCTCCGTCACCACCACGGTGTAGTCCGCGAACGGGTACGGGCCAAAGCAGTTGGTGAAGGTCTGCATCATCTCGGGCTGGCGCGCGAGCCCCCTGCGGGCGGCCTCGGTCAGGGACGCCGGAACCGCCGCGTACTGCGGCACTTGCCCGGCTGGCCGGACCGCGTTGAGCGTCAGGAGCTCGTAGCGGCCGATCTGGACCGTGGCGAGGTAGGTGGACATCGGCTCGGCCTGCTCGTAGACCCAGGTCTCGCGGCTGGACCGGCGGGTGCGGGAAAGCAGCACACCGTTGCACACGGCCCGGTAGTTGGCGTCCGTGGTGACCGTGATCCGGTAGCTGGCCTTGTCCTGCGGGTGGTCGTTGCAGGGGAACCAGGACGCCGCCCCGTTGGGCTGGCCGGCCACCAGGACGCCGTCGGTGAGTTCTTCCCAGCCCACTTCGCCCCACAGGCCGCGGCGCGGGCCAGGGTTGCCCTCGTAGCGGATGTCCAGGGTGAAGTCCTCACCCGGCAGGAGCGCGGCGTCGGGGACCACCACGAGCTGGTCTGCGTGCTGGCTGAACTTGCGCACCTTCCGGCCGCTGAGCTGGATCCTGGTGGCGCGGAGCCCTGCCAGGTCCAGCACAATGGCCGAGGTCGGGCGCTGGGTGACCGCGTGCAGGATGGCTCGGCCGTTCAGGCGGTTGCTGCTGAGCTTGTAGTCCAGTTCGAGTTCGTAACGGGTGACCCGGTACGCGGTGGTGCCGTGGCCGGGGAGGTAGGGATCCGGCGCGCCGGCTTCCACGCCAGCGGGCGGGACGCTGCGGTTGCCGGATGGTGCGCTCGATGGTGCGCTGGAACTCATGGGACGGCCTTCGGGATTGCGGTTGCTGGACTGGCTGTGGATGCTGCACGGGCGCTGGCCCGGGGGCTACCTGGGCTTGGGGGCAGGCACCGACGGTCCGCCCCACGGGCTCACGGGATTGCCCATCCAGTACGTCGCGGCGGGCACCGTCTCGCCCCTCATAACGAGCGACGCCGGACCCACCGTGCCGCCGCTGCCGATCCTGGCCTGCGGGAGGATGACCCCGTGCGGGCCCATGGTTGCTCCGTCATCGAGCGTAACAGTGTCGATGCTCATAACACGGTCGTGGAACAGATGGGTCTGCACGACGCAGCCGCGGTTGACCGTGGAATTCCTGCCCAGGGTGACGAGATCCGCCTCGGGAAGCCAGTAGCTCTCGCACCAGGTGCCGGCACCGATCCTGGCGCCGAGGGCCCGGAGCCACCAGACCAGGGCCGGTGTTCCGGAGGCCGCGCGCGCGAACCACGGGGCGCTGACCATCTCGATGAAGGTATCGACCACCTCGTTCCGCCAGATGAATGAGCTCCAGAGCGGGTGCTCACCGGGACGGATCCGTCCCACGAGGACCCATTTGGCCACCACAGCGCTGCCTGCCGCCACGGCGCCGGCCAGCAGGACCACCACCCCGCCCAGGACGGCGGCCACCCCGTAGTTGAAGGCGGCGGCCAGCCAGTCGAAGGCCAGCAGGACGCCCGCCACGATGGCGACCGTCAGCACCACCGGGACAAAGCGGCACAGCTCCCACAGGGTGCGGGCAACCTTGAGCCGGAAAGGCGGCTCGTAGGTCCTCGTGTCGTCGGAAGCGATGGCGGTGCGCCGGAGCCGCACGGGAGGGCTCCCCAGCCATGATGTCCCGGATTTTGCCTTCGCAGGCGTCGCCGACAGCACCGCCACGAGGGAGTTCTTGGGGACGTTCCGTCCGGCCGCGGTCATCCCTGAGTTGCCGAGGAAGGAGCGCTTGCCGATCTTGGCCGGGGCAATCCTCATCCAGCCGCCGTCGAGTTCGTAGGACGCCACCATGGTGTCGTCGGCCAGGAAGGCACCCTCGCCCACGGTCGTCATCTTGGGGATCAGCAGCACCGTGGAGGCCTCCACATTCCTGCCGACCTTGGCGCCGAGGAGCCGCAGCCAGACCGGTGTGAACAGGCTGGCGTAGATCGGGAACAGCAGGTCGCGGGCCAGGTCCAGGACCCGTTCCGTGGCCCAGACCTGCCAGCCGATCCGGCTGCGCACCCGGTAGTAGCCCTCCTTCAGCCCCACGCCGAGGAGCCTGGTGGTGACCAGGATGAGCAGGAGGTTGGCCAGGAACCAGGCCAGCGCAGCCAGCGGAAGGGACAACACCAGCTCCGGGAGCGCCGCGGACAGCGAGGTGCTGCCCTGAATGAACAGGTAGACCACCAGGGCGGCGGCGGCAGCGGAGACGTACGGGATCAGGGCCAGCAGGGCCGAGGCCGCAGCGAAGGCCGCAAACCAGAGCCGGCCGATCAGATGATGTTCAGGGGGAGTGCCCGGCCGGGAATGTTTGGCCTTGCCGCGCCGCTCCGCAGGCGATCCGGCGACGAGCTGCCCGGCCTTCACCTTCCCCAGTACGGCCGAACCTGGCTCCACCTGGGCCCCGGCGCCGATTGTCGCGCCGGGCATGAGCGTGCTGCGCGCCCCGATGGTCGCGCCGGGGCCGATGTGGATGGCACCGATGTGGACGATGTCCCCGTCGATCCACCAGCCGGACAGATCGACTTCCGGCTCGATGTTGGCGCCGCTGCCGAGGGAGAGCAGCCCGGTGACGGGTGGGAGCGAGTGCAGCTGGACATCGTTGCCGATCTTTGCCCCGAGCGCCTTGGCATAGTAGGGCACCCAGGGGGCACTGGCCAGGCTGATGGCACCGGCGAGGTCCTGGATCTGCTCCGCGAGCCAGAGCCGCAGGTGCACCCGGCCGGACCGGGGATACGTTCCGGGCACCACGTTCCGGAGCAGGATGCGGGCGGCAGCGATGGAGATCAGCATCCGGCCCGCGGGGCTGACGAAGACGAGCCACGAGGCACCGACCCACCACCAGGAGATCGTGGGGGCGGCGCTGAAGCCGGCCAGTGCGGCCAGCAGGTTGTTGGCGGCCATCAGGTAGCTCAGCCAGCGCATGCCCACCAGGATGTGCAGCGGAACGCCCATCAGGGTCTGGAAGATTTGGGACTTGCGGGTTGTGGGCCGGACGGTGCGCTCCGGCGCGGGGCCGGCACCGCCCTCGGGCAGCGATTGGCGGGCCGCGTCAACGAGCGCGCCGATCCGCGGGGTGGCATAGATGTCGGCCACGGTGATGGTGGGGTAGCGGACGCGGAGGGCGGACACGAGCTGCGCGGCGGCGAGGGAGCCGCCCCCATAGGCGAAGAAGTCGGCGTCGAGGTCCGCGACGGCGCTGCCCAGCACGGCGGTCCATTGTTGGACGATCCATTGGGCATCTTCGGGGAGGTTCAGCGGGGCGGTCTCGGCATCGGCCGCTCCGGCGCCGGTGAGCGGCCACGGCAGGGCATGGCGGTCCACCTTGCCGCTGGTCTTGGTGGGCAGCGAATCCACGAGGGTGAGTAGGGGGATCAGCGGGGCCGGCAGGCTGGCGCCCAACAGCTCCCGCGCGGTGGCGAGGTCGACCTCCTGGCCGGCCACGGGGGCCAGGTAACCGACGAGGATCTGGTTGCCAGCCGCCGTCGTCTGAACCGCTGCGGCGGCGCCGGCGATGTCCGGCAGCGCCTGCAGGGCGGCGTCGATTTCGCCCAGCTCGATCCGTCGGCCGCCGAGTTTGACCTGCTCGTCGGCGCGGCCCTGGAATACGAGGCCTTCGGCCTCGTAGCGCACCAGGTCCCCCGAGCGGTAGGCGCGCTCCCAGCCCAGCGAGGGCATGGGCGCGTACTTTTCGGCGTCTTTCGCCGGGTCCAGGTAACGGGCCAGCCCGACGCCGCCGATGATCAGCTCGCCCACCTCGCCTTCGCCGACGGGCAGCGCATCGGCGTCGACGACGGCTAGGTCCCAGCCGTCCAGCGGCAGGCCGATCCTGACCGGCCCGGTGCCGCCCAGTTGCGCCGCACACGCGACGACCGTGGCCTCGGTGGGGCCGTAGGTGTTCCAAACCTCACGGCCCTCGACGGCGAGCCGCTCAGCGAGCTCGGGCGGGCAGGCCTCGCCGCCGAAGATCAGCAACCGGACGCTTTCCAGGGATTCGACGGGCCACAGCGCGGCGAGCGTGGGGACCGTGGAGACGACCGTGATGCCGTGGCTGATCAGCCACGGGCCGAGGTCCATCCCGGTCCGCACCAGCGCCCGGGGAGCGGGCACCAGGCAGGCGCCATGGCGCCACGCGAGCCACATTTCCTCGCAGGACGCGTCGAAGGCGACGGAGAGCCCGGCGAGGACGCGGTCCTGTGCCCCGATCGGCTCGTCTTTCAGGAAGATCCTGGCCTCGGCGTCGACGAAGGCCGCCGAGGAGCGGTGCTGCACGGCGACGCCCTTGGGGGTTCCGGTCGAGCCGGACGTGAAGATCACCCAGGCGTCGTCGTCGGGGCCTGGCAGCCTCCCGGCAGGGAACGGCTTGGGCCGCTTGGCGTCCGTGACAATCTCGCCGCCGCCGTGCAGGATGCCCGCGACGTTCGCTTCGCCAAAGACAAGTTTCGCCCGCTCGTCCGGGTCGTCGGCGTCCACCGGAACGTAGGCCGCGCCCACCATCAGCACGGCCAGGATCGAGATGTAGAGCTGGTTGGTACCGGACGGAATCCGCACGCCGATCTTGTCGCCCGCGCCGAGCCCGGCCATGTGCAGCTGCGTCGCGGTGGACCGGACCTCCGCCAGGAGCTGGGCGTAGCTGAGCGAGCTCTGGCCGTCGTCGAGGGCCGAGGCGTCCGGGAAGCGGTGGGCGGTGTCCTGGAGGATGTCGATCAGCGTGCGCTCCGGCGGCGCCGCCAGGGCGCCCGGCAGCTGCGCCCGGTACACGAGGTCTGTAGGCGGGCGGTTCCGGTCGTGCGGTTGCTGTTCAGTCACAGGGGGATTATCTCTGGCGCAGATGAACAAAAGGTGTCCGGGTTTGCCGGTTGTTCGGCCATTGTTCGCCGGCGGTTCGCCTGATGTTCGCCTGCCGTGGTGCCGGTCACGGCGCGGGCCTGCTGAACCGTGCGCCCGCTTCAGGGCACCAGGATGACTTTGCCGGTGGTGCGGCGCTGCTCCAGGTCGTCGTGGGCCCTGGCCGCTTCAGCCAGCGAATAGCGGGCGCCGATCCGGACCTTGAGGTTCCCGTCGGCGGCAGCGGCAAAGACCTCGCCGGAGCGCCAGCGGCGTTCCTGGGCGTCGCGCAGGTAGTGGGCCATCGTCGGACGGGTCAGGTACAGCGAGCCGCCGGCATTGAGCCGCTGCGGATCGAATGGCGGGACCGGACCGGAGGCGCCGCCAAAGAGCACGAGGGTGCCGCGGACGCGCAGCGCGGCGAGGGAGCCGTCGAAGGTGTCCTTCCCGACGCCGTCGTACACCACATCGGCGCCGGTCCCGTCGGTCAGATCCCGGACCTTGGCGGTGAAGCCTGCGTAGCGCAGCACATGGTCGGCGCCCGCTTCGCGGGCCAGCCGCTCCTTCTCATCCGTGGAGACGGTGGTGATGACGTTCGCGCCTTTGGCCTTGAGCAGCTGGATCAGGAGCAGGCCGACGCCGCCGGCTCCTGCGTGGAGCAGCACGGTGTGGCCTGACTCGACGCGGAAGGTGGAATTGATCAGATAGTGGGCCGTCACGCCCTGCAGGGGGAGTGCGGCGGCTGTGAAGTCGTCCAGGCCTTCCGGGACGGGGAGCGCCTTGTCCTCATCGACGAGGGCGTAGCCGGCGTAGCAGTTGATGCCCTCGGCTGTGGCGACCCGGTCGCCCGGGGCGAAGCCGGTGGCGCCTTCCCCGAGTTCCTCGACGGTGCCGGAGGCCTCGGAGCCGGGGATGAAGGGGTACCGCACCTTGTAGATGCCGCTGCGCTTGTAGGTGTCGATAAAGTTCACGCCTGCCGCCGCGACCTTGATGAGCAACTGGCCGGGGCCCGGGACCGGACGCTCTGTCTCTGCCAGCTCCAGTACCTCGGGGCCGCCCGACTGCCGGGCAAGGATTGCGTGCATCATAAGTCTCCCTTTTCCGGGCGGGGATTTCCTGGCCCGGATCCTGAAACCATCCTAGGACAGCGGCGGAAATGACGAAGTGACGGCCGGATGTCCGGCCGTCACTTCGTGGTCATGCTGTTGAGCCCGCGGCCTGGCGCCGGGGGCGCCGGCTCAGCTGCAGCTCAGTAGCGGCGGGTAACGGTGGCCATCGGGCACTCGAAGTGCCGTCCGGCGGAGAGGCCGACCTCGTTGAGGTAACGGACGATGATGCCGTAGGACTGCAGCAGCGTGGTTTCCGTGTAGGGAACCTGGTGTTTCGCGCAAAACTCGCGGACGATCACGGCCGCCTTGTCCAGCTGCGGGCGGGCCATGTCCGGGAAGAGATGGTGCTCGGCCTGGCGGTTGAGGCCGCCGAGCAGGATGTCCATGAAGCGGCCACCGGAAATGTTCCGTGACGTGAGGACCTGCCGGCTGAAGAAGTCCACGCGGCTGTCGGCCGGCAGGACCGGCATGCCCTTGTGGTTCGGGGCGAAGGAGGCTCCCATGTAGAACCCGAAGATGGCGAGCTGGACCGCGATAAACGCGAGCGCCATGCCCCACGGCAGGAACGTGAACGCGAGTACCGGCAGCAGGCTGAGGCGGACCGCGAGGATCGGGATTTCAACCCAGCGGTGCGTGACCTTGGCGCGCCGGAAGATGAACTTGATCGAATCGATCTGGAGGCCCAGGCCTACCAGGAACAGCAGCGGGAAGAAGAACCAGCCCTGCTTGCGGGTCAGGAAGGAGAACCGGCCCTGCCGGGTCGCTGCGGCTTCCGGGAAGAATGCGATAGCGCCCGTGGCGATGTCCGGGTCCTTGGAGATGACGTTCGGGTGGTTGTGGTGCGCGCCGTGCTTCTGCTCCCACCACGAATAGCTGATGCCGGCCACGGAGGTGGCGAGCAGCCGGGCGGCCCAGTCATTGGCCCGCCGGGATGCGAAGATCTGGCGGTGTCCGGCCTCGTGGGCCAGGAAGCTCAGTTGGGTGCAAAGGATGCCCAGTGCGGCGGCGATCAGGAGCTGGAACCAACTGTCGCCAATCAGCGCGAAGCCGAACCAGGTGGCGGTCATCAGGAGGGCCAGGCAGGAAAACACGGTGACGTAAAAGCCGACGCGGCGCTCGAGGAGGCCGGCGGCCTTGACGCTCTTGAGGAGTTCCGAGTAGCTCAGGACGACGGCATTGGGTTGTCGGACACGCGATTTCGGGCGCTCCGAGGTGGCGGTGGGGGTCATAAACACTTGCCTCGTAACTGTTACGGGCAACGCTGCAGCCGACATTCGCGGCTGCACGGTCTGGATCACCCTTAACCTAGGATACGCCCCGCGGTTTTTCCGGCGTGCCAGGCCGGGGCCGGACAGCCTGCCGCCGGAACTTCCGGACACGCATGAGTTCATGCATAAATATCGACATCTATGCATACTCTTGCTGTATAGTCGTGCCTATGACTATTTCTGTTGCCGTCTCCGGCGCGAGCGGTTATGCCGGCGGCGAGGTGCTGCGGCTCCTGGCCGGTCATCCCGATGTCACGATCGGCGCCATTACGGCCCACAGCAATGCCGGTTCCAGACTAGGGGAATTGCAGCCCCATCTCCATAGCCTCGCGGACCGCATCCTCGAAGACACCACCGTGGAAAACCTGTCCGGACACGACGTCGTGTTCCTGGCGCTGCCGCACGGTGCGTCCGCGGAGATCGCGGCGCAGTTGCCGGCCGGGACCGTCGTGATCGACGCCGGCGCCGACCACCGCCTCGAGGACCCGGCCGCCTGGGAGAAATTCTACGGATCGCCGCATGCCGGAACCTGGCCGTACGGCCTCCCCGAGCTTCCGGGACAGCGCGAGGCCCTCCGCGGCGCCACCCGGATCGCCGTGCCGGGCTGCTATCCGACCTCGGCCCTGCTGGCACTTACCCCGGGCTTCAGCAACCACCTGCTGCAGGCGGAGGACGTCGTCATCGTCTCCGCCTCCGGCACCTCCGGGGCCGGCAAGGCCGCCAAGGTCAACCTGATCGGCTCCGAGGTCATGGGCTCGATGAACCCCTACGGCGTGGGCGGCGGCCACCGGCACACCCCCGAGATCGAACAGGGACTCTCCAAGGCACTGAACGCCCCGGTCACCGTGTCCTTCACGCCCACGCTGGCTCCGATGAGCCGGGGCATCCTCACGACGGCGACGGCGAAGGTGCGTCCGGGCGTGACCGCCGAGGAACTGCGCCGCGCCTGGAGCGAGGCTTACGACGACGAACAGTTCGTCCATCTGCTCCCGGAAGGCCGCTGGCCCACCACCAAATCCGTGCAGGGATCCAACCACGCCGTCATGCAGCTGGCGCTTGACGCGCACACCGGCCGGGTGATCGTCTGCTGCGCCATCGACAACCTGACCAAGGGGACCGCCGGCGGCGCCGTGCAGTCCATGAATATCGCCCTCGGCCTGGCGGAAGACGCCGGCCTCAACCTGCAGGGAGTCGCACCATGAGCATCACCGCACCCAAGGGATTCCGCGCCGCCGGGGTCACCGCCGGGCTGAAGGCCTCCGGCAACCCGGACTTCGCCCTCGTGGTCAACGACGGACCCGCCAAGGCTGCCGCCGCCGTCTTCACCTCCAACCGGGTGGCAGCAGCCCCCGTGCACTGGTCCCGCGAAGTCGCCAAGGACGGACGGGTGGACGCCGTCGTTCTGAACTCCGGAGGAGCCAACGCCTGCACCGGTCCCCAGGGCTTCCAGAACACCCACACCACCGCAGAGAAGACCGCCGCCGCGCTGGGCATCTCCGCCACCGACGTCGTCGTCTGCTCGACGGGCCTGATCGGCGAGCAGCTCCCGATGGACAAGATCCTTGCCGGGATCGGCGCCGCGGCGGCCGCGCTCAGCCCCGAGGGCGGCGCCGAGGCGGCCACCGCCATCATGACCACCGACACCGTGTCCAAGCAGGCCGTGTTCACCGGAACGGACGCCGAAGGCAACGAATACACCATCGGCGGCATGGCCAAGGGCGCCGGCATGCTCGCCCCCGGGCTGGCCACCATGCTGGTGGTCCTCACCACGGACGCCGACGTCCAGCCGGAAATGCTCGACGTCGTGCTCCGCGACGCCACGCGCGTCACCTTCAACCGGGCCGACTCCGATGGCTGCATGTCCACCAACGACACCGTGGTGCTGCTCGCCTCCGGTGCGTCCGGCGTCGTTCCCTCCGCCACCGCGTTCGGGGCCGGCCTGACGCAGGTCTGCGCCGAGCTTGCCCGCAAGCTGATCGGCGACGCCGAGGGCGCCAGCCATGACATCGCGATCCGCACCTTCAACGCCGCCAGCGAGAAGGACGCCGAAATCGTCAGCCGCGCCGTCGCCCGCTCCAACCTCTTCAAGGCCGCCATCTTCGGCAAGGATCCGAACTGGGGCCGGGTGCTCTCCGCCGTCGGCACCACCGACGCGGCCTTCGAGCCGGACCGGCTCAATGTCTCCATGAACGGCGTGCAGATCTGCCGGAACGGCAGCATCGGCGAGGACCGCAGCCTCGTGGACCTGGAACCGCGGGAGGTGCTGGTCGAGATCGATCTCCAGGCCGGCGAGGCCGAGGCCACGATCCTGACCAACGACCTCACGCACGACTACGTCGAAGAAAACAGCGCCTACTCAAGCTAATCCTCCTGGAAGGACGGACAGAAGGACGACCAGCATGAACACCCAGACCCGCGAGAACACCTCCATGTCCGACGCCCAAAGCAAAGCCGGCACCCTGATTGAGGCCCTGCCCTGGATCCAGCGCTTCGCCGGCACCACCATGGTGATCAAATACGGCGGCAACGCCATGGTCAACGAGGAACTGCGCCGCGCCTTTGCCGAGGACGTCGTATTCCTCCACCATGTCGGCATCCACCCCGTTGTGGTGCACGGCGGCGGCCCCCAGATCAATGCCATGCTCAGCCGCCTCGGCATCGAATCCGAGTTCAAGGGCGGCCTGCGGGTCACCACCCCCGAGGCCATGGACGTGGTCCGCATGGTCCTGACCGGCCAGGTGGGCCGCGAACTCGTCGGCCTGATCAACTCCCACGGCCCCTACGCCGTCGGCATGTCCGGGGAGGACGGCGGACTGCTCCGCGCCGTCCGCACCGGCACCGTCGTCGACGGCGAAGAAGTGGACCTGGGCCTGGTCGGCGAAGTGGTCGGCGTCAACCCCGACGGCATCCTGGATATCGTCGCCGCCGGCCGGATCCCGGTGATCTCCACTGTCGCCCCGGAAATCTTCGATGACGGCAGCGGCGACCCAGGAGCAAAGCAGGCGCAGACCACCGGCCAGGTCCTCAACGTCAACGCGGACACCGCCGCGGCCGCCCTGGCCGAAGCGCTCGGCGCCTCCAAGCTCGTGATCCTGACCGACGTCGAAGGGCTCTACGCCAACTGGCCGGACCGCTCCTCGCTGATCTCCTCCCTGACGGTCTCGGAGCTGCGCGAACTGCTGCCGGGCCTTGAGTCCGGCATGATCCCGAAGATGGAAGCCTGCCTCAAGGCCGTGGAGGGCGGCGTTGAACGTGCGCACATCGTGGACGGCAGGCTGCCGCACTCGATGCTGCTGGAAACCTTCACGACGGCGGGCATCGGCACGCAGGTCGTCCCGGACGAGGAAGTGAACGCATAGTGAACAGCACTGAACTGAGCCATTCCCCTGAAGGCCGCAGCAGCGATGGGGCCCCCAAAGCGTCCGTCATGACTGGAACGGGTAGCGGGGCTGAGTGGCTGGCCCGCTACTCATCCTCCCTGCTGGGTGTCTTCGGGACCCCGCAGCGGGTCCTCGTCCGCGGCGCCGGCTGCCTCGTCTGGGACGCCGACGGCAAGGAGTACCTGGACCTCCTGGGCGGGATCGCGGTCAACGCGCTCGGCCACGCCCACCCGTTCGTCACCTCGGTGATCTCCAGCCAGCTCGCCACCCTGGGCCACGTCTCCAACTTCTTCACGAGCCCCACCCAGATTGCCCTGGCCGAGAAGCTGCTGGAAATTTCCAACGCGCCCGCCGGGTCCAAGGTGTTCTTCGCCAACTCCGGCACCGAAGCCGTCGAGGCCGCCTTCAAGCTGGCGCGCCGTAATGCCCGGTCCGGTACGGAAGGAAACGGGAAGCCCCGGACCAGGATCATCGCCTTGGAAGGGGCCTTCCACGGCCGCACCATGGGTGCCCTCGCACTCACCGCGAAGGAGGCCTACCGGGCACCGTTTGCTCCGCTGCCCGGCGGCGTCGTCCACATCCCGTTCGGTGACATCGACGCGCTCCGCGCCGCCGTGGACGAGACCGTTGCCGCCGTCTTCCTCGAACCGATCCAGGGCGAGGCCGGCGTCCGGCCGCTGCCCGCCGGCTACCTGCAGGCGGCCCGTGAGGCCACCAGCCGGGCCGGCGCCCTCCTGATCCTCGACGAGGTCCAGACCGGCATCGGCCGCACCGGCAAGTGGCTCGCCAGCGGCGACGCCGGAATCGTGCCCGACGCCGTGACCTTCGCCAAGGGCCTGGGCGGCGGCTTCCCGATCGGCGCCCTCGTGACCTTCGGCCCGGAGGTCTCCTCGCTGCTGACCGCAGGCCAGCACGGCACCACCTTCGGCGGCAACCCGGTCGCCACCGCGGCGGCCCTGGCCACCCTGCACGTGCTCGAAAGCCAGCATGTCCTGGACCATGTCCGGGATGTGGGGGAGCACCTGCGCTCCGGCCTCGCCGCGATCGACGGCGTCACCGAGGTCCGCGGCGAAGGGCTGCTGATCGGCTTCGACCTCGACGCCGACGTAGCCCCCGGTGTGGTCACCGCCGGCCTCGATGCCGGCTTCATTGTCAACAGCCCCGGCCCGCACACGATCAGGCTCGCGCCGCCGCTGATCCTCACCACTGCCCAGGCCGACCGTTTCCTCGCAGCGCTGCCCGCCATCCTCCAGACCGCAAAGGACGCCCAGTGACCGCCCCCGCTGCAACACCCGTACCCACCCGCCATTTCCTCAAAGACACCGACCTCAGCCCTGCCGAGCAGGCCGAAGTCCTTGACCTCGCCGTCCGGATGAAGGCCGCTCCGTACAGCGTGCAGCCCTTCGCCGCGGAAGGCAACGGCCGTAAGACCGTGGCCGTCATCTTCGACAAGACCTCCACCCGGACCCGTGTCTCCTTCGCCACCGGCGTGGCCGACATGGGCGGCAACGCGCTCATCATCAACCCGGGCGAGGCGCAGATCGGCCACAAAGAGTCCGTGCAGGACACTGCCAAGGTGCTGGAGCGCATGGTCTCCACCATCGTGTGGCGCACCGGGGAACACTCCGGCCTCGTCGCCATGGCGGAGAACTCGCGCGTTCCGGTGATCAACGCCCTCTGCGATGACTACCACCCGTGCCAGCTCCTCGCGGACCTGCTCACCATCAAGGAACACAAGGGCCGGCTCAAGGGCCTCACCATGAGCTACCTCGGCGACTCGGCCAACAACATGGCCAACTCCTACCTGCTGGCCGGCGTCACCGCGGGCATGCACGTCCGCATCGCGGGCCCCGACGGGTATCTGCCCTCTCCGGAAATCATCGCCGCGGCGGAGGACCGTGCCGCGGAGACCGGCGGCTCGGTGCTGGTCACCGTGGACCCGGCCGAGGCGCTCCTGGGCGCCGACGTCGTCGCCACTGATACGTGGGTGTCGATGGGCCAGGAGGACGAGAAGGAAGCCCGGCTGCGGCTGTTCCGTGAGTATTCCGTGGACGAGGCGGCGATGAAGCTCGCGGCGCCGGACGCCGTCGTGCTGCACTGCCTTCCGGCGTACCGGGGCTACGAGATCGCCGCCGGCGTCATCGACGGCCCGCAGTCGGTTGTCTGGGACGAGGCCGAAAACCGGCTTCACGCCCAGAAGGCCCTGATGGCCTGGCTTATGCACCGCTCCGGCCTTGCCGTTGTGGCGGGGTTGACACCGGTCGGAAGCCCAATGGAAAGCCGCTAGTGGAAGGCCGTCGAAAATGACTGTCCAGCCAGCCGCTCCGGGGGCGAGCCCGGCCACCAAGACGGCCCGGCTGGCGCGGATCACCGCGATCCTGACCGGCGAATCGGTCCGCTCGCAGGCCGAGCTCGCCGCGTTGCTGGCCGACGACGGTGTCCAGGTCACCCAGGCCACGCTGTCCCGGGACCTGGTGGAACTCGGTGCGGTGCGGGTCCGCGGCAAGGACGGCGTCCTGGTGTACGCCGTGCCGGGGGAGGGCGGGGAGCGCACGGCCAAGAGCGGCGTGACCCAGGAAATCCTGGATGCCCGGCTCGCCCGGCTGTGCGGGGAACTGCTGGTCACCGCCGAAGCTTCGGCGAACATCGTGGTGCTGCGGACCCCGCCCGGCGCGGCAAACTTCCTGGCGCTCGCGATCGACCACTCGGTGATGCCGTCCATCCTGGGCAGCATCGCCGGGGACGACACCGTGCTGCTGGTCACCCGGGACCCGCTGGGCGGCGCCGCCGTCGCGGCCCGCTTCCTGCAGTTCGCCGAGGAAGCCGGCCATAAGCTTGAAGAAAACCAAGAACCAAACAACTAAGGAGCATTTGAAGTGACTGAGCGTATTGTGCTGGCATACTCCGGTGGCCTGGATACTTCCGTAGCCATCGGCTGGATCGGTGAAGCCACCGGCGCCGAGGTCATCGCCGTGGCGGTCGACGTCGGACAGGGCGGCGAATCGCTGGAGACGATCCGGCAGCGCGCCCTGGGCTGCGGCGCCGTCGAGGCCTACGTGGCCGACGCGGGCGACGAGTTCGCCAACGAGTACTGCATGCCCACCCTGAAGGCCAACGCCCTCTACCAGGGCCACTACCCGCTGGTTTCCGCGATCTCCCGACCGGTGATCGTCAAGCACCTGGTCAAGGCCGCCCGCGAATTCGGCGCCACCACAGTGGCCCACGGCTGCACCGGCAAGGGCAACGACCAGGTCCGCTTCGAGGTCGGCATCCAGACCCTCGGCCCGGACCTGAAGTGCATCGCCCCGGTCCGCGACCTCGCCCTGACCCGAGACAAAGCCATCGCCTTCGCCGAGGAAAAGGGACTGCCGATCGAGACCACCAAGAAGAACCCGTACTCGATCGACCAGAACGTCTGGGGCCGCGCCGTCGAAACCGGCTACCTCGAGGACATCTGGAACGCCCCCACCAAGGACATCTACGACTACACCGCGACCCCGGAATTCCCGCCGGCCCCGGAAGAGGTCACCATCTCCTTCGAAGCCGGCGTCCCGGTCGCGATCGACGGCGTCCGGGTCACCCCGCTGCAGGCCATCAAGGAACTCAACCGCCGTGCCGGCGCCCAGGGCGTCGGCCGGATCGACGTCGTCGAGGACCGCCTCGTCGGCATCAAGTCCCGCGAAATCTACGAAGCCCCCGGCGCCATGGCGCTGATCACGGCGCACAAGCACCTCGAGGACATCACGATCGAACGTGAGCAGGCCCGCTTCAAGGCGACCGTCGGCCAGCGCTGGGCAGAGCTGGTCTACGACGGCCAGTGGTTCTCCCCGCTCAAGCGCTCCCTCGATGCCTTCATCGAGGACACCCAGCGCTACGTCACCGGCGACATCCGCATGGTCCTGCACGGCGGCCAGGCGATCGTCAACGGACGCCGCTCCGACACCTCGCTCTACGACTTCGACCTCGCCACCTACGACACCGGTGACACCTTCGACCAGTCCATGGCCCGCGGCTTCATCGAGCTGTGGGGCATGTCTGCCAAGGTTGCCTCCGGCCGCGATATCCGCGTCGCAGGAAAGTAATGGCCTCCGCAACGAACGAAGGTGCGCTGTGGGGCGGCCGGTTCGCCGGCGGCCCCGCGGACGCCCTCGCGGCCCTGAGCAAGTCCACGCACTTTGACTGGCGGTTGGCCCGCTACGATATCGCCGGTTCCAAGGCGCATGCCCGCGTGCTGCACAAGGCCGGTCTGCTGGACGGCGCCGAGCTCGAAGGCATGCTCGCGGCCCTCACCCGGCTGGACGAGGATGTCGCCTCCGGCGCGTACACGCCCGCTGAGTCCGACGAGGACGTCCACGGATCGCTGGAACGCGGACTGATTGAACGGGCCGGCGCGCAGCTCGGCGGCAAGCTCCGTGCCGGACGCTCGCGCAACGACCAGGTTGCCACGCTCGGCCGGATGTTCCTGCGCGACCACGCCCGGATCATTGCCCGCGGCGTGCTCGCCACCATCGACGCGCTGATCGGCCAGGCCAAGGAGCACCGCGGCGTGGCCATGCCCGGCCGCACGCACCTCCAGCACGCCCAGCCGGTCCTGCTCAGCCACCACCTGCTGGCCCATGCCTGGGCGCTGCTGCGCGATGTGCAGCGCTTCCAGGACTGGGACAAGCGCGCAGGAGTTTCGCCCTACGGTTCCGGCGCCCTCGCGGGCTCCTCGCTGGGCCTGGACCCGGAGGCGGTGGCGGCGGAGCTGGGCTTCTTCTCGGCAACGCACAACTCGATCGACGGCACCGCCTCCCGCGATGTCTTCGCCGAGTTCGCGTGGATCACGGCCATGATCGGCGTGGACCTGTCCCGGGTCTCGGAGGAGGTCATCCTGTGGGCCACGAAGGAGTTTTCCTTCGTCACCCTGCACGATTCCTACTCCACCGGCTCCTCGATCATGCCGCAGAAGAAGAACCCGGACGTGGCCGAGCTGGCGCGCGGGAAGGCAGGCCGGCTGATCGGCAATCTGACCGGGCTCCTGGCCACGCTCAAGGGCCTCCCGCTCGCGTACAACCGCGATCTGCAGGAGGACAAGGAACCGGTCTTCGACGCCGCCGACACGCTCGAGGTGCTGCTGCCGGCAGTGTCCGGCATGATCGCGACGCTGAAGTTCAACACCGCACGGATGGAGTCACTCGCCCCGCAGGGCTTCGCGCTGGCCACGGATATCGCCGAATGGCTCGTCCGCCAGGGGGTTCCGTTCCGCGAGGCGCATGAGCTCTCCGGTGCCGCGGTCAAGCAGGCCGAAAGCCGCGGCGTCGAGCTCTGGGACCTGACGGATGAGGAATACGCCGCCATCTCGGAGCACCTGACGCCGGAAGTCCGCACCGTCCTGTCCACCGAGGGCTCGCTCAACAGCCGGAACTCGCAGGGAGGCACCGCACCGGCCGCCGTCGAGCGACAGCTGCTGGCCCTCGAGGCCGAGCTTGCCGGCGTGCGCGGGTACGCAGGGTAGTCACTCTTTCCGATCCACGCGGGATGACATGTCGCGGCAACGTCTTTCGACAAATGTTTTTCGAAAAAACTGCCGAGAGAAAACACTGCCGTGAAGTGTCATCCCGCGGCGGTTAACTCACTTCGGGGCCGGCGCCAGTCCGTGTTCCCTCTCCAGCAGGCTCTCCTTGATGGCGAGCCCCCAGCGGAAGCCGCCCAGGGTGCCGTCGGTGCGGATCACCCGGTGGCACGGGACAAACAGGGCAGCCGCGTTGAACGCGCAGGCACTGGCCGCAGCACGGACCGCTTTCGGGTTCCCGGAGAGCTCCGCGTACTCCGTGTACGTCACCGGGCTTCCCGGCGCCACCGTCCGGAGCATGTCCCAGGCATGGCTGCGGAAGGGGCCGGATTTCTGCAGCACCGGCACTCCCATGGCCGGGGCCGGATTTCCGGCGTAGAACTCCTCGACGGCCGCGGAAATGGTTC
The DNA here is from genome assembly GCF_004798705.1 of Arthrobacter sp. PAMC25564. Classification (NCBI taxonomy): domain Bacteria; kingdom Bacillati; phylum Actinomycetota; class Actinomycetes; order Micrococcales; family Micrococcaceae; genus Arthrobacter; species Arthrobacter sp. PAMC25564. The sequence continues at coordinate 3,421,555 of NZ_CP039290.1, read as the reverse complement.
CGAGCCCCAGGACGGGCTCGTATTCCGCGGGCAGCAGCTCGGCGTGGATCTGGCCGGTGAGTTCGCTGGGAACCGCGGTCCAGCCGGAGGCAAGCACGGCGCCGTCCCTGGCAATGATGGTGAACGGGCCGTCAGGGGTGGACATGGTCAACAGCTGGGCTTTCATTTCTTCGCTTCCTTCGTCGAGGGGGTCTGTTTCCGCGCTGCGGCCTGCGCTGCCGCGCGCCACAGGTGCATGGTGGCGTAGGAGCGCCAGGGGCTCACCCCGCGGAAATCCGGGGCCAGGACCGTCGGGTCAAGTGTGGTGTTGTCGGCGGCCGCGCCGTCGGGCCCGTCAGCAGCCTTGGGCAGCAGTGAGCGGATGCCGTTCCGCACCGCCGCGTCGTTGCCGAGGAAGACGTCCGGGGCGCCGATGACCCGCATCGCCACATACCCCACCGTCCACGGCCCGACGCCGGCCAGGGGCAGGAGCCTGGCCTGCAGCCCTGGAAGGTCGTCACCATAGCCGAAACCGAGGTCCCCCGAGGCCATCGCCGCGGCGGCCGCGCGGATGGAGTCGATCCGGCGCTGCGGGCCCCGCAACAGTTCGAAGCCCGTCTCCGCGATCTGTCCCGCCGTGGGAAACAGCCGGTGCAGCCCGCCGGCCGGCACCAGGCTTTCGCTTCCGGCCGCGGAAAGCTGGACCAGGGCGGTGCGGGCGGCCGCCACGGTGATCTGCTGCCCGATCATCGCCCGGATCAGCAGCTCCTGCGGGTCCACCGCGCCCGGCATCCGGATGCCGGGCGTCCGTGCCACGCTGGCCGTTAGCCGGGGATCAGCCGCGAGGGCGCCGTCGATCGCGACCGGATCGGAATCGAGGTCCAGCAGCCGGCGGACCCTGCTGAGCAGGGCGGCGAGGTCCCGCAAATCCACGGCACCGACCGTCAGTACCAGCGGGCGCCCGGGCGCGGCGGCGTCGTACTCCACCACGAAGCGGGCATCGCCGTGGGCCAGCCGCAGGGTCCGGGCATAGGACGTGGAGCTCCCGGTCTCGATCCCCGGGATGGCACGGACCGCGAGGAAATCGAACACGCCCGGATCGAACGGCTCCCGGTACGGCAGGTTCAGCGTCAGCGCCGTGGAAGCCGCAGGCGCCCGGTGGCGGGCCGTGGCCCGCAGCGCCGAGGGTGTCATAGCGAACACCTCGCCGATGGTCTCGTTGAACTGGCGCACGCTGCTGAAGCCAGCGGCGAAGGCGACGTCGGCTACCTTCAGGGAGGTGGAGACCAGCAGGGTGCGGGCGGTCTGGGCGCGGCTGGCCCGTGCCAGGGACAGCGGGCCGGCGCCGAGTTCGTGGCTGAGGATCCGGTTGAGCTGGCGGGAGGAATAGCCGAGCCGGGAGGCGAGCCCTTCCACGCCGTCGCGGTTGATGACCCCGTCATTGATGAGCCGCATGGCCCGCCCGGCGATGTCCGATCGGATGTTCCACGCCGGGGTGCCCGGCACGGCCTCCGGAAGGCAGCGTTTGCAGGCCCGGTACCCGGCGTCGTGGGCGGCGGCGGAGGTCTCGTAGAACGTGACGTTGCCCGCCTTGGGGGTCCGGGCCGGGCAGGAGGGCCGGCAGTAGATGCCGGTGGTCCGGACAGCCGTGTAGAACTGCCCGTCGAAACGGGTGTCCCGGGCATCGATCGCCCGGTAGCGCTGCCAGAAGTCCATGGCTTCATCCTCTCAGCTTGCCGGTGCCACTGCTAGCGGAAATCGGACACGGCCGTGGCGGGGATGGTGCCCCGCCAGGCCAGCTTTGTTAAAGTCGGAGCATGAGTTCGCGCCCGCTTCCAGCAGGCCCGCTGCCGCACCCCCGGCCGGGCGGCCAGCCAGCCGTGCCCCCGGGGCCCGACGGGAGCGCGCCGCTGCGGGAGCTGCTTTCCCGGGATGCGCGGCAGGTGGCGCCGCTGCTGCTCGGCGCCGTGTTGACTCACGAGGGGCCGGAAGGCACGGTGTCGGTGCGGATCACCGAGGTGGAGGCCTATCTTGGGCCGCATGACTCGCTGCACCCTGATCCCGGATCCCACACCTTCCGCGGCGCGACGGCCCGCAATGCGCCGATGTTCGGCCCCGCCGGCCATCTGTACGTGTACTTCAGCTACGGAATGCACCACTGCGCCAACATCGTCTGTGGTCCGGCGGGCGTGGCATCGGCCCTGCTGCTGCGGGCCGGCGAGGTCATCGCCGGGCAGGAGCTGGCACTGGCCAGGCGTCCGACGTCGAAATCCGCCAAGGACCTCGCGAGCGGACCCGCCCGGCTCGCCAGTGTCCTCGGACTCACGACGGCGGACAGCGGACGGGACGCGCTCGGCGCGCCGTTCCGGCTGGAGCTGCCGGCCGTTCCGCCTGCCGCCGTCAGCTCAGGGCCGCGGGTCGGCGTCTCCGGGGACGGCGGCACGGGCGACTACCCCTGGCGGTTCTGGCTGACCGGGGATCCGACGGTGTCCCGCTACAAGGCGGCGAAGGTGCGGACCGCGTAGCTGAGGCTGCAGTCCGATTCCGTAGCGACTGCAGTGGGGGCATGATGAAGCCTTATGGGCGAAGGTAAACGCGGGAAGCCAAGCAGTGAACTGGAAAGGCTCCGGATTTTTGAAAGCCTGGCCACCGAGTACTTCCGGATGGTCGAACTGTTCAAACCGGACGGAGCCGCGCTCCCTCCCGACTCCGTCGAGGGGGAGCGCAGGCATTGGGTAGAGCTCTTCCGTGCGGCCCTGTTGCGTAAATTCATTGTTCGTGATGAACATGTGTCGCTCAAGCTGGTGGTGAGGGCGCTCCGCCTCTGCAACTTCCGGGTGGACCGCAAGGTGGCGGAGGGGACGGAAGAAGTGGCGAGGCTGTTCACCGCCGAGATGGTGCAGGGGCGTCGTCGGCTGTTGTCCGGACTGGCCCAGGATGATGGACCAGACCTTTTCGAGGACGTTTTGTATGGACGGCTGTTGCATGGCGATGCTGACAGGTTCCGCCGTTCCGAATGGGCAGATGACTACTCCCGATTGAGCAGCGTAGCGGCCAGCAGGTTCGATGCGGAGCACGCCCTCAGGAAAGCGCTCGACGTCGTCAGCTACGGGCTCACGAATGAACTCCTGCGGCAGCCCGCTGTGCCGCCCGACGATGCCGGGCCTCCATAGGCAAAACGTAGCTGTTCTCCAGAGCCGGCGACGGCGGTCCCGGCTGACCGGCGATCCGGCCACGCCGCGCTACGAGGCGGCGAAGGTGCGGACCGCGTAGTCTTCCGCCACGGCGAATGGAGCCAACCGCCGTGCCAGCAATTCCCTCACCCGGGGCCACTCACCGCTCAGGATAGAGAACACCGCCGTGTCCGAACGGCCCCCGCCGGGTGCGACCCGATGACCGCGGAGGACTCCCTCGAATTGCGCGCCGAGCCGTTCGATCGCCGCCGCGCTCCGCGTATTCCTGGCATCGCATCGGAAAGCCACCCGACGGACCGCCAGGGCGTCGAAGGCATGGGCGAGGAGCATGTTCTTGCTGGCCGGGTTGACGTGGCTGCCCCAGAACTGCCGCCCGTAGAAGGTGCCGCCGATCTCCAGGCGCTGCTGGGCGGGGACGTAATCGCAGAGGGACGTCGTGCCGAGCAGTGCCCCGGTGCGCTGGTCGGTCACGGCGAAGGGGATATTGGCGGGATCCTCCAGCCTCGACCGGAACAGGGCCGCGAGCTCGTCCGGAGTAGTGGGCATCGCGGCGGCCATACCGGCCCACATGCCCGGATCAACAAAGTCAAACAGCCCCGCGGCATGGTCCGGGGACAGCGGGACCAGGCTGATGCCGTGTCCGGATAAGGCAATTTCGTGTCGCATGGCAGCATCTAATCACCGCCGGAGTGGACGGGAGCCGCGAATCGGTTGCTGCGGCGGTGAACATTGGGTGACGGCAGGGCGGCACCCGGGCGCCAGCCGGGCCAGTGCCCGGCTGGCGTCCGGCCCGGGGTGGGCCGTCAGCGGCGGGCCACGGAATGGCCGGAAGATTTGGCGGCAGCCCGTAAGGTAGATGGGTGAATCAAAGCGCTATGGACCCGATCAACAGAACCGCAACGGTGGATGAGCTGATCAACAGCCTGTGCGCCACCGTCCCGGACTATCCCAAACCGGGAATCAGCTTCAAGGATCTGACCCCCGTGTTCGCCGACGGGACCGCCTTGAAGGCCGTCGTCGATGCCCTCGTGGCTCCGTTCAAGGGCCAGTTCGACGCCGTCGCCGGAGTGGAAGCCCGCGGCTTCCTGCTTGCGGCCGCCGCGGCGTACGCCACGGATACCGGCGTCATCACCGTCCGCAAGGCGGGCAAGCTGCCACGCGAAGTGGTCTCCGAGGACTACGCGCTGGAATACGGCACGGCCACGGTCGAGCTGCACACCACCGATCTGGCGCCGGGCAGCCGGGTCCTGATCCTCGACGATGTGCTCGCCACCGGCGGCACGCTCGGCGCAGCCGTCCGGCTGTTCGAACGGTGCGGGGTCCGGATTGCCGGTGTGGGAGCCGTCCTGGAGCTCGATGAACTGCGGGGCCGTGAGGCCTTGAGCGGACACAGGGTCCACTCCCTGCTGCGCCTTTAGCCGGACCATTCCATCTGTATCGGTACAATGCCTGAAAAACAATGCCTGACATGTTTCAGATGCGTTCACCGAAATGGCTGTAGAATGGACGGTCTGTCTTTTTCGATAGGGGAAACGTTCGATGCACGACGCTGATTTGGCCCATGAACGCGACTATGTGGCCGGCCTCTATGCCCGGCTCGATGAGTTGCGGGCGGAAAAGCGCGCCCAGCTGGCCCAGGTGCGGCGGGCCGGCGCGGTCGGCACCATGCAGAATGTCTCCGAACGCGATGCCTTCGCGGCCTTGTATGAGGACCGCCTCGCCCAGCTCGACGCCGTCGACGACCGCCTCGTCTTCGGCCGCCTGGACCTCGACTCGGGGGAGGCCCAGTACATCGGGCGCATTGGCCTGACCACGGAGGACCTCCAGCGGCTCATGGTGGACTGGCGGGCGCCCGAGGCCGGGCACTTCTACCAAGCCACGGCATTCGACCGGCAGGGCGTGCGCCGCCGCCGGCATCTCATCCTGCAGGGCCGCGAGGTCAAGGCGATCGAGGACGACGTGCTCGACGCCGACCTGCTCGCCGACAACGACTCGCTCCAGGGCGAAGGCGCACTGCTGGCGGCACTGAACTCCAAGCGGACCGGGCGGATGTCCGACATTGTCGGCACCATCCAGTCCGAGCAGGACCGGATCATCCGCTCCTCCATTTCCGGGGCACTCGTGGTCCAGGGCGGACCCGGCACCGGCAAGACCGCCGTCGCCCTGCACCGCGCCGCCTATCTGCTGTACACCCACCGGGACCGCCTCAAGACGGCCGGCGTCCTGCTGGTGGGCCCGACGTCGTCGTTCATGAAGTACATCGAACGTGTGCTGCCCTCCCTCGGCGAGACCGGTGTTGTGATGGCGAGCCTGGGCCGCCTGATGCCCGGCATCCACGCCGTCGAGGAGCCCGAATCCGCCGTTGCGGCGATCAAGGGCCGGCTGGAGATGGCGGACGTGGTGGCAAACGCCGTCGCCAACCGCCAGCGCATCCCTGCCGGGAACCGGATCCTTGAAGTGGACGGACGCAAACTGGTCCTGACGCCGCGGCAGGTCCGCCGGGCCCGGGACAGGGCGCGCGCCACCGGAAAGCCGCACAACGAGGCCCGCGTCCCGTTCGTCAAGATCCTGCTGCGCGAACTTACCGAGCAGATGACCGAACTTGTCGAGGCCGGCAGCATCGGCAACAACGCCGACCGTTCCTATCTGGCCGAGGACGTCCGCTCCGCCCGGGACGTCCGGATTGCGCTGAACCTGTGCTGGATGCCGATGACGCCGGAAAAGCTCGTGGGGGAGCTCCTGAGCAAGCCGGCGATCCTGGAGGCCTGCACGCCGGACCTCACCGCGGCCGAGCGCGCCCTGCTGCTGCGGCCGGCCGATTCGCCGTGGACAGACGCCGATGTGCCGCTGCTCGATGAAGCCGCCGAACTGCTCGGCGAGCTCGACGCCGCTGCCGGGCGGGGCCTGGCGCAGCAGGAAAGCGACCGAGCCCGCGACCTCGCCAACGCCAAGCAGACCCTGGTCAATATGGAAACCGCCGGCGTGGATGTCCTCATTTCTGCCGAGGACCTGGTGGACCAGAACCAGGAACGTGTGTCCCGCCTGACCGCCGCGGAGCGTGCCACGACCGACCGCACCTGGGCCTTCGGGCACATCGTGGTGGACGAGGCCCAGGAACTCTCGCCGATGCAGTGGCGGCTCCTGGTCCGCCGCTGTCCGCTGAAGTCTTTCACCATCGTGGGGGATATCGCGCAGACGAGTTCGGTGGCCGGGGCCAATTCCTGGCAGAGCGCTCTGGCCCCGATGTTCGGGGACCGCTGGCAGCTTGAGGAACTCACGGTCAACTACCGCACGCCATCCCAGATCGCCGAGGCCGCCGCGCGTATGGCCAACGCGGCCGGACTGGTTGTCTCCGCGCCCAAGGCCGTCCGGGAGGGCCGCTGGTCCCCGATCATCGACCGAGTGGAGCCCGGCCGTGTCGTCAGCAAGCTCGTTGAGGTCCTGCCGGAGGAGCTGGCTGCCCTGGAAGGGGGGCTCCTGGCCGTGATTGCCGACGGCGACCTTCTTCCGGAAGCGGCCAAGGCGCTGCGCGCCGTCTACGGACGCCGCGTCGGCACCGGCGCCGGCAGCTACGTGCAGGACATCGTCGTGATCAGCCCCCGCGAGGCGAAGGGCCTGGAGTTCGACGGCGTCGTGGTGCTTGAGCCGACGGCGATGCTCAACCATGAGCATGGCCGCGTCGGGGACCTGTATGTGGCGATGACGCGGCCCACCCAGCGGTTGAGGCTCATCGCCGCCGCGGACGTTCCGGCTGGCATAGAAGACTGAGGCGCGCGCCTGCGGTAAATCCTGTCACCTGCGCTGGCCATCTGCGCTGCGTTGGCCCGATCCTGCTACCTTAGATTCCGTGTCCCAGCTAAATAATCTCGAGTCCCAGCAGAATGACCCCAGCTTCGCCAATGTCTGGCAGGAGCTGAAATGGCGCGGCCTTGTCCACGTCTCCACGGATGAGGCGGAGCTGGAAAAACTGCTCGCCGGTGATCCCGTGACCTACTACTGCGGCTTTGACCCCACCGCGCCGAGCCTGCACCTGGGCAACCTGGTCCAGTTGCTCCTGATGCGCCGGATCCAGCTGGCGGGCCACAATCCGCTCGGTCTGGTCGGAGGTTCCACCGGGCTGATCGGTGATCCCCGTCCCACGGCGGAGCGCACCCTCAACACCAAGGACACGGTTTCAGAGTGGGTGGGGTATCTGCAGGCCCAGGTCCGTCGCTTCCTGAGCTTCGAGGGCGACAACGCCGCACGGATGGTCAACAACCTGGACTGGACCGCGCCGCTGAGCGCCATCGACTTCCTCCGCGAGATCGGAAAGCATTTCCGTGTCGGCACCATGCTGCGCAAGGATGCCGTCGCCTCCCGCCTTGGCTCCGACGAGGGTATCAGCTACACGGAGTTCAGCTACCAGATCCTGCAGGGCATGGACTACCTCCAGCTCTTCCGCGACTACGACTGCGTGCTGCAGACCGGCGGCTCGGACCAGTGGGGCAACCTGACCAGCGGCACCGAACTCATCCGCAAGGTCGAGGGCAAGCACGTCCATGCCCTGGGCACGCCCCTCATCACCAACTCCGACGGCACCAAATTCGGCAAGAGTGAAGGCAACGCGATCTGGCTGGATCCGGAGATGTGCAGCCCCTACGCCTTTTACCAGTTCTGGCTCAACACGGCGGACGACGACGTCGCGGCCCGCCTCAAGGTCTTCACCTTCCTGAGCCGGGCGGAGATCGAGGCCCTGGAGGTGTCCGTCGCCGAGCGTCCCTTCGCCCGCGAGGGCCAGCGGAAGCTCGCCTATGAAGTGACTTCACTGGTCCACGGCACGGATGCCACCGAGAAGGTCATTGCGGCGTCGGCCGCATTGTTCGGCAATGGCGATCTCAGCGTGCTCGACGAGGCGACCCTGAAGGCCGCGACCTCCGAACTGCCCTCCGCGAGCGTCGATGCCGGCGCCCTGGGAATCATCGACCTGCTGGTGGCCTCCGGCCTGTCCGAGAGCAAATCGGCAGCCCGCCGCACCGTAGGGGAGGGTGGGGCCTACGTCAACAATGCGAAGGTCTCCGATCCCGACGCCGTTATCGCGCCCGGCCAGCTGCTGCACGGCCGGTATCTCCTGCTGCGCCGCGGCAAGAAGAACCTGGCGACTGTGGAAGTTTCCCAGTCCTGATCCGTGTCCTGGATCATCATCCGCACGCTCCTTCCCGGCCGATTTGCCCGGTGGGGGAGGAGCGTGTAATGTTTTCTGAGTCGCCGCCGCTGAGTGGTGACAAACCCCCGACAAAACAGAAGCAATTCTTCATGCGCCAGGCGCTGAAATGAAAATTTGCTTCATATTTTGCTGGGGGGATTCATTCCATCAGGTGAAATTCGGAAGAATATCCCGGATTTGCAAAGTGGAAATGAATGAAATAAACTGTAAACATCGCAGCGAAGGAAAGCGAAACAAAAGAATTCATTGAAATTATGAAATGAATTGTTTCGGTAAGTATTTCGAATGTGTCTGTTGTTTGAGAACTCAATAGTGTGCCAAGTTTGTTGATACCAATTTATTGTATTGGATTGGTTGAATTGACTGGATCCGCCACCCCGTGGTGTGGTCTGGTTTTTACAGCTGGTTTCAAATTTTGTGCAGCCTGGGTCCGCGTTTTCCCGTGGGCCTGTTGGTTGTGTCTGTTTTTGTTTTACTTCAACGGAGAGTTTGATCCTGGCTCAGGATGAACGCTGGCGGCGTGCTTAACACATGCAAGTCGAACGATGAACCTCACTTGTGGGGGGATTAGTGGCGAACGGGTGAGTAACACGTGAGTAACCTGCCCTTAACTCTGGGATAAGCCTGGGAAACTGGGTCTAATACCGGATATGACTCCTCATCGCATGGTGGGGGGTGGAAAGCTTTATTGTGGTTTTGGATGGACTCGCGGCCTATCAGCTTGTTGGTGAGGTAATGGCTCACCAAGGCGACGACGGGTAGCCGGCCTGAGAGGGTGACCGGCCACACTGGGACTGAGACACGGCCCAGACTCCTACGGGAGGCAGCAGTGGGGAATATTGCACAATGGGCGCAAGCCTGATGCAGCGACGCCGCGTGAGGGATGACGGCCTTCGGGTTGTAAACCTCTTTCAGTAGGGAAGAAGCGAAAGTGACGGTACCTGCAGAAGAAGCGCCGGCTAACTACGTGCCAGCAGCCGCGGTAATACGTAGGGCGCAAGCGTTATCCGGAATTATTGGGCGTAAAGAGCTCGTAGGCGGTTTGTCGCGTCTGCCGTGAAAGTCCGGGGCTCAACTCCGGATCTGCGGTGGGTACGGGCAGACTAGAGTGATGTAGGGGAGACTGGAATTCCTGGTGTAGCGGTGAAATGCGCAGATATCAGGAGGAACACCGATGGCGAAGGCAGGTCTCTGGGCATTAACTGACGCTGAGGAGCGAAAGCATGGGGAGCGAACAGGATTAGATACCCTGGTAGTCCATGCCGTAAACGTTGGGCACTAGGTGTGGGGGACATTCCACGTTCTCCGTACCGTAGCTAACGCATTAAGTGCCCCGCCTGGGGAGTACGGCCGCAAGGCTAAAACTCAAAGGAATTGACGGGGGCCCGCACAAGCGGCGGAGCATGCGGATTAATTCGATGCAACGCGAAGAACCTTACCAAGGCTTGACATGGACTGGAAACATCTGGAGACAGGTGCCCCGCTTGCGGCCGGTTCACAGGTGGTGCATGGTTGTCGTCAGCTCGTGTCGTGAGATGTTGGGTTAAGTCCCGCAACGAGCGCAACCCTCGTTCTATGTTGCCAGCGCGTGATGGCGGGGACTCATAGGAGACTGCCGGGGTCAACTCGGAGGAAGGTGGGGACGACGTCAAATCATCATGCCCCTTATGTCTTGGGCTTCACGCATGCTACAATGGCCGGTACAAAGGGTTGCGATACTGTGAGGTGGAGCTAATCCCAAAAAGCCGGTCTCAGTTCGGATTGGGGTCTGCAACTCGACCCCATGAAGTCGGAGTCGCTAGTAATCGCAGATCAGCAACGCTGCGGTGAATACGTTCCCGGGCCTTGTACACACCGCCCGTCAAGTCACGAAAGTTGGTAACACCCGAAGCCGGTGGCCTAACCCCTTGTGGGAGGGAGCTGTCGAAGGTGGGACTGGCGATTGGGACTAAGTCGTAACAAGGTAGCCGTACCGGAAGGTGCGGCTGGATCACCTCCTTTCTAAGGAGCACCTACAACTTTCCGTGCCCCGTGTATGCGGGTGTTCAGGGGTTGTCAGGAGTAGGCCCGTTGCGCAGGCGATTGTTCTGCGGCGGGTGCTCACGGGTGGAATATCAGCAGATAGGTGCCTGGCGGCACAGGCCGGCAGCTAGTACGGACGGGTTCCCTTCGGGGTGTCCTGTCCTGGAACGCTCGCCGGGATGGTCCGCCGGGTAGTGTTTGGCACACTGTTGGGTCCTGAGGCAACAGGGCCATGCCGCATGTCTGTTTGTTCCCTTGTGGGGGCGGGCGGGGTGTGGTGTGGGTTTGTTTGTTTCTGGTTTCCTGGCTGCACCGATCACACGGTTCCGGTTCCTGCTTTGGCGGGGCTGGTGTGTGGGGTGTGTGGTACGGGGTTGTTGTTTGAGAACTACATAGTGGACGCGAGCATCTTTTATAAGAAGCAATTTCCAAGAATATGAACCTGGATCTGTGCCGTTGCGTGGTTGTGCCTCTTCGGGGGTGTGGCTGGTGGCGGTGTGGTTTCCGTGGTTCTCTCGAAAATAGCGTTTTTGATCTTTTGTGGTCAAGTTTTTAAGAGCACACGGTGGATGCCTTGGCATTAGGAGCCGAAGAAGGACGTAGGAATCTGCGATAAGCCTGGGGGAGTCGATAACCGGACTGTGATCCCAGGGTGTCCGAATGGGGAAACCCCGCCAGGGGCGCGAGCTGCCTGGTGACCCGCATCTGAACACATAGGGTGTGTGGAGGGAACGCGGGGAAGTGAAACATCTCAGTACCCGCAGGAAGAGAAAACAATAGTGATTCCGTCAGTAGTGGCGAGCGAACGCGGATCAGGCTAAACCGTTCCATGTGTGATAGCCGGCGGGCGTTGCATGGTCGGGGTTGTGGGACTTTCCGTACCAGTTCTGCCGGACTGGTGAGGTGCGAAGTGTGGGCATAGGTGAACGGTCTTGAAAGGCCGGCCAGAGAGGGTGTGAGCCCCGTAACCGAAATGTTGTCATACCGCCTGGAGAGTATCCCAAGTAGCACGGGGCCCGAGAAATCCCGTGTGAATCTGTCAGGACCACCTGATAAGCCTAAATACTCCCTAATGACCGATAGCGGACCAGTACCGTGAGGGAAAGGTGAAAAGTACCCCGGGAGGGGAGTGAAACAGTACCTGAAACCGTGTGCTTACAATCCGTCGGAGCCAGTCTGATTCTGGTGACGGCGTGCCTTTTGAAGAATGAGCCTGCGAGTTAGTGTTACGTCGCGAGGTTAACCCGTGTGGGGAAGCCGTAGCGAAAGCGAGTCTGAACAGGGCGTTGCAGTGGCGTGATCTAGACCCGAAGCGAAGTGATCTACCCATGGCCAGGTTGAAGCGACGGTAAGACGTCGTGGAGGACCGAACCCACTTCAGTTGAAAATGGAGGGGATGAGCTGTGGGTAGGGGTGAAAGGCCAATCAAACTTCGTGATAGCTGGTTCTCCCCGAAATGCATTTAGGTGCAGCGTTGCGTGTTTCTTACCGGAGGTAGAGCTACTGGATGGCTAATGGGCCCTACAAGGTTACTGACGTCAGCCAAACTCCGAATGCCGGTAAGTGAGAGCGCAGCAGTGAGACTGTGGGGGATAAGCTTCATAGTCGAGAGGGAAACAGCCCAGACCACCAACTAAGGCCCCTAAGCGTGTGCTAAGTGGGAAAGGATGTGGAGTTGCGAAGACAACCAGGAGGTTGGCTTAGAAGCAGCCATCCTTAAAAGAGTGCGTAATAGCTCACTGGTCAAGTGATTCCGCGCCGACAATGTAGCGGGGCTCAAGTACACCGCCGAAGTTGTGGATTTCAGACAAGTGCCTAGCCTTCGTGGTTCAGGTGTCTGGAGTGGTAGGGGAGCGTCGTGTGGGCAGTGAAGTCGCGGTGTAAACCAGCGGTGGAGCCTACACGAGTGAGAATGCAGGCATGAGTAGCGAAAGACGGGTGAGAAACCCGTCCGCCGAATGATCAAGGGTTCCAGGGTCAAGCTAATCTGCCCTGGGTAAGTCGGGACCTAAGGCGAGGCCGACAGGCGTAGTCGATGGACAACGGGTTGATATTCCCGTACCGGCGAAAAACCGCCCATGCTGAACAGGGGATACTAACCGCCCGAGACCTGCCCGACCGCCCTTGTGGTGTGAGGGTTTTGGTGGAGCGCGGGACCTGATCCTGGGAGGCAAGCGTATTAACAGGTGTGACGCAGGAAGGTAGCCGGGCCGGGCGATGGTTGCCCCGGTCTAAGGATGTAGGGCGAACGGTAGGCAAATCCGCCGTTCATGATGCCTGAGACCCGATGGGACCCCCTCACGGGGGGATCCGGTGATCCTATGCTGCCGAGAAAAGCATCGACGCGAGGTTTTAGCCGCCCGTACCCCAAACCGACACAGGTGATCAGGTAGAGAATACTAAGGCGATCGAGAGAATTATGGTTAAGGAACTCGGCAAAATGCCCCCGTAACTTCGGGAGAAGGGGGGCCCCCAGCGTGATGGACACAAGCTGTCCGGAGCGTGCAGGGGCCGCAGAGACCAGGGGGAAGCGACTGTTTACTAAAAACACAGGTCCGTGCGAAGTCGCAAGACGATGTATACGGACTGACTCCTGCCCGGTGCTGGAAGGTTAAGAGGACCGGTTAGCCGCAAGGCGAAGCTGAGAATTCAAGCCCCAGTAAACGGCGGTGGTAACTATAACCATCCTAAGGTAGCGAAATTCCTTGTCGGGTAAGTTCCGACCTGCACGAATGGAGTAACGACTTCCCCGCTGTCTCAACCATAAACTCGGCGAAATTGCAGTACGAGTAAAGATGCTCGTTACGCGCAGCAGGACGGAAAGACCCCGAGACCTTTACTATAGTTTGGTATTGGTGTTCGGAGTGGCTTGTGTAGGATAGGTGGGAGACGTGGAAGCCCGGACGCCAGTCCGGGTGGAGTCATCGTTGAAATACCACTCTGGTCACTTTGGACATCTAACTTCGGCCCGTAATCCGGGTCAGGGACAGTGCCTGATGGGTAGTTTAACTGGGGCGGTTGCCTCCTAAAAAGTAACGGAGGCGCCCAAAGGTTCCCTCAGCCTGGTTGGCAATCAGGTGTCGAGTGTAAGTGCACAAGGGAGCTTGACTGTGAGAGAGACATCTCGAGCAGGGACGAAAGTCGGGACTAGTGATCCGGCGGTACATTGTGGAATGGCCGTCGCTCAACGGATAAAAGGTACCTCGGGGATAACAGGCTGATCTTGCCCAAGAGTCCATATCGACGGCATGGTTTGGCACCTCGATGTCGGCTCGTCGCATCCTGGGGCTGGAGTAGGTCCCAAGGGTTGGGCTGTTCGCCCATTAAAGCGGTACGCGAGCTGGGTTTAGAACGTCGTGAGACAGTTCGGTCCCTATCCGCTGCGCGCGCAGGAAATTTGAGAAGGGCTGTCCTTAGTACGAGAGGACCGGGACGGACGAACCTCTGGTGTGTCAGTTGTACTGCCAAGTGCACCGCTGATTAGCTACGTTCGGATGGGATAACCGCTGAAAGCATCTAAGCGGGAAGCTCGCTTCGAGATGAGATTTCCATACACCTTGTGTGTGAGAGGCCCCCAGCCAGACCACTGGGTTGATAGGCCGGACGTGGAAGACAGGACTAAAGACTGTTGAAGCTGACCGGTACTAATAGGCCGATAACTTACACCACACACTCTCTTCGTGAACGGATTCAAAAGACGCTCACACCATGAAGAGAGTACAAAGAAACAAGACTGCTTGCGTCCACTATGTGGTTCCCAAACAACAAACCCGCACCACGGGCACGTTGCACCAGGGAACACCACCACAACACAACAACACCACCACTGCACACACATGCAGCGGACAGGTTGTAACCACAGATTTCCCACCACACCCACCAGGGTGCCAGGTGCGGAGCAAGGGTTACGGCGGTCATAGCGTGGGGGAAACGCCCGGTCCCATTCCGAACCCGGAAGCTAAGACCCACAGCGCCGATGGTACTGCACCCGGGAGGGTGTGGGAGAGTAGGACACCGCCGGACAACCATTAACACGGTCGAGAGCCCCAACCACACGGTTGGGGCTCTCCCGCATTTAACCCCGAAATCCACATAGGAAACATTGCCCCCATCCCCCGCATCCCGCCAGCCAGAGCCCGACGCCCCTTCACACCCCGCCGGTTGGTCGAAAAACAGGTGACGGAGCGTCACCCCGGGAATCCGGGGAACCTGAGGGAACTCCCGTTGTGGCCGCCCTCGACGAAATGCCTATGCTGGACTTCGGCTGTGAGACTTGCCACCGGGACCACCGAAAGGGCCCGAGCCGTTAGTCGGTCGCGGGGGGACTCGCCTAGAATTGGATGAGATGTACGGACTTCGAAGCGCTTGATTTTCGGGTTGCGTAGGAAACGAAACACGGAACAGAGCGGCTGCGATTGCGCCAGTGGTCGGCTCACTACAGGAGGAATCCAGCATGGCTGAGCACAACGACGGCAATCGCGGCGGAAAAGACCGCGGCAACTTCGGTGGGGGCCGTAACTCGGGAGGCGGCGGTTTCCGCGGAACCAACAATTCCGGCGGTGACCCGCGCGGTTTCCGCGCCAGGGAGGACAAAGGCTCCGAGGGAGCGCGACCGTCCTACAACGACCGTGATCGTAAGCCGTTTGGTGATCGCCCAGCGCGCGAAGGTGATCGTAAGCCGTTTGGTGATCGTGCTCCGCGTGAGGGTGGGGAGCGCCGCAGCTTCGGCGGTGGGGATCGTGATCGTAAGCCGTTCAGCGGTGGCGGTGACCGTAAACCGTTCAGCGGTGGCGGTGACCGTAAACCGTTTGGCGCTGGTGATCGTGACCGTAAACCGTTTGGCGCTGGTGATCGTGCTCCGCGTGAGGGTGGGGAACGCCGCAGCTTCGGCGGTGGGGATCGTGACCGTAAGCCGTTCAGCGGTGGCGGTGACCGTAAGCCGTTCAGCGGTGGCGGTGACCGTAAGCCGTTTGGCGATCGTGCCCCGCGTGAGGGTGGAGAGCGCCGCAGCTTCGGCGGTGGGGATCGTGACCGTAAACCGTTCGGCGGTGGGGATCGTGACCGTAAGCCGTTTGGCGATCGTGCTCCGCGTGAGGGTGGAGAGCGCCGCAGCTTCGGCGCTGGGGATCGTGACCGTAAGCCGTTCGGCGGCAGCGGTGACAACCGCAAGCCCTTCGGCAACCGCGAGGATCGTCCTGTCAGGAGCTTCGACCGGGGAGACTCCGGCCCCCGCTCGTTTGCCCGTGACCGCGCCGAAGACCGCCCGGTGCGCGTACCGAACGCCCGCGATCTCCGCAGCGCCAACCGCCCCGACCGTGAGCGTTCCCCCCAGATCGATGAGGACGTCACGGGCAAGGAACTGGACCGCGCCACGCAACACCAGATCAAGACCCTTGAAGACAACAGCGCCGAATGGGTTGCGCGCCACCTCGTCATGGCCGGGCGCCTGATTGACGAAGAGCCCGAGCTTGCCTTCCAGCATGCCCTCGCTGCCAGCCGCCGTGGCGGCCGTCTTGCGGCTGTCCGTGAAGCTGTCGGTCTGACGGCCTATGCCGCCGGGCACTATGGTGAGGCCCTGCGCGAATTCCGCACTTACCGGCGGATCAGCGGCTCGAACATGCACCTGCCGGTCATGGCGGACTGCGAGCGTGGACTTGGCCGCCCGGACCGTGCCCTGGACATGGCGCGCTCCGAAGAAGCCAAGGACCTCGACGCCCCCGGCAAGGTCGAACTGGCCATCGTCGCCGCCGGCGCCCGCACCGATCTGGGCCAGCTCGATGCCGCAGTCGTCGAGCTGGAGATCCCGCAGCTGGACATCAACCGGGCCTTCTCCTATAGCCCCCGGCTGTTCCGGGCCTACGCGGACGCCCTGACGGCAGCCGGCCGCGCCGCCGAAGCCGGAAAGTGGCAGCGCCAGGCCGGCGTCGCCGAAAACGCCCTCGGCATCGATGTCTCGGAGGAGCCGGACATCATCGACCTCGGCTGGGACGAGGAAGAGGAGGCCCGGGAAGAAGAACAGCAGCGCCGGCTCCGCGCCCAGCAGGCCGCCGAAGCAGCAGCGGAACAGCAGGCGCCGCGTGCCGCCGGCGCCGGCGCCGAAGCCGTAGCCGGGCTCCCGGAAGCCTCCCCTGCCGGGTCCGGAGTCACCTCGCTCGACGAAGGTTCCGACGATGCCGAATCGGACTTCTGGGAATCCGACGACGCAGAGTCAGATGAAGACTCCGTGGAGCAGGACGCCCTGGACCACTCTGAGATACTTCCCGGAGAACTCCCCGACGCCGACGCCGACTCCCATGACGCGGACCCGGCCCAGCCGGAACGCGTCGAGGACTAAACGCATGGGAACCGGCCTGATCTCCATGTTCGATGCGCTGCTCGCTGACCTCGATGGTGTGGTCTATGCAGGACCCCACGCCATCCCAGGAGCTGTGGAGTCCTTGCGCAGGCTTGCCGGAATCGGCGTCGGACTGGGCTACGTCACCAATAACGCGTCCCGTTCGCCCGCAGAGGTGGCTCAGCACCTGCGCGAGCTCGGAGCCCCCGCCGAGGACCAGCAGGTGGTGAGTTCCTCGCAGGCCGCGGCCGAACTCCTCGCCTCGCTGCTGCCTGCCGGGGCACATGTGCTCATCACCGGCAGCGCCGCGCTGGCGTACGAGATTGAACTCGTCGGCCTGGTTCCGGTCCACAGTGCGGAGCAGGGACCCGTCGCCGTCGTGCAGGGATTCAGCCCGGAAATCGGGTGGAAGGACCTCGCGGAAGCGTCGTACGTCGTCGCGGGCGGCGCCCTGTGGATGGCCACCAACACGGACATGACCATTCCCCAGGTCCGCGGCTTCGCCCCCGGCAACGGCGCCCTTGTGGCGGCCGTTGCCGCCGCCACCGGCAAAACGCCCCTCGTCGCGGGCAAGCCCCAGGCGCCCCTGTTCCACGCCGCCGCAAAACGGCTGGCAGCAGACCGGCCGCTCGTCGTCGGCGACCGGCTGGATACCGACATCCTCGGTGGCAACAACGCCGGATTCGCCACTGTAGCGGTGCTGACGGGAGTGGACACGCGGGAATCGATCCTTGCCGCCCGGACTTTGGAGCGCCCGGGTTACATCATCCGTGACCTGACGGATCTGTACCGGCCCTACCCCGTAGTGGAGCACGACGCCGGACGGTACCGCTGCGGTGCCGCCTCCGCCGTCGTGCAGGGACAGTCAGTCCGGATCAGCGGGGATCCCGCCGACCTGGACTCCTGGCGGGCCGCCTGTTCGGCGTGGTGGGCCGCGAACCCCGAAACCACGATTGCACTGGCGCCGGTCCTTCAATGGCTGGACCACCAGGACTGACCGAATCACTAGACTGGAGACCATGACCGAGCCGAACCAAGCAGTTCAAGCACCGGAACCGGAAGCGGCGGTCGCGTGGCCGGCGCTTCCCCCGAAGCGGGCCCAGGCTTCCCAAAGCGGGACCGACGGGACCGATAACGGGATCCCGGACGCGGCCGTGGCCGCCCTGCTGGATCGTCTTGGGGCGCTGCCCTCGACGCCGGTGTCCGGGCACGGCGAGACGTATGCAGCGCTGCACGATGACCTGCTGGCAGCCCTGAATGAGGACGTGGCAGGACAGATCAACCCGATGGGGACGCCGCACCATGACCAGGCTTGACCAGACACTTGTCAGCCGGGGATTGGCGAGGTCCCGCACCCATGCCGCACGCCTCATCGCCGAGGGCAAGGTCAGCTCCGGGGGCGAAGTGCTCGCAAAGGCCTCCCTCCAGGTGCAGGACGACACCGTCCTGGATGTCCAGGCCTCCGGTGAGGACAGCTATGTCAGCCGCGCGGGCCACAAGCTGGCCGGCGCGCTGGACGCCTTTCCCGACGTCGAGGTCCAAGGCAAGCGATGCCTGGACGCCGGCGCCTCCACCGGGGGATTCACCGATGTGCTGCTCCGGCGCGGGGCCGGGCACGTCGTCGCCGTGGATGTCGGCCACGACCAGCTCGTTCCGCAGATCCGGACCGATCCCCGGGTTTCCGTCCACGAAGGCCTCAACGTCCGGTACATGACGGCGGCCGAGATCGGCGGCCCGGCCGCGCTGACCGTGGCGGACCTGTCCTTCATCTCGCTGACCCTGGTCATGGCGTCGCTCGCGGCGTGCACCGAGCCGGGCGGCGACCTCGTCCTGATGGTCAAGCCGCAGTTCGAGATCGGCAAGGACCGGCTGGGGCGCACCGGCGTGGTCACCTCGGAACGGGAGCGCCGGATGGCGGTGGGCAAGGTCGCGGCGGAGGCCATGGACAGCGGCCTGGAATTGAAGGGCCTCGCCAGCAGCCCCCTGCCCGGCCAGGACGGAAACGTCGAGTACTTTCTGTGGATAAAGCGCGGGATTGGAACAGACCTGCCTAAGATCGAGGAGCGTGACGCAGCCGTGGCGGCGTTACTCGGAATAATCTGGCCAGAGCACTAGAAGCACTAGAAGGCGGAACCTGATGAGCAGGCGTGTCCTCATCCTTGCCCACACAGGGCGCGAGGAATCCCTCACAGCGGCCTGGGAAGCGTGCGCGCAGCTCCACGCGTCCGGCATCGTTCCGGTGATGCAGAAATCCGAACTCGGTGACATGGTCCGCTTTTTCGGGCGGCTCGACCAGCCAGTCGAGGTCCTCCACCACCACGTCAGACTCCCGGACGTCGAACTGGTTATGGTGCTCGGCGGGGACGGCACGATCCTGCGGGCGGCCGAGCTCGTGCGGGAAGTCGACGTCCCGCTGCTGGGCGTCAACCTCGGCCACGTAGGGTTCCTGGCCGAAAGTGAGCGTGCGGACCTGGCACAGACCGTCGAGTGGATCGCCAGCCGCCAATACACCGTGGAAGAGCGGATGACGATCGACGTCCAGGTCTGGGTCCGCGGGCAGAAGATCTGGCACACCTGGGCGCTGAACGAGGCCGCAATCGAAAAGGGCAACCGCGAACGGATGCTTGAGGTGGTCACCGAAGTCGACGAACGCCCCCTCACCTCCTTCGGCTGCGACGGCGTCGTCCTCGCCACCCCCACCGGGTCCACAGCCTATGCCTTCTCCGCTGGCGGCCCGGTGGTCTGGCCCGAGGTCGAGGCCCTGCTGATCGTGCCGATCAGTGCACACGCGCTGTTCGCCAAGCCGCTCGTGGTGTCCCCCCGGTCCCGGCTCGCCGTCGAGATCCTGAACCGCACCGACGCCCGCGGGGTGCTCTGGTGCGACGGACGCCGTTCCGTGGACCTGCCGCCGGGGGCCCGTGTGGAAGTAACCCGGTCCGCCACGCCCGTGCGGCTGGCGCGCACCCACCAGACCCCCTTCTCGGGGCGGCTGGTCCGCAAGTTCGAGCTGCCGATCCAGGGCTGGCGCGGACCCGTGCCACAGACCGGAACCATCCCGACCGGACCGATGCCGGTTGTCCACACCCTCAGGCCGGCCACGCCGCTGGCACCGCGGCACGCAGGTCCCGGCCAGATAACCGATCCATCGACTGCGAAGTGAACCATGCTTGAAGAACTGAGAATCCGCGACCTGGGAGTTATTACCGACGCCACCCTGCCGCTGGGCCCGGGCCTGAGCGTGGTGACCGGTGAAACGGGCGCAGGCAAGACCATGGTGGTCACCGCCGTCGGGCTGCTGCTCGGGGCGAGGTCCGACGCCGGCGCCGTGCGCAGCGGCGCGAAAAGTGCTTCCGCCGAGGCCGTGCTGAAGCTCGACGCCGGGCACGCCGCCATCGCGCGGGCCCGTGAGGCGGGGGCTGAGATCGAGGAGTTCGACGGCGGTGCGGAGTTGCTGCTCGCCCGCAGCGTCGGCGCTGACGGCCGCAGCCGGGCGTTCCTTGGCGGACGCGCCGCGCCCGTGGGCGTCCTCGCCGAAATCGGCGCAACGCTCGTCGTCGTCCACGGACAGTCCGAGCAGATCCGGCTCAAGAGCCCCGTGGCGCAGCGCAGCGCCCTGGACAAGTTCGCGGGGGAGAGCCTGGCCGGAAGCCTGGCCGGCTACCAGGAACTGCACTCGCACTGGAAGGCAATCCAGGCCGAGCTGGACACGCTCCGCGGCGCCGCCCGCGAACGCCTGCGCGAGGCGGAATCGCTCGAGGCAGCCCTGGCCGAGATCGACGCCGTCGACCCGCAACCGGGGGAGGATGAGTCCCTCAAGGCCGAAGCCGTCAAGCTCGCGAATGTCGAGGAACTGCGGATCGCGGCCACGACGGCTCACCAGGCGCTCATCTCGGAAGACTTCGGGGAGGACGCCGATGCGACGACGCTGGTGGACGCCGCCAAGCGCACCCTGGAACACGTCGCAGGCCACGATGAGGAGCTGGGGTCCGCGGCGGCGCGGCTGGCCGAGGTCGGCTTCCTGCTCAACGACATCGCGGCGGAGCTCGCCAGCTACCAGGCCGCGCTCGATACCGAGGGCCCGGAGCGGCTCGCCGAGATCGAGGACCGGCGGGCGGCGCTGGCGAAGCTCGTGCGCAAATACGCGCCGAGCATCGACGAGGTGCTGGTCTGGGCCGAGGATGCGCGGGCCCGGTTCGAGGAGCTGCAGGACGACTCCACCCGGATCGAGGCGCTGGACGCCGAGGTGGCCCGCGCGGAGGCCGGGCTCCGGAAGCAAGCCGCGGACATCAGCAAGGCGCGCAAGAAGGCCGCCAAGGAGCTCTCGGCCCGGGTCAGCGCGGAGCTGAAGGCCCTGGCCATGGCCGATGCCACCCTGATCATCAACGTGGAGTCCGGTGGGCAGCTGGGTCCGTTCGGCGTCGACGAGATCTCCTTCCTGCTCCAGCCGCACTCCGGAGCCCCGGCCCGTCCGCTCGGCAAGGGTGCCTCGGGGGGTGAGCTCTCGCGTGTGATGTTGGCCATCGAAGTGGTGCTGGCCGCCGTCGACCCCGTCCCCACCTTCGTCTTTGACGAGGTCGACGCCGGCGTGGGCGGCCGCGCCGCCGTCGAGATCGGGCGTCGGCTCGCGATGCTCGCCCGGCACGTCCAGGTGCTCGTGGTCACCCACCTGCCGCAGGTGGCCGCCTTCGCGGACCAGCACATCCGGGTCATCAAGACCTCCGTGCGGGGCCCCGACGGCGCCACTGCGACCGGTTTCACATCCAGCGACGTGCAGCTGCTGGACGAGGCCGAACGGGTCCGGGAACTGGCCCGGATGCTGGCCGGCCAGGAGGATTCCGAATCCGCCCGGGCCCACGCCCAGGAACTGCTGGACGACGCCAAGCTCCTGCCGCAGCAGGGCTGAACCTGCCTTGACGAGCAGCACCGGGACGAGCATGGCCGGGAGGACAATCACAGCGGCATACCGCCGGTGGACCCGTAGGAGGCATAAATGGTGATAGGCTCGAACTCCGTGGTGCAGCGATCAAATTCCCGTGTAAATTCCCGGTTTCCGGGCTCGTCCAAGACGACCAAACACATCTTCGTCACCGGCGGTGTGGCGTCCTCGCTCGGCAAGGGACTGACGGCTTCAAGCCTCGGCCACCTGCTGCGGGCACGCGGTTTGTCTGTAACTATGCAAAAGCTCGATCCCTATCTGAATGTGGATCCGGGCACGATGAATCCGTTCCAGCACGGCGAAGTCTTCGTCACTGACGACGGCGCCGAAACGGACCTCGACATCGGCCACTATGAGCGATTCCTCGATGAAAACCTCGAAGGCTCGGCCAACGTCACGACCGGCCAGGTCTACTCGACGGTCATCGCCAAGGAGCGCCGTGGCGAGTACCTCGGCGACACCGTCCAGGTCATCCCGCACATCACCGATGAAATCAAGCGGCGCATGCGGCTTCCTGCCGAGGGCAAAAACGCCCCCGATGTCATCATCACAGAAATCGGCGGCACCGTGGGCGACATCGAGTCGCAGCCCTTCCTCGAATCCGCCCGCCAGGTCCGCCAGGACATCGGCCGCGGAAATGTCTTCTTCCTTCACGTATCCCTCGTCCCGTACATCGGCCCGTCGCAGGAACTGAAGACCAAGCCGACGCAGCACTCCGTTGCCGCGTTGCGCTCCATCGGCATCCAGCCCGAAGCCATCGTGATCCGCTCGGACCGCGAAGTGCCCCAGCCCATGCGCGAAAAGATCGGCCGGATGTGCGACGTCGACATCGACGCCGTCATCGGCTGCCCGGATGCGCCGAGCATCTATGACATCCCGAAGACCCTGCACTCGCAGGGCCTGGACTCATACATCGTCCGCGCCCTGGACCTTCCGTTCAAGGACGTCGACTGGACCAGCTGGGACAAACTGCTCGACGCGGTCCACAATCCCAAGCACGAGGTTGAGATAGCCCTGGTGGGCAAGTACATCGACCTGCCAGACGCCTACCTCTCGGTCACCGAGGCCCTGCGTGCCGGCGGCTTTGCCAACGACACCAAGGTCAAGATCCGCTGGGTGCCCTCGGACGAATGCGAAACCCTCGAGGGCGCGGTACAGGCCCTCGACGGCGTCGACGCCATCTGCGTTCCGGGCGGCTTCGGGATCCGCGGACTGGAAGGCAAACTGGGCGCGCTGAAGTACGCCCGCGAAACCAAGCTCCCGGTGCTGGGCCTGTGCCTTGGCCTCCAGTGCATGGTGATCGAGTACGCCCGCAACGTGGTCGGCCTCGAAGGCGCATCCTCGTCCGAGTTCGAGCCCGACTCCAAGTACCCGGTCATTGCCACCATGGAAGAACAGCTGGACATCGTTGAGGGCAAGGGCGACCTGGGCGGCACCATGCGCCTGGGCCTGTACGAAGCCAAGCTCGATGAAGGCTCCGTCGTGGCCGAGACGTACGGCACCACCAAGGTCAGCGAACGCCACCGGCACCGCTACGAGGTCAACAACAAGTACCGCGGGCAGATCGCCGCCAAGGGCCTGGTATTCTCCGGAACCTCACCCGACGGCAAGCTCGTGGAGTACGTGGAACTTCCCCGTGAAGTCCACCCGTACTACGTGGCAACGCAGGCGCACCCTGAGCTGAGCTCACGGCCCACCCGCCCGCATCCGCTGTTTGCGGGCCTGGTCAAGGCTGCCCTGGAGCACCAGCACGGCAACGGCAGCAAGTTGACCCCCGCTGCCACGGAGGCCAAGGCCGTTCCCGCAGACCCGGCCAAGCCCTCGACGGCGGCAGTGTCCAAGTAACCCCAGCTGAATCAAAGGACGGCGCGATGCCCGCTACATCTGAGACCCCCAATGCTGCACGGCAGGTTTCGGATCAGCCGAGCCCGCGCCGTCTTTTGTCGTCCCAGACGGTCTATGAGGGCCGGATCTGGGATGTTGTCAGTGACAGCTTCCAGCTCAACGATGAGGGGGCGCCCCTCGTCCGCGACTATATCGAGCACCCCGGGGCCGTGGCGGTGCTTCCGATGAACGACGCGGGTGAGGTGCTGCTGATCAAGCAGTACCGGCACCCCGTCGGCATGGACCTCTGGGAAATCCCGGCCGGGCTGCTGGACGTCGAGGGCGAGGACTTCGTCGTCGGCGCGGCCCGCGAGCTCGCCGAGGAAGCGGATCTTGTGGCCAGCCGCTGGAACGTCCTGGCGGACTTCTTCAATTCCCCCGGATCCTCCAGCGAGGCGATCCGCATATACCTGGCCCGCGGCCTGGGCGATGTGCCGGGCCACGAACTTCACGTCCGCACCGATGAGGAAGCAGAAATTGAGCTCCACTGGCTTCCGCTCGATGCCGCGGTGGCAGCGGTGCTGGATGGCCGCCTGCACAACCCGTCCGCCGTCGTCGGCGTCCTCGCCGCCGCGGCTGCCCGCGCGGACAACTTCGAGGGGCTGCGCCCCGCCGATGCGCCGTGGCCTGCCCATCCCAGCCAGCGCTGATGGCTGAGCCCGCGGCAACAGAGCAACCTGCTCCGGTCGAAGCTCCCGCGAAGGCGGACGCCCGGCCGCCGAACGCGATCGACCGTGCCGTGACGGACTACCTTCAGCACATGGGGGTCGAGCGCGGGCTGGCCGCGAACACCCTTTCGGCGTACCGCCGGGATCTGGCCCGCTATGCCAAACACCTTGCTCGGACCGGCCGCCAGCATCCTGGCGAGATCACCCGGCACGATGTGACGGCCTTCGTCCAGGCGCTGTCCGACGGTTCCGACGGCGGCTCGGCCCTCGGCATCCGCTCGGCGGCCCGGACGGTGGTGGCCGTGCGCGGACTCCATAAATTCTGGGCGCTGGAAGGCGTCACGGCCACGGATCCCGCGAGCGATGTCCATCCGCCGATGCCCGGCAAGCGCCTGCCCAAGGCCATCAGCGTCGATGAGGTCACGAGAATCCTCGAGGCCACCGGCACCGACACGGCGACAGGCCTGCGCGACCGGGCCCTGCTGGAGTTCCTCTACTCCACCGGCGCCCGTATCAGCGAGGCCGTGGGCCTGGATGTCGACGACATCTCACTGCACACCGGGGCTGCCGATGAGGGCACCGGCCCTGCGATTGTCCGTTTGTTCGGCAAAGGCTCCAAGGAACGGCTGGTGCCGCTGGGGTCCTTCGGGGCACGGGCCCTGGACGCCTACCTGGTCCGCGGCCGGCCGTTGCTGTCCGCCAAGGGCAAGGGCACCCCGGCCCTCTTCCTGAACGCGCGGGGCGGGCGGATCAGCAGGCAGAGCGCCTGGACCATCCTGAAGACCGCGGCCGGGAAGGCCAACATCACCAAGGACGTATCGCCCCACACGCTGCGGCACTCCTTTGCCACCCACCTGCTCGAAGGCGGAGCCGACGTCCGCGTCGTCCAGGAGCTGCTGGGCCATGCGTCCGTGACCACCACACAGGTTTACACCCTCGTGACCGCCGATACCCTGCGGGAGATCTACGCAGCGGCGCATCCCCGGGCGCTCGGCTGACAGCCCCCGGCCGTCTGCTTCGCCGGCCTGCGTGCGAATGCTAACTGGGCGGCGATATTCCTGCTTGTTGCTTTTGAGACGGTGACGACGCCGCCCTTGCCTCTATCGATCCAGCCCAGTACCGTCCGGCAGGCCGTTACGCGCATTCTTCGGCCACAAACCGACCTGGCCCACGGCACCATTGGACGTGGTGTCGGGGATCGCCAAGGCATGTACCCGTCCAGTCGGCAACCCACGCAATTTCATCAATACTGTCGGTGGCAGGTGATTGGATGGGGGTGTGGATGGTAACGTGGCATGGAGATGGAGTGCGGACAGCAGGGAGGCCCTGGCGGCCGTCGCCGCGTCCGCTGCTGCGCTTGCTGCCTTCACCGAAGCGGGCGCGGACCACGCTGATCTGCCCGGCGCCGTTCCGCTGCCCGGCGCCGATCCGTTGCGGCGCCTGGCGGATGGTTGCCTGGACGGGCTGGCCGAGGTGGCCCGGCTGGAAGCCCGGACCGCGGCGCTGAAGGTGCGGCTGGCCGCGGAATACGTGCAGGCGGCCAGGGCCCTGGCGTCACCGCCGGCGTCCGCGCGGGAACGCACCGCCGAAGAGATGGCCCTGGTCGCTGAGGTCGCCTGTGTCCTGACCGTCAGCGAACGGGCCGCCGGGCCCTCCTGTCCGAATGCCGGGCCCTGACGACGGCGCTGCCGCTGACCCTTGCGGCCCTTGCGGCCGGGTCGATCTCCTGGCAGCACGCCCGGATCATCGTCGAGGAGGCCACCGGCCTGGATCCCGCCGGAGCGGCCGCGCTGGAGGCGCACTTCCTGGACCCCGGCGCGCCGGACCCCGCCCGGGGCTGCCGGGCCGGGGACCTCGTGGCGTCCCGGTTCCGGGCCAAGGCACGCACCTGGCGGGAACGCCACCACCCGGTCAGCATCGAAAAACGCCACACCAAAAGCGCCGGGGACCGGCGGGTCGAGTACCTCCCGGACCGGGACGGCATGGCCTGGCTTTCGGCCTACCTCCCGGCAGATACCGCCGCAGGGATCTGGGAACGGAGCACCGCCGCCGCCCGCGCCCTCCAGGGCCCGGACGAGGCCCGGTCCCTGGCCCAGCTCCGCGCCGACATCACCGCCAGCTGGCTCCTCACCAGCCACACCACCTGCGCCGCGGGCGGAATGGCCGGCGGCGGCGGCATGGCCGGGTGCGTCGCCGGACGTGTCCCGTCCCCGAGGGCGCAGGTCCTGATCACCGTCCCGGTCCTGTCCCTGCTGGGCGCCACCGCCGAACCGGCCACCCTGGACGGGTACGGGCCGATCCCGCCGTCCATGGCCCGCCGCCTGGTCACCGACGGCGCCGGCTCCTTTTACCGGGTCCTGACCGACCCCCGCGATGGCGCCCCGCTGGAAATCGGACGGACCAGCTACCGCCTGACGAAGGCGCAGCGTCAATGGCTCCGCCTCCGCGACGGCAGGTGCCCCTTCCCCGGCTGCAACAACCACTCACTGGACAACGAGGCAGACCACCTCCTGGCCTGGGCCGACGGAGGCACCACCGCCATCTCCAACCTGGGCCAACCCTGCCCCAGACACCACCGCCTGAAACACGGCTCCGCCTGGACACCCACCGGGGCCAGCAAGGACAGCCCGCCCGGGTGGACCTCCCCATCCAGACGGCACTACCCCAGCGAACACCAGGACTGGGAACCACCCCACTGGCCACACCACATCCAAGCCACCGACGCAGGCCCGGACACCTCCGGCGATCCCGAACGGGAACTGCCCCAGGACCCCTTCCCGGACTGGCACTCATTCACGGCCGCACACCCATTCCCCGCCGCAGACACCGACAACCCGGGCTGGCCGGCGCCCCTCGACGACCCCTACCCGGAATGCTTCCTGCTCCCATGCGTCTGACCGACCATTTTGCAGGTACCCGAGCATATTGGTGGCACCCCGTGGGATAGCCGAAGGCACTACCTGCCGTTTCCTGGCCGGGATCCCGTTGCGCGGCCTCTCCGCAGCTATAGGCTGAATTCATGATCCCAACCCCCGTCACCCTCTGCTTCCTGCTCCGCGAAGCGGGTTCCGCCACCGAAGTGCTGCTTGGCCTGAAACGGACCGGGTTCGGCACCGGCAAGATCGTGGGCATCGGCGGCCACGTGGAAGCGGGGGAGAGCGACGCGGAGGCCGTGGTCCGCGAGGTCTGGGAAGAGGTCGGCATCGTGGTGCTCCAGGAGGACCTGGCCCACGCTGGCGTCGTCGAGTTCATCTTTCCTGCCAGACCCGAATGGAACATGTCGTGCCGGCTCTTCACCAGCCGGCAGTGGGAAGGCGAACCGGGAGAAAGCTCCGAGATCATCCCGGAATGGTTCGACACTGCAGAGCTGCCGATAGACCGGATGTGGCAGGATGCCGAGCACTGGCTGCCCCCCGCGCTGGCAGGGGTATTGATCGACGTCGTGATCGTCATGAACGATGACAACGAAACCGTGGCGTCCGTGCAAGGTCTGTCGCAGCCGATGTAGCCTCTGTCTACGGCCTGGAATCGACGGTGCGCCTGCCGTTGCGGTCCTGTGACCGTCACTGATATTGGGGGAACACATGGCGGGGACCAGAGCAGCTCCAGCAGAACATACTCGGCGGACAGGCGGCGCTGTGCAGGTGATGGTCACAGCAGGAGCCGTCGCCGCAGCGGTGCTACTCGGGATCACCGCATGCGCGCCGGCGGGCACGGTTTCGGCGGCGAACGCAACGGCCGGCGTTACAGCGTCGTCGTCGGCGACGGCGATGACGCCGGACGCGGTGCTGTCGGCAACGCCAGCCTCCCCGGTTGCCCCGACTTCTGCTGCTCCCGTACCCCAGGCCCAACAATGGCGGACGTTCAGCAGCGCAGGCGGAAAAGTCAGCTTCGATTACCCGGCCCAGTGGACCGTCACGGCGCCGCCAGGCGCGTCCGGGTCATCGGCCGTGGACGTCGATGTCACGGACGCCCAGGGCATGGTGGTGGCGTCCCTGCACTACGGTCCCTCCGGGGGAATTGGCGGTGCCTGCCAGGGACCCGTTCCCTACACCGTCCTTGATTCGGTGGAGCTTGCGCTGCCGTACAACACGTACGCAGCCGACACCATCACGCCGCGGTTTGCTTTCCGGGCACTCCAGGAAGCGGGGCGCGTCACTGCCTCCTATGGAATTACGAGCAGTGTGGCTGGGAAAGATGGAAAGTCCTGCATGTTCTACAACGTGGTCAGCGGCCCGGCCGAATCGCCGCTGTACTCTTTTGCCGACGCCTTCCAGGTCAACGTCGGCGGTTCCGAACAGAACGGAAACCGGAAGGGTGCCAAGTCGTTCCCCTCCCTGGAAGAGGCCCGGGCCTACATGCAGAGCTCCGAATACCTCAACGCGAAGCGAATGATCACATCGCTGAAGATCGACGCCGGCTAGCAGCAGAAAAGAAGCGGACAGAAACAGAAAAACGCGGGCCGGTCACCTTTCCCAAGGTGGCCGGCCCGCCGTCGTCGGTGGAAAATTACGCCAGGTGCCGTTCCTCGACGCCGTTGTAGGCGCTCAGCGGGCGGATCAGCGAGTTCGAGTCCAACTGCTCCATGATGTGCGCGGTCCAGCCGGTGATGCGGCTGGCCACGAACAGGGGAGTGAACGTCGCGGTGTCGAAGCCCATGAGGTGGTACGTCGGGCCGGTCGGGTAGTCGAGGTTGGGCTTGATCGCCTTGGCCTCGTCCATCGCGGTCTCCAGCCCGTTGTACAGCCCCAGCAGTTCGGGCCGGCCGTAGTGCGCAATCATCTTGTCCAGTGCCGCTTTCATGGTGGGCACCCGGGAGTCGCCGTGCTTGTAGACGCGGTGGCCGAAGCCCATGACCTTCTTCTTGTGGGCCAGGGCGTCCTCCATCCAGGCCTTGGCCCGGGTGTGTGCCTCCTCCAGCGATTCCTCCGGACGGATGCCGATCTCGTCGAAGGTGTGCATGACGGCCTCGTTCGCGCCGCCGTGCAGGGGGCCCTTAAGTGCGCCGATGGCACCGGTCACGGCCGAGTGCAGGTCCGAAAGCGTGGAGGTGATGACGCGGGCCGTGAAGGTCGAGGCGTTGAAGGAGTGCTCGGCGTACAGGATCATCGAGACGTTGAAGGCGTCAACCACGTCGGGCGCGGCCTCCTCGCCGAACGTCATCCAGAGGAAGTTGGCGTCGTAGCCCAGGTCGTCGCGGGGCTCCACGACGTCCTGGCCGTGCCGGCGCCGCTGGTCGTAGGCCACCACGGCGGGCATGGCCGCGAAGAGATCGATGGCCTTGGCCATGTTGGCTTCGCGGGAGGAATCCTCGGCGAGCGGGTGCCGTGCCCCCATGACGGATGCCGCCGTGCGGCAGACGTCCATCGGGTGCGAGGTGAGCGGCAGGGCGTCGATTACCTGCTTGACGACCGGGTCCAGCGCGCGGCCGGCCCGTTCCTTCGCGGTGAATTCCGCGAGCTGTTCCGGGGTGGGCAGCTCGCCGTTCCACAGCAGGTAGGCGACTTCCTCGAAGCTGCACTTGGCGGCCAGTTCCTGGACCGGGTAGCCGCGGTAGAGCAGCGAATTGGTGTCCGGGTTGACCTTGGAGACGGCGGTGTAGTCCACCACGACGCCGGCGAGGCCCTTTTTGATGTCTTCTTCAGCCATGCTCAAACTCCTTTGTTCCTGTCGCCTGTATGCCGGCGCGGGCCGGAAATCGATTGTGGGGGTCACTGGCCGGGGACCTGGAAATTGAAGACCCCGGTGTCAAAGCGGTTGTAGGCCTCGTAGTCGACGAGGTCGTACAACCGCGCGCGGGTGAGCATGTTTCCTACCTGTGCCTCCTGGGTCCCGTCGGCCATAATCGCTTCCAGCGTACGCTCCGCGGCGCCCATGGCACTACGGAGCAGGGTCACCGGATAGATGATCATGTTGACCCCGACGCCGGCCAGCTCGTCCACCGTGAACAGGGCGCTCTGGCCGAATTCGGTCATGTTCGCCAGGATCGGCACGTCGACGGCGTCGCGGATGGCCTGGAATTCGGACAGGTCCTTCATGGCCTCGGGGAAAATGGCGTCGGCGCCGGCGTCCACGAGTGCCCGGGCGCGGTCCTGGGTGGCCTTGAGCCCGTCGGTGGCCCGGATGTCGGTCCGCGCCATGATCAGGAAGTTGGGGTCCCGCCGGGCGTCGGCCGCCGCGCGGATGCGCTTGGTGGCGGTGTCGAGGTCCACGACGTTCTTGCCGTCCAGGTGGCCGCAACGCTTCGGGTTGAACTGGTCCTCGATGTGCAGGCCGGCGAGGCCTGCGTTCTCGAGTTCCTGGACCGAGCGGGCCACGTTCATCGGCTCGCCGAAGCCGGTGTCGGCGTCGACGATGCAGGGCAGGTCCGTCATCCGGGCGATCTGCCCGGCGCGGGTGGCGACCTCGGTGAGCGTGGTCAGTCCGATGTCCGGCAGGCCGAGGTCATTGGCAAGGACGGCGCCGGAAATATAGACACCGGCGAAGCCCTTCTCCTCGATCAGCCGGGCCGAGAGCGGGTTGAAGGCACCGGGGAACTGCTGGATTGTGCCGGAGGCGAGGAGTTCGCGGAAGCGGATCCGCTTCTGCTCCGGCGTGGTTTTGGAATACAGCATCAGAACAGTCCCTTCGGTGCGGCCGCGAGGTCGATCACGCCGTCGGCGGCCTGGATGTTCAGCTGGTCCAGTTCGCCGGCAGCCAGCTCGGGGAGCCGTGCCGCGGCGGCCAGGAAGCGCTCGATTTCCTCGTCCGCCACGAGTCCGGCGGCGAGGGTGCGGAACTTGTGCACGTACTGGTCACGGGCGAACGGCCGGGCGCCCAGCGGGTGCGCATCGGCGACGGCGATCGACTCGGTGATGACGTTGCCGTCCGTGAGCGTGATCACGACGGTGCCGCCGAAGGCCTTCTCGGCGATGTCGAGGGAGTGGTAGCGCCGGGTCCATTCCGGGTCCTCGACGGTGGTGACCTTATGCCAGAGTTCCACGGTGTCGGGCCGGCCGGCGCGCTCGGGGGCGTAGGAATCGACGTGGTGCCAGGTGCCGTCCTGCAGGGCGACGGTGAAGATGTACGGGATGGAGTGGTCCAGCGTTTCGCGGCTGGCCGTGGGGCTGTACTTCTGCGGATCGTTGGCGCCGGAGCCGATCACATAGTGCGTGTGGTGGCTGGTCTTGATCAGCACCGACTCGACGTTGGCGGGGTCCTTGAGCTCGGGGTGTTCGCCATGGAGTTTGCGGGCGAGGTCGATCCATGCCTGGGCCTGGTACTCGGCGGAGTGTTCCTTGGTGTAGGTGTCCATGATGGCGCGCTTGGCCTCGCCGGCTTCCGGCAGCGGCACCGTGTAGGAGGCGTCGGGGCCGTCCAGCATCCACGCGATCACACCGTCTTCGCCCTCGTAGATCGGCACCGGGGAGGTCTGGCCGCGCATGGCACGGTCCGCCGATTCGACGGCCATCTTGCCGGCGAATGCCGGGGCGTGGGCCTTCCAGGTGGAGATCTCGCCCTTGCGGGACTGGCGGGTGGCGGTGGTGGTGTGCAGCGCCTGGCCGATGGACTGGAAGATCGTTTCAACGTCGAGCCCCAGCAGGGTTCCGATGCCGGCGGCGGCGGAAGGGCCGAGGTGCGCGACATGGTCGATCTTGTGCTTGTGCAGGCAGATGGCCTTGACCAGGTTGACCTGGATCTCGTAGCCGGTGGCGATGCCGCGGATGAGGTCCTTGCCGCTGGAGCCCACGTGCTGGGCCACGGCGAGGATCGGCGGGATGTTGTCACCCGGGTGAGAGTACTCCGCGGCCAGGAATGTGTCGTGGTAGTCGAGTTCGCGGACGGCGACGCCGTTGGCCCAGGCCGCCCATTCCGGGGCGACGCGTTCTTCAATGCCGAAGACCTTCGAGCCCTTGCCGCCGGTGGTGGGTCCGTGCGTCAGTGCCTGGGCGCGGGCTGCGATGATCGGGGCGCGGTTCAGCGAGGCGATGGCTACCGAGGCGTTGTCGATGACCCGGTTGATCACCATGTCGGTGACCTCGTCGGTGACGCCCACGGGATCCGCGGCGACCTTTGCGATCTTGAACGCGAGCTGGTCCTCGCGGGGCAGGTTTTCCTCGCTCTTGTAAACGCGGACGTGGTGTTCCTTGACCATGGTGCTCCTTTTAGTGAGGTGTATGCGTGGCTTTGACGTGGGAAAGACTTCGGTGCAGATGGAGCGTGGTGGCGGCCTCGGCCAGCCGGGGGTTGCCGGCGGCGATCGCTTCGGCAATGGCGGCGTGCTCGGCGGCGGCGGCGGTCAGCCGGGCGGTGTCGTCGGCCGCGAGGCGGCGGACGCGGACCAGGTGCACGCGCAGGCTGCGCATCGCCTGGGCGAGGTAGGAGTTGGAGATAGCGGCGTCGATGGCCGCGTCGAGCCGGCCGACCAGTCCGTAGTAGTCGTGCCGGGCGGGGTCCTCGCCGCCGATCAGTTCCGGGGCCCTGAGCAGCTCGTTCCGGAGCTGCTCGAACGTCGCCGGGTCGCCGCGTTCGGCGGCCAGCGCTGCGGCCTTGCCTTCGAGGGTGTCGCGGAGTTCGAAGAGTTCGTCGATGTCCTCCAGCGAGATGTCGGTGACGACGACGCCGCGGACGCCGGCCGTCGTCGTCAGACCTTCCGCGGTAAGCCGGCTCAGGGCCTCCCGCAGCGGTGTGCGCGAAATGCCCAGCCGCTCGGACTGCTCCACTTCGGCGAGCACCGTCCCCGGAAGCAGGCGCCATTCGATGATGTCGTCGCGGAGGGCCGCATAGGCCTTGTCGCTGGCGCGCATTCCTGCCTCCTTCATTGGCTGACATCAACGAGTGTATACAAGTACGGCGGAAATTCCCAGCAATTCCGCAAAAATTCCAGTGAGCCAGCCCGTAATGTATACACAGCCCCTTGTGTCCTCGTCCGCCGCGGGACTACCATGAGCCACATCACATCGTCGTGGACGGGATTCATTTTCATGGTTACCAAGAGCTATCAGGACAGTTACGATCGCAGCCTGGAACAGCCCGCAGAGTTCTGGCTGGCTGCCGCGGACAAGGTCTCGTGGTCAACGCCGCCCCGGCAGGCCCTCGATTCCAGCAAAGCCCCGCTGTACGGCTGGTTCCCGGACGGCGTCCTGAATACTTGCTACAACGCGCTGGACCGGCATGTGGAGGAAGGCCGCGGCGCGCAGGACGCCCTGATCTGCGACTCGGCCATGCTCGGCACGCAGCGGCGCTACAGCTATGCGGAGCTGACGGACCTCGTGGCCCGGTTTGCCGGGGTCCTGCGCAGCCACGGCGTGGGCAAAGGCGACCGCGTCGTGATCTACATGCCGATGGTCCCCGAGGCAGCCATCGCGATGCTTGCCACGGCCAGGCTCGGCGCAGTGCACTCCGTCGTCTTCGGCGGCTTCGCCCCCAAGGAGCTCGCCGCCCGCATCCGGGACGCCGCGCCTGCCGCGGTGGTCACGGCCTCCGGCGGCATCGAACCGTCGCGCAGGATCGAGTACCTCCCCGCCGTCGAGGAAGCCCTTGGCCTGGCCGGTGCGCCGGACACCCCGGTCCTGGTCAAGGCGCGGGACGGGTTCGCCTCATCCGTGGCCGACCACGCAGGCTGGCTGGACTGGGACACCGAGATGGCAACCGCCGCGCCTGCCGCGCCGGTCGACGTCAAAGCCACTGATCCGCTCTACATCCTCTACACCTCGGGGACCACGGGTTCCCCCAAGGGCGTCGTCCGGGACAACGGCGGCCATGCCGTGGCCCTGTCCTGGACCATGGAAAACATTTACGACGTCGGCCCCGGCGACGTGATGTGGACCGCTTCCGACGTCGGCTGGGTGGTGGGCCACTCCTACATCGTGTACGGTCCGCTGCTGGCCGGCGCGACGACCGTCCTGTACGAAGGCAAGCCCGTGGGAACCCCTGACGCCGGCGCGTTCTGGCGGGTCATCCAGGACCATAAGGTCAACGTGCTCTTCACCGCGCCCACCGCGCTGCGCGCCATCCGGAAGGCCGACCCCGAGGCCACGCTGCTGGGGAGCTATGACATCTCCAGCCTGCGCACCCTCTTCGCCGCGGGCGAACGCCTCGACACCGACACCTTCCACTGGGCCTCCCGGGTCCTGGGCGTCCCGGTGGTGGACCACTGGTGGCAGACCGAGACCGGCTGGGCCATCTGCGCCAACCCCCGGGGACTCGACGAGCTGCCGATCAAGGCCGGCTCGCCCAGCGTGCCGATGCCGGGCTTCCGGCTCAAGATTGTCGACGGCAGCGGCGAAGACGTCGAGGCCGGCATCGAGGGCAATATTGTCCTCGGGCTGCCGCTTCCGCCGGGAACGCTCACCACCCTCTGGGGGGACGACGAACGCTACATCTCCTCCTACCTCGAGGCGTTCGAGGGCTACTACGCCACCGGCGATTCCGGCTACCGGGACGAGGACGGCCACCTGTTCGTGATGGGCCGCACCGATGACATCATCAACGTCGCCGGCCACCGCCTCTCCACGGGCGCCATGGAACAGGTGATTGGCCAGCACCCCGCAGTTGCCGAGTGCGCCGTGATCGGCCTCGCGGATGCCCTGAAAGGCCAGCGCCCGAGCGGCTATGTCGTGCTCAAGTCAGGCGTTGACATGGCCGAGGACGTGCTGGTCAAGGAGCTCATCGCCCTGGTCCGCCGGGACATCGGGGCGGTGGCGGACTTCAAGCACGTCACCGTCGTCGAGGCCCTCCCCAAGACCCGTTCCGGGAAGATCCTGCGCAAGACCATGCGCCAGATCGCCGACGGCGAGGACTACGTGGTGCCGTCCACGATCGAAGACGCCGGCGTGATCGAGACGCTGATCGGGACCCTCCGCCCCGCCGCCACGGGGGAGCAGCACGCGGGCTAAGGGGCAGTGGTGCCGCTATGGCGGCCGGAGCCAGCGGTATTCGTTCTCCGGCCGGCCGGGGGTGCCGTAGCGCGCCGTGCGCGAGACGGCGCCGGCGTCGGCGAGGTACTCGAGGTAGCGCCGGGCGGTCACCCGGGACATGCCCAGCGCCGCCATCACCTCGCTGGCCGAGACGGCGCCGGACTGCTGCCTCATGAAGTCCCGGACGGATTCCAGCGTGGACACGGCCAGCCCTTTGGGCAGCGGCAGCTCCGAAGGGGCCCGCAGGCTCGCAAAGGCCTGGTCCACCTCGCTCTGGGAGGCTCCGGCGCCGGGTCTGCCCGAGGCCGGCGAGGCCAGCTGTTCCCTGAATTTCCGGTAACTGGAGAGTTTGTCCGCGAAGGTCGCATAGGTGAACGGCTTGATCAGGTACTGGACCACCCCGGTGGCCACGGCGCTGCGGACGATGGTGAGCTCGCGCACGGCGGTGATGGCAACGATGTCCGCGAAGAGGCCGGCGGCCCGCATCCGCCGCGCGATGTCCAGCCCGTGCAGGTCCGGGAGATTCATGTCCAGGAGCACCAGGTCAACGGGTGAGCCGGCAGCCGCGAACTCCGTCATGAGGCGCAGGGCGGACTGCCCGTCGGGGGCGGAGCCGGCCAGGGTGAAGCCGTCCAGCCTGCCGACGTAGGCGGCGTGGGCCGCGGCGGCGACGGGCTCGTCTTCGACGACGAGTACGCGGATGTCGCTCATTGCTGTCCCTCCGTGGCCCGGTCCGTGGCCGCTGGCGCGGTTGTAGCTGGCGCGGCAGCGGCCGGCGCGGTGGCCTCCGTCGGCAGCGTGACACGGAAGAGTGCCCCCGCGGGGCTGCTGATGGTCAGGGTGCCGCCGAGGCGCTGGACCGCCTGGCGGACGAGGGCCAGTCCGAGCCCCCGTCCGAACGGTCCCGGCTCCTTGGTACTGAAGCCATGGCGGAAGATGTCCTCCACCGCCGCGGGATCGATGCCCGGGCCGCTGTCTTCCACCGTGATCTCCAAGGCCCCGCCGACGTTCGCGACGGTCAGCTCCACGAGCTTGGGGGCCGGAGCCCCGGCGGCCGCGTCGATGGCGTTGTCCAGCAGGTTGCCCAGGATCGCCACCAGATCCTGGACGGCGAGGCCGGTGACAGCGGTGGAGCCGGCGGCATTGAGGTCCAGTTCGACGCCGCGTTCGTGGGCCTGGGCCACCTTGCCCATGATGAGCGCCCCCAGTACCGGTTCCTCGATGGAGCCCACCACGTCATCCGTCAGGCGCTGGCTGAGCTCGAGGTCCTTGGTGGCGAATTCCAGGGCCTCGGAACCGCGTCCCAGCTCCATCAGCGAGACGATCGTATGCAGCCGGTTGGCGTGCTCGTGCGTCTGGGCGCGGAGGGCATCGGAGAGAGTGCGCACGGTTTCCAGTTCGCTGCCGAGCGCTTCGATTTCCGTGCGGTCCCGGAGGGTGGCCACCGTGCCGAAGACCGCGGCGCGCTGACGCCCGCCGGGGGGCTGCGGCGCCACCGCGGGGCCCTGGTTGACCACCAGGATGCGGGAGCCGGTCAGATGGATCTCGTCCTGGGCGCTCCGCCCTGACTCGAAGAGTTCCTTGAGGCTCGCCGCCAGGGGCAGCCCCGCCAGCGACGGCGCCGCCTGGCGCCCGTCTGTTGGGCCGCCTGGTGGACTGCCTGCGGCCACGTGCGGGGTGAGTCCCAGAAGTTCTGCGGCCTGGTCGTTGTACATCACCACCTTGCCCCTGGAATCAATCAGGATCACGCCCTCCCGGACCGAGTGGAGCACCGATTCGTAGTAGGCGAAGAGCTGCGCAAGCTGCTCCGGGCCCCAGCCGCGCGTCACCCGGCGCAGGTACCGCCCCAGCAGCCAGGACACCACCGAGCCGCCCGCCAGCAGGGCCAATCCGAGGGCCAGCAGCGCCGGCAGCCTGCCGGAGACGGCCACGTCCACCGTCCGCACCGTCACGCCGGCCGCGACGAGGGCCCGCACCGTGCCCCCGGCGTCCTTCACCGGCGCGATGGTGCGGACCGAGGGGCCGAGGGTTCCGGCGGTGATTTCGGTGAAGACCTGACCGTTCAGGGCGGCGTCAATGGACCCGATGTACGGCTTTCCCAGTTCCTCGTTCCGGGGATGGGTCCACCGCGTCCGGTCCGGCGCCATGATGGTGATGAAGTCCGCCTTCGAGTCCTCCATGACCTTGAGGGCGTAGGGCTGGAGCAGG
This sequence comes from Arthrobacter sp. PAMC25564, assembly GCF_004798705.1. Taxonomy (NCBI): domain Bacteria; kingdom Bacillati; phylum Actinomycetota; class Actinomycetes; order Micrococcales; family Micrococcaceae; genus Arthrobacter; species Arthrobacter sp. PAMC25564. The sequence continues at coordinate 3,384,229 of NZ_CP039290.1, read as the reverse complement.
GCCGTAGGGTCGGCGGCGCTCGCCGCCTGCAGCACCAAGGGGTTGTCCGCCACGGCGGTGGCGACGCCGGACATCCGCCGTCCGGCCTCGTCGTAGGCGTGGTCGCGGGCGTCGACGAAGCTGGCCGTGCCCACGATTGCCGTCAGGGCCAGCACAAACAGCAGGTTGGCGACGAACAGCCTCCGCGCGATGCTCCAGCGGTGGATCATCAACACCTTTCATGACCAATATGAACGTAACGGTGAGCCGTGTCACTTCAGCGCCAATGATGGATATCACACCGGAGCGACGTCATGAGCCCAGAGCCTGGGCCGCAGCGTCTTCCAGATTATCCATAAGGAGACAATCATGGCCTCTCAACGAGGAGAGTCAGCTGCGCAGCCCAGCACGCGCCGCAAAGGGCTCGACAAGTCCCATTATCTCTACATTGCCGTCATTGTCGCCGTCATCCTCGGCGCCGTGGTGGGGCTGCTGTTCCCCGAAGCCGGCAAGGCCCTGAAGCCGCTCGGTGATGGGTTCATCAAACTCATCAAGATGATGATCGGCCCGGTCATTTTCTGCACGATCGTGCTGGGCATCGGCTCGATTGCCAAGGCCGCCACGGTGGGCAAGGTCGGCGGCCTGGCCCTGGGCTACTTCGTCGTTATGTCCACCTTCGCACTGGCCATCGGCCTGGTCGTGGGCAACCTGATCCACCCGGGCGAGGGACTGAACCTCGCACCCTACGATCCGAACAAGAAAGCCGCGACGGACAGTACCGTCGACTTCCTGCTCGGCATCATCCCCAACGACATCCCGGTGCTGCCGACCCTGCTCGTCGCGATCCTCGTCGGCTTCGCCCTCCAGAAGCTGGGCAGCCAGGGCGCCCCGGTCCTGAAGGCCATCGGCTATGGCCAGGCCCTCGTCTTCCGCATCCTCATCATGATCATGTGGCTGGCCCCCGTCGGCGCCTTCGGTGCGATCGCCGCCGTCGTCGGTGCCACCGGTGTGCAGGCCATCTTCAGCATGTTCACCCTTATGGTCGCCTTCTACATCACCTGCGCCCTGTTCATCGTCGTGATCCTCGGCGGGCTACTCCGGGTCGTGGCCGGCGTGAGCATCTTCCGGCTCATGAAGTACCTGGCCCGCGAATACCTGCTGATCTTCTCCACTTCATCATCCGAGGCGGCACTGCCACGGCTGATCGCGAAGATGGAGCACCTCGGGGTGTCCAAGCCCGTCGTCGGTGTCACGGTCCCCACCGGCTACTCGTTCAACCTGGACGGCACAGCCATCTACCTGACCATGGCGTCGCTGTTCGTTGCCAACGCCATGGGCACACCGCTGGATCTCGGTGCCCAGGTTTCCCTGCTGGTTTTTATGATCATCGCCTCGAAGGGTGCCGCCGGTGTCACCGGTGCCGGCCTGGCCACCCTGGCCGCCGGTCTCCAGGCGCACGCCCCCGCGCTGCTTGGGGGCGTGGGCATGATTGTCGGCATCGACCGCTTCATGTCCGAGGCCCGCGCGCTGACCAACTTCACCGGCAACGCCGTCGCCACCGTGCTGATCGGCACCTGGGTCAAGGAGATCGACGGCGGCCAGGTCGAGCGTGTCCTCTCCGGCGCCGAGCCCTTCGATGAGCAGACCATGATCGCGGGCCACGCAGCCGGCCCGGATGCCGCTCCGCAGGCCGCTCCGCAGGCCGCACAGCCGTTGCCTGCCAGCGTCTGACCGGACGTCGGAGCGGCAAGAACCCTCCCGGCAGGACTGCCGCGCCACCCCGGTGCAACCGCCCGGACGCGAACACCGCGTCCGGGCGGTTTTCCGCGGCCGGCTGCCAACCCTCGACCTCAACCAGAAGGTCAAGGCTCAAATGACGGCCGCTGTCAAGGTCCGTGGAATACCGTGTCGGGCGCTGTAACCTTGGGAGGAACAAGATCGGCGCTGGGCGTCCAGCGGCAGCAAGATCAAGCACGACAATCACCGTCGAAAGTGTGGATAGATACGTGAGCAGCGAACAGGGTTCAGCAACTCTGGAAGGCACCGAACTCGATCTGGAAGACGCCGTCATGGGCCCCACCGGGCGCCCTCACCGCGACTTTCCGGAGCCTGCACCGCTGTCATCCCACGGCCCCGCGCGGGTCATCGCCATGGTCAACCAGAAGGGCGGGGTGGGTAAGACCACCTCTGCGATCAACCTTGCCGCAGCGCTGGCCGAATACGGCCGCCGTGTGCTTCTGGTCGACTTCGACCCGCAGGGCGCGCTGTCCGCCGGCCTCGGCACCAACCCCCATGAGCTGGACCTCACGGTCTATAACGTCCTGATGGACCGCAAGGTCGACATCCGCGACGCCATCCAGAAGACCGGCGTCGAAAACGTGGACCTGCTCCCGGCCAACATCGATCTCTCGGCCGCGGAAGTCCAGCTGGTCAACGAGGTTGCCCGCGAACAGGTCCTGGACCGGGCACTGAAAAAAGTCGAGGACGATTACGACGTCGTCCTGATCGACTGCCAGCCCTCCCTCGGCCTGCTGACCGTCAATGCCCTGACCGCCGCCCACGGCGTCATCATCCCGCTGATCTGTGAATTTTTCGCCCTCCGCGCCGTGGCGCTGCTCGTGGAAACCATCGACAAGGTCCAGGACCGCCTGAACCCGAGGCTCCAGATCGACGGTGTGCTGGCCACGATGTACGACTCCCGCACCCTGCACGGCCGCGAAGTCATCGCCCGCCTCGTCGAGGCCTTCGGGGACAAGGTCTTCGAGACGGTCATCAAGCGCTCCATCAAGTTCGCCGACGCCACGGTGGCGGCCGAGCCCATCACCACCTACGCCGCCACCCACGTCGGCGCGGAGGCCTACCGCAGCCTGGCCAAGGAGCTCATCTCGCGCGGCGGGGCACCCTAGCGCGAACCGTGGCAGCAACAAGCACGCAAGCGGGGCTCAATCTCCCAGGGCCCGATCTTTCCGGGTTCGATCTTTCCGGGCCCGAGGTGCCGGCGGAGCTGGACGTTCCGGCCGCGAAAAAGCCCGGCTTCGAGGTCCGGCTCGCCAATTTCACCGGTCCCTTCGACCTCCTGCTCGGCCTGATTTCCAAGCACCAACTGGACATCACCGAGGTGGCGCTGTCCACGGTCACCGACGAATTCATCAAGTACATCAAGGGCCTGCAGAAGCTGGGGGAGGAATGGGCCCTGGACGAGGCCAGCGAATTCCTCGTCATCGCCGCCACCCTGCTCGATCTCAAGGCCGCACGGCTGCTGCCGGCCGGCCCGGTCGAGGACGACGAAGACGTCGCCCGGTTTGAAGCCCGGGACCTCCTGTTCGCCCGGCTGCTGCAGTACAAGGCCTTCAAACACGTGGCGGGCATGATCGGCTCCACCCTTGAACTCGAGGCCGGCCGGTACCCGCGGCAGGTTGCGCTGGAAGGCCATTTCGCCGCCCTGCTCCCGGAACTGCTCTGGAAGCACACCCCGCAGCAGTTCGCCGCCCTGGCGGAAACCGCCCTCAAGCCCAGGGACGCCGCCCCCACCGAGGTGGGCCTGGCCCACCTGCACGCCACGCCCGTGAGCGTCACGGAGCAGGCCGAGCTGCTGGGGCGCCGGCTGCGCCTGGGCAAGCCGCTCACCTTCCGGGCACTGATCGCCGACGCCGGATCCACGCTCGTGGTAGTGGCGCGCTTCCTGGCGCTGCTGCAGATGTTCCGGGACAAGGTGGTGGGCTTCGAGCAGCTGCAGCCGCTCGGGGACCTCACCGTGCACTGGACCGCCGACGGGGCGGACTGGAGCAGTGGAAACCTGGGCGAAGACTACGAGGAGCAGCCGTGAGCGGAACCCTGGATCCAGCCGAAACCGGCAGCGGGGCCACAGGCGGCCCCGATGTCCACAGTCTCCCCGGCGGCGCGCGCGCGGCCCTCGAGGCCGTGCTGATGGTGATCGACGAGCCGGCGACGGCCATCGGGCTGGCCGCCGGACTGAACCTGACGGTCGACGTCGTCGAATCCCTGCTGGCGGAACTGCAGGAGGAGTATAACGGCTATACTGGTAATGCCCCGGACATGGACGTTGCCAGTAGCAACAGCAACAGGAACGGCATCAGTGCCACCCCCCGGGGTTTTGAATTGCGGAATATCGCCGGAGGCTGGCGGATCTATTCCCGTGCAGAATTTGCCGACATCGTCGGCGGATTCGTGCTGGAAGGACAGACAGCCAGGCTGACGCAGGCGGCGCTCGAAACGCTCGCCGTCATCGCTTACCGCCAGCCCGTATCCAGGGCGCGCGTGTCTGCAATTCGAGGAGTCAATGTTGACTCTGTCGTGCGGACGCTGACGCAGCGCGGGCTGATCGAGGGTGCCGGGACCGATCCCGAATCCGGGGCCATCCTGTACCGCACGACATCGCATTTCCTGGAGCGGATGGGAATCGGCTCGGTGGCTGAATTGCCGCAGCTTTCCCCCCATCTTCCGGGGCTCGAAGGCATCGAAGAGTTTTACGACGCAGGAAGAATGTAGGCAGTATTTTGTGCCGGCACGACTGCCTGCACAGGAGTATCCACCAGGGCGGAACCATTTTGCCCTAGTCGGCGGGTGTTGTCGGGAGACAGCGGCCGTTGGCCAATAAACGAAGGACGGGTCATGACACAGGCGGGACGCCAGGGTTCACCACGTAACAGTTCGGGACGCAACAGTGCCGGACAAAGTTCAGCGCAGGGCGGCGCGGGCCGCGGCGCGCAGGGCGCCCCTCGCGGCGGCAGGGGCGGAGCCGGTTTCAAGGGAGCCGGTTTCAAGGGCGGCGGAGACCGCCCCTTCAAGCACCCCAAGCCTCGCGAAGAGGCCTTCATCGATCCGGACCTGCAGGCTCCCGGCGGCGCGCCCGCAGAGCGCCCTGCCGGCGACTGGAAGTCCACAGGGCCGTCCGGCAAGGAAGCAGCCCGCAAGGCCGCCGCCCGCAAGCCCGGTTTCGGCAAGGCTCCGGGCACCCCCGGTGCGCTCAAGCCCAAGCCGCGCATCGGCGCCGGCGCGGCCAGGGCCACCGGCTCCCGTGCCTTCGGCAGCGAACGCTTCGGCCAGAACCTTGGCCCGGTCCGTAAGCCCGCCCGCAAGCGCGGACCCCGCGGCGACGTGCCCCAGTCCGAGCTGCACGACGCCGACGGGATCCGGCTGCAGAAGGTCATGGCCTCGGCCGGCGTCGCCTCACGGCGCGTCTGCGAAGAAATGATCGCCGAAGGCCGTGTCGAGGTCGACGGCCAGGTCGTCACCGAGCTCGGCGTCCGCGTCGACCCGAAGACTGCCGTCATCCACGTCGACGGACTCCGCATCCAGCTGGACGAAAACATGGTCTACATGGTCTTCAACAAGCCCAAGGGTGTTGTCTCCACCATGGAAGACCCCGACGGCCGTCCCTGCATCAGCGACTTTGTCCGCAGCCATCACGGCGAAAGGCTCTTCCACGTGGGCCGGCTCGACGTCGCCACCGAGGGCCTGCTGCTGCTGACCAACGACGGCGAACTCGCCAACCGCCTGACGCACCCGTCCTACGAGGTCCCCAAGACCTACCTCGTGCAGGTCCGCGGGCCCTTCCCGCAGGGCATCGGCGCCGAGCTCAAGGCCGGCGTCGAGCTCGAGGACGGAATTGCCTCGGTCGACTCCTTCAAGCTCGTGGACTCCACCCCGGGACACGTGCTGATCGAGGTCGTGCTGCACTCGGGCAAGAACCGGATCGTCCGGCGCCTGTTCGACGCCGTCGGCTTCCCGGTGCTCCGCCTGGTCCGCGTCAAGGTCGGCCCCATCGGCCTGGGCGACCAGCGCCAGGGCAGTATCCGCAACCTCGGCAAGCAGGAAGTCGGCCACCTGCTGGCATCCGTAGGGCTGTAGGGCATGTCCGCCTTTCGTACCCACGGCCGCGGCCACCTGAACGGCCCGGTCGTGGTTATCGGGACGGGGCTGCTGGGGACCAGCATCGGCCTCGGGCTGCGCGGCCGCGGAGTGGCAGTTTTCCTCTCCGATCCGTCGCCCACCAACCAGGCCGTCGCGGTCGACATCGGCGCAGGCCTGCCGTTGGCACGCCTTGACGGGGAACAGCCCGAACTCGTTGTGGTCGCCGCGCCGCCGGACGTCACCGCCGATGTAGTGGAACGGGCCCTCGCCGAGTACCCGCGGGCCGTCGTCGTGGACATCGCCAGTGTGAAGGCCGGCATCCAGGCCGAGCTTCGTGCCCGCGGCGCCGACCTGGGCCGCTACGTGGGGACCCACCCGATGGCGGGCCGCGAGAAGTCCGGCCCCGTCGCAGCCCGCGGCGAGCTGTTCACGTCCATGCCATGGGTCCTGTGCCCGTCGGAAGAGACAACGCCCGAGGCCTTGCAAAGCGCGCGTGCGCTGGCGACAGACCTCGGCGCCGTCGTCTCCGAATTCAGGGCGGAGGAACACGACGAGGCGGTGGCGCTGGTGTCGCACGTACCCCAGGTCATGTCCTCGCTCGTGGCCAGCCGCCTTCAGGGGACGCCGCTGCATGCCCTCTCCCTGGCCGGGAACGGCCTGCGGGACGTGACCAGGATCGCAGCCAGTGATCCCACCCTCTGGGTCCAGATCCTGGGCGCGAATGCGGACAAGGTGGTCCAGGTCCTGCACGGGGTCCGCGACGACCTCAACCGGGTGATCGGCACGCTTGAGAACCCCACGGCCCCGGGCGCCAGGCTGGACCTGGCCCAGCTGATCAGCGAGGGCAACGCCGGCCAATCCCGGATTCCGGGCAAGCACGGCGGACCCCCGCAGGCCTACTCCTGGCTGACGGTCCTGGTGGATGACACGCCGGGCCAGATCGCCCGGCTGCTGACCGAAATCGGCGAGATCGGGGTCAACCTCGAGGACCTCCGCCTGGACCACTCTTCCGGACAGAACGTGGGCATGGTGGAGATCTCCGTGCTGCCCAACAAACACGACCTGCTCATCGAAGCCCTCAACGACCGCGGATGGCGGGTACTCCAGTAATGACCCAGGAACTTATCGAAACTGTGGACCTTGTCCGCCCCGGAAAAAGCCTTGTCGTCGCGATTGATGGACCATCGGGGTCCGGCAAGTCCAGCGTCAGCAAAGAGGTGGCACGCCGGCTCAAGCTGGCTTACCTCGACACCGGCGCCATGTACCGGGCCCTGACCTGGTACTGCCTGGATTCGGGCACCGACCTTGAGGACCGTGCCGCCGTCGAGGCTGCTTCCAAGCGCCTTCCGCTGGAAATCAGCACGAGCCCGCTGGAGGAATACATCCGCGTCGGCGGCACCGATGTCACGCTTGCCATCCGGGAGCCGTCGATTTCCGCCGCCGTCAGCGCCGTCGCCACGGCGCTGGGCGCCCGCACGGAACTGATCCGCCGCCAGCGTGAACTGATCGAAAAGCACCACCGCCGCATGGTGGTCGAGGGCCGGGACATCACCACCGTCGTCGCGCCACACGCCGAAGTGCGCATGCTCCTGACAGCAAGCGAGGAGGCACGCCTGCGCCGCCGTGGCATCCAGCTCGGCGGCAGCCAGAACGCCGAGCAGCTCGCGGCGCAGGTGACCCAACGCGACGCGAAGGATTCGACCGTGGTGAACTTCACCACGGCAGCCGACGGCGTGGTCACCCTGGACTCCTCGGAGCTGGACTTCGAGCAGACGGTCGACGCCGCCCTCGGGATCGTGCACAGCATCATCGACTACAGGGTCGTCACCCGTGAATAAGGCCATGCCGCGGGCGGAATCTGAACTGCCCGGCCGGTTGACCACCGCCTGGAGCCGGCCCGTGGGCTGGATCCTGGACCATATCCTGTACCGGACCTCGGTCACGGGGCGTTCGAACGTCCCGGCCACCGGCCCGGTCATCTTCGCCGGAAACCACATCAGCTTCCTGGACGGACCGGTGATGTTCGGGGCCTCACCGAGGCCGATGCACATCCTGGTCAAGGAGGAAATGTTCGCCGGTTTCCTGGGCCGCGTGCTCATAGCCGCCGGCCAGCTGCCGGTGGACCGCACGGGTGACCGTGCAGCCCTGCAGAAGGCCAAACGGGTGCTCGACGCCGGCCGGTGTGTCGGGATTCTGCCCGAAGGAACGCGGGGGAGCGGCGAAGCCTCCGCGATCAACAACGGGGTGGCCTGGCTGGCGCTGAACTCCCGGGCCACGGTGGTCCCCGTGGCCATCCTCGGCACCCGGAGCGGCGGCGAACATGTCGACACCGTTCCGCCGCTGCGCCGGCGGCTGCACATCAGCTTCGGCGCGGCCCTCAATGTCAGCCGCAGGCCCGGCGAGACCGGGCGTGTTTCAATGGACAGGGCGGGAACCGAGATCCGCGCCGCGCTGGCCCGCCATGTCCAGGATTCGATCCTAAGAACCGGGCAGCCATTGCCCGACGCGGATTCCCCGCAAGAACGTCATGAAGCAGTAGCCGGGACGCCGGCAGATCACCCCATAAGGAAAGTGCAATGAGCGATACGACTCAAACCTCCGGCAATTTTGGCGCCGGCGAAGACGAATACACGCCCACCGGCACGGACCAGGTGGCTGAGCACCTCGCCGCGCTGGATGACGAGGAAGCGGAGCTCCGTGCGGCCTCCCTCCGCGCCGGCCTGGACGACTACGAGCTGGACGAGGAGGACGCCGCCCTCCTCAGCGGCGGGTATGACGACGAGGAATTTGACGGTCCGGTCAAGCTTGACCCCGTCCTGGCCATCATTGGCCGGCCCAACGTGGGCAAGTCCACCCTGGTCAACCGCATCCTCGGCCGCCGGGAGGCCGTTGTGGAGGACACCCCCGGTGTGACCCGTGACCGGGTCATGTACTCGGCGACCTGGAACGGCCGGAACTTCACGGTCGTCGACACCGGCGGCTGGGAACACGACGCCCGCGGCATCCACGCCCGTGTCGCCGAGCAGGCCGAGATGGCCGTGGAGCTCGCCGACGCCGTGCTATTCGTCGTCGACTCCGCTGTCGGCGCGACCGCCACGGACGAAGGCGTCATGAAGATGCTGCGCAAGTCCAAGAAACCGGTCATCATGGTCGCCAACAAGGTGGACGATTTCGCGCAGGAAGCCGACTCGGCCGCCCTGTGGGGGCTGGGCTTCGGCGAGCCGTACCCGGTCTCGGCGCTGCACGGCCGCGGCGTGGCCGACCTGCTGGACCACGTGATGGACACACTGCCGGAGTTCTCCACGATCGAGGGCCTGGAACGGTCCGGCGGACCCCGCCGCATCGCCTTGATCGGACGCCCGAACGTGGGCAAGTCCTCGCTGCTGAACAAACTTGCCGGCTCCGAGCGCGTGGTCGTCGACAACACCGCCGGCACCACCCGCGACCCGGTCGACGAATTCATCGAACTCGGCGGCCGCACCTGGCGCTTCGTGGACACCGCAGGCATCCGCCGCCGCCAGCACATGGCGCAGGGCGCGGACTTCTATGCCTCGCTGCGGACCCAGAGCGCGCTCGAAAAAGCCGAGGTCGCCGTCGTGCTCCTCGCCGTCGACGAAGTGCTCAGCGAGCAGGATGTGCGCATCCTCCAGCTGGCCATCGAGTCCGGCCGCGCCCTGGTGCTGGCGTTCAACAAGTGGGACCTGCTCGACGACGAACGCCGCCGCTACCTTGAGCGGGAGATCGAACAGGACCTGGCCCACGTCGAGTGGGCTCCCCGGGTGAACATCTCGGCCAAGACCGGCTGGCACAAGGACAAGCTCGTTCCCGCCCTGGACACCGCGCTGGAGAGCTGGGACAAGCGCATCCCCACCGGGCGCCTCAACGCCTTCCTGGGCGAACTCGTGGCCGCGCACCCGCACCCGGTGCGGGGCGGCAAGCAGCCACGCATCCTGTTCGGTACCCAGGCCTCCAGCCGGCCCCCGAAGTTCGTGCTCTTCACCACCGGATTCCTGGATCCGGGATACCGCCGCTTCATCACCCGCCGGCTCCGCGAGACCTTCGGTTTCGAGGGCACGCCGATCGAGGTCAACATGCGCGTGCGCGAAAAGCGCGGCAAGAAGCGTTAATTTCGACACACCGGGCCTGCGGCACCTGAAAATGTCATAGGCACCCTCCGGGATCGTGTAAGCTTTTGGAGGTGGTTCGGCCGGACTGCTGAGGTGAAAATCTTCGGATAACACCGCAGCGGAGAACGGCGGAACTAACGGGCTGTAGCGCAGCTTGGTAGCGCACTTGACTGGGGGTCAAGGGGTCGCAGGTTCAAATCCTGTCAGCCCGACCAACAGAAAGTCCCCGCCGTTCCCGACAAGGGAACGGCGGGGTTTTTTGTTTCCCGGACCAGTCCGCTTCGGCCTATACTTTCAGCGGCGGACAGAACATGAACCGCCCCGACATTGCTGACTGACCCGACGAAAGGCCCGTGATGAGCAACATTCCCGAAGAGCTGTCCTACACCGCAGAACACGAATGGGTGTCCGCCCCGAACGCCGACGGCGTCGTGCGTGTGGGCATCACGGATTTTGCCCAGGACGCGCTGGGGGACGTCGTCTACGCCCAGATGCCCGAAGTTGGAACAAAGGTGACGGCGAACGACGTCGTGGGTGAGGTGGAGTCCACCAAGAGCGTCAGCGACATTTATGCGCCAGTGAGCGGCGAGATCGTGTCCCGCAACGAGGCCCTCGACACCGACTCCGCGCTGATCAACTCCGATCCTTACGGGGAGGGATGGCTGATGGAAGTCAGGCTCGCCGAGGCCGACGCGGTCGAGTCGCTGCTGAGTGCATCCGAGTACGAACAGCAGGTAGGCTAAAGCAACGGGTCATTTGGGCCGGGTCGTTGGGAAAACTCATCAAACAACGCCCCGCCGAAGGGCTACACCGGATCTGCGAGGCTTTTCCGGACGGCATGCGTTGTTTGCAGGGGGGACACCTGCAACGAATGAGGAGGACTCAATGTTTGGGCACGAACGGAACGACACCGGTGACGGTTACGGCACGGGTGGAGTGAAGGCTTCGGAGACCACGTCGATCAACCTCACCCCGGTGCGCGACGAACCCACCATCGCACCGAAGCTTTCTGTGGAGGAGCGTGCCGCGGTCGAGGCCCTTCCCTTCGGCTCGGCGCTGCTCGTCGCCCACAGCGGACCCAACATGGGAGCCCGCTTCCTGCTGGACTCGGACGTTACGACGGCGGGCCGGCACCCGGACGCCGACATCTTCCTTGATGACGTGACGGTCTCGCGCCGCCATGTCGAATTCCGCCGCACGCCGCGCAGCTTCGAAGTTGTGGACACCGGAAGCCTGAACGGCACCTATGTCAACCACGACCGCGTTGACAGCGTGGAACTGAAGTCCGGAAACGAGGTCCAGATCGGGAAGTTCCGACTCACCTTCTACCTGAGCCCTGCCCGCGCAGCAGGCAACGTCTGATTCCGGGGTAGTTGCCGGTGGCAATGGCACAAGCCGAACGGCGCGGACCCCAGGTCCTGAACATCGGGGAGGTCCTGGCTCAACTGAGTGGCGATTTCCCCAATATGACAGCGTCGAAAATCAGGTTCCTCGAAGAAAAGGGACTCATCAATCCGCAGCGGTCGCCTGCCGGCTACCGGCAGTACTCGGAGAGCGATGTCGAGCGGCTCCGCTTCGTGCTGGCTCTCCAGCGGGACCAGTACCTCCCGCTGAAGGTCATCAAGGACTACCTTGCGGCGATCGACCGTGGCGAGCGTCCGGACAACCTTTCCCCCGGGGTCACTGTGTCCCCGCGGATCGTCTCCGAGGAGCTCGCCGCCGAACTGCAGAACCGCGTACGGCGGCTGAGCGAGGAACAGCTCCGGGCGGAGTCCGGAGCCAGCGTCCCGCTGCTGGAATCGCTCCTGAGCTACGGCCTGATCAGCCACGCCAACGGCAAGTTCGACGAACACGCGCTCCAGGTGGCGCGTGCCTGCGTGAAGCTGGAGAGCCATGGCCTGGAGCCGCGGCACTTGCGGCCCTTCCAGGCTGCTGCCGAACGTGAATTCGGGCTGGTGGAACGTGCGGTGGCCACGCTGACCTCGCGCAAGGATGCCGCCTCCCATGCGCGTGCCGCCGAGGCTGCGCGGGAAATCAGCGACCTCTGCCTGTCGCTGCATCAGGCACTGGTCCAGGACCGCATTTCGAGGATGGACATCTGATGATTGAAGTGGAGATTGTTGGCGTGCGGATTGAGCTGCCGTCCAACCAGCCGCTCGTCCTGTTGAAGGAAATCCATGGTGAACGCCATGTGCCGATCTGGATCGGCACCCCGGAGGCCAGCGCCATTGCCCTTGCCCAGCAGGGCGTGGTCCCGCCCCGACCGATGACCCATGACCTGCTGGTGGACGTGGTCGAAGCCCTCGGCCACACCATCGTGAGCGCCAACATCGTGGCCGTGGAGGACAACATCTTCTACGGCCAGCTGCAATTCGAGAACGGAGCCACCGTCAGCTCGCGGGCATCGGATGCGCTGGCGCTGGCGCTGCGGGCCAAGTGCCGGATCTGGTGCGCCGACGCCGTCATGGACGAGGCCGGCGTCCGGATCACCGAGCATGACGAGGGCGAGGACACCCACCCGGGGCCCGACGTCGACGAAGAAGGCGAGCTGCGGCGCTTCCGCGAGTTCCTGGACGACGTCGAGCCTGAAGACTTTGCCGGCTGAACCGGCCGAAGCCCGTGAAGCTTAAAGCCGGGGATGAAAGTTTCGACACGCCCAGGCGATAGGGCCGGGGTCTTTGACCTTGGGCGCTGGCAGGCCTAACGTCAGAGGTACAAGTTTCCATTGCATACGGCAGCCGCGCAAGTCACACTGGAAAGTGCAGCCACGGCTAAATTACACGGATGAATTTCACACTCAGGATTCACACTGTGTTGGTTGATTCGTTAATCAGCTGTTGCTGCGACTTCCTCAGGGGAGCTCATGACAAGGAGGATCCACGTGAGTCCGAAAGGCGAAGCAGGAGAGCTTAGGGACCCGTTGACGACCGGTGTAGCTGTGCCCGCCCGCGGCGCCCAGGGCCTGCTGTTCACCGAGGATCTTCCTGTCCTGGATGAGGACGCGGGCTACCGCGGCCCCACCGCCTGCAAGGCCGCGGGGATCACCTACCGCCAGCTCGACTACTGGGCACGCACCGGGCTGGTGGAGCCGGCAGTCCGCGGCGCGGCCGGCTCGGGATCCCAGCGGCTCTACGGTTTCCGGGACATCCTTGTACTGAAGGTCGTCAAGCGCCTCCTTGACACGGGCGTTTCACTGCAGCAGATCCGCTCCGCCGTCGAACACCTGCGGGAACGCGGTGTCGAGGACCTGGCCCAGATCACACTCATGAGCGACGGCGCAAGCGTCTATGAGTGCACCTCGGCAGACGAGGTCATTGATCTGGTCCAGGGCGGCCAGGGTGTTTTCGGCATCGCGGTCGGCCGCGTCTGGCGTGAAGTCGAAGGCAGCCTCGCCGCGCTGCCCAGTGAACATGCCGCCGTGCAGTCGTTTCCCGACGACGAACTAAGCAAGCGCCGGGCAGTCCGCAAGATCGGCTAGCCAGGGCCGGCCACCTGAACCGGTCAGCACATCGAGAGCTGGAACGAAGGCCGCCTTCCCACGGGGAAGGCGGCCTTCGTTTCAGCCCTGGCGGTCGCGGCCTGCCTAGCGGCGGCTGCGGTCCCGGACCTTGCCGTTCGCACCGGTGGACTTCATCAGGTTCGCCAGCAGGGCATCGAACAGCGCCGCGGCGTTCTTGGCGGAGTCTCCGGGCCAATGATGGACGGAGTGGGCCGCACCCTGGATCTGCTGCCAGTTGGCCTGTTCCGGAATGACCGGCGACAGCAGCAGTTCGCCAAACATGGACTGCATCTCGGCCATCCGGAAGCTGTGCTCGGAGGAGGCGCTGCGCACGCGGTTCGCCACGATGCCCGCGGGTGAGAGATTCGGGGCGAATTCCTGACGGAAGAGCTGGATTGCCCGCATGGTGCGCTCGGTGCCGGCCACGGAGAAGAGGCCGGGTTCGGCCACGAGGGTGACCTTGTCACTCGCGGACCATGCCATCCTGGTGAGGCCGTTGAGCGAAGGCGGGCAGTCTACCAGGACCAGCTCATAGTTTTCCGCTCCGGCCAGGACCGCCGAGAGCCGGCGAAGGTCGCGGCGGCCAAGATCCGGGCGGTCATAGATGCCGGTATAGGCGGAGCCCACGGCCACATCCAGGATGGGTACCGGGGAGCCTGCCGGGGAGCCGCTGCCCCGGGCTCGTTCCACCCAGCCGCTGGGGACAACATTGTCGGCCAGCCGCGCCCGCCGGGGGGCCTTGAGCATCCGGCCGATGTCGAGCTGCCCGTCAGGGTGGACGCCCAGGGCAGTGCTCGCATCGGCGTGGGGGTCAAGGTCGACTACGAGGGTGGGAATGCCGGCGGCGAGAGCCGCGGACGCCAATCCTGTGGTCACTGATGTCTTGCCGACACCGCCTTTGAGGCTGCTGATGCTGACTACTTGCACTTGAAAGACCAATACCTAACGCCGGTTGCCGAGACGGGGTCGTGCCGGCTCCTGCGTTCTTCGGAACCGGGGCGTGCGTGCGCCACCCACCCCTTCATCATATGTTGATGCTCCACCGAAACCCGTCTCATCCGGCGCCGGGGCGGCAGGTCGGCGGCTGCCTTGGGGCCGCTTCTGCGCCCGTCACCGGTAAGCCGCACGCCGGGGCGCAGGCTGTGCCCCGGCCCCGGATGGCAAACGTGACGCGCAATACTGTGACCGTGGCCACAATGATTTGTGTTTGCCTACGCCGGTCTTGGAGACTGTGTGGAATTACCGATACGCCCGCAATGATGCAGGAGAAGCATGTTTTCGAAGATTCTGGTGGCAAACCGCGGCGAGATCGCGATCCGTGCCTTCCGTGCGAGCTACGAGCTGGGCGCCAAGACTGTGGCGGTCTTCCCCAATGAGGACCGCAACTCGATCCACCGCCAGAAGGCTGATGAGGCGTACCTGATCGGCGAAGAAGGCCACCCGGTCCGGGCGTACCTCGACGTCGACGAAGTCGTGCGCGTGGCCAAGGAATCCGGGGCGGACGCGATCTACCCGGGTTACGGCTTCCTCTCCGAGAACCCCCGCCTGGCCCGGGCTGCCGAAGCCGCAGGCATCACCTTCGTCGGTCCGCCGGCGGAGGTATTGGAACTGGCCGGCAACAAGGTGGCAGCCCTTGAGGCGGCCCGCCTGGCCGGGGTTCCCGTGCTCAAGTCCAGCCAGCCGTCAAAGGACGTCGCTGAGCTGATCGCTGCGGCAGACGAGATCGGGTTCCCCATCTTCGCCAAAGCAGTAGCCGGCGGCGGCGGCCGCGGCATGCGCCGGGTGGACACCCGGGAGGCGTTGCCGGAGGCCCTGCAGGCGGCCATGCGCGAGGCCGACGCGGCGTTCGGCGATCCCACCATGTTCCTGGAGCAGGCCGTCCTGCGTCCCCGCCACATCGAGGTCCAGATCCTGGCCGATGCCGAGGGCAACGTCATGCATCTCTTCGAACGCGACTGTTCCATCCAGCGCCGCCACCAGAAGGTCATCGAGATCGCCCCGGCACCGAACCTCGACGAGGGCATCCGGCAGGCGCTCTACCGCGATGCCGTGAAGTTCGCCAAGGCGCTGAACTACGTCAACGCCGGAACGGTCGAATTCCTGGTCGACACCGTGGGGGAGCGCGCCGGCCAGCACGTCTTCATCGAGATGAACCCGCGCATCCAGGTCGAGCACACCGTGACCGAGGAAGTCACCGACGTGGACCTCGTCCAGGCGCAGCTGCGCATCGCCGCCGGAGAGACCCTCGCGGACCTGGGACTTTCGCAGGAGACCGTCCAGCTCAAGGGAGCGGCGCTGCAGTGCCGGATCACCACCGAGGACCCCGCCAACGGCTTCCGGCCCGACGTCGGCAAGATCACCGGCTACCGCTCGGCCGGCGGCGCCGGCGTCCGGCTCGACGGCGGCACCGTGTACTCCGGCGCCGAGATCAGCCCGCACTTCGACTCCATGCTGGTCAAGCTCACCTGCCGCGGCCGTGACTACCCGGCCGCCGTCGCCAGGGCACGCCGTGCCCTGGCCGAGTTCCGCATCCGGGGGGTCTCCACCAACATTTCCTTCCTGCAGGCCGTCCTCGACGATGCGGACTTTGTGGCCGGCAACGTGGCCACATCGTTCATTGACGAGCGCCCCGAGCTGCTCAAGGCCCGCATCTCCGCGGACCGCGGCACCAAGCTGCTGACCTGGCTCGCGGAGGTCACCGTCAACAAGCCCAACGGCGAGCTCAAGGTCCACAGTGATCCGGCCGCGAAGCTCCCGTCGCTGGAGGGCACGGACTACCAGCCGGGCTCACGCCAGCGGCTGCTGGAGCTCGGGCCGGAGGGCTTCGCCAAGGCCCTGCGCGCGCAGACTGCAGTCGCCGTCACCGACACCACGTTCCGGGACGCCCACCAGTCCCTGCTGGCCACGCGTGTCCGCACCCGCGACCTCGTCGCGGCCGGCCCTGCCGTCTCGAAGCTGCTGCCCGGGCTGCTCTCGGTGGAAGCCTGGGGCGGCGCGACCTATGACGTCGCGTTGCGGTTCCTGGGCGAAGACCCCTGGGACCGGCTCGCGGCCTTGCGGAAGGCACTGCCGAACGTCTGCCTGCAGATGCTCCTCCGCGGCCGGAACACCGTGGGCTACACCCCGTACCCGGAGGAGGTCACGGTGGCATTTGTCAACGAGGCCGCCGCCACCGGAATCGATATCTTCCGTATCTTCGATGCCCTCAACGACGTCAACCAGATGGCTCCGGCCATCCGCGCCGTCCGTGAGACCGGCACCGCAGTCGCCGAGGTAGCCCTCTGCTACACGGCGGACATGCTGGATCCCGATGAAAAGCTCTACACCCTGGACTACTACCTGGAGCTGGCACAGCGGATCGTCGACGCGGGCGCGCACATCCTGGCGATCAAGGACATGGCCGGGCTGCTGCGCCCCGCCGCGGCTGCCCGCCTGGTAGCGGCCCTGCGGGAGCGGTTTGACCTTCCGGTCCACCTGCACACCCACGACACCGCCGGCGGCCAGCTGGCCACCCTCCTGGCGGCCGTCGACGCCGGCGTGGACGCGGTGGACGTGGCGTCGGCCTCCCTGGCCGGCACCACCAGCCAGCCCTCGGCCTCGGCCCTCGTTGCCGCCCTGGCTCACACTCCCCGGGACACCGGTCTGAGCCTTGCGAACGTCTGCGCCTTGGAACCCTACTGGGAGGCCGTCCGCCGCGTGTACGCGCCGTTCGAATCCGGGCTGCCGGGCCCCACCGGCCGGGTCTACCAGCACGAAATCCCCGGCGGACAGCTCTCCAACCTGCGCCAGCAGGCGATCGCGCTGGGCCTGGGCGAGCGGTTCGAGGCGATCGAGGACATGTACACCTCCGCGGACCGTATCCTCGGCCGGCTCGTGAAGGTGACCCCGTCCTCCAAGGTCGTGGGCGACCTGGCCCTGCACCTCGTCGGTCTCAACGCCGACCCGGCCGACTTCAATGAGAACCCGCAGAAGTACGACATCCCGGATTCCGTGATCGGCTTCCTGTCCGGTGAGCTGGGCGATCCTCCCGGAGGCTGGCCCGAGCCGTTCCGGACCAAGGCCCTGCAGGGCCGCACCATCAAGGTCCGTGACGTCGAACTCAGCGCCGAGGACAGCGCCGCGCTGAGGGGCGACTCCACGACCCGTCAGCAGACACTCAACCGCCTGCTCTTCGCCGGTCCCACCAAGGACTACCAGAAGAGCATTGAGTCGTACGGCAACCTTTCGGTGCTGGACACCCGCGACTACCTGTTCGGACTGCAGCGCGGCGCCGAGCACGAGATCGAGCTGGAGAAGGGCGTCCGCCTGATCGCCTCCCTCGAGGCGGTCTCGGAGCCGGACGAAAAGGGCATGCGCACTGTCATGTGCACGCTCAACGGCCAGTCCCGGCCTGTTGTGGTCCGGGACCGTTCCGTGGTCAGCAACGTCAAGGCTGCCGAGCGTGCCGACGCCTCCCAGCCAGGCCAGGTGGCCGCGCCGTTCGCCGGCGCCGTGACCCTGACGGTCAAGGCCGGAGACACGGTCAAGGCCGGGGATACCGTCGCCACCATCGAGGCCATGAAGATGGAGGCCTCCATCACGACGCCGGTGGGCGGCACCGTCTCCCGGCTCGCCGTCGGCGCCGTGGAACAGGTCCAGGGCGGAGACCTGCTGCTCGTCGTCGAGTAGCTGCAGCGCGTAGCAACACACCGCAACGAAGAAGGGTCCCTCCGGCCGAGGCTGGAAGGACCCTTCTTCGTAAAGAGCAACGCGGGGTCAGATGCGGCCCATCAGAGGGTCGGGGATGGGCGCCAACTGACCCCGCGTTGCTTTGTGGCGCTGCTTGGCTGCTGCTCAGGCGTGCGTGGGGCGCTTCGCGCGGTACATCTCTTCGATCACGTTCTCGAAGTCCTTCATCACCTGCGCGCGCTTGACCTTCATCGAGGGCGTCAGATGCCCGGAGGCCTCAGTGAAGTCGGCCGGAACGATCCGGAACGCCTTGATGGCCTCGGCCTGGGAAACCGAGTTGTTGGCGCGGTTGATCAACTCCTGGACGGCGGCCTTCACCACGGTGTTTTCTCCCGCTTCGGCCAGCGTCGACGCCGGCAGTCCGTGGCGGTGCAGCCAGCCCGGGAGCGCTTCCTCGTCCAGGGTGACCAGGGCGCCGATGAACGGGCGGTTGTCGCCCACCACCAGCACCTGGGAGACGAGCGCATCGGCGCGGATCTGGTCTTCGAGCAGGGCCGGCACCACGTTCTTTCCGCCGGCCGTGACAATGATTTCCTTCTTGCGGCCGGTGATCGTCAGGAAGCCCTGCTCATCAAGCTGGCCGATGTCGCCGGTGCGCAGCCAACCATCCACGAAGGCTTCGGCCGACAGGTCCTCGCGCTTGAAGTAGCCGCGCATGACGCACACGCCCTTGGCGAGGATCTCGCCGTCGTCGGCAATCCTGACGGCGTTGCCGGGAAGCGGGGCGCCGACCGTGCCGATCTTGATCAGCTCCGGCGTGTTCACGGTGACGGGCGCGGTGGTCTCGGTGAGCCCGTAGCCTTCCAGGATCTGCATCCCGATGCCCTGGAAGAAGTGTCCGAGCCGTTCACCGAGCGGGCCGCCGCCGGAGACCGCGTGTGAGACCTGCCCGCCCATCGCGTTCCGGAGCTTGCCGTAAACGAGCTTGTCGAACAGTGCGTGCTTGAGTTTCAGGCCCGGCCCGATCCTGCCGGCCTGCCGGGCGCGGGAGTAGGCGATGGCCGTCTCTGCGGCGCGGTGGAAGATGGCGCCCTTGCCGCCGTCCTCGGCCTTGGTCAGGGCTGAGTTGTAGACCTTCTCGAACACCCGGGGTACGGCGAGGATGAACGTGGGCCGGTAGCTCTGCAGGTCCGGCAGCAGGTTCTTGATGTCCGGGGTGTGCGCGACAGTGACTCCGCCCGCAACAGCCAGCACCGAGATGAAGCGGGCGAAGACGTGGGCGAGGGGCAGGAACATGATGGTCCGGGCGTGTTCGTGGACGACGGCGCCCAGCGAGGAGGCCAGTGCGTTTTCGGAAAGTTCCACGAAGTTGCCGTGCGTCAGTTCGCAGCCTTTGGGCCGGCCGGTCGTGCCGGAGGTATAGATGATGGTGGCGAGGTCGCTGAGGGACGCCAGGCTGCGCCGTGCCTCCAGTTCCGCGTCGCTGACGGCCGCACCGGCGGCGCGGACCTCGTCGAGGCCGGTTCCTTCGAGCTGCCAGACATGGGCCAGGGCGGTGAGGCCTTCGGACGTCGCGGCCTGCCGGATGATGTCCTCGTGGTGCGCGGACTCGCCGAAAGCGGCCACGGCGCCCGAATCGCCGAGGTTCCAGGCCACCTGGGACGCGGAGGAAGTTTCGTAGATCGGAACGGAGACGGCTCCGGCAAACCAGATGGCGAAGTCAATGAGTGCCCATTCGTAGCGGGTGCGGGACATGATGCCGACCCTGTCGCCAGCCCCGACACCGCTGGCCATGAGGCCTTTGGCGAGCAGTGAAGCGTCTGCCAGGAAATCGGTGGCCCGGATGTCCTGCCACTGTCCGGCCGCGTCCAGGCGCGAGAAGAGCGCGGGGTTGGAAGCCTTGGCCGCCTGGCGCAGCACCAGGTCGGTGACGTTCCAGTCCGAGGGGACGTCCACCAAGGGCGGGACACTGATTTCTCGCACAATAGCTCCTTTGGTATCTATAGCCCGCTCGGGGTACAGCTAAGACTAGTACGCGGGCCACAGCGGGGCGTGTTCCACAACACTACTGGCGAGTAACTTTACGATGAAGCCCACACTTCCGCCACCGGGGCGCCTTTCCTGGCAGGGTCTCCGCCGCAGGGCGCCGCCGGGGGCACCCTGTGAATACAATGGGGAACCATGCATACACCGACACCCGGCCAGCAATCCGGCCGACAGCACAGGACTGCCGCATGGCGCCGCAGGGCACTGGCCGGTGCGGGGGCGGGTGCCGCGGCCCAGGGACTCCGTTCGCCCTTGAGGTTGGGCCGGAAGGGCCTGGCCATCGGCGTCGATATTGGCGGCACGAAGGTCGCTGCCGGCGTCGTTGACGCGGAGGGGCGGATCCTCGGCCAGGCGAAGCGTTCCACGCCAGGAAACGATCCCCGCGCGGTGGAGCAGGTCATCGTTGAGCTGGTCGATGAGTTGGGCCGGGGCCACCGGATCTGGTCGGTCGGGATCGGCGCCGCCGGCTGGATGGACCTCGACGGCGGTACGGTCCTGTTCAGCCCGCACCTGGCCTGGCGCAACGAACCCCTGCGTGACAATCTGCAGCGCCTGCTGCGCCGGCCCGTACTGCTGACCAATGACGCCGACGCCGCCGGCTGGGCCGAATGGCGCTTCGGCGCGGGCCGGGGCGAGAGCCGGCTCGTCTGCATCACGCTGGGCACCGGAATCGGCGGTGCGATGGTGATGGACGGACGGCTGGAACGCGGCCGCTTCGGGGTGGCGGGGGAATTCGGCCACCAGATCATCATGCCGGGCGGCCACCGTTGCGAATGCGGGAACCGCGGCTGCTGGGAGCAGTACGCTTCCGGGAACGCGCTCGGCCGGGAAGCCCGGGAACTCGCCGCCGCCAACTCCCCGGTGGCCCAGGAACTGCTTAAAGCGGTGGACGGCCACGTCGAGGGCATCACCGGAGTGATCGTCACCGAACGGGCCAAGGCCGGGGACGCGGCCTCCCGTGAACTGATCGAAGATGTCGGAGAGTGGTTGGGGCTTGGGCTGGCGAACCTGGCTGCCGCCCTGGATCCGGGCACGTTTGTCATCGGCGGCGGGCTCTGCGAAGCCGGCGAACTGCTCGTGGCGCCGGCGAGGAAGGCGTTCGCGAGGAACCTGACCGGGCGCGGCTTTCGTCCCGCGGCCGGGATCGAACTCGCCGCCCTGGGCCCCGACGCAGGCCTGATCGGGGCCGCGGACCTGTCCCGCGTCAGCAGCCGCATGCACTCCTAGACGCGTGCGCCGTCGTCGTGCTCGTCCTTTTCTCCCGGCAACTTCATGATCAGGAAGATCACCGACGCCGCAAACGCGGCCACAATCCCCAGGAGGGCGACCATCGGGGCGGAGCGCCAGAACATTGCGGCCATCACGAGGGCGACGGGGCCGCCGACAGCCCCCAGCCAGGCCAGCACGGTCATCGGATCGGCTCCGGCGAGGCTGGGGGGCTCCTCGGGAACGAAGACGCCGTCGTCGTCGGCCTCGTAGTCCCGGGGTCCCGCCATGTCCTGGCCGGAGCCGGCCGTCCCGGGAGCGGCGGCGAGCCGTTCGTCCGCGGGGAGCTCGACCGGCGCGGCAGCGGAGAGGCCCAGCGGATCGAAATCCGTGAAGGATCTGGCGGGCCGGTACCCGGAGGGTCCGGCCGGGGAATCCGGGTCCTTGCCCTCCAGCCTGGCGACGAGGTCCAGCCAGACGGCGTCGTCCTGATTGGCCCCGGGGTCCGGGGACTCGGGGTCCGGTCTAGTCATCTGCCGTGTCCTTCTGGCTGGCGTGGGCGGCGTCTGGGGTGCTACCGCCGGTAACGGCCCGGATGAATTCGGCCGTGCCGCGGAAGATCTCAGGCGCGTCGTTGTCCATGGTAGCCACGTGATAGCTGTTTTCCAGCCGGATCACCTCCAGCGGGGCGTGGGTCAGCCCGCGTCGCAGGGCCCGGATGCTCTTGTCCGAGACCACGTGGTCCACCGTGGAACGGTACACCCGCACCGGCGCGCTGATCCGGGGGAGGAGCTGCACGGTGTCCTTGAACATCTTGTTCAGCTCGTGCGCGGCGGCGACCGGCGTCCGCGGATAGGCGCCTTCATCCGTATCCGGCTTCCGGATGTCATTGGCGATCGCCGGGGTGCTCCTGAGCACGAATTTGAGGATCCCCGCCAGCGGCGCGCGGGGATCATCGATGACCAGGCCCGGATTCACGACCACGGTCCCGGCTACGGGACGGGTGGCGGCGATCCGGAGCGCCAGCGCCCCGCCCATGGACAGGCCGGCCACGACGACGTGCTCGCACTCCGCAGCGAGTTCGAGGTAGGCGGCGTCCAGGGCCGTGTGCCAATCCTGCCAACGGGTCCTTGCCAGCTCCTGCCAGCTCGTGCCATGGCCGGGCAGCAGCGGCATCCTCACGGCATACCCGGCGGCGGCCAGCGATTGCGCCCAGGCCCGGACCCCGTGGGGGCTTCCGGTGAAGCCGTGCGACACCACGACGCCGGTGCGGGGGCCGGTGCCGGTGAACGGGCTGTTGAAGGGTGTGTGGTCCGGGCCGATGCTCATGGGGTCTCCGAAGATGCCGGGATGGCTGGTAAGGGGCTGACGGCCGCAGGTGCCAGGCGGGAGCGACTTCGGGTCATGGGCCCATCGTGTCACTGTTCCGGACAAAACTCACTAGAGTAGTGTGTCATTGAAGTCCATGCCTGGTCCCGCGGAGGGCAGGACGGACGCCTTCCGGAGGGGTGCACCACGTGTTTTATTGGTTCATGAAGACGTTTGTCCTGGGACCGGTGCTGAAGACGCTGTTCCGGCCCTGGGTTAAAGGCCTGGACAATGTCCCGGCCGAGGGTGCCGCCATCATCGCCTCGAACCATCTGTCCTTTTCGGACTCCATCTTTATGCCGCTCATGGTGCCCCGCCCCGTGGTGTTCCTGGCGAAATCGGAGTACTTCACCGGCACCGGGATCAAGGGCAGGCTTACGGCGGCCTTCTTCCGGCTGACGAACCAACTTCCCATGGACAGGTCCGGGGGAGCCGCCTCGGCGCAGTCGCTGGAAGCAGGCATGGACGTGCTCCGGAACGGCTCGCTGCTCGGGATCTATCCGGAGGGGACCCGCAGCCCCGATGCGCGGCTCTACCGGGGGAAGGTGGGCGTGGCCAGGCTCGCCCTGCAGGCGCGCGTCCCGGTGATCCCGGTGGCGATGATCGGCACCGACAAGGTCCAGCCGATCGGCAAGCGGATGCCCAACATCCGGCGCATCGGGATGATTTTCGGAGAACCGCTGGACTTCAGCCGCTACTACGGGATGGAAGACGACCGCCTGATCCAGCGTTCCGTGACCGACGAGATCATGTATGAGCTGATGCGGCTGTCCGGCCAGGAGTACGTCGACGAGTATGCCGCCGTCGTGAAGCTGCGCCTCGCGGGGAAAGCGGTTGGCGGCAACCCGGCCGCGGCCGGCGATGATGGGCCGCCGGATCCCGGAAAAGTGTGACGGCAGCGCAAAAGCCAATGACGGACCGGATCCGTCGATCCGCGCCGCGGCAACTATCCTTAGAGAGTGACTGAACTAACTGAGAAATCTGTCTCCCCGCTGACCAGTACTGCCCAGAGCGGTGCAGCCGACTATCCCGGGCTGGACGGCTGGCGGGACCTGCCGGCCTCCCAACAGCCCAGCTGGTCGGACCAGGCCGTCTTTGCAGCCTCGGTCAAGGAACTCTCGGTCCTTCCGCCCCTCGTCTTCGCCGGCGAAGTGGACATCCTGCGGGAACGGTTGGCGGCTGCCGCCCAAGGCAAGGCATTCCTGCTCCAGGGCGGCGACTGCGCGGAAACGTTCGAGGCCGCGACGGCGGACAGGATCAGCGCCCGGGTCAAGACCATCCTCCAGATGGCTGTTGTCCTCACCTACGGTGCGGCCATGCCGGTCATCAAGATGGGCCGCATGGCAGGCCAGTTCGCCAAGCCCCGCTCGTCCAATGACGAGACCCGCAACGGCGTGACGCTTCCGGCGTACCGCGGCGACATCGTCAACGGCTACGAGTTCACGCCGGAATCGCGTGCCCACGATGCCAGCCGGATGCTGAAGGCATACCACACCTCGGCGTCGACCCTTAACCTGATCCGCGCCTTCACCCAGGGCGGATTTGCGGATCTGCGCCTCGTGCATCAGTGGAACAAGGGCTTCACGGAAAACCCAGCCCACGCACGCTACGAGTCCCTGGCCCGCGACATCGACCGCGCCATCAAGTTCATGGCCTCCTGCGGTGCCGACTTCGAGGCGCTCAAGCGCGTGGAGTTCTATGCCAGCCACGAGGCGCTGCTGCTTGAGTACGAGCGTGCACTGACCCGCATCGACTCGCGCACCGGCTTCCCCTATGACACCTCCGCACACTTCCTCTGGATCGGCGAGCGTACCCGCGAGCTGGACCACGCCCACGTCGACTTCCTGTCCCGCGTGCGCAACCCCATCGGTGTGAAGCTGGGACCGTCCACGAGCGGCGACGACGCGCTGCGCCTGATCGACAAGCTGGACCCGGACCGCGAACCAGGCCGCCTGACCTTCATCACCCGGATGGGCGCCACCAACATCCGGGAGAAGCTGCCCCCGATCGTCGAGCGGGTCACCGCTTCCGGTGCCCAGGTCCTCTGGGTCACGGATCCGATGCACGGCAACACGGTCACCTCGCCCAACGGCTACAAGACGCGCAGGTTCGACGACGTTATGGACGAGGTCCGCGGGTTCTTCGAGGTGCACCACGGGCTGGGGACCGTTCCGGGCGGACTGCACGTGGAAATGACCGGTGACGATGTGGCCGAATGCCTTGGCGGCGCCGACCCGATCGACCAGGAGGCCTTCCTGGACCGTTACGAATCCGTCTGCGATCCGCGCCTGAACCACATGCAGTCGCTTGAGATGGCCTTCCTGGTGGCCGGAGCCCTGTCCAGCCGCTAGGAATGCGTCCCTGAACGTCGACGAACTCCGCCCCGGCTGATCCAGCCGGGGCGGAGTTCGTTGAGCGGAAGCCGCTAGACCACCGTCAGGGTGACGACGGACCCCTCGGGAGCCTTGGTGTTCACCGGATCCTGGTCCCGGACCGTGCCGAAGAAGCCGCCCAGGATGTTGTTCACCCGGACTTCGAAACCCAGTTGCTCCAGGGCCTTGCGCGCCTCGTTGGCCTGTTTGCCGATATAGCTCGGGACATCCACAAGCTTCGGCCCCTTGGAAATGGTCAGCGTCACCGCACCGCCCCTGGTGAGGTTGCCGGATGCCGGATCCTGCGCCACCACGGCCCCCTTGGGGACCTTCCGGTCGTTGACGGTCTCCCCGGACAGCACCGCCTTCAGACCGGCGGCTTCCAGTGCCTTGACCGCGGCGCCCTGCTCCTGGCCCCGGACATCCGGCACGGGAATGGGCTGCGGGCCCTTGGACACCGTCAGGCTCACGGGCGTGCCGTGCCTTACGGGATTGCCGCTGCGCGGAGCCTGCGCCAGGACGATTCCGGCGGCAGCCGTTTCGTCGTAGGTTTCGGTGACCGGCCCCAAGGCCATCCCTGCGCCGTTGAGGGCGGACTTGGCCTGGTCCAGGGTATTCCCGGCAAGGTCCGGCAGCGGGAACAACTCCGGCCCCTTGGACACGGCGAGCGAGACCGGCTGGAACTTCCGGATCACCTGTCCGGCGACCGGTTCGGAGCCGACCACCAGGCCGGGCGAGACGTTGTCATCGAAGACGTCCTTGACGGTGGACTGGAACCCGGCCGTCCGGAGCAGCAGTTGGGCCTCGGCCACCGTCTTGTTCGCCAGTTGCGGAATGGTCCCGGGGGAGCCGGGACCCATACCGAAGAACCAGCCGGCGCCCGCTGCCAGCAGTGCCGCGATGACAAGGACCAGGACCCACAGCAGGCCCCGGCGTCGGCTGTTCCCCTCGCGCAGGCTGCGGACGGGTGTGGCCGCGGCCCGCTGGCGTGCCTTCTGCTCTTCGCGGTCCTGCTTTCGCTGCGCCCGTTTGGTGGCCGGGGCCCCCTGCCCGGCGCCGTACCCGGGGCCGTCGGGCTGGCCGGGGAACGGCACCTCCTCGGGGGCCGAGAGGGGGCCGTACGCCGGGCGCGGGGGCGCGCCGGACATCACGGCCGTGGGGTTGCTGCCGTGCTCGATGATTTCCGTCGGGAACTGGAGGCCGCCGAGCACCTCGGTATGGGCAGCGGCGGGCGCGGACCGGTCCTCCCGGGAGGAAGCGCGGTCCGGGCTGCCGGGAGGCCCTGCCGGCGCGCCCGGGACGGCGGCCGGCGGCTGGAGGTCGAGTTCGGCGTCGCTCAGGTTCCTCCGGATATGCCGCAGCTCGGACAGCAGTGCGTTCCCGTCGACGGGACGCTTGTCCGGATCGTTGGCGGTGCACCACTGGACCAGCTCATCGACCTCGTCCGCCAGTCCGGGGACCAGCGCCGACGGTGCATCAACTGTGGAGTTGACGTGCTGGTAGGCGACCTGGATGGGGACGTCGCCGTCGAACGGCTGCCGGCCGGTGATCATCTCGTAGAGCATGATTCCGACCGAGTAGATGTCGCTGCGGGCATCCGCCTGCTTGCCCAGGACGAGTTCGGGGGAGAGATACGCGACGGTCCCGATCAGCGTCCCGGTGCTGGTCGACGTAGAGATGGCGCGGGCCAGCCCGAAGTCGCCGAGCTTGATCCCGCCATCGTCGGCGATCAGCACATTTTCCGGTTTGATGTCACGGTGGATGAGGCCGGCGGCATGGGCGGCGCCCAGGCCTTCGACGACGGGGTCGATCAGGGCCAGGGCGAGCCGGGGGGAGAGGGCGCCCTTGTCATTGATGACGTCGCGCAGCGTATGGCCCTTGATGTACTCCATCACGAGATAGGCCAGACGGCCGTCGTCGCCCTGGTCCAGAACGCCCACCACGTGCGGGTGGGAGAGCCTGGCGGCTGCCTTCGCCTCGCGGCCCAGGCGGTCCAGGAACTGGGGATCCTCGGCCAGATGGGGATGCAGGACCTTCAGTGCGACGTCGCGCTCGAGCCGCCGGTCTGTGGCCAGATAGACGGTGGACATGCCGCCGCGGGCCAGCCTGGATTGAACCAGGTACCGGCTGTCCACCAGGGTTCCAACGAGAGGGTCTGACGCGTATTCCTGCACCGTACAATCCTAGTCGCTGCGCGAAAACGGGCCCGGATCGACATACGATCCGGGCCCGCAGCCTGAGGTTCAGGGCGTTCAGCGGGTGCGTCTCAGGTCAGCCGCCGTGCCCTTGCGCCTTAGCCGAACTTCAGTTTGTTGGCCTTGATGGAGGCGACGTACTGCTTGGTGTCGTCGTACATCCCGTACTTGCTGACGGAGTACTGGCCCTGGTAATAGCCCGCAATGGCGGTGTCCACGTCCTTGCTGGTCAGGACCAGCTGGCGGATAATGGCGACGCCGGCCGTCGCGTTGTCATAGGGGTCCAGGAGATTCAGCGTGCGGCCCACGAGATCCGAGGCCCACTGGCCCGAGGACGGGATGACCTGCATGGTGCCGATGGCGTTGGCCGGGGATACCGCGCGCTGGTCGAAGCCGGATTCCTGCAGGGCGAAGGCCAACGCCAGGGACGGATCGACGCCCATCCGGCGTGCTGTGTCTGCAACGATCGACTTCATCTGCTCGCGGCTCGGGACCGGCGAGGCGTTGAGCAGGGCCTTGTTCTCATTGGCCGAGCTGACCACGGCCGCCGGGTAGCTGAACCCAAGGAACGTGCTCGGAACAAGCGGCGTCACCGTGGCTGCGGGCTGGCTGGAAGCCGGCGCGAGGGAGGTGCCGGTGCCGGGGATGACCAGCTTCTGCCCGGGGTAGATGATGCTGCTCATCGTGAGCTGATTGGCGGAGAGGACATCGGAGAGCCTGACACTGTTTCGGGCCGCAATGCCCGAGAGGGTGTCGCCGGATTTGATCGTGTAGGAGCCGGAGGTCGCGGGGGCCGGGGCGGGAGCGGCCGCGGGAGCCGCCGGGGCGGGAACGGCCGGGGCAGGCGCTGACGGGGCGGGAGCGGCTGAGCCGGCGCCGATCTTGATCTTCTGGCCCGGGTAGATGATGGACCCCATATTGAGCCCGTTCCAGCCGAGGACCTCGGAGAGCCCGACGCCGTTGCGGGCTGCGATGGCGCTGAGCGTGTCCCCGGACTTCACGGTGTAGACGCTGCCGCCGGCGGCGGCGGCCGGGGCTGCTGCCGGGGCCGGCTGGGCGGCCGGAGCTGCTGCCGGGCCGTTGAGCCTGATCTTCTGCCCGGGGTAAATGATGGTGTTGGCCTGAAGGTTGTTCAGCTTCAGGATCTCGTACGTGTCCAGGCCGAACTTGCCAGCAATACCGCTGATCGTGTCGCCGCGGGCGATGACGTACTCCGCCGGGGCCGGGGCCAGGGCCGGCTTGAAGGCCGCCGGGATGGCCGCCGGGACGGCCGCGGCCGGGATCACCGCGGCCCTCAGCGGCCTTCCGGTTTCAGCCTGGACCTGCGCGCGCATGGCCGCCGCCAGGGTCACCGGAATGGCGCGCGCACCGGACTCGGCTGCCGCCGGCTGGGCCAGCGCCAAAGAGGAAAGTACGACGGCGGGAAGAGCAGCGGTCGTCGCGGCAATCACCGGCAGGGTGGGCCTCGGGTTGGGCTTTGGCGAACGTGACGTCGTCATGGGAAAGATCCTCTTCTCAGCGGCGAACGCTGCGGTCAGGCCGGTGTTACTGGTGGTATCAGTGGGACTGAAGTTATTGCTGTTACTAATATGATCCCTGTGAATCTCTCATGAATCGGCAATTAGCACAAGAACCGTCTGACATTCCGCAAACACCAGTTCACGGAGTGTCAGTGCGGGTGTCAGTCGGTGTGTCCGGCCGGGTCGGGACCCGTCGGGCGGCAGCGGTGGTTTATCGGGCCGGACCCGACTAGGCGTGGGGGCCCCAGCCATGGCAATCTTGATCCGTGAGTAATGTAGAAAGCCTTGTGGGCGAATGGCTGCCCCTGCCCGATGTTGCACAGCTTCTGAACGTTTCAATTACCAAGGTTCATGCGCTCCTCGATGAACGCGCGCTGGCTGCATTGCGGGTTGGCGACCGGCGCATTCGATGCGTGCCTGCGGCTTTTATCCAGGACGATCACGCCGTGGAGAGCCTGAAGGGGACGATTATTGTTCTCTCGGACGCCGGCTATTCGGATGAGGAACTCATCACCTGGTTGTTTACGCCGGATGAATCCCTGCGTGGCCGCCCGATTGACGCCCTCCGTGAAGGACGCAAAACGGAAATCCGGCGCCGGGCACAGTCCCTGGCCTGGTAAAACATCCCGAATAGTATTTCCCCAGCTTTTCCGCCGGGCCGCGCACAGCAATTAACAATGTGCGCGGCCCGGCGGCGTATCCGGCTCTTCTCAGGCGGCGCGGCTGACGGTGGCCTCGGCGAGCCTGCGGAGGGCCGTCTTGGGCAGTTCCTCCAGTGGCAGGACGTCCAGGGCGTCGAAGGCCGCCCTCCCGAACTCCTCGATGAGTACTTCCGTGGCCTGGAGCGCGCCGCAGTCCACGATGATGCGCCGGATCTCCTCGACATCGGTGCCGCTGAGCTCCGGGCTGCCCAGCTTGGCGTCGATGAACGCTGATTCGGCCGGTGAGGCCTGGTCCAGGGCGAAGGCAACCAGGACCGTCCGCTTGCCTTCGCGCAGGTCGTCCCCGGCAGGCTTCCCGGTGGTGACGGGATCGCCGAAGACGCCCAGCACATCGTCACGCAACTGGAACGCCTCACCGAGGGGCAGTGCAAAGGCCGAATAGCCGCGCAGCAACTCTTCGGGCGCACCGGCCAGTGCGCCGCCAAGCGCCAGCGGGTGCTCGGTGGAGTACTTGGCCGACTTGAAACGGATGATGGACTGGGCGCGGCTGACGGCACCTGCCGGGTCCCGCATCGGCCCGGCGACCTCTTCGAGGATGTCGAGGTACTGGCCGGCCATGACTTCCGCCCGCATCAGGTTGAAGATGTGCCTGGCCTGGCTGCCGGACGCGGCCCGGTGTCCGATTTCCGTGAAGGATTCCTCGCTGAAAGACAGGCAAAGATCACCCGTCAGGATGGCGGCCGCATGGCCGAACCGCTCACTGTCCAGTGCCCAGCCCTGGGTCTGGTGCAGCTCACTGAAGCGCCGGTGCACGCTGGGACCGCCCCGGCGGGTGTCCGAGCGGTCGATGATGTCGTCGTGGATGAGGGCCGCCGCCTGGAAGAGTTCCAGCGCAGAGCCTGCCGTGACGATCTCGCAGGCCCCGGCCTCCCCGCCCGCGCCGCGCCAGCCCCAGTAGCACATGAGTGCCCGAAGCCGCTTTCCCCCCGTCACGAGGTTCGAGATGGATCCCATCAGCGGATCGATGTCCTGGGAGATTGAGGACATGATGGCCTGGCGGCCGGTCAGGAAGTCGGTGAGCTTGCCGGCGACGGCGGCCACGTAGGCCGTCTGCTCCAGGCGCAGCTGTTCCGCGAGGGTCACTTGACCGACTCGGCGGCGACGTTCGCGCCGATGGTGAAGGTGGACACCCCGGAAGCCTCCATGACGGCAATGTTCACAGTCTCGTTGTCACCGCGGAGGAAATCCTTGGACGGCACGGTGCCCACGGTTTCTCCGGGGACGGCCTTGAAGCCCTGGGCCTCAAGTTCTGTCGTGTAGAAGGCGAGGACCGCGGCCGCCGGCGATGCGATGCTGCCCACCAGGGCCACGGTTGCAGGCACCGTGGTCTTGTCAAAGCTGCTCGAAACCACCTTGGCGCCGGGCATCAGTGGCAGGAGCTTCTGCGGGAAACCGGAGACGACGGCGCCCACCGTGGCGGAGGTGCCAGGCTCCGCGGAGGGGCTGGGAGGCGCCGTGGTGGCGGCCTCCGCGGTGGAGGGTGCGGCCGCCACCGACGAGGATGCCGAGGAGGAAGTCCCGGGGGCGGCGGGCGTGCATGCGGCCAGGGCCAGTAGCGCGCCGGCCGCCATCACGGCGGCTCCAGCACGTTTGCGCTCTCCAAAAACCTTCACAGGGACGTTCCTCCATGGTGTCGACGCCGGATCCAGCCTCCAGTTTAGTCAGTCCCTGGGCATAAGATTGCAGTCGTGGGGCCGGACGAAGTTAAAGCAGCAAATACAGCAGCACATAGTCAGAGGGCTGGACAAGGAATCGAGCGGGACAGCGAAGCACGGCTCCGGGAGCTCCGGCGGAGCAGCATCATGCACGTGGACATGGACGCCTTCTTCGTCTCCGTGGAACTGCGGAGCCGCCCGGAGCTGAGGGGCAGGCCCGTCATTGTGGGCTACCCTGCGGACCGTTCGGTGGTACTTTCCGCCTCCTACGAGGCGCGTTCTTTCGGCGTCAAATCCGCGATGCCCATGGTGGTGGCCGCCCGGATGTGCCCCGCGGCCGTCATCATCGAGCCCCGCCACAAGCTCTACTACGAAGTGTCCGGCCAGATCATGGCCATCTTCGGCTCCATCACCGAGCTCGTCGAGCCGCTGAGCGTCGATGAGGCGTTCCTCGACGTCGGGGGAGCTATCCGGCGGCTCGGCCCGCCCCGGGTGATCGGGGAGCTTATCCGCAGCCAGGTCCAGCGCGAACTGGGCATCACGGCATCGGTGGGGATCGCGGCCAGCAAGTTCGTCGCCAAGATCGCGTCCACCCGGTGCAAGCCGGATGGCCTGCTCCTGATCGGGCCGGATGAGACCGTGCCGTACCTGCACAGCCTTCCGGTCAGCGCACTGTGGGGCGTGGGCGCCAAGACTGTGGAGGTGCTGTCCCGGATGGGGATCCGGACGGTCGCCGACGTCGCTGCCTCACCCCTGCCTTCCCTCCGCAAGGTTCTCGGAGCCTCGGGGGAGCACGTCTACCGGCTGTCGTGGGGGATCGACCCCCGGCCGGTCACACCGGTCCGGCTGGAAAAAAGCATCGGCGCTGAAGAGACCTTCGCCGTCGACACCGCCGACGAAGCACTCCTGCACCGGGAGCTGCTCCGGCTTTCGCACCGGACGGCTGAACGGCTCCGCGGTGCGGGCCTGCACGCCCGCACGGTGGCACTGAAGCTGCGCTACGCGGATTTTTCCACCATAACCCGCAGCCGCACGGTGGGTACTCCGATCGACAGCGCACAGTTGCTCTACGCGGTGGCCTTGCAGCTTCTTCAGTCCATCGGGGACCGGCCGATGACCGTGCGCCTTGTAGGCATCCGGGCGGAACAGTTGGAGGAAGCAGCCCAGGCGTCGCTGCAGCTCAGCCTTGACCGCCGCGACGACAACTGGCGCGCCGCGGAGCAGGCCCTGGACCGGGTCACGCAAAAATTCGGTACCAAATCCCTGCTCCCGGCCCGTCTCCTGGACCCTGGCAGCAGCTCCGGCTGAGACCTTGGCCAGGCCCGTCTCCAGGACCCGGGGCCCGGCCGCGGGCCATGGTGCTGGCCCTGGTGCGGCCGCGGGCCCGGGACCCGCTAGCCGATACGGGCGAAGGAAGCAACAGCGTCTTTCAGAACAGGGCGCAACAAACTATCCTTATTTATACGTAGGTTTAGAACGACTGGATCGAACGTTCGGACTACGGCGTGGCCAGCTGAACAACCCGTACGGGACGGTGGAATCGCCTTTTCGATCAATGACGGCGAATGGGAACCACTCGGGAAACCCGGACGTTATGGGTTTAGGCACAGGTCACGTCAAGTCTGGACGTTGGCCGACTTAAGGAGGTCGTGATGCCGCTCTCGGAGCACGAACAGAAGTTGCTGGAGCAACTTGAGAAGCAGCTGAATGAGGACGACCCCAAGTTCGCCAGCTCGATGGGCTCGGTCGCGGGTCGTTCATGGTCCACCCGCCATCTGGTCATCGGGGTCCTTGCCGCCTTGGCCGGCATCGCGCTCCTGCTGGTGGGCGTGACGCTCCAAATCATCGTTGTCGGGGTGCTGGGCTTTGTTGTGATGGGCGCCGGCGTCTATTTCGCCACCATGCGCAGTTCGGGGGTCGGCAGGTCCAGGGCCGAGGCCGGCCGGAAATCAGGCAAGCCCAGGAGCTCATTCATGAGCAACCTCGAGCAGCGTTGGGACGAGAGGCACCGCGGGGAATCCTGACAGCTCCGGACTGTCCGGCGGCCGCATCCGCCCCGCCCTCCATTTTCCACCACCCGGCACGCCGGGAGGCCGCTGGGAGACCCGCTTCGACGGGTCTCCCACTTTTTTAACCTGAACCCCGCGTAACCCGGCTGGCCCGTACTGAGCCCGCTCCCTTGCAGGCCGCCGCGGCACCGGCGGACCGGCCGGCGCCGTCATGCCCCGTCATTCCCGGCCGCCGGGCATGGCCGGTTCCGGACCACTCCGGGCCAGACTTCCTCCACTGCGCCCCACGATCCCTGCTTCCCTGCGGTGACAGGAAACGCCGGGCCCACACCTCCCACGGATTTGGGCAAATAGCCCCCGCGCCTCGTTGACTGTGGAGGGATGTGGAGTAATGTGGAGGGCGTAAGAGGGTAGTGGCAGCACAGGGGACGTTGGGCTTCCTAGGACAGACGGGCGGTGGGCCGTGTTTCTCGGCACACATTCGCCGCGTCTGGACGAAAAAGGTCGAATTATCCTCCCAGCGAAGTTTCGTGAGGAACTTGCCAGCGGGCTGGTTCTCACAAGGGGTCAGGAGCGTTGCATCTACGTCTTCAGTGAGGCGGAATTCGGGCGGGTTCACGAGCAGATGCGGGAGGCTCCAATCTCCAATAAGCAAGCGCGTGATTACATCCGTGTTTTCCTCTCTGGAGCCTCGGACGAGGTACCTGACAAGCAGGGGCGCGTGACGATTCCGCAGGCGCTCCGGGAATACGCAGGTCTTAGCAGGGAGCTGGCCGTCATCGGCGCCGGAACCCGCGCCGAGATCTGGGACGCCCAGGCCTGGAATGAGTACCTGGCCGAAAAGGAAACCGCCTTCTCGGAGACCGACGACGCCATCCCGGGGATTCTCTGAAGCCCCACCTGACCGCCGCACCATACGATTCTTGATCGAGATCTCCAGCCGCCCGTCCGTTTGTTTTCCTGGCTCACTTCCCCGGAGCCAGGCGGACGCAGGTCAGGGGCGGATGGGGATCCCGACCAAGAAGCACACAGTCCAGCAACACCAGTAAAAGCACCACAAGAAGCCAGCACAGCAAGATCCGGACAACGAAAGGACGCAGGCATGACGGACCCCGACCAAGCGAAGCCTACGTCCGAACGGCATGTACCGGTCCTCAAGGACCGGTGCATTAATTTGTTGGCACCTGCTTTCGAGGTTGCCCGCAGCCGCGGCGAGACGCCGGTGGTCATCGACGCCACCCTCGGCATGGGCGGCCACGCCGAAGCCATGCTTGAGCGCTTTCCGGATCTTCACCTGATCGGGATCGACCGCGACGAGGAAGCCCTGGCCCTGGCAGGGGAGCGGCTGTTGCCGTTCGCGGACCGCATCGACCTGGTTCACGCCGTGTATGACGAAATCCCGGAGGTGCTTGAGGACCTGGGATTCGCGGAAGTCCACGGAGTCCTGATGGACCTCGGGGTATCCTCCCTGCAGCTCGACGAGCGGGACCGCGGCTTCGCTTACTCCTTTGACGCACCCCTGGACATGCGGATGGACACTGGCCGCGGCCAGACCGCCGCCGACGTCGTCAATAACTACAGCGAAGAGGACCTCGTCCGGATTATCCGGAAGTGGGGCGAAGAGAAGTTCGCGGGCCGCATCGCCAACAGGATCGTCACGGCGCGCGCCGCGAAGCCCTTCACCACCACGGGGGAACTTGTCGAGCAGATCCGCGACGTCGTCCCCGCGGGCGCCGCCAAGTCCGGCGGCCACCCCGCGAAGCGCACCTTCCAGGCGCTCCGGATCGAGGTCAACGAGGAACTCGACGTCCTGGAGCGTGCCGTCCCGGCAGCCATCGCCGCGATCGCCCCCGGCGGCCGCGTCGTCGTGATGTCCTACCACTCGCTGGAGGACAAGATCGTCAAGGGATTCTTCCAGGCCGGCTCGAAGTCCTCCGCGCCGCTGGGCTTCCCTGTGGAGCTGGAAGAACACAAAGCCGAACTGAAGACCCTGACCAAGGGCACCGAAGTCCCGACCCCCGCTGAAATCGCCGAGAACCCACGCGCCGCCTCCGCAAGGCTCCGCGCCGTGGAACGCATCAAAGCCAGGAGAGCCGCATGAGCACTGCCGCTGTCAACAGATACCCCGTTTCCACTGGCGCCACCGCCCGTGCCCTGCCCGGCCGGGCCCCCGGACCGGCGCGGAAGGCACGCACGCCGCTTTCGCTCGTCCGCTCTGCTCCGCGCAAGCGCCGCGCCCCGTTCGTGGTGCTCTGCTTCGGACTCCTTGCGATTGCCCTGATGGTGGTGTTGGTGCTCAACATCTCCGTGTCTTCGGCGCAGTACCAACTGGTACAGCTGCGGGGCGAGCAATCCACCCTGACGAAGCAGAACCAGGATCTGACGCAGCAGGTGCAGAACTTTGACGCACCGCAGAACCTGGCGGCCAAGGCGACGGAACTGGGCATGGTCGCTTCCACCGCGAAGGGCCAGATCGACCTGTCCACCCTGACCGTCACAGGCAAGGCCAAGCCCGCGGTCAAGGGCGATGCCCCCGGCG
The DNA here is from genome assembly GCF_004798705.1 of Arthrobacter sp. PAMC25564. Classification (NCBI taxonomy): domain Bacteria; kingdom Bacillati; phylum Actinomycetota; class Actinomycetes; order Micrococcales; family Micrococcaceae; genus Arthrobacter; species Arthrobacter sp. PAMC25564. Next base: position 3,348,450 of record NZ_CP039290.1, on the reverse strand, counting down.
CCGTCATCGCCGCACCGGCCGTCGCCGGGCAGCTCACTGTGGTGCCGCCCGCCTCGGCCAATGAGCCGCTCGCTAACCGCAAGCCCGCCGAAAGCGTTGCCGCGGCACCTGCGGCGCCCGCCGCCGCTACCCCGGCTCCGCCGGCCGCCGCCGCTACCCCGGCTCCGCCGGCCGCCGCCGCTACCCCGGCTCCGCCGGCCGTCGAACTGCACGGGGGATCGGTTCCGGCCCCCGCACAAAAGGTTCCGGGACACTAGGACAGGACTGACCCCCAGCCAGGCAAACAGCAAGGAAACATCGTGGCGCAGAAGACCGGCAACGCCCGGAAGGCGAACGTGCCGAGCGCGACGCGTCGGCTCCGCCTGGGCCTTGGCATTATGCTCGTATTCCTGCTCGTCGTCGGCGGCAAGCTGTTCCTGGTCCAGGGCCTCGACGTCGGGGGCATGGCCGAGGCGGCGCTCAAGAACCGGCTCACGCCTGTCGAGCTGCCCGCCGAACGGGGCCGTATCCTGGATTCCGCCGGCACCGTGCTCGCCAGCAGCGTCATCCGCTACAACGTCGTCGTGGACCAGACCGTCAATACCAAGACGGAATCCTTCCGCCGGCTGGAAACGGTGGACGGCAAGGACACGCTGGTCAAAGTGTCCCGGGACCAGGGCATCTCGGAACTGGCGTCCGTGCTCGGCATGGACAAGAGTGCCCTGACGGACGCCCTCACCGGAAACCAGCGCTACTACATCGTGGCCAAGGACATCAAGCCAGACATCGAGGACCGCATCTCGAAACTGCAGATCCCCGGCATCGTCACCGAAGGCACCAGCAAGCGGGTCTACCCCAACGGCTCCGTCGCCGGCGGAATCATAGGTTTCCTGAAGGACGGCACCACCGGGCAGGCCGGGCTTGAACAGACCCAGGACGAGGTCCTGAAAGGCACGCCCGGCAAACGGCTGTTCGAAATCGGCGCCGACGGGCTGCGCATTCCGGTGGGTGTGGACCAGTTGACGCCCGCGGTGAACGGCAAGGACGTCAAGCTCACGCTCAACTCGGACCTCCAGTACTTCGCCCAGCAGGCGATCCAGAGCCAGAAGGACAAGCTCAGCGCCGAGTGGGGCACGATCATCGTCTCCGACGTCAAGACCGGCAACATCATCGCGATGGCGGACACCAACGCCCCGGATCCGAACGACCCGGGCAAGGTCGATGCCAAGGACCGCGGCGTCCGCGCCGTGACGGCCGCCTACGAGCCCGGTTCGGTGGAAAAGATGATCACTGCTGCCTCGGCAATCGACGAAGGCAAGTCCAGCCCGCTGGACAGGTTTACCATCCCGCCGACCTATACCGTCGACGGGCAGACCTTCAGCGATGCCTTTGAGCACGGCACCGAGGAACGGACGCTGGCAGGTATCGTGGGCTACTCGATGAACACCGGCACCGTCATGGTGGGCCAGCGGCTGAGTAAAGACCAACGCCACGACTGGCTGCAGAAGTTCGGCATCGGCGAGGCGCCCGACATCGGGCTTCCAGCCGAAGCCACGGGCATCCTGACGCCGGCCGACCAATGGGACGGACGCCAGGAGTACACCGTCCTCTTCGGCCAGGGCGTCTCCCAGTCGACCCTGCAGACCGTGCGGGCCTACCAGAGCATCGCCAACGGCGGCGTTATGCTCCAACCACGGCTGATCGACAGCTATATCGGCCCCGGCGGCACCGAGGAAAAGGTCCCCGCCCAGCCCTCGCGGCAGATCGTTTCGAAGGACACCGCGAAGCAGGTCCGTGACATCCTCGAGAGCGCCGTGACCGAGGGCGAGATAAAGGAAGCCGCGATCGACGGCTACCGGGTGGGTGCGAAGACCGGAACCTCGGAATCGCCCTGCGATGACGGTAAATCCGGGTTCTGCGGCTACACCGCCTCCATCATCGGGATGGCGCCGATGGATGATCCGCGGTTTATTGTTGAGGTGGTCCTGCAACGGCCAAAGGGCAGCATCTATGGCATCACGAACGGGCCGGTGTTCCGTTCGGTGATGAGCCAGACGTTGCGGACATTCAACATCCAGCCGTCCACCGGCGAGCCCGCCCGGTTGCCGCAGTACGCCAAGTAGCGCCCCGAACCACACAGCACGGGAAGCTGTACCAGAAGAGCCTGCGGGCCGGAGCAATCCTCCATGCGCAGCGCAAGATCCACTAGCACCACAACGGAGATCCACTTGTCAGAACTCAACGCCCCCGGCGCGTCCGCGCCGTCCGGCCGGGAATCCACTGCCGGCTTCCGGCCCACCGCGGTCGCCGCCGTGCCGCTGGCCACCATCGGTGAGTCGATCGGCGTCGTCGTTCCCGGGCAGGCCGGATCCGTCCCGGTCACCGGGATCTCGCTGAATTCCCGTGCCGTGCAGCCCGGGGACCTCTACGTTGCTCTGCCGGGTGCCACGCGGCACGGTGCCGACTTCGCCGCCCAGGCGGTCGGAGCCGGGGCCGCCGCCATCTTGACGGACGACGCCGGCGCGCGCCTGCTGGCGCTCTCCAACGACATCTCCGTACCCGTGCTGCTCGCCGAGGAACCACGCGGCCTCGTCGGCCGGCTGTCCGCCCTGATCTACCGGAGCCGGCCCGAAGGCGCCGGCGCGCCGGTCCTGTTCGGTGTCACGGGTACGAACGGCAAGACCACCACGACGTACTTCATCAATTCCCTGCTGCGGGCGCTCGACAGGAAAACCGGCCTGATCGGCACCATCGAGATCCTGGCCGGCGGCGAGCCGATCCCCAGCCTGCTCACGACGCCGGAGTCCACGGACGTCCATGCCCTGCTCGCGCTGATGCGTGAACGGGGGCTCGATGCGGCGTCCATGGAGGTCTCCTCGCACGCCGTTTCCTTCCACCGGGTCGACGGGGTCGTGTTCGACGTGGCCGGCTTCACGAACCTGACCCAGGACCATCTGGACCTGCACGGCACCATGGAGGAGTACTTCCAGACCAAGGCCAGGCTCTTCACGGCGCAGCGTGCCCGTTCCGCCGTCGTGACCGTCGACGACGAGTGGGGCCGGAAGCTGGCTGCCGCGGCGGACATCCCGGTCACGACCCTCGCCACGGCCCAGGCCGCCGGCGGCACCGGCGCAGCCGGCGCTGACTGGACCGTCGCCCGCCCGGTACCCCGGGCGCTGGGCACCGAATTCACGCTCCGGCACCGCGACGGCACGGAACTGCACGTCCACACCGGCTTGCCCGGCAGCTTCAACGTCGCCAACGCGGCGCTGGCCACCATCATGGTCCTTCAGAGCGGGCAGGATCCGGCCGCCGTGCAGTCGGCCCTCGACACCGCGGACCCGTTTACCGTGGCCGTCCCCGGCCGCATGCAGCTGATCTCCACGGCTCCCGCCGCTGTCGTTGACTTTGCGCACAACCCGGATGCCCTGGCCAGGGCGCTGGAGGCTGTCCGTTCCCCGCAACCCGGCTCCAGAGTGATCATCGTTTTCGGCGCCACCGGGCAGCGGGACCAGGGTAAACGGCCCGCCATGGGGGCCATCGCCGCCCGGCTCGCCGACACCGTCATTGTCAGCGACGACGACCCGCACGACGAGGACGCGGCGGCGATCCGTGCCGATGTGCTGGCCGGCGCCGTGGCCGCGAAGCACAACGAGGGCCTGGACTGCACGGTCCTGGAGGTCTTTCCGCGCGACGCGGCGATCAGGAAGGCCGTGGAACTGGCGGCGCCCGAGGACACCATCCTCGTGGCCGGCCGGGGGCACGAGGTATGGCAGGAGGTCAAGGGAGTCAACCTCTCCCTCGACGACAGGGTGGAGCTCCGGAACGCCTTGACAGCCCGGGGATTCACCGTTCTCGAAGACCAGCGGATAGAGTCCTAAACCGAGATGATTGCACTTACAGCGGCGGAAATCGCCGAGATTACCAACGGCCGGCTGGCCGCGGAACCGGGCATTACCCCCGCATCCGTGGTGACCGACTCCCGTGAAGCCACAGCGGGTTCCCTCTACGTGGCGAAGCCCGGCGAGAGCGCCGACGGCCACGACTTCGTCGGCGCCGCATTTGAACGCGGCGCCGTGCTGGCACTCGTGGAGCATGATGTCGCCGACGGCGCCGGGCGGAACTATCCCGCCGTCGTGGTCGAGGATTCGGTCCTTGCCATGGGCGCCCTCGCGGCCGAAACCGTGCGCCGGATCCGCGCCCGCCGCGACGCCGAAGGCGCCAGGCTGACGGTCATCGGCATTACCGGCTCGGCCGGCAAGACCACCACCAAGGACCTGCTCGCCGGGATCCTCGACGCGGGCGCCGGCCCGGACAGCGACGCCGGCGGTGCCACCGAAGGCAGGACGATTGCCCCGCAGGGCTCCTACAACGGCGAGATCGGCGTCCCTCTCACCGTCTTCAGGGCCGGATACGACACGCGGTACCTCGTGATCGAGATGGGCGCCACGGGCGTCGGCCACATCCGCTACCTTGCCGGGATGGTCCGCCCGGACATCGGGGTCGTGCTCGGCGTCGGCTCGGCCCACGCCGGGGAGTTCGGCGGCGTCGAGAACATCGCCATTGCCAAGGGCGAGCTCGTCGAGGCCCTTCCGGCCGGCGGTACGGCCGTGCTGAACCTGGATGACTCCCGTGTCGCGGCCATGGCGGACCGGACGACGGCCACCGTACTCGGGTACACCTCGCAACCGGCGCGCAGCGTCCAGCCCGGCGCAGCCGGTGGAGAGTGTGTCCGCGCGGAAGGCGTCGAACTCAACGCCGGCGGGCACCCCGAATTCGACCTGATCCTGCCCGGCGGGGATTCCCGGCGCCATGTCTCGAGCCGCCTGATCGGCGCCCACCATGTCGGGAACCTGCTGGCAGCGGCGGCGGCGGCCTACGCCGCCGGCATCACCGGTGCGCAGATCGCCGCCTCGCTCAGCGCGCAGACCGCCGCCAGCCGCTGGCGGATGGAACGCACGGAGCGGGCCGACGGCGTCACCATCATCAACGACGCGTACAACGCGAACCCGGAATCCATGCGAGCCGCCCTGCGGACACTCGCCGATCTGGGCCGGGGCCGGCGGACCTGGGCCGTCCTGGGCGCCATGCTGGAGCTGGGCGAGGATTCCATCCGCGAACACATGGCCGTGGGCACCCAGGTGGTGAGGCTGAATATCTCCCGTCTGGTCGTGGTCGGGCGGGAGGCACGCTCGCTCTACGTCTCCGCGGTCAATGAAGGGTCCTGGGGCAACGAATGCGTCTTCGCCGAGACGGCGGACGAGGCGTTCGAGCTCCTGCAGGCGGAACTCGAGCCGGGCGATCTGGTCCTGTTCAAGTCCTCCAACAGCATCGGGCTCCGCCACCTGGGGGATCGGATAGCATTACCCGCACAGGCCCTTGGAACCCCTGCCGGAACCCCGGTTGGAAATGCTGCCGGAAAACCCGCCGGAACCGCCACTGAAGGGAGTGCGCTGTGATTGCACTGCTGATCGGCGCCGGCCTGGCCCTGCTCTTCGCCCTCATCGGCACGCCCCTGTTCATCCGGCTCCTGGTCCGGAAGAGCTACGGGCAATTCATCCGGGACGACGGGCCCACCTCGCACCACACCAAACGCGGCACGCCCACGATGGGCGGGACGGTGGTCGTCCTGGCGGTCATCGCCAGCTACGGCATCACGCACCTGGTCATGTGGCTGATGAACCCGCGGTCTCCGGGGCCGACGGCCTCGGCACTGCTGCTGCTGTTCCTCATGGTGGGCATGGGACTCGTCGGCTTCCTGGACGACTTCATCAAGATCTCCAAGCAGCGCAGCCTCGGGCTGAACGCCAAGGCCAAGCTGATTCTGCAGGGCGCCGTCGGCATCATCTTCGCCGTGCTGACCCTGAACTTCCCCAATGCCGGCGGAGTGACGCCCGCGTCCACACAGATTTCCCTGGTCCGCGATATTCCGTGGCTGAACCTTGCCTTCGGCGGCACCGTGTTCGGCGCCATCCTCTTCGTCCTGTGGTCCAACCTGATCGTCACGGCGGCAACCAACGGCGTGAACCTCACGGACGGCCTCGACGGCCTTGCCGCAGGCGCCTCCGTGATGGTCTTCGGTGCCTACACCCTGATGGGGATCTGGCAGAGCAACCAGGCCTGCGGCTCACCGCGGCAGGCCGGCAGCGGCTGCTATACCGTCCGCGACCCCCTGGACCTGGCACTGCTGGCCGCGATCCTCAGCGCGGCACTGGTCGGCTTCCTGTGGTGGAACACCTCACCGGCCAAGATCTTCATGGGGGACACCGGCTCCCTGGCCATCGGCGGCGCCGTCGCCGGCTTCGCCATCCTGTCCCGGACCGAACTGCTGCTGGCCTTCATCGGTGGCCTCTTCGTCCTGATCACCCTCTCGGTCATCATCCAGGTCGGTTACTTCAAGATCACCAAGGGAAAGCGCTTCTTCAAGATGGCCCCGCTGCAGCACCACTTCGAACTCAAGGGCTGGGCGGAAGTCACCGTCGTCGTCCGTTTCTGGATCCTGTGCGGACTGTTTGTCGCCGCGGGTCTGGGCATCTTCTACGCAGAATGGGTGGTGCTCCTATGACCGGTCCGATTCCCTCCGCTATCACGACGTCGCCGCGGCTCAAGGACCTGGACAGTTGGGATTCCGACTGGGCCGGGCTGCGCGTGGTGGTCACGGGCATCGGAGTCTCCGGATTCGCCGCAGCGGACACCCTGATCGAGCTCGGCGCCCGTGTCGTCGTGGTGGACGCCGCGACCAGCACGAAAGCCAAGGCCCAGGCGGACACTCTCCGGATTGTCGGCGCGGCCGGGGTCCTGCTGGGGGAGGACGCCGTCGCCACGGTGCCCAAGGTCGACGGCCAGAAGCCGGAGCTGATCGTCACCTCGCCGGGCTGGCGGCCGGATCAGTCGCTGCTGGCCGCCGCGGCGCGGGCCCACATCCCGGTCTGGGGCGACGTCGAACTGGCCTGGCGCGTCCGTGTACGCAAGGGACGCAAGACCGCCGACTGGCTCACCATCACCGGCACCAACGGCAAGACCACCACCGTCGGCCTGACCGAGGCCATGCTGCAGGCCGCCGGCCTCAAGGCCATCGCCGTCGGCAACGTCGGGACCCCCATCCTGGACGCCTTGCGCGACCCGGTGGAGTACGACGTGTTTGCCGTGGAGCTCTCAAGCTTCCAGCTGCACTGGAGCGGCTCCGTCTCGCCCGTGGCCAGTGTGTGCCTGAACGTCGCCGAGGACCATGTGGACTGGCATGGCTCCTATGCCTCCTACCTGGCGGACAAGGCGAAGGTCTACGAAAACACCCAGAAGGCGTGCATCTACAACGCCGAACAGATCGAAACCGAACGGATGGTCGAGGACGCTGACGTGGTGGAGGGCTGCCGTGCGGTCGGCTTCACCACCCTGCCGCCCGCGGTCAGCATGCTCGGCGTCGTCGAGGGCCTGCTGGTGGACCGTGCCTTCATCGCCGAGCGCAAGGACAGCGCCGCTGAACTGGCCGCCGTCTCGGACCTCGGAGCGGTGGCACCCCGCCACATGGTGGCCAACGCCCTCGCCGCGGCGGCGCTCGTCCGGGCCTACGGCGTCGAACCGTCCGCGGTCCGCAAGGGACTACAGGACTACCTGCCGGGGGACCACCGCATCCAGCCCGTCGCCCGCCACAACGGTGTGCTCTGGGTCAATGACTCCAAGGCCACCAACCCGCATGCCGCCTCCGCCTCGCTGTCCTCGTTCAAGAACGTGGTCTGGATCGCCGGCGGACTGTCCAAGGGCGTCAACTATGACGCGCTGATCAGGGAGCACGCCCACCGGCTCAAGGCCGTCGTGCTGATCGGCGCGGACTCCAGCGCCCTGCACTCCGCGCTGCAGCGACACGCACCGGATGTCCCCGTGATCAGCGAGGCGAAGGGCGACACTGAAAATGTGCAGACTGCCGGGACGGCCCATGCCGGTGCAATACCTTCGCCGATTTTCAGCGAGACTGTGATGGCCCGGGCCGTCGCGTCGGCGGCACAGCTGGCCGCCTCCGGTGACACTGTGCTCCTGGCCCCGGCGGCTGCTTCCATGGATCAGTTCTCTTCCTACGCTCACCGTGGCGACGCCTTTATCGAAGCTGTCCGCGAGCTGGTGGAGGGGCAGGCTCAGACCAGCGAGGAGTGAGAATGGCCAGCACGCCCACACGTACGACGGCGGCCAGGCCCGCCGTCGCCACGACGCCGGCCGCTAAAGCAAGCACCGCGAAGTCCCCCGCGGCGCCCAGGACCCTCCCGGAGAAGCTCCGCGGGGGGTACCGGGCCTTCTGGGCGGCCCTGGAGGGAAACGGCAAGTCCCGCAACGGTTCCACCTATTACCTGATCCTCGGATCCACCCTGGCACTGACCGCGATCGGTATCATGATGGTGCTCTCGGCCTCCAGCGTGGAAGCCATCGCGGCGGGGGAATCACCGTACTCGGCGGCCCTCAAGCAGGGGCTGTTCGCCGCGATCGGCGTGTTTGTGATGTTCGTGCTCTCTCGCGTCAACGTGGTGTGGCTCAAGCGCGTCGCCTGGCCGGCCATGTTCCTCGCGGTCATCCTGCTCGGACTGGTGCTCGCGGTCGGACGCAGCACGCTCGGCAACCAGAACTGGATCGACGTCGGGCCCTTCACCTTCCAGCCCTCCGAGGCCGCGAAGCTTGCGCTGGCACTTTGGATGGCCACCGTGCTTAACCGCAAGGCCAAGCTCCTCACCCATTGGCGGCATGTCCTGGTCCCGGTGGTGTTCCCGGGCGCCGCCGCGGTGCTGGGACTCATCCTGGCCGGAAACGACCTCGGCACCGCGATGATTGTTATGGTCATCATGGCGGCGGCGCTGTTCTTCGCCGGAGTACGGCTCTACCTGTTCGGCCTCGCCGGTGTGGCCCTGGCACTCGGGACCGCGGTCCTGGCCGTCACGAGCCCGAACCGCATGTGCCGCATCCTGTCCTGGACCGGCCAGACCTGCGCCGACGGGACCGACCTGAATTACCAGTCGACCAACGGCATTTACGGGCTCGCCTCCGGAGGCTGGTTTGGCGTCGGACTGGGCCAGAGCCGGCAGAAGTACAGCTGGATCCCGGAAGCCCACAACGACTTCATCTTCGCCATCATCGGCGAGGAGCTGGGACTCGTGGGGACGCTCGTCGTGCTGGCTCTTTTCGCGATCCTCGGCACCGCGATCTACCGTGTTGTGGTGGCCCAGCAGGACATCTTCCACCGTGTCCTCGCCGGCTCCATCATGGTCTGGCTGCTGGGCCAGGCAACCGTCAATATGGCGGTCGTGACGGGACTGGCCCCTGTGGTCGGACTGCCCCTGCCGTTCATTTCCTACGGCGGCTCGGCCCTTCTGATGTCGCTGGCGGCCATCGGCGTCGTTCTGTCCCTCGCCAGGGCACAGATGGCACCCGCTCTCCGGCCCAAGGGGCTGCTCCGGTTCGGCCCGGCCGGACTGGCCAGGTCGCTGCGTAAGCGCTCCGCCGCGGGGGATCCTGCGCGGAACCCCGCACCCCGGAACCCCGCCCCCAGGAACCCCCTACCCCGGAACCCCACAGCCAAAGTCCGCGCCCGGAAGATCCCCGCAGGAAAGCGTAAGTAGCCCCTTTATGAATACCGATTCGCCTTCAACCGGCTTTTCCGTCGTCCTGGCCGGCGGCGGAACAGCCGGGCACATCAGCCCGCTCCTGGCCATCGCGGACGCGCTCCGCCAGGCCCGCCCGGGGGTGCGGCTCCTCGCCGTCGGCACACCGGGTGGCATGGAAGCCCGGCTGGTCCCGGCTGCCGGGCTCAAGCTCGCCACCATCAGCCGCGTCCCGTTGCCCCGCAAGCCCTCGCTGGAGCTGCTGCGGCTGCCCGGCCGGCTGGCGGGCGCCGTGAAACAGGCCGGCGCCATCCTGGATGAGGCCAAGGCCGACGTCCTGGTGGGCGTCGGAGGCTACGTGTGCACGCCGATGTACCTCGCCGCCCGGTGCCGTAACATCCCCATCGTCGTCCACGAGGCCAACACCCGTCCGGGCCTGGCAAACCGGGTCGGGGCACTGCTGGGCGGCCGGGTGGCCGTGGCGTTCGCCGCGACGCGGCTGCCCGGGGCAGTGCACGTGGGCATGCCGATGCGCGCCGAAATCTCCGGCCTCGACCGTGTGGCTGCCAGGGCTTCGGCCCGGGCTGCCTTGGGGCTGGATCCGCAGCAGCCGGCCCTGATCGTCACCGGCGGTTCCTCCGGCGCCCAGAGCATCAACCGGACCCTGGCGGCGTCCATCGATGCCCTCGCCGAGGCCGGCATCCAGACCCTGCACATCACCGGCCGCGGGAAAGCGGTGCACGACGCCGACGGCAGGCCGCTCTCCGCACCCGGGTACCGGCAGGTCGAATACGTGGACGGCATGGAATCGGTGTACGCCGCCGCGGACCTGCTGCTGGCCCGTGCCGGTGCGGCCACGGTCTGCGAAGTGGCCGCCGTCGGGCTGCCTGCCGTCTTCGTCCCGCTGCCGATCGGCAACGGCGAGCAGGCGCTGAACGCGGCAGGCCTCGTGGACAGCGGCGGTGCCCTGATGGTTGCGGACAACGCCTTCACGCCCGCTTGGGTCAGCGAAAACATCATCCCGCTGATGCTGGACGATGAGCGGCTGGCCCGGATGGCGGCCAGTTCAGAACACCTCGGCATCCGCGACGCCGACCGGCGCATGGCCGGTCTCGTCCTTGAAGCGGCAACGCCATTGAAACAGCAAGGCAGGAAGCGGTAACCCCATGACGCAGTCGAAAATGCAACCCGACAAGCAGCCCGGAACCAGCCAGGCCGTCCGCAGCCAGGAATCCCTGGGCCGCGTGCACTTCATCGGCGTCGGCGGGGTCGGCATGTCCGCCGTCGCCCGCATCATGGTGGCGCGCGGCGTCACCGTGAGCGGTTCCGACGCCAAGGACCTGCCCGTCATGGCCGACCTGGCCGCCGCCGGTGCAAGGATCGCCGTCGGCTACGCCGCCGCGAACCTCGGTGATGCCCAGACCGTGGTCGCCGGCTCGGCAATCCGCCCGGACAACCCCGAACTTGTTGCAGCGCGCTCCGCAGGCCTGCCCATGATCCACCGCTCCGAAGCGCTGGCCGCGACGATGGCGGAGGACACCGTCGTGACAGTCGCCGGGACGCACGGCAAGTCCACCACGACGTCTATGATCACCGTACTGCTGCAGGGCGCCGGGCTGGACCCGTCCTTCGCGATCGGAGCGAACGTCCCGGCACTCGGGGTCAACGCCGCCACCGGCAGCTCGCCGGTCTTCGTGGCCGAAGCCGACGAATCCGACGGCTCCTTCCTGAACTACCGCCCGCAGATCGCGGTGGTGACCAACGTCGAACCCGACCACCTGGACTACTACGGCACCGCAGAAGCCGTCTACGCCTCCTTCGACCGTTTCACCGCGCTGCTGCCGGCCGACGGCGTCCTGGTCGCCTGCGCCGACGACGCGGGCGCCAGCGCGCTGGCGCGGCGCACGATCGAACGTGGCAACACCCGGGTAGTCCTGTACGGGACTTCGCCGGAGGCCCGGATCAGGCTGCACGACGGCGGCCCGGGCGACGTTGCGATCAGCACACCCGCCGGACGGTTCGCCCTCGAGCTGCACGTCCCGGGACGCCACAACGCCCTCAACGCGGCGGCCGCGTTCGCCGTCGCGCTGGAACTCGGCATCGATCCCGGAGTTGCCGCCGGTGCGCTGGCGGACTTCTCCGGTGCTTCACGCCGCTTCGAATTCAAGGGGGAGGGCCGGGGTGTCCGGGTCTACGACGACTATGCCCACCACCCCACCGAAGTCCGCGCCGCGCTGTCCGCCGCGCGCTCTGTCGCCAGCGGCCACAAGGTGCACGTGCTCTTCCAGCCCCACCTGTTTTCCCGGACGCGCGAATTCGCCCGTGAGTTCGCCGATGCCCTCAACGCCGCGGACACCGCGCTGGTCCTGGACATCTATCCGGCCCGCGAGGACCCGATCCCCGGCGTCAGCAGCCAGCTGATCGCCGATCACCTCGGCCCCGGCGGCCGGCTCGTCGGCCCAGGCCACGAGTCCGTGCAGGCGGTCCTTGCGGCCGCGCGGCCCGGCGACATCGTGCTGACCGCCGGAGCGGGCGACGTCACGGCATACGGCCCGCTGATCGTCGAAGCCCTGAACGTCGAAGCCCTGGAGACGGAACCCCTGGACACCGCGTCATCAAACGCGGAGGCCCACGGTGCCTAGCACCCGCCGCCCCACTTACAAGGCCCGCACCCGGGCGCCGGCCGCACCGTCGTCCGAGGTCATTTCGGCGTCCAAATCCTCCTCCGCAGGCCAGGCCCCAGGGCAGAACGCAGGGCAGAACCCAGCCAAGGCGGCAGGCCGGAACCCGGCCAAGGGCACAGTCCAGACGGCCAGGGCCGGCAGCGGCGGGACCGCGGGGGAGCCCAAGCCGGGCACATCCCCGGCGGGGGCCCAGGACAATGTGCTGTCCTTCCCGGAGCCCAAGGCCAAACGGCGGAAACGGATTTTCCTGACCACCGTCGGCATCCTGGTGGTCCTGATGGCGGGGATTGTGGCGACGGCCGTCTACTCGCCGCTGCTGGCCCTGCGCACCGTCACCGTGGAGGGCACAAAGCTGTTGAGCGCGGAGCAGGTCCAGGCGGCCCTCGCGCCGCTTCAGGGCAAGCCGCTGCCGCAGATCGGCGAGGAGGACGTCGCGGCCCTTCTGCAGCCGCTGGTCCAGGTCAAGGCGGTTTCCACCCAGGCGCATCCGCCTGCGACGCTGCAGGTCCACATCACGGAACGCGTTCCCGTTGCCCTGGTCAGGCAGGGGACCACCTTCCAGTTGGTGGACGTCGACGGCATCCAGCTCAGCACCACCACCGACCCCGACTCGATACCGTTGCCGGTCATCGACGGGGGAGGCGGAACCCTGCCGAAAGATCTCTTCCAGGCCATCACCGGAGTCCTCGGGGCGCTCCCCGCCGACGTACTCGCCAAGCTGTCCGATGCCTCGGCGAAGTCCGTGGACGCCGTCGAGCTCAGACTCGTCGACGGGCAGACGATCGTCTGGGGAAACGCGGGGGAGAAGGAGCTCAAGGCGCGCGTGCTCGCTGCACTCCTGAAGGCACCCGCGGATCCCAAGAATCCCGTCCGGATCTACGATGTCAGCGTGCCGCGGCACCCGGTCACCCGATAGCAGCCGATCAGTTGCCGGGCGGATCAATCGGCTAACCTGTCCGAAAGGCGGTGCGAAGCACAAGGAGGGCACACGGAGAGCCCAATAAACGGGTATTTCGCCGGTATTCGCGCGACACGCGGAGCCGGTTATTGAATGTCATCTACATAGGAAATAGCGTCACAACATGAGTTACTTGACATAACTATAACCTTCAAGTCGAAGGTTAAGGTTCAAAGATTCAAGCCCGACTCCAACAGTTTTCGCAACAGAACACGAACAAGGGACACGTAACGTGGCAGCTCCGCAGAATTACTTGGCCGTCATCAAGGTCGTCGGCATCGGCGGCGGTGGCGTGAACGCAGTCAACCGCATGATCGAGGTCGGTCTTCGCGGCGTCGAATTCATCGCGGTCAACACCGATGCGCAGGCATTGTTGATGAGCGATGCAGACGTCAAGCTCGACATCGGGCGTGAACTGACGCGCGGCCTGGGAGCCGGTGCGAACCCGGAGGTCGGCAGGCAGGCTGCGGAGGACCACGCCGAGGAAATCGAAGAGGTCATCCGTGGCGCGGACATGGTCTTTGTCACCGCCGGAGAAGGCGGCGGCACCGGTACCGGTGGCGCCCCCGTCGTCGCCCGCATCGCCCGCTCGCTCGGCGCGCTGACCATCGGCGTCGTCACCCGCCCGTTCACCTTCGAGGGCCGCCGCCGCGCCGGCTCGGCCGAAGCCGGCATCGACGCCCTGCGTGACGAGGTCGATACCCTGATCGTCATCCCGAACGACCGGCTGCTCTCCATCAGTGACCGCAATGTTTCCGTCCTTGACGCGTTCCGCTCCGCCGACCAGGTCCTGCTGTCCGGTGTCCAGGGCATCACCGACCTGATCACCACGCCCGGCCTGATCAACCTCGACTTCGCCGACGTCAAGTCCGTTATGCAGGGCGCAGGCTCGGCGCTCATGGGCATCGGCTCGGCCCGCGGTGAGGACCGTGCGGTGAAGGCTGCGGAGCTCGCCATCGCCTCCCCGCTGCTGGAGGCCTCGATCGACGGCGCCCACGGTGTCCTGCTGTCCATTCAGGGCGGCTCGGACCTTGGCCTGTTTGAGATCAACGAGGCAGCCCGCCTCGTCCAGGAAGTGGCCCACCCGGAGGCCAACATCATCTTCGGCGCGGTCATCGACGACGCCCTCGGTGACGAGGCCCGGGTCACCGTCATCGCCGCGGGCTTCGACGACGTCAAGGCCACCTCGCCGTCCATGGACCAGTCCCTGCCGGCCGCACCCCAGCGCCCGGCCGCGCCGGCTCCGGCCCAGGCTCCTTCCTCCGCCCAGGTCCAGCCGCTGCACGCCACCGTCGGTGCTCCGAGCTACGGCGGCTGGGGCCAGCAGCGCCCGTCCGCCGTGCCGGCCGACTCGGGCTTCGACGTCGACCTGCCCTCCGTTGTGGAACCGGACCTGTCCGGCCGGCACTCGGATGACCTGGATGTCCCCGACTTCCTGAAGTAGAACCTCTCGGCATCCATGGCACTGCCCCGGCGGTGCCATGGTGCTGCCACCGGGTTCCCGGTAATGCAAACGAATGTGACGGTGTTCTGATTGTTCTCGTGGCGGGCTGAAGTCCGGCCAGGCGTGTGGGTGGCGTTCACCGACGCCGCCGCCGGCAACCTTGCACTCCATGTCGGTGACGATCCGGCCCAGGTCCGGCTCCGCCGCCGGGAACTCGAACTCGCCGCCGGACTGGGCACGCGCCGCTTCCAGTACATGAACCAGGTCCACGGCAGCGACGTCGCCGTCATCGACCCCGCAGCGGCCGCCGCCGGGCCGGCACAGACTGCCCTGACCGCCGATGCCATGGTGTCCCGCGGCGGGCCGCTGGCCGTGATGGTGGCCGACTGTGTCCCCGTGGTACTCGTGGGGGAACCGGCGGCCGGTGCGCCCCTTCTGGGCGTCGTGCACGCCGGACGTCCCGGCGTCGCCTCCGGCATCGTCCACGCAGCCGTGGCGCGGCTGCGGGCGCTCGGGTCCGGACGGATCAGCGCCTGGCTAGGTCCCTCGATCTGCGGGAACTGCTACGAGGTCCCGGACGCCATGCGTGCCGAGGTTGCGGCCCTCGTCCCGGCGACCTGGTGCAGCACCTCCCGGGGGACGCCGGGACTGGACCTGCCGGCCGGCGTCCGCGGCCAACTGGAAGCCGACGACGTCACGGTCGAGTACTCCGGCGGCTGCACGCTCGAAGACGAAACACTGTTCTCCTACCGCCGCGACAGCAACACGGGCCGGTTTGCGGGCCCGGTGTGGACCGTCGGCAGCGACTGGACCAATGACTGAGCGCGGACCGGTGGCCGGGCCCGGGACATCGGACGGGGCCGCCGGTGTTCCGCCGGCTGACGCCCGTACGGCGCAGCTGAGGGAGCGGCTGGCCGCCGTCCGGCAGCGGATCGACGGCGCCGTGGCCGACGCCGGCCGGCAGGGGAACCCGCCGCAGCTGGTCGTTGTCACCAAGTTCCACCCTGCGGCGGACGTCCGCCGGCTGTCAGCACTGGGCATCACGGATGTCGGCGAGAACAGGGACCAGGAAGCCTCGGACAAGGCCGCCCGGCTCCAGGACCTGGACCTCCGCTGGCACTTCATCGGCCAGCTCCAAAGCAACAAGGCCAAATCGGTCGTCAAGTACGCCCACGCCGTGCATTCCGTGGACCGGCTGCAACTGGCGCTCGCCCTTGCAAAAGCGATGGCGGCCGAACGCGAACGCACCGGGCGTCCCCCTCTGCAGTGCTTCATCCAGGTCAGCCTGGACGACGATGCCGACGGACACCGGGGCGGAGCGCTTCCGGCCGACGTTCCGGAGCTGGCTGAAAGGCTTGCCGGCACGGCGGACCTCCGGCTCGCCGGCGTCATGGCGGTGGCACCCCTCGGGGTGGCACCGGCGGCGGCCTTCGAAAAGCTGGCGGCAATCTCCGCACGGCTGACTGCACTCCACCCCGGCGCCACCGGAATTTCCGCCGGCATGAGCCAGGACCTGGAAGCAGCCATCCGGTTCGGGGCGACACACCTGCGGATTGGCTCGGATATTCTCGGTCCGCGTCCGGCGTTGCGGTAGGTTCAACGTATTGGAAGGTTAAGGCGGGGATTCCAAGACTGTCAGGTCATTTGAGCGGCCCGCTTACGGACACGATTAGGAGTCGACCATGGCCGGCGCTCTGCGCAAGACAATGATCTATCTTGGGCTCGCTGATGGCGACGAACACTATGAGTCCGAGAACCACACATCGCACAAGGATGAGGACAATTCCATGGAGGACGACCGCGAGGAACGCCGTGCACCGGCGCCCGTCCGCGAAGCCCTCAGGGAAGAGCCCTACGCCGCTGAAGAGGAATACCGCGCACCAGTGACACCCATCAAGCGAGCGGCATCGGGCCGCGAAGAGACCACCGGACTCCGGCAGATCACCACGATCCACCCGCGGTCCTACAATGACGCCAAACTCATTGGTGAAAGCTTCCGTGACGGCATCCCCGTCATCATGAACGTCACAGACATGGGTGAAGCCGACGCGAAACGACTCGTGGATTTCTCCGCTGGCCTCGTCTTCGGACTCCGGGGCAGCATCGAACGGGTGACGAACAAGGTGTTCCTGCTGTCGCCGTCGTACGTTGAGGTCATCGGCGATGACAAGAAGATCAGCGAAACGCAGGCCTCCTTCTTCAACCAGAGCTAGGCCGGATTTTCTTTGCGGATGCCAGGCAGAAACAGCTGTCTGGCATCCGTGCTGAAATAGAAGCGATACTTTCTTCAGGACACTGAGGTTTCCGGAATGAACATGGAGATATGAGTTAACGCATGGGAATTGTTTTCGGACTTGTCTATATCGCGTTGTTGCTCTATTTCATTGCGCTGGTCATCCGCCTGGTTTTTGACTGGGTGCAGATGTTTGCCCGGAGTTGGCGGCCGCGCGGTGTGGCACTTGTGGCGGCGCATGCTGTGTATTCCGTCACTGACAGGCCGCTCAAACTGCTGCGGCGCCTGATTCCGCCCCTCCGGCTGGGCGGTATCTCGCTGGATTTGGGTTTCCTGCTGCTTTTCCTGGCTGTCAGTGTGGCCATGGGAGTGGCCAGGAGCCTGGCATACGCGCAGCCGATTCCGGCATGACCGGGTGACGGACGTTGTCCGCGGCCCGGACCGATAGAAACTCCGGTTTGACACCGCGGTGTTGAATTAGAGGAACCAGACCATATTTAGGTACCGTAGTTTTGACGGCCGGAAGGCCTACTGACTAACTAGACCAACGAGGTGACCAGATGGCTTTGACGCCAGAAGACGTTGTCAACAAGCGCTTTCAGCCGACCAAGTTCCGCGAAGGCTACGACCAGGACGAAGTTGATGACTTCCTGGATGAAATCGTCGTCGAACTGCGGCGCCTGAACCAGGAGAACGACGAACTGCGCAAGAAGCTCGCCGAACTCGGCGCCGGCACGCCGGCCAGCTCCGCCGCGGCGGCCCCCGTCGTGGAAAAGGTTCCGGCACCCGTCAAGGCCGAAAATGAGGACCGGGCCAAGGCAGAAGCCGAGGCCAAGGCAGCGGAACTTGCCAAGAAGAAGGAAGCCGAGCAGGCTCCGGCCCAGGCAGCCGCCCCGGCCCGCGCCGCCGTCACCACCCCGGTCTCCGAGTCCGCCGCTGGCCTGCTTGCCATGGCGCAGCAGATGCACGACAAGCACATCGCCGACGGCCAGCAGCAGCGCGACAAGATCATCGCCGAGGCACAGATCGAGGCAAGCAGCCTGGTCAACGATGCCCAGGAAAAGTCCCGCAAGATCCTCGGTGCCCTCGAGCAGCAGCGCTCCGTGCTGGAACGCAAGGTTGAGCAGCTGCGGGGCTTCGAGCGCGACTACCGTTCACGCCTGAAGGCCTACATCGAAGGCCAGCTCCGCGACCTCGATGCCCGCGGTTCGGTTGCGGCCGCCGAGGTTGGCGAAGCCAGCTAAGGCAAAAGCCAAGTATTCTGAAAGCCGGTGGCTGGGGATTCCTCGGCCGCCGGCTTTTCACTTTTTGCTCCGCAAACTGCCGCCTGCCGCGGCCCGCGTGCCCAGGCAGCAAGCTCCCGGTCCCCGGACTGGTTCCCGAACGAAAGCCCTATGACCGACGCACCATCATCTGACGCCATGCAGCCAGCCGACACCACCAAGCCTGCGCGGGCTGCGGCGCCGGCGGAATCCACCCTTGCCGACGCCGACCTTCCCAGCCCCGCGCAGCCCGTGCCCTTGCGGCCGCGCCGGCGGCGCGGACTGCTCTGGCTGTTCGCCGCATGCGCGGTTTTTGCCTATGTCTTCGACCAGCTGACCAAGCTCTGGGTAACCAGCACCATGATCGAGGGTGAGCGGATCCCCGTCCTGCCGCCGCTGCTGCACTGGTACTACATCCGCAACTCCGGGGCGGCATTTTCGATCGGTGAGAACATCACCTGGCTGTTCACCATCATCATGGCGGCCGTCTCCGTCGCGATCCTGCTGCAACTGCGCAAGCTCGGATCCCGGTGGTGGGCCCTCGCACTCGGGCTGCTGCTCGGCGGCGCGCTAGGCAACCTGACGGACCGGCTGTTCCGGGATCCGTCCTTCGCCATGGGCCATGTGGTGGATTTCATCCAGCTGCCCAACTTCGCGATCTTCAACATCGCAGACTCAGCTGTGGTGTCCGCCGTCGTGCTGATCTGCCTGCTGACCCTGCTGGGCATCTCGCTGGACGGTTCACGCCATCCGAAGGACGCCAAGGACACGGTGGAACACGATGTCTGAGCACAGCTCACCGGCGGCCCCGGCGTCGCGGCGCCTTGTGGTGCCCGCTGACCTTGCCGGGACCAGGGTGGATGCCGGGCTGGCGCAACTGATGGATGTCTCCCGCTCACAGGCCGCCACACTGATTGCCGAAGGCAACGTCAGCAGCAACGGCAAAGCCGTCGGGAAATCCCTCAAGCTCGTCGCCGGCGCCGTGCTGTATGTCGTCGTGCCGGAACGGCGGGACCCGCTGGAAATCGTGGAGGAAGTTGTGGAAGGCTTGAAGATCCTGCTGGACGATGACGAGTTCGTTGTCATCGACAAGCCCGTCGGCGTGGCGGCGCACCCGTCGCCCGGCTGGGTGGGCCCCACGGTGGTGGGCGGCCTGGCGGGGCTGGGGTACCGGATCTCGACGTCCGGGGCCCCCGAGCGCGCCGGTATCGTCCACCGGCTCGACGTCGGGACCTCCGGCGTCATGGTGGTCGCCAAGACCGAAGACGCCTACACGGTCCTCAAGCGGGCCTTCAAGGAGCGCACGGTGGACAAGGTGTACCACGCCGTCGTCCAGGGCCTCCCGGACCCGCTGGCCGGCACGATCGACGCGCCGATCGGCCGCCACCCCGGCCATGACTGGCGCTTCGCCGTGATCGAGGGCGGGCGCGACTCCATCACGCACTACGAGGTCCTGGAAGCGTTCGGCAAGGCGTCGCTGGTCGAGGTGCACCTGGAAACCGGTCGCACCCACCAGATCCGCGTGCACTTCGCGGCACTGCGCCATCCCTGTGCCGGCGACCTGACCTACGGGGCGGATCCGCGGCTCGCCGCGACCCTGGGCCTCACCCGGCAATGGCTGCACGCCCGGGAACTGTCCTTCGACCATCCCCGGACGGGGGAGCGGGTGACCGTGACGAGCGAGTACCCGCAGGACCTTGCCTACGCCCTGGCAGTCCTGGAATCCGGCGAAGCCTGACGGCACTAGAATGATTCGGTGACTTCCAGCAACAACTCGTTCGTGCACCTCCACAACCACACCGAATATTCCATGTTGGATGGTGCGGCGAGACTGGGGGACCTGTTCAACCACACCAAGGAACTGGGCATGTCCTCGCTGGCCACGACGGACCATGGCTTCGTCTTCGGGGCTTTCGACTTCTGGAACAAGGCCCGCAACGCCGGCGTCAAACCGATTGTCGGGGTGGAGGCCTACCTCACCCCGGGCACGGCGCGGGCGGACAAGACCCGCGTCCGCTGGGGCGACGGCGGGCGCAACGATGTCTCCGGCGCCGGTTCCTACACCCACATGACCATGTGGGCCGAAACCACGCAGGGCATGCACAACCTGTTCCGGATGTCCTCGCTGGCCTCGCTGGAGGGATACCTCTACAAGCCGCGCATGGACCGTGACCTGCTGCAGACCTACGGCAAAGGCCTGATTGCCACTACGGGCTGCCCGTCCGGCGAAGTCCAGACCAAACTCCGCCTCGGCCTCTACCAGGAAGCCAAGCAGGCGGCGTCGGACTTCCGCGACATCTTCGGTGCCGAGAACTTCTTCTGCGAGCTCATGGACCACGGCCTGGACATCGAGCGGACCATCCAGGCTGACCTGATCAAGCTGGCCAAGGAGCTCGGCCTGCCGATGGTGGCCACTAACGACCTCCACTACACGCACGCCGAAGACGCCGCCAGCCATGCGGCGCTGCTCTGCGTGCAGTCGGGTTCCAGCCTGGCCGACCCCAAGCGCTTCAAGTTCGACGCCGACGAGTTCTACCTGAAGTCGCCGGCGGAGATGCGGGCGATCTTCAGCGACCACCCGGATGCCTGCGACAACACCCTGCTGATCGCCGAGCGCTGCGACGTCGAATTCAACGAGAACGCCAGCTACATGCCGCGCTTCCCGGTGCCGGACGGCGAAAACGAGCAGTCCTGGTTCGTGAAGGAAGTCGAAAAGGGACTGCATTACCGCTACCCCAAGGGCATCCCGGACCACGTCCGCAAGCAGGCCGACTTCGAGGTCGGCGTCATCACGCAGATGGGCTTCCCGGGCTACTTCCTGGTCGTGGCAGACTTCATCAACTGGGCCAAGAACAACGGCATCCGCGTCGGTCCCGGCCGTGGCTCCGGTGCCGGCTCGATGGTGGCCTACGCCATGCGCATCACCGACCTCGACCCCCTCGTCCACGGGCTGATCTTCGAGCGCTTCCTGAACCCGGAGCGCGTTTCCATGCCCGACTTCGACGTGGACTTCGATGACCGGCGCCGTGCTGAAGTCATCCGGTACGTCACCGAGAAGTACGGCGACGAGCGAGTCGCCATGATCGTCACCTACGGCACCATCAAGGCCAAGCAGGCGCTCAAGGACTCCTCCCGTGTGCTGGGCTACCCCTTCTCCACCGGTGAGCGCCTCACCAAGGCCATGCCGCCGGACGTGATGGGCAAGGGCATCTCGCTGGCGGACGTGCACAATCCGGAGGCCAGCCGTTACTCCGAGGCCGAGGAACTGCGCGAACTCCTCAAGTCCGACGCCGATTCGCAGAAGGTCTTCGAGACCGCCCTGGGGCTGGAAGGCCTGAAACGCCAATGGGGCGTCCATGCCGCCGGCGTCATCATGTCCTCGGACCCGCTGATCGACATCATCCCGATCATGCGCCGCGAGCAGGACGGCCAGGTCATCACCCAGTTCGACTACCCCACCTGTGAGGGCCTCGGCCTGATCAAGATGGACTTCCTCGGCCTGCGGAACCTGACGATCATCACGGACGCCGTGGAGAATATCAAGCTCAACAAGGGCATCGACCTCGTCCTGGAGGACCTCGACCTTGAGGACCAGGGTGCCTACGAGCTCCTTGCCCGGGGTGACACCTTGGGTGTCTTCCAGCTCGACGGCGGGCCGATGCGCTCCCTGCTCAAGCAGATGCGCCCGGACAACTTCGAGGACATCTCCGCCGTCATCGCCCTGTACCGGCCCGGCCCCATGGGCGCGAACTCGCACACGAACTACGCGCTCCGCAAGACCGGACTGCAGGAAATCATTCCGATCCACCCCGAGCTCGAGGAACCGCTCGCCGAGATCCTCGGCGGAACGTACGGCCTGATCGTGTACCAGGAGCAGGTCATGGCGATCGCTCAGAAGGTCGCCGGGTTCACCCTCGGCCAGGCCGACATCCTGCGCCGCGCCATGGGCAAGAAGAAGAAGTCCGAGCTGGATAAGCAATACGCCGGCTTTGAAAAGGGCATGATGGACAACGGCTATTCCGCCGCGGCCATCAAGACCCTGTGGGACATCCTGCTGCCCTTCTCCGACTACGCCTTCAACAAGGCGCACTCGGCGGCGTACGGGCTGGTGTCCTACTGGACCGCGTACCTCAAAGCCCATTACCCGGCCGAGTACATGGCGGCCCTGCTGACCAGCGTCGGAGATGACAAGGACAAGCTGGCGCTGTACCTCAATGAGTGCCGCAAGATGGGCATCACGGTGCTGCCGCCGGATGTCAACGAGTCCAGCGTCAACTTCACCCCGGTCGGCAAGGACATCCGTTTCGGCATGGCCGCCATCCGCAATGTCGGCGTCAACGTTGTCGAGGCCATGGTCAGGGCCCGCGAGTCCGAGGGGGCCTTCACCTCGTTCAAGGACTACCTGCTCAAGGTTCCGGCCGTGGTTTGCAACAAGCGGACCATCGAATCGCTGATCAAGGCGGGTGCCTTCGACTCGCTGGGCCATCCGCGGCGCGCCCTGGCGATGATCCACGAAGAGGCCATCGACTCGGTCATCACGCTCAAGCGCAACGAGGCGATCGGCCAGTTCGACCTCTTCGCCGGCTTCGAGGACCAGGAGCCCGAGGCGTCGCTGACCACCGAGATCCCGGACCTGCCGGAGTGGGAGAAGAAGGACAAGCTCTCCTTCGAACGGGACATGCTTGGCCTCTACGTCTCCGACCACCCCCTGCAGGGCCTGGAGGGGCTGCTGAGCCAGCACGCGGACCAGACCATCACCTCGGTGATCGGCGAAGACGGGCCGAACGACGGCGCCATCATCACCATCGCAGGCATGATCACCTCGCTGAGCCGCCGGATCGCCAAGGCCAGCGGCAACGCCTATGCCCGTGCCGAAGTCGAGGACCTTGGCGGCTCGATGGAAGTCATGTTCTTTGGGCAGGTCTACGGACCCATAGCCTCGGTGCTTGCCGAGGACCTGATCGTGGTGGTCAAGGGCCGCCTGCAGAAGCGCGACGACGGCGCCGTCACCTTGAACTGCATGGAACTCTCGGTCCCGGACCTGAGCGACAGCATGAACGGCCCCGTGGTGATCACGATGCAGACGCACAAGGCGACCGAATCCGTGGTGACCGAGCTCGGAGATGTGTTGCGGACGCACCGCGGTACCTCGGAGGTCCGGCTGCACCTGCAGGGGGACACCCGGGTCGAGGTCATGGGGCTGCCGGTCCATCTGAGGGTCAACCCGGATCCGTCCCTGTTCGGTGACCTGAAGGTGCTGCTCGGCCCGACCTGCCTGGACGGCTAGAGCGTTTTGACCGTTACGGAAGACTAGATTTCGTAGTCCAGCGGGGCCGGCTGGCTGTACGTCCCTGAGTGGTACAGCAGGGGCATGTCGTCCCCGCCGATCTGGCCGTCGAGGACCTCGACGACGACCACGGCGTTGTTCTCGAAGGACAGCCGCATCTGCACCTTGCCGATCAGCCAGCCGGCGACGTCCTTCAGGACGGGCACCTCATGGGGGCCGAGCTCCCAGTGGTCGCCCTCGAAGCGGTTGCTGGTCCGGGCAAAGCGGTCGGCAAGTTCCTGGTTGTCCAGCCCCAGCATGTGGACGCCGATGTAGGTGGTGTTGGCGACGGCCGGCCAGGAGCTTGAGGTGCGGGCCATGTTGAACGTGAACCGCGGCGGCTTGGCCGAGAGCGATGCCACCGAGGTCGCGGTGAACCCGTAGGGAACCCCGTTGTAGTTGGCGGTGATGATCGCCACACCTGCCGCATGCCGGCGGAACATTTCCTTGAATGTTCCCTCGAAGACTCCGTCATCTGAGGCCACTGCGATCCAACTCCCTGCTGCACATGCGTGTGATTGTTCCTGTCCTGCCAGCGTATTGCCCGTGCGCCCGCCGGTGTTATTTTGTTTACCGGCCGTGTCATCTGCCGGACGGAAGACCTGCCGCGCCGGCCGACCGGCCCGTGGGATCTTTTGTTAAGGTTTGTTGGATGACACAGACAGCAGCCCAGGACCCGTTTCCGCAACAAGCCGAGGGCCCGGGTCACCCGGACCAACGGCTCCCGGGCGCCCCTTTCGCGGACGATGCTGTCCCGGACGCGCCTGACCCGGGGAGGGCGCCGTGGTGGTGGGGCGCCGTGATCGCAGCCGCCGGGATCCCCGTCGGGCTGCTGTGGTGGGTCCTGGCCCCCTCCGGCCTGAACCTGCTCTCGGGCGACCCGGCCCTGTCCAGCGGGAGCAACACGTCCGCGTGGCTGCCCCGGGACCTGGTGCTGGCCGGACTGTTCCTGCTCGCCGGCTGCATCACCGGGACGCTGGTGTCCGGAACCCGGCATGACGAGCCCACCACACGGACGGTGGCACTGGCCGTCGCGTCCGCGGCCGCCGGTGCCCTGATTGCCTGGGGCGTGGGGGTTCTCGCCGGCCAATGGTGGGGGGAACCGCAGGATGCCTCGGCCAACGCCAGCACCGCCTTTTCGCTCCGGTCCTACCAGCTCCTCGCCGTCTGGCCCGCCGCCGTCGCCCTTGCCGCCTTCCTGGGCATCGTCTTCCGGAAGCCCGCCCCGGCGGGGGAAACCACGGCCTGACGTAAAATGATCGGGTGACCCTTACTTCTGACAGCTCCGTACCCCCGGTTCCCGCCACCATTACCTTCCGCACCGTGGACGTGCGCGGCCAGCGACTGTCCCTCGCCGGGCTCCGCGCCGCCGTTCCCCGGGCGAAGGCCGGCACCATGGCCGACGCCGAGGCCAAGGTTCTGGACATCATCTCCGCCATCCGCACCCGCGGCTTTGACGCGCTCCGGGAGCTGGCCCTGAAGTTCGACGGGGTCGAGCAAACCCACCCGCGGGTCCCGGCCGAGGCGCTCCAGGCCGCACTGGACGGACTGGATCCGGCGGTTCGCGCCGCACTGGAAGAGTCCATCCGGCGGGCCCGAAGCTTCGCCGACGCCCAGCGCCCGGCGAACATCGACGTCGAACTCGGTGCAGGCGCCGTCGTGAGCCAGAACTGGGTCCCGGTCGCCAGGGTGGGCCTCTACGTGCCCGGCGGCCTCGCCGTCTACCCGTCCTCGGTGATCATGAACGTCGTCCCGGCCCTGGCCGCCGGCGTCGGGTCCATCGCCCTCGCGTCACCGCCGCAGAAGAACTTCGGCGGCCTGCCGCACCCCACGATCCTCGCGGCAGCGTGCCTGCTGGGCATCGGGGAGGTCTACGCGATCGGAGGGGCGCAGGCCATCGCGGCCTTCGCCTACGGCATCCCCGGCACCGGTCCGGCGGCCGGTCACCCAGCCACCGGCCCGTCGTCGGCGCAGCCCGGCGGAATTGATCCCGTCGACGTCGTCACCGGGCCGGGCAACATTTTTGTCGCCACTGCCAAGCGCCTCGTCAAGGGAGTTGTGGGGATCGACTCCGAGGCAGGCACCACCGAAATCGCGATCCTCGCCGACGCCACCGCCCGGCCGGACCTCGTGGCCGCGGACCTGATCAGCCAGGCCGAGCATGACCCGCAGGCGGCCTCCGTCCTCATCACGGATTCCGAATCCCTCGCGGCAGCCGTCCGGGTCGAACTGGAGAGCCAGGCTGCCGTGACGAAGCACAGCGGCCGGGTCCGCGAGGCGCTCTCCGGCCCGCAGTCCGGCGTCGTCCTCGTCGAAGACCTCGAACAGGGCATTGCGGCCTGCGACGCCTATGCCGCCGAGCACCTGGAAATCATGACGGCGGACGCGCCCGGCGTGGCCGCCCGGATCCGCAACGCCGGAGCGATCTTCGTGGGTGACTACAGCCCCGTCAGCCTGGGGGACTACTGTGCCGGGTCCAACCACGTACTGCCGACCAGCGGCACCGCAGCCTTCTCCTCCGGCCTGAACGTGACCACCTTCCTGCGCGCCATCCAGGTCGTCAACTACAGCCGCTCAGCCCTGGAGCAGGTCAGCGGCCACATCCTCAGCCTCTCCGGCGCGGAAGACCTGCCCGCCCACGGCCAGGCGGTCACCGCGCGCTTCACCGCCGGGAGCTGACACCGGGAGCCAATTAGTTGAGCCCACCACTACATGTAGTGGTTACAGGCTTGTTATTCGGCTACATCCAGTCGTAAACTGACAGCAAAGAGTCCTGCAGGATCTTCGTTCCTACGACGTTTGCAGTCGACAGGGGAGGAAAAGACGTGTATTGCCCGTTCTGCCGTAACCCTGATTCCCGGGTGGTGGACAGCCGCATCGCCGACGACGGTTCGGCCATCCGGCGCCGTCGTCAATGCCCGGAGTGCGGCCGCCGCTTCACCACCGTGGAAACCACGAGCCTGACCGTCATCAAGCGCTCCGGCGTCGGTGAGCCGTTCAGCCGCAGCAAGGTGATCAACGGTGTCCGCAAAGCCTGCCAGGGCCGTCCCGTCACCGAGGACGACCTCGCCCTGCTGGCCCAGGAAGTCGAAGAGTCGATCCGCGCCTCCGGTGCTGCCGAGATCGAGGCCCACGAAGTCGGCCTGGCGATCCTGAACCCGCTGCAGAAGCTCGACGAAGTCGCCTACCTGCGCTTCGCCAGCGTGTACCAGGCCTTTGAATCCCTCGAGGACTTCGAGACGGCCATCGCCCTGCTCCGCCACGAGGCCGAGTCAAACGGTCCGGACGGCGGGAATTCCCGGAAGCGCCCGCTCCGGGCCCCGTAAGCGCCTGGCGACGCGCACATGCCCTGCCGCTACCGGAATTCGGTTAGCGACAGGGCGTGTGCGCGTCGCGGGGCGCGATGCGCGTTGCCGTGGGCCCGGTGCTACTTGGCCAGCTTGTGCTTGAGCGCAATCTCGATCGCGGCGCCGACGATCCCGGCGTCGTTCTTCAATTCGGCCGGCACAATCGGTGTGCGCAGCTTGAGCCTGGGCAGGTATTCGTCGGCACGCTTGGAGATGCCGCCGCCGACGATGAACAGTTCGGGGGAGAACAGGAACTCGACGTGGGAGAAGTACCGCTGCAGCAGCACGCTGTACTGCTCCCAGCTGAGGCCATCGCGTTCACGGGCGACGGCGGAGGCCTTGCTTTCGGCGTCGAAGCCGTCGATCTCCAGGTGGCCGAGCTCGGCGTTGGGCACGAGCTTGCCGTCGAAAATGAACGCGGATCCGATGCCGGTGCCGAGCGTGATCACCAGGACCGTGCCGGCTACACCTGCACCGGCCCCGTAGCGGGCTTCGGCGAGGCCGGCGGCGTCGGCGTCGTTGATGACCTCCACCGGCCGCCCGAGACGGGCCGTGAGCAGGGCGTCGATGTCCAGCTCGAGCCAGGACCTGTCCACGTTGGCGGTCGAGTGGACCACGCCATGCTGGATGATGCCCGGGAAGGTGACGCCCACGGGGGAGTCTGCGGCCGGCGCGTCGGGACGCTTGGAGAGTTCCGCCACGACCTGTGCCACCACATCGGCGACAGCTTCCGGAGTCGACGGCTGCGGGGTGGGCACGCGCAGCCGGTCACCCACCAGCTTGCCCTTCTTCAGATCGACGATTCCGGCCTTTATTCCGGTGCCGCCGATGTCGACACCGATCAGGGGGGCGTTCTTAGCAGACTTCTCGTCCTTCTTGGCCAATGTAGTTCCGTTCGCAGAGGGCGGGCTAGGAAAGGGTGCGGCCCAGGGCCGCCGGGTGAAGAAGGGGTTTCGTTGGTGCAACTGGCTCTTGGAGCCGGGATCAGGCCAGCGTGAGGACTTCGGCGCCGGATTCCGTTACGAGCAGGGTGTGCTCGAACTGGGCGGTGCGTTTGTGGTCGCGCGTCACCACGGTCCAGTCATCGGCCCACATGTCCCAGTCGATGGTGCCGAGCGTCAACATGGGTTCGATGGTGAACACCATACCGGTCTCCATGACGGTGTTGTAGGCCGGGGCGGCGTCGTAATGCGGGATGATCAGCCCGGTGTGGAAGGCTTCCCCGACGCCGTGGCCGGTGAAGTCGCGGACAACGCCGTAGCCGAACCGTTTGGCATAGGACTCGATGGCCCGGCCGATGACGTTGATCTCGCGGCCCGGTGCCACGGCCCGGATGGCACGGTTCAGCGATTCCTGGGTGCGCTCGACGAGAAGCCGGGATTCCTCGTCGACGTCGCCCACGAGGAAAGTGTAGTTGGTGTCGCCGTGCACGCCGCCGATGAATGCCGTGATGTCGATGTTGAGGATGTCGCCGTCCCGGACCACCGTGTTGTCCGGGATGCCATGACAGATCACTTCATTCAGCGAGGAGCACAGGGACTTCGGGAACCCGCGATATCCCAGGGTGGACGGGTACGCCTTGTGGTCGAGGAGGAACTCGTGGCCCACCCGGTCCAGCTGGTCGGTGGTGACGCCGGGTTCGATGTGCTTTCCGACCTCCACGATGGCCTGGGCGGCGATCCGTGAGGCGATCCGGATCCTTTCGATGGTTTCCGCCGACTTGACCTCTGAGCCGGTGAACTTGGCTGGCCCGGGCTTGCCCACGTATTCGGGGCGCGGGATGGACGCCGGCACGGGAAGCTGCGGGCTGATCGTTCCCGGGACCAGGGTGCCGATGGGTGCAGTCAAGGCTAGAGAAGGCATACATTGATCATATAAGACGGGACCGGCACCCGTGCGGCACTGCCGGACCACGAGACTTGAGGAGTATCGATGCCGGAATACTGGTACAACGTCAACACCCATGAGGTCGAAGAGGACGCCATGTCTGATTGGAGCCAGCTGATCGGCCCCTACAAGACGCGGGAGGAAGCCGAACATGCCCTGGCCAAGGTCAAGGCGCGCAACGAGGCCTGGGAAAAGGGCGAGGAAGACTAGGCCCGAATCCACCGCTCGGATCCGGCGCGCGCGGCCCCGGATCCCTGGCCGGCCTTGGCCGGAGAGCGGTTAGAAGGAGTGCTCCGGGCCGGGGAACTGGCCGGATCGCACGTCCTCGCCGTAGGCCTTCGCGGCGTCGGCCAGGGTGGTCCGCAGATCGGCGTACTGCTTGACGAACTTGGCCATCCTGCCGCCGCGCAGGCCTGCCATGTCCTGCCAGACGAGCACCTGCCCGGTGGTGGCGTTGCCGGCCCCGATCCCGATGGTGGGAACGTCGACGGCGGCGTCCACGGCGGCCGCCGTGACGGCGGGGACCATTTCCATCAGCACGCAGAAGGCACCGGCGTCGGCCAGCGCGACGGCGTCCTCGACGAGCCGCTGGGCGTCATCTCCCCGGCCCTGGACCCGGTAGCCGCCCAGGGAATGCTCGCTCTGCGGCGTGAAGCCGATGTGTGCCATGACCGGGATGCCGGCCTGGACCATGGCCCGGACGGTTTCGGCGTAGAACTTGCCGCCCTCGATCTTGACGGCGTGGGCGAGCCCCTCCTTGAGGAACCGCACGCCCGTGGCCACCGCCTGCTGGGCCGAGACCTCGTAGCTGCCGAACGGCAGGTCCGCCACCACGAGGGCGCGCCGGGCCGAGCGGGCGACGGCGCGGCACAGCGGGAGCAGTTCGTCCACCGTCACCGGCAGGCTGGTTTCGTTGCCGAACACGTTGTTGGAGGCCGAATCCCCGACGAGGAGCACCTCGATGCCGGCCTGGTCGAAGATCTCCGCGGTGTACTGGTCGTACGCCGTGAGCATGGCGAAGTGCTCTCCCTGGAGCTTCGCGTCGCGCAGGTGATGGGTGCGGATCCTGGCGACGGGCTTCCGGGCTGCGGCGGAAGAAGGGCCGGCGTCGGATGCTGCCGGGCCGGTTCCGTAGGGGGCCGAAACTTCTGCGGGCGTGCTCGAATCAGGGCTGGGGCTTGTGGACATAAGACGAGCTTAATGCGCGACGGCGCATCGGAGCCACCGGGCGCCCGGCGGAGCGCGGATGCCGCGTCACAGTTGCGGGGCGGCCGCTCCGCAGCCCGGCTGCGGAGCCTGATTTCCGGCGGCTTGTGTTAACGCTGTGTTACGGGGACCGGCTGCGTCAGCAATCCCCGGCAATGCTTAGTAATGTGGACGGTGAGCAGCTGTGGGCACCGAGCATGGAGGGGCCCGGGGCACGGACGAAAGAACCGGAAAGAGGCCAATATGGACCGCCAGCAAGAGTTTGTCCTGCGGACGATCGAAGAGCGCGACGTGCGGTTCGTGCGGCTCTGGTTCACCGACGTCGTGGGTTCCCTCAAATCGGTGGCCCTGGCCCCGGCCGAGGTCGAGGGCGCCTTCGAGGAAGGCCTCGGGTTTGACGGATCCGCCATCGAGGGACTGGCCCGCGTGTTCGAATCGGACATGCTGGCCCAGCCGGACCCGGCCACCTTTCAGATCCTGCCGTGGCGCGGCGAGAGCGAAGCGACGTCACGGATGTTCTGCGACATCCTCACGCCCGACGGCGAGCCCTCCACCGCGGATCCCCGCAACGTTCTCAAGCGCACCCTCGCCAAGGCCGCGGACATGGGCTTCACCTGCTACACCCACCCCGAGATCGAGTTCTACCTGCTCAAGTCACAGCAGCCGGGCCCGGACGGTTCGCCCGTGCCGGTGGACGAGGGCGGCTACTTCGACCATGTCCCGGGCGGCGTGGCGCAGGATTTCCGCCGGACGGCCGTGACCATGCTGGAATCGGTCGGCATCTCGGTGGAGTTCAGCCATCACGAGGCCGGTCCGGGCCAGAACGAGATCGACCTGCGCTACGCGGATGCACTGCAGACCGCGGACAACATCATGACGTTCCGCACCGTGATCAAGGAGGTTGCGCTCCAGCAGGGAACCTACGCGACCTTTATGCCCAAGCCGTTCACGGCCCACCCGGGATCCGGCATGCACACCCACTTCTCGCTCTTTGAGGGCGACACCAACGCATTCTTCGAGGCCGGGGCCGAATTCCAGCTCTCCAAGACGGCCCGCCAGTTCATGGCCGGTATCCTCAAGCATGCCCCCGAATTCACAGCGGTCACCAACCAGTTCGTGAACTCGTACAAGCGCCTCTGGGGCGGAGGAGAGGCCCCGAGCTACCTCAGCTGGGGACACAACAACCGCTCCGCCCTGGTCCGCGTCCCGCTGTACAAACCGGGCAAAGGCCAGTCCGCACGTATCGAATACCGCGGCATCGATTCCGCGGCCAACCCCTACCTCGCCTACGCCGTGCTGCTGGGCGCCGGGCTCAAGGGCATCGAGGAAGGCTATCAGCTGCCCGCCGCGGCCGAGGACGACATCTGGTCACTGAGCTCGGCCGAACGCCGCGCCATGGGCCATGACCCGCTCCCGGCCAGCCTGCACGAAGCCACCCGAAGCATGGAGGAGTCCGAGCTCATGCCCCAGATCCTCGGCGAGCAGGTGTTCGAGCACTTCCTGCGCAACAAGCGCGCCGAGTGGCAGGACTACCGCCTCCAGGTGACGCCCTACGAGCTGCAGCGCAACCTCGGCATCCTGTAGGCGGCCCCGGTGAGCCTGGCACGACGCCTCATTGCCGCGGGTTTCAGCGACCTGGAGAAGGGCGAACGGTTCCTGGCTGCCCCGGAGCTGGACGGCCTGGACCAGGACGCCCTGTTTGCCGGGCTGCAGCTGTCCGCCAACCCTGATACCGCCCTGCAGTCCCTTGTCCGGCTGATCGAGAAGCACCCGGACCTGCGGAAACTGGCGGTGGCGGAGCCGGAGAGCAGCGAGCCGCTGTACCGGGTCCTGGGGGCTTCCGAAGCATTGGGCGAATTCCTGATCAGGCATCCGGAGCATGTGGACGTCTTTGACGTGACGGCCAGCCCGGAACCCCGGGCCGCCGATGCCGGGGTGCTGCGCGCCCGGCTGCTGCAGTCCGTGCGCGCCGATCCGCAGTCGGCACGGCCGGTCGCGGCGGTGTCCGGCCAGGAGGCCTACGCGGCGCTCCGGACGGCCTACCGGCGGGGCCTCGTGGAGCTTGCGGTCAAGGACCTCTGCGCAGCCGATCCGCTGGACTTCATGCCGGCCGCCGGGGCGGAACTGGCTGATCTGGCCGGTGCCGCCATCGAGGCGGCCCTGGCGGTGTCCCGGGCCGAAGCGGCTGAGCACTTCAGCGCCGCCGAGGTGGCCGACGTCGGCCTCGCCGTGATCGGCATGGGCAAGTGCGGTGCCCGTGAGCTGAACTACATTTCCGACGTCGACGTCATCTACGTGATCGAGTCAGGCGGGCTCGAGGATTCCCGGGCGAACACCATCGGCACGGCGCTGGCGGCGGGCATCTCGCGGGCCATCATGTCCACCAGCCGCGAACCGGGGCTGTGGGAAGTGGACGCCAACCTGCGGCCCGAGGGGAAGTCCGGGCCGCTGGTCCGGACCCTGGCCTCGCACGAGAGCTACTACGCCCGCTGGGCCGAAAGCTGGGAGTTCCAGGCCCTGCTGAAGGCGCGGACCATCGCCGGCGACACCGGGCTGGGTGCCCGCTATGAGGCCGCCGTCGCTCCGCTGATCTGGTCCTCGGCAGGCCGCGAGGGTTTCGTTGAATCTGTCCGCTCCATGCGCCGGAGGGTGACCGAGCATATCCCCGCCGACGAAGAGCAGCGGCAGATCAAGCTGGGCCGCGGCGGACTGCGCGACGTCGAATTCACCGTCCAGCTGCTGCAGCTGGTGCATGGAAAATCGGACGAATCAGTGCGCTGCCGCGACACCACGTCGGCCATTGCCGCGCTGTCTGCCGGCGGCTACATCGGACGCTCGGACGCTGCCGAATTCGACCGTGACTACCGCTACCTGAGGCTGCTCGAACACCGGATCCAGCTCTTCCAGCTGCGGCGCACCCACCTGATGCCGGTCAGGGAGGACCTGCTGCGTGCCCTGGCCAAGGCGGTGCTGGGGCCATTCTCCACCGAGCGGCCCAAATCGGACGCGCTGCTCACCGCCTGGCATAAGACCAAACGCTCCGTCCGCGAGTTGCACGAGCGCATCTTCTACCGCCCGCTGCTCAACACCGCCGCGGCACTCAGCAGCGAAGAGGCCAGGCTGAGCCCGGAAGCGGCCCAGGGCCGCCTCGCCGCGCTGGGCTACCTCGATCCCCCGGGCGCGATGCGGCACATCGAGGCCCTCACCGCCGGAGTCAGCCGCCGCGCCGCCCTCCAGCGGCAGCTCCTCCCGATCCTGCTGGGCTGGCTCGCGGAAGGTGTGGATCCCGACGCCGGACTGCTCGCCTTCCGCCGGGTCAGCGAGTCGCTCGGCACCACCCACTGGTACCTGGGCATGCTGCGGGATTCGACGGCGGCGGCCGAACGCCTGTGCCACGTGCTCTCCAACTCGCGGCTGATTGCGGACCTGCTGGAGGTCTCACCGGAGTCGGTCGCGTGGCTGGGCACGGACAAGGAACTGGTGCCGCTGGGTTTCGAAACGCAGTGGCTCGAGATCGCCTCCAAGATGTCCCGGCACGCCGACCCCGAAAGCGCAATGCGGCTGATCCGGCTCATCCGGCGCAGGGAAATCCTGCGGATCGCCATCGCGGACAGCGCAGGGCTGCTGGATCAGGACCAGGTCGGCGACGCCCTGGCCGACACCGACCGCGCTGCGGTCCTGGGCGCGCTCCGCGTCGCAGAAACCACGGTCACCGCGGACGAGCCCCTGAAGACCCATGTGCTCGTGGTGGCCATGGGACGGCAGGGCGGGCGGGAAATCGGCTACGGCTCCGACGCCGACGTCATCTACGTGCACCGCGGGCTGCCCGGAGTTCCCGAGGAGGAGGCACAGAACCAGGCTGCGCAGATCGTCGGACGGCTCTCAAGCCTGCTGACCCAGCCGCTCAAGCCGGCCATCCTGGCCGAACGTGTGCTGTCGGTGGATGCAGACCTGCGCCCCGAGGGTAAAAGCGGTCCCATGGTGCGCTCCCTGGAGTCCTACGCCGAATATTACCGCCGCTGGTCGCTCGTCTGGGAGGCGCAGGCGCTGCTGCGGGCACGGCCGATGGCCGGCGACGATGACCTGGCCGCCGATTTTCTCGCGCTGATCGACCCGATCCGCTACCCCGAGTCCCTCTCGGAGCAGGACGTGCGGGAGGTCCGGCGGGTCAAGGCCAGGGTCGAGGCGGAGCGGCTGCCCCGCGGCGCGGATCCTGCCCGGCACCTCAAACTGGGCCGCGGCGGCCTGAGCGACGTCGAATGGCTGGCGCAGCTGGTCCAGCTCCAGCACGCCGGCAGGCACCCGGAGCTGCGGACCACCTCCACCGTCGAGGCGCTGCAGGCCGCGGCCCGAATGGGGCTGCTGGAAGCAGGGGACGTGGCCGTCCTGCTCAAGGCCTGGCGGCTCGCGAGCCGGATCCGCTCGGCCAACGTTATCTGGACCGGACGGGCCTCGGATGTGTTGCCGTCCTCGCGCCGGGACCTGGAAGCGGTGGCCCGCTGGTGCGGCTACGGCCAGGGCAATGCCACCGCGCTGGAGGAGGACTACCTGCGGCTGAGCCGCCGCGCCCGGAGCGTGTTCGAGCGGGTCTTCTACGGACAGTAAGGCTGCCCCAGGACTGTTCCCCGTCCCGCCGGAGAATGCGGGTAATCTCTAGAGATACTTCGCCGGTCTCCTGAGTCCGGCTTCCGCCTCTTATCCGCCCACTAACAAGGGGTTGTTACTCTTGCCCAGAATCCAGCAGACCGGGGCCGCCAGGCCGCGGACCACCACGGTGTTCGGAGCATTGCTGGCGCTTGCCGCAATGTTCTTCGGAGCCGCCGGCGCCGCTGCGGCACCCGCCGCAGGACCCGACGCCGCACCACCCGCCTCCGCAGCCCAGGCCGGCGCAGCGCCGTCGAGCCTGTCCGGAAAGACCTTCGTCATCGGCACGGACACCACTTTCGCGCCGTTTGAATTCCGCGACGCCGGCGGTGAGCTGACCGGCATCGACATGGACATCATCCGTGAGATCGCCAAAAACCAGGGATTCGCCGTCGAAATCAAGTCCCTCGGCTTTAACGCGGCGCTGCAGGCGCTCTCCTCCAACCAGGTGGACGGCGTCATCGCCGGTATGTCCATCACGGAACCCCGGAAGCAGATCTACGATTTCTCCGATCCCTATTTCGAGTCGGGCGTGCAGATGGCCGTGGCCAAGTCCAACACGGACATCAAGGGCTATGGTGACCTTAAGGGCAAGACCGTCACGGCCAAGACCGGCAGCGAGGGCGAAACGTTTGCCAAGTCCATCGCAGCTCAGTACGGCTTCACGGTCAAGTCGCTTGACCAGTCCGCCACGATGTATGAGCTGGTCAAGTCCGGCAACGCCGTCGCCGTCTTCGATGACTACCCCGTACTGGCTTATGGCATCAGCCAGAACAACGGGCTGAAGGCCGTCTCCGAGAAAGAGAAAGGCGGCTCCTACGGTTTCGCCGTGAACAAGGGCCGGAACCCGGATCTGCTGAAGGCGTTCAACACCGGTCTCGCGGAGCTGAAGTCCAGCGGCAAGTACCAGGAAATCCTGGACAAGTACCTTAAGGACACCACGCAGGTTGCCCAGTCCAGCTTCTGGGACCTGCTGGTCAACAGCTTCCCGGCACTCATGAAGGGCCTGGGCAACACCGTCCTGGTGACCGTGATTTCCTTCGCCCTGGCCATGCTGATCGGACTCTTCATGGGGTTCCTGAAGATCTCCACCAGCGTCCTGCTGCGCGGCATCGCGACCACCTTCGTCAGCATCTTCCGCGGAACGCCGCTGCTGGTCTGGGCGTTCTTCTTCTACTTCGGCATCCCGCAGCTGACCGGACAGCCGATCGACATCTGGGTGGCGGGTGTGCTGACCCTGAGCCTCAACTCCGGTGCCTACATCACCGAGATCGTGCGCGGCTCCATCCAGTCCGTGGACCCGGGCCAGCTCGAGGCCAGCCGCAGCCTCGGCCTGGGCTACGCCAAGTCCATGCAAAAGGTCGTGGTCCCGCAGGCGTTCAAAATCATGACCCCCTCGCTGATCAACCAGATGATCATCATGCTCAAGGACAGCTCGCTGTTGCTGACCATCGGCTTCGCCGAGCTGCTCTACCAGGGCCAGCAGATCTACGCAGGAAATTTCCGGATCACCGAAACCCTGCTGATCGTTGCCGTCCTGTACTTCGTGGTAATCATGCTCCTGACCAAGCTGGCCAACGTCGCGGATAAGAGGTTCAACAAATGAGCACGGCAGTCACTGCACCCAGCAAGATCACCGTCAAGGCCCTGAAAAAGTCCTTCGGGTCCAACGAAGTACTCAAAGGCATCAACGCAGAAGTGGCCGAAGGCGAGGTCGTCTGCGTGATCGGGCCCTCGGGCTCCGGCAAGTCGACCTTCCTGCGCTGCCTGAACAAGCTTGAGGACATCACCGAGGGGCACGTCACGGTGGACGGCTTCGACGTGACCGATCCTAAGGTGGACATCAACGAGGTCCGTCGGCACATCGGCATGGTGTTCCAGCACTTCAACCTTTTCCCGCACATGAGTGTGATCGAAAACATCATGCTCGCACCGGTCGAGTCCAGGAAGCAGGGCAGGGCGGAGGCCCGGGCCACGGCACTGAAGCTGCTGGACCGCGTGGGGCTGGCCGAGAAGGCAGATGCCCGCCCTGCATCGCTCTCCGGCGGCCAGAAGCAGCGCGTCGCGATCGCCCGGGCCCTGGCGATGAACCCGGACATCATGCTCTTCGACGAGGCCACCTCGGCCTTGGACCCGGAAATGGTGGGCGAAGTGCTGCAGGTCATCAAGGACCTGGCCGGCGAAGGAATGACGATGGTGCTGGTCACCCATGAGATGGGCTTCGCCCGGGAAGTCGCGGACCGGGTGCTGTTCATGGCGGACGGCGTCATCTGCGAGGAGGGCCGTCCGGAGGAAATCTTCGGCAGCCCCCGGCAGCAGCGGACCCAGGACTTCCTGTCCAAAGTTCTCTGAGGAATCTCTCTCATGGCTCCTGGCGGGGGCGTTCGGGGGCTGACACGCCACGGCCACGGTGCTATTTTTGAGCCCATGGCCAAGCAACTGTTCCTCAACCTCCCCGTCAAGGACCTCAACAAGACCGTCGAATTCTTCGCCGCCCTGGGTTTTTCCTTCAACCCCGACTACACCGATGAAAACGCCACCTGCATGATCGTCAACGACGACGCCTACGTGATGCTGCTGGTGGAGGGCTACTTCAAGACCTTCACCTCCAAGGCCATTGCGGATGCCACCGGCAGCACCGAGGCCATCATGGCCTTCTCAGTGGACAGCCGGGACGCCGTCGATGAGACCATCCGGACGGCCCTCACTTCCGGCGGCACTCCGTCCCAGGAGGCCCAGGATTACGGCTTTATGTACAGCCACAGTTTCCAGGACCCGGACGGACACCTCTGGGAGGTCATGTGGATGGACCCGGCAGGCCTCCCGGCAGACGCGGCGCTCTGACCACGACGGCGGCGGCCACCACCCCGGGCGTAAACGGCGGCGGCCTACCCGGGCGTGGCCGTCGGCCGCGCCCCCGGTAGGCTCGATGCATGTCTGGAAATGTGTGGCTGATCCCGCTGAAGAACCTGGACGACGACGCCCGGGCCATCAAACTGGGGGAGATCGCAGGGCTTGAGGTAACCGAACAGCAGCGCCAGTTCGTCGGCGATCCGCTGCGCATGATGCTCGTGGCCCTCGAAGAGGAATCCCGCCACCCGTTCGTGGTGGACTCCAACGGGTCCGCCGTCGGGGTCCTCACGCTGCAGTCCGGCGCCGCCACCCTTGCCGGCTGGGCGGATGACGATTCGGCCTGGCTGCTCCGCGGCTTCCTCATCGACCGGCGGCAGCAGGGCAAGGGACTGGGCACCCTCGCCGCCGTGGCGGCCCTCAGGGAAGCCGCCCGGCTGACGGCGGCGCTGGGCGGGGGACAGGCCGGCGTCGTACTCTCCGTGAACGAGCTCAACCAGGCCGGGCGGGCGGCTTACCGGAAGGCCGGTTTTGACGACCGGTGGCAATACCGGGGCGGCGACGCCGGCCCGCAACGGACGATGCACCGGGCTTTCTGAGCCGGGTTTTCCCGTTCAGGGTCAGTCTGTCGACTTTCGTTGATTGGTGATCCCCGTGTCAACTAGGGTTGACGCAAGGAGGATCATCATGAAGACACTTATCGGCTCAATGGACGGCAAGGGTCCGGCGGAGGCACTCCTTGCGGTGGCGGAACTCCACAAGGAGCTGGCGCGCACGGAAACCGAAGTGGTACTCCGCGCCCGCCAGTCCGGGCTTTCGTGGGAGGCCATCGCGGTATGCCTTGGCGTGAGCAAGCAGGCCGTGCATAAGAAGTACGGGAAGCGCTAGGAGCCGCACGCCGCCAAAGACTGAAGACAACAAAAAAGTCCGCCCGGGCTGCCATTGCTGGCGGCCCGGGCGGACTCTTTGCGGGCTGGAACGCTTAAAGCGCCGTCAGCCCGCTGAAACGGCTACACGCCGTAGTACAGCTCGAACTCGTACGGGTTCGGGCGCAGCGAGAGCGGACGGATCTCGTTCTCGTACTTGTACTCGATCCAGGTGTCGATCAGGTCCTGGGTGAAGACGCCGCCGGCCTGGAGGAACTCGTTGTCCTCGGCGAGTGCATCGAGGGCTTCCTCAAGCGTTCCGGGAGCCTTGGGGATGTCCTTGGCTTCCTCGGCGGGCAGCTCGTAGAGGTCCTTGTCGATCGGAGCCGGCGGTTCGATCCGGTTGCGGATGCCGTCGATGCCGGCCATCAGCTGGGCTGCGAATGCCAGGTACGGGTTGGAGGACGGGTCCGGAGCGCGGAACTCGATGCGCTTGGCCTTCGGGTTGGAGCCCGTGATCGGAATACGGATACCGGCGGAGCGGTTGCCCTGCGAGTAAACCATGTTGACCGGAGCTTCGAAGCCCTTGACCAGTCGGCGGTAGGAGTTGACTGTCGGGTTGGTGAACGCCAGGACGGCCGAGGAGTGCTTCAGCAGGCCGCCGATGTACCAGCGGGCCATGTCGGACAGGCCGGCGTAGCCCTTCTCGTCGTAGAACAGCGGATCGCCGTTGGTCCACAGCGACTGGTGGCAGTGCATGCCCGAACCGTTGTCACCGAAGACCGGCTTCGGCATGAAGGTCACCGACTTGCCCCAGGCATCAGCGGTGTTCTTGATGATGTACTTGAACTTCTGCAGGTCATCCGCAGCTGCGGTCAGCGTGGTGAACTTGTAGTTGATCTCAGCCTGGCCGGCGGAGCCGACCTCGTGGTGGCTGCGCTCGACCTCGAGGCCGGCTTCATCCAGGGCGAGGCACATGGCGTCGCGGAGGTCGGCCTGCTTGTCGGTCGGGGAGACCGGGAAGTAGCCGCCCTTGATCGGGGTCTTGTAGCCGAGGTTTCCGCCCTCTTCCTGGCGGCCGGTGTTCCAGTGGGCTTCCTCGGAGTCAATCTTGTAGAAGCTGCCCTGCGGTGAGGACTCGTACTGGACGTTGTCGAAGACGAAGAACTCGGCCTCGGGAGCGAAGAATGCGGTGTCGGCGATGCCGGTCGATGCCAGGTAGGCCTCTGCCTTTTCGGCTACTCCGCGGGGATCGCGGTGGTACGGGTCACCGGTGCGGGGGTTCACGATCGAGAAGTTCAGCGCGAGGGTCTTCTCCATGCGGAAGGTGTCGAGGAACGCCGTCGTAACGTCCGGGATGAGCTGCATGTCAGACTCGGCGATGCCCTGGAAACCGCGGATTGACGAGCCATCGAACAGCTGGCCGTTGACGAAGAAATCGGCGTCGACACTCTTGGCGGGCACATTGAAGTGCTGCTGAACGCCCGGCAGGTCGGTGAAGCGGATATCGACGAATTTAACGTCTTCGTCTTTGATGAACTTGAGGACTTCGTCCGCAGTCTTGAACATCTATGCTCCTAACGCATATGAAAGATCTGGCCGTCAGGCCCAGTGGTCCAGCGCAGTCCGACAGCGGGGAAACGTTTATGTCTGCCCCGCTCCGGCCGCTAGCAACTGCTACCACCTTAGGGAAATGGGATTTCCCTACCGTGTCCGCTTTGTTTCCGGCATGTTACAGAATGCCCGGACAGATAATACCGTAGCCGCTGTCCGCGCAGTGGCCTATCCGGTTCCACAGTGTGGCCGGGGGTCGTCCACAGTGTGAACGTCCGGGAGCCGATAGGCTTGGGGGGTGGTTGATCGCAAAGACATTGGCTCCTGGCTCAGCGGGCCGGACACATCCGGCATTTCCAAGTATCCGGGGGAGCGCCTTGGGCTGCCGGAATCCGGACCTGGCTCCATCGCCCGGGCCGGGCGGCGGATCCTGGCCATCTGCATCGACTGGGGGATTGCCCTGCTGATCAGCAATTTCGCCTTCGCCGGAAATTCGTGGGCGACCCTCGCGGTGTTCGCCGTCGAGCAGGCGCTCCTGATCGGGACCCTGGGCTACAGCATCGGCCACCGCGTCCTGGGGATCCACGTGGTCAGGCCGGGCGGCGGACCGGTAGGCCCGCTGGCGGCGCTGGTCCGCAGCCTGCTGCTGTGCCTCGTCATTCCCGCCGTCATCTTTGACCCGGACCACCGCGGCCTGCACGACAAGGCCATGGACACGGTGCTGGTCCGGATGTAGCCACGCCCCGGTAATCCCGACGTCCGGAGCGGGCGTGCTGTCCGACGAAAACGCCCCGGCTGCCGGCGTGATGGCCGGGAACCGGGGCGTTTGTGCTGGGCTGGCGTCGGGCCTAGCGTCCGCGGGTGGGACGGGCCTTGTAGGGATCGATGCCCTTGGGGATGGGCAGCCGTGTTCCGAGCGAAGAAATGCGCTTGGACACGGCGCTGACCTCGAGCTTGGTCAGTTCGTTGTCCAGCTTGTTCATCTTCCTGGCGAGCTCGCTGATGGGGACCTGGCCTTCGCCGCGGCCGCTTTCAATCACGTGGATGGTGACGTTGGGAAGGATACGCGCGAGGCGCTTTCGTTCGGCGTCGACCAGCGGCTTGACCCGGGTGCTGGGGCCTTCACTGACAAGCACGACGCCAGGACGGCCGATGGCGCGGAAAACGGCGTCCTGGGTGCGCGGGTTCACGGAAACGGGCTGGTCTTCGGTGATCCAGCCCTTCTTGAGCGTGCCCAGGGCGGCGCCTGAAGCGCCGGGCTGGTTTTCAATCTGGGCGAAGGCCGCACGCTCCGCCCGGCGGGAAAGGATCAGGGTCGCCGCCAGGAGGCCCAGCGCGATACCGATGATCAGGCCGGTGACCCAGTTCTCCAGCAGGAACCCGACCACAAAGCTGACGGCCACGACACCGAGGAAGGCCAGCAGCATAAGCCACGGCACCATGGGGTCGTGCCGGCGGGTCATCTGGAAGACCTCGATGATCTGCTTCAGCCGGCTCGGCTTCTTGACCTTCGCTTCCTTGGGCTTGCGGGAAAAAAGGCCGCGCTTCGAAGCATCAGAAGCCGGAGTGGAGTTGCTGGAATCAGGGGAATTCGCCATAGTGCCTTAATTCTACGTGATCGACGACAAAGGGCCGGACCCGGATTCCTCCGGTGCCGGCCCTCTGCCTCAACCGTTGACGAGTGGTGTCAGGCGTGCGCCGCGATCAGGGAGCTGGCTTCCTGGCGGGTGCTGCCGGAGGACTCGATGTGGGCGAGGTGGGCGGGGATTTCCCGGCCCTTCTTGCGCATCGCGGTGGCCCAGAGCCGGCCGGCGCGGTACGAGGAACGCACCAGCGGGCCGGACATAACGCCGAGGAAGCCGATCTCGTCGGCTTCCTGCTGCAGGTCCACGAACTCCTGCGGCTTGACCCAACGGTCCACCGGCAGGTGCCGCTCGGACGGGCGCAGGTACTGGGTGATCGTGATCAGGTCGCAGCCGGCGTCGTGCAGGTCCTGCAGGGCCGCCGAGATCTCCTCGCGGGTTTCGCCCATGCCCAGGATCAGGTTGGACTTGGTCACCATGCCCAGGGCCCGGCCCTGGGTGATGACGTCCAGGGAACGGTCGTAGCGGAACGCCGGGCGGATGCGCTTGAAGATCCGCGGCACGGTCTCCACGTTGTGGGCGAACACCTCCGGCGCCGAGTCGCAGATCGCCTGAATGTGTTCGGGCTTGCCGGAGAAGTCCGGAATCAGGAGTTCCACGCCGGTGCCCGGGTTCAGTTCGTGGATCTTGCGGACCGTCTCGGCGTACAGCCAGACGCCCTCGTCGGCGAGGTCATCGCGCGCCACGCCCGTGACGGTGGCGTAGCGCAGCGCCATGGCCTGGACCGAGCGGGCCACCTTGGTGGGCTCGAACACGTCCACCGGGGAGGGCTTGCCGGTATCGATCTGGCAGAAGTCGCAGCGCCGGGTGCACTCGGAGCCGCCGATCAGGAACGTCGCCTCCTTGTCTTCCCAGCATTCGAAGATGTTGGGGCAGCCGGCCTCCTCACACACCGTGTGCAGGCCTTCCTTCTTCACCAGGTTCTTGAGCTGGACGAACTCGGGGCCCATCTGGACCTTGGCCTTGATCCACTCCGGCTTCCGCTCCACGGGTACAGCCGAGTTACGCTGTTCAACGCGCAGCAGCTTCCGGCCTTCTGGTGCCAATGTCACAGTAGAGCTCCTTCGTAGCTCGCAACCAAGGCTTCTTCATGGTTGCGCAGTTCTTCGGTAATCCGCGACACGAGGTCGGCCGGGACAACGTCCCGGCCGACCTCGTGGGCGATGGTCGTGACTCCGGCGTCGGTGATGCCGCAGGCAATGATCTGGGCATAGGGGGCGAGATCGTTATTGCAGTTGATGGCAAAGCCGTGCATCGTGACGCCTTCGTGGACGCGGATGCCGATGGCCGCGATCTTGCGCGCCGGCCCCTTGTCATCTTCGTCGATCCAGACCCCGGCGCGTCCCTTGATGCGCACGCCACCGATCCCGTAATCGGCGAGGACGGCGATGATGACGGCCTCGAGGCGTTCCACGTAGTCGCGGATCCCGGCCGGATTCTTCAGCTTGATGATGGGGTAGCCCACCAGTTGTCCGGGTCCGTGCCAGGTGAGTTTGCCGCCGCGGTCCACGGCGACGACGGGGGTTCCATCAAATGGCCGTTCGTGGTCTTCGGTGCGTTTACCGGCCGTATAGACGGCGGAATGTTCCAGCAACAGTACGGTGCTGGGCGCAGTTCCGGCGAGGACTTTCTCGTGAAGTTCGCGCTGGATTTCCCAGCCGCGCGTGTATTCAACGAATTCCGGGGCAAGACCCAGCTGTGAGAACTCAAGAGTCATGGCATCAATCTTAGTCCCCGCCCGGCACCGTTCCCGCCGTTGTGCCTAAGGTCTCACCCCCGGTGGTGGTGGCGGACGCCCTGTGGATAACTTCTGCGGGAATGTGCAGGATCGGCTATTCCTTGGACATGGAAGATTCCGAGCAGGCATTCCGTGCAGCGCCCGAGGTTCCCGGCTACGACCTCGGGCGCCTGCTGGGGCGCGGTGGCAACGCCGTCGTCTGGCTGGTGACCGAACAATCCAGCGGCCGCGAGTTCGCCCTGAAGTGCTTTACGCCGGGCGACGATGCTTCGCCGGCGGGCCCGGGCCTGGAAGAAGGGATCCGGCGGGAAGTCCGGATTCTCTCGGCCCTGGACCACGAGCACCTGGTCAAGGCGCACGCTGTCGTGCGGCTGCGTCCGGTTGGCGCCGACGCCCGTGACGGGCTCGGGCTGGTGCTGGACTACGCGGCCGGGGGATCGCTGGGGGAACTCCTGGCGGGCCGCTCCAGGCTCGGTGCGGGAGAGACGGTGACCGTGCTGACTCCCGTCGCCCAGGCGCTGGCCTATCTCCACGGCCACGGGTTCACCCACGGCGATGTCTCACCGGGGAATGTGCTGTTCACCGCCCATGGCAAACCGCTGCTGGCCGATCTGGGCGTGGCACGGATGGTGGCCGACGCCGGTGGAGTGGCCGAGGCCGGCACCGAAGGCTTCCACGACCCCGCGCCGGTGGACGCCGTCCGCGCCGGACTGCAGCCGGAGCGTGACATCTACTCGCTGGCGGCCCTGGGCTGGTACTGCCTCACCGGCCAGGCCCCCGGGCACGGCTCCGATCGGCCGCCGCTGCCCCTTCTTGTGCCGGGAGTGCCCGACGCGCTGGTCGCGGCACTGGAAGCCGGACTGAATGAGGACCGGAGGCAGCGTCCCGGGGCTGCGGAGTTCGCGGCGGCGATCTACCGGAGCGCCGTGGCGGCGCCGGTGGACCTGTCCGTCTCCGTCCATCCCACGGTCATCCCGCAACTGCTGACCCGCCGGGCGCTGCCCGGCAGCCCCGGGGAGCGCAGGGCCGAGGCGCTGCGCGGCTGGCTGCAAAGAATCGGGGTCCGCCGGCCCCCGGCGCCCGCGGTGCCCGCCGCGCCCGTGCCGCGCCGTGGGCCCGCAGCGGGGCGCACCGGTGTG
This sequence comes from Arthrobacter sp. PAMC25564, assembly GCF_004798705.1. NCBI lineage: Bacteria > Bacillati > Actinomycetota > Actinomycetes > Micrococcales > Micrococcaceae > Arthrobacter > Arthrobacter sp. PAMC25564. The sequence continues at coordinate 3,304,109 of NZ_CP039290.1, read as the reverse complement.
CGCCCGGCGGCAAGGCACTCCGGCGGAAGCACCGGCGGCCCGTATCGCCGGGTCCCCGCGCGCCGTCGCCGCCTGCGGGCGGTGTCCGTAGGCCTGGCCCTGTTACTGGCGGCCGGTGGGGCCGTTACGGGGGCCTGGTTGTTCGCCGGAGGGCGCGTCCCGCTGTCGTTTCCGGACGTCGGGCCGGCCGCCTCGGCAGGAGGTGCCACCGAAGGACGCACGACGGCGGAGAACCTGACGGCGGACCGTCCGCCGTCAGAAGGTGCGCCGGACCGGGAGGCGGCCGCGGTACGTCCCGACCTGCGTGCCTTGCTTGATTCTTCTGATCCGGTGGAGGCAGTCCGCGGTCTCGCCCGGCTCCGCGCCCTCGCGTTCGGCTCCGGGGACTTCGGGCTGCTCGAGCAGGTCAACGTCCCGGGCTCTTCCGCCGCGGCGGCAGACGGTGTGATCCGTTCCAGGCTGTCGGAATCCGGGCATGTCCTGGCTGACTTCTCGACCGCCCTGACGCGGCTGGAGGCCTCCCCGGAGAGCACCCCGGCCCGGGCGGTCGTGGCCATCAGCGCAGTCTCCTCCGCCTACCAGGAACGTGACGCCGCCGGGGCGGTGGTGGCCGAGGCGGCAGCCGGCAGCGAACAGCGGATGCGGCTGGTGCTGGTGCCCGTAGAGGGCCTCTGGCGGATCCAGGACATCCTTCCCGGGGCAGCCGGGGGCGGCTAAGCCCCAGGCCGTGCTCAGGAGTCCCGTGCAGCCACCCACGCCGCCGCCTGCTCGAGGGACGGGTGCTGCCATTGAAAGCCTGCTGCGCTCAGTGCTGCAGGATCCATCCGCTGGCTCGCGAGCAACAGTTCCTGGGCGAGTTTGCCCATCACCAGTCGGAGTATCGGGGCGGGGACCCGCAGCAGCGCCGGACGGTGGAGGGCCCGTGCCAGCTGCGAGATCAGCGAGTTCACATCCGCGCTTTCCGGGGCGCACACGTTCACCGCCCCGGACAGCGGGGCCGTGAGCAGGAAGGCGAAAGCCCCCGCAACATCGGGCAGCGTGATCCACGGCCAGAACTGCCGCCCGTTGCCGAACGGGCCCCCGACGCCCAGGCGCAGCAGCGGCATGAGCCGCCCCAACGCGCCGCCCGACCGGCTCAGGACGACCCCGGTGCGGGGCGTGACGACGCGGACACCGGCAGGTGCCCCCTGCGCCGCCGCCTCCCAGTCGACGCAGATCCTGGCGAGGACGCTTGTCCCGGCAGGCGCATCTTCCCGCAACACCACGGGTCCGGCATCCCCGTAGTACCCCGACGCCGACTGGCTCAGGAAGACCGCCGGCGGGGAATCCAACCGGTCCATCGCGGCCGTCAGGGTCCGCGTCGGCCCAAGCCGGGAGGAGCGCAGCTCATCGATCCGGGCGCGCGTCCAGGGCCGGTCGCCGATCCCCGCCCCGGAAAGGTTGATGACCGCGTCCGCGCCCTTGAGCGCATCGTCATCGATGCGGCCCGCGGCCGGGTCCCAGCGGAACTCGGACGGCGTTGCGGGGGGACGCCTGACCAGCGTGGCGATGTCGTGACCGCCGCCGCGCAGGGTCCGGCAAAGGGCTGTACCGATCAGACCGGAGGCGCCGGCCACAATGATTCGCATGATCCATCTCACCATGCCCGGCACGGCGTGGAAACCTCCCGGGCGGCAGGGCCGGTCTTGACTATGATCGACTGATGACCTCTTCGAGTTACTTCCGCTTCCCGCATCTGCACGGCGATCTGGTCACCTTCGTGGCCGAGGACGATGTCTGGATTGCCCCCCTGGCCGGAGGACGGGCCTGGCGCATCTCCTCGCTGCAGCTGCCCGCCCGCAACCCACGCTTCACACCGGACGGAAAGCGCCTCGTATGGACAGTGGTGCAGGGAACGGCGCCGGAAGTGGTCACCGCAGATGTCGACGGCGGCGGGTACCGCCAGCTCAGCTACTTCGGCCACAGTTCCACCCGGGTCAGGGGCTTCACCCCCGGCGGCGACGTCGTGGTCACCAGCGCGTTCCGCCAGTCCGACAGCCGCCACACACATGCCTACAGCCTGCCCGTCACCGGCGGCTGGGCGCAGGCACTCCCGTTCGGCCCGGTCGAATCCGTGGCCTTCGGCCCGGTTGTCGGCGACGAACGCCCCGTGGTCCTCGCCAGCGTGCTCGCCCGCGAGCCCGCCTGGTGGAAGCGCTACCGCGGCGGCGGCGGCGGCAAGTTGTGGATCGACGGCGACGGCAACGGTGAATTTGAACGGCTGGCCCCCGAACTCGACGGCAACCTCGCGGATCCCATGTGGGTTGAAGGCCGGATCGCGTTCCTGTCCGACCACGAGGGCTACGGCAACCTGTACTCGGTGCTGCCCAATGGCACCGGCCTGCGACGCCACACGGATCACGAGGATTTCTACGTGCGGCACGCCGCCACCGACGGCAAGCGCATCGTCTTCGAATCGGCCGGGGAACTCTGGATCCTGCCGGACCTCGGCTCTGACGCCGTCAAAATCGAAATCTCGCTCGGATCCGCCTCCCAGTCCCGCCGCCCAGCCCCGCTGAAGCCCTCCCGGCACCTCGGCGACGTCGTCCCGGGCCGTGCCGGCGGCTCCAGCGCCGTCGAAGCCCATGGCACCCTGCACTGGCTGCGGCACAAGGACGGCCCGTCCCGCGTCCTCGAAGCCACGCCCGGAGTCCGCGCCCGGCTGCCGCGGCCGTTCGGCAACGGCCGGATCGCCTACGTTGCCGACCACGACGGCGTCGAAGCCCTCTACCTCAAGGCCATCGCCGGGCCGCCGGGCGGGCACACTGCTGCCCCGGCAGCGTCCCCGGCCCCGTCCGGACAGCCGAAGCCGCGGGAGGATTCCGAGGCCGGAATACCCCTGCCCAAGCCCGTCCCGGCCGCGGCCCTGGCCGGCCCGGCCGCTCCCGTGACGGCCGCCGCCGAAGCCGTGGGCCCGGACCACGACGATGCCGACGACAACACTCCGGCAGCCGGCGCCACTCCCGCGCAGGAGACGCAGGAGTGCATCAGGATCGCCTTCCCGAAGCAGACCCGGGCCAGTGCCATCGAGGCGAGCCCGGACGGCCGCTGGCTCGCCGTGGGGACCTCCTTCGGCGACATCTACCTCGCCGACACCCGGACCGGCACCCTGTCGCTGCTGAGCAGCATCGGAGAGGGCACGATCGAGGGCTTCAGCTGGTCCCCGGATTCGGCCTGGCTGGGCTGGTCCGAGCCGGTCACCTCCTTCGGTTCCCGCAGCCGGCTCCGGATCGCCAAGGTCGACGGCGCCGGGACGGCCGCTGCCGGCAAGGACAGCACCGGCAAGGACGGCCGGGACGGAGACCGGAAGCGTACGATCATCGACGTCACAGACGGCCGGTTCCGGGACGAATCGCCGTCGTTCACTCCCGACGGCAAGTACCTCGCCTTCCTGTCCAACCGCAGCTTTGACCCGGTTTACGACGGCCACTCCTTCGACCTGTCCTTCCCGAGCCCGATCAAGCCCTATCTGGTCGCCCTCGCCGCCGACACCCCGTCCCCGTTCGGCCCGACGGTCGCCCTGCCGGAAGGCGCCGACGAGGCCGAGGCAGGTGCCGACGCCGCCGAAGGATCCGCGCAGGGCCACGTTCCCGCTGTCCGCGTCGATGCGGAGGGCCTGGCCCACCGCGTCATCAGTGTTCCCGTCCGGCAGGGCAATTACTCGGATCTGTCCGCCGCCCCCGGAGCGTTGCTCTGGCTGGACAGCGAACTCGCCGGCGTGACCGGTGAGGGCCGCGCCAGCCAGGACGAGAAGAACGCCGCACCCAGCCTGGTCCGGTTCGACCTTGCCAAACGCCGCACGAGCACGGTAGTGGAGGCGTTGGAGCGCTACCGCCTCTCCGGCGACGGCGGGACGGTTGTGTTCGTCCAGGACAAGCAGATCCGCGTCTCGCCCGCTGCCGCCAAAGCGGACGAGGAGTCGGGCCAGTTGGTCACCGTGGACCTGAACCGGATCCGGGTCCAGCTGGATCCCCCCAGTGTGTGGGGCCAGGCATTCGACGAGGCCTGGCGGTTGCAGCGCGACTTCTTTTGGACTGAAGACATGGCCGGCCAGGATTGGGACTCGGTCCACGCCCGCTACCGGCCGATCGTGGACCGGCTCGGTTCGCACGACGACCTCGTGGACCTGCTCTGGGAACTCCACGGCGAACTCGGCACTTCCCACGCCTACGTCCGCCCGGCAGCGGTCGCCGAGAACGGCAGCAACGGGCAGGGACGCCTCGGTGCGGACCTTGCGTTCACGGGCGAGGGCTGGGAAATCACCCGGATCCTGGCGGGGGAGTCCTCGGACCCTCTTGCGACCTCCCCGCTGACGCGCCCGGGCGCGGACGCCAAGCCCGGCGACGTGCTGCTCGCGATCGACGGCGTGGAACTCAGCGAATCCCGGACCCCGGCAATGGAACTCGTCGGCGCGGCCGGACGCGCCGTCGAACTGACCCTCCGCAACGGTCCCGGACACGGGGACCAGGCCGGCAAGCAGCGCCGCGTGGCCGTGATTCCGGTCCGGGACGAGGAGCGGCTGCGGTACCAGGAGTGGGTTGCAGGCAACCGCCGCACCGTGAGGGAAGCCTCGCAGGGTACCTTCGGCTACCTCCACATTCCCGACATGATGGCCAACGGCTGGGCACAACTGCACCGCGATCTCGATACCGAGACGGCACTGGATGGACTGATCGTCGATGTCCGCCGCAACCGCGGAGGCCACACGTCCCAGCTCGTGGCGGAACTCATCGGACGCAAGGTCACCGGCTGGAGCATGCCGCGCGGCGAGAAGCCCCGGACCTACCCGCACCACGCACCGCGCGGCCCCGTCATCATCCTCACCGACGAGTTCGCCGGGTCCGACGGGGACATCATCACGCAGGTCTCCAAGCTGCGCGGAATCGGCCCGGTCATCGGCACCCGGACCTGGGGCGGCGTCGTCGGTATCGACAACCGCTTCGCCCTGGCCGACGGCACCGGCGTGACGCAGCCCCGCTACGCGACCTGGTTCTCCGGCGGCGTGGGCTGGGGTGTCGAGAACTTCGGCGTCGTTCCGGATATCGAGGTGACGTTCCCGCCGCACGCCTACGCCGCCGGCACGGACCCGCAGCTCGAATACGGCATCGGCGCGCTCAAGGAAATGATTCAGGAACTGCCCACGGACCGCCCGCCGCTGCGCGAGGGCTACCGCCGGCTGCGGCCGGCCCCGCTGCCGGCCCGCCGGCCCGGCAACGAGTAGATGAGGGCAGGCGGCGCCCGCCGGGCGCACCCCGCCTGACGCGAAGGCCCCCGTTCCCTGGCAGGGAACGGGGGCCTTCGCCTTTGGCGCGTCAGATGCTAGGAGGCCAGTGTGGCGTCCAGTGTGATCTTGATGCCGGTCAGCGCGGCCGAGACAGGGCAGCCGACCTTGGCTTCCCCGGCGATACGCTGGAATTCGTCTTCGGTGATCCCCGGGACCCGCGCGCTGACCGTCAGGTGGCTGTCCGTGATGCCGGTGCCGGGCACGAAGGTGACGTCGGCCTTGGTGTTGATTTCCTCGGGCGTGTGGCCGGCCTGGGCGAGGGCGAGGCTGAAAGCCATCGAGAAACAGGCCGAGTGCGCGGCGGCGATGAGCTCTTCCGGGCTGGTCTTGCCCTCGGAAGCTTCCGCGCGTGCCTTCCAGGTGACATCGAAGTTACCCAGTCCGGAGCTGTCCAGCGTTGTGTTGCCTGCGCCCGTCATCAGGTCGCCGTTCCAGACAGTGTGTGCGGTGCGTGTTGCTGCCATGTCCACTCCTCATATTCGTAGAAATCCCACAGATCCGGCGGTCCGCCGGATCATGCCGTGTCCCATCCTAGGGATTCGGCGCGGCCGGCGCACCGGTATCCGCTCTCAGATGATTGTGCCGCCTGCCCTGGCGCCACGACGACGACGGCGGCGCACCCCGCGGGGGATGCGCCGCCGTCGTTGACAATCCGGTGGGCCTACTGCCAGAGGGTGGCGACGCCGATGTTGATCAGCGCCATCCCGCCGACGGCGTGTGCCAGGCCCGTGGGGACGCCCGCACCGGAAGTGGCCTTGCGATACCCGATGATTGCGGCGACCAGCACCACGATGGCGATCAGGAGTTTGACCGCGATCTTGCCGTTGTTCAGCGGATCATGGGTGGCGCCAGCGATCCCGACCAGGGCCAGTCCTGTGACCAACTGGGCGATCGCTCCGTACAGCTGCACCGGCAGGATGGTGGGCTTCTTGAAGGTGGCGAACCAGCCACCGACGATCGCGGCGGCACCCAGGATGTGCAGGAAGACCAGAATGTATTTGAGAATGTCCATGGCTCCAGCTTAGCGACAAACTGTCGGTAAACGCCGCAGGGCACCCTCCCTTGCGGGAAGGTGCCCTGTGCTCACCTGATTTCAGGCGGGCTGGAGCTCCTAGAGGCCCAGGTCGGCTTCGAACGCGCCCTCTTCGAGGCGTGCCCGCAGCGTCAGCAGGAAGCGTCCCGCGTCGGCGCCGTCAACCAGTCGGTGATCGTACGTCAGGGAGAGGTACATCATCGAGCGGATGGCCAGCGAGTCATCGCCGTTCTCATCGGTGACCACGACGGGCCGCTTGACGATCGCACCGGTGCCCAGGATGGCCACGTTCGGCTGGTTGATGACCGGGGTGTCGAAGAGCGCCCCGACACTGCCGATGTTGGTGATGGAGAAAGTGCCGCCGGACAGCTCGTCCGGGCCGATCTTGCCCTGGCGGGTGCGCGAGGCAACATCGGCGATCTTCCCGGCCATGCCGGCCAAGTTCAGGTCGCCGGCGTTGGAGATGACGGGAACCAGGAGGCCCTTTTCCGTGTCCACCGCAATCGCCAGGTGCTCGGCGTTGTGGTAGGTGATCTCCTGGGCTTCCTCGTTGTACTCGGCGTTCAGCTTCGGGTGCTGCTTCAGGGCCTCGGCCACAGCCTTGGCGATGAACGGCAGGAACGTCAGCTTCACGCCGTTGGTGGCGAGGAAGTTATCCTTGGCGGCGGTACGCAACTTGGCGATGCGCGTCATGTCGACCTCATGCACCTGGGTCAACTGGGCGGAAACGTCCAGCGACTCACGCATGCGGCGGGCGATGACCTGGCGGATGCGCGGCGCCTTCTGCACGGTACCGCGCAGCGAAGAAGCTGCAGCCGGGACGGGCGCGGCGGCGCGGGCAGCCGGTGCAGCGGCGGCGGGAGCCGGTGCGGCCTTGGCCTCGGCTGCGGCGAGCACATCCTGCTTGCGGATGCGGCCGCCGACGCCGGTGCCGGTCAGCGAGGCGATGTCCACGCCCTGCTGGTTGGCCAGCTTGCGGACCAGGGGAGTGACGTAGCCCGATTCTGCCGGGGCGGCAGCAGCCTGCGGTGCGGCCGGAGCGGCCTGCTGCACAGGAGCAGCGGGGGCAGCCGGTGCGGCAGCTGCTGCGGGGGCTTCCTGCTTCGGTGCCTCGACGGGGGCCGGTGCCTCGACCGGGGCCGCGGCGGGTGCTGCGGGGGCTTCCTGCTTCGGGGCCTCGACCGGTGCCTCGACCGGGGCCGGGGCAGCGGCACCGGAACCGATGACGGCCAGGACGGCGCCGACCTCGGCGGTTTCATCCTCGTTGACGCGGATTTCCTGCAGGGTGCCGGCGAACGGGGACGGGATCTCGGTGTCAACCTTGTCGGTGGAAACCTCCAGGAGCGGCTCGTCAACCTCGACGGTGTCGCCGATGCTCTTCAGCCAACGCGTGACGGTGCCTTCGGTGACGCTCTCACCCAGCGCGGGGAGGGTGACCTCGTGGCCTTCGCCGGCCGGGGCAGCAACCGGGGCGGGGGCCGGTGCTGCGGCGGGGGCCGGGGCGGGGGCCGGTGCTGCGGCGGGGGCCGGTGCTGCGGCGGGGGCTTCGGCAGCTGCCGGTGCTGCTGCGGCCGGTGCTGCGGCGGGGGAAGCTGCACCCGAGCCGATGCGGACCAGCGGGGCGCCGACTTCAGCGGTCTCGTCTTCGGCGACGAGGATTTCCTCGATCACGCCGGCGATCGGAGAGGGGATCTCGGTGTCTACTTTGTCGGTGGAAACTTCGAGCAGCGGCTCGTCCACCTCTACCCGGTCACCTACCTGCTTGAGCCAGCGGGTGACGGTTCCTTCGGTGACACTCTCACCGAGGGCGGGCAAGTTAACGGATTCAGACATATCGTCCCCGTTCTCCTTATTGATCTTAGTGCGGATGATTGCTGCCTTGTTCGAGCTTAGTGCACCCTGCATTTCATGCCGGGTGCACTAAGCCCTGTTGTCTTACTGTGATGAGGGCGGGGCTGATCAGCCGTGGAGCGGCTTGCCTGCCAGTGCCAGATGCGCCTCGCCCAGGGATTCGTTCTGGGTCGGGTGGGCGTGGACCAGTGCGGCAACGTCCTCGGGGTAGGCTTCCCAGTTCACGATCAGCTGTGCTTCACCGATCTGCTCACCCATGCGGGAGCCGATCATGTGGACGCCGACTACGGGGCCGTTCTTCTGGCGGACCAGCTTGACGATACCGCTGGTGCCCAGGATGGAGCTCTTGCCGTTTCCGGCCAGGTTGTATTCCTGGGTCTCGACCTGGTCGTCACCGAACTTGGCCTTGGCGGCCGGCTCCGTGTAGCCCACTGTGGCGATTTCAGGCTCGCAGTAGGTGACCTTGGGGATGTTGACGTCTTCGACGACGACGGGCTTCAGGCCGGCGATTTCCTCGGCGACGAAGATGCCCTGCTGGTAGCCGCGGTGGGCCAGCTGGACGCCCGGGACGATGTCGCCGACGGCGTAGACGTTGCCGACGCCGGTGTGCAGGCGCTCGTTGGTGATGACGAAGCCGCGGTCAATGGTCAACCCGGCTTCTTCGTAGCCAAGGTTGGCCGTGACGGGGCCGCGGCCAACGGCCACGAGCAGCAGGTCGGCCTCGAAGGTCTTGCCGTCTACGAGGGTGACCTTCACTCCGTTATCGTTCTGCTCGACACCCTGGAAGAAGATGCCGGTGGAGAACTTGATGCCGCGCTTCTTAAAGGCACGCTCGAGGTTCTTCACGATCGACGGATCCTCGTTCGGGACCAGTGAGGGCAGGCCTTCGATGATGGTGACGTCGACGCCGAAGGACTTCCAGACGGAAGCGAACTCGACGCCGATCACGCCGCCGCCCAGGACGATCGCACTCTTGGGGATGTAGTCCATGGTCAGGGCTTCGTCGGAGGTGATGACCTTGCCGCCGATTTCCAGGCCGGGCAGCGAGCGGGAGTAGGACCCCGTGGCGAGGACGATGTTCTTGCCCTTGTACGCGGTGCCGTTGACTACGATGGTGTCGGCGCCCTGGAGCTTGCCTTCGCCCTCGATGACGGTGATGCCCTTTTTGCTCTTGATCAGACCCTGGAGGCCCTTGAACTTGCCGGCAATGATGCCGTCCTTGTAGGCGTTGACAGCGTTGATGTCGATGCTGTCGAGGGTCACGTTGACGCCGTACTTAGCCGAGTCGCGGGCGTGGTCCGCCAGCTCTGCGGAGTGCAGCAGGGCCTTGGTGGGGATACAGCCGTTGTGCAGGCAGGTGCCCCCGAGCTTTGCCTTTTCGATGAGGCCGACGGTAAGGCCGAGCTGTACGGCACGCAGGGCAGTTGCGTAGCCGCCGCTGCCGCCGCCGAGTACCAGGATGTCGAATTCTTGCGCAGTTGCCTGATCGGCCACTAAAACGCTCCCTCGCGTGAACGATGACACGAGAGTACGCATCATCTGGTCTTGGAGCTTACCTGCCGGATCATACCGGCGGCGTGCTCCCTTTCATTTGTGACTACTTCATTGTCGGATTACCGAGGTTCACCTTAGCGAACCAGTTATCCATGCTCCACCCTGCCGTGGCGTTTGTGGAGCGCTTGTGTCCAGAGTCACGCGGCTATGTGGCCAGGGCGTCAGCCCCCCGGCCACATGGCCGCGTGACTGCTAGACGGCGTTGGCGAGGATGTCCTCCACATACGCGACCAGGGTGCGCACGGTGCAGCCCGTCCCCTGCTTATGGGTGTAGCCGTAGGGGCTTCCGTTGTTGAACGAGGGGCCGGCAATGTCGATGTGGGCCCACGGGATCTGCCCGCCGTCCTTGCCCTTGCCCACGAATTCGCGCAGGAACACGGCCGCGGTCATCATGCCGCCGTGGCGTTCACCGATGTTGGCGATGTCGGCGACCTGGGAGTCGAGGCTGGCCCGCAGCTCCTCCGGCAGCGGCATCGGCCAGACCAGCTCGCCGGCGCGGTCGGCGGCGGCCTTGATCGGGCCGGTGACGGAGTCCGATCCCATGACGCCGGCGGTGCGGTCGCCCAGCGCGACCAGCTGCGCGCCGGTCAGGGTGGCGACGTCGATGATCGCGTCCGGGAATTCCTGGCTCGCGGCCACGATGCCGTCGGCCATGACCAGGCGGCCCTCGGCGTCGGTGTTCAAAACCTCCACGGTCTTGCCGCCGAACATGGTCAGGACGTCGGCCGGACGCTGGGCGGCGCCGGAGGGCATGTTTTCGGCAATGCAGAGCCAGGCCGTCGCCTTGACCGGAAGGCGGAGGCCGGCGAGGGCCAGCACAGTGTTAAGGACGACGGCGGCGCCGGCCATGTCGCTCTTCATGTCACCCATGCCCAGGGCCGGCTTGATGGAGATGCCGCCGGTGTCAAAGGTGATGCCCTTCCCGACGAGGGCGATAGTGGCGGTGGCCTTGGCCGGGGCGTATTCGACCTTCACGAGGCGCGGCTGGCGGGTGGATCCCTTGCCGACGCCGAGGATGCCGCCGAAGCCCTCTTTCTCCAGTCGCTTTTCGTCCCAGACGGTGACCTTGACGGGCAGGCCCTTGGAGAGCTCCTTGGCGGCGTCGGCGAAGGACTCGGGGTAGAGATGGCTCGGTGGCTGGTTCACGAGGGTGCGGGTCGCGTTCACGGCCTTGCCGATCAGGGCCGCACGGTCCAGAACCGGCGCCAGGGCCAGGTCCTTCGCGAAGTCGGTGCGGATCACGACGTTCTTCACCGGATCCTTGAGCCCGTCCTGGGAGGACCGGAACTCCGTGTAGGAGTAGGCGCCCATTGCGGCGCCCTCGGCGACGGCCGCGACATCGGCCAGCGTCGCCGTCGGAAATGCCAGGGTGACGGTACTGACGCCGGCCAGTTGGCGGACGGCTGAGCCGGCGGCGCGGCGCAGCGCTTCCTCGGAGAGCGGCTGCTTCGCGGACAGTTTGCCGACGCCGGCGAGCAGCAGGATGGTGGCCCCTGCCTCCGGCAGGCCCGGCAGGCGGTGCGCCTGGTCGGCTGCTCCGGTGATGCCAAGAACACCCAGTGATTCCGACAATGCCTCAGCCGCCGCAGCCGTCAGCGGGTTATCGAGCAGCACGGGACCGTCTGTACCCTGCCCCACGCCGATCACGAGGGCATCGCTGGGGGATTTCTTCAGATCCCCTGCGATTGCACTAAGTTTCACTTCAGTATTCTTGACCACGAGGACAGTCCTCAATTCTCTGTGATTTTTCGGCAGGAACTGCATGTTTGGCGCCCTGCCAGGGAACCTGGGCCGCTGCCGGTTTGAGACGCAAGCCAGGTGTCTTCAAGCCGTCATATGGCCAGTTCCGATCGTAGTCTCTCCGCGGCACGGGTGTTCAATTGAATGAGAGCTGGAGCACACCCCGATCAGGAATGCGCCCGCACTCCGGTGTGTTGTACCTGATATCGGCGCCGCCGCCCCGCAGGGCCCATCCGGCCGCTCCCACTGACTACGACGAAAGGAACATGCCGTGATTGAACGGATTTCCGGCTCATTGCTGGACCCCGGATCGCTTTACCTGCGTGATGACGCGCTGTTCCACAGCCCGGAGCTGCGGGGACTGAACCTGATCATGGGGTTCACCGGATTCGCCGATGCCGGCCATGTCGTCCGGCAGATCACCGCCGAAATGCTGGACACCCTCGATGCGGAGATGATTGCCGAATTCGATGCCGACCAGCTCATCGACTACCGGACCCGGCGTCCGCAGGTGAGCTTCGTCGAAGACCATCTGCAGGACTACCAGGCCCCGAGCCTGGCGCTTTACCGGCTCATCGACGGGCTGGGCAGCCCGTTCCTGCTGCTCGCCGGATTCGAGCCGGACCTGCAATGGGAGCGGTTCGCCCGCGCCGTCGTCGGGATCGTCCGGGAACTGGACGTCAATCTCGTCACCTGGATCCATTCCATCCCCATGCCGGTTCCGCACACCCGCCCGGTCGGCGTCACGGTCCACGGCAACCGGCCGGAGCTGATCGAGGGAATCTCGGCCTGGAAGCCCACCGTTGAGGTGCCCGCCGCCGTCGGCCACCTCCTGGAGCTGCGGCTGACGGAAGCAGGCCGCAATATTGCCGGCTACGTGATCCATGTGCCGCACTACCTCGCCGAGGCCGAGTACCCGACGGCAGCCGTCGCCGGACTCGAATATCTCGGCGCGGCCACCTCGCTTATGCTCCCCACCGACCGCCTCCGCGAGGCGGGCCGGGAAGTGGGCCGCCAGATCGCCGAGCAGATTGAGGCCTCCGAAGAGGTCCAGCAGGTCGTGTCGCGGCTGGAGGCCAGGTATGACGAGAAGGCCGAGGGCACCGTGCGGCGGTCCCTGCTGGCCGACGAGAACGATGAGCTGCCCAATGCCGATGCCCTCGGAGCCGCGGTGGAGGCCTATCTGGCCCGCAAAGAACCCGGCTAATAAATAGTATTTTCCGGCCGGCGGGCATAATGGAGGAGTGACCTCACCCCGCGCCTGGCTGATCTGGATCATTGGGATTTTCGCGTACCTGGTCGCGGTCAGCCAGCGCACCTCTTTCGGCGTCGTCGGGCTGGAAGCCACCGAACGGTTCCACGCCAGCGCCGCCGAAATCTCCTTCTTCACGGTGCTGCAGCTGCTTGTCTATGCGGCGCTGCAGATACCGGTCGGGGTGCTGGTGGACCGCTTCGGCTCCCGCGCGATGATTGCGGGAGGTGCCCTGCTGATGGCACTCGGGCAGCTCCAGCTTGCCTTCGCGGAGAGCATCCCGGGCGGCGTGCTGGGCCGGGTGCTGGTGGGGGCCGGCGATGCCATGACGTTCATCTCCGTGATCCGGCTGATTCCGCTGTGGTTCGCCCCGGCCCGGGTGCCGCTGCTTACCCAGCTGACCGGCATGTCAGGCCAGCTCGGGCAGCTCTTCAGCGTGGTGCCGTTCGCGATGATCCTGCACTCCGCCGGCTGGACCCCCGCCTTCCTGACGCTGGCGGCGATGTCCGCCCTCGCCGTCGTGCTGGTGCTTGTCCTGCTGCAGGACCTGCCGCCCGGACATCCCGCCCCGGAACCGTCGGCCGGGCTGCGCGCCACCGGTGTCCTGCTCTCGCATGCCTGGCGTCAGCCCGGAACGCAGCTGGGGATGTGGAGCCATTTCACCGTCCAGTTCAGCGGCACCGTCTTCGCAATGACCTGGGGCTATCCGTTCCTGATTTCCGGGCAGGGGCTGGATACCGGCACCGTCTCGGCCCTGATGACACTGTATGTGGCCGCCGGCATCGCCGCCGGGCCGCTGATGGGCAGCTTTGTCGGCCGGCACCCCTTGCGCCGGTCCACCATGGTGCTGCTGATCGCCGCCGCCACCGCCGCCGCCTGGGCCGCGGTGCTGCTCATCCCGGGGAAGTCCCCTTTGTGGCTGCTGGCCGGCCTCGTGGTGGTGTTGGCCATCGGCGGCCCCGGTTCCATGATCGGCTTCGACTTCGCCAGGACCTTCAACCCGGCCCACCGGATCGGGACGGCCACCGGGATCGTGAACGTGGGCGGCTTCATGGCCGCGCTCGTGGCGATCTTCCTGATCGGCTTCGTGCTCGACGTCCTGCACGCCTCGGGATTCTCCCCGGGCGGGCTATATGCCCTTGACCCGTTCCGGATCGCTCTGAGCGTCCAGCTCCTGTTGCTGGCGGGAGGTGCCGGCGCCATCATTGCCGTCCGCCGGAAAGTGCGCCGGCAGATGGCCGCGAAGGGTGTCCTGGTGCCGCCGCTGCTCGCCACGCTCGCCCGGCAGCGCCGGCTCAACTCGGAGCGCCGGCGGAACCGCTGACCGGCGTCCTGATGCTGTTTTCCACATAGCGCTACCCGCGGCTGCCTCCCGGACCTTGCTGCGGCCAAGCTGGCTTTATGACAGCTCCCGAACACCTGAAAATCACCGGCCCCGAAGACATCCTCGGCTTCATCCCGCACTCGCTGGGCTACTGGCCGTCGAAAAGCCTCGTGGCCATGACCATGCAGGGCAAACGGCTCGGCGCCACCCTGCGCGTTGACCTGCCGGCCGCCGGCGGTGTCACGGACATTGCAGGCTTTGCCGGCACCGTGGCGTCCTACCTGCAAGCCGACGAGGAGGCGGACGGCACCCTGCTGGCCTTCTTCACCGACACGGACGGCGACGGCGGCGTTCCCGTGGCGGATCTCTTGGCTGTGCTTGAGCTTGCCCTCGTGGAATCAGGCATGGCGGTGAGGGATGCCTGGATCATCGGGGCGCAGTTCTGGCGGAACGCCTACTGCACCGATCCCTCGTGCTGCGCCCCGCCCGGGCGCCCCGTGGACGAGATCAGGAACAGCCGGCTTAACGCCGAGATGGTCTTCCGGGGCAGCATCGTGGGCGCGGCACCCGGCGCCCGCGAGACCGACTGCTCCCCGCCGTGTGCGGACCCGGCCGCGTTTGAGGCCGAACAGCGCTGGTCGCAGGAATTCGCCGGACGCCGGAAGGACCGGGCACAGTTCCGGCAGGTGCTGGAGGTATGGACGCGGGTCCTGGGCGGCATTCCCGGCCAGGGGCATGCCCTGGAGCTTGACCCGGGGCTCGCCTCCTACCTGAGCGCCAGCCTCGGCGTTCAGGCCTGGCGGGACGCCGTGCTGGTAATGGCGGCCGCCGGAGGGGCGGCGGCTGAACGCGGTGCGGCGGAATTCGGCCTGTTCGACAGGGCCGCCGGACCGCCCGATGCCCCGATCCTGCCCGCGCCGCTGCCGCCGATGGAGGGATTCCCTCCCCTCGGGCCTCCCCGCGATGCGGCCGGCACCGCCTGCGGCCTTCGCGGGGCTCCCGGCTACGGCGACGTCCTGCTCGGCCTGGCGCCGCCGGTTCCCGATTGGGCGCTGATGGGGCGGCTGGAGCGCGTCCTTGTGCTGCTGGGCAGGGATTGCGGTGGGGAGGCCCGGGCCGCCTGCCTCACGGCGCGCGGCTGGATCGAATGGTGTCGGGGCAGGGGCTCGTTCGCCGATGCCCTGTTCCAGCAGGCAGCCGTGACATGCCCCGGCTACCGGCTGGCCGAACTGCTGGCCGAACTTGGCCGGCGGGGGACCATCTGTGGCTGGGCCGGCCGGCGGGAGGCCGCGTGGCAGAAGTTCGAGCCGGGTGCCGCCTGACCGGGTGTGCCGGAAAATGCTGCACCGGGAAAAATACGGTCCCGGAAAAACGAGGACCGCGCCGGCCGGACGGCACGGCTCCGGAAAATCGTGAGACAATGGTTGCCGAGACCCGGTTGGGTCCGTGTATCAAGTGCGTGTAACGAACCTTGGAAACAGGGAACATTACGGCCGTCCCGGCAGTTCTACTTAGTGGCTCTGCTGTCCGTGCCTGCACCTGATGTGAAACACGGACTTGACAGGGTCATAGTGGTGTTGCCCGTATGGTGATTCCACAGACCGCCGCTAGAAAGGTTTTCTGTGACCCCGTCTTCCGCGAAGAAGGAACCCGCCGACCAGGCCGTATTATCCCCTGAGGAGAAGAAGGCGGCGACGAACGCCAAGCGCGCCGCCACGCGTGCAGCCAACAAGGCTGTCAAAGACGCAGCCTCCGCCGAAGGTGGCGACTCCGCTTCGGCGGCCGCCAAGCCTGAGCCCAAGAAGCGCGGGCCCAAGCCCGGCGCCAAAGCGGCGGCAGAAGCCGCCAGCAAATCCGCCCGTGGCGGCTCGGACGAGGACTCCGACGAGGTCGAAGAGGACCTCGACGATCTGACGCCCGACGCTGCCGAACTCGGAGAAGACGGCGAAGAGATTGCCGGCAAGGCCGCGGCCACCACCGGCTCCGGCTTTGTCTACTCCGATGCCGACGACGACGATGCCCCGGTGCAGCAGGTCATGTCCGCCGGCGCCACTGCCGACCCCGTTAAGGACTACCTGAAGCAGATCGGCAAGGTCGCCCTGCTGAACGCTGAACAGGAAGTGGATCTGGCCCTGCGCATCGAGGCCGGCCTGTTTGCCGAGGAAAAGATCAACGCCGACGACGGCACCATGGATCCGAAGCTCAAGCGTGAGCTCGAATTCGTCATCCACGACGGCAAGCGCGCCAAGAACCACCTGCTGGAGGCCAACCTCCGCCTCGTCGTGTCGCTGGCCAAGCGCTACACCGGCCGCGGCATGCTGTTCCTGGACCTGATCCAGGAGGGCAACCTGGGCCTGATCCGTGCAGTCGAGAAGTTCGACTACACGAAGGGCTTCAAGTTCTCCACCTACGCCACCTGGTGGATCCGCCAGGCGATCACCCGCGCCATGGCCGACCAGGCGCGCACCATCCGTATCCCGGTACACATGGTGGAAGTCATCAACAAGCTGGCCCGCGTGCAGCGCCAGATGCTTCAGGACCTCGGACGCGAACCAACCCCGGAGGAGCTGGCCCTCGAGCTGGACATGACTCCGGAGAAGGTCGTGGAGGTCCAGAAGTACGGGCGCGAGCCCATCTCCCTGCACACACCCCTCGGCGAGGACGGCGACTCCGAATTCGGTGACCTCATCGAGGACTCCGAGGCTGTCGTCCCGGCGGATGCCGTGAGCTTCACCCTGCTGCAGGAACAGCTGCACTCGGTGCTGGACACGCTCTCCGAACGTGAAGCCGGTGTGGTCGCGATGCGCTTTGGGCTGACCGACGGACAGCCGAAGACACTGGACGAAATCGGCAAGGTCTACGGCGTCACGCGTGAGCGGATCCGCCAGATCGAATCCAAGACGATGTCCAAGCTGCGGCACCCGTCGCGGTCACAGGTGCTGCGCGACTACCTGGACTAAGAGCCCGGAACACAGCAACGCGGGGTCACATCGCGCCCATGATCTTCGGATGATTGGGCCCGGTGTGACCCCGCGTTGCTGTTTGCGGGCAGCAAAAAACCCGGGCCCTCCTCATCGGAGGAGCCCGGGTTCTTAGTCCTTCAGCTCGCTGACAGACTGTCCATGAGCCGCTGAACGGAAAGCAACTGGACTAGTCGACCGGAACCGGTGCCTTCTCCTGAAGGCGGGCCGTCTCGTCGTGCCAGTCTGAGCTGAGCGGCCTGAGTGTCGGTTCTACGGCCCGTGCGTGGTGGCCACAGAAAAGAAGCTCACCCCCGGAGGCACCGAGAACAACCCGGACATATGCCTGTGCTCCGCAACGATCGCACCGGTCAACGGTGGTGAGTGTGCGGTCCGCAACTGCTGTTGTCATTTTCGGCCTCCTTGTAGATCGATATACCCATATAACCAGCATTCGCCGCGAAACCATCGCCTGGATGGCCCACTTTCGCTGTACGCGTATCACGTCTCGGTAACGTCACCGTGGGTGGCAGGCCTCCGGGGAGTGGCGGTGCGGTGGAGGCCGGCCATCGGACTACCCTAGGAAGAGCGTCAAAATTCCCCGGACTGTCCGATTGCGGCTGTCCCGTTCCTGAAGGAGTTCACGATCCGTGGCACCAAGTTCTGATTACACCGCCCGGCATCTCTCCGTGTTGGAAGGCCTTGAAGCCGTCCGCAAGCGCCCGGGCATGTACATCGGCTCCACGGACTCCCGCGGCCTCATGCACTGCCTCTGGGAAATCATTGACAACTCCGTGGATGAGGCCCTCGCCGGCTTCGGCCACGACATCAAGATCATCCTGCACGCGGACAACTCGGTGGAGATCCACGACGACGGCCGCGGCGTCCCGGTGGACATCGAGCCCAAGACCGGGCTGAGCGGCGTCGAGGTGGTCTTCACCAAGCTCCATGCCGGCGGCAAGTTCGGCGGCGGCTCCTACACGGCCTCGGGCGGCCTGCACGGCGTCGGCGCCTCCGTTGTGAATGCCCTCTCGGCCCGGCTGGACGTCGAGGTGGACCGCGGCGGAAAGACCTACAAGATGTCCTTCCGGCGGGGCGAACCCGGGCGTTTCAAGGACACCGGGGCCAAGCCGGACCCGGCCTCCGTGTTCGAGCCCTTCGTCGACGGCTCGGTGCTGGACGTGATCGGCAAGGCCAAGCGCGGCGTCACGGGCACCCGGATCCGCTACTGGGCCGACCGCCAGATTTTCACCCCCGACGCCAGGTTCTCCTACGACGAGCTCGCCTCCCGGGCCCGCCAGACTTCCTTCCTGGTGCCCGGGCTGAAGCTCACGGTCCGGGACGACCGCAAGGTTGCCGGCACGCCGGGCGAGTCCGGGCCGCATGAGGAAATCTTCCACCACGACGGCGGCATCTCCGAGTTCGTTGACTTCCTCGCCGCCGATCCGGCCGTTACGGACATCTGGCGCCTGCACGGCGCCGGGAAGTTCAAGGAGACCGTGCCGGTCATTGACGAAAGGGGCCACAGCCAGCTCGCCGAGGTCGAGCGGGACTGCGAGGTCGACGTCGCCCTGCGCTGGGGAATCGGCTACGACAGCACCGTGCGCAGCTTTGTCAACATCATTTCCACCCCCAAGGGCGGAACGCACCAGTCTGGCTTCGAGCAGGCGCTGCTCAAGACGTTCCGCAAAGCCGTGGAGACCAACGCCCGCAAGCTCAAGGCCGGCAACGACAAGATTGAAAAGGACGACATCTTCGCCGGGCTCACGGCGGTGCTGACCGTCCGGCTGGCCGAGCCGCAGTTCGAGGGCCAGACCAAGGAAATCCTGGGCACCTCGGCCGTCCGCGCCATCGTGGCCAAGGTCGTCGAGCACGAGATCAACGCCAAGCTGACCTCGGCGCACCGCAACGACAAGGCCCAGTCCGCGCTGCTGCTGGAAAAGATCGTCAGCGAGATGAAGTCCCGCATCTCGGCCCGCGTCCACAAGGAAACCCAGCGCCGCAAGAACGCGCTGGAGACCTCCTCGATGCCCACCAAACTGGCCGACTGCCGCACGGACGACGTCGCGCGCTCCGAGCTGTTCATCGTGGAAGGCGACTCGGCGCTCGGCACGGCCAAGCTGGCACGGTCCTCGGACTTCCAGGCGTTGCTGCCGATCCGCGGCAAGATCCTGAACGTCCAGAAGGCCTCGGTGGGGGACATGCTCTCCAACGCCGAATGCGCCGCCTTGATCCAGGTGGTGGGCGCCGGCTCGGGCCGGAGCTTCGACATCAGCGCGGCCCGCTACGGCAAGGTGATCCTGATGACGGACGCCGACGTCGACGGCGCCCATATCCGGACACTGCTCCTGACGCTGTTCTTCCGCTACATGCGACCTATGATCGACCACGGTCGCGTCTACGCCGCCGTCCCCCCGCTGCACCGGGTGGAGGTCATCAATGCGGGCCAGAAGGCCAACGAGATGATCTACACCTACTCCGAGGCGGAACTGCACGGGCTGCTGGCCAGGCTCGCCCAGGAAGGCAAGCGGTACAAGGAACCCATCCAGCGGTACAAGGGCCTGGGCGAGATGGACGCGGGGCAGCTGGCGGAGACCACGATGGACCCGCGGCACCGCACCCTGCGCAAGGTCGGGATCGAGAATGCCAAGCAGGCCGAGGATACCTTTGACCTGCTGATGGGCTCCGACGTCGCACCGCGCAAGGACTTCATCATTGCCGGCGCCGCGAGCCTGGACCGGGAGCGGATCGACGCCTGACCCGTGCCGGGGTTCCAGGCGGTTTATCAGCCGAGCAGGCCGGGAACGATCAGCAGCGCCGTCGGCACCGCGAGCAGCAGGAGGCAGGCGGCAAGAACCAGCCCGCGGAGCGGTTCCGGAAGCGGCGGCCGGGGCGAGAGCAACCGGCTGACGCGGGAGGCGGTGGTACGGGCCGAGCCGGCACCGCCGGTGGCGCCGGGCTGGCCGGAATCAAAGTCCGCCAGCTCAGGCTGGCTGAACGCCAGCCGGCCGGCAGGGGTGCCGTGGGCGCCGCTGGCCACGATGGCGATGGCCTTGATCAGGGTGGCCCTGCTTTCGGTCCTCAGCGCGACATCGTCGGCGAGCATCTCGATCAGCGAACTGACGGATTCCTGCGCCAGCCGGGTGGTCGGGAGCCACGGCAGCGCCTGGCGCCAGGCGGCGAAGGCCCACAACAGCAGATGATGGCGCTGGCCCAGGTGGGCGTTTTCGTGGATCAGCACGGCCCGGAGTTCGCCGGGTTCGAGGGCGGCCATGAGCCCGTCGGAGAGCACGGTCACCGAGCGTGCGCCGCCCGGCAGGCAGTAGGCGACGGGGGAGTCCAGGTTGATCACCATGGTTCCCGGCCCGTCAGCGGACGGTGAGGCGAGCAGGTCCAGCAGTTCGCGGTGCCGCCGCCGTTGCCGCTGGATCTTGTA
Organism: Arthrobacter sp. PAMC25564; assembly: GCF_004798705.1. Classification (NCBI taxonomy): domain Bacteria; kingdom Bacillati; phylum Actinomycetota; class Actinomycetes; order Micrococcales; family Micrococcaceae; genus Arthrobacter; species Arthrobacter sp. PAMC25564. The sequence goes on along the minus strand of NZ_CP039290.1, from coordinate 3,283,636 downwards.
GTACGTCAGCAGCAGGGTGAAGACGAGATGGGCGGTCAGGAGCCCGGCGGCGGAGAGCGCGAAGATGTGCCAGAAGCCCAGCTCCGTGGTGGGCGCATTGTGGAAGACCATTCCGGCCAGGGCCGTCAGCCCGGCCAACAGGCTGTCCCCGACCGGTTCCAGCCCGTAGACAAGCATGGCGCCGATCATGGACAGGCCGCCGGCAAGGGCGATGGCCTGCCAGAGCAGCATCGCCGTGAACGGGGAGCGTGCGGGCCATTGGGCACGTGAAAGGAGGATAGGCACCGGCCACGCCAGTACTATCGCGAGGACCGCCAGAAGATATGAGGTCCAGAACATCGGGCGCTAGCTGCGGCCCAGCAGTTTGCGCAAAGTCTCCGCTTCAGTGTCCGTGACGGAACCAATGAACCGCGCCAGCACAGCCTCGCGGTCAGGGGCGGATCCCAGCACCTCGTGCATGAGCTCCGCGGTGTGGTCGGCCCGGCTGGACACCGCCTGATAGCGGTGCGGGCGGGTGCCGCGTTCGCGTTCGACCAGGCCCTTCCGCTCCAGGCGGGAGAGCACGGTGAGTACAGTGGTGACGGCCAGGTCCTTGCCCTCGTGTCCGGAACTGCCGTCCTCGGACCGGGTGCTCTGCGCGAGCAGGTCCCGCAACGCGTTGGCCGTTGCAGCCTCTTGGCCTGCCCAGAGCAGATCCATCACTGCCCGTTCCAGTTCACCGAGACTTGCCATTCCGTACGTCCTTCTTTGCCGGCCGCTCCCGGTGGCGCTTCTGCCGTGCCGGGGGCGGCATCTGATTGCTTCGGTCTTAAATTTACCGCGTTTTGCGCATTCTTTCTACATGAGGTAGAACATGGCCGCTTCGGCGCGTCGTGGCAGGGCCCGGCCACCTCCCGGCCGCTGCGGCGGTGCTGCGTGGCGCCGCTGTGGCTGCGCCATTGCGAGGCGTGTCGCGCCGTGGGAGTCTGGGTGCAGGGATGCGCCGATATGTTCTACACTCTGTAGAAGACTTTGTTCTACGCAACGTAGAAGTTACTCATGCCTAGCCAAAAGTAGGGACTGCCTTGGACGCCTTGGAAATCGCACGCTGGCAATTCGGTATCACCACCGTCTACCACTTCATGATGGTTCCGTTGACGATCGGCCTTGGCCTCGTCGTGGCCCTGATCCAGACGCTCTGGTACCGCACCGGCAAACCGGAGTACCTCCGGATGACCAAGTTCTGGGGCAAGCTCTTCCTGATCAACTTCATCATGGGCGTGGCCACCGGGATCGTGCAGGAATTCCAGTTCGGCATGGCCTGGAGCGAGTACAGCCGCTTTGTCGGGGACGTCTTCGGGGCGCCGCTGGCCATGGAGGCCCTGCTGGCGTTCTTCGTGGAATCCACCTTCCTGGGCCTCTGGATCTTCGGCTGGAAGCAGCTCAAGCGCGGCGTCCACCTCGCCTGCCTCTGGATCGCCGTGATCGGTTCCGTCTTCTCCGCCTACTTCATCATCGTGGCGAACAGCTGGATGCAGCACCCCGTCGGCGTCGAAATGATCAACGGGCGGCCCGTCATGACCGACGCGTGGGCCGTCTTCACCAACAACACCGCTCTCGTCGCAGTCCCGCACACCCTCTTTGGCGCTCTCGCCGTCGCCGGCGCCTTCCTGCTCGGCATCGCCTGGTACCACCTGTGGCGCCGCCGCCACGACGGCATTGACACCGTCGACGCCGACGGCAAGGTGATCCCCGGCGAGTCCGCGATCCCGGGACGCGACCGCGCCGATCACGCTGTCTGGATCCGCTCGCTGCGGATCGGCGCCGTCGTCGCCATGATCTCCTTCGCCGGCACCGCGCTCACCGGTGACCTCCAGGGCAAGCTCATGTTCGAACAGCAGCCGATGAAGATGGCCGCCGCAGAGGCTGCCTGCCACGACGGCACCGGCTTCTCCGTACTCAGCCTCGGCAACGTTGGATCCAAGAACTGCGACGACGTCGTGGCCGTGATCGAGATCCCCGGCATCCTTTCCTTCCTGGCCAAGGGCGACTTCAGCACCGAGGTCAAGGGCGTGAACAGCCTCCTGGGCCAGTACAAGGCCGATTACGGCACCCACCTGCCGGACAACCCGATCTACGGCGACCGGGCCGGGCAGGAGATCCAGTACGTGCCCGTCATGGAAGTCACCTACTGGGGATTCCGGATGATGATCGGCTTCGGCGGAATCGCGGCCTTCGCGGCGCTCGTGGCGCTCTGGGCCACCCGCAAGGGAACCGTTCCCGCCTCCCGGGGGCTCATGCGGGTGGCGGTCTTCGGCATTCTGGCACCGTTCGGGGCCAACGCCGCGGGCTGGATCTTCACCGAGATGGGCCGCCAGCCCTTCGTCGTTGCTCCGAACCCTGATGCCAGCGGCATCGACCAGGTCTTTATGTTCACCGCTGCGGCCGTCTCACCCGGGGTCTCCGCGGGCGAGCTGATCACCTCCCTCGTGGTGCTGACCGCCGTCTATGCGGTGCTGCTGGTGGTCGAGGTCAAGCTCCTGGTCCAGTACATCCGCGGCGGCGTGGTCTCGGCCATGCCTGAGCTCACGCACGCGGCCGGCAAGGACGTCCCGCCCGGGGACGGAACGCCGGGCGCCGGCGGGCCCGGGGCCGACGACGTCCTGGCATTCGCCTACTAGGCATTCGAAAACTACGAAGCGCAGAGGATTCTCAGCATGGAACTGCTACCCACCATCTGGTTCATTGCCATCGCGGTGCTGTGGACGGGCTATCTCTTTCTCGAGGGCTTTGACCTTGGCGTCGGCATGCTGATGAAGGGATTCGCCCGGAACAACACCGAACGCCGCGTCCTGCTCAATACCGTCGGGCCGGTCTGGGACGGCAATGAGGTATGGCTGCTGACCGCGGGTGGCGCAACCTTCGCGGCCTTCCCGCTCTGGTATGCATCCCTGTTCTCCGCGCTCTACCTGCCGCTGCTGCTGGTGCTCGTGGCGCTCATCTTCCGCGCGGTGGCCTTCGAATACCGCGGGAAGGTGGACACCCCGCAGTGGCGCGCCCGCTGGGACTGGGCCATCTCGGCCGGTTCCCTCGTGGCGGCCTTCGGCGTCGGCGCCGCACTGGCGCTCACCACCACGGGCCTGCCGCTGAACGCCAACGGCGACCGCGAGGGCGGCCCGTTCGCCTGGTTCAACGCCTACGCCGTGCTCGGCGGCCTCGCCGTCGTCTGCTTCTCCCTCCTGCACGGGCTCGCCTTCCTGGCCTTGAAGACCGACGGCGACGTCCGCCACCGGGCGCGCCGGTGGTTCGTCCGGCTGCTGCCGGTGCTCCTGCTGCCGATTGCCGGCTGGGCGGTGAGCCTGCAACTGCTCAGTGGTAAGGCCTGGACCATCGCCGCTGTCGTCGCCGCCGTCGTCGCGGCGGCCGTCGCGTGGAACTTCGCCCGCACCGGGGCCGAGGGGCGTGCCTTCCTGGCCCTCGGCGTCTTCCTGCTCCTCGGCAGCGCCTCGATCTTCGGCGCAGCCTTCCCCGTGGTGCTGCCGTCCACCCTGAACCCGGCGTTCAACCTGACAATCTCCAACGCCTCTTCCTCGGACTACACGCTGGGCCTGATGACCGTTGTCGCCTGCATCGGGCTGCCGCTGGTGCTGGCCTACCAGGCCTGGACCTACTGGGTGTTCCGGCGCCGGGTGAGCGCGGCCCATATCCCCGAGGCCCACAGCTTCCTTCCCGCGATCGCCGCCAAAGCGCTGGCACCCAAGGACTGACACCAGATGAGACCGCAGTTCCCGGCCGGCCCCGCAACACGTTCCGCCCTCTACCTGCTGGGCCTGCTGTCCGCCCTGAAGGCCCTGTCGCTCGTGCTGATGGGACAGGCGGTCGCCTCGATGCTCGCCGGACTGATGACCCACAGCGCCGGCTGGGGCGAACAACTCAGCTGGGGCCTCGCCGGGGTCATCCTGCGGTCCCTGACCGTCTGGGCCCAGACCGTCGCGTCACGCCGTGCCGCACTCGGCGTCAAGGAGGAGCTGCGCTCCCGGCTGCTCGGGCGCGCACTCCGCAACGGGACCCGAACCGCAGGCCCTTCCGACGGCGGACTGGCCGTCCTGGCCACTCGGGGACTGGACGCCCTCGACAGCTACTACACCCAGTTCCTGCCCGCCCTGGTGAACTGCGCGGCCATCCCGTTGCTGCTCGGGGCACGGATCGTGTTCGCGGACTGGATCAGCGCCGTCGTGATCGTGTTGACCGTGCCGCTCGTGCCGCTGTTCATGGTCCTGATCGGGCGCTATACCGACGAACGGGTCAAGGAGGCGCAGTCTGCGCTGTCCCGGCTGTCCGGCCACATGCTCGAACTCGCCAAGGGCCTCCCCGTCCTGGTGGGCCTGGGCCGGGCCACCGCGCAGCGGAAGGCCCTCGAGGACATCTCCGAGGAGTACCGCTTCCGGACCATGGGGACCCTGCGCACCGCGTTCCTCTCCGCCCTGGCCCTTGAACTCATCGCCACCATCTCGGTTGCCGTGGTTGCCGTCTTCATCGGCGTCCGGCTGGTCAACGGGGACATGGCCCTCGAGGCCGGGCTTCTGGCGCTGATCCTGGCCCCCGACTGCTACCTTCCGCTCCGGGAACTCGGCACCGCCCACCACGCGAGCGACGACGGCCGCGCGGCGCTCGCCGAAACCACCAACGTCCTCGAAGCACCCGAAGCCGTGCCGCTGGTCCCCGCCGACCCGCAGCGCACCGCGCCTGGCCAAGCAGCCAAGCCTCCCGCCGTCACGGTGCGAGGGCTGACGGTCCGCTACGGCGGCAGGAGGGACGCCGCCGTCGGGCCGCTGAGCTTCACGGCGGCGGCCGGCCGGATCACAGCCCTCGACGGAGCCAGCGGAGCCGGCAAGAGCACCGTGTTCGGTGTGCTGGCCGGCACCATCGGGGCCGGCGGCGGCACCGCCGTCAGCGGCCGGCTCGAAGGATTCACGACGGCGGACCTCGCCTGGGTGCCGCAGCATCCCGTCATGGTGGCCCCGACCGTCCTGGCCGAGATCCGGCTGTATCTGGGCGATGCGGCTTCAGGAACCGGCGGGGCTGACGCCGGGTTTGATGCTGCGGCACGCCGCTGTTTGGCGGCCTGCGCCGCAGAGCACCTCGCCGCGAAACACCCGGCCGAACTCAGCCCGGGGGAGCTGCGCCGCGTGGCGCTGGCCCGCGGCCTGGCCCGGATCGAGGCCGGAGCCACCGTCCTGCTGCTGGATGAACCCACCGCCCACCTGGACCGGGAATCTGCCACCGTGGTCAGCCGGGCCATCGCCGGTTTGCGCGGCAAGGTCACGGTGCTGCTCGTGGCCCACGACCGGCAGACCCGGGAACTGGCGGACGGACTGGTGTCCGTGGCGCCGGGATCCGCCGTCCCCGCGCCGGATGCGGTGCCGCTGCGCGCAGGGGAACCAGTGTCTGCGGCGGCCCCGGAGGCAGAGGGAGGCCGGCCCGCCGGCAGCCCCGCCGCGGGGCTCCCGGAAACGGCTGTCCCGGGCCCGAGCGCAGGCAATGACGCAACAAACGACAGCACACCGGCACGGCTGCGCCGGCTGCTCGCCCCCGTGGCGGCAAAGTTCGCCGCCGCCGGCGTCGTGGGGACCCTGGCTGCCCTGTTCGCCGTCGCGCTGGCGGGGCTCTCCGGCTGGCTCATCATCCGCGCCAGCGAACAGCCGCCCATCCTGTACCTGCTTGCCGCTATCGTGGGCGTGCGGTTCTTCGGCGTCGGGCGTGCTGCCCTGCGCTACGCCGAGCGGCTGCTGCTTCATGATGCGGTCTTCTCCGCGCTGACCCGGCTCCGCGGCCGGCTCTGGGAGTCCTTGAGCCGCCGCGCCCTGTCCCTTCGCAGGCTCCTGCAGGGCGGCAACGTCCTGGGCACCGTGGTGGACGACGTCGACACGGTCCGGGAGTTGCTGCCCCGGGTGGTCCTTCCGCCGCTGACCGGCCTGGCCGTCGCGGCCGCGGCGGTCCTTGGCATCGGCGTGCTGCTGCCGGCGGCGCTGCCGGCCCTGGTGGCCGCCGCCCTGCTGAGCCTCGTGGCAGCCCCGGCCCTGGCACTCGCGGCGGACCGGATGTCGGCCCGGACCGAACAGCGTCTGCGCTCCGGGGTCCTCCGGGATGTCGCCGCAGCGCTCGACGCCCGGGCGGAGCTCCACGCCAACGGCGTCACCGCCCCGGTACTTGAAGCCATCGGCCTGGCCGACCGCGCCGCAACCGCGGCCTCGCAGCGTTCCGCCTGGGCGGAAGGCCTCGGCCAGGGCATCACGGTGCTGGCCTGCGGGACGGCAGCCCTCGCCAGCGCCGTGCTCGCCGCGCCGCTGGTCCTCGCCGGCGCCGTGGAACCCGCCACGGTGGCCGTCGTTGTGCTGCTGCAGCTTGCGCTCGTGGAACCCTACGCGGCGATCACGACGGCGGTCCGCCAGTACCCGGCACTCCGCGCGGTGCTGCGCCGGATCGGCGCCGCCGGGGTCCTCGACGAGTCAGACGACACCGACGCCGGGGTTACCGGCGGCCTCGTCCCGGTGGCCGCACGGCCCGGCGGCAAACCCGGGATCGAACTCTTGGACCTGGCGGCAGCGTGGCCAGGCGGGCCGCCGGTCTTCACCGGGCTCACCGCCGCCGCGGAACCGGGGCGCTGGCTCTCCGTCACCGGTGCCTCGGGCTCCGGAAAATCCACCCTGCTCGCCGTCGTCCTGGGCTTCCTCCCGGCAGCAAGCGGCCGCATCCTGCTCAGCGGAAGGGCCGCGTGGTGCCCGCAGGAGGCACACCTCTTCGACTCCACCATCCGCGGCAACCTCATGCTGGGCCTGCCCGGCCCGGAGTCCGCCGGCCCTGGTGGCGTGGCAGGGGCTGCGCGGGCGTCTTCGGAGGCCCGGATGCGGGAGGCCCTGGCCGCCGTCGGCCTCGGCCCGCTGATCGAAGGGCTGGAAGGCGGGCTGGACACGCGGATCGGACCCGGCGGCGCCTTCCTCAGCGGCGGCGAACGCCAGCGCCTGGCCGTCGCCCGCACCCTCATGACGGGGGCGGATGTGATCCTGCTCGATGAGCCCACGGCGCACCTGGATGCGGAGTCCGGCCGGGCGATGCTGGCCGAATTGCGGTACGGGCTGCGGGGGAGGACCGTCGTCCTCGTGACGCACAACCCGGAGGACATCGGCCCCGACGACAGCCGCCTCGACCTTGACCATGCCCCGGCAGCTGCCCCCGTTCCGGTGCCGTCCGGGGGCAGTTAGGCCACGGACACGCCGTCGGACCGCCGCCACGCTGCCGGAACCGGGCGCAAAGTTGCCCCGGACGGTGCGGCCGGCGGTCCGTGCGCTACCGGTTCACGCGCTACCCGTCCACATCGTGGAGGTGATGGACGACGTCGTGCAGGAAGTACTGCGCGAAGGTCAGGACGGTGAACACCGAACCGTTGCTGCGGGTCCCCTTGCGGCCCCACTGCTCCACCGGAATGCTGGCGAAGGAGGCGGCAATCCGTTCGCCTGCAGCGGTGAGTTCCGCGCTGACTCCGGCCGGATCGGCATGGGCGTAATCCTTCTCCACGGCCGCCCGGTCCTGGTCCCAGTCTTCGAACCGGGCGTCGTCCCCGCTGACCATCAGGCCCAGGCGGTCGTCGAACAAGGTGAAGACGTCCCGGACGTGGCAGGCGTACTCGAGGGCCGACCAGGTGGGGTCGTCGGGGCGTTCCGCCACATCGGGGCGCCGCAGCGCCGCACGCCAGCGTGGCAACACGGCGGCGACCATTCCCGGAGCCGTGGCCGGGGTGGCTGAACAGGCGTCAAAACCGCATTCGGGGCAGGGCCGCGACAGCACCCAGGTCCAGTCCTTTTGATCCGGAATGATAGGCATGGGAGCAGTCTAAGCGCATTTATCCCGGAGCCGCCGAGGGGGCGGATGCGCTCCACGGCCCACGCGGGCGGTGCGTGGGCTGCGGCTGGTGGCCCCGCCTCCGGCCTGGCTCGGGCCATGTGCCACGGATGGCCGGAATGGCGTGCCCTATTGCGGCCCTTTGTGGCGAATAGGTGAGCCGTGCCGCATGGACCCCGCGCCTGGCCCCGTAGGCGGGCCCATAGCCAGGCCTCCCTGGCCCGCGGGAGCCTAAGCTTCCGTCGCAGGTTCTTCGGCCCAGGCCATGCTCGGTCCGACCGCGTCGACAGCCTGGGAAAGCGGGATCCCGGAACCGTCGCGGCGGCCATGCTCGCCGGGCAGGGACCGGGCCACCCCGGCCAGGGAGGACGCCTTCGCCGGGCCGTGCCCGGCCCAGGCCAGCAGCAGGGTGTCCTCACCCTTGAGAAAGCGGTGCGCCCGGACGCCGGCCGTGGCACGGCCCTTGGCCGGGTACTCCGACAGCGCGGTGACCTTGGCGGTCCCCGGAGCGGTGCCCGGGAGGGCGCCCTCGGTCCCGGCTATCGTGACGACGACGGCGGCGCTGTCGGCGGCACCGGCGGCGCCAAAGGACAGCACGCTGTCGCCGGCAGCCAGTTTGATCCCGGCCATTCCGCCCGCGGTCCGGCCCTGCGGCCGCACGGCGGAGGCGCCGAAGCGCAGAAGTTGCGCCTGCGCCGTGATGAAGACGAGGTCGACGTCGTCGGACCCGGCGGGTGCAACACCGATCACGGTGTCCTTGTCCTTGAGTGCGATGACTTCCCAGTCCTCCCGGTTCAGCGGGTAGTCGGGCTGCACACGCTTGACGACGCCCTGGGCCGTGCCGATCGCCAGGACCTCATCCAGCGGCGCGAAGGCCACGAGCGATTCGCCCTTGAGCAGGGTGATGAAATCCTTGGCCGGCACGCCGCCGGCCATGTTCGGGGTACCCGACGTCGGCGGCAGCACCGGCATGTCCATCACCTGCAGGCGCAGCATCCGGCCCTGGGAGGTGACGGCGGCAATCTCGCCGCGCGCGGAGGTTTTGACCACCGAACGGAAGACATCGTGCCGGGTCCGGGGGCCAGTCTCGGCGAGACCGTCCTGGTTGGCGGTGCGGGCGATCTGGCCGGACGCCGTGAGGATGGCCCAGCAGGGATCATCGGCGATTTCCAGCGCGAGGGGTGCGGCCTTGCCCTTGGCTCCGGACGCTGCGGCCAGGGCGGCGGCGGCGGTGGGGGAGACCGCCTCGGATTCCAGCAGCACGGTGCGGCGGGGGGTGCCGTACTTCTCGGCAACTTCGGCCAGCTCAGAGGACACCAGCCCGCGCAGCAGTGCCTCCGAGCCGAGGATGGCCTCAAGCTCGGCGATTTCCCGGCGCAACTCCTCCTGCTCCTTCTCGAGCTCGATCCGGGAGTACTTGGTCAGCTGCCGCAGCCGGAGTTCCAGGATGTAGTTGGCCTGGATCTCGCTGAGGTCGTAGATGGACATCAGCCGGGCCCTGGCCGCGGCCACCTCATCCGAGGACCGGATGATCTGGATGACCTCGTCGATGTCCACAATCGCGATGAGGAGTCCCTCGACCAGGTGCAGGCGGTCCTTCTTCCTGCCCAGCCGGTACGCGGTGCGCCGCCGCACCACCGTGATGCGGTGGTCCACGTACACGGAGAGCAGCTGCAGCAGGCCCAGGGTCTGCGGCTGGCCGTCCACCAGGGTGACGTTGTTGATGCCGAAGGAATCCTCCATCGGGGTGAAGCGGTAGAGCTGCTGGAGCACGGCGGTGGGGTTGAAGCCGTTCTTCAGTTCGATCACTAGGCGAAGGCCATGGTTGCGGTCGGTCAGGTCAACGATGTCGCTGATGCCGGTGAGCTTTTTGCCGTTGACGGCGTCCTTGATCTTCTCGATCACCTTTTCCGGCCCCACCATGTACGGCAGTTCCGTGACCACCAGTCCGGTGCGGCGTGCCGAGAGCTGCTCGATCTCCACCTTGGCCCGGGTCTTGAACGAGCCGCGGCCGGTGGCGTAGGCGTCGCGGATGCCGTCCAGGCCCACGATCCGGCCGCCGGTGGGAAGGTCGGGGCCCGGGACGAACCTCATGATGTCCTCGAGCGTGGCATCCGGGTGCCCGATCAGGTGCCGGGCGGCGGCGATCACTTCCACGAGGTTGTGCGGGGCCATGTTGGTGGCCATGCCGACGGCGATCCCGGTGGCGCCGTTGACCAAAAGGTTCGGGAACGCGGCCGGCAGCACGTCCGGCTGGGTCAGCTGGTTGTCATAGTTGGGGACGAAGTCCACGACGTCCTCGTCGAGGTGGTCCGTCAGGGTCAGGGCAGCCGCCGCCAGGCGGGCCTCGGTGTACCGCGGGGCCGCCGGGCCGTCGTCGAGCGAGCCGAAGTTGCCGTGCCCGTCGATCAGCGGCAGCCGCAGCGAAAAGTCCTGCGCCATCCGCACCATGGCGTCGTAGATGGCGGTGTCGCCGTGCGGGTGCAGCTTGCCCATCACCTCACCCACCACGCGGGCGCTCTTGACGTGGCCGCGGTCCGGGCGCAGGCCCATCTCGCTCATCATGTACAGGATGCGCCGCTGCACGGGCTTCAGGCCGTCCCGGGCATCCGGCAGGGCCCTCGAGTAGATCACCGAATAGGCGTACTCCAGGAACGAGCCCTCCATTTCGGAAGTGACGTCGATATCGACGATGTTCTCGGTGAAATCCTGGCTGGCATCCCCGGGGGGCGTGGTTTGGCGGCGGGCCATGAGGCTGGAAGGTCCTTCTGAGGGGTGTTTAACGGGTACTGCGTAAGTTTATGACTAGGCTAAGCCTATGGTGGACCAGCCCGAGCATGGCGTGTATCCGGAACATTGGGAAGCCGATGTTGTCCTGCGGGACGGCGGGACGGCGCATCTGCGCCCCATCCACCCCTCCGATGCGGACGCCGTCCAGGCGTTCCACGTGGGCCAATCGCAGAAGTCCACCTACATGCGGTTCTTCGCGTTCAAGTCCAGGCTGTCCCCGAAGGAACTCAAGCGCTTCACCGAAGTGGACTACCGGGACCGCGTGGCACTGGTGATCACGATCGGCGGGGAGATCATGGGAATCGGCCGCTATGACCGGCTGGACGACCCCGGGGAAGCCGAAGTCGCCTTCAACATCGCGGACGCCCAGCAGGGCCGCGGCATCGGGTCCATCCTGCTTGAACACCTTGCCGCCGCCGCCCGCGAAAACGGCATCCGCAAGTTCAGCGCGGAGGTCCTCCCGGAGAACCGCAAGATGCTCATGGTCTTCTCCGACGCCGGCTATGACGTCAAACGCCACTTCGACGACGGCGTCGTCAGCCTCGAATTCAACATCGACCCCACCGACAGGTCCCGTGCCGTGATGGAGTCCCGCGAACACCGCGCGGAAGCGCGCAGCATCCAGGAACTGCTCGCCCCATCCTCGGTGGCCGTGATCGGGGCGAGCCGCAAGCGGGGGACGGTGGGCTACCAGCTCCTCGAACACATCATCGAGGGCGGGTTCACCGGCCCGGTCTACGCGATCAATCCGGAGGCCCTGGAGCTTGCCGGCATGATCTCCTTCGCGCGGCTCGCCGAGGTCCCGGGACCCGTCAAGCTCGCGATCATCGCCGTACCCTACGACGAGGTCCCCAAGGTGGTGGAGGAATGCGGAGCCGCCGGAGTCAAGGGGATCGTGGTGGCGACCGCCGGGTATGCCGACGACGGCGACCGCGGACTCGCCCGGCAGCGTGAGCTCGTGCGGCAGGCCCGGGCCAACGGCATGCGCGTGATCGGCCCGGCCTCGCTGGGCATCATGAACACCAACCCGGCCGTTTCCCTCAACGCCTCCATGGCGCCGGCGCTGGGCCGCCGCGGGGGACTGGGACTCTTCAGCCAGTCAGCCGCGATCGGCGTGTCCCTCTACGCTGCCTCGAGCCGCCGCCGCGTCGGCCTCTCCACCTTCCTCTCGGCCGGCAACCGCGCCGATGTCTCCGGCAACGACATGATGCAGTTCTGGGAGGACGACGCCGACACGACCGCCGTCGGCCTCTACCTCGAATCGATCGGCAACCCGCGTAAGTTCTCCCGGCTGGCGCGGCGCCTGGCCCGGACGAAGCCCGTGATCGTCGCCAAATCCGATGCCATGGGCCTGGGGCTGCCGCCCGGCCACGCCGTCCGCACCACCCAGGCCCCGCCGGAAGCCCTCGACGCCATGATGCGCCAGGCCGGCGTGATCCGGGTGGAGACCATCGAACAGCTTATGGACGTCGCCCAGATCGTGTCGGGCCAGCCGCTGCCCAAGGGCCCCGGCCTCGCCGTCTTCAGCAACTCCCGCGCGCTGGGCAAGGTTGTCGCGGACAGCGCGGCCACGCAGGGCCTGGGCGTGGAGCGCATCGTCGCCGACGTCGACCTGGACGCCGGGCCCTCCGTGGTGCTGCCGGCGCTGCGGCGGAGCCTGCAGGAAACCCTGACCATCGACGCCGTCCACGCCGTGGTGGTGGCGCTGATCCCCGCGCATGGCCTCACCGTGGAGAAGGTCGCGGGCGTGCTCGCCGAATGTTCCGCGGCGGCCGGGAAACCCGTGGTTGCGGCGTTCAGCGGCATCCTGGACCCTTCCGTCTATGTCGAGGGCATGGTCGGGCCGGAAACGGCACAGCCGGCAGTCCACCCCGCCATCGTGCCGTGCTACTCGAACCCGGGCGCGGCCGTGGCGGCGCTCGCCGCCGTCGTGCGCTACGCTCAGTGGCTGCACCGCGACCAGGGCCTCTTCGTGGAGCCCGAGGGCTGCGATCCGGACGGCACCCGCACCGATCTCGAGCACCTGCTCCAGAACGTCCCCGGCGAACAACTGGTCCGCCTGGACCCGGTGACGGCCGGGAAGCTGCTGGGTCACTACGGCATCCGGGTGGTGCCCTCCGAGGGCTTCGAGACCGCCGAGCAGGCCGTGGCCGCCGCCGACCGGCTCGGCTGGCCCGTGGCGCTGAAAACCACGGACCCCGCGCTGCGGCACCGGCTCGACCTGGGCGGCGTGCGCCTCGACATCCAGGACGCCGATTCGCTCCGGCGCAACGTGCTGGAAATGCGGAAATCGCTGGAACGTTACGGCTCGCCGTCCCTGGAAGTGCAGTCGATGGTGCCGGTAGGGCAGGCCTGCACCTTCCGCGCCATCGAAGACCCGCTGCTGGGTCCCGTGGTTTCCTTCGGCCTCGCCGGGGATGCGGTCAACCTGCTCGACGACTGGGCCCACCGGGTGCCGCCGCTGTCCGGCTCCGACCTCCATGCTTTCATCCGCGGGCCCCGTGCATCGCGGAAACTCTTCGGCTACCAGGGGCTCCCGGCCGTGGATGTCGCGGCCCTTGAGGACATTGCCGCGCGGCTGTCGCGGCTCAAGGACAACCATCCGGAGGTTGCCCTGGTGGAGTTCAATCCTGTGCTGGCCGGGCCGGAGGGCGCTTCGATCCTGGCTGCCGACGTCCGGATCGCCAATGCCGCCCAGCGCACCGACAGTGCGCGGCGGGCCATGCGCAGCTAGCGGAGCCTGCCCGCGGCGGCAGGGGCAGTTAGCATGTCCCCAGCCGATCTGTGAAAATGGAAACCATGAGCTTCCAGCCTCCAACACCCAAGCCGGCGGCGCCCGCCCCGGGACGCCAGGCCGCGCACCGTCACGGACTCCATGACCACAGCGCGCAGGGCCAAGGCCTGGAAGAGGCCCTCCAGCAGGCCGGTTTCTACCCCCGGCTGGTGGCCGACGTCGTCGCCGACGCCCTGGACGGCCGTGACTGCGTGGCGCACCTGGTCCATCTGGAGACGCACTTCGACCGGGCCGAGGTCCGGCGGCATATCACCGTGCTCGTCCTGACGGAGGACATGCTGGTGATCACCCATGTCGACGACCAGCAGCTTGATGAAGCCGGCGAACAGACCGTGGCGCAGGTCTCCACGGAATCAGTCCCGGTGACCCAGATCCGCTCCGTGGTGCTCAGCTACGTCTATGCCCAGCCCCAGGACTACAAGCCCTCGGACCCCGTCCGCGAGCTGACCCTGTCCATCGCCTGGTCCGGCGGGCAGCGCCTCGACATGGGGCCGGCCAGCTGCGGGGATCCGCAGTGCGAGGCAGACCACGGCTACAGCGGCACCATCGCGCAGGAAGACATCGTGCTGCGGATCAGCGCCGAAGCCGACGGGCTGCAGGCCGTCCAGGCTGCCAAGCTTTTCGCCCGGGCCCTCCGCGCGGTGAACACCGGTTCCGCCGCCCCCGCCCCGCATACCGGCCCCGGCCTTCCGGCGCGCCCGCGGATGGGCGTGTTCGGAAACCGCCTCAGCCGCGGCCACCAGCGCTAGATGGCCCCGGTCCGCGTGCCTGAGCCGCTGTCTGTTCCCGCCGCTGTGGCCCCCGCCCCTGCGGCCTTCGCGCTGCCCGCGGCCCCGGCCTTCGGCCAGCGCTCCATCGCCGAGGTGCTCACGAGCGCCGCGGCCAGCCTGGGGATCCCCGGTTTTGAGAACCGGCTGGATTTGCCCGCCGCCAAGCGGGTCTGCGTTGTCCTGGCCGACGGACTGGGCCGGAACATGCTGAAGCAGAAGTCGGCGCACACCCCGTTCCTGCGCTCCGTCATGCAGTCGGACCAGGGCAAGGTGCCGGTGTGGCTGGACTCAGCCTTCCCCTCCACCACCGCCGCTTCGCTGGCCAGTTTCGGCACCGGACTCGCCGCCGGCCAGCACGGCATGGTCGGCTACGACGTGCTGGATCCGGACCAGGACCGGGTCGTGAACATGCTCGGCAACTGGGACCCCGGCGTGGACCCGCGCCAGTGGCAGCCGTTCCCGACCGTGTTCGAGCGGGCGGCCGGGCACGTGGATGTCACCACGGTCAGCCTGCCCCAGTTCAGCAACTCCGCCATGACCCAGGCCGCGCTCCGGGGCGGCCGCTTCGTCACCGGCACGACCTCGCATGCCCGGACGGCCGCGGCCGCCGGGGCCATGGCCGGCGCAGGCAGGTCCCTGATGTACTTCTACGTCAACGAACTGGACAAGGCCGGGCACCGCCACGGCTGCCAGTCGCCCCAGTGGGAGCACCAGCTCGAGGAACTGGATGCCACCGTGCGCCGGCTCAGCGCGACCCTGCCGCCCGGCACCACGGTGTTGCTCACGGCGGACCACGGCATGCTGGATGTGCCGGAATCGCAGCGGATCGACTATTCGGCCGACCCTGCCCTGACAGCCGGGGTCCGGCATACAGCGGGGGAGCCCCGGATGGTCCACCTCTATCTCGAGCCGGGCCTGGGCGAGGCCGGACGCCTGCGGCTGCTCGACGCCTGGCGTGCCCGCTTCGGCGACCGGATCTGGGCGTTCACCCGTGAGGAGGCCATCGCCGGCGGCCTGTTCGGGGAGGTCCGTGCCGAGGTTGCCCCGCGGATCGGCGACGTTATGATCGCCGCCCGGGATGCCCTGGCACTCTACGACACCCGGCGGGTGCGCCCCACGGCAATGGAGGTGGTGGGCCAGCACGGATCGCTGACGAAGGCGGAGCGCGAAGTCCCTTTGCTGTGCTTCCAGGCCGACGGCAAGAAGGCTCCGCGTGGCTGAACTCGTCTTCTTTTCCGGCACCATGGACTGCGGAAAATCCACCCTGGCGCTGCAGATGGACTACAACCACCGCGCCCGCGGGCGCGGCGGCGTGCGGTTCAGCCGAAATGACCGTGCCGGCGGAACCCGCATCTCCAGCCGGCTCGGGCTCGAAACGGATTGTGTCGAGGTGCTGGACAGCACGGATTTCTGGGACGAAGTAGTACGACGGCGCACCACCGGTCTGCGCGTGGACTACCTGATCTGCGACGAAGCCCAGTTCTACTCGCCGGAGCAGGTCGAACAGCTTGCGCGGGTGGTTGACGAGATCGGCGTCGACGTCTTTGCCTTCGGCATCAGTGCCGACTTCCGCACCCGGCTCTTTCCCGGCTCACAGCGGCTCATCGAGCTCGCGGACCGCGTCCAGGTTCTGCAGGTCGAGGCGCTCTGCTGGTGCGGCCGCCGCGCCACGCACAACGCGCGCACCCTCGACGGGGTCATGGTGATGGAGGGCGAGCAGGTTGTGGTCGGCGACGTCGACATGGCTGCCGAAGTGTTCGATACGGATCCGGGGCACACGCCCGTCGTCGGCTACGAGACGCTTTGCCGGCGGCACTTCATGCGCCGGGTCACCGCCCACGGGGCCAGCATGATGTCCGTTGAGGAGCAGTTGCTGCCCTTCGAAGTGGATGCCGGCCTGTGGCGCGGGGCAACGGACCTGCGGCAGTCCTGACCCCCGCGGGTCCGCCTGTGCAGCTCAGTCGTTGCGGGTTCCGAAGACTATTTCATCCCAGCTGGGCACACTCGAGCGCTTCGGCTTGCCCGGCTGGCGTTCCGGCTGCTCGGCCTCGCGGTCGGGGGTCGCGGCCGCAGGTGCTTCGCGCTGCTGGCGCCGGGAGGTTCCGCCGCCGATCAGCTCGTCGAGGCCCTTGCTGGGGGTGTGCGGCTGGCCGGGCGGGCGCAGCGGCGACGCGGCGATGGTGATTTCCCGGGTTTCGGTGCTGACGCCGTCGTGCAGCTTCAGCGCATCGTCGCCCTGCTCCGGGTGGCGGGGAGCCAGGGTGAGGCGGGAGAGCATGGAAGGCCTGCCGTCGCGCCGTCGTGCCAGGAAATCCTGGTCCGGCGCCGGAGCGGCGTCCGCGGGCGACACATCGGCGGTGTCCGTGTCCGGTGCATCGGCCTGGCCGGCAGCCGGATCGGTTTCCGGTTCCGGGCCGACGTCAGAGGGCCGCGGGTGGGCCGCGGGAATTCCGTTGGTCATGAGCTGGACGAGGGCGTCATCGGCGTCCTCGTCCGCACCGGGCCGCAGCCCGCGGCGGGAGCGCAGCATGTCGAGCAGCCCGTTGGCGTCCTTTTCCTGCTGGACGTTCTCCTGGTAGCTCCTGTCCTGCAGCAACTGCTGGATGACGCTGAGCTGGGCGGTTGCGGTCCTGGCCGCGGCGTCGGCGTCGGTTTCGAAATCAAAGGGCCGGTCCGAGACAGCCGAGAGCCGGCGCGCCGGAACGGGACCGTCCAGCGGCTCGAGTTCGCTCAGCTGCTGCGCCCAGCGGTTGGCGTTCTGCAGCGATTTCCGTGCGGGATTGAACGTCCACATGGCCGGAGGTTCTTCGCCGATGACGGGATACCCGCCGGGCCTCGCCTCGAAACGGGCCACGACAGTCCAGCTGCCGTCCGGGCGGCGCCAGGAATCCCATTCCACGCTCGACGGCTCGACGCCGTGGGCGGACAGCCGGTGCGCCACCATCTCCCCGAGGGAGGCCGGGTTTTCGCCGAAAACCGAACGGTAGACATCCTGGCCGGGGGCGGGGGCGGCCACCTCCACCTTGCGGGCCTGCAGGGCGACGTGCTCGCGCTCGGCAAGCACGGGGCCCTCGTAGCGCTGGACCTTCGCCAGCGGGATGCCGGAGAGTTCGGCGACTTCGGCAGCCGTTGATCCGCTGCGGATCCGCGCCTGGATGTCACGCGGTGACATGGCAATAGGCGTGGCGGCTCCGCCGGAAGCGGCCTTCGCCGGCGTCCTGCTGACTGCCACCCGAAGTGCTTCATCGATTGACAGCCGGAACATCTCGCCGCCGGCGCCGCTCAACAGGAGATGCTCCCCGTCGTCGTGGACGCCTACAAGCCGTAGATCCTGCATACAAATCCTCCACCCTGGCATTACTAACAAGCGAAACTCTGCCACCCGTGGGCCGTATTTTCCGTTAGGAGGGAGGGCGCGCCGTGATTTTCCGCGATTTTCCGCGACTTTCCGCCAGTTTAGGGCCTCCGGGAAGGCAGGGGGGCGGGAAGGGATCGCAGGGCTCTGGCTTTCGGCGGCAGCTTAAGCAAAAATGACCCGACATCGGGCACAAAATCCGCGTCTCCGGTGTTGTCATCGGTGAACCGGCCGGGAACGGGTCCAGGGCTACCAGCCCGGCAGGACCGCCCGGAACCGGCGAACCAATCGAACGAATGCGGAGTGTGAGCAACAAACAATGGCGACAGATTACGATGCGCCGCGCAAGACCGAAGAGGACCTCAGCGAGGACTCCATTGAGGCGTTGAAGGCGCGGCGTACGGAGAAGCCTTCCGCGGTGGTGGACGAAGACGAATCCGACCTCGCCGAAGGCTACGAACTCCCCGGCGCGGACTTGTCCGGGGAGGAACTGCTGGTTCGGGTGCTGCCCGCCCAGGCAGACGAATTCACCTGTGCCTCCTGCTTCCTCGTCCGCCACCGTTCGCAGATCGCCCGCGAAAAGGACGGCCGCCTTTACTGCAAGGAATGCGAGGGTTAGCCGTACAGGCCCGTTCCAGCAGGCAGCTTCAGGCTTCCAGAGCGGCAATCAGCTGTTCGGGGTGCCGGGTGGAGGCCAGCCAGTACGGGGTGCGGTCGGACGGGTCGGTGATTTCAATGTGGACCACCGGGTCCACCCAGCCGCGGATGCACAGAAACGCCAGGCCGTTGAGCCGGGTGCCTCGTTCGGCCGTCGCTTCGGCGCGGCGGAACGCCGTCACGGTGCCGACGAAGCTGCGGTCGATGGTGGCCCGGCCCACCCTCAACGTTGACGCGGTCACTGTGATGGTCGGCGTCGAGAGGATCAGCAGCACGGAGATGATGGCGAACATCACCACCGCTGCGGTGATGCCTGCCGCGATGCTGATCGGCGCCAACATCAGGATTCCGGCGCTGGAGAATCCCGCCGAGACGAGCCAGATCCAGAAGTTCGGCCAGAGCTTCTCGGTGTAGAGAATGGTGGCGTCACCGGGTGCGCTCTTGGGGGCAGGCGCAGCTGCGCTGGATTCGGGCATAGGCCCAGCTTTCCACTTTTTGCGAGCTATTTCATCTTGGGCGCCGCTGCCGGCATCCCGGGCACCCGGGCAAGGACCCCGCGGCTAGGTCCAGCTTTGCTGCTGGCGTTAGAGTGAGGGACTGTGACTGAAGAAAACACCGCCACGCCCACTCTTACGGTTCAGCTGAAGATGCTCGACGACGGGCTGGAACCGCCGTCGTACGCCCACCCGGGCGACGCCGGGGCGGACCTGCGCACCCGCGAGGACGTCGTACTGGAACCGGGGGAGCGCCGCCTCGTGCCCACCGGCGTGTCCATCGCCCTGCCGGACGGCTTCGTCGCCCTGATCCACCCGCGCTCCGGCCTCGCCGTGAAACATGGTTTGACGGTGGTGAACGCTCCCGGCACGGTGGACGCCGGCTACCGGGGAGAAATCGCCGTGACACTGCTCAATACCGACCGCCACGAGGCGATCGAGCTCAAGCGCGGCGA
Organism: Arthrobacter sp. PAMC25564; assembly: GCF_004798705.1. Classification (NCBI taxonomy): domain Bacteria; kingdom Bacillati; phylum Actinomycetota; class Actinomycetes; order Micrococcales; family Micrococcaceae; genus Arthrobacter; species Arthrobacter sp. PAMC25564. The sequence continues at coordinate 3,264,443 of NZ_CP039290.1, read as the reverse complement.
TAGAATTGCACAAATGGTCATTCAGCGCGTGGAGCACGCCCGGTTCGTGCCGGTGGAGGAACTGGACGGCTCGGTCCGCGGCGTCGGGGGCTTCGGGTCCACCGGCGGCTTCGGCCCGCAGGGCTGAACTCGGCCCCAGTCGGGCCCACAGTTTTACGCAGGGATTTCAAGCAGGCGCCTGCCCCGGGAACGGGAGCCGTCACGCCGGCGCCGAGCGGCGGCAACGAATCACAACTAAGGAGACAACCCCATGGTTTTTGGGCGTGGCAGGAAAGCCAAGCAGGAACAGCAGACGGAGCCGGAAGACCGGGATCCCGTCGCTGAAGGCCCGGCCGTGTCTGCCCCCGGCGATCTGCGGGCCGCCGCGGGTCCCTTCGACGTCTCTGAGGTCGAGAACCAGGACGGCTATGTGGATCTCGGCGCCCTCCTGATCGCGCCGCGCGAAGGCCTGCAGCTCCGGCTCGAGGTCGAGGAGGCCACGCAGCGCGTCGTTGCCGTCACGCTGGACATGGACGGCTCAAGCCTCCAGCTGCAGGCGTTTGCCGCCCCGCGCTCCGAAGGCCTCTGGGACGAAATCCGCGAGCAGATCGGCCAGTCCGTCGGCAGCCAGGGCGGCCAGGTCGAGGAGATCCAGGGTCCGTTCGGCACCGAGCTCGTCGCCAAGCTTCCCGCCGGTGGCGCGGACGGCAGCAGCGGCTACCGGGTGGCGCGGTTTATCGGCGTCGACGGTCCGCGCTGGTTCCTGCGCGGCGTCCTGGGAGGCGACGCCGCCCTGGACCGCGACATCGCGGCCGCGCTCGAAGACATGTTCCGGCAGGTTGTGGTGGTCCGGGGAGAGAACCCGATGCCGCCGCGCGAGCTGCTGCAGCTGCGCCTGCCCAGGGATTCCAACGCACCCGCACCCCTGGCCTCCCCGGACCTCGGGCAGGCCCCCGACCTCGGGCAACCCGAACCTGGACCGGAGATAACCCAGATTGGCTGATGCCCCCCTTAAGGATCCTGCTGCCTCGGTCTCCGTCAGGGGACTGCCGGACCGTGGGCGGGTGCTGTGCCACGGCTTCATCGAATCGGTCACCTATGCGCCGGCGAGCCAGGTGGCGCACTTTGTCGCCATCGTCGTCGACCATGACGCCCCTCCGGCCAGGAACCGTGCCACGGCCAGCCAGGCCGGATCCGGCGCCACGCCGGCCGGTGTGCCTGACGGCAGGGTCCAGTCCGGGGTGCAGCGCCAGCGGGCCACCGGTCCCAAGGACCGGCTGCGCGTGGTCTGGCTGGGACGGCGTCGGATCCCCGGAATCGACGCCGGCACCGAACTCCGGCTGCAGGGCATGGTCACGATCCGTGACGGGCTGCCCACCATGTTCAATCCCCGCTACGAAATACTCTCCCGCCAGGAGGAGCAATGACCGTGCCCGAACGTCCCGAGCCTGGCTCCGCGGAGAATGACCCGGCGCAGCCCACGGTGGCCCAGCTCGCCGAGGGCTACGCGGCGAAGGCCGGACTGCACCGATCCAGCAACGGCAACATCGACGTCCTGAAGAGCGCCGGCGGCGTCCAGGGCATCGCCGAGAGCATCCTGCCGGGTCTTGTCTTCCTCATCGCCTTCACCATCACGCGCGAACTGCAACTGGCCCTGGTCGCAGCGCTGGGCACGGCCGCCGTCTTCACCGTCTCCCGGCTGATCCAGCGCAAGCCGCTGACTCAGGCGCTGGCCGGCATCGTCGGCGTCGGCCTGTCCGCCTGGCTGGCCAACAGCACGGGAAAGGCCGAGGACTTCTACGTCATCGGCTTCCTGACGAACATCGGCTACATCCTGGCGATGTCCCTCTCGATTGCCGTCCGCTGGCCCGTGGCGGGGCTGCTCTTCGGCCTGATCCGGAATGAGGGGCTGGAGTGGCGCAAGAACCCGGCCCGGATGAAGGCATACCGGATCGGGACCTGGGTGATCATCTCGGTGATGGTGCTGCGCCTGCTGGTGCAGGTTCCCCTGTACCTGTTGGGCGAGCCCGGACTCGCCGGCCTGGCCACGACCCGGCTCCTGATGGGGGCGCCGCTGTACATCCTCGGCGTGTGGGTCGCGTGGCTGCTCACCCGGCCGGCCCCGGAGCCCGTTGCCGAACCCAACTGACCCGCAGTAGTTGCCGTTATGAGCGCTCATAACGGCAACTACTGCGGGTCAGTTGGGGGCGCGGCCAGGCGGGACGGGTGTTCAGCCGTCGAAGCCGTCGTCCGCGGCAGGCTGGTTCTCGTGGCCGTGCTGGTCCGAGGTCACCGGGTGCCGCTCATCGGGCCCTGGTTCGGCTGAGAGAAGGGCCCGGAGACCGTCCTCGGCCGCGATCGTGGTCACGAAGAACAGTTCGTCCCCGCCGTCGATCACGTCATCACGGCTCGGCGTGATCGGGGCCTGGTCCCGCAGGATCGCAACCAGCGCGGCATCCTCGGGCCACTCGATGTCGCCCACCGTGAGCCCGATGACGTGCGAATCGTGCGGGACCGTGAACTCGACCAGCGAGGACACCCCGGTCTGCAGGGTCAGCAACCGGACCAGGTCGCCGATTTCCACCGCTTCCTCGACGAGGGCCGTCATCAGCTGGGGGGTGTTGACCGCGACGTCGACGCCCCAGGAATCGTCGAACATCCAGTCGTTCTTGGGGTTGTTGACCCGGCCGACCGTCCGTCCGACGCCGAACTCCGTCTTGGCCAGCAGGGAGACCACCAGATTGACCTTGTCATCGCCGGTGGCGGAAACCACGACGTCGGCGTCTTCGAGTTTGGCGTCCTTGAGCGTGCTCAGTTCGCAGGCATCACCGACCAACCAGTGGGCGCCGCGCAGGCCGCTGCGGCCGATGACCTCCGGCTTCAGGTCGATCAGCAAGATCTCGTGCTTGTGGGCCAGCAGTTCGCGGGCGATCGAGGAACCGACGCTTCCCGCCCCGACGATGACGACTTTCACTTAGGACTCCTTGGCGGGCGACTTGGCAAGAATATGGGCGACCTCGGAACTGCGGTCCAGGCTCAGCATGGCGTGCACGGTATCGCCGTCCTGGAAGGAGGTGCCGGCCACGGGCAGCATCCCCTCACCGAAGCGGGTCAGATAGGCGACGCGGATGCCCGCCGCCTTCTCGATCGACGTCACCGGGTGGCCGATCCAGTCGGGGTTGAGGTCGACTTCGGCGAGTACCAGCCGGCCCGAGGGGTCCCGGAAGTCGCCGGTAAGGTGCTGCTCCGGGAGGATTCGGCGGAGGACCTGGTCGGCGCTCCAGCGCACCGCCGCGACCGTGGGAATGCCGAGCCGCTGGTAAATCTCGGCGCGGCCCGGATCATAGATCCTGGCGACGACATGGGGGACGTGGAAGGTCTCGCGTGCCACGCGGGTGGCCAGGATGTTGGAATTGTCTCCGCTGGAGACTGCGGCGAAGGCATAGGCCTCCTCGACGCCGGCTTGCTTGAGCGTCTCCCGGTCAAAGCCGACGCCGGTGACCTTGCGTCCGGAGAAACCCGTGCGGAGCCGCCGGAAAGCACGGTCGTCCTGGTCGATGATGGCCACCGAATGGCCCGCATCCTCCAGCGTGTGCGCCAGGGTTGCCCCCACCCGGCCACAACCCATGATCACGAAGTGCGCCACACGTTCCTCCTGTGTACTCTGCCTGCTGCCGCGTCTGCTGCTGCGTAAAACTCTACCGGCCACGCGGGGCCGTCAGGCCAGCATCCCGGGCCGCCGGGCCGTAACGGCGGGCGGTGCGGCTTCGCCGTCATGACATCGCGTCCGAATCAGACTAGCTTTGTCTGGTGCTGACAATTTTCAATGCCGTGAAGCGGGTGCTGGTAGGCAAGCCCTTCCGGAACGACAGTATGGCTCACACCCTGCTCCCGAAGCGGATCGCGCTTCCCATTTTCGCCTCCGATGCGCTGTCTTCGGTGGCCTACGCACCGGACGAAATCCTGCTGACGCTGGCCCTTGCCGGCGTCAGCGCCGTGTCATTCTCGCCCTGGGTCGGGCTTGCGGTCATGGTGGTGCTGCTGACCGTTGTCGCCTCCTACCGCCAGAACGTCCACGCCTACCCCTCAGGTGGCGGCGACTACGAGATTGCCAACGTGAACCTGGGCAAGTACGCGGGCCTGACCGTCGCCTCGGCACTGCTGGTGGACTATGTCCTCACGGTCGCGGTCTCGATGTCCTCCGCCGCGGCCTACCTGACCACCGCGGTCCCGTCGCTGCATGGCCAACAGGCCGTCATCGCGACCGTCGGCGTTGTGATCCTGGCCCTGGTGAACCTGCGCGGCATCAGGGAGGCCGGCAGCGTCTTCGCCGTGCCGACCTACATCTTTATGGCCTCCATCCTCGGCATGACCGCCGTCGGCATCTTCCAGGCCCTCACCGGCCAGCTCGGCCAGGCGCCGTCGTCGGAGTTCGCGATCGTCCCCGCCGCCGGATTCGACCAGGGAATGGTCGGCCTGGCCGGGGCTTTCCTGCTGCTCCGGGCCTTCTCCTCCGGCGCCGCGGCGCTGACCGGCGTCGAGGCCATCAGCAACGGCGTGCCGAACTTCCAGAAGCCCAAGAGCAAGAACGCGGCGACCACACTGCTGCTGCTGGGCGTCATCGCCGCCTCCATGCTGGCCGGCATCATCTATCTGGCCAACGCCACGAAAGTGCATATCGTGCTGGATCCGGCCAAGGAGTTCCTGCTCAACGGCAAGCCCCTCGACGAAGGCTACATCCAGAACCCGGCGATCAGCCAGATTGCGCAGACCATCTTCGGCGAGGGATCCCTCCCCTTCTACATCGTCGTCGCCGCCACCGGCGTGATCCTGGTCTTTGCCTCCAATACAGCCTTCAACGGTTTCCCCGTCCTCGGCTCGATCCTGGCCCAGGACGGCTACCTGCCGCGCCAGTTGCGCACCCGCGGGGACCGGCTGGCGTTCAGCAACGGCGTCCTGGCACTGGCCGCCGGGGCCCTCGTCCTGATCATCGCCTTCAACGCCGACGTCACAAAGCTCATCCAGCTCTACATCGTGGGCGTCTTCATCTCGTTCACGATGAGCCAGCTCGGCATGATCCGTCACTGGGGCCGGGAGCTGAAGCTCGCGAAGGACCCGGCCGTGAAACTGCGGATGCTCAAGTCGCGCACCATTAACACCATCGGCTTCGGCATGACGGCGCTGGTCCTGGTGATCGTTCTGATCACCAAGTTCGAGCAGGGCGCCTGGATCGCGCTGCTGGCAATGTTCATCCTGTTCCTCATCATGTGGAGCATCCGGGCGCACTATGACAACGTGGCCAAGGAACTCGCCGTGGACGAGGATTCCTCGCCCCGGGCCCTGCCCACCCGGGTGCATGCCGTGCTGCTGGTCTCCCACATCCGCAAGCCCGTGCTCCGCGCGCTGGCCTATGCCCGGGCGTCACGGCCTTCCCGGCTGGATGCCATCACGGTGGATATCAGCCCTGAGGAAACCGCGCAGACGGTGGCGGACTGGGAGAAGCTGGATATCCCCGTACCGCTGACCGTGCTCGCCAGCCCGTTCCGCGAAACGGTCACGCCCATCATGGAATACATCACGAACATGCGGCGCGACTCGCCGCGGGACCTGATCGTCGTGTACATCCCGGAGTACGTGGTCGGCAAATGGTGGGAGCAGCTGGTGCACAACCAGACCGCACTGCGGATCAAGACCCGGCTGCACTTCGAGCCGGGGGTCATGGTCGCGAGCGTGCCGTGGCAGCTGAAATCGTCCGAAGAAGCAAAGAGACTGCAGGATATCCAATGAGCCCCGACACCCAGGCGCACGCCCACACGGACCTCGTAGTCGACGTCGGGCCGGTCGCCCACGGCGGGCACTGCGTGGCCCGCCATGAGGGACGGGTGGTGTTTGTCCGCCACGGCATCCCGGGAGAGAAGGTGCGGGTCCGGCTGACGGAAGACGGCCCCGCCGCCAAATTCTGGCGCGCTGATGTGGTGGAAGTCCTGGAGGCATCCCCTGACCGGGTGGACCACTTCTGGGACCTCGCCGATTCCGCGCGCTCCTGGTCCCACCGGCACCCGCCCGTCGGCGGCGCGGAACTGGGCCATATCTCGCTGGAACGCCAGCGCAGCCTCAAGGCCGAGGTGCTGGCAGAACAGCTCCGGCGCCTCGCCGGCGTCGTGCTCTCCACCCCGGTGGAAAGCACTGTGGAGGACACGGTGGAAAGCACCGTGGACGGCACTGTTGAAGCGGTGGGGGAGTCCGCGGCTTCCGCAGCGCCGGGCGGCCTGGGCTGGCGCACCCGCGCCGGCTTCGCCGTGACGCCCGGAGGCAGGCTCGGCATGCACGCCCACCGCTCCGATACGGTCCTTCCGGTCCACGGGATGCCGCTGGCCGTGGACGCCATCAACAGTCTCCGGCTCTGGGAGATCGATCTGCAGGGCATTGAACGCGTGGAGGTCGCGGCCCCGGCCAACGGCTCGCGACCGCTCGTGCTCCTGGTCCCTGCCCCGGGAACCCGGGCCAAGCGCCTCGGCGCCATCCTTTCCCAGTTGCCGGAGGACGTCTCGGTGGCCAGCTTCGATCCCGTCAAGGGCGAGGCACTGCAGTTGCGCGGCCGCACCTATGTGCAGGAAACCGCGGCCGGCCACGAGTACCGCGTCACCGGCGACGGTTTCTGGCAGATCCACCGGAACGGGCCGGAGACCCTGGTGGCGGCCGTCACCGGCTACCTGCACGACGGCGGCTTCCTGGAACCGGGCGCCGTCGTGGCGGACCTCTACGCCGGGGCGGGGCTCTTCACGGCACCGCTGGCCGACGCCGTGGGCGTGACCGGGTCCGTGCTGTCAGTGGAAGGATCGCCCGGCACGAGCCGCGATGCGCGCAAGAACCTGCACGGCGCATCGCAGGTCGAGATCGTCCAGGGCCGGGTGGAACGGGTGCTCCGCGAGAAGCCCCGGAACTTCGACGCCATCCTCCTGGACCCGCCCCGGGCCGGAGCCGGCAAAGCCGTCGTGAACCAGCTGATCGCGGCCGGGCCGCGTGCCGTCGCCTATGTTTCCTGCGATCCCGCATCCTTCGCCCGTGACCTGGGCTACTTCCAGCAGGGCGGCTGGGGTCTCGAGGGGCTGCGGGCCTTCGACCTGTATCCGCACACCCACCACATGGAGACTGTGGCGCTACTGACTCCCCGGGGCTGATGCCACTACGATGGGCCTGGTAGTCCGTCGTCGCGCGCTGTAGTCACGGCTGAGCAATCATGGCTGGGAAATCACGGCTGGCCTCATGCACCCTGTACTGATCCTTGTACTAGTTAGGCACACCTAACTAGCAAGGGGTCTGCGGCGCGGCAAAGATGAAACTGTTGCGAGAGGAGTCCTGCGATGAGCATTGTGGACAGCTTCGGTTCAAAAGGCAAACTTAATGTAGCCGGTACCGAATACGAAATTTTCCGGTTGAACTCCGTTGAAGGTGCAGAAAACCTTCCGTTCAGCCTCAAGGTATTGCTTGAAAACCTGTTGAGGACCGAGGACGGCGCCAACATCACGGCCGACCACGTCCGCGCACTGGCCGGTTGGAACCCCAACGCAGAGCCCGACACTGAAATCCAGTTCACGCCGGCGCGCGTGATCATGCAGGACTTCACTGGCGTGCCCTGCGTTGTGGACCTTGCCACCATGCGTGAAGCAGTCAAGGAGCTCGGTGGCGACCCGAAGAGGGTCAACCCGCTGGCACCCGCCGAAATGGTGATCGACCACTCCGTGCAGATCGACGCCTTCGGCAACTCCGGCGCACTGGAGCGCAACATGGAGATCGAATACCAGCGCAACGGGGAGCGTTACCAGTTCCTGCGCTGGGGCCAGACCGCGTTCGACGACTTCAAGGTCGTCCCGCCGGGAACCGGCATTGTCCACCAGGTCAACATCGAGTACCTGGCCCGCACTGTCATGACGCGGGAAGTTGACGGGACGCTCCGTGCCTACCCGGACACCTGTGTCGGCACCGACTCGCACACCACCATGGTCAACGGCCTGGGCGTGCTGGGCTGGGGCGTCGGCGGCATCGAAGCCGAGGCTGCCATGCTCGGCCAGCCCGTCTCCATGCTGATCCCGCGCGTGGTGGGCTTCAAGCTGACCGGATCCATTCCGGCCGGCGCGACCGCCACCGACGTCGTCCTGACCATCACCGAGCAGCTGCGCAAGCACGGTGTTGTCGGCAAATTCGTGGAGTTCTACGGCGAAGGCGTCGCGGCCGTGCCGCTGGCCAACCGCGCCACCATCGGCAACATGAGCCCGGAGTTCGGCTCCACGGCCGCCATGTTCCCGATCGACGACGTCACCCTCGACTACCTGCGCCTCACCGGCCGGTCCGAGCAGAACGTCGCCCTCGTCGAGGCCTATGCGAAGGAACAGGGCCTCTGGCACGATCCCTCGCACGAGATCAAGTTCTCCGAGTACCTCGAGCTGGACCTGTCCACGGTTGTTCCGTCGATCTCCGGCCCGAAGCGTCCCCAGGACCGCATCATCCTCACCGAATCGAAGGCCCAGTTCCGCGAGGACCTGCGCAACTACGTGAAGGAAGACCTGGCCGACGGAAGCCTGGACGAAGCGATCGACGAAAGCTTCCCGGCTTCCGACTCGCCGTCGTTCACCGCCTCGGCGACGCACCTGAGTGAGGTTGCCCCGCACGAGCACGGCCCGAAGTCCAACGGACGGCCGTCCAACAAGGTCAGCGTCAAGACCGCGGACGGCCGCGAGTTCGAGCTGGACCACGGTGCAGTCTCGATCGCCTCGATCACGTCCTGCACCAACACGTCCAACCCGTCCGTGATGCTGGCCGCCGCACTGCTGGCCCGCAACGCCGTCGACAAGGGCCTGACCTCGAAGCCGTGGGTCAAGACCTCCGTGGCTCCCGGTTCCAAGGTCGTCACCGACTACTACAACAAGTCGGGCCTGACCCCGTACTTGGAGAAGCTCGGTTTCTACATCGTCGGCTACGGCTGCGCGACCTGCATCGGCAACTCCGGACCGCTCGACGCCGAAATCTCCGAGGCCATCCAGGCCAACGACCTTTCCGTTACCGCGGTGCTCTCCGGCAACCGCAACTTCGAAGGCCGGATCAACCCGGACGTGAAGATGAACTACCTGGCCTCCCCGCCGCTGGTCATCGCCTACGCCCTGGCCGGTTCCATGGACTTCGACTTCGACAACGACGCCCTGGGCCAGGACGAGGCCGGCAACGACGTCTTCCTGAAGGACATCTGGCCGAACCCGGTCGAGGTCCAGCAGGTCATCGACTCCTCGATCGACAAGGAAATGTTCGCCCGCGGCTACGAGGGTGTCTTCGAAGGCGACGACCGCTGGAAGGCGCTGTCCACCCCGGCCGGCGACACCTTCGCCTGGGATCCCAAGTCCACCTACGTCCGGAAGCCCCCGTACTTCGAGGGCATGAAGGCCCAGCCGGATCCGGTCAAGGACATCACCGGCGCCCGCGTGCTGCTCAAGCTCGGCGATTCCGTCACAACGGACCACATCTCGCCGGCCGGCTCCTTCAAGTCGGACACCCCGGCCGGGCAGTACCTGCTGGCCAACGGTGTGGAGCGCAAGGACTTCAACTCCTACGGCTCACGCCGTGGCAACCACGAGGTCATGATCCGCGGCACCTTCGCCAACATCCGGATCAAGAACCAGCTCCTCGACGGCGTGGAGGGCGGCTTCACCCGCGACTTCACACAGGCGGACGGCCCGCAGGCCTACGTCTACGACGCCGCGCAGAACTACCAGGCCGCCGGCACTCCGCTCGTGGTCCTGGCAGGCAAGGAGTACGGCTCCGGCTCATCCCGTGACTGGGCTGCCAAGGGCACTGCGCTGCTGGGCGTCAAGGCTGTCGTGGCCGAGAGCTACGAGCGTATCCACCGCTCGAACCTGATCGGCATGGGCGTCCTGCCGCTGCAGTACCCGGCCGGCCAGAACGCCGCCAGCCTCGGGCTGACGGGCACGGAAACGTTCGCAGTTGAGGGCGTCACCGCCCTGAACGAGGGCACCACGCCGAAGACCCTCAAGGTCACCGCCACCGCCGAAGACGGTTCGGTCAAGTCCTTCGATGCGGTCTTGCGCATCGATACCCCGGGCGAAGCCGACTACTACCGCAACGGCGGCATCCTGCAGTACGTGCTGCGCCAGATCTCCGCGTAGGGACCCGAGGTAAAGGCGGCAACGCTTTTTCGCCGGGTTTACCGCGGGAGCGCGGAGATCGTTTCCGCCAACTAGCGGAGGTCCCTCCCGCGAGGGAGGTTGGTTACGCTTTGAAGGCCCCGGCCGGTCACTGACCGGCCGGGGCCTTTGCGTCCCCCGGATCAGCCCGGCACCCGGGCTTGTCCGGAGGCGTTAGAGTTAAAAGGCATGTCTACCACCCGAAGGAGGGGCCGTTGGGAATCTTGGAGACCATCCGGAGTCCGCAGGACCTGAGCAAGTTGTCCGGGGCACAGCTGGATCAGCTGGCAGCCGAAGTCAGGGATTTCCTGATCGGCAACGTCTCCCAGACGGGCGGCCATCTCGGACCGAACCTCGGCGTCGTCGAGCTGACGATGGCGGTGCACCGGATCTTCGATTCCCCCCGCGACAGTATCGTGTTCGACACCGGACACCAGTCGTACGTCCACAAGCTCCTGACCGGACGCCAGGACTTCAGCACCCTCCGCCAGCAGGGCGGCATGTCAGGCTACCCTGACCGCGCCGAATCCGAGCATGACATCGTCGAAAGCTCGCACGCCTCCTCCTCGCTGTCCTGGGCCGACGGGATCTCCCGTGCCCGGCAGCTGACCGGTGACGGGGACCGCTACGTCATCGCGGTCATCGGCGACGGCGCCCTGACCGGAGGAATGGCCTGGGAGGCCATCAACAACATTGCGGCGGACAAGAAGCGCCGCGTCGTGATTGTCGTCAACGACAACGGCCGCTCCTACGCCCCGACGGTGGGCGGCTTCGCCGACTACCTCGCGTCCCTGCGCCCCACGATCGATTCATTCCGCGCCGCCCCCGCCTACGAAGGCACGCTGGACTTGTGGAAGCGGAGGCTGCAGAACGGCGGTCCCGCCGGCCAGTTCACCTACAAGAGCCTGCATGCCATGAAGAAAGGCCTCAAGGACTGGTGGGCGCCGCAGGGCATGTTCGAGGACCTCGGCATGAAGTACATCGGCCCTGTGGACGGCCATAACCTCCAGGCCCTGGAGAATGCCCTTTCAGCCGCCAGGAACTACGCCGGACCCGTCATTGTCCATGCCATGACCGAGAAGGGCCATGGCTACGCGCCGGCCCGGGCCAACGAGGCGGACCAGTTCCACGCCGTCGGAATCATCGACCCGGAGACGGGCGAACCCACCGAGGCCGGCGGCGCGAAGTCCTGGACCTCCGTCTTTGCCGATGAGATCGCCGACATCGCGGATGAGCGCCAGGACATCGTCGGCATCACCGGCGCCATGCTGATCCCGGTGGGGCTGCACAAGTTCGCCGCCCGGCACCCGGAGCGGGTGTTCGACGTCGGGATCGCGGAACAGCACGCCCTCACCTCCGCGGCGGGCATGGCGTTCGGCGGGCTGCACCCCGTCGTCGCCGTCTACGCGACCTTCCTGAACCGCGCGTTCGACCAGTTGCTGATGGACGTGGCCCTGCACAAGGCCGGCGTGACCATCGTCCTGGACCGGGCCGGGGTCACCGGACCCGACGGTGCGAGCCACCACGGCATGTGGGACATGGCCATGGTCCAGATCGTCCCCGGGCTGCACCTTGCCGCGCCGCGCGATGCCACCAGGCTCCGCGAAGAACTGCGCGAAGCCGTGGCCATCGCGGACGCCCCCACCGTGATCCGCTACTCCAAGGGCAGCGTCGGGGCCGAAATGGAAGCCGTGGAGCGCCTGAGCGACGGCGTCGACGTGCTGGCCCGCCGCCCCGCAGGCTCGACCGAAAACGACGTGCTGATCGTCAGCGTCGGCGCGATGTCCGAACTCGCGCTTGACGTCTCCAACCGGCTCGGTGCCCAGGGCATCAGCTCCACCGTGGTGGACCCCCGCTGGGTCCTGCCCGTCCGGAAGTCCATCATCGCCCTCGCCTCGCACCACCGCCTCGTCATTTGTATCGAGGACGGCGTGCGCGCCGGCGGCGTCGGCTCCCGGATCCGCCAGGAAATGCGGGCCGCCGGTGTGGACACCGCGCTCAACGAGGTGGGCCTCCCGGTGGAATTCCTGGACCACGGAACGCGCAGCCAGGTGCTGGAGCGCGTCGGGCTGACCGCCCAGCAGGTCACCCACGACGTCGTCGCCCAGGTCCTGGGGACCAAGGTGCCTTTCGCGCGGCCCCTGCCCGGGCAGGAACACCCCAGCACCGGCAGCCTCCCGCTGCTCTGATGCCGCACTCTTGAAGCAACAAACACTGTAAGGAACTGGCACATGAGCGGAATTATCCGGGTCTACAAACGCAACGACGAAGGGGTCCTCGAATTCCGGGAGGCCTGGTATGACGAGGACTACACGCAGTTCGTGATGAACCACGGCGTCGTCGGGCACCAGAGCAGGACCGAGGAGACCGACGTCGCCGACGCCGCCGCCGCGGAGGGCCTGATGGACGCCTTCGCGGTACAGTGCGCCGAGGACGGCTACGCCGAAATCCCCGAGGAGGAACAGTTCTGGGTGGTCGCCCAGTACGCGCTGAAGACCAAGGACGGAACGGACCGCGACCGCTACCTCGAAGAAAAGGCCAAGGACGCCCTGATCAGCCACCTTGCCTGGCGGGGGCTGGGACTCGTGGACCGCTCCGAATTCTCCGACTCCAAGCTCAACATCTTCTGCCTCACCCCGGATGTCAACAAGGCCGTGAACGCGATCAAGGTCTGCATCCGCGGCGAAGACCTGGACTTCACCAAGCTCAGCATCGGCGCCGCACCGTACGGCGAGGCCACGTTCAGGCTCAAGCACTCGCCGAAGCCCGCCAACGGCTTCACCCTCTGACCACAGGCACCCCAAGCACCACCAGGCGTCACCCAGCGAAACAGTATCCATCGATCGGAAGGCATTCCTCATGGCGAAAAAAACTGTTGAACCCGGCCGCACCCCGCTTCCGGCCGGGATCGCGGCTCCGGCCCGGCGGGCCCTCGCCCACGCCGGGGTCGAGACCCTGGAGCAGGTGGTGGAGCTTGGACTGAGGCGGCTTTCCGCAATGCACGGAATGTGCACCCGGACGCTGGCCCAACTCCAGGACGCCCTGGACGATCACGGGCTGGTGCTGCCCGCGGGTTAGCACCATCCTGGCCGGCCGGCCCCGCGGGGTCCCGGCCTGCCCGGGGTGCCGTGCGGCCGTTATAGGCTGGCTTCATGACTGAATACCGCCGCGTAGGAAATTCCGGACTGTCCGTCTCTGCCGTAGGACTCGGCTGCAACAATCTTGGCCGGTCCGGCACTGCCACCGAGTCACAGGAGGGGACGGACGCCGTCGTGCATGCGGCCCTTGACGCCGGCATCACCTTCTTCGACGTCGCCGACAACTACGGCCGGGAGCCCGGCCTCAGCGAGACCATGCTCGGCAAAGCCCTCGCCGGACGCCGCGATGACGCCGTGATCGGCACCAAGTTCGGCATGGACATGCGCGGCGCCAACGGCAGCGACTTCGGCGCCCGCGGCTCCCGCCGCTATATCATCAAGGCCGCGGAAGCCTCGCTGCGGAGGCTCGGCACTGACTGGATCGACCTCTACCAGTTCCACACGCCCGATCCGCTGACCCCCATCGAGGAAACCCTCGCGGCGCTGGACGAACTCGTGACCAGCGGCAAGGTCCGCTATATCGGCCACTCCAACCGGGCCGGCTGGCAGATCGCCGAGGCCGAATTCGTGGCCCGGGCCCGCGGCGGAGCGCGTTTCATCTCCTCCCAGAACCACTACAACCTGCTGGACCGACGTGCCGAGCTGGAGGTCACTCCCGCCGCCGAGGCCTACGGGCTGGGCGTGCTGCCGTACTTCCCGCTCGCTAACGGCCTGCTGACCGGCAAATACGCGCCCGGCAAGGCGCCCGAAGGCTCGCGCCTGAGCCACACCCGCACCAGCCTCGTCAACGACGCGGACTGGGAACAGCTGGGTGCCTTCAGCGCCTTCGCTGAGGAACGTAACCTCAACGAGATCCAGGTGGCCTTCTCCTGGCTCGCCGCGCAGCCGTCCGTCAGCAGCGTCATCGCCGGCGCCACCCGGCCGGAACAGGTCCGGCAGAACGCCGCCGCCGTAGCGTGGAAGCCCGGCGCCGCGGACCTGGCCGAGCTGGATGACATCTTCCCCCGGACTCCGAAGGTCGCCCTGTTCTAAGGGGCCCGTACTGATGCAGCCCGTCCTGATGGACGTCGACACCGGAATCGACGATGCGCTGGCCCTGGTGTACCTGCTGTCCCGGCCCGAGGTGGAGGTGCGGGCCATCACCTGCACGGCCGGGAACGTCGGGGCGCGCCAGGTGGCACTGAACAACCTGGCCCTGCTGGAGCTGTGCGGCCGGCAGGGGATCGAAGTCGCCATCGGCGTCGGGAGGCCGCTGGCGATCCCGCTCGTCACAACGGAGGAGACCCACGGGCCGCAGGGGATCGGCTACGCCGAGCTGCCGCCGCCTGCCCAGCAGGTTTCGGCGCGGCACGCCGTCGACGTCTGGGTGCAGGAGGTGCGGGCGCACCCGGGGGAGCTCACCGGGCTGATCACCGGCCCGCTGACCAACTTCGCCCTCGCCCTGCGCCGCGAACCCGAACTGCCGCGGCTGCTCAAGGGCCTGGTCATCATGGGTGGCAGCTTCTACTACCAGGGCAACACCACGCCGACGGCGGAATGGAACGTCTCGGTGGATCCGCACGCCGCCAAGGAAGTCTTCGCGGCCTACCGTGGCCTGCCCGGGGACAAGCTTCCGGTCGTCTGCGCGCTGGAATCCACCGAGCGGATCGAGATGCGGCCCGGACACCTGCGCCGCCTGGGCGAAGCAGCCGGGGCCGGACCCGAACTCGTCCTGCCCGAACAGCCCGAGGGAAAGCGCAGCACCTCGGGCAACCCGCTGGTTGCCTGCCTGTCCGACGCCATCCGGTTCTACATGGAGTTCCACCGCCGCTACGGCCAGGGCTACGTGGCGCACATGCACGACGCCTTCGCTGCCTGCGCCGCGGTGCAGCGCACCCCGTTCAGCACCCGGCTGGCCACTGTCGACGTCGAGACGGACTCCCCGCTGCTGGCCGGTACCACGGTGGCCGACTTCCGCGGCCTCTGGGGACTGCCGCCGAACGCGCGCATTGTCTCCGCGAACGATCCGGAACAGTGCTTTGACGAGCTGATCTCTTCGGTCGGCGCCCTGGCCGGGCGGCTTGGCGGCGGGTAGCCGAAGCTGGGGGCCCGGTACCCGCCGGGCGGCACGTCAGGCCCGGGCCGGCTCCGATGCAACCCCGGCCGCCAGGAATTTCCGGCCGTTGACCCGCTCCGAGGCTCCCACCCGGTCAAGGTACGGGGTGATGCCGCCGAGGAACATCGGCCAGCCGGCACCCAGGATCATGCACAGGTCGATCTCCTCCGGCCCGGCCACCACGCCTTCGTTAAGCATCAGGCCGATTTCCTCCGCAAGGGCGTCCTGCGTGCGGCGCAGGACCTCCCCGGCGGTGGACGGGGTGGTGCCGAAGGACATCAGCGCCAGGGTCCCGGCCGGGATAACGGGCTTGCCTGCCTGCTGCGACGCGGGATCCCAGATGGACTTCACGCCGTTGTCGATCAGCTTCTGCAGGTTCTGCGAGATGGTGAAGCGGTCCCCGAAGGCGGTGTGCAGGGATTCCTGGACGTGCTGGGCCACGGGCAGCCCCACCATGGCGCCGAGGACAAACGGCGTCATCGGCAGGCCCATCGGCCGCAGCGCATTGTCCGCCACCTCGGCGGGGGTGCCCTCGTCGAAGGCGGCGGTGACTTCGCCCATGAGGCGCAGCAGGAGGCGGTTGACCACGAACGCCGGAGCATCCTTGACCAGAACGGCAGACTTCTTGAGCCCCTTGGCGAGCTCGAAGGCGGTGGCCAGCACGGCGTCGTCGGTCTTCGGGGCGCGGACGATCTCCAGCAGCGGCATCACGGCCACCGGGTTGAAGAAATGGAAGCCCACCAGGCGCTCCGGGTGTTCCAGGTCCTCAGCCATGGCCGTGACCGACAGCGAGGAGGTGTTGGTGGCGAGGATGCACTCTGGGGAAACGATGGCCTCCAGTTCCTTGAAGACCTGCTTCTTGACGCCGAGCTCTTCGAAGACGGCCTCGATTACGAAGTCGGCGTCGGCGAAGACCTCCTTGGAGACCGAGCCGGTGACCAGCGCCCGGGTCCGGTTGGCAGCGTCCGCGCTGATCCGCCCCTTCGCCAGCAGCTTGTCAACCTCGGCACGGACGTAGCCCACGCCTTTGTCCACCCGGGCCTGGTCGATGTCCGTCAGCACCACGGGCACCTTGAGCTGGCGGGCGAAGAGGAGAGCCAGCTGACCGGCCATCAGGCCGGCGCCGACGACGCCGACCTTGGTCACCGGGCGGGCGAGCTTGCGGTCCGGGGCGCCGGCCGGGCGCTTGGCGCGTCGCTGCACGAGGTCCAGGAAGGCGTAGACGGTGGAGCGGAACTCGTCGGTCTGCATGAGGTCTGCGAGGGTCTCGCATTCCAGCTCTGCGGACTCCGCCTGGCCCAGGGTGCGGTTTGCTTCCATCACGTCCAGGACCTTGGCGGGGGCCGGGGAGGCGTTGGAAGTCCTGGCCTCGACGAAGGCACGGCCCTTGGCGACGGCGGCCGTCCAGCGCACGGCGACCTCCGGCTCTGCGGGGTCGACGGCATTGGCACGCCCAGGCGTCACGGCGCCGGCGATGACCTTCGCGGCCCAGGCCACGGACTGTTCCACGAAGTCCGCCGGCTCTAAGATGGCGTCCGCCACGCCCAGCTCATACGCCTGCGGACCGGTGAGGGTTCGGTTGTTGCTCAGCGGGTTTTCGATCATGACCTTGACGGCGTTTTCCGGGCCGATCAGCCGGGGCAGGATGTAGACCCCGCCCCAGCCCGGAATCAGGCCGATGAAGGCTTCCGGCAGGGCCAGCGCCCCGGCTCCGGTGGACACGGTGCGGTAGGTGGATTGCAGTGCGATCTCCAGGCCGCCGCCCAGGGCCAGTCCGTTGATGAACGCGAAGCTCGGCACGCCCAGGTTGGCCAGGGTGGCGTAGACTTCGTGGCCGAGCTGGGCCATCCAGAGGCCCTGCTCGCGGCCGCTGACCGACTTGACCGTGGACAGGTCCGCGCCGGCCACCAGGAAGTACGGCTTGCCGGTGACGCCGACGCCGGCGATCTCGCCGCGGGCGGCGCGCTCTTTCAGCCCCTCCAGGACGGTCCCAAGTTCCACGAGCGTGTTGGGCCCGAGAGTGGTGGGCTTGGAGTGGTCCAGGCCGTTGTCGAGGGTGATCAGGGCGAAGGTGCCGGGGCTCTTGCCGTCCACGGCCGGTAGCTCAATGTCCTGGACGTAGGAATGGGTGACCGTCTCGTTCGGGAAAAGCTCGGCAAGCTTGCGGAAATCGGCGGCGCTCATGCGGTGGCTCCAGTCTCGGTGGTGGTGTATTCCGTGCCGTAATCAGTGTGGTGCGGGTTCTCCCAGATCACCGTGGCGCCCATGCCCAGACCGATGCACATGGTGGTCAGCCCGAAGCGGACACTGGGGTCCTCCTCGAACTGCCGGGCCAGCTGGTTCATCAGCCGCACCCCGGAGGAGGCGAGCGGGTGTCCGACGGCGATCGCTCCGCCGTAGCGGTTGACGCGGGGGTCGCCGTCGGCGATGCCGAAGTGGTCCAGGAAGCTCAGGACCTGGACGGCGAAAGCCTCGTTGATCTCGAACAGGCCGATGTCTTCGATGCCGAGCCCGGCGTTCTTCAGGGCCTTCTCGGTGGCAGGGACCGGCCCGATGCCCATGACCTCGGGTTCGACGCCGGCGAAGGCGTAGGCCACCAGGCGCATCCTGACCGGCAGACCAAGCTCCTCGGCGGCGTCGGCGGAGGCGAGCAGGGCCGCGGTGGCGCCGTCGTTCAGTCCGGCGGCGTTACCCGCGGTGACCCGGCCGTGGGCGCGGAACGGGGTCCGCAGTCCGGCCAGGTCCTCGACGGTGGTGCCCGGGCGCGGCGGCTCGTCCACGGTGTTGACCGTCCAGCCCTGGCCCGGCTTCATCGTGGCGACCGGGACCAGGTCGGGCTGGATCTGCCCCTTGGCGTAGGCCGCGGCCAGCTTTTCCTGCGAGGCGACGGCGTAGGCGTCGGCCCGGTCCCTGGTGATCGCGGGGAAGCGGTCGTGCAGGTTCTCGGCGGTGTTGCCCATATTCAGGGCGGCCGGATCCACGATCCGTTCGGACATAAAGCGCGGGTTGGGGTCCGCGCCGGCGCCCATCGGATGGTTGCCCATATGCTCGACGCCGCCGGCAATCACGACGTCGTAGGCGCCGAAGCCGATGCCGCTCGCCGTCGTGGTCACGGCGGTCATCGCGCCGGCGCACATGCGGTCTATCGCGAAGCCGGGCACGGTCCGGGGAAGTCCGGCGAGCAGGGCGGCGGTGCGGCCGATGGTCAGGCCTTGGTCACCGGTCTGTGTGGTGGCCGCGATGGCAACCTCGTCGATCCGCCCGGCGGGCAGCGAGGGGTTGCGGCGCATCAGTTCGCGGATGCATTTGACCACGAGGTCATCGGCACGGGTGCCGGCGTAAATGCCCTTTTCTCCCGCGCGGCCGAATGGGGTGCGGACACCATCGACAAAGACGATATCGCGGACGGCGCGGAGTCCCGCGGCGCGGGGACCTGCCGTACGGGAATTCGCGCTGCTGGGCTTTCCGCTGCTGTGTTCTCCGCTTGGGCGGGCTTGGCTCACGTGGTACTCCTCCTTGGGACAGGGGTGCCGGGACCGTGGCGGTGGTGGCCAATGGCAAGGGTGATCCGGGCAACATCAATCAACATGTTACTTGTGAGTAACATAGCTGGCAAGGAGGGGTGGGGCCGATTGTCAGGGGGTGGCGCCGGGGACTGCCTCGGCTGCCGCCTTGGGCTCTTTGGCCGGAAGCGGCTGCGGGTCGAGGAAGGCCCCGGTGATCAGCGGTGCGGTGATCTCGATCTGCCATTGGCGCGCCCCAAGGTTCTGGAGCTCCTCGGCCACGCCTTCCTCGCTGAGTTCCGCCGGCGGGCGCCAGGCCACGCGGCGAAGGTAGTCAGGCGTCAGCAGGTTCTCGACCGGCAGATTCAGTTCCTCGGCCTTGGCCTGCAGCATGGGACGGGCGGTGGCCAGCCGTGCGGCGGCTTCGGGGTCCCGGTCGGCCCAGACCCGCGGGGGCGGGGGAGCGTTGGTGGCCAGGTGCAGGGGAGGCAACTCCTCCAGGTTCCTGGCCGTGCTGATGCAGCGCAGCCACCGCGGTGCTTCGCGCTGTGCCGCGCGGCCGTGGAAACCCTTGGTACCGAGCAGCTGCGGCACGGTGGTGGGCATCGCCTTGGCAGCGGCCACGAGGGCCGAATCGGGGATGAGCCGGCCCGGGGCGACGTCGCGTTTCTGGGCCAGCGAGTCGCGCTCCAGCCAGAGTTCACGGACGGCGGCCAGCTGGCGGCGGTCGCGGATCTGGTGCAGTCCGGAGGTCTTCCGCCATGGGTCGACGCGGGGCGGCGCCTGGCCGGCCTCGAGGATGGCCGCGAATTCCTGCTCGGCGAATTCGAGTTTGCCGTCGGCCAGCAGGAGTTCAATGAGTTCCTCGCGCAGCTCGGTCAGGACCTCGACGTCGAGGGCCGCGTAGCGCAGCCACGGCTCCGGGAGCGGGCGGGTGGACCAATCGGCGGCGGAGTGCTCCTTTGCCAGTCCGAAGCCCAGGAGCTGCTCGATCACGGCCGCGAGTCCCACCCGCGGCAGCCCGGCAAGGCGGGCGGCGAGTTCGGTGTCAAAGAGTTTGTCAGGCCACATGCCGAGTTCGGAGAGGCAGGGGAGGTCCTGGCTCGCGGCGTGCAGGATCCATTCCACTCCCCGCAGGGCGTCGTTGACGATCCGCAGGTCCCCGAAGGGCTCTGGATCGATCAGCCAGGTACCGGAGCCTTCGCGGCGGATCTGGACCAGGAAGGCACGCTGGCCGTAGCGGAAGCCGGAGGCGCGTTCGGCATCAACTCCGGCCGGGCCGTGGCCTGCGGCGAGGGCAGCGGCGCAGCGTTCGAGGCCAGCCTGGGTTTCGATGACGAGCGGCACTCCGTCGCGGGGGGCATCGAGGTCGATGACCTCGGGCACCAGGCTGTCGAAGCCCTCCACCGTGATGTGGGCTGTGGTGTCAGCGGCCTCTGTCTTATTTGGTACGGCGCCGGCCGTGGTGATTTCCGGATTTTGAGGGGTCATGATGACAACAGTTTACCGACACCACGGGGTCAATGACCGCGCCGGCAGCGGAACAGGCCGCCTCATGCCTGGGCCGGGGCATGGCCGGGCCGCCGCCGGCGCAGGGCGGTGACGCCCTCGGGGAGCGGGGGGAGTCCGGCGAAAGTGCACACCATGTCCGACCATGCCTCCAGATGCGAGGTGATGTCCGGGCCGGCCGGGGTCCAGGAAGCCCGGAGTTCGATGTCGATCGAGTCGGGCCTGTCGGCGAGCGTGCCGAAGCTTTCGGAAAGCACCCGTGTGGCGGTGCCCCCGGCCGAACGGTAGGGCGCCTGATGGTTCTGCAGCGCCTCCACGAGCCAGTCCCAGGCAACGGAGCCGAGCATTTCGTCGTTGCCCATTTCGGGCTCGAGCTGGGCCCTGATGTAGGTGACGATCCTGAATTCGCCGTCCCAGACGGCCGAGCCCTCGGGATCGTGGAGCAGGATGAAACGGCCGGTGGCCAGCTCCACCTCGTCGCTGCCGGAAGCCGGTTCGAAGCCCGCACCCGCCGGCCCGTGGGCGGCGCCGGATCCGGCCGCATCCCCGGGCACAATGACTTCCGCCCCCAGTGCCACGGCAAAGGGTGCAAGCCGTGAGGGCGCCGGAATCTCGTCCAGGCGCAACTCAGGGCGGCATCTCGCGTGTCGAAGAGTTCCCAGGGCAAAAAGGAAATCTGCCGGAACCTGGTCGAGTGAGTTCACAATGGAAGGTTATGCAACGCTTGGCCCGGGGCCCGGCAGGCTCGCCGCCCGCCCGGGCCCGCACCTGCCGGAGCTAGGCTCCGAGTTCGCGCCTGATGGCGGCGATGAAGGAATCAACGTCTTCCTCGGTGGTGTCGAAGGAGCACATCCAGCGGACTTCCCGCGCGGCCTCGTTCCAGTCGTAGAAGCGGAAGGACTTGCGCAGCCGCTCCGCTGCCCCGGCCGGCAGGATGGCGAAGACGCCATTGGACTCCGTCTTCTGGGTCAGCTCGACGCCGGGAATCGACTCCACCCCGGCGCGCAGCCGGGCGGCCATCGCGTTCGCGTGCGAGGCCGAACGCAGCCACAGGTCACCGTCCAGCAGGGCGATGAACTGGGCGGACATAAACCGCATCTTGGAGGCCAGCTGCATGTTCATCTTGCGCAGGTAGACCAGCCCATGCGCGGCTTCCGGGTTCAGGGCCACAACGACTTCGCCGAAGAGCAGGCCGTTCTTGGTGCCGCCGAACGACAGGATGTCCACACCGGCGTCGCGCGTGAAGGCCCGCAGCGGCACGTCCAGGTGGGCGGCCGCGTTGGCCAGGCGGGCGCCGTCCATGTGCAGCTTCATGCCCTTGGAGTGGACATGCTCAGCGATCGCCCGGACCTCCTCCGGGGCGTAGCAGGTGCCCAGTTCCGTGGTCTGGGTGATGGAGACGGCAAGCGGCTGGGCGCGGTGCTCGTCGCCCCATCCCCAGGCTTCCTGGTCGATGAGTTCAGGGGTGAGCTTGCCGTCGCCGGTGTGGACCTGGAGCAGTTTGATCCCGCCGATCCGCTCCGGCGCGCCGTTCTCGTCCATGTTGATGTGGGCCGTGGAGGCGCAGATGACCGCGCCCCAGCGCGGCAGCAGGGACTGCAGCGACAGGACGTTGGCGCCGGTGCCGTTGAAGACCGGGAAGCACTCGATCCCTTCGCCGAAGTGCTCCTCCATGAGCTGCTGCAGCCGGGCCGTGTAGTCGTCCTCGCCGTAGGAGACCTGGTGGCCCTCGTTGGCGGCTGCCAGGGCCGCCAGCACCTCGGGGTGGACACCCGAGTAGTTGTCGGAGGCGAAGCCGCGGACAGCGGGATCGTGCAGCCGCACCGCAGCACCCGCAGGGCCAGTTTCAACGGTGCTTGTTTCAGCCGTGCTTGTTTGAACCGTGCTTGTCATCGATTTGCTCACGCTTTCAGTCTAGGGAGATCCGGGCTCAGCGGCTAAGCAGCAGCCGCCGGCCGTTCAGTTCCGCCGCGGGGCTGGCGAAGAGTCCAACGGCGGCGGCCGCGAGTTCCTCCACGTCGGTGAACCCGGGGAAGGTGCGTTCGGGGGACTTCGCGCGCATCCGCGCGTCGACGAGGGCCTTCACCACAAAGATCACCGCGGCGCTGTGCTGCACCGGGTTCTCGCGATTCGGGCCTTCCTGCTGGTGGCCGGACTGCCCGCGGTGGAAGCCGTCGGCGACGGCCAGGGTCCAGGCCTCGGCGGCGGCCTTGGCTGCCACGTAGCTGGCAACTGCCGCCGTCGGCTTGCCGACGGCGGTGGAGGAGACCATCGCGAAGCGCCCGGTGTCCGAGGCCTCGAGGTCGTCGTAGAAGACCCGCGTGACGTTCCGCAGCGTCGTGATGGCGCCGCGTTCCAGGAACTCCCAGTCCTCGTCGCTTTGGTCCGTGATGCCCTTGGCCCCGCGCCAGCCGCCCACCAGGTGGATGACGCCGTCGACGCTTCCGGCCATGCCGGCGACGCTCGCCCGCAAGGCGCGGACGTCGGCCAGGCTGGCGAGGTCGCAGACGAGCGGGGTGACGCCGCTGCCGGCCTCGGCGGCGGCGGCCTCGATGCGTGGCCCGTCCGAGCCGACGGTGAAGACCGTAAAGCCGGCCTGTTGCAGGGCCCGCGCGGCGGCGATCCCCGACGGCCCGCTGCCGCCGGTGACCAGCACGTTCAAAGTGCGTCCGGCGCTCATCCGGCGTTTATGGCTGTGCTTGCAGTGCCGGCTGCCGTGCCGGTATCAGACATGCCCGTGATGCCGGCCGTGGACTCGATGACCGGCCGCATCTTCTTCTCCAGGGCCTCGTAGAACATGGAGAGCGGGAACTCGTCGTCGAGCACCTGGTCGGTGAGGCCGCGCGGCGGACCGGCCAGCGGCAGGGCGCCGGGCCCCTTGGCCCAGGCGGAAGCCGGGTTGGGGGTGACGGTGCCGGAGATCAGCTCGTAGGCGGCCAGCCAGTGGGCGGTCTTCGGGCGGTCGATCGACCGCCAGTAGAGCTCCTCGATCCGGGCGCCAAGGTCAACCACGACGTCGGCAACCTCGTCCCAGTCGATGCTGAGCTTACTGTCGGTCCAGTGCAGGACATGGTGCTGGTGCATCCAGGCGAAGAGCAACTGGCCGCCAAGGCCGTCGTAGTTGCGGACGCGGCTACCGGTGATGGCGAAGCGGAAGATCCGGTCGAAGATGACGGCGTACTGGACCAGTTTGGCGTGCCGGCGTGCCTCCGGGTCCGCTTCTTCATCCTTCTCGATTTTCACGCATTCGCGGAAGGCGGTGAGGTCGCAGCGCAGTTCCTCGAGCGAGTACAGGAAGAACGGCATGCGTTGCTTGATCATGAAGGGGTCGAAGGGCAGGTCCCCGCGCATGTGGGTGCGGTCGTGGATGAGGTCCCACATGACAAATGTTTCCTGGGTCAGCTGCTGGTTCTCGAGCAGGGAAGCGGCGTCCTCGGGAAGCTGCAGGGAGGTGATGTCCGCGGCGGCGCGGACGACGCGCCGGAAGCGGGCGGCTTCGCGGTCGGCGAAGATGGCGCCCCAGGTGAAGCTGGGGGTTTCGCGGACGGCGACCGTCTCCGGGAACAGTACGGCGGAGTTGGTGTTGTAGCCGGGTGTGAAATCCAGGAAGCGGACCGGCACGAAGAGCTTGTTGGAGTACCCGCCCTCCTCGAGGCCGGCGACGAAATCGGGCCAGATCACCTCGATCAGCACAGCCTCGACGAGCCGGCTGGTGCTCCCGTTCTGGGTGTACATCGGGAAGACGACAAGGTGCTGCAGGCCATTGACCCGGTGCTGCTGCGGCTGGAAGGCCAGCAGCGAATCCAGGAAGTCCGGCACACCGAAGCCGCCGGCGGCCCACCGGGTGAAGTCGGTGGCGAGGAGTTCCAGGTAACGGGCGTCGTGCGGAAAGGCGGGCGCCAGGGCAGTGATCGCTGCCGTGATGGTCCCGACGTATCCGGCGGCAGACTCATGGAAGGCGGGCTCCGGCACGGATCCGTCCTTGACCTGGAGTGCCTGCAGGGCGGTGGCGGCAGCCTTGAGCTGCAGCCAGTCCGGTGAGCTGGCATTGATCGGGGCCGGTGCGGTGATAGCTGTCGTGGTCATCGTCGGCATGCGCCTTTCTGGTTGCTTGGAGCGTCTACGGCGAGCGTAGCAAGCAATCAGAATCTCTAATGCAAAATTGGGTTGAGCATAAGGAAGTCTGTGGCATGTGAGGCGGGAACCATGGTCCAGCTACAGCAAGCCGACGGCTGGCTGCCGGGTACCGCGGGTGCGGTACCCGGCAGCAGGCGTCACTTCCCGCCGTCGTCCGCCGTGACGAGCCGGAGCGAGACGGAGTTGATGCAATACCGCTGGTCCGTGGGCGTACCGTAGCCCTCACCTTCGAACACATGGCCAAGGTGGGAATCGCACGCGGCACAGCGGACCTCGACGCGTTCCATCCCCAGAGTGCGGTCGTGGATGTAGCGGACGGTTCCGTCGGCCAGCGGAGCCCAGAAGGAGGGCCAGCCGCAATGCGAGTCGAACTTTTCCTTGCTGGTGAAGAGTTCGGCGCCGCAGGCCCGGCACTGGTACACACCGGAGGTGTGGCTATCCCAGTACTCACCCGTGTACGGCCGCTCGGTGCCGGCCTGGCGCAACACCCGGTATTCCTCGGCAGTCAGTTCCTGGCGCCACTGCTCGTCCGTCTTCGCGGCGGCCTGGGACGCCGGGGGGACGGGGCCGCCGGCGGACGCCGCGGCTGCGGACGTGTTCTCTGACCTCTTGCTGAAAATGCTCATAGCCTGATAACGCTCAGGAGTCCCCGATAAATCCCGAACCGGCGTAAAGATGCAGCACTGGCAGGCCCAGCTGATCCTGGGCCTTGTTGGCCCAGTCGGTGTGGAAGGTGTCGGCGACGGCATGCGGGCGGGTGATAACGACTGCCTGTCCCGCGCCGATTTCCTTGACCTTGGCGACCAGGCCATCCACGGGCCGGCCCTCGACAACTTCACCGCTGACTCCTCCGCCCAGCCCGGCCAGCGCGGTGAGCGAGACGGCGAGGGTCTCGGCGGCTTCGGCCCGCTCGGCGGCGGGATCGGGGGACTCCGTCAGTTCACGGAAGGCCTTGGCGATTTCCAGCAGGGAGAGGTTCTCCAGGAAATCCACCAGCAGGTGGCGTTCGGTGTTGGCCGGGACGAGGACCACGAGCGGTGCATCACCGCCGGCGACCAGGGTTTCAATGTTGACGCGGTCATCCGCACCAAGGGGCTCTTCTGTCAAAATGACGATTGGATCACTCATGCCCCCAGCCTAGCCTCGCGCTCCGGCCCGGGCACGATTCGGTCCCCGTACGTCTGCTCCGTGTCCGGCCGGCGGCGTCCGTGGTTTCTTCCGGATGCCGTCATCGGCCCGGAGTTCAGTAAGAATGGTGCCATGGCATCCACTCTGCGCCTCCCGCCGGACCCGCACCGCTCACCGGCCCCCAGAACGGCCATGCGCGGAACGTCCGCTCAGCCCGGAGACGGGGCCGAGATTGAGGCAGTCCTGCCCGGCAGCGCCAAATGGGCCGTGGGCGGCATCATCGGCGGAAGCGCCGCCGCCGGGCTGCTCGCCGCCGGGTCTTCCGCGCTGGCCCTGTATTTTGCCCGCCGCGTGATCACTCCCGCCCGGGTCCGCGAGGAGGACCAGGAAGTCCTGGTAGTAATCCGCGAAGGGCGCGGCCTGCACGTCATTCTTGCCGCCACCCCCGAGGCCACGGTCGAGGGCGTCTATGGTTTGTTTTTCGACGGCGGCCGGGGCCATGCCCGGATCGGCAGGATCCTTTCCTATTCGCCGGCTGAACGCACCGTCATGCGGGAGGTCGAGGCCGTGTACAGTGGCGATCTTTCGGCGGCACGCCGGGCCTGGTGGAGCGGGGCGGCCTATCCGGATCCTGCCAGCATCGGTTTTCCGGCGGAGGAGGTCCTGGTCGAGGTCGACGGCGGCATGGCGCCGGCCTGGCTGGTGCGGGCCGCACCGGTGCCCGGCACGCCGGCGCCGGACGTCTGGGCGATCATGGTGCACGGCCGCGGGGCCACCCGGCAGGAGTGCGTCCGGGCCGTGCAGACCGCCCGGCAACTGGGCATGTCCAGCCTGCTGATCTCATACCGCAACGACGGGCTGGCGCCGTCGGCGCAGGACGGACGCTATGGCCTGGGCTCCACCGAATGGCGCGACGTGGAGGCCGCCATCAGTTTTGCGCTCGGACAGGGTGCCCGCGAAGTGGTGTTGTTCGGCTGGTCCATGGGCGGCGCAATCTGCCTCCAGACCGCGGACCTCTCCCGCTACCGCCACCTGATCCGGGCGATGGTGCTGGATGCGCCGGTGATCAACTGGGTCAACGTGCTGGCGCACCACGCGGAGCTGAACCGGATCCCGTCGGCCGTGGGGCGGTACGGGCAGCTGATGCTGAGCCACCGCCTTGGCCGCCGGCTGACGGGCCTGGCCGCCCCGGTGGACCTGAAGGCGATGGACTGGGTGTCGCGGGCCGTGGAACTCCGGACACCGACGTTGATCCTGCACAGCGTGGATGACGAATACGTGCCCTATGGGCCATCCGCGGCCCTCGCCGAGAAGAACCCGGAGATGGTCACCTTCGAACCCTTCAGCCGGGCCCGGCACACCAAGGAATGGAACGTGGATCCGGAGCGCTGGGAGCGGCTGGTCACAGCCTGGCTGCGGCAGCAACTGGCGCCCCGCGCGAATCCGGGCCAGACAGGTCATGTGCCGGCAGCAGAGCCGGATCCGGAACGGCCGCTTCCGTAGCAAGACCCAGGCGGGGAGTCCCCAATATTGGGGCAATGGCGCTAGGATTGTGCCGGAATAACAACCCTTGCAGCGGTGCTAAGCGGTTGTCGGGTGAGGTAGCCATGCATCTGTTTATCCACCGGTGGTGCCCGCCCCCTCTACACAGGAGGCTGTCTGCATGGCGGAATTATCACCGGATCTTTCCGGGGAATGGCGAATCGATCCGAACCATACGCGCATCGGGTTCTCCACCCGGCACGCTATGGTCACGAAGGTCCGCGGCGCATTTAACGACGTTGAGGGTGTAATCCACGCCGACGCCGGGAATCCCGCCAATTCTTCGGTGCGGGTGACCATCAAGGTCGCCAGCATCGATACCCGCAGTGCCCAGCGCGACGAACATCTTCGCACGAACGACTTCTTTGATGCCCCGACGTATCCCGAGATCACGTTCGTGAGTTCGCGGATCGACCAGATCGAAGACGTGAATTTCATCGTCATCGGCGATCTGACCATCCGCGGCGTCACCCAGGAAATCAGCCTGCCGATCGAGTTCCTCGGGGTCGAGCGGGACCCGACCGGGCTGCTGCGTGCGGGGTTCGAAGGATCCCGCCGCATTGACCGCCAGCAGTTCGGCGTCAAGTGGAACACCGCGCTTGATTCCGGTGGTGTGCTCGTCTCGGACAAGATCACGCTTGAGTTCGAGGTTTCAGCCGTCAAGGTCGAGAAGACCCCGGGCGCCTCCTGATTCGGTGAGCCGGCCCAGATGATGCCGCTATCCGGTGGAAACGCCGTCGGTCCGGCCGGTGCCGATCCGTGCAGTGCGCGCGCCGGTGAGCCGGATCAGCTCCTCGGGGCGCAGCTCGAGGTCCAGCCCGCGGCGGCCGCCCGAGACAAGCATCGTGTCCAGCGCCAGGGCGCTCTCATCCACGACGGTGGGGGAGGACTGCCGTTGCCCAAGCGGTGAGATGCCGCCGAGCACATAGCCGGTGCGGCGCTCCGCCGTGGCCGGATCCGCCATCGCGGCCTTCTTGCACCCCAGCGCCGCCGCCATCGCCTTCAGGTCCAGGTTTCCGCTCACCGGTACGACGCCGACGGCGAGCCGGCCGTCGACGTCGACCATCAGGGTCTTGAACACCCGGGCCGGATCGATGCCGAGCACCTGGGCGGCTTCCATGCCGTAGCCGGCCGCCGCCGGATCGTGGCTGTAGGGGTGCGCGACAAAGGGAACCCCGGCCGCCGCGAGTGCCGCGGTGGCCGGGGTTCCCACGGATGCCTGTTTACGGGCCATGACGTGGATGCCCGCGTCAGGAGTGCAGCGGAAGGGCGGCCACCTTGCGCTTGATCCGGCCCAGCATCGCCGTCATGCCGCGCATGCGCAGGGGAGTGATGGCACGGGTGAGGCCCAGCAGTTCGGGCATGTCATCCGGCACGGCCAGGATCTCCTGCGCGCTGAGACCGTCGAGTCCTTCGTGCAGGACGCTGGCGAAGCCTCGGGTGGTCGGGGCTTCCGGGGGTGCCTTGAAGAAGAGCCGCACCCGCCCGGTCGCATCGCCGCCCGGCTCCGTCTCGATGGTGAGGAACAGCGGTGACTGGCATTCCACCACCTGTTCCATCAGCTCGGGGTGGTCCTTGAGCCGGTCCGGGAGTTCCGGAAGTTCACGCGAGAACTCAAGGAGCAGCTGCAGCCGTTCGGGTTCGGTTACGGCCTGGAAGTCATCGACAATTTCCGCCAGGGCGGCGGGGAGGGCAGAAGTATTCATCAGTCCCAGCTTACGCATCCGGGGCGATTGTGTCCCGGTCCGCTCCCACGCCGCCTCGGGCGCCGGCCCTAAACCGCGGGCGCCGGCCCTAAACCTCGGGCGCCGGCCCTAAACCTCGGGCGCCGGCCCTAAACCTCGGGCGCCGGCCCTAAACCTCGGGCGCCGGCCCTAAACCGCGGGCGCCCCCTTATTTGGCGGCGGGGATCGTGCCGCGTTCGGTGCCCTTGGCGATGGGGACGCGGACGGCATTGCCCCACTCGGTCCAGGAGCCGTCGTAGTTGCGCACGGTCTCGAAGCCCAGGAGGTATTTGAGGGCAAACCAGGTGTGGCTGGAACGCTCGCCGATGCGGCAGTACGCCACGACGTCGTCGCCTTCCTTGAGCCCCGCCTCGCCCAGGTAGAGTGCCTCCAGTTCGGCACGGTTCCGGTAGGTTCCGTCCCCGGCCGCAGCGCGGGCCCACGGGATCGAGGCAGCCGTAGGGATGTGGCCGCCGCGCAGGGCGCCTTCCTCCGGGTAGGCCGGCATGTGGGTGCGCTGGCCGGTGTACTCCTCGGTGGAGCGGACGTCGATCAGCGGCTTGCCGAAGTGGGCGAGGACGTCGTCCTTGAAGGCGCGGATTGGGGCGTCATTGCGCTCCACGACCGGGTAGTTGCCGGGACTGGGCACGGGCTTGACCGTCGTGAGGGGACGGCCTTCGGCGATCCACTTGTCCCGGCCGCCGTCGAGCAGCCGGACGTCCTCGTGGCCGAAGAGCTCGAAGACCCAGAGGGCGTAGGCTGCCCACCAGTTTGATTTGTCGCCGTAGATGACCACGGTGCTGTCGCGGGAGATGCCCTTGGCTGCGGCGAGGGCGGCGAACGCTGCGCCGTCGATGTAGTCGCGGGTGACGTCATCATTGAGCTCCGTGTGCCAGTCGACCTTCACCGCACCGGGGATGTGGCCGGTCTCGTAGAGCAGCACGTCCTCGTCGGATTCGAGCACCACGAGCTTGCCGCCGTCGAGCGCGCCGGCCTCGATCGCTTCGGCGAGCCATTCGGTGGACACCAGCCGCTCCGGGTGGGCGTAGGCTGCATATTTTTCGTTCTGCTCAACGGGGTAGGGCATGGGACGGCCTTTCACGGAAACGGTCAGGGGGCCGGGCCAGGGAAGGATCGAACGCGGCGCCGGGCCTGCTACAACACTAGCCACGCGCCGTCGGGAATGTCCCGCGCGGTTAACACTGGGAAATGTGGCCTTGGTCACGGGAATTCGCGTGGCTCGCAAGCGGCATCGCTATTCCCGGTATCCTTTCTGGGGACAAGAGACCAGCAGAACGGACCACCTTGGTACAGATCGAACAGCTCGCCGCCCGCACCCCGGCAGTTTCAGTGGAGGAACTCCTCAACGGGTTTTATCCATCGGCCCGGTTCGGTGAGGTTTCGTTCGCCAGCTACCGGCCGGATCCGTCACAGCCCAGCCAGGCCGCCGCGGTCAAGGCCTTGGAAGGCTTCGCGGCCGGTGTCGGCGCACGCGACGGCGACGGCCTCTTCAAGCGCCTCTTCGGCAAGAAGGACACCTCGCGGGCCGGGATCTACCTCGACGGCGGCTTCGGTGTCGGCAAGACCCACCTGCTCGCCTCGCTCTGGCACGCCGCCCCGGGGCCCAAGGCCTTCGGTACGTTTGTGGAGTACACCAACCTGGTCGGGGCGTTGTCCTTCCGCAAGACGGTCGAGGCGCTGAGCCACTACAAGCTGGTCTGCATCGACGAATTCGAACTCGACGACCCGGGCGACACCGTGCTGATGTCCCGGCTGATGCGCGAACTCGCCGACGCCGGCGTCAAGCTGGCAGCCACCTCCAACACGCTGCCGGGTTCCCTCGGCGACGGCCGCTTTGCCGCCGTCGACTTCGCGCGCGAGATCCAGGTGCTGGCGGACCAGTTCGACGTCGTCCGGATCGATGGCGAGGACTTCCGCCACCGTGGCCTCCCCGCGGCCCCGCTGCCGCTGCGCAACGAGGAACTGACGCACCACATGCAGACCGAGTTCCGCGGCAAGACCGTGGCGCGCGATGAGTTCAGCACCCTCATCGACCACCTGGCCGGTGTCCACCCCAGCCGCTACCGCCAACTCCTGGACGGCATCGAAGCCGTCGTGTGGAAAAACGTCCACACCATCACCGAGCAGGCTGTCGCCCTGCGCTTCGTGGTGCTGGCGGACCGGCTGTATGACAAGGATGTGCCGATCCTCGCCAGCGGCGTGCCGTTCGATCAGCTCTTCACCCACGAGATGATGACCGGCGGCTACATGAAGAAGTACTTCCGGGCGGTTTCGCGACTGACAGCCCTGGCCCGCGAGGGCCAAAACCACGAACCTGCCTAGGCCTTAAAAGCAACGCGGGGTCACTCCGCGCCCATCCTGATGCCCGGGATGGGCCGGAAGTGACCCCGCGTTGCTTGTCCGGGCCGCGGTTAAACGCCGAAGGCGCCGGCGCCGCCTCTCGGCGGGACCGGCACCTCGCTGACGTACCTGGGTAAGAAGCCCTGCTACCGGGGTTCCCCGGTTACAGGAGGCTCACCGGCGACGGGAGTCCCGGCGTCAGGTGCCGTATCCGGCGCGCTGTCTGCCTTGTCCACGAGGTCGGAAGCGCCCTGCTGGAGGGCATCGATCTTGTCGGCGAACTTTCCGCCGGTCTTCGAGTCGACGAAATCACCGGCCTTCTCGATGCCGTCCTTGATGGCCTGTTCGTTGCCATCAATCAGATGCTGAGCCTTGCCCTTCAGATCGTCAAGAAGTCCCACGGACACCTCCCTTCAGTCGCGGAGCCAGATCGCTCCTAGCGCTTTCTACCCTAGTCACCGTCCCTGGGCCTGCCAAGGGCGCCGGCGCGTTCCTGTCAGGGGCCCTGCGGCCCGGGGCGGGAGAAACGGGGTGGCAGCCGGCCGGCAAAAGGGCAAGAAAAAAGCAGCTCCGGGGGAGCTGCTTAGGGTGGTGGGCGATACTGGGATCGAACCAGTGACCTCTTCCGTGTCAGGGAAGCGCGCTACCGCTGCGCCAATCGCCCGCAACCGGAAGGATCCGGAGTGGAACTGGGTGAATCTCTCTAAAGAACAAGAGAGCGGACGACGAGATTCGAACTCGCGACATCCACCTTGGCAAGGTGGTGCTCTACCAGCTGAGCTACGTCCGCATATGAAGTCCAACCGGTGGGCCGGTGGTACTGCATCAAGCAAGTTTCCTTGCTTTGGTGGGCGATACTGGGATCGAACCAGTGACCTCTTCCGTGTCAGGGAAGCGCGCTACCGCTGCGCCAATCGCCCCTTGCATCCGGCCGCAACCGGAAACCAGGGTTTTCACCGAGGTGGGTACGGGATTCGAACCCGTGTATACGGCTTTGCAGGCCGCTGCCTCGCCTCTCGGCCAACCCACCGTGTAGGCAGGATTCCGAAGAACCGTTGCCGTGACAGTGTCCTGCGAGCGGACGACGAGATTCGAACTCGCGACATCCACCTTGGCAAGGTGGTGCTCTACCAGCTGAGCTACGTCCGCAGATGAAGTGCAATTCCGTACCGCATGCGGCAATTCCTCGCGTTCCAACGAGTAAGAACTCTATAGGAGGTTCAGGGAATCCACAAATCGACAGCCCGGGGCCTGGGCCCGAGGGGTCTGCTTCCTTGCTTTCTAGGGGAATTTTCTAATTACATCGATGTAATTCGGTGGCCTGCTTCGGAGGGTTCCCGGAACATGCGCCGGGTGGCGCCGGAGCCGGCAGCAGGGATCAAATCGGCGCCTTGCCGGCGCATGACGGCCCGATTTCTAAAATCGGCGAGGGTGGGCTAGCATTCAATGGCATTGGGGCGATTGGCGCAGTGGTAGCGCGCTTCGTTCACACCGAAGAGGTCACTGGTTCGAACCCAGTATCGCCCACCAATGAAATCGCAGGTCAGAGGGACTTTCTTGAGTTTCTGACCTGCGGCGTGCAAGATGCGTGCGTTAGGCCCTGATGGCGGTAGTTCACTGAACAGCGAGCCAGGAGCTGATAATGAGCACCGAAACCACAGTGCACTCGATTACATTTCCAAGCCAGAAGCCAATCCCGCCGGCTGCCGGCTGCTGGCTGCAGACCAAAGACAGTCAGTTCCCGCGCCACGGGCCGAAGCCCATCAGCAGGTCGGCCTCGGAGGGCTCGGGCACGCCGAGACGCTGCGCTCCATCGAACTGCTGGCCACCGACGTGCTTCCGCCGGCCGGTGCAAACTCGGCTGGCGCAGCTTCACGTCCGGGCGCGCCCGCGGCGGGCGACCGCGTCGATCGTCACGGCCCCGACGAGAACCAGCGCGGTGACCACGTACTTCGCCGGCGCGCTGTAGCCCTGCAGGCCCATGCCGTTGTCAATCGCCGCGATCACGAGCCCGCCGAGGACCCCGTGCAGGACCTTGCCTCGCCCGCCGAACAGGCTGGTGCCGCCGATCACCGCCGCCGCCACGGCGTAGAGCACCAGCGTGCCCCCGTCGTACGACGGGGAGACCGAGCGGAGCCGGGACGCGTAGACGATTCCGGCGATGCCGGCGGTGAAGGAGGCGAGCATGAAGGCGATCGTGCGGATGCGTGCGAGGTTCACGCCGCCCCGTCGTGAGGCCTCGGCGTTGCCGCCAATAGCGTAGACGTAGCGGCCGAACCGGGTGCGGCCGAGCAGCAGCGTCCAGGTGGCGAGGACTCCGAGTACCACGAGCAGCACCCACGGCACGCCGCTGATTTCGACCAGGGTGCCGCGATTGGTGTTCCAGAGCCAGACGATGGCCACACCGGCGGCGAGCACCGCTGCAATCTGCAGGGCGCTCACGCTGGCCGGCGGCGCGACGAGTCCGCTCTTGCGCCGGCCGGCGTCTCGCAGCCTCTGGGTGCGGGGCCGGGGCGTATCCGGGCTTTCGTTTGTGACTTGACTTGCGGTTTCGGCTGCTGCGGAGGATCCGGACAGCGGAATCAGAGATCTTCTACGCTGCCCCGGCTGGCTGCTCAAGCCCAACGACAAGAAGCGGGCGCGGGTTTACGCCATGCGATTCTTCCTGGACTTACAACGACGTCGAGCGTGGTGGAGTCGTACTCCGCCACGCTCTGGCCCAGTTTTTGTTTTTCGGAAACGAATCAGGCAGGGCGAAGGATCGGTGCCTAACCTGTAGACGTCCTGGGCAAGCGTGTCAAAGCGCATCGGACCCATGACGCTAGCCAGCCGCGCGGCCCGGCAGGGATTTTCACTGAGCGGGGCGGACCATTTTGCTCCACTGTCAGTCCCCTGTGAAAGAGTCTTTCCATGACCGCTCCACTTCTTGCCCATGCCACCGACCACGGCCGGATGTACGCACGCTCCACCTCCGAGCAGTACACCGTGCCCTCCATCACCACCGTTATCGGGCAGCAGCCCCATGGCCTGGACGGCTGGTTCGGGTACATGGGAGCCAACAGCCTCGCCCAGGACCCTACGCTGCCCGGCATCCTGGGCAGCCCGGCCAAGGTGCGCCAGGCCGTCAGCCGGGCCGCCAAGGCCGCGGAAACCTATCGGGACAGCGCCGCCCAGCGCGGAGACCGCGTCCACAACTACTGCGAGCAGGTGGCCCTGCGTGCCCTCGGCCGGCCGCACCGGATGAAGGAAACCCGTGAGGCCCTCGCGGCCAACGGCGAGGAAGCCTTCGCCGCGCGCTTCGACGAGTGGTGGGAGCTGTTCCAGGTGGAGCCCATCGCGCCGGAAATCACGGTCTGGAACAGGACGGTCGGCTACGCCGGCACCCTGGACCTTGTCGCGAAGATCAACGGCCGGACCTGCCTGATCGACTACAAAACCAAGGGAACCAGCCGGGACGGCACCGTCAAGCCGCTCGATGACAAGGTGGTGATGCAGCTCGTGGCCGGCATGAAGGCCGAGGAGAGCCTGGTCGACCCGGTGGCGGGGGAGTGGGAGGCCTGGAAACATGGCGAATCCCCGATCCTGCTGGCCGTGGCGGTGGGCGAGACGGAGGTCCGTCCGCTGCGGGCCAACCCCGACGTCCTCAAACACCACTGGTGGAAGTTCTGCGCCCTGCGCCGCGTCTGGGAGATGTCGGCGGACACCGCCACCGCAGGGACGGCCCTGCTCCCGCTGGCGCCGCCCGTCAGCCGCTGAACCAGGGCTGCTGACCCCGAAGCGGGAAGGTGCAACTAAACTGGACTGGATCCCGTTACCGCCCACCGTGAGGACAGATTGCACATGGCCATTTTGAATATCCGCATCATCGGGGATCCTGTGCTGCGCACGGTGGCGGATCCCGTGACGGAATTCGGGCCGGAACTGGCGAAGCTCGTGGCCGACATGACGGAGACCATGGAGGATGTTGAGGGCGCCGGCCTGGCCGCCCCCCAGATCGGTGTCAGCAAACGTGTCTTCACCTACCGGATCGGCGGCGTGGAGGGACACGTTATCAACCCCGTGCTCGAAAACAGCGA
Source organism: Arthrobacter sp. PAMC25564 (assembly GCF_004798705.1). Classification (NCBI taxonomy): domain Bacteria; kingdom Bacillati; phylum Actinomycetota; class Actinomycetes; order Micrococcales; family Micrococcaceae; genus Arthrobacter; species Arthrobacter sp. PAMC25564. Next base: position 3,229,098 of record NZ_CP039290.1, on the reverse strand, counting down.
GGACTTCCAGCCGGACCAGGCCGAAGGCTGCCTCTCCATCCCCGGGCTGGGGTTCCCGGTCCGGCGCCACCGCCACACCCGAGTCACGGGCGTTGACCTGCACGGCAACCCCGTCACGATCGAGGGAGAGGGCATGCTGGCCCGTTGCTTCCAGCACGAAACCGACCACCTGGACGGCATCCTGTTCACCGACCGGCTTGAGGGGGAGGACCGGAAGGCGGCCCTGCGCTCCATCCGGAACGCCAACTATGACGCCATCACGGAGCAGACGACGGCGAAGCGTGCCAAGAGGGTCGGCTCCAGTTTCGGCGGCGGCTCCCTCGGATCCACCCAGTGAGGGTTCTCTTCGCGGGGACGCCGGCCGTCGCCGTGCCGTCCCTGGACGCGCTCGTCGACGCCGGCTTCGACGTCGTCGCCGTCCTGACCCGCCCGGATGCGCCGCTGGGGCGCAAACGCGTCCTGACACCCTCCCCGGTCGCGGCCCGGGCCGCCGAGCTCGGCATCGACATCATCCACGCCGCCAAGGTCGACGCCGGCGTCACCGCGAAGCTCGCCGCCGCCGCCCCTGACGTCGCCGCGATCGTCGCCTACGGCGGTCTTATTCCCCGGGTCGCGCTGGATGTTCCCCGCCACGGCTGGATCAACCTGCACTTCTCCCTGCTGCCGGCCTGGCGCGGCGCCGCCCCCGTGCAGCGCGCCCTCATCGCCGGCGACGACGTCACCGGCGCCGCCACCTTCCGCCTGGAGGAAGGGCTGGATACCGGCCCGGTCTTCGGAAGGCTGACCGAGGCCGTGCACCCGGATGACACCGCGGGAGCGCTCCTGGAACGGCTGTCCCACAGCGGCGCGGTGCTGCTCACCCAGACGCTGTCCGCCGTCGCTGCCGGCAAGGCCGTGGCGGTGCCGCAGCACGGCGAGGTGAGCCTGGCACCGAAACTCAGCCTCGACGACGGCAGGCTCGACTGGCAGCAGCCGGCACTGGCGATCCGGCGGCGGGCGTCCGGCGTCACCCCCGAGCCCGGCGCCTGGACGACCCTGGACGGGCAGCGGATCAAACTGGAACCGGTGCTGCTGCGGCCCGAAGCGCCTGCCCTTCGGCCCGGGCAGCTGGCCCTGGATGGGAAAAGCGTGCTGGTGGGAACGGGGTCGCACCCGGTGGAGCTCTCCCGGGTCCAGCCTTCGGGCAAAAAAATGATGACCGCCGCTGATTGGGCGCGCGGACAGGCAACACTTGAAAGCGTGGTATTCGAATGAGCGAGTCCGGGACCAGCGGCCGCGGCAAAGGCCCCCAGCGCGGCGGAGCGGGAGCCGGCGGCCAGCGCGGCGCCGGCCAGGGCGGCCGGGGCCGGGACGGCAGCCAGCGGAACGCGCAGGGCCGCGAACGCAACCGCGGCCCGCAGCGCGGTTTCAGCGAAAATGCACCCTCGCAGCGAACCCGCCGGGCCGACCCGGCCCGGCTCGTGGCCTTTGAGGTGCTGCGCGCCGTCGCGGCCGAGGACGCCTACGCGAACCTCGTGCTGCCGGCCCGGATCCGGCACCACAGGCTGGACAAGCGCGACGCCGGGTTCGCCACCGAGCTGAGCTACGGCGCGCTTCGGGGCCAGGGCACCTACGATACGATCCTGGCCCGCTGCGTGGACCGGCCGCTGGACCAGCTGGATCCCGCCATCCTCGATGCGCTGCGGATCGGCGTCCACCAGCTCGTGGCCATGCGGGTCCCCGCCCACGCCGCCCTGGACCAGACCGTGGGCCTCGCCCGCGCCGTCATCGGCGCCGGACCCTCGGCCCTCATCAACGCCGTGCTCCGCAAGGTCTCCGCCCACACTCTCGAGGAGTGGCTGGAGCTGCTACTCAGCGACGAGACGGACGAAACCAGGATCGCTTCGATCCGCTACGCACACCCGGAATGGATTGTCCGTGCCCTCCGGCAGTCCCTCGTGGCCCATGGCCGTCCGGTCAGCGAAATCAACGATCTCCTCGAAGCGGATAACGCCGCCCCGGTGGTCAACCTCGTGGCACTTCCCGGGCTCGGAAGCCTGGACGAGGCCCTCGAAGGCGGCGCGACGCCCGGCGAACTCGTGGAAGGTTCCGCGCTCTCCAGCGGCGGCGACCTCGGCAGGCTCGCCTCCGTGCGCGAGGGCACCACCAGGGTCCAGGACGTCGGCTCACAACTGGTGGCCCGCGCCATGGCCGCCGTCGACCTCGGCACAGGAGGCTCGGGCAGCGCCGGCAACGCCGGGACCGGCGAACGCTGGCTTGACCTGTGCGCCGGCCCCGGCGGCAAGGCCGCACTGCTTGGCGCCCTTGCCCGACAGCAGGGCGCGACGCTGCTGGCCAACGAACCCGCGCCGCACCGGGCCCAGCTCGTCCGGCAGGCCCTCGCCGCGGTGCCCCACGAGGTCTGGCACGTGCGGACCGGCGACGGCCGCGAGGTCGGGACGGAAATGCCGGAAAGCTTCGACCGCGTCCTCGTCGATGCGCCCTGCACCGGACTGGGTGCCTTGCGCCGCCGTCCGGAGTCCCGCTGGCGCCGCACGCCCAAGGACCTGACAGACCTGGGCCCGCTGCAGCGCGAACTGCTCAAGTCGGCACTGGCTGCCGTGAAGCCAGGCGGCATAGTGGCCTATGTGACGTGTTCGCCGCATCCGGCCGAGACGACCGCCGTCGTGAGCGATGTGCTGCGCAAGCGGGACGATCTGGAACTGCTCGACGCCGGGGCCGTGCTGGACGGCGTCAGCCTCACCGGCCACCTCGAGGCCGGGCATGAGCTCACCGCCCAGCTCTGGCCGCATGTGCACCGCACGGACGCCATGTTCCTGGCGCTCATCCACAAAAAGGCCTGATCAACAGGCGATACTTGGGCACTAGAAGCCCACGCAGGACATTTCAGCAGAACGACAAGGAACCCCCACATGGCCCAGTGCTGCATCAATCCGAGTATTCTTTCGGCCGACTTCGCGAACCTCGAAGCCGAACTTCGCAGGATCAGCAACGCGGATGCGGTGCACGTGGATGTTATGGACAACCACTTCGTGCCCAACCTTTCGCTCGGGCTTCCCGTGGTGTCGCGCCTGCAGGAGATCAGCCCGGTGCCGTTGGATGCGCACCTCATGATCGAACATGCCGACCGCTGGGCGCCCGCCTACGCCGACGCCGGCGTGGCCTCGGTGACGTTCCACGCCGAGGCGTCGATTGCGCCGATCAAGCTGGCCCGCGAATTGCGGGCCCGCGGTGCCAAGGCGGGCCTGGCGCTCCGGCCGGGCAGTGCCGTGGAGCCGTTCCTGGACATGCTCGGCGAACTGGATCTGCTGCTGATCATGACGGTGGAGCCGGGATTCGGCGGCCAGGAGTTTCTGGACCTCACGTTGCCCAAAATCCGCCGGGCCCGCGCGGCGATCGACGCTTCCGGCCTTGACGTGGCGCTGCAGGTCGACGGCGGCATCACCGAGGACACGATCTGGCGTGCCGCGGAGGCCGGTGCCAACGTCTTCGTGGCAGGGTCCGCCGTCTACGGTGCCGATGATCCGGCGGCGGCCATTGAGCGGCTCCGGGCCGTCGGCCGCCGTTGAGGTTTTGGACCAACTTGCCTCCAACTGTGACGCGCGTCGTAATGTACGCCGCGGGAATAGTCTGGGCTGCCGCACAGTTGTGTCAGAATAGCAACACACATACGTGCTCCGGGGTCGGTGTAAGTCCGAACCGGCGGTTACAGTCCGCGACCCGCGAGCCGGTCCCTTCCCCGGAAGGATGCCGGCAGACGGTTGAACCGGTGGAATTCCGGTACCGACAGTTAAAGTCTGGATGAGAGAAGCACGTACGGCCGTTACTGCGGAGCCCTACCGGCGCCGCATGATTTTGCTGTCGTATACCCCCGGAGCCCCGCGGCTTTTTGAGGGAAGGAACGACACATCGTGGCATCAGGCGAAGCCTCCGCCGCAGTCTCCGGGTTTACCCCCGCCGAAGTGGCGGCGATGGACGCGGCACTGGCGGCAGCAGCCCAGGGCCCGCGGGGCGCGAACCCGCTGGTCGGCGCCGTCATCCTGGCTCCCGAGGGGGAGCAGCTCGTCACCGGCTACCACCGGGGAGCGGGCACGGCGCATGCGGAAGCCGACGCCATTGCCCAGGCGATAGCCGCCGGGCTTGAGCTCGGTGGCACCACGATGGTGGTCAGCCTGGAGCCCTGCAACCATTGCGGGCGCACCGGTCCCTGTGCGCAGGCGATCATCGACGCCGGTATCGCCGACGTCATCTACGCCATCGACGACCCCCACGATCCCGCGGCCGGCGGCGCCGCAACGCTGCGCGCCGCCGGCGTCCGCGTCCGTTCCGGCCTGGCTGCGGCCCCCGCACTGGAACTGAACCGCCGCTGGTTCGACGCCGTAGACGCCAGACGGCCCTTCGTAACCCTGCACATTGCGCAGACCCTCGACAGCCGGATCGCCGCCAGCGACGGCACCAGCCAGTGGATTTCCAGCCCGGAATCCCTCGCCGACAACCACGCCCTGCGCGGCCGCATCGACGCCATCCTGGTGGGGACCCAGACCGTGATCGTGGACAACCCGCGGCTCACCGCGCGGAACGCTGACGGCGAACCGGCCGGCAGGCAGCCGCTACGGGCGGTGATGGGGTACCGCGGAATCCCCCAGGGTGCCGCGATCAACGGCGACGACGGCAACGTCCTGCACCTCGCGACCCGGGACCCCCGCGAGGCGCTGGACCAACTGTTCGACGCCGGTGTCAGGCACCTCATGGTCGAGGGCGGCTCCCGGATCCTGAGCGCCTTCCTCTCCGCCGGCCTGGTGGACGAACTGATCATCTACCTGGCGCCGACGCTCCTCGGCGCCGGCACCCCGGCCCTGGACGACCTCGGCATCACTACCCTCGCGGACGCCCAGCTCTGGGACTGGGATCCGGCGTCGGGCGGAGCGGTCCAACTGTTCGGCCGCGACCTGCGGCTGCACCTTCGCCCGGCCACCACCGCCGGGGCGGCCACCGCCCCGGCGGCCCTCAGCACAACTTCATCCGATACGACCCCGCACCGCACTGGTGCGGCAACCGCAGCAGGAGGCAACTGATGTTCACCGGAATTATCGCCGAGCAGGGAAAGGTGTTGTCCGTTGAACGCAATGGCGACGTCAGCGCCACCGTCAGGCTTCACGCCCCCGGAACCACCGAGGGGCTGGCCCTGGGCGGTTCGATCGCCGTCAACGGCGTCTGCCTCACGGCCACGGAAATCGACGGCAAAGACTTCAGCGTCGACGTCATGGGCGAGACCCTCAGCCGCAGCACCATCGGAGAACTCGCCGCGGGTGACCCCGTCAACCTGGAGCGCTGCGTGCCGGCCGGCGGCCGGCTGGACGGCCACGTCGTCCAGGGCCACGTCGACGGTGTCGGCGGGCTGCTCGAGCGCGAGCCGCTGGGCAACTGGGACCGGCTCCGCTTCGGTGTGCCGGCCGGGCTGGCCCGGTACATCGCCGAAAAGGGATCCATCGCCGTCGACGGCGTCTCCCTGACCGTGACCGCGGTGAGCCCGGCCGCCGAGCAGGCACCGTGGTTCGAAGTGGGACTCATCCCCACCACCCTCGCGGACACCGGGCTGGGCGCGAAAGCCGTCGGCAGCCGGGTAAACATCGAAGTCGATGTACTCGCAAAGTACACGGAGCGGCTCCTCGCCTTTTCCAAGGGAACAACCGGGGCAGCAGCACACCGGGAGGGGGCGGCGCTGTGAACCACGTCAAGGACATTTCAGATCAGCAGCACGGCATGGCGCCCGCGGACAAGCCTGCCGCGCCCGCCGCGCCGGACACCGCCCGGGTGGGCCTGGATCCGATTGAGGACGCCATCCGCGCCATGGCCGCGGGCCGGCCGGTCCTTGTCGTCGACAACGAGGACCGTGAAAACGAAGGCGACATCATTTTCGCCGCCCAGCATGCCACCCCGGCCCTGATGGGCTGGACGGTGCGCTACAGCTCCGGCGTCATCTGCGTGCCGCTCTCCGCCGAGCGGGCAGACGCGCTGGCGCTGCCTCCGATGGTCGAAGTCAACGAGGATGCCAAGGGCACCGCCTATACCGTGTCCTGCGACGCGGCCGTGGGTGTCAGCACCGGAATTTCCGCCACGGACCGGGCCCTGACCGCCCGAGTCCTGGCCGATCCCGGGAGCCAGCCGGCGGCGCTTACCCGTCCCGGGCATGTTTTTCCCTTGCGCGCCGTTAAGGGGGGAGTGCGGGAACGTCCCGGCCACACCGAGGCCGCCGTGGAGCTGTGCCGGCTTGCCGGCCTGGAACCCGTGGGGGTGATCGCAGAATTGGTGTACGACAACGGAGAAATGATGCGGCTGGACGGACTTCGCGGCTTCGCCCTTGAACATGGCTGCCCCCTGATCTCGATTGCGGATCTGGTGGCCTACCTCGGGGCGGCACCGCAGGGCTGCCGCGTCGCGGATCCTGTCTGAATCACGTTTGATGGAGGAGAGACGATGACGACTACAGAAGCACGGGACGGGATGACCTCGGACCGCCGGCCGCACCCGGTCAGCGGGGGACCGGTCGTCCAGCTGCCCACGGCCTTCGGGGACTTTGTCGCGCAGGCCTGGACCGACCTGGCCACGGGGGCCGAGCACCTCGCGGTCAGCTCGCCCCTGCCGCCGGTCGACGGGCTTGCCCCGCTGGTCCGCCTGCACTCCGAGTGCCTCACGGGAGATGTGTTCGGTTCCTACCGCTGCGACTGCGGCGAACAGCTGGCCTATGCCCTTGAGATGATCAACGAATTCGGCGGCACGCTGCTCTACCTGCGCGGCCAGGAAGGCCGCGGCATCGGTCTGGCGAACAAGATCAAGGCCTATGCCCTGCAGGAAGCCGGCTTCGACACCGTCGAGGCCAATGAGCAGCTGGGCCTGCCCGTCGACGCCCGCTGCTACAAGGCCGCGGCCCAGATCCTCGCGGAAATGGGACTTCACGAGGTGCGCCTCTTGAGCAACAACCCGGACAAGCAGGACCGCCTGGCCCAGGCCGGCGTCCGGGTGGTGGAGATGGTTCCCACCGAGGTCCCCTCGCGGGAACAGAACATCCGCTACCTGCAGACCAAGAAGGACCGGATGGACCACCGGCTGGTCCTCGACGTCGAGCCGGCAGCGCCGGTCCCGGCCCAGGCCGGCTTCGAGCACAAACAAGACTGACTGCCCCTGCGCTACAGCACGCCTTGGCAGACCAAGACTTTTGCCGACCAGACTTTTTACCAACCAGACTTAGCAGAATAAGGATTTCCAGATGAGCGGACACGGCGCACCCGAGATTGACCTCAGCACCTTCAAGCCGGAAGAAACGTCCCGGCTGAAACTGGCCATCGTGGCCGCCAGCTGGCACACCCAGATCATGGACGGGCTGCTGGACGGTGCCCTTCGCGCGGCAAAGGACGCCGGCATCGGCGAACCGACGGTGCTGCGCGTTCCCGGCGCCTTCGAGCTCCCGGTCGCCGCTGCCCGACTGGCACCGCACTTCGACGCCGTCGTGGCACTGGGCGTCGTGATCCGTGGCGGGACCCCGCACTTCGAGTACGTCTGCGAGGCGGCCACCCTCGGCCTGACTGACGTCAGCGTCCGCACGGGCGTGCCCGTCGGCTTCGGCGTGCTGACCTGTGACACGGAACAGCAGGGCATCGACCGCGCCGGGCTGCCGGGCTCCGCCGAGGACAAGGGGCACGAGGCCGTCACCGCCGCCCTGGCCACCGCGGTGACGCTCCAGCAGTATCGCTAGCCGGCACCAGGACGGCGGCGAAAGTGCGGCCGGAAGCAGCGCGGCAAAACCGCGCCGCTTGTGTCTTCACTCACATCGTGCCCGTCATGCAAGGGCCCGGCAGGCGCGGTCCGGCCGCAAGCAAGTAGGCTGGAGGGTGTGAAGAATTTCGAGTCGCTGTTCGCAGAACTGAGTGAAAAGGCAGCCGCACGCCCCGAAGGCTCCCGCACCGTCGCTGAACTGGATTCCGGGGTCCACGGCATCGGTAAGAAAGTCGTGGAGGAAGCAGCCGAGGTCTGGATGGCTGCCGAGTATGAATCCGATGAGGCCGCCGCGGAGGAAATTTCGCAGCTGCTCTATCACCTGCAGGTTCTGATGCTGGCCAAAGGACTCAGCCTGGAAGACGTCTACAAGCATCTCTAGCCGCGTCCGCACCGGAACCAGCGTGGAATTTTTCCGCTGGGGCCGGTGCATTTGCGTGGCCCGCTTGCCTGTACAGAGACTTCCCAACCCAAGAGAGACCCCCAATGCTGAGAGTTGCCGTCCCGAACAAGGGATCCCTGTCCGAAGCCGCCTCCTCCATCCTTGCCGAGGCCGGTTACCGCCAGCGCCGCGACACCCGCGAGCTGGTCATGGTGGACCCGGATAACGACATCGAGTTCTTCTTCCTCCGTCCGCGCGACATCGCCGTCTACGTCGGCCAGGGCACGCTCGACGTCGGGATCACCGGCAGGGACCTGCTGCTGGACGCAGAGGTCGAGGCCGAGGAACTGCTGGCACTGGGGTTCGCGGCCTCCACCTTCCGCTTCGCGGGACCGGTCGGCGACTTCACCTCGATCGATCAGCTCGACGGCAAGCGCCTCGCCACCAGCTACGACGGGCTGCTCCGCGGCTACCTCGCCGCGCGCGGCATCCAGGCCAAGGTCGTCCGGCTCGACGGCGCCGTCGAATCCTCCGTGCGGCTCGGCGTCGCGGACGCGATCGCCGACGTCGTCGAAACCGGCACCACCCTCAAAGCCGCCGGAATGGAGATCTTCGGGGAACCGATCCTCAAGTCCGAAGCCGTGCTGATCCGCCGTACCGGCCAGGGCGGCGCCGCCAACGGCACCATCAAGGAGATCGAGGTGCTGATCCGCCGGCTCCAGGGTGTCCTCGTGGCACGGCAGTACGTGCTGATGGACTACGACATCCGCAAGGAGTTGGTGGAAGAGGCCGCCGCCCTGACGCCGGGCCTGGAATCGCCCACCGTCTCGCCGCTGCGCGACTCGGACTGGGTCGCCGTCCGGTCCATGGTCCCCAAGAAGGACACCAACCGGATCATGGACGAGCTCTACGACATGGGCGCCCGCGCCATCCTCGTCAGCAGCATCCACGCCTGCCGGATCTGATGCCGCGGTGAGTGATTACCCCATGAGCGAATACCAGGAGAAATCATGACTGTGGCCGTGCGCGTCATCCCGTGCCTGGACGTCGATGCCGGCCGCGTGGTCAAGGGCATCAACTTTGAAGGACTGCGCGACGCCGGAGACCCGGTGGAGCTGGCGCACCGTTACGACAACGGCGGCGCCGACGAGCTGACCTTCCTCGACGTCACGGCATCCTCGGGCAACCGGGAAACCACGTTCGACGTCGTCCGGCGCACTGCCGAGGAAGTCTTCATCCCGCTGACCGTGGGCGGCGGAGTCCGTGGCGTGGCAGAGGTGGACAAGCTCCTGCGCTACGGCGCGGACAAGGCGGCCATCAACACCGCGGCCGTGGCCCGTCCCGGCGTGATTGACGAAATCACCCGGCACTTCGGCTCCCAGGTCCTCGTGCTGTCCCTCGACGCACGGCGCACCCGCCCCGGATCCCAGCCCACCGCCTCCGGCTTTGAGGTGACCACTCACGGCGGACGCCAGGGCACGGGCATCGACGCCATCGCCTGGGCGCGCGAGGCGGCCGACCGTGGCGTGGGGGAGATCCTGCTCAACTCGATCGACGCGGACGGCACCAAGGACGGTTTCGACCTGGAGCTGATCCGGCTGGCGCGGGCAGCGGTCAAGGTCCCGCTTATCGCGTCCGGCGGCGCCGGCAGGCCCGAGCATTTCCCGCCTGCCGTGGCGGCGGGGGCGGACGCCGTTCTGGCGGCGTCGGTCTTCCACTTCGGGCCGCTGGACATGATTGCCCAGGTCAAGGCCGCGATCCGCGAAGCTGGCTTCGAAGTCCGCTAGTCCCCGACCGCCCCCTGCCAAAACCAATGCGGGGTCACGTACAGCCCATCCGGACCCGGATTATGGGCCGTAAGTGACCCCGCGTTGCTTGTTTAAGGGGGGTGGGTGTCAGAGACCGACTTCGGCGGACTGCAGGAGCGCGACGGCGTCCGGCTGGCCCTCGAAGGTCACGAGGGCATGGTGGGTCCGGCCGTGGGCGTGCATAAGCAGCTCGCCCGGCTCACCCACGATGGCCACCGAGACGGGGGCGCGCTTGGCCACGTGCCGCGGTCCGGACGGGCGCACCAGCACAATCCCCAGGTCGACCCCTCGGTAGAGAATCGCCGCACGCTTGATCAGATCGTCCCAGAGGGCGTCGGAGTATGCCTCGTCGAGGGCCCTGGGCGCCCAGCGGTCCACGGCACGGCGGACGTCCTCGGTGTGGACGAAGTACTCGATCAGGTTGGAGCTTTCATCCAGGGCCTTGATCTTCAACGGGGAGAGCGCCGGGGGGCCTGCCCGGAAAACATTGACCAGCCTGGTGTAGTCCTCCGGGGTCTTGAGCTTGGCGGCGAGCCTGGCCGTCGCCTCGTCGGAAGCCTTGGACAGCCGCTTGATCAGCAGCCCCAGTCCGACTCTGGCTTTCCGCTCGCGGAGGTAAAGATGGGCGGCAAGATCCCGGGTGCGCCACCCTTTGCAGAGCGTGGGGGAATCAGGGCCGGCTGCCAGCAGGGTCTCGGCCAGGACTTCTCGGGATGGATCGACGAAATGCATCACTTGTGAAACTAGCACGAGACGGGGGTGCGCGTGCACGGGAACCGCCGTCGTTTCTGATCCCCGTCGGCAAATCGCACGGATGTTAAGCGTGGGCCGTCAGGGGGCTGATGGCGGCCCCGCCGGGAGGCACTAGACTTGAGCTGATGTCTGAGCAGCCCGCCCCCGCCCCTGAGTTGAACCCCGAATCGACCCCTGAGCCGATCCCGGCGTCGCATTCGGCTGTCCCGCGTCCGGGTCCCCTTCCGTCCGGACTCGCGGCCGCGTTGAAGCGCGACAGTGCCGGCCTGGTGGCAGCGATCGTCCAGCAGTTCGATACCGAGGAGGTGCTGATGCTCGGCTGGATGGATGACGAGGCCCTGCACCGCACCATGACCACCGGACGCGTGACCTTTTACTCGCGTTCCCGCCAGGAATACTGGCGCAAGGGGGACACCTCCGGACACGTGCAGTGGGTGAAGTCCCTCGCGATGGACTGCGACGGCGACGCGCTGCTGGTCCGCGTCGACCAGGTCGGCGCCGCCTGCCACACCGGAACCAGGACCTGCTTCGACGGCCGCGGGCTCGACGTCGTCGTCGGCAAGGCGGACTAGCCGGCCGGGCGCAGCCCCCAGCATCCTCAAGCTCCACGTACCCACACTTCAGCAGACACTGAAGGACGCAGACAAGAACAGGCGGAAACAACAGCCATGCAGGACCTTGGAATCATCAGCCCGGGCCTGGAGGAGTTCCGTGAACTCGCAGGCCACAGCCGTGTTATCCCCGTCCGGCTGAAGGTGCTTGCTGACGCCGAAACTCCGATCGGTCTGTACCGCAAGCTGGCACAGGGCCAGCCGGGCACCTTCCTGATGGAATCCGCGGCCGTCGGCGGATCCTGGTCCCGCTACTCCTTCATCGGCGCACGGTCCCGGGCCACGCTCACCACGAAGGACGGCGAAGCGTACTGGCTCGGCGAGCCGCCGGCGGGTGTTCCCGTCTCCGGCAGCCCGGTGGACGCCATCCGCGACACCATCGAGGCCCTCAGCACCAAACGTTTCGAAGGCCTGCCGCCCTTTACCTCCGGGCTCGTCGGATTCCTCGGGTGGGAAAGCGTGCGGCACTGGGAGAAGCTCACCAGCCCGCCCGAAGACGATCTGGAACTCCCTGAGATGGCGCTGAACCTGGTCACGGACATGGCGGTGCACGACAACATGGACGGCACCGTGCTGCTGATCGCCAACGCCATCAACTTCGACAACAGCTCCGAGCGGGTCGACGAAGCGTGGCACGACGCCGTCGCCCGTGTGAAGACGCTGCTGGCCAAGGTCAGCACGCCCGTGGAACAGCCCGTCTCGGTGCTGGACACTGCCGCGCTGGATTTCGCCTCGAGCGTGCAGGAACGCTGGGACGAGTCGGACTACCTTGCCGCCTTGGACCGCGGCAAGGAAGCGATCGTTGACGGCGAAGTCTTCCAGGTGGTGATTTCCCGCCGCTTCGAAATGGAGTGCGGCGCCGACCCGCTGGACGTCTACCGGGTGCTCCGGAACATGAACCCCAGCCCCTACATGTATATCTTCAGCCTCGAGGACGCCGCCGGCCGGCAGTACTCGATCGTCGGATCCTCCCCGGAAGCGCTGGTGACGGTGACGGGCGAAGAGGTCATCACCCACCCGATCGCCGGGTCCAGGCCCCGCGGCAAGACCGTCGAGGCGGACAAGGCCCTGGCCGAGGAACTGCTGGCGGATGAGAAGGAACGCGCCGAGCACCTGATGCTCGTGGACCTCTCCCGCAACGACCTGTCCAAGGTCTGCGTGGCCGGGACGGTGGACGTCACCCAGTTCATGGAGGTGGAGCGCTTCAGCCACATCATGCACCTCGTCTCGACCGTCGTGGGAGAGTTGGCACCGGAGGCCAAAGCCTACGACGTGCTGAAGGCCACCTTCCCGGCCGGGACGCTCTCGGGAGCCCCGAAGCCGCGGGCACTGCGCCTCCTGGACGAACTCGAACCCCACCGCCGCGGCATCTACGGCGGCGTCGTGGGCTACCTGGACTTCGCCGGCGACATGGACATGGCGATCGCCATCCGTTCGGCCCTGCTCCGCGAGGGCCGCGCCTATGTGCAGGCCGGCGGCGGAATCGTGGCCGACTCGGTCAACGCCACCGAGGCCCAGGAAACAGTGAACAAGGCCGCCGCACCGATGCGCGCCGTGTACACGGCCGGGTCGCTGCGCAACATCACGGCCGATTCCATTCCCGGGGGCGCCCCGGAGACCGGAAGTACGGATACCGCGCGGCCCGCCGGGACGCAGCACTGATGGCTGCCCCGGAAACCAACCGGGACGAAGTCCCGGAGAGCACAGTCCCGGAGAACACAGTCCCGGAGAACACAGCACCGGGAAACACGGTGAAGTCCAGCAGCGGCGCCGCCGTTCCCCGCTGGGCCCGGAAGTCCACCCTGGTCCTGGTCATTGCGGCGCTGTCAATGGCCGTGTTTGGCACCACCACGCAGACCTGGCTCACGGTCCACCTGGATCCCGCCCAGTTGGGCCAGGCCGTCAGCAGCCAGGGCGGCCTGCCGGTCCAGGGCAGTAAGGCGGCCACCACAGTGACAGCCCTCGCCCTCGTCGCCCTTGCCGGCGGTCTCGCAGCCTCGATCGCCGGAAGGACCGCACGCTGGATCATTACGGCGATCATCCTGCTCGGGGCCGCCGGAATCGTCAGCGCAGCGGCGATCGTGCTCGCGGATCCGCTGGCCGCGGCGCAGGGATCCATCGCCGCGGCCACCGGAATCAGCGGAAGCAGCGTCCAGGTGGACGTCACCGTGTTCCCGGCCCTCGCCGTCGTCGCGGGTGCATTGCTGGGCCTCAGCGCATTGCTGATCGTGCCGGCGGGACGGTTCTGGAAGAGCCGCACCAAATATGACACCGCTGGAGCCGGCTCTGCCCGGGGCGGTGCCGCGGCTTCGGCGGGATCCCCTGATGAGCCGGCCGATGAGATCGACAGCTGGGACCGGTTGTCCCGTGGTGACGATCCCACGTGAGCCGATGCGGCGGCCGCGGCCAATAACGCCGCCAAAAAAATGGCAGAATGTAAGCAGTATTCATCCTGAGGAGATTTCAATGAGTAAAGCCACTGTTTCCGCATCGCAGTCCGCCGGGGCAGAAATCCACAACGGTGTCGACCACAGCGAACCGACCGGCCACGGCAACAGCCCGGCCGCGTGGACCTGCGTGATCATCATGCTGATCGGCGCCCTCATTGCGGCCATCGCCTTCGTCATCGCCAACACCTCGATCTTCATCGCGGGTTTGGTTGTCATGCTCGTGGGCCTGCTGGCCGGCCTGGTCATGCGCAAGGCCGGCTACGGCGTCGGCGGCAGCAAGCTGAAGAACTCCGGCCACTAAGGGTGACTGTTCTCGATGACATCAATGCCGGTGTCAGGGAGGATATGGAGGCGCGCCAGCGTCTCGTCACGCTGGCGGAGCTGAAGGAACGCGCCGCCGCGACCGCACCCGCGCGCGATGCCTGGGTGGCCCTCGGAGGCCCGTCTGCCCCCCGCGACCAGCTGAAGGTGATCGCGGAAATCAAGCGCCGCAGCCCCTCGAAGGGCCAGCTGGCGAGCATCGTGGATCCCGCTTCCCTGGCTGTGCAGTACGCCGACGGCGGAGCGTCCGTGATCAGCGTCCTGACCGAACAGCGCCGCTTCAACGGCTCGCTGGCCGACCTCGACGCCGTCCGGGCCGCCGTGGACATCCCGCTGCTGCGCAAGGACTTCATGCTCGACGAGTACCAGATCTGGGAAGCCCGGGCCCACGGGGCCGATCTGGTCCTGCTGATCGTTGCCTCGCTGTCCGACGCGCAGCTGCGCGAGTTCAGCGCCCTGAGCCGCGAACTCGGCATGAATGTGCTGGTGGAGACGCACACGGCCGGGGAAATCGAGCGCGCCGTCGCAGCGGAAGCGCGGATCATCGGCGTGAACGTGCGCAACCTCAAGACGCTCGACGTCGACCGCTCCGTGTTCGCGGGGCTCGCCGGCGGCATTCCGGCCGGTGCGCTCGTCGTCGCCGAATCCGGGGTGCGTGACGTCGGGGACGTCCGGCACTACGCGGCCAGCGGCGCCAACGCGGTCCTGGTCGGCGAGGCGCTGGTCAGCGACTCGACGCCGCGCGAGCGGATCGCCGAATTCACGGCCGCCGGAGCCGCAGCAATCGCCGCACGCGCCTGATCCGCACGCAGGCGTGGCAGGCCCGGCCCGGCTGCCGGCGCCCGGCCGCCAGTGCCAGGGCCCGGTGTGCCGTCAGGCCCGCGGAGACCTTAGATATTTTGCGGAGCAATTCCGCAGATCCTTATAGCTAGCAGTGGAACAGGATGGTGAGACTGATGGTCGATGCGCCAGCAGCCGGCTCAGACGACAGCGCCGTGGACGCGTTTCTGCACGGTGGACGGCCGGACGGTGAGCGTCCGGACGGCACGCCGTCCTTGCGGCATGCCCCTGGGCCCTACTTCGGCTCCTACGGCGGCCGATGGATGCCCGAGTCGCTGATCGCAGCCCTGGACGAACTCGAGGACACCTTCGAGAAGGCCAAGGCCGATCCTGAGTTCATCGCGCAGATCGCCGAGCTGAACAAGAACTACTCGGGCCGGCCCTCGCTGCTGACCGAGGCGAAGCGCTTCGCCCAGCACGCCGGGGGAGTGCGGATCTTCCTCAAGCGCGAGGATCTGAACCACACCGGATCGCACAAGATCAACAACGTGCTGGGCCAGGCCCTGCTCGCCAAGCGCATGGGCAAGACCCGCATCATCGCGGAAACCGGGGCCGGACAGCATGGTGTTGCCAGCGCGACCGCCGCCGCCCTGATGGGGCTGGAGTGCGTCGTCTACATGGGCGCCGAGGACTGCCGCCGGCAGGCACTGAACGTGGCCCGGATGGAGCTCCTCGGCGCCACCGTCATCCCGGTGACCAGCGGATCGCAGACGCTCAAGGACGCCATCAACGAGGCGCTCCGCGACTGGGTAGCCAACGTCGGCAACACCCACTACCTGCTCGGCACCGCCGCGGGGGCGCACCCCTTCCCGGCCATGGTCCGGTACTTCCACGAGGTGATCGGCGAGGAGGCCCGCACCCAGATCCTGGAGCAGACCGGCCGGCTGCCGGACGCCGTCTGCGCCTGCATCGGCGGCGGCTCGAATGCGATCGGCATCTTCCACGGCTTCCTCGACGATCCCTCGGTGAAGATCTACGGCTTCGAGGCCGGCGGCGACGGCGTCGAAACCGGACGCCACGCGGCCACCATCACCCTGGGCAAGCCCGGCGTGCTGCACGGCGCCCGCTCCTACCTCATGCAGGACGACGACGGCCAGACCATCGAATCGCACTCCATCTCGGCCGGCCTGGATTACCCCGGGGTCGGCCCCGAGCACTCCTACCTCGCCGACATCGGCCGCGTCAGCTATGAACCCATCACCGACAGCGAGGCCATGGAGGCGTTCCGCCTGCTCTGCCGGACCGAGGGCATCATCCCCGCCATCGAGTCCGCCCACGCCCTCGCCGGCGCCATCAAGGTCGGCCAGCGGCTGGCGGCCGCAGGCGACGCCGCAGGAAAAGCGTCAGAGAAGATCGTGATCGTGAACCTGTCCGGCCGCGGCGACAAGGACGTGGCCACGGCCGCGGAATGGTTCAACCTGCTGGAGAAGGATTCGCCCGAAGCCGAGATCGCCCAAGAGGGGGAACAGCTGTGAGCACCGTCCCGGACACCACCCGCCAGCCCGCCAGCAAGTCGGCAGCGGCCATTGACCGTGCCAAGGGACAGGGCCGGTCCGCGCTGATCGGCTACCTGCCCGCTGGCTACCCAAGCGTTGAAGACACCATCGCGGCAGGCATCGCCCTGGCCGAAAACGGCGCCGACCTGATCGAGATCGGCATCCCGTATTCCGATCCGGTGATGGACGGCCACGTCATCCAGGCGGCCACCACCGAGGCCCTTGCCAAGGGCTTCCACGTCCGCCAGGTCTTCGACGTCGTCGCCGGCATCACGAGCAAGACCGACGCAGCCGTGCTGGTCATGACGTACTGGAACCCCGTGGTCCGGATGGGCGTGGACGAGTTCTCCCGGCGCCTGGCCGAAGCCGGGGGAGCCGGGCTGATCACCCCGGACCTGATCCCGGACGAAGCCTCGGAGTGGATGGCGGCCTCGGACAAGTACGGACTGGACCGGGTGTTCCTCGTGGCGCCGTCGTCCTCGCCGGAACGGATGAAGCGCACGGTCGAGGCGAGCCGCGGCTTCGTCTATGCCGTGTCCATCATGGGTGTCACCGGCGCCCGCAGCTCGGTCAGCTCCGCGGCCAAGGACGTGGTGGCCGCCGCGCACGCGGCAGGCGCGGAGCGCGTCTGCGTGGGCCTCGGGGTTTCCAACGCGGACCAAGTCCGCGAAATCGCTGCCTACGCGGACGGGGTGATTGTGGGCACCGCCCTCGTCGCGGCCATCCGCGACGGCGGTGTGGATGCCGTAGCGTCCTTGACGAAAGACCTCAGCAGCGGCCTTCACAAGGAAGAAGCGTAAGCAATGCAGTCAGTCCTCCACGTGGCGGCGATGATTCCCGCGAGCATTCCGAGCCCGGTCTGGTCCGGATTCGACATCCCGCTTCCGTGGGGGTCCCTGCGTATCCATGCCTACGCGCTGTGCATCCTCGCCGGCATCATCGCCGGTCTTTGGCTCACGTCCGCCCGCTGGGCACGGCGCGGAGCCCCGGAGGGCAGCGTCTGGGACATCGCCATCTGGGCGGTCCCCTTCGGCATCGTCGGCGGACGTCTCTACCATGTGGTGTCCTCGCCGGACGCGTACTTCGGCCCCGG
The DNA here is from genome assembly GCF_004798705.1 of Arthrobacter sp. PAMC25564. Taxonomy (NCBI): domain Bacteria; kingdom Bacillati; phylum Actinomycetota; class Actinomycetes; order Micrococcales; family Micrococcaceae; genus Arthrobacter; species Arthrobacter sp. PAMC25564. Next base: position 3,211,571 of record NZ_CP039290.1, on the reverse strand, counting down.
TTTTGACGGCACGGGCGACCTGTCGCTGATCCCGCAGATCCAACGTGGCGGACTGGGCATCTGGGGTGCCGTGCTGCTCGGGGCTGTGGGCGCCTGGATCGGCTGCCGCCGCGCGGGCGTCAAGCTGAGCGCCTTCATGGACGCCGCCGCGCCGGGACTGCTGCTGGCACAGGCGATCGGCCGCTGGGGGAACTACTTCAACCAGGAGCTCTTCGGCGGCCCCACCACGCTGCCGTGGGGGCTGCAGATTGACCCCAACAGCCCGAACTTCCCTGCCGGGATGCCGGCGGACACCCTCTTCCACCCGACGTTCCTCTACGAGTCCCTGTGGAACCTCGTGGGCGTGGTCATCCTGCTGGCGCTGGACCGGAAGTTCAATTTCCGCCGCAGCCGGCTGTTCTGGCTCTATGCCATCTACTACACGCTGGGCCGGGTCTGGATAGAGGCCATGCGGATCGACGACGCCGAGCAGATCACGCTCTTCGGCGTCACCACCAGGCTCAACGTCTGGACCAGCATCTTCGTCCTCGCGGCGGCACTCGTGTTCTTCGTCGTCCTCGGGCTGCGGAAGCGGACCGAACCGGATACCGTCTACCTGCCCGGCCGCGAACCCGCGGCTGCGGAGCCCGGATCAGAGGCTGCAGCGGAGTCGGACGCAGAGCCGGCGGGGCCAGCCGCGGGGCCGGCTGAGACCGGCGCCGCCACGGCCGACGTGGCGGATTCCGGCCTCGAAACCAGGGAGCCGGCAACGGTTCCGGCAGGGGCTGGAACTATCCGCGATGCGGACCCGGCTGTCTCAGATAGTGAATCCCGTGATAATCTCCGTGATAACAAGAGCGGTTCAGGGCACGCTTCCGCCCCAGCTGAAGCGTCCAGGGAATCCACTGGTGGCACTAAGCCCGCCGCCGGGTCCCCGGCAGCCGGACTCACCGGCCACCAGGCCACCGGAACCGCGCCGGACGCTGACCGCACCAAGTAATACAGCACCGGCACCCAGGCCCGCGGAGCTACCGCTCCCAGAGCCCGTTTCCACAACGTCGTGGCACCATGGCAAATCCCCTACTGCACACAGCTGCAAGCCGGGCAAGCCAAGGCCAGCGGCCCGCGTAACTGTTCGTGCAGCAGGCCGGGCTGGCCTACAATTCCAGTTAGAAACACTTTGTTGTGCCCGTCAAGCCGGCGCGCGGAGTGGGGCCAATGTTGTCCCTCCCATACGCACGATCAGGAGGAAGGACGTCTCCCATGACCCAAACCCTGCACAGCCCCAGTTGGTCCGAGCCTAACGAGCCAGCGGCCGCCATGTCACCCTTTAAGCGTTTCGCGGCGATGCCGGAAGCAGCGGGTCTCTACAACCCCGAGCAGGAGAAGGACGCCTGCGGCCTCGCCATCATCGCCACCCTCCGCGGCGAACCCGGCTATGACATTGTCGACGCCGCGCTGACGGCCCTACGCAACCTCGAACACCGTGGTGCCGTGGGCGCGGACGAAGGCACCGGCGATGGTGCCGGACTGCTGATGCAGGTGCCGGACGAGTTCTTCCGCGCGGTCACGGACTTCGAACTTCCCGCCCCCGGCCAGTACGTCGTCGGGACCGCCTTCCTGCCCGCCGAACAGCGGGAATCAGACGCGGCCAAGGCCGGAATCGAAAGCCTCGCAGCGAAAGAGGGCCTCACCGTCCTCGGCTGGCGCGAACTGCCCATCGTGGCCGACCTCGTCGGCGCCATGGCCCGGGCCTGCATGCCGCACTTCTCGCAGCCCTTCTTTGCCTCAAGCACCGGCGAGGTCCTCGAGCGCAACGAACTCGATTCCCGGGCCTGGCGGATCCGCAAGCGCGCCCAGAACAAGTTCGGCGTCTACTTCCCCTCGCTGTCCTCACGGACCATCGTCTACAAGGGCATGCTGACCACCGCCCAGCTGGAGCCGTTCTACCCGGATCTCTCGGACAAGCGCTTCAAGACCAAGCTCGCGATTGTCCACTCGCGCTTCTCCACCAACACCTTCCCGTCCTGGCCCCTGGCCCAGCCCTTCCGGACCATCGCGCACAACGGCGAGATCAACACGGTCAAGGGCAACCGCAACTGGATGCGCGCCCGCCAGTCACAGCTGGCCAACCCGCTGCTGGGGGAGTCACCGGAAGAGCTCTACCCGATCTGCACCCCGGGCGCGTCCGACTCGGCGTCGTTCGACGAGGTGGCGGAATTGCTCTGGCTCTCCGGCCGCCCCATCACGCACTCGATCATGATGATGATCCCCGAGGCCTGGGAAAACCACGCCACGATGGATCCGGCACGCCGCGCTTTCTACGAGTACCACTCCCTGCTGATGGAACCGTGGGACGGCCCTGCTGCCGTCTCCTTCACCGACGGCAACCTCGTCGGCGCCACCCTGGACCGCAACGGTCTGCGTCCCGGACGCTACTGGATCACCGAAGACGGACTGATCATCTTCGCCTCCGAGGTCGGTGTGATCGACGTCGAACCCTCCAAGGTGGTCAAGAAGGGCCGGGTTTCCCCGGGCAAGATGTTCCTCGTGGACACCGAGGCCGGCCGGATCATCGACGACGCCGAGGTCAAGGCCGAGATGGCCGCCGCCAACCCCTGGGCCGACTGGGTCAAGGACAACCTGATCGAGCTGGCGGACCTGCCGGAACGTGAGCACGTTGTGCACACCCCCGCGTCGGTCAACATCCGCCAGCGGACCTTCGGCTACACCACCGAGGAACTGAAGATCCTGCTCGGCCCGATGGCCCGGACCGGCGCCGAGCCGCTCGGCGCGATGGGCTCGGACACCCCCGTGGCTGTGCTCTCCAAGCGCCCGCGCCTGCTGTTCGACTACTTTGTGCAGTCCTTCGCGCAGGTCACCAACCCGCCGCTGGACGCCATCCGGGAGGAACTGGTCACGTCCCTGACGTGTGCCATCGGCCCCAACGGCAACCTGCTCGACACCAAGCAGGTCCGCCAGCCGCAGGTGTCGCTGCCGTTCCCCGTGATCAACAACGACCAGCTCGCCAAGATCGCGAACATCGAGAACGCCGACGGCGACAGGGTCGCGATGAAGGTCCGCGGCCTGTACCGCCCCGAAGGCGGCGAGAACGCCCTGCGTGCCCGGCTGACCGAAATCTGCGAACAGGTCTCCGGCGCCATCAACCGGGGCGTGCAGTACGTTGTGCTCTCGGACCGTGACTCGAACGCGCAGTGGGCGCCGATCCCGTCCCTGCTGCTCGTCAGCGCCGTGCACCACCACCTGCTCCGCAGCGCCAACCGCACCAAGACCGCGCTGGTGGTCGAGGCCGGCGACGTCCGCGAGACGCACCACGTGGCCGTGCTGATCGGCTACGGCGCGTCCGCCGTGAACCCGTACCTGGCCATGGAATCCGTGGAACAGCTCATCAGCACCGGCGACGTGGTCGGGGTGACTCCGCAGGACGGCGTCTACAACCTGATCAAGGGCCTCGGCAAGGGCGTCCTGAAGATCATGTCCAAGATGGGCATCTCCACCGTGGCCTCCTACACCGGAGCCCAGACCTTCGAAGCCCTGGGCCTTGGCCAGGAACTCGTGGACGAGTTCTTCGCCGGCACGCACTCCCAGCTCGGCGGCGTAGGCCTCGACGTGATCGCTGCCGAGGTGTCGGCACGCCACCAGATGGCCTACCCCGAAGGGGGCATCGAACAGCCGCACCGCCCCCTGCTGGGCGGCGGCGAGTACCAGTGGCGCCGCGACGGCGAGCCGCACCTGTTCAACCCGGAGACGATCTTCCGGCTGCAGCACGCCACGCGTGAGCGCCGCTATGACATCTTCAAGTCCTACACCCGGGGCGTGGACGACCAGTCCGAGAACCTCATGACCCTGCGCGGGCTGCTGAAGTTCAAGTCCGGGCTCCGCCCGGCGGTTCCGCTGGAGGAAGTGGAGCCGGTCTCCAGCATCGTCAAGCGGTTCTCCACCGGCGCCATGAGCTACGGCTCGATCTCCAAGGAGGCCCACGAGACCCTCGCGATCGCCATGAACCGGCTGGGCGGCAAGTCCAACACCGGCGAGGGCGGCGAGGACGTTGACCGGCTGCTGGATCCGGAGCGCCGCTCGGCGGTCAAGCAGATCGCCTCCGGACGCTTCGGCGTCACGAGCCTGTACCTGAGCAACGCCGACGACATCCAGATCAAGATGGCGCAGGGCGCCAAGCCCGGTGAAGGCGGCCAGTTGATGGCGCAGAAGGTCTACCCGTGGGTGGCCCGGACGCGGCACTCGACGCCCGGCGTCGGGCTGATCTCCCCGCCCCCGCACCACGACATCTACTCGATCGAGGACCTCGCGCAGCTGATTTACGATGCCAAGCGGGCCAACCCCTCGGCACGCGTGCACGTCAAGCTCGTCTCCGAGGTGGGGATCGGCACGGTCGCCGCCGGCGTCACGAAGGCCAAGGCCGACGTCGTCCTGGTGTCCGGGCACGACGGCGGCACCGGCGCCTCTCCGTTGAACTCGCTCAAGCACGCCGGCATCCCCTGGGAGCTGGGCCTCGCCGAGACGCAGCAGACCCTCATGCTCAACGGCCTGCGCGACCGCGTCGTGGTGCAGGTGGACGGCCAGCTCAAGACCGGCCGCGATGTCGTGATCGCCGCGCTGCTGGGCGGCGAGGAATTCGGTTTCGCCACGGCCCCGCTGGTGGTCTCGGGCTGCATCATGATGCGTGTCTGCCACCTGGACACCTGCCCGGTGGGCGTCGCGACGCAGAACCCGGAACTTCGGTCCCGCTTCAGCGGCAAGGCCGAGTACGTGGTCAACTTCTTCGAATTCCTCGCCGAGGAAGTCCGGGAGATCCTGGCCGAGCTGGGCTTCCGGACCATCGAGGAAGTGATCGGCCACGCCGAAATGCTCGATACCCGTGATGCGATCAACCACTGGAAGGCCGAAGGGCTGGACCTGGACCCGATCCTGCACGGACTCGAGTTCGACGACGACGCGCCGCTGCGCAACCTGACCACGCAGAACCACGAGCTGGACAAGCACTTCGACCAGCGCCTGATCGGGATGGCCGCCGAGGCCCTGAGCGACCGCACCCCGGTGAAGATCGCGGTGAACGTGATCAACACGGACCGCTCCGTCGGCACCATGCTGGGGCACGTGGTCACCAAGACCTTCAGCACGGACGTGCTGGCGGCGGACACGATCGACATCACCCTGACCGGCACCGCCGGGCAGTCGCTGGGTGCCTTCCTGCCGGCCGGCATCACGCTGCGCATGTTCGGCGACTCCAACGACTACGTGGGCAAGGGGCTCTCCGGCGGACGCATCATCGTCCGGCCGGACCGCACGAACGTCTTCCCTGCGGAGCGCAATGTGATCGCCGGAAACGTGATCGGCTACGGCGCCACGAGCGGCGAGATGTTCCTGCGCGGCCAGGTGGGCGAACGATTCCTGGTCCGCAACTCCGGCGCCACCGCGGTGGTCGAAGGAATCGGCGACCACGGCTGCGAGTACATGACCGGCGGCCAGACGCTCATCATCGGGCGCACCGGCCGTAACTTCGGCGCCGGCATGTCCGGAGGCACGGCCTATGTGCTGGACCTGCAGACCGCCCGCGTGAACAAGCAGGCCCTGGAGTCCGGTGAGCTGCAGTTGCGCGAACTGGACGCCGAGGACCGCGACATTGTCCACGGACTGCTCGTCAAGCACCTCGAAGAGACCGAGTCGCTGCTCGCGGCGCGGCTGCTCGAGAACTTCGACGACACCGCGGCCCGCATAACCAAGGTGCTGCCGCGCGACTACGCGGCCGTACTGCAAACCCGTCTTGACGCCATCGAAGAGGGCCTTGACCCCGACGGCGAAGAAGTTTGGTCTCGAATCCTGGAGGTGACCGGTGGCTGACCCACGCGGATTTCTGAAAGTACGCCAGCGTGAAACACAGCCACGCCGCCCCGTTCCGGTCCGCATCATGGACTGGAAGGAAGTCTATGAGGCCCAGGAAAAGGGCGTCCTGAAGAGCCAGGCCGGCCGCTGCATGGACTGCGGTGTGCCGTTCTGCCACCAGGGCTGCCCGCTGGGCAACCTCATTCCCGAATGGAATGACCTCATCTGGCGGGACAAGGGCGAGGAAGCCATGGAGCGGCTGCACGCCACCAACAACTTCCCCGAGTTCACCGGGCGGCTGTGCCCGGCCCCCTGCGAGGCGTCCTGCGTGCTGGGCATCAACCAGCCCGCCGTCACCATCAAGCAGGTCGAGGTCTCGATCGTCGACCAGGCCTTCGACAACGGCTGGGTCACCCCGCTGCCGCCGGCCCGCCTCACCGGCAAGACGGTCGCTGTCGTCGGATCCGGCCCGGCCGGGCTCGCCGTCGCACAGCAGCTGACCCGGGTGGGCCACACCGTCGCCGTGTACGAGCGCGACGACAAGATCGGCGGGCTCCTGCGCTACGGGATCCCCGACTTCAAGATGGAAAAAGAGCACGTGGACCGCCGGCTGGAGCAGATGAAGGCCGAAGGCACCCGCTTCCGGACCGGCGTCGCCGTCGGCACGGACGTGACTTGGGAGCAACTGCGCCGCCGTTACGACGCCGTCGTGGTCGCCACCGGCGCCACTGTCCCGCGTGACCTGGCCATCCCGGGACGCGAGCTCGAGGGCGTCGACTTCGCGATGGACTACCTCGTGCCGGCCAACCGTGCCGTGGCGGGGGAGACGGTGGAAAACCCGATCAATGCCGCCGGCAAGCACGTCGTGATCCTCGGCGGCGGCGATACCGGAGCAGACTGCCTCGGTACAGCCCACCGCCACGGTGCCGCCTCCGTGACCACGCTGGCTATCGGCAAGCAGCCGCCCGCGGAGCGCGCCGCCCACCAGCCGTGGCCGACGTTCCCCACCCTGTTCGAAGTTGCCAGCGCCCACGAGGAAGGCGGCGAACGCACCTACCTCGCCTCCACCGTGGAGTTCGTCGGCGAGAACGGCAAGCTCACCGGCGTGAAGGTTGCGGAAACCGAATTCGTTGACGGCAAACGCCTTCCGAAGGCCGGCACCGAGCGGATCATCCCGGCGGACCTGGTCCTCCTGTCCCTCGGCTTCACCGGGCCTGAGGCGGCCGGGATCACCGAGCAAGTCGGCGCCGACTTCGACGGCCGCGGGAACGTGGCACGCGACGGTTACTACATGACCAACACGGAAGGTGTCTTCGTCGCCGGAGACGCAGGCCGCGGCCAGTCACTCATTGTCTGGGCCATCGCCGAGGGACGCGCCTGCGCTGCTGCAGTCGACAAGTTCCTGATGGGCAGCACAATCCTTCCGGCTCCGGTCGCCCCGACCGATCGGGCGATGGCGGTCCTGTAGCCCGGGCCGAGACGGTCCTTCGGGGCCCCGGATGTTCACTCCTGCACCAACTTCAACAATGCACGAGACTACTAGGGTAGGTATATGAGACGCGCTAAGATAGTGGCCACCTTTGGACCGGCAATCGCGAGCTTCGAGAACACGCTCGCGGTGCTCGAAGCGGGTGTCGACGTGGCCCGCATGAACATGAGCCATGGCGATTACGCCGTGCATGACACCACGTACGAGAACGTCCGGAAGGCCGCGGGACAGCTCCGCAAGGCCGTCGCCATCATGGCCGATCTGCAAGGGCCCAAGATCCGTCTTGGCCGCTTCGTTGACGGTCCTCACCTGCTGGCTGTCGGCGACATCTTCACCATCACCACCGAAGACGTTCCGGGCACCAAGGACATCTGCTCCACGACGCTGAAGAGCCTCACCGACGACGTCAAGCCCGGCGATGCCCTGCTGATCGACGACGGAAAGGTCGCCCTGCGCGCCCTTGAAGTCGACGACATCAAGGTGGTCACCCAGGTGACGGTCGGGGGCATGGTCTCGAACAACAAGGGCATCAACCTGCCCGGCGTCGCCGTCAACGTTCCGGCGTTGAGCGAAAAAGATGAAGACGACCTGCGCTGGGCCATGCGCCGCGGCGTGGACATGGTTGCCCTCTCCTTCGTCCGCGATGCCTCGGACATCACGCGAGTCCACGAGATCATGGACGAAGAAGGCCGCCGCGTGCCGGTAATCGCCAAGATTGAAAAGCCGCAGGCCGTCGAGCAGCTGCACGAGATCATCGACGCCTTCGACGCGATCATGGTCGCCCGTGGCGACCTCGGCGTGGAACTTCCCCTGGAGGAAGTGCCGATCGTCCAGAAGCGCGCCATCGAACTGGCACGTCGCTGGGCCAAGCCCGTCATCGTGGCCACCCAGGTGCTTGAGTCCATGATCGAGAACCCGCGTCCGACGCGTGCCGAGGCGTCCGACTGCGCCAACGCCGTGCTCGACGGCGCCGACGCGGTGATGCTCTCCGGCGAGACCAGCGTGGGCAAGTACCCGATCGAGACGGTCAAGGTCATGGCCCGGATCATCGAATCCACCGAGGTCCACGGCCTTGAGCGCGTCCCTCCGCTGGGGACGAAGCCCAAGACCCGCGGCGGCGCCATCACCCGGGCCGCAGTCGAAATCGCCGACCAGCTGGACGCGAAGTACATCTGTACCTTCACCCAGTCCGGTGACTCCGCCCGCCGCCTCTCGCGGCTGCGTCCGATCAAGCCGGTGTTCGCCTTCACCCCGGTGGAGCACGTCTGGAACCAGCTCGCCCTGACCTGGGGCATCCAGCCGGTCCTGGTGCCCCAGGTCAACCACACCGATGAAATGACCGCCCAGGTTGACCGCAGCCTGCTGGAAATGGATCTGGTGGACGACGGCGACATGGTCGTCATCGCCGCCGGTTCCCCTCCCGGAAAGGCCGGTTCCACGAACATGCTCAAGGTCCACAAGGTCGGCGACCTGGCGGACGCCGGCAGTCACGGCGGGGCAGCCGTAACCAAGGACAAGCTCGGCCCGTGGCCGGAAAAGAAGAAGAAGAACGTGTCGGAGCTTCGGCTGCCCAGTGTCGAGGCCTGATTCAAGCCTGGCTTCACGCTGAAAAGGGAGGGTCCCCGCCGCTGGCGGGGACCCTCCCTTTTGCTGCTGGTGCCGGGTGCTAGTTGACCTGGTTGATGATGGTCTCCGCGACCTCGCGCATGCTCAGGCGGCGGTCCATCGAGGTTTTCTGGATCCAGCGGAAGGCTTCCGGCTCGGTCAGGCCCATCTTGGTGGTGAGCAGGCTCTTGGCGCGCTCCACGAGCTTCCGGGTGGCGAACTGCTCCTGCAGATCGGTGACTTCGCTTTCGAGGGCCTTGATTTCCTCGTGGCGGGACAACGCGATCTCGAGTGCCGGGATGAGGTCGGCGGGGGTGAACGGCTTGACGACGTAGGCCATGGCGCCGGCGTCGCGGGCACGCTCCACGAGTTCCTTCTGGCTGAAGGCGGTGAGCAGGACCACCGGGGCAATGCGGGCCTTGACGATCTTCTCGGCGGCCGAGATGCCGTCCATGACGGGCATCTTGACGTCCATCAGGACCAGGTCCGGCTTGAGTTCCTCGGCGAGCTGCACGGCCTTCTCGCCGTTGTCGGCCTCGCCGACGACGTCATAGCCCTCGCCCCGCAGGATTTCAATGATGTCCAGCCGGATGAGGGTTTCATCCTCGGCGACGACAACGCGGCGCGCCGGCTTGGACGTGGGGTTGGACTCCGTCTGATCTGACACGTGGAACTCCTTGTAAGGGTACGGCGGGACTAGACCATCATAGGTTTTGTCCGCTGGTGTACTTTGGCCGGTCTGGTTCGATGCGGCGTCACTGGCGCGATTCTGGAATTCAGCCTATCTGCATGTAGAGTAATTCCGCGCACTGGAAGCGATCGCGTTGCTCACAACACCGTGGCGCCGCGAATGTTACCGGTGTACTCCGCGCCCGAGTGGCGGAATTGGCAGACGCGCCGCACTCAAAATGCGGTATCGAAAGGTGTGTGGGTTCGAGTCCCACCTCGGGCACAGTGTTTCCGCAGGTCAACGCGGTTTTAGGCCTCAGCGTGTGCACAAAAACTCGAAATGTGTGCACACGAAGCCTGGAATCTTCGGTATGGCCAGCATTTGGGAACGAAAAAAATCAGATGGATCCACGTCCTATACGGTCCGCTGGCGGAACCCCGAGACGCGAAAGCAAGAGGGGATTACCCAAGCGACGTCGGCTGAGGCCCAGACGCTGAAGCGCCTCCTTGACGCCAACAACCAATCCTTTGAGATTGCCCAGCATGCGATGATCGCGAACCAGACCAAAGCACCCACCGTCGCGGCCGTGATCCAAGAGCACATCGACCTTCTGGTTCGGCCTTCAGTTGGCACAGTGCACTCATATCAGACCCTGCTGAAGCTGCACATCGCCGGTGTCATCGAGCACCCTCCCGTGGACAAGCTTGATTACCGGCACCTGACGTTTTGGATCAAGGCCATGCAGACCAAGGGCCGGTCCACTGACGCGAAAATTGTGGTGACGTGGGATGGGTGCGCCCGGGGCAGGTTGTTGACGGTGCGGGTATGGCCCTAACCGGTCCGTTGCAGAGGCTCGAGGATCACCTGATAGCCGAGGTTTTCGAGCTGTTGAACGGCTCTTTCTTTGCTGCGCAGCGGCTGGCGGCGGGTGTAATAGTCGGGGCCCGGGTCGACGTAGCACTCTCCGGTGGTGAGCATGTGCCAGATCGAGATGAGCATGGAATGCTCCACCGCGACGAGGGCTTTCATCAGCCCGCGGCGGGACTTGATGCGCCGGTACTTCGCCCCGAGATACGTGGTTTGGGAGCGGGAGACCGTCAGGGCCGCGGTGCCCAGCGCCCGTTTGAGGTAGCGGTTTCCGGGTCTTGTTTTGGTTGACTTGACCCGTCCTGCGGATTCGTTGGCCCCGGGCGCCGTCCCGCCCCAGGAGGCGAAGTGCCCGGCGGTGGGAAAGACGGTCATGTCGGCCCCGGTTTCGGCGATGATGACCTCGGCGGTGCGGGTGCTGATGCCCGGGACGGTCGCCAGCAGTTCCCGGGCGGCGCTAAAAGGCTTCATCTGTTCCTCGATGCGGGCATCGAGGCGTTGGAGGTCCTTGGTGTGGGCATCGACCCGGTCCAGGAACAGCCGGGCCATGAACGCGTGGTGTTCGTTGAACCGGCCGGTGAGGGCCTCCGTCAGTGCGGGGATCTTCCGGCGCATGCCCCTCTTCGCCAGATCGGCCAGCACGGCAGGGTCGTTCTGGCCCTCGATCAGGGCCTGGAGCATCGCCCTGCCGGAGACACCGGTGATGTCTGTTGCGATCGAGGAGAGCTTGATCCCGGAATCCTCCAGCATCTTCTCCAGCCGCTGGACTTCGCGGGAACGTTCATCGGTGATCGCGGTCCGGGCCCGGGTCAGATCACGCAGCCGGCGGATGTTCTCCGGCGGGACCAGGCAGGCGTGCAGTAGGCCGTGCGCGCCGAGCTGGGCGAGCCAGGCCGCGTCGGAAACGTCCGTCTTCCGGCCCGGGACGTTCCTTGCCTCTTTGGCATGAACCAGCTGAACGTTAAGCCCCTTGTCTTCGAGCAGAAAGTAGAACTGGCGCCAGTAATCCCCGGTCGCCTCAATCACCACCAGGCCCACATCCTGGGCCAGCAGGTAGTCGGCCAACCGGTTAACCTCGTTCGTCATCGCCCCCCATGTCGTGATCTCCTGGCTCGTTTTCCCGCGGTCGCCCGTGATCCGCACGCAGGCCTTCGCGTCCCGCTTGGACACATCCAGTCCCGCGCACCGTTGATACAGAACATCCATCGCTTCACCATCCGTTTCGCCGCCGTTGAGTAGGGAGCGTGTACCGGAAAGGAGAGCAAAAAACAGTAATCTGACGCTCGTGCTCATGGGCAACATTCCACGGTCCCCGCGGAAACAGGCTCTCCACCACCAGGCTGACATACAGGCTCACGGCACCACAGGGAGACCAGGGTCGTATCCGGAACACAGCAGCAGTATCAGCCCGCTTCGCATCCGGAACAAGACGGGCCGGCACGCACAACAGGACGACCGAGGAATTTTCCCGTTCCACGGCGGGACGAGCGAAGCCGGCCCTGAGCGGCTGATATGTAGATTCAGAGTCACAGACTCCCGGTTTCATGCTGCAACGGTCAGCTCTAGGGCTGATCAACGAACTCGACAGGTTTGATTACGAGGCCACCGAAGTGCCACTCGATGGCCTGGGGCCACGCCGTCAGCGATCCGGTGGAAGGATGCAGCGATGCTTGAGGGGAGACCGGACAAAGGGCTTTTCTGCCGCATGACGATGGTGGTGCCTCCAACGGGCCCATCGAAGCGATCAAGGGCGTCATTGAAACCACCAGACGGATCGCCAGAGGCTTCCGCAACTTCACCAACTATCGGCTCAGATGCCTACTCGCCGCCGGCGGACACCGTCCCTCCCGGGCAAGGCAAACCAACTATGCCTAAATGCGGAGGCCGACAAAACCGCAACGCAAGCCCTCCAGGCGCGAGCCAGAGTATCGAGCCAGGGCAGGTGCGCCTGTGAGCTCCATATTTTGGACGGTCATCCATCACCCGAGGCCTTCCTGGCTCGCTCTGTCACAACCATTGGTCTCCCCCAGATTCTTCTCAAGAGTGCATAAGTCGTCCCCTCATTAAGTATTGGACGGCTGGGGACCTGAATGGCACGCTGGTTCGACGGGGGACCTCGTCCTCAGAAATCCCCATGAGCCTCGCGCAATCCCTAGCGCGCCGCGTTCCGGCACAACCACTTTTCTGTGCCATCCGGGGACCTTACGAGACACTAGGAGTCGATCAGTGAGTTCTCTTTTTGAGCCATATCTCCTCAGGACTTTGGAGATACCCAATCGCGTGTGGATGTCGCCTATGTGCATGTACTCGGCGGAGAGCCGCGGGCCGGAAACAGGGTGCCCGACGGATTGGCATCTTGCCCATCTCGCCAGCAGAGCCGCGGGGGGAGCCGGTCTGATCATGGTGGAGGCCACGGCTGTTCGGCCCGATGGTCGCATTACGCCGTGGGATCTCGGGTTGTGGAACGCTGAGCAGGAAAAGGTGTTCGGCCGGATAGCCCGAGTGATCCGCGAACTTGGCTCCGTTCCGGCCATACAGCTTGCCCATGCTGGGCGCAAGGCTTCATCAGACCGGCCCTGGTTGACCGGGGCGCAGTTGCCCCCGGAAAACGGGGGGTGGGCGGTCAAGGGCCCCAGCGCGATACCGTATGGGCGCTGGCGCGCGCCGGCGGAATTGAGCCGGGAAGAGATCTTCGCCTTGGTGGAGGACTTTTCGGCGGCCGCCACCCGCGCCCGCAATGCCGGTTTCCAGGTTGCGGAGATCCATGGAGCACATGGCTACCTCATCGGCTCATTCCTCTCACCGCATACGAACGCTCGTATCGATGAATACGGCGGGTCGTTCGAGAACCGAACCCGCTTCGCACTGCAGGTAGTGGACGCCGTCAGGGCGGTTTGGCCTGCGGAATTCCCGCTCTTTTTCCGTCTTTCCGCCACGGATTGGTTGTCCGAAAACCCAAGCGATCCGCGGGAAGGATGGTCCGTAGCTGACAGCGTGCGCCTGGCGGTCATCCTCAGGGCGCATGGCGTCGACCTCCTCGATGTGTCGTCCGGCGGGCTGGTCCCCGATGCACGCATCACGGCAGGGCCGGGATACCAGGTGCCGTTTGCCGAGACGATCAGGGCTGGTGCGCGGATCCCTACAGCTGCCGTGGGGCTCATCAATGAGCCACGGCAGGCCCAGGACATCCTCGATGAGGGTAGGGCGGACGCCGTCTTTCTGGGGCGTGAAATGCTCCGCAACCCATATTGGCTCCGGCATGCCGCAGAGACACTTGGATACGAGCGCGAATGGCCGACCCAGTACGGTTATGCGATCAAGACCCGCCGCGGCGTCTTCCAGCGATCTGTTGATTGATTCCGCTATGTGAAACGTCCCCTCTAAGCGCGGTCGAGGATGTTCGCATGGATCCTTTGGACGCATTCCTTGACCAGCGCAGCTACCTCCGGCATCCCCTGGGGTGGCATGCGAAACGCCGGAGCGACCAGAGATACCGCGGCCACCCGATTGTTGTTCTGGTCTGTCACCAGCATCGCCAGTGCATTGACTCCGCGCTCGGCTCGACCAAGGGACACCGCGTAGGGCCGGTGGAGCTGAAGCGATGCATGAAATTCTTCGATGGTCTTCGCGCCGGAATCGCGCGGAGGACCATCGGAGTACATCGCGGCGAGTCTTTCTACGGGCATCCCGCTGAGGAAGAGCAGGCCCGCTGCAGCCGTATGGGCTGGAACCAGGACGCCAACACGGCTTCCCACGCGGAGCATTTGCGTCCCCTCAACGGTGTCAATGGCCCGAACCATCTGCCCTTCCGGCACTATAAGGTGCACACTTTCATTGGTCTTGCCCACTAGCCACTCAAGGTGTGGACGCGCAATCGGGACAAGTGATTCCGGTGTCAGCGCCCGGTGCCCATGCCGTTGGCGGGGGTCAAGGGAGTATGACCTGTCTCCGTCCTGGACAGCGAATCCATGCTCCTTCAGGCTCGCCAGCAGGCGATGCGCAGTCGAACGGGCCACCCCCAGTTCGCCGGCGGCGTCACTGACCCGGAGGACATCACGCTCCTGTAAGAGGCGAAGAAGTACCAGTGCATTACCCACAGACGATGAATTGTTCGACATAGAGGAATTCTATCCCAAAGGTGTTCCTGTGAAGCGAATTGCGGCATTACAGTCAGGGGAAGTCAAAAGCAACGCAGCAAAGGAGCTGAGCGTGTCTTTACAAGTTGAGCGACCCGCACCGTCCGTAACCGGCCGGCTTACGGGTGATGAGATCGTGGTGGATCGGGTGTCGCAGTCGTTCCAGTCGCCGGATGGTGGTTCGGTGTTGGCGTTGGATACGACGAGCCTGAGGGTTGCGCCGGGTGAGTTCGTGTGTCTGGTGGGTCCTTCGGGCTGTGGCAAGACGACGGTGCTGAATATGGTTGCCGGCCTGGTGCGTCCTACGGAGGGTGAGGTGTCCCTGGGCGGGGAGCCGATCCGGGAGGGGAACCATGATGTGGGGTATCTGCTGGCCCGGGATGGTTTGTTGCCGTGGCGTACTGCGGTGGCGAACGTGGCGTTGCCGTTGGAGTTGCGCGGAATCGCCAAGCGCGAGGCTCGGGACCGTGCTGCGGAGGTTCTCGATTCGGTCGGGCTCGGCAAATTCCTGAAGTCCTATCCCTCCCAGCTCTCACACGGGATGCGCCAGCGTACGGCGTTGGCGCGGACGCTGGTCAGCCATCCGGGCACGATCCTGATGGATGAGCCGTTCTCGGCGCTGGACGCGGAAACACGGATGCGGCTGCAGGGCGTGTTCCTGCAGCGGTGGGAAGAGCAGAAGAGTTCGGTCTTGTTCGTAACCCACGATCTCGCCGAGGCGATCGTGATGGCCGACCGGATCCTGGTTTTCTCGGCCCGTCCGGGCAAGATCATTGCCGAGTTCCGGATCGATCTGCCCCGGCCGCGCAACGTACTCGAGCTGCAGTCCAGCAGCACCTACCACAAGTACTACCAGGACATCTGGTCCGTGTTCCGCGAGGAGTTGGCATCATGACCGTCAAGAACGCACCCGGGCCCCAGACGATGACGCCGCTGAGCACTCGACCAGACCGGCCCCAGGCTGGACGGTCCGGGCAACGGCCCAAGTCCTCCGGGGCCTCGCTCCGGAAGATATTGGTTCCGCGCCGGCATTATGTGTGGGCCGTGCCGCTGGGGTGGATCGTCCTGGGCGTGCTGATGTTCGGCTCCTGGGAGCTGCTGGTGCTCAACGGCACCCTGAACCCGATCTATGTGGGCCAGCCCTCGGCCATCGTGAAAGCCTTGGGGGAGTCGCTGGGCACCGATCTGATCACGGTCCACGCCGTTTCGACGTTTACCGGGGCGATCGCCGGGTGGGCGCTGGCCTCCGTCGCCGGCGTGCTCGCGGCCCTGGCCCTGGCGGCCTCGCCGTTTATGCTCCGGGTGATCGAGCCTTACCTCACGGCGATCAACGCGCTGCCGCGTGTTGCCCTGGCTCCGATTTTCCTGCTCTGGTTCGGGATCGGCGTGGAATCCAAGATCGCCTTGGCCTTCAGCCTGGCGTTCTTCGTGGTGTTTTCCAACACCCTCGCCGGCGTGCAGAGCGCCGAGGAGGAACGGTTGCTGCTGGCCCGGGTACTGGGCGCGAAGAAGCACCAGACCTTCACCAAGTTCATCCTTCCCGGTGCCGTGCCGGGGATCTTCACAGGCCTGGAACTGGGCTTCATCTTCGGCATGCTCGCCACCGTGGCCGGGGAAATGATCGCAGGCCAGAGCGGCCTGGGTGTCCGGCTGCAATACTTCGCCGCGGCCTTCCGCATGGACCAGTACTTCGCGACCCTGATCATCCTCGTGGCCGGCACCATGCTCATCTCCTGGGGCCTGCGGACCATCCGCACCAAACTCCTCCGCTGGCAAAACAACTAAAACTTCCACCACATCCCCTCTACCCGGGCACCGCTGTGCCCGGAGAAGGAACGGCTATGACCATCCAAGCAAACTTCAAAGCCCTGTCTCACGAAGAGCTGCTGCGCAAGCTCTCACACACCGACCCAACTGCACTCCTTCTGGCACTCGTCGAGATGACTGGTGACCTCGGCCTGCTCCATGAATGCCGGGGCTACATCACCGGACCCACTTCGGCGGACGCGAAGTTTCCGGACCACGTCCTGAACCGTCTCCGCGAGCGTATGGCGGGTGTCCTCACCGAAACCGGTGGCGCGTACCCTGATGCCCCCGCTACTGGAGAAGTTTTTGATTCCCTCGCCAACACGGTTGCCGGACGGGAAATGGCAGACCACGAGAAACGGGTCATCCTGAAGGAGATGGGTCGGCTGGGCGACGCTTTCGTCGACTGGAGTTCGGTACGACCGGAGTCGGCCGCTGGCTTCTCGGTGGCCATCATCGGAGCCGGCATGTCCGGCATCGCGACGGCGATCCACCTCAAGCGCATGGGCATCCCCTTCCACATCTACGATTCCAACAACGAATCCGGCGGGACCTGGGCGGTCAATACCTACCCTGGTTGTGGCGTTGACATCGCAAGCCACTATTTTTCCTTTTCCTTTGCCCGCCGGCAGGACTGGAACCGGTACTACGCCAAGCAGCCCGAAATCCTCGCCTACATCCAGGAATGCGTCCGCATGTTCGGACTGGAGGAGCACATCAGCTTCGGTGTCCGGGTGGACTCCGCTTCCTTCGACGAGTCCACCGCGGAGTGGGTCCTCGATACCGTCACCGGGACCAGCCGACAGACCATCCGCACGAACGTTCTGGTCAGCGGAATCGGCCAGCTCAGCGTCCCGGCCGTTCCGGACCTCCCGGGCCGGGAAAACTTCCTCGGCAAAGCGTTCCATTCGGCAGAATGGGACCACTCCGCAGACCTGACCGGCAAAAAGGTGGTACTCGTAGGCAACGGTGCCAGCGCCAACCAGATCGGCCCCGCCATTGCCCCGATCGTAGACACACTCACCGTTCTGCAGCGGAGCCCGCAGTGGGTAGTCGGCGTGCCGGGCTACCTCGAAGACGTGCCGGAAGACGAGAAATGGGTCCTGGGCAATGTTCCCGCCTACGAACGCTGGTTCCGTGCGCGGACCATGCTCTCGATGAACGACGTGATGCGCCCGGCCGCCGTGGTGGACCCCACGTGGAACAACCCCGACGGCACGATCAGTCAAGCCAACCAGGCTCTTCGTGAACGCCTCCTGGGCTACATGTCAGATGAGCTGGGTGAACGCCAGGACCTCTTGGAGTCCCTGGTTCCCAGTTTCCCTCCGCTGATGAAGCGGATGCTGCGGGACAACGGCTGGGTCCGGATGTTCCAGCGCGAGAACGTCGAGCTCGTGAACTTCCGGGCACTGGAATTCACCGAGACAGGCGTGATTGACGGGGACGGGCGGGAACACGACGCCGACATCGTTGTCTTCGCTACCGGGTTCAAGGCGGCACGCATGCTCTCCTCCGTCGATTTCACCGGCAAGGGCGGCGTCACAATCCGCGACGTCTGGGGCGAGGAGGACCCCCGTGCCTACCTGGGTATTACCGTCCCGGATTTCCCGAACCTCTTCGTTCTGTACGGGCCCAATACAAACGTGGGAGTCGGCGGCAGCATCTTCTTCCAGGCCGAAGCCCAGAGTAGCTATATCGCGACCATTATTCGCGACATGATCGAACGCGGTATCGGCAGCGCAGAGGTGAAGCGCGACGTATTTGAGGACTACAACGCCCGGATGGATGCGGAGCTGGAGAAAATGATCTGGGCCGTGCCGACCGGGTCCACGTGGTACCGGAACTCGAAGGGACGCGTAACAGCGAACATGCCGTGGACGTCTGCAGACTACTGGCAGATGACGACGGAGGCCAGCCTCGAGACCTACGAAGTCCAGAAGTCGCTGATCGGACTGCCGTCCGTCCCGATCAGTGAGACGGCAGAGACAAATGCAGCCCATGTCTAACCCGGTGCTCAGCGGGAACTTCATCGAGACCAGCACGCCAAAACCGGGTGGTTGCCCTTCCACTGGCGTGGTCTTCATCCACGGGCTGGGCGGGAATTCCAACGTCTATTTTCCCCTGCGGAGCGCCATCCAGTCCGAATATCCCACAGTCTCGATCGACCTCACCGGCCTTGGCCGAAGCAACGGGACTGGGCCGCAGGGGTTCGGGGACTGGATTATCGACGTCGAAAACGCCATCGCGGAGCTTGGGGAATTCGAGAGTGTCATCCTCGTCGGGCACTCACTGGGAACGCTGGTGGCCCGACATGTGGCAGCCCAGGAGCCGCGGGTCAAGGGCATGGTGCTTTTCGCCCCGATCGCAGGTCCCGACGTCTCGCAGAGGCCAGCGTTCGCAGCCAGGGCAGCCACAGCACGTACCCACGGCATGGTGAGGGTCGCCCACGACTTTGGCCTTGCTGCCCTAAGTCAGCACACGCTCAATACCCGTCCACTGGCCGTGACACTCGTGCGCGAATTCCTCATGGGCCAGGACGCTGATCGCTACGCCGAGTGCTGCGTGGCGATCGGCGAAGCCGGCGAAGCCAATCCCCCGGAAGCCCCTGACTGTTCGGTGATCCTGGTCCGCGGAGCGGAGGACGCCATTTCTACGACCCAGGAAGTCGCTGCATGCGAGGCAGCACTGCGGCCGGCCCACACCGAGACAGTCGTTCTGAAGAACGTCGCCCACTGGCCGACGGTTGAGGATCCCGAATCCTCCATCGCGGTCTTACAGCGGTTCCTGGCAGAAACTGCAGCCAGAACCGCCACCTCCACTCATCACGTCACATCAGGATTGGAAAGACATTGAAACCTCTCGAGGGAAAAGTTGCCGTCGTCACCGGAGCAGCCCGTGGGCTGGGCCTCGACTACGCCAAGCGCCTGGCCCAGATGGGCGCCAACATCGCCATCAGTGACATCAACCTGGACTCTGCGTCGCAGTACGAGGCCGAAATGAGCCAGTTGGTGGACGGCAGCCTGGAAAAGACACTCTCCCAGTACGGTACGGAGGTCTTCATGAAGGAGGTCGACGCGACTGACGAAGAGGCGACGAAGGCATTCGCCGACGACGTCTACGCGAAGTGGGGGCGCATTGATGTCGCCGTCTGCAACGCCGGAGGAGGCGGCGATTTTTCAGCCTCTCAACCCACACAAATTGTGGACGAGTCGATGAAGGCAACGTTCGCCCGGAACTTCTACTCCACCGTTTACACAGCAGCCGCAGTGGCCCCCTACATGAAGAAGCAGCAGGCCGGGAAAATCATCACAATCTCCTCGTTCACCGGTGTGATGGCACTGGGCGAGGGCCACGGCGCCGACTACGCAGTGGCCAAGGGAGCGGTGGCACACTACACACGCTGTCTCGCCCAGGAACTTGGGCCCCACGGTGTCAATGCCAACGCCATTGCTCCCGGTTTCATCGCCACTGGCCAGTTCAAGGAGCGACTCGGCGCAGCTGACCCCGAACGCCTCAGGCAATGGACCCAGATGAGTGCTCTGCGCCGGCTGGGACGGCCCGAGGATTGCACCAACGTCGTCGAGTTCCTTGCTAGTCCACTGTCCGACTTCGTTTCCGGCCAGGTCATCTGCGTCGACGGCGGAATACTCCGCAGCGCGAGCTAGTCGCCCGTCCTAGTTATCTAACCATTTCCGAAAGGCACCATCATGTTCCGTGCAAAGAAGCACCATAGCCGCCGTATTGCCCTCATGACCGCTTCCGCCGCATCCGTAGTACTGGCCGTAACCGCCTGCGGCGGCGCCGCCACCTCGGCCAGCGCTCCGGCCAGCGACGTAGACCCTGGCTGTGAGAAGGCCTACCCGGCGAAGTACCAGTGGTACGACGGCAACATCATCAACATCCAGGCAGCCGTGGCTAAGGAGAAGGGGTTCTTCGCGAAAAACTGCATCGCCGGAACTCCGGTGAGTATCGCGTCCACGCCGGCGTCGATCACAGCCATGGTCGGCGGTCAGGTCGACTTCATCAACACCGGACCGGACAACGTCCCGCCCGCGCGCGCTCAAGGTATCGACCTGAAAGTGGTGACAAACATCCTCACCCGGCCCATTTACAGCCTGGTGGTCCTCAAGGACAAAGTTGGCGCCACGTATCAGGAAACGCTGAACAACATCAAGACGGTCGGAGTCGTGGCACTCGGGGGCAGCGCAGAATTCCACTCCCACACCAACTTTCAGGACGCGGGAATAGACCCCGGGACCAAGACCTTCGTCGCGCTCGGACAGACATCGACAATGCTGGCAGGGCTCGAAAACAAGAAAGTCGACGCCGTCTACTTCTACGGCACGGCCCAGGACGTCGCTGTCGCCAAGGGATTCGGCATCATGATCTCAGACTCGCGCAAACCAGCGACAAATGAGAACCCGGTCCCCAAGACGCTCCAGGGGGTCGGCAAAACCTCGCTGCTGTGGGCGGCACAGGGCAGCTTCCTTCAGAAGAACCCGGAAACCGGCAAGCGATTCCAGGCCGCCCTGGACGAGGCCAGCGTATGGATCAGGGATCCGAAGAACCGCGAGGAGCTCTACAAGATTCTGCGGAACCAGGTGTCAGTGCCCGCGGATCTGGCCAACGCCGACGAGGTGTACAAGGCCTCCGTCGACATTTACGCCCAGAACGTCGATACGAAAGTCGATCTGACCGCGCTCCAGGCTTATGTCGACTTCACGGTCAAGACCCGCGGCACCAAGATCACGGAGCAGGCCAAAGACATGGTCTGGTCCGAAACCGTCAAATGACCATGCCATTCACAGCCAGCACCGCCCAGAACGCCAGCCTTACGGGTGATGAGATCGTGGTGGATCGGGTGTCGCAGTCGTTCCAGTCGCCGGATGGTGGTTCGGTGTTGGCGTTGGATACGACGAGCCTGAGGGTTGCGCCGGGTGAGTTCGTGTGTCTGGTGGGTCCTTCGGGCTGTGGCAAGACGACGGTGCTGAATATGGTTGCCGGCCTGGTGCGTCCTACGGAGGGTGAGGTGTCCCTGGGCGGGGAGCCGATCCGGGAGGGGAACCATGATGTGGGGTATCTGCTGGCCCGGGATGGTTTGTTGCCGTGGCGTACTGCGGTGGCGAACGTGGCGTTGCCGTTGGAGTTGCGCGGAATCGCCAAGCGCGAGGCTCGGGACCGTGCTGCGGAGGTTCTCGATTCGGTCGGGCTCGGCAAATTCCTGAAGTCCTATCCCTCCCAGCTCTCACACGGGATGCGCCAGCGTACGGCGTTGGCGCGGACGCTGGTCAGCCATCCGGGCACGATCCTGATGGATGAGCCGTTCTCGGCGCTGGACGCGGAAACACGGATGCGGCTGCAGGGCGTGTTCCTGCAGCGGTGGGAAGAGCAGAAGAGTTCGGTCTTGTTCGTAACCCACGATCTCGCCGAGGCGATCGTGATGGCCGACCGGATCCTGGTTTTCTCGGCCCGTCCGGGCAAGATCATTGCCGAGTTCCGGATCGATCTGCCCCGGCCGCGCAACGTACTCGAGCTGCAGTCCAGCAGCACCTACCACAAGTACTACCAGGACATCTGGTCCGTGTTCCGCGAGGAGTTGGCATCATGACCGTCAAGAACGCACCCGGGCCCCAGACGATGACGCCGCTGAGCACTCGACCAGACCGGCCCCAGGCTGGACGGTCCGGGCAACGGCCCAAGTCCTCCGGGGCCTCGCTCCGGAAGATATTGGTTCCGCGCCGGCATTATGTGTGGGCCGTGCCGCTGGGGTGGATCGTCCTGGGCGTGCTGATGTTCGGCTCCTGGGAGCTGCTGGTGCTCAACGGCACCCTGAACCCGATCTATGTGGGCCAGCCCTCGGCCATCGTGAAAGCCTTGGGGGAGTCGCTGGGCACCGATCTGATCACGGTCCACGCCGTTTCGACGTTTACCGGGGCGATCGCCGGGTGGGCGCTGGCCTCCGTCGCCGGCGTGCTCGCGGCCCTGGCCCTGGCGGCCTCGCCGTTTATGCTCCGGGTGATCGAGCCTTACCTCACGGCGATCAACGCGCTGCCGCGTGTTGCCCTGGCTCCGATTTTCCTGCTCTGGTTCGGGATCGGCGTGGAATCCAAGATCGCCTTGGCCTTCAGCCTGGCGTTCTTCGTGGTGTTTTCCAACACCCTCGCCGGCGTGCAGAGCGCCGAGGAGGAACGGTTGCTGCTGGCCCGGGTACTGGGCGCGAAGAAGCACCAGACCTTCACCAAGTTCATCCTTCCCGGTGCCGTGCCGGGGATCTTCACAGGCCTGGAACTGGGCTTCATCTTCGGCATGCTCGCCACCGTGGCCGGGGAAATGATCGCAGGCCAGAGCGGCCTGGGTGTCCGGCTGCAATACTTCGCCGCGGCCTTCCGCATGGACCAGTACTTCGCGACCCTGATCATCCTCGTGGCCGGCACCATGCTCATCTCCTGGGGCCTGCGGACCATCCGCACCAAACTCCTCCGCTGGCAAGACAACTAAAACTGAATGGAGATTCTCATATGACCAAGCAACAGACCGTGACATTCATCGGCCTCGGGGCCATGGGCCAGCCCATTGCCCGCCACATCAGCGACGGCGGATACGCCGTGCGCGCGGTAGATGCTTTTCCGGCAGCACGGCTGAGGGCCGCCGAGGCGGGACTCGAGACTTTCGAGTCTGTCGAAGACGCCGTTCCGGGCGCTGACTTCATTCTCATGATGCTGCCCACCGTCGAGATCGCGCACAACGTGTTCGATTCCGTCGTGGCGTCTGCAGACCCCGCGTCGATGATCATCGAGATGGGCACCATCGGGCACGAATCGTCCGCCGCCCATGCCAGCGTCGCGCGGGAGCGGGGTTTCCGGTATCTGGATGCGCCAGTTATCGGCGGCGGCCGAGAGGCTGCCGAGGACAGCAGGCTCAAGATCCTCGCCGGTGGGGATGAGGAAACCGTGCAGTCCGCCGATCCGCTTCTCCGCTGTTTCAGCACCCTGACGTACCACGTCGGTGGCGATGGCGCCGGCCAGGTTATGAAAGTCATCCACAACCTCCTCTTGGCGGGGATCACTGCGGCGACGGCTGAAGCTCTGGTGTTGGCCGACCGGCTCGGCGTCGACCCGGACAAAGCCGTAGAGATCCTTGATTCATCATCGACCAGCACCTTCGCGCTCAATTGGCTTTTCCCGCCGGCGCTGCGTGATGACTACTCTGGCGGCGCGAAGGTCGACATCCTCCTCAAGGACCTCAGGCTCGCCATGGGAGATATCCGCTCGGTTGCGCCCGAGCAAAGCTGGACTGTCGCCGAACGCGTCCACACGCTCTACGAACGGTGCAAGGAAGCCGGCTACGGCGGGGACGACATGGCAGTCGTCTACCGGCTGCTGCAGAACGACGTCGTCTCCGTCCCGCCGGCTGTCTCTGGCACTGCTTCGGCGTAGATCTACGAAACGGGGCCCTCACTGTGCCAGGCAACGAACTACCGCCTACCGCGCCCATCCCGGTGTCGCGCGGGAAAATTACTGAACGTCTGCTTCCCGGCGGCAACGAACCGGATCCACGCTTCACCCTGGCCAACGAACGCACCTTCCTTGCCTGGATCCGCACCTCCCTGGCGCTCGTGGCCGGCGGAATCGCCATTGAGGCCTTCACCTCGGGACTCTTCGTGGAGCCAGCGCGCAAGGGACTCGCGGTCCTGCTCCTGCTCCTCGGAATGATGCTGAGCGCGGGCGCCGCGGTGCGCTGGATCCGGGTGGAGCGGAGCATGAGGAATAAGTCGCCGTTGCCGTTGCCGCTCATCGTGCCCCTTCTGGCAGCAACGGGGGCGCTGGCTGCCGTTGTCGTCGTCATTTTCATCCTCTGGCGCTGAGTGCCCGTGGTCCGAACTAGCCAGCCCCGCCGAAGCCTGCACGACGATCCGGGCCTTCAGCCCGAACGGACCACTCTGGCCTGGGGCCGGACCATGATGGCCCTCGTCACGGTCAGCGCCATCTTCCTTCGTTGGCTTCCTCATCACGGCCTGCCTATCCTGCTGCTCTGCGGCGTCTCAGTAACCGCTGCCGGCGCCATCTACCTCACTCAGCAGAGGCGGTACAGCGCCAGAGCCTGCGGGATCACTCGGGAATACATCGACGCCGACATCTCCGCGGTTCTGTGGACCTCTGTCGCGGGAATAGCACTGGGAGGACTGGGGGTTACCGTGGTCCTCGCCGGCTGAGGAGGCTCGGACGGATCCAGCACGAAGCCCGGATCAAACCTGCGGAATGGCCCGGAAATCCGGCATTCGCCGAGCACATTACGGAACGACACAAGGCAATGGGGGAGACCGCAGCGGACATCAATGACCTACGGCAAGGGGTCCGAAGCGGTTTGGATGACGGCGGGGTGCCGTATGGTTTTGTGAGACTCCTTGACAGGAACCATTCTTCGCATTGACCGACCGTAAGAGGTAGTACTAGGACGATGTCGCGGAGCTGGTGATTTCCTCGGGCCGTCCGATAGTCCAGTTCGCGCCGGAAATCGGCGTGAACGAGGGCACGCTGGGAGACGTGGGTGCGAAAATACCGCGAGGGTTATCCGGATCGGTTCCTGACCGAGGAGAGGCCCTCAGTGCCGTGGGACGAGCACCAGAAGGCGTTAGCGGAGAGCCACCAGGAGGGCGCGATTCTTGTTCAGATCCACTTCGGTGCTGCCGGAACCGCACCCTGGGCCGCGTCCGCGGCGGGTCCGGCGGCGGTTACGCCGCCGTTGCCCCGGCCGGCGGCCCATTCGACGACCGCGGGAAGCGGGCCGGAGACCACTGTCGGGGACTCGGCCGTCGTGTCGCCGAAGGTGAGTTCCTGATCCTGGCCGGTGACCTTGACCACGAGCCCGGTGTCGGTGCGGCGGGTTTTCCAGGCGCCGGTGATGTCTTTGAGCAGGCGTTCAAGGACCGGGGCGGGGATGTCGGCAAACCTCGCGCCGTTGTCCAGGTCCACGGCGTGCATCCAGACTTCCCGGCTGCGCATCCAGACGGTTTCGCTGGCGGGGACTTCGCGGCCCTGGATGGTGCGCACTTTGTGGTGCCAGGCGTCCTCGGGCAGGTCCCGCCATTCGACGTTCAGGTGCACGGCGGAGTGGTCGAAGAGGTGCCGGAGCGCGATCGGGGACAGGGTGGCGCCGAAGTTGATCTCGTGGTCCCGGACGTCCGTGGACGCGTACATCGGGGTTTCCACCCCGGTGGCTGCCCACTCGACCAGGCGCGCGATGGCCCGGGCGTTGTAGCCGATGTGCGCGGTGATGTGGCGGCGGGTCCAGCCCGGCAGCAGCGTATCGCCGTCGAGCTCCGCGTCGGTGAGTTCGTTGAGCTTGCGGGCGAAGAACGCGGTGCCCCGGCGTGCCTGCAGCAGGGCTGCGAGCAGTTCGGGGTCCGTCGTCTGGTCGTGGCGTGCAACCATCAGGCTTCCTTGACGACGCGGTTCTTCAGCTGGCCCAGTCCCTCGATGGTGGTGACCAGGAGCTGGCCTTCCTGGAGGTAGCGCTTGGGGTCCTGGGCGTGGCCCACGCCTCCGGGGGTGCCGGTGGCGATGACGTCGCCGGGGTTCAGGGTGATGATGGTGGAGATGTAGGAGACCAGGAATTCCGGGGTGAAGACGACGTCGTTGGTGGGGGTCTGCTGCTGGATCTCGCCGTCGACCGCGGTGGTCATCAGGCCGCCGCTGAATTCGTCCTTGGTGACCAGGGCGGGGCCGAACGGGGTGGACTTCTCCCAGGTCTTGCCCTGCAGCCACTGGATGGTGCGGAACTGGTAGTCGCGCATGGACACGTCGTTCAGGACGGCGTAGCCGGCGATGTGGTCCGCGGCGTCGGCTTCGGCGATCCGGCGGCCCTTCTTGCCGATCACGACGGCGAGTTCGGATTCCCAGTCGACCGTGGACGATTCCTGCGGCAGGGCCAGGTCATCGTTCGGGCCGATCAGGGATTCCTGGTACTTGGCGAACAGGGTGGGGTACTCCGGGACTTCCCGGCCCATTTCCTTGATGTGGTTGCGGTAGTTGTGCCCGACGCAGATGATCTTGCCCGGGAACGGGACGACGGCGTCCAGGTCCGCGCCCTCAAGCGGGTGCGTGGCACCGGCCGCGGCCTTCGCGGTGGCCTCCCAGCCGGCGGTGTTGAGCAGTTCCCCGACGTTGGCGAAGCCGTCGATCTCGGTCAGGGTGGTCCCGTCCTGGCGCACTGCCTTGGTTCCGTTCTTGGTGCGGAGGGTGAGGAGTCTCATTTGTTGTTGCGTCCTTCGATGTAGGTGCGGTTGAAGTTCAGGCGTTCGAAAATGGGGGCGTCGCTGAAGCGGAACAGGTCGAATTCCGTCCCGGCCTGAAGGTCCGCCTGAAGGGACCAGGCGGCCCAGGACGGGACGACGAACAGGTCACCCTTGGCCAGGTTCTTCGTTTCCCCGTTCAGGACCACCGTGCCGGTGCCTTCGAAGACCTGCCAGACACTGGAACCGACCTCACGGACGGTCTCGGTGCCGGCCCCGGCGCGGAGGCGGTGGAACTCGGCCCGGATGGTGGGCATCACGTCCCCGCCCGTGGTGGGGTTGGTGTAGCGGACCGCGGCGTGGCCCTGGGACACCGTGGCCGGGTGGCCCTCGTCCTCGAGCAGCAGCTGCTCGGCCAGGGCCCGGTCGGTGTATTCCCAGCGGTACGCCGCGATGGGGGAGCTCGTGGTGTCATCCAGGCCCGAGAGCGGGCGCAGGCCCGGGTGCGCCCAGAGCCGCTCGGAACGGGAGATGTCCGGGGTCGCCTCGTCGGTGACCCGCTCGGTGCCGAACTCGAAGAACCCGGCGTCGGCGTAGTGCACGAACGGGATGTCCAGGCCGTCGATCCACGCCATCGGCTCATCGGTGTCGTTGTGGTGGCCGTGGAAGTTCCAGCCCGGGGTCAGCAGGAAATCCCCGCGCGACATCCGCACCGGATCCCCGTTCACAACGGTCCAGACGCCCTCGCCCTCGACGACGAAGCGGAACGCGTTCTGGGAGTGGCGGTGCTCCGGGGCGGTCTCACGGGCACCGAGGTACTGGATCGCGGCCCACAGCGTGGGGGTCGCGTACGGGGTCTTGCCCAGGCCCGGATTCGCGAGGGCGATCGCACGGCGTTCCCCGCCGCGGCCCACGGGCACCAGGTCACCGGCGCGCGCGGCCAGCGGGTACAGATCGTTCCAGCGCCAGACGTGCGGAACGGCTTTGGGCGTGGGGACCATCGGCATCAGGTCCGCGATCTCGGTCCACAGCGGGATCAGGTTCTCGGACTCAAAGTCCTGGTACAGCTGCTCCAGCTGGGCAGCCTCCTCCGGCGTCGGCTCCGCAGCGATGTGCTGCGCGGCGACTGACTCATGCGTGGTGTTCTCGATCATGGCAATCCTTTACTGTGCGCGGGCGCTGGCGGCAGCCAGGCGTTCGGCGATGTCGGCGCGGAGGTCTTTTTTGTTGATCTTGCCGACCTTGGTGGTGGGCAGTTCGTCGACGACTACGAGGCGTTCCGGGATTTTGAAGGCGGCAACACCGGTCCGGCGCAGGAGCTCCTGGATTTGTTCAAGCGTCACTTCGCGTCCGGGTTTGACCGTGATGTAGAGGCACAGGCGTTCACCAAGCATCTGGTCCGGCATTGCGACCGCGGCTGCCATGGTCACGTCATCGATCCGGTAAACCAGGCTTTCGATTTCCTCGGCCGAGATTTTCTCTCCGCCGCGGTTGATCATGTCCTTGTCGCGGCCCTGGACGATCAGGTTTCCGTCGGGGCGCCGCTCGACAATGTCACCGCTGGCGTACCAGCCGTCGGCGGTGAAAGCCCGGGAGTTGGCTTCCGGGGCGCGGTAATAGCCCCTGGGTGTGTAGGGTCCGCGGGTCAGGATGGAGCCGGGGACTCCGTCCGGCAGGTCCTCGCCGGTCTCATCGACGATCCGGACCTCGTCGGCCTTGGATACGGGGCGGCCCTGCGTAGTACAGATGACCTCCTCGGGATCATCCAGCCGGGTGGTGTTGATGAGCCCCTCGGCCATGCCGAAGACCTGCTGCAGGGTCGCGCCCAGGACTGGCTTCACTTTCCGGGCAATCTCGTCCGGAAGGCGCGAGCCGCCGACCTGAAGCACCTCGAGGCTGGCCAGCTGCTTAGTACCGGTTTCCTGCTGGTACTCAATCCATCGCTGGGCCACTGCGGGGACGGCCGTTGACAGGGTGACTCTTTCGCGTTCAATGGTGGCGAATGCCTTGCGCGGTTCGGGGCTGGGGAGCATGACGGCCCGGCCGCCGGCGAACAGGATGCCGAGGATGCCGGGGCAGGCCAGCGGGAAGTTGTGGCTGGCCGGCAGGGTGCCGAGGTAAACAGTGTCCTCGGTGACTCCGGTGGGAATTGACGTGGCTTTGATGTTGTAGGCGTAGTCGTTGTGGGTCCTGGTAATCAGTTTGGGCAGCCCGGTGGTGCCGCCCGAGAGCAGAAAGAGGGCTGGCGAGTCAGGCGACGGTGCAGCGGCGTCCAGCCGGGCACGGGCGCCTGCCACGTCGGTTCCGGGGGCAAGGATGTCTTCGAGGCGTGTGTTGGCGGGTTTCGCGGCTCCCGAAACGAGGATATACTCCAGGGACGGAATGGTTGACGCCAGTCCTTCGGCGAGGGCCTGGTGATCAAAGTCCTTGATCACGTCCGGTACGGCGATGGCCCGTGATTCGGAGAGCTCTGTGAGGAACGATAGCTCGTATTGCCGGTGTGCCGGCAGAGCCATCACCGGGATGATGCCGGCACGGAAACACGCAAGGGTCAGCACCGTGAACTGCCAGCCGTTGGGCAACTGGACCATGATGCGGTCGTCCGCTTTCAGGCCCGACTGCAGGAGGCGTTCCGCGGCCGCATCCATTCTGTTGGCCAACTCGGCGTAGCTGAGCCGGACGTCACCGTCCACGATCGCGATTTTTTCCGGCAGCCGGTCGGCTGTTTCGAGGATGTAGGCGTCGAGGGGGCGGTCTTCCCAGTAGCCCTTGCTGCGGAATTCTGCCGCAAGGTCCGCGGGCCAGGGGACGGTGCCTTCACTGGTGTGGCTGGTCATTTCATGTCCTCCTCGACATTGATAACTACTGCATCAAGGGCCACGAGCCCGTCATGGGTCAGGCGCAGGGGGTTGATTTCGATTTCTGCGATTGCGTCATTGGAAACAAGTGCATCGCCGAGCCTGACCAGCAGGGCCGCCAGCTCCTCCGTCTTCAGCATCGGCCCGGAACGGAATCCGTACAAGAGTTCGCGCGCCTGGAGATCGCCGGGCATGCCCTCCGCCACACGGACGGAAAGGGGAGCGGAGCGGATGGAAATATCGGCGAAGACTTCTGCAGTGGTGCCACCCAGGCCCAGAACGGCGATCGGTCCGAAGACGGGATCACGGCGGACGCCGACCACGAGGTCGATACCGGATGGCGCCATTGCTTCGACCAGGAATTCGCGGGCACCGGCGGCTTCAAGTCCGTCCAGCGCCCGGTCCATGGCCCCGGGGGAGTTCACTCCCAGGTGCACGCCTCCGATCTCGGTTTTGTGCAGGATGGCGGCGTCGAGCAGCTTGACCGCGACAGGCCCGCCCAGTTCGGTCAGGGCCTCGTGGGCTGCGGCGCGGGTGCTGCAGCTTCGCCGGGCAGGGGTGGCGATGCCGAGTGCGCCAAGGAGTTCCTTGGCGCGGTTCTCGTCCCAGGGCCCTTCCAGTGCCGGCCAGGTGAAGGCTCCAGCGGGTGCTTCGGCGCGCTGGAATTGTCCGCGGGCGTCGTTGACCAGAGCCGTAATGCCGTGGGCCAGGGAGGTCGGTCCGCTGATCAGTGGCAGGTCGTGCTGGCGGGCTGACTTCCGGGCGCGTTCCAGGTCGCCGTCGGGGCCGTCCACGCCGATCAGGAACGGCATTGTGTCGGCTACACCGGAATTGGCGACGGCGAGAGGAAGGTCCGCGACGGGTTCGGTCAGCCCGTAGACGGCGACGACATCGATGGCCGGGTCGGAGGCCACTGCGGCCACGACTTTTTCGTACCCGGGGCCGGGCCGGCCGGTGTCCACGGGGTTGGCCTGGAAGGTCAGCGGCGGCAGCAGCGCACCGATTCTGTCCTGGCTCGCCTGGGCCAGGCGTGGCAGCGCCACCCCGGCGCCGTGGAGGGCATCGGCGATCAGCAGGCCGGGGCCGGCCTGCCCGGTGATGAGTCCGACGCCGGGGTTGGCCGCCGGTGCCAGGCGGCGTCCGGCCAGGGCGGTGACGGCGGCAACCAGCTGGTTCTCGTCGTCCACGAGCACCGCACCGGCCTGCTTGAGGACCGCGCGGGTGGTGCGCCAGGACGTGGCCAATGCCCCGGTGTGGGACTGGGCGAATTCGGATACGTCATTCCGGCCGACCACCAGGGCGACCACGGGCTTGACGGCACTCAGGCGTGAGACGGCGTCGACGAGGGCCGGGCCGTCGCTGACCGTTTCCAGGTGCAGGGCCACCGCCTTGGTTTGCCCGTCGGAGATCAGGTAGTCCAGGACATCGGGCGCGCTGATGTCCGTGCCCGCGCCGATGCCGACGGCGAGGCTGACGCCCACCCCGGCGCGCTGCAGGTGGAATGCCAGCACGTGGTTGACTCCGCCGCTGGCCGCCACGACGGCCACCGAGCCGGGCTCCAGCTCCGCCACCCCGGGGACGAAGCTGGCGCGCAGCTTGCGGTGGGGGACGAAGAAGCCGGAGGTATTCGGGCCGAGCAGCCGGATGCCGGTGTCCCGGACGGCTGCCTCGACCTGGCGCGCGAATTCGATGCCGGGACCGCCGGCTTCGGCGAAACCGCCGGCGCAGACCAGGGCGGCCCTGGCGCCGTTGGCCGCACTGTCGCGAAGCGCCTGGGCAGTGGCGGCAGCCGGCACGCAGAGCACGGCCAGATCAGGCCCTCCCGGAATTGCGGCGGCGGCCTCAGCGATGCCGGTGTGCATGCCGCTTTCGGTGCCGCGGCTGTTCACGAGTTCCACGGAGGCCGGGTAGGCGGACAGCGACTGTGCCATAACGGCGCCGAGCTTCTCCGGGCTGGAGGAGGCGCCGACGACGATGATGCCGCGGGGCGCGAACAGCGGGGCTAGGTTATGCATCGGTTGCCTCCGGGGTTGTTGCGGTGGCGACGGCGTCGGCCCGGCCGGAAAGGATCTGGGTGAGGGCTGAAATGGGGCCACGGTCATCGACGACGACGCTTCTCAGGCCGCGGCCGAGCCGGGCCTCCTCGGAGAGCAGGGTGCGGGTGAAGGGGTTGCCGCCCTGGATCACGATGGCTGCGGCCTGGGCGGGCAGCTGGCGGAAGGCCGCGGCGAGGCCCTCCTCGGTGTCCGGTGCGGTGAGCAGCAGGCCGGTCCCGGCGTCGGCGTCGGCCGGGTCGGTGACCAGGACAAGGCTGCCGCCGGGCCCGGTCAACTCAGGCTGACCGTCCTGGTGCGTGAGGGACAGCAGGCGCCCGCTGAACCGGGCGGATCCGGCGCTGAGCGGTGTTTCCAGCGGCGTGTGTCCGTGCCTGGCCAGCCAGTCCGCTTCAACGGACTCGACCAGGCCGGCGTCACGCTGGCGGATCTTGTCGATGTCGATGCTGCGGGAGAAGAAGTGGAAGGTGAACTGGGTCGGGTCGAAGGCGTCGTAGTACCGGGCGAAGTGTTCCCACCAGCTCAGGCCCCCGCGGGCCTGGTTCTGGATCTTGGCAACCTGTGGCTGGCGTTCAGCTTCGTAATTTGTGAAGGCCAGTTCGAGGTCGTCCTGGTGTGCCGCGATTTCGCGGACCAGGGCGATGGCGTCCTCCATAGCCATTTTGGTGCCCGAACCGACGGAGAAGTGCGCAGTGTGGACCGCGTCGCCGAGCAGGACGACGTTGCCCTTGTGCCAGGAGCGGGTGCGGCGGGTGCGGAAATTCGCCCACCGGGAGTTGTTGGCCACGAGCGGTTCACCGGCGATGTCCTCGGCGAAGAGCTTCTCGAGGAAGCGCTGGGTCTTGAGGTCGGAGGGTCCCGGAGGCTGGCTGGCATCAAATTCATCGAGGCCGGCCTTCCGCCAGGTGTCTTCGTCGGTTTCGACGATAAAGGTGCTCAGCTCATCGCTGATCGGGTAACCGTGGACCGCGAAGTTGCCGAATTCACTTTGCCGGTGGACGAAGGTGAGCCCATTGAACTTGTAGGTAGTGCCGAACCAGATGAACTTGGCAGTCGCGGTCTCGGCGGTGTGACCCAAGCTGTCGCCGAGCTGTTCGCGGGTGGAGGAGTTGGCGCCGTCAGCGCCGACAATCACATCGAAGTCATCGAGCTGCGACAGGTCGGGGACGTACTGGCCAAAGCGCATATCGACGCCGACTTCTGCCGCCCGGTCCTGCATGAGCTTCAGGAGGGTCTTGCGGTAGATGGCGGCCATGCCGTTGCCGGCAAAGGACTTCTGTTCGCCTTTGAGCCAGACCTCGATGTCGTCCCAGTGGGTGCCGAAGTCCCGGAGGCCGTTGCGGACAACGGGATCGGCGTCGTTGATCCGGTTCAGCGTTGCGTCGGAGAAGACCACGCCAAAGCCGAAGGCGTCAGTGGCCTGGTTGCGCTCAAAGAGCACGACGTCGGCGTCGGGAACGGTCTGCTTGAACAGGGTTGAGAAGAACAGTCCGCCGGGACCGCCGCCAATGCAGGCTACGCGAAGTGCCATCGATGCCACCTTTAGAGATTTGGGGGAGGACGTGTGCTACGTCTCCTCCCATTATGTAACGTTTCTCCGCTGATCGTCAAGTATCTGTTACATATAACCCTCGAGAACCGCTTTACGGACCTTGCGATGACTTCCTCAACGAACCACGACCAGCTTCCGCGCCCCGACCGGGTTACGCCACGACCTCCTGGCCCTGCCCGATGGGCTGGCCGATGATGCCGGAGACGAATTCCGTGGCGGCAGGCCCGAGCTGTCGGTGAATCGCACCAAACAGGTCGTACGCCTCGCTGCTCGGCCAGCCCTTGGGCTGCAACTCGAGCGGCAGGTGCGGGTCCCGGAAGGGGAAGCGACGAAAATCGCGGATAATACGCATCCGTTCGATGAGTGCCGTTCGCCCGTCCTTGCTGGCGTTGACTGCCTCGTCGTCCAAGGCGGCATAGGTGCGGATAAATTCCTGATAGTCCGCGCCGAGCTGCTCCAGGTCCCAGCATCGTGCGGCAAGATTCCTGTCCTCCTCGAGGTCGCCGGTCCCGCACCAGAGGGCATCAACTTTGGCCAGCGGATATTCGGCGGCAATTTCGCGGACCTCGGAGATGAGGTCGTGCGGGCTCAACCAGGTCGATGGTGACAGCTGGCCGAAACCATGCCACGCGAGCTGCTTGCGGAGCTGTTCACGGACGGCGCGTTCGGATTCGGGAACCTGGTAAATGGCCATGGTCCAGCGCCCCTCCCAGCTTTCGTCCCGCCGCCGGAAGATCCGTTCGCGCCCCTCGTTGAGGATCTCCAACAAATGGGGGGTGAGGGTGTAGACCGTTTCCCGCCCGACGCGCCGGGTGGTGAACCAGCCCTCCTTGCGCAGGCGTGAGAGGTTGACGCGAACCGTGGCCGCCTCAATGTCAAAGACCGCGAGGAGCTCCGTGATGTCGGCCAGCCTGACCTCGTTCCCGGCATACCGGAGGTAGTCCCCGAAAAGATCCAGGATCAGGGCTCTGGGTTTCCACTGCATAAGACTTCTCCAATACTCGCAAGCCCGGGCGGGCGTCATTCAGGAAACGTGCAACACACCTGTTGACGCACAACACATTTATGTTACATTTGGTTGTGGGTCAGATCACAGCCGAACGGCCCCTCATCTCTGGCACAGCCACAACGTCGTGTATATCACCTGGAGTCCCCAATGGCTTTTCAATCGCCTGCCTCACCTCCGGTTCGCCATCGCAAATCGGCAGCCGCTGTTATCTTCCTATGCTTCCTGGCCATCGTCTTCGACGGATACGATCTGGTCGTCTACGGAGCAATCGTCCCCAAACTCCTGGCCTACGAACCCTGGGGCCTGACCCCAGTGCAGACCGGCGCTATCGGCAGCTATGCGCTGGCCGGAATGTTCATGGGCGCCATCCTGATCGGATACCTGACGGACATCGTCGGGCGCCGGAAAGTCATGATGGTTTCCATCGCATCCTTCTCAGTGCTGATGCTCCTGACCGCCTGGGCCCCGACTCCCGAGCTCTTCGGTTTATTCCGTTTTCTCTCCGGACTCGGCCTGGGCGGCGTAATCCCGACGGCGATCGCTCTGACCGTGGAGTTCTCCAAGTCGAACCGCCGCAACTTTAACAACGCCCTAATGTTCTCCGGATACGCAGTCGGCGGGATCCTCGCCGCGCTTCTCGCCCTCGCCTTCCTGCCCGCGCTCGGGTTCCGCGGCATGCTGGCACTCGGTGGCGTTCCACTCATCGCCGTCGTGCCTCTGCTGTTCAAGTTCCTCCCGGAATCCCCGGCATTCCTCGCTGCCAAGGGGGACCGGTTACAGGCGGAACGCATCATCTCCGAATACGGGCTGGAACCGCTGCCCGAAGTACCGGCACAAGATGACGTACTCGTGCACGGCCGTTTCCGCACCCTGCTGACCGGGCGCCTGCTTACTGCAATGATCCTCTTCAGCCTGGCCGGCGTCTGTGGCCAGACCCTCGTGTACGGGCTTAACACCTGGCTGCCGCAACTCATGGTCATCGCCAAATACTCGCTGGCATCCTCCCTGACATTCCTCCTGACCGTCAACATCGGCGCCGTCGTCGGCGTGCTCGTTTCCTCCAGACTCGCGGACCGCTTCGGTCCCCGGCCGGTGACCGCAACGGCATTCGCAAGTTCCGGCCTGGCATTGGTTCTCATGGGTACCGGAGTCATGCCGCTTCCGGTTATGTACTTGCTCGTAGCAGTCGTCGGCTTCGGGTCAGTGGGCGCCCAGATCCTGGTCAACGGATTTGTCGCAACCTACTTCTCCGGCGCAACCCGGGCTACCGCCCTGGGCATCACGCTCGGCGTCGGACGGATCGGGGCTGTGCTGGCCATCTCGGGCGGCGGCGTGCTGGTGGCCGCCTCACTGGGCAACTTCATCAACTTCTCCATCTGGGCCATAGCAGCAGCAATCGGCGTAGTCGCCGTCCTGACCGTGCCGCGTTTCCCCGACAACGAATCGATGAGGACAGCTTCGGCAACGTCTCAGCTCCCCGTGTCCGTCAGCACCGTCAAACACTAAGAACGGCTTCGCACATTTAGCACCGCATCGCCCGCGTGAGCGTCGTCGTCCCCGGCAGCACCCCAACTAAGGAGTCCATTTTGGAAACGCAACTCATCATCAACAACCAGTCCCGAAGCGCCCGCGAAGGCAAGACGTTCGAGCGTCGAAACCCTGTGACGGGCGTACTCGTGACCGAAAGCGCGGCAGCCGGCGTCGACGACGCGCTCGACGCTGTTGAGTCGGCGTCACAGGCCTTTAGCACCTGGTCAACTACCGGCCCTACGGAACGACGGGCCGTCATGCTCAAAGCCGCAGACATCATGGAGCGGCGCGGACCGGAGTTCATCGAAACGATGATGTCAGAAGTGGGTGCAGCACAACTCTGGGCCGGATTCAACGTGTTCCTCACTGCGCAGCTCTTCCGCGAAGCTGCCGGGCTCGCCACTCAGATTCAGGGGGAGACTCTCCCGACGGACAAACCGGGCACACTCTCGATGACTGTCCGGCAGCCCGCCGGAGTTGTTCTCAGCATGGCCCCCTGGAATGGAGCGGGCGTGTTGGCGGCCCGGGCCATCGCCTACCCCATCGTTTGCGGCAACACGGTGGTCTTCCGGGCCTCGGAAACCAGCCCGAAGACCCACGCGATCATTGCAGAGGTCCTGCACGAGGCCGGACTTCCGGCCGGTGTGCTGAACTTCCTGACCAGCGCACCGGAGGACTCCGACCGGGTCGTGGAATCCATCATCGCCCACCCGGCGGTCCGCCGGATCAACTTCACCGGCTCAACGGCAGTCGGGCGCATCATCGCCGAAAAAGCCGCCCGCTACCTCAAGCCGGTGCTGCTCGAGCTCGGCGGCAAGGCACCGTTTGTCGTCCTCGACGACGCTGACATCGACGGCGCCGTCAATGCGGCCGTCTTCGGATCCTTCCTTTACCAGGGCCAGATCTGCATGTCGACTGAACGATTCGTGGTTGACGAGAGCGTGGCCGACCAGTTCGTCTCCAAGTTCGCAGCACGGGCAGCGCAGCTGGCCACCGGAGACCCACTGACTGACGAAGCCTGCATCGTCGGCCCCATGATCCGCGAAGAGTCGGGCCCCAGAATCAACGGCCTCATCGATGATGCCCTCGCCAAGGGAGCGGAACTCGTCGTCGGTGCCCATGCCGACGGTGCATCGATGCCAGCCACCATCATCGACAAAGTGCGGCCAGGGATGTTCATCTACGATCAGGAAACATTCGGGCCGATCACCACCGTTGTCCGCGTTTCCGGCGTCGAAGAGGCGGTTCAGGTGGCAAACGATACGGAGTACGGTCTCGCCGCGGCCGTATTCGGGGCCGACAGCACCCGGGCATTGCAGGTTGCGATGCGAATTCAGGCAGGACACGTGCACGTCAACGGCGCAACCGTTCAGAACGAAGCCCAGGCTCCCTATGGCGGCATGAAAAACAGTGGCTACGGCAGGTTTGACGGCAGGGCCGTCATCAACGAATTCACCGAGCTGAAGTGGATCACCGTGGAGCAGTCCGACCAGCAGTACCCGTTCTGAATCAAGAAGCCCGACCAATCCGAAAAGGGATGACACGACTATGCAGGTAACCGCAGCAGTGGCCCGCGAGCCACGGCAACCCCTCACAATTGAAGAACTTGAGCTGGATGATCTCCGCCCTAACGAGGTTCTCGTAAAGATGGTGGCCTCCGGTGTTTGCCACACGGACGCCATCGTGCGTGACCAAGTTTATCCCACACCGCTGCCGGCCGTCCTGGGACACGAGGGAGCCGGGATAGTGGAGCGGATCGGGGCTTCGGTCACCACGGTGCAGCCGGGCGACCATGTTCTGCTCGCGGCCGCCTATTGCGGTAAGTGCGACCACTGCCGGTCCGGCCAGATGGCGTATTGCGAGAACCTCTTCGCCGCTGACTTCGGGGGCCGGCGGCCTGACGGGACCACGGCATTGAGCAAGGACGGGGAAGTGATTTCGTCCCACTTCTTCGGCCAGTCGTCGTTCGCGACCTACGCCAACGTCGTCGAGGAAAGCGTGGTCCGGGTCGACTCCGACGTTCCCCTTGAGATCATGGCCCCGCTCGGCTGCGGCATCCAGACCGGAGCCGGCGCCGTCCTCAACGAACTTAAGCCCGCGCTGAACAACACGCTCGTGGTCATCGGTACCGGCGCCGTCGGATCGGGTGCCATCATGGCCGGCGGGATCGCGGGGTGCGCCCGGATCATCGCCGTCGACATCCATACTTCCCGGCTGGACCTCGCGAAAGAACTTGGAGCGACGGACGTGATCAACACGAAGGAAACCGACCTGACGGAGGAGATCCTCCGCCTGACCAACGGGCGCGGAGCTGACTACGTGGTGGATACGACCGCCCGGCCGGAGCTGCTCCGCAAAGCAGCCGACGCCCTGGCCCTCCGGGGCACGCTGGCGCTGGTCGGTGCCGCCGCACCCGGAACAGAGGTCTCGTTCGAGATCGGCCTGTCGCTGGTCAAAGGATGGACGTTCAAAACCGTGATCCAGGGAAGCTCCGTACCCCAGGTGTTCATTCCCAAGCTCATCCAGTTGTGGAAGGACGGCCGGTTCCCCATGGACAAGCTGATGCGCAACTACAGCCTGGGGGAGATCAACCAAGGCTTCGAAGACTCCGCCAACGGCACCGTCATCAAGCCCGTCATCGTGTACTAGCCAGCACCTGGTCTCGGTGGGAGGCCATGGCGCTCACTACTTCGTACGCAAGAGGACGACGGCGGGATGCTACCCGCCGCCGTCCTCTTGTGTTTGGTTTTTGATGCCTATCGGTGTCCGGGTTATTTGGTGATCTGAAGTCCGGTGTCCCAGTTGAAGTCGGCGAACTCCGGGTTGGCCTGCATGGTCATGAGGACGAACTGGAAGCCTTCGAGTTCCCGGGAGCGCTTGAGCGGCCCGACCACCAGCGGGCGCATGCCGCCGGCGCTGACCAGGCTGCTGACGGCTGCGGTGGCGTCGGCGTTGTCGCCGGCGATGAAGACGTCCAGGGGTTGTCCGCCGGACTCGCCGGCGACGAGGGTGCCGGCGAAGGTGGTGTTGAACGCCTTGACGACGTTGGCGCCGGCGGGGGCGAGCCGTGCGATTTCTTCGGCGGCGGAGGTGCCGGGGTCAACGACCAGGGAATCGAAGGTCTCGAAGTTCACCGGGTTGGTGATGTCCACGATGGTCTTGCCGGTCAGGGCCTCCCCGTAGGTGCTG
This sequence comes from Arthrobacter sp. PAMC25564, assembly GCF_004798705.1. NCBI lineage: Bacteria > Bacillati > Actinomycetota > Actinomycetes > Micrococcales > Micrococcaceae > Arthrobacter > Arthrobacter sp. PAMC25564. Next base: position 3,172,734 of record NZ_CP039290.1, on the reverse strand, counting down.
ACCACGGACTTGGCGGCGTCGAAGGGGACGGCCAGGACCACGATGGCGCCCTGGGGGGCATCGGCGGTGGTGCCGAAGGTGACGCCGGTGCCCAGTTCGGTGGCCAGTTCCTTGGCCTTGGTGGCATCCTGTCCGAGGATTTCGACGGTCAGGCCGCCGGCGAGGGCGCGGGTTGCGATGCCGCGGGCCATGTTGCCGTTGCCGATGATGGTGAGGTTCGTCATGGGAGTCTTCTTTCCGAATATGCGGGCCAGGAGGGTGTTCATCAGAGTCTGTTCTCTCGGGGGAGTGATGATTGAAGCTACAACTAAATATAGGCCGTTAAAGTTGAAGCGTCAAGTATTTTTCTGAGCGGAACGTGTACTTGCGTTTGATGGCCGCGGGGCGGGCGGGTGTGGCCGGCTGAGTTCCCCCGGGGTTTGGTGCGGGGGGTGGTAGCTGCGAAGGCCGGGTTGGCGCTTATGACGGCCGCTGGGCCACATCCACGGCATCTTGAGCGAGCAGTTCGCTGGTGCGCATGATGGATGCGCGTCTGCGTTCTTCGTCCGGCGTCCCGGTGATCACGAGGGGGACGTTCGGGCTCGATACCCAGGCGTGGCACAGCGTGACGATGGTCAGCAGGAGCTCCTCCGCCGCCGCCTCGCTCAATGCCGGAAGGGCATCCCGGATCTCGGTCACCTTGTTCGCCGAGCGGAGGGCGCGGGCCTCGGCTCCTACCGGATGTCCCTGCTCAAGCCCCTCCCAGAAGGTGAGGCGTGCGAGACTTGGGCGGCTCCTGGAAAAATCAAAGTACCGTCCCGCGAAATCTCCGATCGCAACCGGACCCGAACCGACGATCGGAAGGTCATCCAGGGCGGTGGCGAGTTCGCGGGTAAGCGCCGCTTCGAAGAGTCCGGCCTTGCCGCCAAAGTAGAAGTAAATCCGTTCGCGATTGCACCCTGAGATGCGCGAAATCTGATGGATGCGCGCACCGGAGAAGCCCCGTTCAGAGAACTCGGTGATTGCGGCATCCAGGATCTTCTTCTGCGTCGCGTCAGTGTCCCAGGCCATGGACCCCATCATATCTCCAACCGTTCGTTTGCTTTTGCGAAACGCAGCGCAGTAGCATCAATTCCAACCAGACGTTTGGAGATTGAGTGGAACACGAAGGCAAAGCGCTTGCAGCCGATGAAACGGATGCGCATCATCACCGAACCGTCGGTATGGCATCCGTCCATGTCAGGGCTGCTATCACTTGGGTGGCGATCTTTCCGCTTGCCGCAGTAGGGATGAGTATTTTGGCCGCATTGGCGCCGGGGTGGCCTCCGGTCCTGCGCGCTTTCACGCTCACTCTTGTGGTCGTTCCCATTGCTGTCTACTTCGCAGTTCCCCGCCTTCTCCTGCTCCAGACGCAGCTGGGCCAAGCTGCGACGCGCACCCAGGCGCGGCGCAGTGCGAAACGCAATACGCGGGTTCGCAAGCCACGCCGGGGTGCATGATCATCCCGGCCACGATGATGAGGAGTTTGCCATGCAGATAACTGCCGCTGTTGCGCGCGAGCACAACACGCCATTCACAATCGAACAGCTTGAACTGGATGCCCTGAGGCCCAATGAAGTCAGGGTCCGCATGGTTGCAACCGGGATCTGCCACACGGACGTGCTCGTCCGTGACGGGGTCTATCCGACGCCCCTGCCGGCCGTCCTGGGTCACGAGGGGGCCGGTGTTGTCGAAGCGGTCGGCGACTCGGTCGTCTCAGTGGTGCCTGGCGACCATGTTGTCCTCGCTGCCGCATACTGCGGTCACTGCAAGCGTTGCCGAAACGGCCAGATGGCGTACTGCGAGAACCTTATGGCGGCGGACTTCGGCGGCCGACGTCTGGACGGTCAAACCTCGCTAAGCAAGGAGGGAGAGGCCATCTCGTCCCACTTCTTCGGCCAGTCATCCTTCGCGACCTACGCAAACGTCGTCGAGGAGTCGGTCGTCCGTGTCGACAAGGACGTCCCGCTCGAGCACCTTGGCCCCCTGGGCTGCGGCATCAACACAGGGGCGGGAACCGTCCTCAATGAACTTAGGCCGGAAATCGGGTCCTCGCTGGTTGTCTTCGGCACCGGCGCCGTCGGGTGCGCCGCAGTCATGGCTGCGCGCATCGCAGACTGTGCCACCATCATCGCTGTTGACATCCACGACTCACGGTTGGAACTCGCCCGAGAGCTCGGCGCTACACACGTGATCAATTCAGAGACCGAAGACGTCGCGGGGCGGCTTCGTGAAATCACGGCTGATGCAGGCGTTGACTACGTCGTGGACACCACGGGCCTGCCCTCACTCCTTCGTCAGGCGGCCGATGCCTTGGGAGTGCGCGGTACACTCGCCCTCGTTGGTGCGGCCAAACCTGGCACGGAGGTCAGCTTCGAGATCGGCGCGTCCCTTGTGAAGGGCTGGACTTTCAAGACCGTGGTCCAAGGCAGCTCGGTGCCGCAGGTCTTCATCCCCCGGCTGATCCAGCTCTGGAAGGACGGCAGATTCCCCTTCGAAAAACTCGTCAGTGACTACGCTCTTGACGACATTAACCAGGGCTTTGAAGACTCCAAGAGCGGGAAGACGATCAAACCGGTCATCGTCTTCTGACGGATGCAAGGTCCGTGGGCCCAGGTCGCCATGGATTTCCCGTCTTGGGATCACCTGACCGCCGCTGCCGGGTGGTGGCTACTGTCCCCAGCGGTAGCGCACGGCTTCGAGCAAAGTCGCGAAGTCCGCCGCCATGACCGTGTAGACGGGGTCGGAGAGCCATTGGAGTTGCAGGCCATCCATGGCGGCCAGGAGACCGCGGGCAATAGACTCCGCCGGGGTGTCTCCCCTGAGGGCGTTGTCGTCGGCGGCCTCCGCCAGGGCCCGTCGTATGCGCTCGGCGGAGGCCTGGTGGTGGCCCCGCAACCATGCGTTGGCGGGATGCTCCGCATCCACTGATCCGCAGCGAGTGTGTTCGACGTCGACCCGCTGTCGGCACGCGGATCACCTGGCCGCCGCGCAGGCGCTGGCGACAGGCGTGGACATCGGCCGCAGCAATTGGCGGTGGCTCTGCAATATAGGCGGCGGCAGGCCCGCGACGGCGGTGGTTGAAGCGCCACGCGTCGCGGGCCTTAAGGGTTGCGGACCTGAGGCACCGCGGGCCAAAAGGGGTCAGCCCAACTGCCCCGTAACCCACTCGGCAAGGGCTGCGGCAGTGCCGGCATCAAGGCTGTGTCCGCCGACGGAGCGGACGGCCGTGGTCTCGGCGCCGGACTCCGCGCCGAGATAGCGCCACGTGGCATCCAGCAGTTTCGCCGGAATGACCGTGTCGGCGTCCCCCTGGGCGACGAACATCGGCACGCCCTGCAGCCGGTCCGGAGAGGTTGGAACTCCTGCGTCGAATGGCAGCGTTCCATAAAGGATTGCCGCACCCGCAAAGCGTCCCGGGTCGTCCAGGATGAGGCCTCCGGCGAAGGCGGCACCACCACTGAATCCGATGAGTATCACTTGCCGCCCGGCCGGGGCGACGCCTTCCAGCCACTCCCTGAACCAGGCCATGTTCTGAGCAAGGGAATCCGGCAACGGACGGCCGATGCCGCGGTTAGCGAACCAGGCGAACCCCCGGCCTTCGGCGATGGGGGCCCGGACGGCCGCGTAGCTTGCAACGGCGGGCAGGTAGTCTGCCAGTCCGATGATCTCAGTTTCGCGGGAGCCGCGGCCATGGAGCAGGACTACGAGCGGTTGCGTGGGATCGTCCGTGGAGTGCCACTGGACAAGGGGATCCGGGAGGTGGTTCACGCGTTTGCCCCGGTGAGTTCGTCCGTCGTCGTGAACTCGGCGATGTTGGTCAGGGCGTAAGTCAGCGCTGCGCCGTGCCAGTCGGCATTGATGCTCGATGTCGCATCCGTAACGATGATGGGCCGGTAGCCGTGGTCGGCTGCGTCCCGGAGTGTGTGTTCAACAGCCATGTTGGTCCAGACCCCTGCCACCACCATCGTGGTAACGCCCAGGTTCCGCAGCAGCAGATCGAGGCCGGTGCCGTTGAAGCCGCTCATTCGATTCCGGAGGAGAACCGGTTCTCCGTCGACAGCCTCCAGCCCTTCCAGTGCGTCGGCGCCCCATGAGCCGAGCTTGAGTGACTCGGGTCCTATCATCCGGAAGATGGGGGCGTTGCTGCCGCCGAAGTCACCCCCGGGGTAGAAAACAATGCGATTGTGAATGATAGGCATCGACTGGCTGCGCGCCCATTCGAGTAACTGCTTCACGTGCGGCACCAGTTCCTGCTGAACAGCATGGCCCGCGGAACCTGACGAGGCGAATGCGCCGTCAGAATGGACGTTGTCGTTCTGAAGGTCCACCAGCACTAGGGCAGTCTTGGTGAGGTCGAGTGGGGCGGTCTGCATGGAGTCTCCTGATTGGGGCCTTCGAATAATTACTTTAAGTTTCAACTAAGTCGGCTGTGTTTCTATTCCCCTCACCGTGGGGGAGTGCTCAGTGGGGAATGAGGACGAGGTTGGAGAAGTAGGCTTCGGTGCCGATATCCACGAAGAGACCGATATTGCCGGCGGCCTGCTTACCCTTAGTGTGGGCAGTTGCCAGGGCTTCAGTTCCTTTGATCGTCACCTTCACTTGAGTGTCGACGTCGATCTTCAGATGGATCCCTTCGTCGGGGCCGATGTCGGCGCCGGACTCGTTACGGCCGTCGGGATGCTTCTCGCGAAGCCGCTCATATTTCCACTCGGGGTAGGCGAAGTATTGAACGGCGCGCTGGTCGCGCGGGGGTGGCGGACTGGCCTTCGAACCGTTCAGCGGCACTAAGTACACGGCTTCCAAACGCTCATGATCGTCTGCGATGCGGTAGGCGATGCCGGCGAAGGCCCGGGCGTCGGGGGGCCTTTGCCGTTGAGGCGGCTGAGAATGTCCACCTCGGTGCCGTTTTCAAAAGGCGCGGGAAGCGCCACGAATGTTGGCATGTCGACGTAGTCGATGTGGGGCACCCCATGAAGCGTGACCGCATCGGTTAGTTCAGCACGCAGTGTCATTCTTCCGGACGCCTGTGCGGGTGTTGCGGTGACGGAGTGCAGCGTCGACCCTTCCGGGAGGAGTATTCCCCGCCGACGGAGAAGGCCATCAGGCATCGCAGGGCGAGGAAGGCAGCCCCGGCCGTGGGGCCCGCCTGTGCGTGCGTGGGGAGCAGGGTGGTGGCGAACATGGCCGCAGCCATGAGGGCCATGCTCGCCAGCAGTACGGGCCGTCGGCCGAAGCGGTCCCCGAAGCGACCGAACACCAGTGCGCCTGCAGGCCGCAAGAGGTAGGACACGGCGAACACCGCGAGCGTGGCCAGCAGGGATTCCGTGCCGCCGCCGAAAATGACCCGGGACAGGATGGTGGCCATCAAGAGGTACAGGGTGAAGTCGTACCATATCTACGATGGTGGAAAGGGCCGCGACGGCGATCGAGGTCCGCGGCAGGGAATCGCCGGCGGCGGTGCCACCTGCCGGGCGTTCTGCCTGGCGCGGTGGGCGGGGGAGGGCAGCGAAAAGGAGCATGGGTTCAACTCCTGGTTTGGAGGCAAGGCAGAGGCCGGCCCCATGAGGTTGAGCCGTGCCGGTTGGGGTTCTTTAGGTGATGACGCTTACGTGGTGACGACGAGTTTGCCGCTGGCGCGGCTTTCCTCCATGTCGGTGTGCGCCCGGACGATGTCATCCAGGGCATAGACCTTGCCGATGGGGACCACTGCGGTGCCGTCGCTGACGGCCTGCAGGAATTCCTGGAGCACGGTGCCGGGAAGGTCGGCAGCACCGCCGGTGTAGGAGGTGAGCCGGACGCCCCGCGGAATGAAGTCGATGGGATAGAAATCGGGGATTGTCCACTGGTTTGAGAGCATGCCGGTAAAGCAGGCAACGCCGTGGATCCGGGTGGCCCGCAACGTGTCACGAAGCGTCGGGGTGCCGACGAGCTCGAGGGCGGCGTCCACGCCGTCGGGAGCGATGCGGCGCACGGCGGCGGCGAGGTCGCCGGCGTCGATCAGGACATGGTCGACGCCGATCGCGAGGAGTGCTTCCCGTTTGGCCTCGTTGCGGGTTGAGGCCAGGACGGTGAGCCCGCGGCGTTTGGCAAGGATCGCGGCGGCCATGCCGACGGAGGAGGTTCCGCCGCGAATGAGCAGGCTTTGGCCGGGCCGGATGTCGAGGCCGATAGTGAGGGAGCCGTGTGCGGTCTGAAGCATCTCCGGGATGGCGCCGATGACGGACCAGGGCAGCTCTGATTCGAACGGTATGACCTGCCCGGCCGGCACGCATGTGTACTCGGCGTAGCCGCCGTCGAACACGCGGCCCATGCCGCCCATAAGGGTGGCGACCTTTTGTCCGGCGCGGAACTCGCCGCCGGGGGAGTCCGCCACTTCTCCTACGGCTTCGATCCCGGGCACGCGCGGGAACGTGACGCCCTCGGCCAGGCCCAGGCGTGTATGCAGTTCCGAGCGGTTGAGCCCGAAGGCCCGGACCCGGATGAGCACTTGGCCGGGCCGGGGCACCGGGATGGGCCGTTCTCGAATCACCAGTGCCTCGGCCGGCCCCGGACCGTCCAGCACAACGGCCCGCATGGTGCCGCCGCTCACTGCATGGCCTTCCGGGAGCTAGGCGCCGTGGAGTCCAGTGCCTTGGAGTCCAGCGAAAGCCGGGGTGTGCTGCGGACCCGAGCCAGAAGGTCCAGAAGCGTACCTGCCTCCTGCCTTGTCAGGGCCGGGGTGAACCAGCGCGCAAGTTCGTCCTCGACCACGTGGCGGCACTGCTCAACCACCGCGGTCCCCGCCGCCGAGAGTTCCAGGAGGGAGGAACGCCGGTCGCCCGGGTTCATCTTCCGCGAGCAGTACCCCGCCGCCTCCACGCGATCAATGAGCTTGCTGGCGCCGCCCACCGTAATGGACAGCGCCGCAGCAATATCGAACACCCTGCACGCGCCAAGGGATGCAAGCACGATCATCGCCTCGTACCTGCCGAGGGGGAGGCCGCATTCCTGGCGCAGGCGGGCGTCAACCGCGTCCCACATTTCCGTTTCCAGCCGGGTCAGCGCACTGAAAAGCGGATAGAAGTCAGCTTGGTGGTCTGTGGAGTTCATGGAACGAGACTAGCAGATAGATTCCATGGAAGATACTTCCCTGGATTCCACTCTTGTTGAGGCGATCAGCTCGAGGGGTCGACCAGCAGCTTCATCTTCTGGCCGGCCCGGAGCTTCTCGAACCCTTCCTGGACCACTCCGCTGAGGGGGATGTCCTCAACCCATCCCGTGGTCTTGTAGTGGCCTTTGGCCATGAGGTCGATCACCGCTGAATAGTCGGCGCCGGTGTAGCAGATGGTTCCTTGGATGCGCCGCTCCCGCAGCACGAGGTTGATGAGCGGCGTCGGGAGGGGCTTTTCATAAATCGCCACGCTGACCAGCGGCCGGCGCTCACCGAGGCATTCAAGGGCTGATTGGACGGCAGGTGCAACCCCGGCGGCGTCGAAAGCAGCGTCAACACCGTCGCCGTTGGTCCGGTCAGCGATGAGAGCAGTCACGTCCTGGCTCGTTGGATCCAGCGTCCGTGCGCCGAGTGTCTCGATTGACTTGCGGCGTGTCTCGGACGGTTCTACCACGTCGATTTCGGTCAGGCCCATGCCGCGGAGGGCGAACCACAGGCCGATTCCGATCGGCCCCGCGCCGTAGATCAGGGCGCGGCTCTGGTCATTGACTTCGCCCATAGTCGCGGCGTGATAGGCGACGGACATCGGCTCTACCAGCGCACCCATTTCGAGCGAGACATTGTCGGGGAGTTTGTGTACCTGGTTGCCCGGCACGACTGTGTATTCTGCCATTCCGCCGTCCGCCATCAGGCCGTGGAATCCGATCACGTTGCATAGGTTGTAGTGGCCGCTCCTGCATGGTCGGCACTCGCCGCACCGGTAAATGGGTTCCACCGTGACCCGGTCACCCTCACGGACATTGGTGACGTTCTTGCCGACTTCCGTCACCACGCCGGAGAATTCATGGCCCAGGGTCAGGGGCAGGCATCGGCCCGTGAGGGGGTGCGGATCGGTCGGCGGAATGAAGATCGGGCCATCGTAGTACTCATGAAGGTCGGTACCGCAGATCCCGTTGCGGCTGACTTTAATCTTCACTTGACCATCGCCGGGAGAAGGTTCCTGAACGTCCAGGATCTCAAGTTTGTTCTTGCCGTAGTAGACCGCTGCGCGCATGGCGCCTCCTAGTTGTATGGGGGCATCAGATGATGCGGATGAGAATCTCGTTTGCGAACTCGCAGGACAGCCCGGGACGGGCGGCGTGACCGCTGTCCGTCCCGGGCTGTCCCTGCGGTGCCGATTAAGCCGGCGTCAGTGCGTTGCTGTCGGTCATGAAATTGGGGTAATTGTTGGAGGCCTCCTCGGCGAGGATGGAACGGTACTGCTTGATGCCGCCGAGGTAGAACATCACAGTCCGCTTCTTGCCCGGAATGTTGGCCCCGAAGATCCACGAGGCGGCCTGGGGGAAGAGGGTCTGGTGGGCGATATCCGAGCAGGTCTCCGTCCAGTCGGCCTCAGTGTCGGCCTTGGCTTCGATCCAGCCGGTGCCGGAGGCCGACAGGTGGCCGATAGTTTCGCTGATCCACTCGACCTGGGCCTCGATCGACGGCGGAAGGTTGGTGAAGGGGCCGTTGGGGCCGAGAATCATGAACATGTTCGGGAAGCCGTTGGTTGCCATGCCGAGATAGCTGGTCGGACCGCCGGCCCAGTGCTCCTTCAGCGTTTCGCCACCCCTGCCGCGAATATTGACCCGGACGTAGTTGCCGTCCACAGCGTCGAAGCCGGTGGCGCAGATGAGTACGTCCAGTTCGTGCAGGGTTCCGTCGGCCGTAACGATGCCTTGCTCCGTCACCCGCTCGATCGGGTTCTCTTTGACGTTCACGAGGGAGACATTTGAACGGTTGAACGTTTCGTAAAAGCCCGAATCGCACAGCGGCCTGCGGGCGTACAGGTCCGTCGGCGTCAACTTTCGCCGGGTTTCCGGATCTTTCACGATTTCGGCGATCTTCCGGCGGATGAACTTCGCCGCCTCTTCGTTGGCGTCCGGGTCAGTGGCAATATCAGAGAAGGTCTCGAACATGAAGCGGAACCCTCCGCCTTCCTCCCAGGTCCGCTGGTAAATGCGCTCGCGTTCTTCCGGGGAGACGCTGAACGTCGGAACGGCGCTCTCCACAAAGCCCATGGCGACGGACGAGTTCCGGACCTGATCCCAGTTGGCCTCGAAGTTATCCCGGTGCCCCTGCTGTTCCTGCGAGGTAAGTACGCGGTTGCCGGCAGGCACGCTGTACTGCGGGGTGCGCTGGAACGAGGTCAGGTGAGCCGCGACGGGCGCGCTGGCCGTGATCACCTGGTTGCCGGTGGAACCATTGCCGATTACACCTACCCGCTTGCCAGACAGGTCCAGGTCTTCGGGCCAGGCGCCCGTGTGCACCAGCCGGCCCTTGAACGTTTCCATCCCGGGGAATTTGGGGAGGTTTGTTGCGGAGAGCAGGCCGAGACCGGTGACGAGGAACCGGGACTGGAACGTGACGCCCCGGTCGGTCCGCACTGTCCAGATGCCGGCGGTCTCGTCGAATTCAGCATCAGTCATGCCGGTTCCGAGTTGAATGTGTTCGCGGAGGCTGTAACGGTCCACAACGCCATTCAAGTAAGCCAGAATCTCGCGCTGGGGCACATATTTGGTGTTCCACGGAGTCTGCTGATAGAGATCGCGATCGAACGAGTACTGGTAGACGAAGCTCTCAGAGTCCGAGAGGGCACCGGGATACTTGTTCCAGTACCAGGTACCGCCGACTCCTCCTGCGCGGTCAATGGCGACGGCGTTGAGACCGAGTTCGTTGCGCAGCTTGTGCAGCATGTAGATGCCACCGAAGCCTGCTCCGACGACGAGTGCGTCGAGCTGGTAGATCTTCTCGGGGACGGCGTTGTCCATGATGTCTTTTCCTCCGACTAATAGGGCTCTGTGAGATAATTCACTTTGTAGTTACCAGTCTGTGGTGGCACAACAAGCACTCAGTGTCTCAATTTGGGACACTGCCGTAGAGCCCGAAAATCCGCGATTGATACCCTCTCAGCACTAATCGCGAGTGCTGATGAGTGTTGATTGGCCGACATCCGGGCTGGCGGACGAAATTGCAAAGGGGCAGATATGTCCGATCCGGTGCGGGAAGCGCGGGAGGAGCTGATTCGCGTTGGCCTCACTGGAGCCTATGGGGTCAACGATGCGGTGCCGGACCTGATTGTGCGGAGCTGGCGTCGATCGATCAGTAGCGCCGTCGAAAGCTCGGTCCCGTCCCAGCGTTTTCAGGACGTGGATACGGACTCACTGCTCTGCCGGGCCGCCGTTCCTGTGCTTGACCGTTGGCAACACCAGTTGGCTGATACCGGGACGACACTGTTCCTCAGCGACCGGGGCGGCAGCATCGTTGCCCGGCGCACGAGTGACAACAGTGAGCGACGGCGCCTCGACAGCATGCACGCGGCGGAGGGCTTCGACTACTCCGAGGAAGCTATCGGCACGAACGGCTTAGGCACGTCGATGGTCGAGAAGCGTCCGGTCTTCGTCAAGGGGAGCCAACACTACAATGACGCCCTGACCGCTCTGGCGTGTGCGGCTGCGCCCGTATATACGCCGGCCGGACTGGTCGTTGGCTCGGTCTCACTTGGCGGGCCCTTAGAGGCTGCCAGCCCGATCATGCTGTCGCTGACGCGCGAGATTAGCCAACAGATTGAGGAGAGGTTCCGGGCATCCTCCCGGCCCCAGGACCTCGCCCTTGCGATGTCCTTTATGCGTTTCAGCAGCTCACAGCGTCCTACGGTGGTGATGGATCAGGAGTCCATCCTGGCTAACACGCCGGGCCTGCCCTACGTCAGTGTTGCTTCGCATGTCATGCTCTGGGAAGTGCTCAAATCCCACGACTGGTCATCCACCAATACGCTGCGTCGTGAATTGGAGGCCACCTCCATCGAGGTCACGGCACGGAGGGTGGTGGATGGGCCGCGCGAGCACTACGTGGTGCACTTCTCCGATCTGAGCAAAGCTTCCGATATCCCGTCTGGGCTGGCCTTGCCATCTGGAGCACGGCTTGTGGGTACAGGCGCGCCGGCGCCAAGCATGACCGCTCCGGCCGTTGTCCTGGTTGATGGACCGCGTGGTTCCGGACGCGCGACAGTCGCCGGGAGGCGGCGCACAGAGCGTGGAAGTACGGCGCATTGTGAAGTATTTGTCCTATCCGCCGGGGCGGCTACACCGTGGAGGACCATTGAGGACCTCCTGGCAGGCGGTACCGATGTGCTGATCCGGCGGCTGGAGGACCTCGCCGAGAACGAAGTTGCGGATTTGGCCGCTGTCGTCGAGCGGCACCGGAAAGCCAGGTCCGATGGGCAGCGCGCCAGCAGCCTTCTACTGACGTCCTCTCGCGACCAGGCTGCGCCGGCCGTTCGGGCTTTTGTCGACACCACCGGAACCGAGGAGCGTACCGATGCACTGGCCCGGACCCCGGAAAGGATCCCCGGTCTGGTCAAGGCTATCCTCAACGTGGTTGACCCGGAATCGCGGCACACCATTTCGCCGGCTGCCCTGCAGTCCATGGTCCAGTGGAACTGGCCCGGCAATATCGCCGAACTTGCCGACACTGTAGCCGCCCTGATTGGGGATGCGAAAGGCTCGGTCATCGAACGTCGGCATTTGCCGAAACATCTGCAGCAGGCGCCCCCGCGACGTCACATGAGCATGATGGAGACGGCGGAGCGCGGGGCCATCATCAGGGCACTCGACGCGGCCGGGGGTAACAAATCGGAGGCCGCAGCCCTGCTGGGTATGGGGAGGTCCACGCTATATCGGCGGCTGCGCCAGCTTGGCCTCGACACTGGCGAGGGATCGATCTGATTCCGAAGGCGGCGGATATGTATCAGGCCGCGGTGGTGTTATCAAGGCTGATAACTTCTTCCAGCACAGCCTTTAGAGCCGGGCTTGTGTCGTCGCGGCGCCATACTGCCCTGAGATCGACATCGGCGGTGGAGTCCTCGAGCGGAACGAATACGACATGCGGATCTGTCGCATTCTGCGCAACAGACGTCAGTGTCAAATGGCACCCGACCTCGGCACTTACCAGTGCCAGGGCGGTCTGCGTGTCGGGCGCTACCTGAACGATGTCGGCGACGAAGCCATTGGCTTGGGCCAGCCGCCGGAGCCGGTCAGGCAAGACCGCGCCCTCGAAAGGCGTCAGCGAGATGAAGGCCTCAGCGGCAAGCTGCCCCATCGCCAGCCGACGTGCGCCAGCAAGCGGGTGAGTGTCGGGCATTGCCACAACAAGCGAGTCCCGCATGACCACAAGGGAGGACACCTCTGCCGGGATGATGTCCCATCGTCCGAGAGCGATGTCCGTCTCCCCTTGTACTAGTTTTTTCATCGCTGGCTGAGCGAAATTCTGGCTGGATAGCTCCAGCTGGATCCTCGGCCTGTTGGACTTCACCTGCCTGGCGAGTCGGGCCACCAATCGATGTGTAGACACGCCGGCGAAAGCAATTCTCACCAGCCCGGCCTCGCCGTTGTCGGCTGACCGGACGGCCTCTTCGGCTCGGCGAAGTGCCTCGAGCACTTCGGTAGCTGGGGCCACCAGCGCCTGCCCACTGGACGTGAGCTTCACGGAACGGGTATTGCGGTCCAGGAGACGCGTTCCGAGTTCAGTCTCGAGTTGTTTGATGATTCGGCTTAGGGGTGGCTGGGTCATGTGTAGGCGTTCGGCAGCACGCCCGAAATGGAGTTCCTGCGCCACTGCCAGGAATGCCCTCAGCTGGCCAACGTCCATGATCTCCTCGCCGTTTCATTATTGAGAAAAAAGGTATCACTGGAATCTGACCGGCACGTCGGACCTGCAACAATTACTGCCAGTTCAGATAGGGCTGGCGGACAGTTCCAGCCGCAGAAGCCCCACCGGGCGTGCACGAAATGACGCTGTGCAAGATTTGGACACTTCGTTCTTCAGCCAGCAAGCATCTTGCAGGATGAGGAAGTGCCGCAATCGCGGGACATCCACCAGCTCACTGACGAGCTGAGGGGTGATCACAGAAGAACGCCGGGAGGCAGGCGGTGCGTGGCTGACAAGGGGCGCCATGAAAGGGTCAAGGCTCCGGCCTTCGCCTTCCAAGCGCAGGGCCGCTCCGACGCGGCCCGGTCGGTCTCCGCACCTCTGCTCTAAGAACTCCCACTAGAGCCATAGGAGACAACATGTCACGTCGTGTAGAGGATCGCAGCATCCTCGTTACAGGTGCCGGCAGCGGCATGGGCCGCGTAATCGCCCTCGCGCTGGCAGATGAGGGAGCGAACGTCACGCTCCTCGATCTAAACCTCGACGCAGCTAACAGTGTCAAGGACGAGATCACCGCGGCCGGCGGTGCCGCCGTCGCGGGTTCCGGTAACGTCGTCAACCGAGCCGACGTCGCGATGGCCGTCAGGACCAGCGTGGAGTCGTTTGGCCGCCTGGACTGCATGTTCGCCATCGCGGGCATTATTAAGCCGACGCACTTCCTCGAGACCACTGAAGAGAACTTCCGCAGCACGCTCGACGTGAACGCCTTGGGAACCCTTATCTGCCAGCAGGAGGCTGCCAAGCAGATGATCAAGCAGGGCGACGGCGGCAAGCTCATCGTCACGTCGTCCATCGCAGGCCGTCAGGGCTACCCGAACTTCGCGTCTTACTGTGCGAGCAAGTTCGCGGTGACCGCTCTGAACCAGTCAGCCGCCCACGCACTCGCTAAGCACAAGATCACATCCAATGCCTTCGCCCCCGGTGTTGTGGACACCCCGCTGTGGAAGAAGCTGGACCTGGACCTCATGGACATGGGCGATTCATCCCGCCCTGGCGAGGCATTCGAATCGTTTTCCGGAGCGAACCTGATCGGTCGCAAAGGTGTGCCGGAGGACGTGGTGGGCACGGCGCTCTTCCTCGCTTCCTCGGACTCCGATTACATGACAGGCCAGACCATCATGATCGACGGCGGCATGGTCCTCGTGTAACCAACTGAGCGCATTGCCACCCGATGGTCCCGCGTTCGTGAGCCCCTCAGGCCAGGGCGCGTTAGGCCAGGGCACGGCGGGCCGCTCATCATTGGCCAACGGTGCCTGTGGCCCGGTCGCGGTTGCCCGCCACGACCGGGCCACAGGCCTGACGATCGGCGGACGGCACAGACTAGGAGGGTGCTGAACAATTTGCGTCGGTAATCTCGAAGGTTTAAGGCGTGCCTGCTGGACTTGCCGGCCCGGTGGTTAAGACTGGTCTTATGCAAGGACGTGAGCGGGAACAGCGGACGCTGTTGGACGTGGAGGCGCTGGCCGGGGAGCTGTTGGCCCCGGGCAGCGTTTTCGCGTTCCTGGCCGAACACCGGGGACGGTTGTTCCCTGATTCGATGATGGAGGACCTGTTCGGGTCGAAGCGGGGCAGGCCCTCGGTGCCGGCGCCGGTGATCGGCTCGGTGCTGGTGCTGCAGGCCCTGCAGGGGCTTTCGGACCGGGAGACCGCCGAGGCGTTGACGTATGACCTGCGGTGGAAGGCGGCCTGCGGGTACGCGCTGACGGATACCGCGTTCCACCCGACCACGCTCGTGTACTGGCGCAAGCGCCTGGCGGCAAGCGCGAACCCGCACCGGATCATGGACGCGGTCACCGAAGTCGTCACCGCCACCGGGATCCTCAAGGGCCGCAACCGCAGGGCACTTGACTCGACGGTCCTGGATGACGCGGTCGCACGGCAGGACACCGTCACGCAGCTGATCGCCGCCGTGCGCCGCTTCGGCCGCGATGTGCCCGGCGGCAAGGACCTGATCGCGGCCCACGCCACCGGGTACGACTACACCCGTGCCGGGAAACCGGACATCGCCTGGGACGACGCGCAGGCCAGGGACGAGCTGATCTCCGCCCTGGTCAACGACGCGCTGGCGCTGCTGGCGGCGGTGGACCCGCAGCAGTTCGACAAAAACCCCGGCGATCCTTCCGATGCAGGCGATCCGAAGGCCGCCGAAGCGTATGCGCTGCTGGCGCTGGTTGCCGGGCAGGACGTGGAACCGGCCGAGGACTCGGACGGCACGGACGGGCGGTGGAAGATCGCCCGGAAAACCGCCCCGGACCGGATGATCTCCATCGTGGACCCCGACGCGCGGCACGCCCACAAGACCCGCAAGGCGATGCGGGACGGATACAAGGCACACATCGTCAACGAGCCCGGGACCGGGATCGTGACTGCCGCCGCGGTAACGAAGGCCGCCGGCCCCGGTTCCTCGGATGCCGAGGCCGGGGCCGGGCTGCTGTCAGCGGACCCGACGGTGGAGGAAAACCAGCAGGTGGACGCCCTCGGTGATTCGGCCTACGGCACCGGGGACATGCTCAAGGCCCTCGCCGCGGCCGGACACCGGGCCCTGGTCAAACCCAAACCGCTGGCCGCCGCCATCGCCGGCGGATTCACGATCGATGACTTCGCCTACGACAAGGCCGCCGGGACGCTGACCTGCCCGAACGGGCTCAGCCGCAGGATCACGGCCAAGGGCCGCGTCACCTTCGGCGCCGCCTGCCGCGGGTGCCCGCTGAAAGACAGGTGCACGACCGCGGCAGGCGGCCGCAAGATCGAACTGCATCCCGACCACGAACTGATGCGCGCCCACCGCGCCGCAGCCCGGAACGAGGACTTCCAGTCCGACTACAAACAGCACCGGCCCATGGTCGAACGCTCCATCGCGTGGCTCACCGCCGGGAACAACCGGCGCCTGCGCTACCTCGGCGTGGCGAAAAACGATGCCTGGTTCCGGCTCCGGGCCGGCGCGGTGAACCTCAAACGCCTCCTCAGCCTCGGGCTGACCGTCCGGGAGGGCGCCTGGGCCATCGCATAGCCCCGGGGCGCCAGCCGCGCCCTCCGGGCACCGCCGGCGAAGGCACCCACGCCCCCGCCGCCGATACTCCAAACGGGCCGGCGACCGGAAAACGCCCGTCCCGCCCGAACCCCCGAAACGACGAAGGGGCCGCCCCGGACGCCCAGACACCGAACCGGCCCCTCAAACAGCCATTAGTTCAGCGCGCTCCTAGCCCCGCCGCCGGATTCAGTACTGCGGATCCCTAGATGCCCGCAACAACCGCGGTAGCCGTGGATGGCGGGATCCTGTTGATGTTTCGCGACGCAAGACTTGAGACTTCCTGACCGAAAAGACGCTGGACCCCTGGGACCCCTGCGGCCCTCTCCACCCGGGCCCAGCAAGCGCCGCGGTCCCTGGCATGTGTCGCGCGGCGGGGAACCACTCCATCTGCGTGCGCTTCGGCTAGCGAATGTACCTCTCCTCGAAGCCCTCAGGCAGCAGGTCCTGAGGCCGGGATGTGGCTCGCCTGGTTCAGGCTCGAAGCCCTCGGCCCCCAGCTTGCGGCCCCGGACCGACGACGGCGTCACCGGGGCGGTCTCAAAATCTTGAGCGCCGGCCTCGACGCGACATGCCGAAGATTTGAGCGGCGACAATACAGATCGCAGGGCGCCTTCCCCGACGTCACGGACACACAACCGGACTTCCATCCAAAGGTCTCTCGCCCAGGTCATTGCAATGACCCGGCGACGCCCCCTGCAGAATCGGAGGCGCCGCCGGAATCAACTGCCCATGGTCAGTTAAGTTCTCAGGCGACGGCCAGGTGAGGCAGGCGCCTCTGCATAGATACCCTATAGGCGACCGCCTTCGAGATGGCGAATTCCAAGAGGATCACGACCAGAAGCAGGACGCCCGTGAACAGTTCGGTCACGAAGGCCTTGACACCGAGGGAAGACATGCCCGCAGCGAGGACCGCGGTGATGGCGATGCCGAACGCGACGTTGATCATGCCGCCGCGCCCTCCAGTGAGGCTGATTCCGCCGATGAGGACTGCGGCCAAGGCCAGAAGGAGCATGTTTGCCAGACCATCCGGCGTCGCAGACCCGCCCCGGAAGGATGACAGCGCTCCGGCCAGGGCGCCGCATCCACCGGAAATGGCGAAGGCGAGCACAAGGCGCGACCTGAGTTTGACTCCCGAGGCGACGGCTTCCTGCCGGGCTCCGCCGATCGATGAGATCTCACGGCCCCACCGTGTCCGCGACAGGAAGATGCCAAGAACGGCGAGCACGGCGATCGTTGTGAGCGACAGAGGCGTGAAGACCCAGATGCGGACCATGAGCGCATCGCTCAGCTTGTAGTCGGTGAGGGTGACTGGGACGCCGCCGGTCGCCAACCAGGTGGCGCCGCGGAGCAGTATCAGCGTTCCAACCGTGAACACGAGCGAGCTGATACCCAGCCGTGCAATCACCCAGCCTTGGAGCGAACCGAGCAGCACTCCCACGACTGTGGCGATGAGGATGCTCGCTATCAGGCCGAGGCCTCCAAGTTGCACGGCGATCGCCCCCGCAAATGCGGCCATGGAGGCGACGGAGAGATCGAACTCGCCTGCGATCATCGTTACCGCCAGTCCGGCCGCGATGACACCGAGCGGGATGAGGCGTTCGAGGGACGAGAACAGGGCAGCTTCCCCGCGAAACCCGGGTGAGACCATCACCATGATGCCGATGACCAGCAGGAGGACGACTATTTGGAGCGAGTACTTAAGGAAGAATTCCTTGGCTGCATTCATCGTGTACTGACCTTTCTGAGAACGTGAAGGGCTACCACGAGCACCACGACGATGCCTCCAACGAGGAAGACGCGCCAGCCGTTGTCGAGGCCGTGCAGGAGCATAGTATTTCCCAGTGCCACGATAAGCAGCGCACCGAGCGCGGACCGGGTGGGGGATCCTTCGCCGCCGGAAACGGCGGTGCCGCCGACCAGAACCGCCGCGATAACGTCCATGGTGAGTCCGGCAAGGTCATTGGCCTGCATCTGATGCAGCTGGGAGGCGTTGAGGGCGCCGGCGACTCCGAGGCCAATCCCAAACGCGATGAAGGCCCAGATCGTGGTGGCTTGGGGAGAGATGCCACTGTTCCTGGCGGTGGCGCGGTTGGCGCCGAGGAGGTGGATGTTGCGCCCGATCAGCGTGTGTTCGGTGAGGAACCAGGCAACGGCCGTAAAGAGCACGAAGATGTAAACCGGCAGCGGGATTTCCAGGAAGTTCCACGTTGCCAGCCACGCCACGTCCACGCTGCCCGCGGTCACCACGGCGCCCTTGGTAGCGATCGCCACCAGGCCGTAGATGACCGAGCCCACGGCGAGGGTGGTGATGACGGGGTTGAGTCCGGCTCCGACGATGAGGCCCTGCATGATCCCCAACGTCACTGAGAGCACGATGGCGGCGCCGAGCCCAGCCAGCGCCGATCCGGTCAGGCCGGACACCGCCAGGAACACAATCCCGGCGAGAACGGTGGAGGACGCGATGCCGAGTGAGAAGAAATTGCCGGAGATCGTGATCGCGGTCATCGAGACAGCGATGATTCCGACGATGGAAGTATTGATGAGGATCGCGCGAATATTCGCGAAGGTGGCGAAATCGGGCGTGCTGATGGCGGACGCGATGAACACCGCCGCCAGGAGAAGCGGGAGCGTGTAGCTGTTGACGAAGCGGACGACGCTGCCTCTAGGTGGTCGGGCGGTGAAGTTGGCGGCAATGCTTGTTGTGCTAGTCATGATTCGCATCCTCACGGTGCATTACTTCGCGGACGAGGGCGGATTCTGTCCACTCGCCTGCGGGTCGGATAGATGTTTGTTCGCCGCGGAAGTAGGTAGCGATTGTGTCGGAGAGGCCCAGGATTTCGTTGGTGTCCGAGGAGCTGACGATCACGCCTACCCCCGAGTCGCTGAGTCGCCGAAGCTGGGCGTAGATATCGGCACGCGCGCCGATATCCACGCCGCGGGTGGGCTCCTCAACCAGCAGGACGCGCGGGTTGATTCCGAGCCATTTGCCAAGGGCCACCTTTTGTTGGTTTCCGCCCGAAAGCGTCCCCACGTTCGAGTTCATTCGTTTGACATCGATGGCGAAGTGCGAGGCGTAGCGGTTTGTCTCGTCGATTTCCCGCCGGGCGCTAACGAACCCTACGGCGGACAGCCGGTGCAGCCAGGGCGACGACAGGTTCCGGCGGATCGGGACTCTCGCGAAGATGCCGTCCTTTTTCCGGTCAGCGGAGCAGTACGCAACGCCGGCCGAGATTCCGTTTTGCCTGCCGCGGGTGTTAAGCGTCTGGCTGTCCACGAGAACCTCCCCGGAGACGATCTCTCCGACGCCGGCAAGTGCCTCCATCAGCTCCGCCGTTCCCGAGCCGAGCTGCCCGGTCAGGCCCAGGATCTCACCGCGCCGGAGGGTCAGGTTGATCTCGGAACGGAGCTCGGGAATCCGGAGCCCGCGCGTCTCCAGCACGACTTCACCGACCGCCGCGGATTTGCCCGGATAGAGGTGGCCCAGCTCCCGGCCGATCATCTTCGCGACGATCGTCCCGACGTCGAGCTCTTTGACCTCATATGGGGCCTCGCTCTTACCGTTGCGGAAAACGGTGACGCGGTCAGCAATCTCGAAAACCTCACCCAGCCTGTGGGTGACATAGACGACGCTCCGCCCCTCTGACGCGAGACGCTTGACGGCGTCGAGCACGCGGACGATCTCAGCGTCCGAGAGGGCTGCGGTCGGTTCGTCGAAGATGATGACCTTGGCGTCCCTGGCCAGCACGCGCGCGATCTCAAGAAGTTGCATCTCCGCAACGGAGAGTTCCTCGACCGGCATGGAAGGGTTCAGCCCGGCAAGCCCGACGCGCTCAAGGATCGCGACGGCGTTCTCGTTCAGTTTGCGGGGGCTCCACCACCAGGGCGTGCCCTGCTGGCCTAGCACGAGGTTCTGGGCCACGGTCATGGTTCCGACCGTGCTGAACTCCTGCTGGACGACGGCGATCCCGGCCGCCTGTGACAGCGATGCGCTGGAAATATTTGTCGGGGTTCCATCGATTTCGATGGAACCCTTGTCGGGTGAGACGAGGCCTGAGATGACCTTAACGATTGTGCTCTTGCCGGCGCCGTTTTCGCCCAAGAGGGCCATGACCTCGCCGGCCCGGAGTTCGAAATGTACGTCCGAGAGGGCGGTCACTGCCCCGTAAGACTTGAAGATGCCGCTCGCCTTAAGGCGAAGGGGAGTGCTTCCAGTCATTCGTTTCTCCTAGGTTTGCAATGTGCGGCGCAGCAGGGCGCGCACCAGATGGGTGCGGAGCCTCGGACAGCTCCGATGGTGGGAGGTATCCGAGGCTCCGCGGTTGGGGGCGGACTCCAGTTAGGGGGTCCTATTTGCCCATCAGCTTGTCGAACGAGAGGCCCCAGATGTCGAAGGAGGCATTGTTTTCGGCCGTCACCTGGGGATTCATCATGTACGTGGCCGTGTGCGGGGCCTCGACCTTGAGTTCAGGTTTGGTCGCCGACGATTCGATGGTGACGTCGCCGGACTGCACCTGGCCGGTGGCGATGTACTGCGCGGCGGTCCGGACCACGAGGGCTCCCTCGATCACCGGGGACTGCAGGGTGGCGGACCAGATCTTCCCGCTGCGCAGGTTGGTCATGTCGCCAGAGGAGGTTCCGGTGATCAGGATGACGTCCTTACCCGGCTTCAGCCCGTTCTGCTCCAGCGCCTGCACCACACCGTTTGCCACGTCGTTACTGTGTGCGTAGACGATGTCGATGCCCTGTCCGAGGAAGCGGGGGATGACCTGGCTGGCTGCCTTGAAGCCGCCCTGCGCGTCAACGGTCGGGGTGGGTTCGACGGCGAGCATGTTGAACGCACCCGGAGTGGCTTCCGCGAAGGCTTTCTCGCGGTCATCACCGGCTGCGTACCCGGCGGTGAACCGGATCTCGACGACGTTGGGCTTGCCGCCGGGGCCGTGGAACTTGACCCCTTCGGCCTTGAGCTTCTCGACGGCGGCGAGCGCGTTGGCTCCGGCTTCCTTGCCGATGCCTGTATCCGAGACCCCCGCGTAGGCGGTCACGTACTTGGACGCTTCCGGCGTGACCAGGTTGTTGAACTGGATCACAGGTGCCTGCGCCGAAAGCAGTCGAATCGAGTTCGTTGCAGCGGCGGCGCCTGCCGGCCACATCAGCACCGCGGCCGCACGCTCACCGGTGGCAAGCCATTCCTGGACCTGCTGGTCCTGCTCAGTCTGGTCCCAGTTGTTCTCGACGATGTTGACGGTGTAGTTCAGGGCTTTCGCCTCGTCCTTGATGGACTGCGAGGCAGCCGCCAGGTAGACGTTCGAGGTCGACGGCATAAAGACCTTGAGGAGAGCGCCGCCGCCATCCGTCGTGCCGGTCCCTTTGCCTTGGGACGCGGCCGGGGCGCCGGGGGCGGCGCTGCTGCTGGTGCTACATGCAGCGGTAGAGGTGAGAAGGCCGGTAGCGAGGACCGCAACGGCGATCTTTCGCCATGCGCGGGCATACGAAAAATGCATGTATCTATGCTCCTTTGAATAGAGTGAGTGAGCGGGCTTGAACGCCAGGAATAACGCAGAGCGTCAGGATTTTCCTCATCGGCGGTTCGTGGAGATGCTCCACGGAATCAGGTGCGGCCGAGCCGGACCCGTTGCTGACCTAGTCGCAGGACAAACCCGAGTTCTAGGATTCTTGCGCGGATTAGTACCTGAATCCGTGCCCTGTACAGAACTTGAACATGGGTCCGAGAGCCAGACTTCGCCGATTCCATCAGTCCTTTCGGCCCGTTCGTTCGGGCACCAAGGAGGGCTACCGACCGTGGGGTCTGTGCCTCTCAACTCCGCTACCTACCCGCCGGGGTGGGGCTTCAGCAAAGTGTCGGTGGGTCAAAGTGTCCAATGTTTGAACAATTTGCCCGTGGAGCTGAACCCGATTGTGGGTTATGTCACACTTGAAGGATGCCGCTCATGACGTCGACAGGGGACAGCCAAATTGAGCGGCACCAGTTCAGCTTGTGAAGCGCAGTTGCTCGCGCCCGGCTGGACGATTCCATCACACGCAATGACGCGGAGGAACAACAAGATGTCGAATTCGGCCGAGGAGCAGTTGTCTCTCCTGAAGGTAGCGCGAAGAGCCATCTCCTCGACGCAGGAGGCACTTGAAGGGACTACGACCTGGCTGGCCCTTACTGACGCCGATGGAAGGGTGACCTACGAATGGGCAGCTGCTCCGAGCCTGCGTCGGCATCTTGCGCGCGCAGATGTAACGGAGGGCGCCGACCTCGCCCAGGGTTCCGCGGGCACGAATGGAGTGGGTGTCGCGCTTGCGACCCGCGCCTCCACCATTGTTCAAGGCACCGATCACCTGGATGAGCGCATGCACAACCTCGTCTGCGCAGCGAGTCCGGTCCTGCACCCAATTACGCGAAAACTGCTCGGCGCCGTTAACATTACGTGCCTTGCCGGCGAGCCGAACCCGCATCTGAAGATTGCGCTCAACATGCTGCTGACCGGCATTCAGGATTCGCTGACCCGCCTGTCCCGCGCCCGCCATCAGCGGCTTCTTGATGCCCATTTGCGGGTGAAGGCGGGAACAGGCGCGGCCGTCATTACACTGGACCGGTACACCATGATCGCCGAGGATGGTCTCGGCGGCCTATCGTTTGACCGAGAACAGCTGTGGCACTATGTCGAAGAGGCAGGACCCTTCACCAGGGAGTTTGTCCTGCCGACCGGCGTTCGTGCGCAGATCGTGCCTGTGATGCCGCCCAGGACTGCGGAGGGCTGTTCCTTGGTGCTCAGCCGTCTGAGTGTCGCAAGCCTTGCTCGCTCGCACGTGAAAGGTTCCGACGCCCGGCCTCGGATGGTAGTCCTGCCCGAGCTGAGCCAGCTCGAGCTGGCCGAGCGGGAGATCATCGCATCGGTGCTAAGGGAGTGCCGCGGAAACAAATCGGACGCTGCAGAGCAACTGCGCATCGCACGCGGGACGCTCTACGAGAGAATCCGTCGATACGGACTGTAGGGTCCGACCGCCAGCTGCACGCCCTGATCGCAGGGCGTGCAGCCCGCGCCTAACGCCGTGTCAGGAATGTACTCGATTTCCGCCGCCCAGTCCCCATGCGAAAGCACGGCCACCCTGTCGGACGGCCGTGCTTCTTAGTGCAGCAGTTCCCTATGGAGGGCGGTGCCGGAACTGGTAACGAAACCCTGTCGGCGTCGGATTCGTCAGGAGAAGGCAGAAATGCCTGTAATCTCACGGCCCAGGATCAGGGATTGGATGGAATCCGTCCCTTCATAGGTGTGGACCACTTCCATGTCGGTCAGGTGGCGTGCCACGTGGTGTTCCAGCAGGATCCCGTTTCCGCCAAACATGTCACGCGCATCCCGGCACAGCGTCCGGGCCTTGTCCCCGGTGAACATCTTGGCCAGGGAAGCCTGTTCGTTGCTGAGCCGGCCCTCGTCCTGAAGCGCCGCGGTACGGAAGCAGATCAGCTGCATGGCGGTGAGGTCCGCAAGCATGTTGGCAAGCTTGTTCTGCACCAGCTGGTAGCTGGCAATCCGCTTTCCGAACTGCACACGTTCCCGGGCGTACTGGACCGCCATCTCATAGGCGGCGGTGGCATGGCCCAGCGATTCCCAGGCCACAGTGCTGCGGGTGGTGTTCAGCACCGCTCCGACGTCGCGGAAGGACTTCGACTTGGCCAGCAGGTTTCCGGCGGGGATCCGCAGGCCGTCGATCTCGATCTGTGCCTGCTGGATCGCTCGCTTGGCCATCTTTCCCGTGATGGCCTCGGCACTGTATCCGGCGGGGTAGCTGCCGTCATCGGTCTTTTCCAGGACGAAGGCCTTCACCTTTTGGTCGGTTGTGTCGCGGGCCCAGATGATGACGAGGTCCGCCACATGGCCCAGCCCGATCCAGCGCTTGGATCCGTTGAGGACGTAGTGCTCGCCGTCGACCCGCGCGGAGGTTTCCAGGGCCACGGAGTCAGAGCCATGATCCGGTTCGGTCAGTGCGAATGCGCCCAGCTTTTCCAGCCTGGCCATCGCCGGCAGCCAGCGCTGCTTCTGCTCGTCGCTGCCGAGCAGGTTGATTGTGCCCATCGCCAGCCCGGAGTGGACCGCGTTGAAGGTGTTGATGCTGCCGTCACCTCGCGAGAGTTCCATCGCGACGAGGCCGGTCTGCAGCCGGGTCAGCCCGGGGCAACCATAGCCCTGGATTGCCGTGCCGATGATTCCCAGCCCTGCGAACTTTGGCACCAACTGATAGGGGAAATCCGCTTTCTCCCAGTATTCGTTGATGATGGGCTTGACGTCCTGTTCGACGAAGGACCGGACACGGGCGATCAGCGCACGGTCGGTGTCATTGAGGTAGTCATCCAGTGCGTAGAAGTCGGAATTGACGGAAAGGTCCGTTGCGGTGGTCATCAGTGCTCCTCGGGGGATCGGGTAGGAGTGCCGGCAAAGACGCCGGCCAATTGGTTGTCGCCGTCGCCGAGCCAGGCGCGCACCAGCTCCGCGCCGCTGTCCAGATCGGGCGGCGTGAGGTCGTAGCTCACCGGGGTCTTGGACAGCCGGATGGGGTTGCGCACCCCGGGCTGAGCACTCTCTCCGTGCCCCACGGTCACCACAGGCTCCAGCCCGATCCGTTCGGCGAATTCGATCCCGGCACGCAGATCCTGGATCGGTGCGCAGGGGAGCTTCGCTTCGGTAAATATGTCGAACCACTCCGAAGCGGTCCGGGCCGAGAGGCACTCCACCAGGAGCGGCCGCAGTTCGGTGCGGTTGGCGCTGCGCAGCGGCGCCTTTTCGAAACGCGGATCTGTGGCAAGCGCTGGCCGGCCAATCGCGGCGCAAAGGGTGCGGAACTGGGAGTCGTTACCAATCGCGATCACCAGCTTCCCGTCGCCGGTGTCGAAAGGCTCATAAGGGTAAATGCTCGGATGTTCGTTCCCCAGCCGGACGGGAACGGTCCCGCCCAGCACCACGGCCGCCGTCTGGTTCACCATGCCGGAGAGGGCAGAGGACATCAGGTTCATTTCCACCAGCTGGCCTTCTCCGATGCGATCCCGGTGCCGGAGTGCGGCGAGGATACCGATGCAGGCGTGAAGGCCGGTGATGACGTCGAACACCGCAACTCCGGAACGGAACGGCCCTGTGTCCGGCGCCCCGGTGAGGTCCATCAGCCCGGACAGCGCCTGGATCAGCAGGTCGTAGCCTGGGAGCTGGGCACCCCCGGCCGTCCCGAAGCCCGTGATCGAGGCGTAGACAACGTCCTTGTTGGTGGCCGCGACGGTGTCATAGTCCAGGCCGTAGCGCACCAAGTCTCCCGGCTTGAAGTTTTCGACCAAGACGTCGGCCCGTTCCGCGATGCGCTGCGCCGTCCGGCGGTCGTCCGGATCGCGAAGATCGAGCTTGATGGAGGTCTTGTTGCGGTTGATCGACAGGAAATACGTTGAATCATCGCCGCGGGTGGGCGGTTTCCAGGCCCGGGTCTCGTCCCCGGCCGGGCTCTCAATCTTGATCACGGTCGCCCCGAGATCTGCCAGCAGCATGGTGCAGTACGGTCCGGCCAGCACCCTGCCGAAATCGGCGATCACGATGCCGCTGAGCGGGCCGCCTGCACTGCGGCCGAATGCCGACGTCTCAGGGGTGGCGGAGTGTTGGCTGTCCATCAAAAGGCTCCTCGCATAGTGTTCTCTCCCTCAACCATGACGGACTCCATTGCTATCCGTCCAATACTTATTGATGGCCTTTTTGTTGCGCCAGGTGCAATAATCACTTGCATGGAGATCCAACAGATCCGCGCCTTCCTGGCAGTGGCCGAAGAACTGCACTTTGGCCGCGCAGCGGAGAAGCTGCATATGGCACAGCCTCCGGTCAGCCGCAGCATCCAGCAGCTGGAACGGGAGCTGGGAACGCGTCTGTTCGACCGAAGTACCCGCAGCGTCAAGCTGACCGGTGCCGGAGAGGCGTTCATCGGGCCGGCAACTGACATCATCGATGCCACCCGCCGGGCGAGCATCGCGGTTCACGCGGCGGACAAGGGAGAAGTCGGGCGGGTTCGGGTTGCCTATGCCGGCGCCTCCACTCATACCTTGGTGGGCCGGCTCGCCAGGGAGGTCCGCCGCGACCACCCGGGCATCCAGATCGAGCTCTTCAGCCAGAACTTTGCCCAACCTGCCATGGACCGTGTGGTCAGTGGCGACGTGGACATCGCCCTTGGTCGTTGGGACTACATTGCTGCCGGGATTGAAACGCGCCTGCTTGCAGCGGAGGACCTCGTCATCGCCGTGCCCGCGAGCCACCGCCTGGCCGGAGCCGGTGAGGCCCGGATGGCCGACTTCCGCGGCGACACCTTCGTCTCACTGCCGCCTCATGCAGGGGCGGTGCTGAATGACAGGCTCCGGCGGCTGACGCACGCTGCCGGGTTCGAGCTGGACATCGTTCAGGTCGTCCCGGATTCCTGGACCGCTCTCTCCCTGGTCGGGGCGGAAGTGGGCTGCACGCTCACGCTGTCCTCGGTGGCCGAGGCGGTCACGGACCCCCACGTGCGTTTCGTGAAGGTTATGGACAAAACGATTCCGGTGGAGCTGCGGATGGCCTGGCGCCGGGACCATTCCAGCCCTGCCCTGCGGGCGGTACTGGAGCTGGCCGAGCGGATCCTGCCCGGCGCCGGCTGACACGAACCCGGACGCCGGGCGCCGGATCACGGCGGCGTCATGACGGGTATTTGACCGGTCAGGGTGCCATGAACTCCGGCGTCTCGATCGCCAGGGCGCGGAGTTTCCGGTAAAGGGTGGTTCGGCCCATCCCCAGGGCTTCCGCAGCGACGGAGCGGTTCCCCCCGCTCTGTTCCAAGGCGGCAACGATCGCGTCGCGCTCGAGGGATTCCAGTTTGGACAGCGTGCGCCTGCCGGTGTTCCTGAGATGTTCCGGGAGATCATTGGCCTGCAGCACGCGGCCGGGATGGGAGCGCCCCAGCGACTCGAGCGTGGCGCGCAGTTCAGCGACGTTGCCCGGCCACCGCCAGCGCATGAGCCCCTGCAGCGCGACCGCGGAGAGCGTGGATCTGTCGGCAGGCGCGGCCGCATCCAGGAAATGCGCAGCCAGCACGGGGATGCGTTCCTTGGTCTCGGACAGCGTCGGAACCGTCACACGCGCAGCGATTTGGGAAACGACGTCCGAGACGAAGTCCGGGCACCCCTCGGGATTCATGGTCAGAACCAGTCGGGCCGGAGAAGGAACAGCCGGGTCGCGGCCCGCCGGGGGGTGCGCCGGCTGCTGGCGCACCGCCGTATCCAGGGCTTTGAGCCTGTTCAGCTCGCTCCGGGGAAGATCCTCCAGATGCCGCAGGACAACGCTTCGGCCGTCTGCGATGGCTTCGCGGGCCGCAGAGAACCAGCGGGCATCCTTTTCTTCGGGAAGGAGGCATGCGTCGAGGATCAACGGACCCGGACCGGAGTCCCGTCCGTTGAGCCAGGCGAGCGTGTGGTGGAGCTTGCCTGAGCCGCCCTGCCCGCACACAGCGATCGCCCCGGGTCCCTGGCCGGCCCGGTCGAAGGTGCTGCGCATTACGTGCGGAAACGCTGCCCCTACGCCCGAAGAGTCGGTGCCGGGCAAACCGGCGTCGACCTTCCGCGGAGTACCCGCAGCATCAGGTATGCGGGAGAGCTCCAATGCGAAGGCAGAACTGCCGCCGGAATCATCGATCCGCTGGACGGTGGCGTCCACGTTCAGGGACGGTATCTCGATGGTTTGTTTGGCGCCGGTCCATTCAAGACCGCGCAGCTGCTCCCACAGTGTGGTGTGCAGTTCACTGCTTATGACCGCCAGGCCCGAAATGTTGGTCATCACAGCCTGGGCATCGAGCATGATGACCGGGGCTCTGGAGGAGCTCAGCCGCAGCTGCGACATCCCCAAAGCGAGTCCCGAGATCGAGCAAGCGCCGTTCGATCTGGCTGCTCGCTTCCCGTGACATGGCCAGCATGAGCGGGTTGTCCAAACCGGTGTCGCAGGCGAAGGAAATGGAACCGATCACACGGCGGGTAACGGGGTGCATGATCGGCGCCCCTGCGCAGGCCAGCGGGGACAGTGCCTCGTTGAAATGTTCCGCGCCGCGGACAAACACGGCCTGGCGTCCTTCGATGGGCGTGCCGAGCCCGTTGGTCCCGACCGTGCGCTCGGAAAAATTGAACCCTTCGGCGGCATAGGCCTCGTCGAAACGGTTGCCGTGCGTCCTGTCCCCAAGCCTGCGGGCAATAATCTGGCCGGACTGGTCACTGAGGAACAAAGAGATGCCCATACCGCTGAGGCTTTCCAGCCAGTGGTCCATCACACTCTTGGCCGCACGGATCAGGATCCCGTCCGGATCGAAATCGTTGACGAACAGAAACGCCTCCGGCCTTGCCGAAGCCTCGACGCCGATCGAGCGGCGCCAGCTGTGTTCGATGTCCGGTGGGACAACGTCCGTCAGCCGTGTCCCGTCCCGTAGGCCACGCCGGATGAGGTGTTCCCGGGCAGCGCGGAGGGCATCATCGGGAACGTTCCGGTGGTTGAGCATGGCAGGTCAGCCCTGGGCACCGACTGACGCACGCAGCACCACGCGTCCGGGAACGCCGCCGTGCGTCAACTTATCCAGGCTCTCTCCGACAGACTGGGCGGAGAGCTCCGCATCGATGATGGGGATATGGGGAATGGCATCCTGCTTGGCCAGGGCGACAAGCTGGTTCAGCTCCTCAGGATTGCCCACAAAACTGCCCCTGATGGTGAGCATCTTGAGGGCCATGAGTGCGGTGGGTACCGTGAGTTCCCCGCCGAAGAGCCCCACCTGGACCAGTTGGCCGCCCTTGCGCAGGGAGTCGAAGGCTACGGGAGCCGTCTGGCTGTTGTTGACGAAGTCGATGACGGCTGCCACCGGGCCTCCGTTTGCCGCGATGATCTTGGCGCTGAGGCCTTGATCCGTGGACTGGACGGTGGTGGTTGCGCCGACGTCCCGTGCAAGCTGCAGATTCCGCTCGGAAATGTCGACGGCGCAAATGGCCTGATGCCCCAGGGCACTCAGGGTCGCGATCGCAGTGAGTCCCACTCCGCCGGCGCCGATCACCACAACGGGTTCGTCCGGTCCCAGCGGCAGGACCTTGTTCACCGCGCTGAAGGCCGTCAGCCCTGAGCAGGCCAGGGTGGCGGCCCAGCTGAGGTCCAGCCCCTCGATGTCCACCAGGTATTTTTCGTCGCGGACCAGGATCTGCTCCGCGTAGCCGCCGTGCTCCGAGACACCGAGGTTGCATCCGTTGGCGCAGACGTTGTCGCGGCCGGCGAGGCAATCCCGGCACTTGCCGCAGCCGATCCACGGGTAGACGAGCCTGACGTCGCCGGGTTTGGTCCCGTGCACCTGGTCGCCGACCTTCTCGACGATACCGACGACTTCGTGACCCATGACCAGCGGGTATGTGACGCCCCGGTCCACCAGCTTCAACGCCCCCCGGCTGCCCAGGTCGTAAGAACCTTCACGAAGGTGGGTGTCCGTGTGGCACACACCGGACCGGATGACCTTCAGAAGGACTTGGGTTCCTGTCGGCACCGGGTCCGGCAGCTCGATGGCCTGGATCTCGGGGCTGTCTTGGAAAACGGCAAAAGCGTGCATGGTGACCTCGCATCGTTGCGCAGACTGTATTGATTCAAGAATGACACCAGTTCTGATAGGTATCCAATACTAAATCGAAGCACCTTTGATGCGCGGAAAGCAACAATGACCGGCCTCCGAGCGGTTGCCTTCCGTCGGGCTAAGGCGGCTGTTTCGTGTTCCAAAGTGGAACACCGAGCCGGCACAAATGTGACCCACGCTATATACAGCGGCAACGCAGCCACGATGCCGATCCATCCGCACCCCCGGGCAACGCTCGGGACGCTCTCCATACGAAGGAGTATGAGATGACAATCTCGACCGAAGCAGCAGTGACAGAAACTTCCCAGGCGACCGATCCCCTCCGCGACCTCTACGCGGACTGGTCCAACATCATCGCAACCACCCCGGATCTGACGATGCGCCTGTTCCGCAGCATCTTCGACGAGTGGCACCAGCCCACCCGGGAACCCGAAGCAGTCACCTACAAGGAGGACGTTATCGGCGGAGTCCCGGGCATCTGGGCCTTCCCGGAAGGTGCCGACCGGACGAAAGTGCTGCTCTACACCCACGGCGGCGGCTTTGCCGTCGGCTCGGCATCAAGCCACCGCAAGCTTGCCGGCCACGTGGCCAAGGCAGTCGGCGTCGTCACCTTTGTCCTGGACTACCGCCGCGCACCCGAGCACCCGCACCCCGCCCAGGTTGAAGACGGCGTGGCTGCCTTCAAGGCCCTCGTCGAGAGCGGCATCCACCCGCACGACATCACCACCATTGGCGACTCCGCCGGCGGCAACCTTGCGGTCGCCATTTCCCTGGCGCTCAAGGAGCAGGGAGAGGCGCTCCCCGGCCAGGTCATCGCGTTCTCGCCGTGGCTGGACATGGAAAACAAGGGCGAAACCCTGATCACCAACGACGCCACGGACGCGCTCATCTCCGTGCCGCTGCTCGAGGGCATGATCGCCGGCGTGCTGGGCGATTCCGTCAGCCCGCAGAACCCGCTGGCCAACCCCCTCTACGCCGACTTCACCGGGTTCCCCCGCCTGTACATCACCGCAGGCTCGGTCGAATCCCTCCTGGACAACGCCACCCGCCTGGCCGCACTGGCCGAGGCCGCCGGCGTCGACGTGGCCCTCTCCATCGCCGAGGACCAGCAGCACGTGTTCCCGTTCCTCGCCGGCAACTCCGAGGTCGCCGACGCCGAACTCGCCCGCATCGCCGGCTGGTACAAGTACTGAGCCCCGGCCACCCCACAACACAAGACCTGAAATACAAAGGAGTATCCATCATGGCTGAAAACCACGGGCAAACTGCCCGCTCCGCCTCTCCCGCCGAACTCGACGCCGTCGTCGTCGGCGCCGGATTTGGCGGCATCTACATGCTGCACAAGCTGCGCAACGAACTCGGACTCAACGTCCGCGCCTTCGACCGCGCCGGCGGCGTCGGCGGCACCTGGTACTGGAACCGGTACCCGGGCGCCCTGTCGGACACCGAAAGCTATGTCTACCGCTACTCATTCGACGACGAACTGCTGAATGAGTGGGACTGGACCCACAAGTATGTGACCCAGCCGGAAATCCTTAAGTACCTCGAACATGTTGTGGACCGCTATGACCTGCGTAAGGACATTCAGCTCAACACGGGTATCACCTCCGCGCACTACGACGAGTCGGCCAACCGCTGGGTCATCGGTACGGACACCGGCGAAACCATCACGGCGAAGTACATTATCAACGGCCTCGGCCTGCTCTCGGCCACCAATATCCCCACCATTCCGGGCATCGATTCGTTCGAGGGCAAAATCTACCACTCCGGCGCCTGGCCCGAAGGCGTGGACCTGACGGGCAAGCGTGTCGGCGTGATGGGCACCGGCTCGACCGGCCTGCAGATCATCACCGCCATTGCCCCCAATGTCGGACACCTCACCGTCTTCCAGCGCTCACCGCAGTACAGCGTCCCGGTCGGCAACACCACTGTCACGCCGGAATACGTGGCATCCGTCAAGAAGGACTACAGCAGGATCTGGGAACAGGTCCGGGGTTCCGGCGTAGCTTTCGGGTTCGAGGAAAGCACCGTTCCTGCCATGAGCGTCTCCGCAACGGAGCGGCAGGCTGTCTTCCAGAAGGCCTGGGAGACCGGCGGCGGATTCCGCTTCATGTTCAACACCTTCGGCGACATTGCCACGGACCGGGACGCTAACGAGGCCGCCGCAGCGTTTGTCCGCGGCAAGATCGCCGAGATCGTCGAGGACCCGGAGACGGCCCGCAAGCTCACCCCGACCGACCTTTACGCCAAGCGCCCCCTGTGCGACAGCGGCTACTACGCCACCTTCAACCGGGACAACGTCGAGCTGGTGTCGGTCAAGGAGACACCGATCGTCGAGCTGACGCCCACGGGCATCAGGACCTCGGACGGCGTGGAGCACGAGCTCGATGTCCTGATCTTCGCCAACGGCTTCGACGCCGTGGACGGAAACTACACACGGATCGACATCCGTGGCCGCGGCGGCGAGACGATCCAGCAGCACTGGGAGCATGGGCCCACCAGCTACCTCGGCGTCACCACCGCCGGATTCCCGAACATGTTCATGATCCTTGGCCCCAACGGCCCCTTCACCAATCTGCCGCCGAGCATCGAGGCCCAGGTCGAGTGGATCTCACAGCTGATCAACGACGCCGAGACCGGACAGGTTGCCTCCGTGGAGCCGACGGCCGAGGCCGAGGAAGCCTGGACCCGGACCTGCCAGGAGATCGCCGACATGACGCTCTTCCCGAAGGCCGACTCCTGGATCTTCGGCGCCAACATCCCGGGAAAGACGAAGACCGTCATGTTCTACCTCGGAGGCCTCGGCAACTACCGGAACAAGCTCGCCGAAGTCCGCGAAGCCGGTTACGAAGGGTTCGAGCTGAAGGTGCTCGCTCCGGCGGAGTAGCAAGCGTCAAACGCCAGAACGGCGGCTGCCACCCCTTGGGGATGTGGCAGCCGCCGTTCCGCGTTGGCGGCAATCCGTACTTGGGCGCCCTCGCAGTGTCCCGTTGCACCGAAAAAGGGAGGCAAGCCATCGAACGCTTGCCTCCCACGCTCGGGCCCCGTAACTAGGAGTAGTCGTAGAAGCCTTTGCCCGACTTGCGTCCCAGTTCGCCGCGCGCCACCATGTCGCGGAGGATCTGGGGCGGGGCGAAGCGTTCGCCGAGCGTTTCATGCAGGTATTCGGCGATTCCGAGGCGGACGTCCAGTCCGACGATGTCCGTGGTGCGCAGGGGTCCGGATGCGTGCCGGTAGCCAAGTTCCATGGCGGCGTCGATGTCCTGCGCACTGGCCACGCCTTCTTCCAGCATCCGCATGGCCTCCAGTGCCAGTGCAACTCCCAGCCGCGAACTCGCGAAGCCAGGAGCGTCGTTCACCACGATGGGCGTCTTGCCGAGCCCGCGGACCCAGCCGGTGGCGGCGTTGGCTAGTTCCGGGGCGGACTGGGGGCCAAGGACGACTTCCACCAGCGTTGACGCCGGGACCGGATTGAAGAAGTGCAGCCCGCACAGCCGCTCCGGCCTGCCGAGGGTGGCGGCCAGCTTGGTGACCGACAGTGAGGACGTGTTGGTGGCGATCCAGGCATCCACGCCAAGGTGGCGCTCAACGTTGAGCAAAGCGGACTGCTTCAGATTGAAGTCCTCCGGGACGGCTTCGACAACAAGGCCCGCGCTGCCGAAGTCGACGGCGTCCGTCGAGACTGCGAACCGGGCGAGCAGCGAGTCCAGATCTTCGGTAACGGCAGCCTTCTCAATGGCCTTGGCCAGCGTCCCGGTGAGGCGTTCGCGGGCCGCTGCGGCGGCCGCCGCGTCCCGTTCGACGACGGTCACCTCCGCTCCGGAGACAAGGAAGGCGTGCGCGATGCCGGCGCCCATCCGGCCTCCGCCGAGAACACCTACCTTCTTCGGGATGCTCGGGGTTTCTGTTAGGGAGGTGGGGATGGTCATTTGCTGGTTCCTTTGTGGTTTTTCCGGTCAAGAAACGCCTGCATCCGCTCAAACTTTGCTTCCGATTCAAAGAGGATGCCTTGGGCGAGTTCGTCGATGGCCGGGTGTGCGGATCTCGGTGCCTGCAGGACACTCTTGGTGAGGCGGACCGCGAGGGGATCCTGGGTTTGGATCCGCGCTGCGAGGGCGAAGGCTGCGGGGATCAGCTGGTCTGGATCATGTAATTCGGTGACGAGCCGAAGAGCCATCGCTTCTGCACCGTCGAGCACTTTTCCGGTGAGCAGTATTTCCTTCGCCAGGGGCTCGCCCACGAGTTCCACGAGTCGCCAGCCTGCGCCGGCGGCAGCGAGAATACCGAGGCGTGTTTCGGGATTGCCGATTCTTGCCCGGGGTGTGGCGATCCGGAAGTCCGCTGCGTAGGCCAGTTCAGCCCCGCCGCCGAGCGCAAAGCCGTCGATCGCTGCGATCACAGGCATCGGCAGCCTGGCGAGTCGCTGGAAGAGGCCGGAATTGATGCCGGCCAGTGCGTCGTCACGGCGCCGTTCGCGGAGCTGGGCGATGTCAGCCCCGGAGGCAAAGATGCCGCCGGAGGGAAGCTGCGCCCCGGAGAGGATGAGGATTCTGGGATTCCGCTCCAAATCCGCGCATACGGAATGCAACTCATCGACCATGTGCTGGTCGATGGCGTTGCGGACTTCAGGTCTATTGAGCTCGACGTGGACGGTCGCGCCCGCATCGTGGATCTTGATGGTCTTCACCAGCCCACCTTCGCATCGTCAATTACCCAGAGTCCAATACCTAATGGATGCTGAATTATTGCAGAATCATAATAACCGGGACCGCGGCCACGCCATTGGTCATTGATTCAGAAGCAACATTGATCATGCTGCAAATAAGTATTGGACTGCATAGGCGGAAGCTGGGATCGTGATTGCTAAGACCCAAGGACGTACCAGCAGAAAGAGATTCGGCCATGAGCAACTACGCAACCATCAACCCGGCAACCGGAGAACGCGTTGCCGAGTTCCCGACCCTCACTAACGAGGAAGTCCAGGATGTGCTCAAGCGCTCCTTCACTGAATACCGTTCCTGGCGCTCCACTCCGCTGGCCGAACGCGCGGCGGTCCTGACCCGCATCGCCGAACTTCACCGCGAACGATCCGAGGAACTCGCAGCCCTGCTGACCCTTGAGGTGGGCAAGCCCATCGCCGAGGCCCGTGGCGAAGTTGCCCTCGTGGCCTCGATCTACGCCTACTACGCGGATAACGCCGAGCGCTTCCTCAGGGATGAACCCCTGGAGATCAGCGGCCCAGGTTCAGCCGTCGTCCGCACCGAACCCATCGGGCCGCTTGTCGGCATCA
Source organism: Arthrobacter sp. PAMC25564 (assembly GCF_004798705.1). Lineage (NCBI taxonomy): Bacteria > Bacillati > Actinomycetota > Actinomycetes > Micrococcales > Micrococcaceae > Arthrobacter > Arthrobacter sp. PAMC25564. The sequence continues at coordinate 3,137,850 of NZ_CP039290.1, read as the reverse complement.
TGCCCTGGAACTTCCCCTACTACCAGGTCGCCCGTTTCGCCGCCCCCAACATCGCGCTGGGCAACACCGTGATCCTCAAGCACTCACGCAACTGCCCGCAGTCGGCGCTGGCCATCGAAGCGGTGTTCCGCGATGCCGGGCTGCCCGCGGACGTCTACATCAATGCGTTCGTCACCAGCGGCCAGATCGCGACCATGATCGCAGACCCGCGGGTACAGGGCGTCTCCCTGACCGGCTCCGAAAAGGCCGGATCCGCCGTGGCGGAAGTCGCCGGACGCCATATGAAGAAGTATGTGCTGGAACTGGGCGGCTCCGACCCGTTCATCGTGCTGCCGGATGCCGACCTGGACAAGGCCGTCGCCGGCGCCGTGGCGGGCCGGATGTACAACGGCGGCCAGGCCTGCACGGCCTCCAAGCGCTTCATCATCGTCGGCGACATCTACGACGAATTCCTTCGCCGCTACACCGAGGCCATGGCCAAGATTGCGCCGGGCGATCCGACCGATGAGAAGACAACCTTCGGGCCGCTGTCTTCCCGGGCCTCCGTGGACGACATCGCGGAACTGGTCCAGGACGCCGTCTCCAAAGGCGCGACAGCTGTCACGGGTGGCGGCGCCCCCAACGAATCAGGCGCATACTACCCCGCAACGGTCCTGACCGGTGTGACGCCCGAAATGCGGGCATACTCGGAAGAGATCTTCGGCCCGGCAGCTGTGGTTTACCGGGTGGACTCTCCCCAAGCTGCCATTGACCTGGCCAACGACTCACCCTTCGGCCTCTCAAGCTCCATCTACACCGCCGACGTCGAGGCCGCACAGGAGCTTGCCGAACAGCTGGAAACCGGCGCCGTCTGGATCAACAGCATCAGCCGCAGCGCCCCGGACCTGCCGTTTGGCGGGGTGAAGCGTTCCGGCGTCGGACGTGAACTGGCGCAATACGGAATCAACGAATTCGCCAACAAGAAGCTCATCCGGATCCCGAAAGCGTAAAGCCGCTCAAGCGCGGCCGTCTCATCCAACTAGCTGGCAGCAGGTGTCGTTTTGAGCCCTCATAACGACATCGACTGCCAGCTAGATGGGTGCACAGAGAATTAGAGGAGCAAAATGAATCAGGCTTTTATTTACGATGCCGTGCGGACGCCGTTCGGTAAGTTCGGTTCCGGGCTGGCCGGGGTCCGCCCGGATGACCTCGCCGCGCACGTGATCAAAGAATCCGTGAAGCGCGCCCCGAAGCTCGACGTCGAACGCATCGACGAGGTCGTGTTCGGCAACGCCAACGGCGCCGGCGAGGAAAACCGCAACGTCGCCCGGATGGGCACCCTGCTGGCCGGCCTGCCGGTCTCCATCCCCGGCACCACGGTCAACCGGCTCTGCGGCTCCTCGCTGGACGCCGCGATCATCGCCTCCCGCCAGATCAACACCGGCGACGCGGACCTGATGCTGATCGGCGGCGTCGAATCGATGTCCCGGGCACCCTGGGTGCTGCCCAAGACCGAGAAGCCCTACCCGGCCGGGGACCTGAACCTGGCCTCCACCACACTGGGCTGGCGCCTGGTCAACCAGGCCATGGACCCGGACTGGACGATCTCCCTGGGCGAGGCCACCGAACGGCTGGCCGAGAAATACGGTGTCACCCGGCAGGCGCAGGACGAATTCGCCGCCGCCTCGCACAACCTCGCCGCCAAGGCGTGGGACGAGGGCTTCTACGACCACCTCGTCGCCCCGGTCCCGGGCACGGACCTGGTCCGCGACGAGACGATCCGGGCCGGGTCCTCCGCGGCGAAACTCGCCGGACTCAAGACCGTGTTCCGCACCGGCAACGGCACCGTCACCGCCGGGAACGCCTCCCCGCTCTCGGACGGCGCCTCCGCGGCCTGGCTCGGCTCCGAAAACGCCGCGGGGATCCTCGGGATGGACCCGCTGGCCAGGATCGCCGGACGCGGCGCGCACGCCAACGACCCCCAGTACTTCGGCTACGCCCCCGTTGAGGCCGCCAACAAGGCCCTCGCCAAGGCCGGCATCAGCTGGGATCAGGTCGGCGCCGTCGAACTCAACGAAGCCTTCGCCGCGCAGTCCCTGGCCTGCATCACCGCCTGGGACATCGACCCGGGAATCGTGAACCGGCACGGCGGCGCGATCGCCATGGGCCACCCCCTCGGCGCCTCCGGCGGCCGCCTCCTGGGCACCCTGGCCCGCACCCTGCAGGCCACCGGCCAACGCTGGGGCGTCGCCGCGATCTGCATCGGCGTCGGCCAGGGCCTCGCCATCGTCCTCGAAAACGTCACGGCTGGTGCGAAGAACTGAGCACTCGTATGTCGTGTTCAAGTTGCCGGCGGACGTTTGCTGGGGTCGTGCCACGGCGGCCGAATTCCCAGGGACCCTACTGCGAGGAAGCCCAGAGGATGCTCAGCGAAGCCATGAATGGCCGCACAGATCAATACGGGGGCTCGTTCGGGAACCGCAGCCGTTTCGCAACGCAATGGGGTGCCCAAATTGGGCTGCCGCAAGCCACTGGTTGTGTCAGGCCAACCCTGGATCCACCGTTATTCAGACACTCTCCAATCAGTGGGGGAGCGGTGGATTTTGTTGCGGTGGGGGACCGTTATACGAGCTACTTATCGAGGAGAAGCCGGAGCGCGCTCAAGGCAACGAGCCCCGTCATATCTCACGGGACAAAGGCGATGGAAGATCAATTCGTCAGTGCGCGGCCGGACTCAGCCCGTCCTGCCTGAGTCCGATACCTGCGTCCTCCGTGGCTGAAGCTGCAACGGTTGGTGGAAGCTGGGCGAAGATTTGGGTGACCATTGCCTCGATGCCTTCCGGCACCGACACCACAAGTCCTGCTTCATCTGCCTGCAGGGGTTCGAGTGCCTCCAGCTGTGATTTGAGGAGGGAGGGCGGCATGAAGTGTCCGGGGCGTTGGGCTACGCGGCCCTGCAGCACGGGTAGCTCGACGTTAAGTTGAACGAATGCAGTCCTTGGTGCTTTGGCCCTAATGGCGTCCCGGTAAACGCGCTTCAGCGCGGAACACGCCACGATGATCCCATCCGGGTGCGGTGACGCCAGCTCGGCACCCACGAGCCCGAGCCACGGCCACCGGTCCCCGTCAGTCAGCGGGTTGCCGGCAGCCATTTTCGCCACGTTTGCCTGCGGATGCAGTGAGTCAGAGTCGACAAAAGCGGCACCCAGGCGTTGTGCTAGGGCGGCCCCTACGGTTGACTTTCCTGCCCCGCACACGCCCATTACAACAATGACGGGTTTCATCAGAGGGTGCCCTGGTGCGCTGTTCCGGCGGGGAGGGGTGAGAGCCGCATGACTTCGACGGGTCCCTGCAGGAGCCCGTCGAGCGAGGCGTTCAGTCGTTTTACTGCCTCGCCGGCGCCATGGGCGTCGAGCAGTTCTGCAGTGTCCCACTTCTCGATCATGATGATTTGGCCGTTGGGTGCTTCGTGGATGGCGTAGAGCTGGCATCCGGGCTCGTCGTGCACAGCGGCGATGGCGGGAGAGAGGGCGGCGGCAACTTGGTTGAACGCGCCGTCTTTGGGGGTGAACACGGCGGTAACAATGACTGTCATGGATTTCCTTATCGGGCGGGGGCGGGGGCGGGTACGAGGGGTGCGCAGCTGCTGCGTGGGACAAAGTCCGCTTGGACTTCAATCGTGCGGGGGGTAGCGGGAAGTCTGCCCTGCATCCGTCCCAATACCAGCTCCAGGGAGTGAACGGCGAGCATGTCGATGGGCTGGCGGATCACGCTCAGCGGCGGGCTTGTCAGCTCCGTCCAGGGATTATCGTCAAAGACTATGACCGATAGATCGTCAGGTATCCGCGTTCCGATCTGGACGAGGCGTCGAACCGAGCTCTGGACCTGGGCTGTATTTGCAACAATCAGGGCCGTTGGTCGGTCGGGCAGGGCGAGGAGAGACCCGACGGCGTCGCCGCCGCCGTCTCCCCGGAACGGTACGTCCCGGATCAGTTGCGGGTCGATACTGGCGGAGTAGTTGCCGTGCGCGGCCTGGTAGCCCTGGATTCTTGATCGACCTGTTGAGGTGCTTAGTGGACCGGATATGAGGCCGATCCGCCTGTGCCCGAGACCAAGCAGATACTCAGTAGCCCGCCGGGCTGAATCCACGTTTTCGATGCTAACGACGTCGACATCTGCCAGTTCCGGGATGGTGCGGTCGACGAAGACGACGTTTACACCAAGGGACTGCAGGCGTGCCCACTTTTCTATGTTCGCTCCGGTGGGAGTGGCAATGACTCCTCCGACGGAGCGGTCAAGGAGTGTGTCCAGGGAATCGGCTTCGAGGTGCGGGTCTTCCTGGGTGGTCATGACCACCACCTGCACGCCGTGGCTGCGGGCTTCCCAGACGACGCGGTCAGCAAGCTGGGCGAAGAAAGGGTTGGCAAGATCTGCTACCACCAGTCCAACCGTGGGGGCGTGGCCGACGCTTAGCTCACGGGCGGCGGCGCGTGGCCGGTAACCGAGTTCCTCTATGACCCTCAACACCGTTTCGCGCTTGGATGACGCCACGGGGCCCGAGTCCGGGTTCAAAACGCGGGATACCACGGAGACGGAAACCTCCGCAGCAGCCGCGACATCGCGGATCGTTGGCACCTTGTTCACTGTTCCTCCTCTTTGAGGTCCTCTGTCGGCGGTCGGTCACCGCGGCTGTTATCTGCCCCATGATCCGTGTCCGAGAAACCTTCGGTGGTCTTCCGTTGTGACTGTTGACACAGCCTAACATCGACTGGTACAAAAGTGGAACCGGTTCCACTCCGGTCCTTGAATTTCAGATCGCGACGAAGAAGTTGCTCCACCTGTGCGGTGGGGACTCTTCCGGCCGCGGAACGCCAATCAGAGAGATCCCCATGAACCTCCATAAGCTCCTTAGCGACCGCGAGCAAGAAGGCCGCCCCGTTCGAGTCGGACTCATCGGAGCCGGCCGCTACGGCACCATGTACCTGGCCCAAGCGAACAACATTCCCGGGATCCATGTGGTTGCCATCGCGGATATTAACGTCAAGCGCGCCGAAGGCGCCTTCGAGCTCGTGGGCTGGCCCAAAGGCCAGATCGCCCCGGACATCGCCACCGCCCTGAAGAACCGTTCCACGACCATCGTGGCAAACGCGGACGAACTCTTCGATGTCGACATCGACGTCATCGTGGAAGCAACAGGCAACCCCATCGTGGGTGTGAAGCACGCGCTGCGCGCCATCGAGACAAAGAAACACATCATCATGGTCACCGTCGAGGCCGACGCCCTGGCAGGGCCCGCCCTCGCCAAGCGTGCGGAAGCCGCCGGTGTTGTCTACTCGATGGCCTACGGCGACCAGCCGGCCCTCATCATGGAACTCGTCGACTGGGCCCGCACCAGCGGCTTCGACGTCGTCTGCGCCGGCAAGGGCGCCAAGTACCTTGAGCACTATCACGAGATGAACCCGGACAATGTCTGGGAGAACTGGGAGTTCTCCAAGGAGCTCACCGACTCCGGGCAGCTGAACCCGAACATGCACACCTCGTTCCGTGACGGCACGAAGGCTTCCATCGAGATGGCCGCCGTTGCCAACGGCGCCGGACTGGTACCTTCTGACACCGGGCTGAGCTTCACGCCGGGCGACGTCGAGGAAATCGCCACGATCTGCCGCCCCGCCGACGTCGGGGGAGCCCTCGCCCACGAAGGCAGCGTCGATGTGATGTCCAGCGTCAACCGCGACGGCACCTGGATCCCTCACAACACCCAGGAAGGCGTCTTCGTCGTCGTCAAGGCCACGAACGACTACGTCTCCGGCTGCTTCACCGAATACCCGTGGCACCCGGACCCCACCGGCCAGTACGCCGCCCTGTACCGCCCGTACCACTACGTGGGCCTGGAACTGAACATGTCCATCGCCAACGCCGCCCTCCGCGGGATCGCCACGGGTTCGCCCATCGGGTTCTTCGGCGACGTCGTCGCAACAGCCAAGAAAGACCTCAAAGCCGGCGAATTCCTTGACGGCGAAGGCGGCTTCACGGTCTGGGGCAAGCTGGTTTCGGCCAGGCACTCGGTCGCAACCGGCGCCCTCCCGGTAGCGCTGGCCCACCACGTGGAACTGCGTAACGACATTGCCAAGGGCGAGATTGTTGGCTGGGACGATGTCATCATTGACGACTCCCTGTCCCAGGCCATCGAGCTCCGCCGCGAAACCGAAGCCCTCGTTGCGGCAGCTCCCGTGAACACCTGATCACGCTTCCTCTCATCATCAACCGGGGCCGCGCGGATTCCTTCGATACCGATTCCCGCCTCCGGAACCAGACTCCTTCCAAAGAAGAAAGGCTTCACATGAAATCCAAGACTCGCGCCCTCACCGGAGTGCTGGCCTGCACGCTGGCCGCCTCGGTCCTCGCCGGCTGCGCCTCCGGAGCGCCCGGCGCCTCCGGCGGCGCACCGGCGAAAATCCAGCTGTCCATCCCGGATCCCATCGATTCCTCCGTAGGCGTTTCCGCCCAGCACTTCGCCGACCAGGTCAAGAAGACCTCCAACGGATCAGTCCAGGTCACCGTAGTTCCGAACGGAACGAGCTTCAGCGGGGACCAGAACGCCGCCGTCACACGCCTGCAGGGCGGCTCGCTCGACGCCCTCATCCTCTCGACTTCCGTCTACGCCTCGGTGGTGCCGGAAATGAACGGCATCAGCATCCCCTACCTCTTCAAGGACACAACGGAGGAAGCCGCGTTCCTGGCAGGAAAGCCGGGCCAGATGCTGAAGGACAAGCTCGCGGCCAAAGACACCGTCGCGTTGTCCTTCCTCACCCGGACCGGCCGCGAGATCACCAACTCCGTGCGCCCCATCGCACAGCCCTCGGACCTGAAGGGCCTGAAAATCCGCGTTCCCGGCAACCCGCTCTGGACCGACTTCTTCAGCAAGCTGGGTGCAAGCCCCACCACCATGGCCTTCTCCGAGGTCTTCACGGGCCTACAGACGGGAACGATCAACGGCCAGGAAAACCCGATCGAAGTGCCGTGGACCAATAAGTTCTCCGAAGTCCAGAAGTACGTGTCGCTGACCAACCACATCAACGACGCCTGGGTGCTCGCCCTGTCATCCAAAAAGTGGGGCACTCTCTCCGATGACCAAAAGAAATCCCTCACGGACGCCTCGACCGAGACAGCGACGTTCAAGACCGGTTACGACGCCGAACAGTCCAGGAAGCAGCTGGACGAACTCACGGCCAAGGGAATGACGGTCAACGAGCTCAGCGCCTCGGGCCTTGAAGAATTCAAGGCCACCTCCAAGAGCCTGTACCCGCAGTTCTCCGAGCTGATCGGCAAGGACTTCTTCGACCAGGCAATCGCTTTCACAGCCTCCAAGTAAACCCGCAAGGGGCCGGGGCGCCCACGGCGCCCCGGCCCTCCCGCCAACATCCCGCTCTCAATGTCGACAGTCTGGAAGAACATGAAACGCACGCTCGCTCCCGAGGAACTCGAGGAGGCCATTCCCTCTGACGCGGAAGAGATTCTGCATCACGATCACGTCCGGCCAGGCTGGAGCGGCGCCGTCTGGCTCGACAAGGTCCTTGAATGGATCGTGGGAGCGGCGATCCTCGCCGAACTTGTCGTCATCCTGCTGAACATCATGGTCAGGCTCATCACCGGTGATTCGGTGCTGTGGACCCAGGAAGTGTCAGAAATCGCGCTCCTGACCATTGCCTTCCTCGGCGGAGCCATCGCGTACCCCAAGGGCGCGCACATGTCGGTGCAGGCCCTGATCATGCGGCTGCCCCCGGCGTGGAAGCCCTATCTGGCCGCCCTGGTCGACTGGCTCGTCTTTGTCATGAGCGCGGGGGCATTCGCGCTCTTCGTGCCCACCCTGGCCCAGCAGATCGACGAGAGGACGCCCATCCTGCAGCTGCCCGTGTTCTGGGTTTCCCTGCCGTTCTCCGCCGGCATGGTGCTCATCGCGTGGTTTGCCCTCATCAAACTCTGGCGCCAGGAACGCCGGGCCGTCCTGACCGCCGCCGTGATCGCCGCGGCAATGGTCGCCGTCGTCGTGCTGGCTCCGCCGCTGTTCTACTACGCATCGCCGAATGTCCTCCTGGGCGTGGTGCTCGCGGTCCTGTTCCTGCTGCTCTTCCTTGGCCTGCCGATCGCGTTCGTCCTGGCACTGGCCTCGGGGATCTACCTGTACCTCGGCGGCATTTCCGATGTCAGCGCCATTCCGATCGGCATGGCTTCCGGGGCAAAGGGCTTCGTGCTTCTGGCGATCCCGTTCTTCATCCTCGCCGGAACGATCATGAACTCCGCCGGCCTGACCCTGCCGCTGGCCAAGCTCGTCGATGCCCTCATCGGGCACCTGCGCGGCGGCCTGCTGCAGGTGGTCGTGGTCACCATGTATATCTTCTCCGGCATCTCCGGATCCAAAGTCGCCGACGTCGCCGCCGTCGGCACCACCATGCGCGGCATGCTGGAGGAGCGCAAATATCCGCGCGGCGAGGTGGTCGCGGTCCTGTCCGCTTCGGCCATCATGGGCGAAACCATCCCGCCCAGCATCGTGCTGCTCGTCCTCGGCTCCATCACCACCATCTCGACCACAACCCTGTTCCTTGCAGGATTCCTTCCCGCGGCCTTCCTCGCCCTCGTCGTCATGGCCCTCGTTTTCCTGCGGGCCCGCAAGCAGGGCGGCGTCGCCAGCCCCAAGGCCACCTGGCGGGCGCGCGGTTCAGCAACCTTTTTCGCCCTGCCCACCCTCCTTCTGCCGGTCGGCATGGTGGGGGGAATCCTCAGCGGCTTCGCGACCCCTACGGAGGTCTCCTCCGTAGCCGTGGCTTACGCATTCGTCCTGGTCGCCGCATACCGGCGTGGCAGCAAGAAACTCCTCGGGGACACCCTGCGCGAAACGACGACGACAGCGGGCATGGTGCTCTTCATCATCGCCGCCGCGTCGCCCCTCGCCCAGACCCTCGCCCTCGCCGGCGTCTCCCAGCAGATCCACGACCTCATGTCCGGACTAGGGGATTCCCCGGTCCTGTTCATGCTCTTCACCGTAATCCTGCTCACCATCATGGGCCAGCTGCTCGAGGGCCTGCCGGCGGTCCTCATCTTTGCCCCGCTCCTGCTGCCGATTGCGACCGAGTTCGGCGTCAGCCCGGTGCAGTATGCCATGGTGCTCATCATCTCCATGGGCATAGGCTCCTTCGCGCCCCCGGCGGGCGTCGGCTTCTACGTCGCCTGCGCCACCGCCCGCGAAACCGTGGAAAACAGCCTCAAACATTTCTGGCCATACCTGATCGCCCTGTTCATCGGGCTCCTCGTACTTGCCGCCGTTCCCTGGTTCAGCACCTTCCTCCCCGCCCTCGCCGGGCTCATCCCCTTCTAACCCAGGAGCCAGACAGCAATGGACGTTTCTTCCTCCGGACTGCCCGCCTCCGTGGCCCTGTTGGGAACAGGCCCCATGGGCGCCCCCATCGCCCGGAACATCATCGCCGCGGGGGTGCCACTGGCGCTCTGGAACCGCACACCAGAAAAAGCCCAGGCGATTGGCGGGGGCACCGTTGTGGCCCGTCCGGCAGATGCGGCCAGCGAGATCGTGCTGACCGTATTACCAGACCTGCCACAGGTTGCAGCCCTCCTTTACGGTGAAGAAGGACTGCTGGCAGGGTGGAAGACTGCCGGCATAGAGCATCCAATCCTCGTGATCCACGGGACGGTATCCCCGGTGGCGGTTGCGGAGTTCGCCGACGACTGCCGGCGCAACTGGGGCCTAACCGTCGTGGACGCACCCCTCAGCGGCGGCACCATCGGCGCGGCGGAGGGCCGGCTGAGCATCATGGTTGGCGGCCCCCACGACGCAGTGGAAAGTGTTGGACCGCTGTTCGCGCTGTACGGCTCGACGGTTTTGTGGTTCGGCGAGACGGGTGCCGGGTCAACCGTGAAGGCCTGCAACCAGATCGTCGTTGCCGCCACCGTCACGGCCCTGGCGGAGGCGATGGCCTTGGCAAGCTCTGCCGGGCTGGACCTTGAAAATGTGCACTCCGTGCTCTCCGGCGGCCTCGCCAACTCGGAAGTGCTGGCGCAAAAGGGACGTCGGTGGATCGACCAGGACTTCGGGGGAGGCGGATCAGCCAAGAACCAGCTCAAAGACCTCAGGTTCATCACCGAGATTGCCGGGCACAAAGGACTGAAACTTCCCTTAGCCGCGTGCCTCGAAAGCTCGTTCGAGGACATGATCGCAGCCGGCGACGGTGACCTGGACCATACAGGGATCTACCGGACCATCCTCACCTAGTCTGGAACCGGAAGACCAGGCTGCTGATGTTGATAGGCCTCTTCTTCGAGGGCAAACGACGCACTGGGTTGAGCTGGCACTCTTGATTTAGTCCATGTCGCCCCCTTCTGAGCGACAGCCCTACGTAATATCCGCTATCGAGGTTCGTTGATGCACCATCGCGCAGCGCCGGGACCCAGGCCTCAGCTTGTGGATGCGGGTGATGTCAGCATTCCGCGCTCTCGGCAGCAAACTCGCCGCTCCCTGGAGATGTCCGACGTGGACCTTTCCCAGGAGTCCCAACCTTATCGTCGCCCGGTGCGGCTTCCAGGCCAACGCCCGCATCCTCACCACCTCCGACCAGGTGCTGCAGGAACTCGGGGATCTCAAGCACTGACCTTGGGTGTTTACCCTTAGTTGTCACCATGAAAAGAAGGTCCCGGAACGGCTGCGTTCCGGGACCCCTTTGCAACCCGGCGCCAGACCTTGCCTCGGCGTACGTCGGCGGGCGAAACCCGGTTTCGTACTTAGACGCGGGACCTGCCACGGATGAAGTGGAAGACCAGCACGACTACGGCAATGACCAAAAGCAAGTGAATCAGCCCGCCGCCAATGCCGGTGAGCAAGCCGAGAAGCCAGAGAACAGCGATAATGATGGCTATCCAAAGCAACATGAGAATCTCCTTTGTTTGTCTGTGGATTAAAATGCTCATCCAGCAGGAATTGATCCCCGCCCAACGGACGGCTCTTCAAGAAATACTAAGCGTGCTGTCAAATTTCATCATCAGATCTAGTTGTACTGCCCTGGAAATTTCTTGCGTGCTCACCAACGCCCGAGGTTTGGAGGTAGACGCGCCCCGCTGGAGGCCCTCTTCGGCCACTTCCCCTGGCGTTTCGAATCGCCGATAATAGACCTTCCGTCGTTCTGGGGACTCGATGGGTTCGGCCGTGCTCCCGTGCAGAGGGGGGAGTGTCCGTTCAACGGTGGATCTACGGTTGGCATTTAGTTGATTCTTCCGTCGAAGCTGATGGCGATGGCGTTGGTGCTGCAGATGACCCGCCGGATCTCCACGTCGTAGTCCAGGAACGGCACGAACTCGCTCCAGCAAGTGGGGAGGCCGCGTTTGCGGCCCCCGCTAGCTGTTTTCCGGGAATGCCGTTTCAGGCCTTAGCCACTGCCGGTAGTGTGGCTGCCTCAGCTCCGGTTGCAGGACCGGGCTCCTCGAGTGAGAAGGCGGCGGCTTCGTCGAGTCCGAGCCGGCGGCGGTCGCGCTGCTGGTTGACGAATACCAGGGCCAGGACGCCGAATGTCAGCATGAGCCCTCCGGCCAGGGCGAACGCAGCCGTCCAGGCTGCGGTCCTTGAAGCGCCCCATGGGCGACGGCGTGATCGCGTTCTTCCACTCGGCGGAGACACTCCGCCGGAGCCTGGTGACAATGGGGATCTGAACGGCCGCGGGTTAGGCCGGCTGTGAGGCCGTTGGCGCCGATTCCTGCCCGTATTGAACGCAAGAACCACCAAGGACCGCCTGGGCGATGGCGGCCAGCTGGGCGACCTGATCCCGGTCAAGCCGATCGAATACGACTGAACGGACCGCCTCCACATGCCCGGGCGCCGCTGCAACGATCTTTGCCATCCCTGCGTCGGTGAGGTGTGCCAGTACCGCGCGGCGGTCTTCCGCCGCCATCGCGCGCGTCACCAGCCCCTGTTGTTCGAGACGGGACACAATGCGGGAGAGGCGTGACTGGGAGGTGCTGGCCGCCGCCGCCAGCTCCGTCATCCGCATCTGCTTCTCCGCGGATTCAGACAACATGGCGAGCACCATATAGCCGGCCAAGGTCAGATCCTCATCCCGCTGCAGCTGGGAGTCCAGGGCCGCTGGAAGCGTGAACATCATCGCTGCCAGCGCCATCCATGCCTCGCGCTCTTGCCTATCGAGCCACCTGGGTTCCGTCATAAACGAAGTCTACCCGCGATTACTTGACGCCGCATTTCTTTCGGGCGCATTATTTGCAGTGTCAAATAAATATTTGTTCGTGCGACGACAGCACGCACCCGAACCGAAGGAACCAACATCATGAACATCGCTCTGTGGATCGTCACTGGACTTCTAGCCCTGGCCTTCCTGGCAGCCGGCCTCATGAAGATGGCCCAGCCGCAGCAGAAGCTGGCGGCCTCAGGAATGGCCTGGGCTGGCGACTTCACCGCGGGCTCGGTCAAGGCAATTGGCGCCGTGGAAGTGCTGGGAGCCCTCGGGCTGATCCTCCCGGCCATCACGGGCATCTCCACCGCCCTCGTACCGCTCGCGGCGACCGGCCTCGCCGTCGTCATGATCGGCGCGGCCGTCACGCATGCCAAACGCGGCGAGAAACAGGCGATCGGCATCAACCTCGTGCTAGCCGTCCTGGCGCTCTTCGTCGCCGTCGGACGCTTCGGAGCCTGGCCCCTCTAGTACTACAGCCGCGTTTATGGGGTGTATCCGCGGTTTTGTAGTGACAATATCGGGCGCGGTGCTGGTGCGTTCGTCGCCGGGTTGAGAGTTCCAAGGCTAGTTCCGGATCGGTGGTCCGGTGCCGGACGGCAGGACGGGGGTCTAGGGTCCCAGTCTGACACTCGTCGGTGGGAAGGCTTCGCCAACCACCGATACGTCGAATTAACGGGGACCTGCTCTATCCACCAGGCTCCAACCTCAGAGAAGTGCGGCCGATCGCACATTACTGTAAATGAAAGGCACCCCGCCATGAAAGCTGTCCAGTTCGCCGCCCCCGGCGCATCCCTCCAGACCGTCGATCGCGATGTTCCGCAGCTCCCTCGCGGGCACGTCCTGGTCAAGGTCGCTGCCAGCGGCATCTGTCACAGCGACTCGTTGGCCGCCGCAGGCATGGCCTCTTCCTACCCCCGCATTCCAGGCCACGAGATCGCCGGAACCATTGAGACCCTGGGGGAGGGTGTCACACGGTGGACCCCGGGCAAGCGCGTGGGGGTCGGATGGTTCGGCGGAGCATGCTTTGAGTGTGAGCCGTGCCGGCGCGGGGACTTCGTCTCATGCCAGGTCGGGAAGATCACCGGACTGACCTCGGACGGGGGCTACGCCGAGTACCTCGTAGCCCCGGCCGATGCCCTCGCTTCGATCCCCGACGCACTCAGCTTCGCCGAGGCCGCCCCGCTGATGTGCGCGGGCGTCACGACATTCAACGGACTGCGCCACAGTGGCGCCCGCCCCGGAGAGCTCGTTGCTGTCCTTGGACTGGGGGGACTGGGCCACCTCGGGGTGCAGTTCGCCGCCAGGATGGGCTTCGAAACCGTTGCCATCGCACGCGGTGCCGAAAAGGAATCGTTCGCCCGAGAGCTCGGCGCGCATCACTACATCGACAGCACCGCCACTGATGTCGCCGCGGAGCTGAAGCGGCTTGGGGGTGCCAGCGTCGTACTGGCGACCGTCACGGACGCCAAGGCCATGTCGGTCACTATTGCCGGACTGGCATCGCGCGGGCGGCTCGTAGTCCTGGGCGTCCCGCATGAGCCCCTCGCCGTGAGCGCGGCCGACCTCGTCATGCGCAGCAGTTCCGTCGCCGGGCACTCTTCGGGCACCGCGAAAGATTCGGAGGACGCCCTCCGCTTCGCGGCCCTGACCGGCGTGCGCCCCATGATCGAGACCTACCCGCTGGAGGAGGCCAGGGAAGGCTTCGGCCGCATGATGTCAGGGAGTGCACGCTTCCGCGTCGTCCTCATCAACGACTGACGGTAGCCCCCGGTCGTTGCCGCCTGTGCCTCCACGAGGCCCCCGCGCCTCCGCCGGCGGCGGGCTCATCGCGCTCGGCCCGTACCCGAGCTCGGATCCGGGAGCCGGGTTGATAGGGATCTCCACCTCGTGCAGGGATGCCGAGCGCTTCATCGCCGGCGATCCGTTCACCACTGAAGGACTCGCCGGCCCGCGAATCCTCGAGTGGAAGGCCGTGCATTCCACTAAAAACCAGCCTGAGGGACGCATGCGCTGTCACCGGCGTCCCGGCTTCCGGGTGGATCAAGCCAATGGGGCGCTATGCCATCATTTTAGTGCTGGGAAGCTCGTGATACGCCCGCTAAGGTATCGGGGTCCCGGATGGCTTCTGTGTCTTAACCTTGCTGTCGGGTCGACGTCGCGGCGACGCTGATGCCGCCGCGGTCACCGCGGTTTGCGAAACCGGCCTCGGCAATCGCCACGGTCGCACCCGGCCTGCAGGCGAGTGATCACGGTGCGTCAGTGAATACCTTCCGCTACCTGGTGCAGCCCGTGCGCGACGTCTGTCAGCGCCTGATCGAGGTCTGTTTCGTCGCTCGATTGCAGAGATACGAAGAGACCGTCGAAGAAAGCCAGCGCCAGCGGGGCCACGCGCTCCGCGATCCGATCAGCACGTTCCTGCCCATAGGTGGCGTAGCTGGCGGCCAAGTGAGCCCGGATCGTTTCCATGGCCTGCCGGCGCACCCCCGCCACCTGGGCCTGAATCGTCGGCTCCTCCTCAAGGTGCAGCAGGAAATTCATGTAAAGAGCCAGGAAGCTTGGGTTGTCCGCGACAGCGACGGCGCTCTGGCGCAGCATGTGCTCCAGTGCCGCGCGGGGGTCCTGCTGGTTGGGGCCGGGATTCGCCGCAGCGATGCTGGCGAAGAACGCTGAAGCCCCCCGCTCCATCACCGCAGCGAGCACGCCCGACTTTGATGTGAAGTGCCAGTAGATGCTGCTCGAGGGAACACCGGACTCGCGAATCAGGTCCACCATGCTCGTGGACCAGTAGCCCCGGGTGGCCATCAGGGCCTCAGCAACGCGGAGCACCTCTTCGCGAGTGTGTTCCCCACGGGGGGTGGCTGCGGGGCGTCGTGCGGGCATGGGTTTGAGTATACGGTCCCTCCGGAGGGAAAGCTTTTCGAGCTGGGCCCTTGTCAAATATGCAGTCGACTGGAATGATCAATCTAGTTAGATTGGATTGATCAATCCAGAATGCCAGAATTTTTCTATCACAATGAGGTGGCTGCATGACCCGCACGGAATCCAGTCCGGACAAGTACGACGCCGATGTCGCGATAATCGGCTACGGCCCGAGCGGCGTCGTCGCAGCGAGTTACCTGGGCATGGCTGGTATATCCACCGTCGTGCTGGAGAAGGACAAGGATCTGTATGTCCGGGCTCGGGCGGTCACGGTCAACGACTGGACGCTGCGGATCTTCCAGGACTTCGGTATCGACAAGCGGGTCAAGGCTGACATGGATCCGTGTCGGAGCATCACCTGGAAGACCTACGCGAACAAGTTGGTGTTCCGAATCCACCCCAAGCCAGATGTGCTCGGCCAGCCCTCGGCGATGATGATTTACCAGCCGGAGCTGGAAGCCGAAATCCGGCGAAATGCGGAGCAGTACGATTCACTCGATGTGCGCTTCGGCCACCGCTTCACAGGATTAGCCCCGACCGCCGAGGGCGTGACGGTGAGCGCCACGGACGCGGACGGCGGCGAATACACCCTTCGGGCGCGCTACGTGCTGGGTGCCGATGGCGGCAGCAGTCTCGTTCGCCAGGAAACCGGCCTCGAGCTGGTCGGCGAGACCCGACCCCGGCGCTGGTTGGTCATCGATGGCGAGGTCCTGAACTGGTGGCCGGAGTGCAATGAGCTCGTCTTCTGGGCCGACCCGGAACGTCCGGTGGTCGATATCCCGTTAGCGAAGGGCAATCACCGGTGGGAGATTCCCCTGAGCGCGGAGGAGACCGACAAGGACTATGACACCGAGGAAAGCATCTGGCCACTGTTGAAGATGCTCGGCATTGACGAGCGCAATGCACGCATCACAGGCTGGGCGTTCTACAGCCACCATCTGCGTCATCTCGAGGAGTGGCGCAACGGTCGCACCGTCCTGATCGGAGATGCGTCGCACCTCATGCCGCCGTGGGCAGGCCAGGGTATGCAATCGGGAATCCGTGACGCGCAGAACGCTGCATGGAAGCTCGAGGCGCTGAGTAAAGGCCTCATCGGGGACGGTCTGTTGGATACCGTCCAGGCCGAGCGTTGGCCCCACGTGAAGATGCTGACCGAGATGTCCGCGCGGCTCGGCCAGCTCGTTGAGGCCGACAAGCCCGCCGTCGTCAAGCTGCGCAATGCCGTGGGTCCGTTGGTCATGCGCCTTCCTGGTGTGAACCGCGTGCTCCAGCCGAACAGCGAGCAGAACCGCTTCGAACGTGGGTGGGTCACGGGGACACCCAGCCGGAAGAACGCGCTGGGCCGGATGATTCCGCAACCGGAAGTGTACGACTCGCGTGGGAGGGTGATGCCACTCGACAACCTCATTGGACAAGGATTCGTCGTGCTCGGCCTGGACAAGGACCCACGCGCGGCGATGACGCAGAGGCAGCGCGAGGACTGGACGCGGCTGGGTGCACGATTTATGACGGTGCAGCGGTCCTCGGCGACGTCCGACGAGGGGGACATCGTCGTCGACCACACCGGATCCCTCCGCGCCTGGTTGTCCCGATTCCGCACCAGTGTGGTGGTACTCAGGCCCGACCGGTTCGTGGCCGCGGCCGACCCGTCCGGCCTGGATGTGCCGCCACCGCGCGGAAACCTCGACCCGCCGACCCGCCCCGCTGTCACTGCGGTGCCGACCCGCATCCACGCCTAAAAGGGAGAGACATGACCGACATCACCACAACTGACATTCAGGTTGGCGACTGGCACCTTCACACCCACCAGGCCGGGAATCCAGAGGATCCGACGGTGCTGTGGCTGCACGGCTCCGGTCCGGGTGTGAGTGCGCGATCCAACTGGGAAGCCTTGATTACCAGCATGCCGGGTTATCGGCACATCGCCCCGGATCTCTTGGGCTTCGGTGACTCCTCGCACCCCGAGGACCTACCGGAGGGCGTGGGCGCCTCGGCGCGCCTGCGTGCCCAGGCCATCCTGCAATTGCTTGACGTGCTTGGTGTCGACCGCACCCACGTGGTGGGGAATTCGATGGGTGGCATGGTCACGCTTCTCATGCTTAAGGATCGCCCGGAACTCTTCGATCGAGTGATCCTGATGGGGAGCGGTGGTGCACCCATCCCGCCGACACCGGACCTCATTCGTATGGTCCGGTATTACGAGGAGCCCACAGCCGATGCCATGCTCGAGCTGCTGGGACGCTTCGTGTATGACACGAGCGGCTTCGGAGACTCCATTCGCCAGATTGCAGAGGACCGCGCGGTTTTCGCCGGCAGGGCAGACATTCAACGGTCGCACGAGCGCACGTTCACGCCCGAGGCCGAACCTCTTTGGTTCCCCGGCGAGGCTCTTGCCGGCATTAAGCACGAAGTTCTGGTGGTGCACGGCCGCGAAGACCGGATCATTCCGGTCGAGGCCTCCTACCATCTGGCGCGTCACCTGCCCAATGCGCAGCTGCACGTTCTGCCGCACGCCGGACACTGGGTGCAGATTGAGCAGGTTAGTCGGTTCCGGGACCTGGCCCGGTTGTTCCTCAATGAAGAGTCACGAACGAAGGGAATCTAATAATGAGCGACGTATTCGGGTCGGTGCACCTGGGCTACATCGTCATCGAGACCAACAAGCTGGCCGACTGGAAGCGCTTCGGACTCGATGCCATCGGAATGCACGTCGACGAGCTCACTCCCGATGTGACCAGGTTCCGGATCGATGATCGGGAGTGTCGGTTCCTCCTGCAGCGCGGACCAAAAGAGGACGTCACCGCGTTCGGATGGCACGTCGACGATCATGAGACGTTCGACATCATTCTGGGCCGGGTCGCGGCGAGCGGGCTGCCTGTCATCGAGGGCACCCCGGAGGAGTGCGCGCTGCGCGGCGTGGAGCGACTGTGGCGCATCGCGGGGCCGAAGGGAGTGGCCACGGAAATTTTCACCACGGCGCTCATCACGCCCGCTCCTCTGCACATGAAGAACCGGGAATTCGTGACCGGGGACAGCGGAATGGGGCACGTCGCGATCGCCGCCAAGGACGCACTGAGCCTGCACGGCTACTACAACACGCTCTTCGACGCGCGGCTCTCCGACTACATCCTGGAAAAGGTCGGCCCGCTTGACCTCATGATCCGGTTTCTGCGCGTCAACGAGCGCCACCACTCGGTGGCACTGGCAAACGTTCAGCAATTCCCCGTCAACCCGATCCAGTCGGCCGTGCAGCACATCAACATCCAGGTCGCCGACCTGGATGACATGGTGGCAGCGTTCGAGCGGGTCAAGGCGTTGGGATTCAAGATGGTCTGGTCCGTCGGCCAGCACACCAACGATCGCGAGCTCTCGTTCTATTGCCAGACGCCGTCCGGCTTCGAGCTGGAAGTCGGCTGGAACCCGGTCCTGGTCACGCCGGAACTGGAGGCCACCTGGGAGCCGACCACTTACCAGGGCATCTCCATCTGGGGACACACCCATGTGGGAGAAACCATCATCGACAAAATGAATGCGTTCCGCAATATGGTCGGATCGCTCCGCGAAAAAGAGCAACTGGTTCCGGAGCTGAGCTCCACGGAGAAGATCAAAGCCTTGCTCTAAGGCAGCCAAAATGACCACGGAGGGCTCCACGAGCGAACGCGGGGACCGCTTGGGGCTCCCCACGGTTTGCCTCTATACGGATGCCGGGATGGCACCCGCGACGAAAACCCCTGTGCAGCCAGCTGTTCTGTCGAAAATTTGCCACATCAATACTGCCGAGAATGACGGCAGAGAATGGAGCCGGCGTGAACCCCACCCGTCCAAGAGTCTTCCTCCTGCAGTTTGCCGATGAGCTGCTGACCGCTACGGAGGCCCGGGAGCCGGTGGCACCGCTGCGGGACAGGCTGGAAGCTATGACGCTGCAGGATGCCTATGACATTCAGGATCTGCAGTTCCAGCATCACATCGCCGGTGGGCGGGTGCTGGCCGGCCGCAAGGTGGGCTTGACCTCGCTGGCGATGCAGCGGCAGTTGGGCGTTGATTCGCCTGACTTCGGCTTCTTCTTCGAGGACATGGTGCACCATGACGGCGCCCGGATCCGGGTGAATCAGTTCGTTCAGCCCAAGGTGGAACCCGAGTTCGGCTTCGTCCTCAAGCACTCGCTGCACGGTCCCGGCGTCACGCTGGATCAGGCAGCGGCCGCGATCGGTGCGGTTTACCCGGCGATCGAGATCATCGATTCGCGGATCAGTGACTGGGATATCAGACTCGTGGACACTGTGGCAGACAACGCCTCCTGCGGTGCCGTCGCCGTCGGGTCGACGGCGCTCGACGTCGATCCGGCTGACCTGCTCGATGTCATCTGCTCACTGGTCATTGACGGCGAAGTCACCGGTTCCGGTACCGGGCGGGACGTGATGGGGAACCCGGTAGCGCCGCTGGCCTGGCTCGCGAACGTCCTGGGCGAACAGGGCGTCGCGCTGGAGGCCGGCCAGTTGATTCTTCCCGGATCCTTCACGGTAGCCATGCCAGTCGTCGCTGACAGTACGGCGACGGCGGACTTTGGCCCGCTGGGCTCACTGACCATTCACTTCACAGACTAAGGACACCCACCATGGCCAAGAAAACCGCCGCGATCGTCGGCTCGGGCAATATCGGCACCGACCTGATGTTCAAACTGATGCGCCGCAGCAAGAACATCGAGGTCAAGTACATGATCGGTGTTGATCCGGCCTCGGACGGGCTCGCCCGCGCCGCCCGCCTCGGCATCACCACCTCCGCCGAGGGCGTGGACTGGCTCCTGGCCCAGGACGAACTCCCGGACTTCGTGTTCGAATGCACCTCGGCGAAGGCCCACCAGGTCAACGCCCCGAAGTACAAGGCCGCCGGGATCCACGCGATCGACCTGACCCCGGCCGCCGTCGGGCCGTACCTGTGCCCGGTCGTGAACCTGGACTCCCTACAGGATGTCCTGAACGTCAACATGATCACCTGCGCAGGCCAAGCGACCACCCCGGTCGTCGCCGCGGTGTCCTCCGTGGTCCCGGTGGAGTACGCCGAGATCGTTGCCTCCATTGCCTCGAAGTCCGCCGGCCCGGGCACCCGTGCCAACGTCGATGAGTTCACCGAGACCACGGCCAAGGCCCTGGAAGTCGTCGGTGGGGCCCGGCGCGGCAAGGCCATCATCATCATCAACCCGGTGGAACCGCCGATGATCATGCGCAACACCGTCTACTGCTCCATCCCCGCCGCCGCCGCCGAACCCGGGGAACTCCAGGACAGGATCCGCGCCGCCATCGACGCCGCCGTCGTGAAGATCCAGGACTACGTGCCCGGGTATTCGCTGCGCGTGGAGCCCCAGTTCGACGCCGCCCGGGAGGACTGGAACGGCAACGGCCGGGTCGGGATCTGGATCCAGGTCAAGGGCGCCGCGGACTACCTGCCCGAATACGCCGGCAACCTGGACATCATCACCGCCGCCGCCACCCGGACAGCTGACCTGCTCGCCGAACGTATGGACGCCGTCCTTCCTTCCACTCCCGTAGGAGCCTGACCATGACCGCCACCCCCGACACCACAGCACAGAACCTCAGCGTCCGCCTCACGGACACCACGCTGCGCGACGGCTCCCACGCCATGAGCCACCGGTTCACCGAAGACCACGTCCGCTCCATCGTCCGGGCCCTCGACGACGCCAAGGTCGAGATCATCGAAGTCACCCACGGCGACGGCCTCGGCGGCTCCTCCTTCAACTACGGCTTCTCCCTCACCCCCGAACTGGACCTGATCCGCGCCGCCGTCGACGAAGCCCGCAACGCGAAAATAGCGGTGCTCTTGCTGCCGGGCCTGGGCACCATCCACGACCTGAACCAGGCCCACGAGGCCGGCGCCTCCGTGGCCCGCATCGCGACCCACTGCACCGAGGCCGACGTCTCCATCCAGCACTTCGGCCACGCCCGCAAGCTCGGCATGGAAACCGTGGGCTTCCTGATGCTCTCGCACCGGGCCACCCCGGAAAAGCTCGCCGAACAGGCCCGCATCATGGCCGACGCCGGCTGCCAGTGCGTCTACGTCGTGGACTCCGCCGGAGCCCTCATCCTCGAGGACGTCTCCGACCGGGTCTCCGCCCTCGTCGCCGAGCTCGGCACCGACGCGCAGGTCGGGTTCCACGGCCACCAGAACCTGTCCTTCGGCGTCGCGAACTCCGTCTTCGCCGCCCGGGCCGGGGCCAAGCAGATCGACGGGACCCTTCTGGCGCTGGGCGCCGGGGCGGGGAACTCGCCCACCGAGGTCCTCGCAGCCGCCTTCGAACGCCTCGGCATCCACACCGGCGTCGACGTTCACGGCGTCATGGCTGCGGCGGATGACATCGTCAAGCCCATCATCACCCGGATGCCCGTCATGGACCGCGCCTCCATCATGCAGGGCTACGCCGGGGTCTACTCCTCGTTCCTGATCCACGCCGAACGCGCGGCCGAACGCTACGGTGTCCCGGCCTGGCAGATCCTCGAGGAAATCGGCCGGGCAGGCTACGTCGGCGGACAGGAAGACATGATCGTCGACGTCGCCGTCCAGCTCGCCTCCGGAGTACGCGTCGCCTGAGTACCAGATTCGAAAGCAGGGGGCGTCGGGCGCAGTGAGTCCGACGCCCCCTGCTTCCCGACACACGTGAGGCACCCATGAAATTCATCAGATTCGACGACTGGCCAAGACTCCGCGGAGCCGAGGTGGAGATCTGGCTCAACGGCACTCTGCAACGAACCGGCGTCATCGACGAAGCGACAGAAGACTGCGCAATCGCATGGGTGGCAGCCGAGGCGAATGAACCCCGCCGTCTCCTTGAGCGTGCCAGCGGATTCGAGCTAAGGATCTGCCCCGAACAACTAGTATTCAGGGCGGCGCCACCGACGCCCGGAAGACAGTTCGGACCTTAGAAATACTGTCAATGCAAGCAAAGACTGCATTACAGCCGACGTCGTGCCGCCTTCCAGCCCTGAGCATGTTGGGAATGCCGAGCATTCTCAACTGCTGGGTTTCAGTCTGGGGGAGGGCCCCGACAAGGAGTTTTCTGCGCCGGACTGCATCAGATGCATGATCGGCCGCGCACGGGTTGTACCCGATGGTGGACTGGGCCTCCACTCTTTCTGCCTTATCGCCAAGCCGGCAGCGGCCTGAAACCGAAAACAAGGACTCCGGAGAGCAAGGTCTCCGGAGTCCTTGTCGTATTCAGCTAGCAGCGGGTGGATCGTCCACCGGTGGCCGCCCAGACGAACCAGGGCATCCCCGCATCCGGTGTTGATAGCCGAGCTGGAGATACCGCGGCCGCACGCAGACGAGGGAGCACATAGAGGCCCCAGCAACTCTGCGGCGAGGAATCATCGGGAGACGGACCAGTGCCATCGACACCGGGCCTGAGCAAGCCACCCCCGACCTGGATGCCTGGGCCGAGTACACGTGCAACGCCACCGCACTGGTCGAGCCTGATGCCCTCCCTCGCGGGAACCGCGATGCTGTTCCTGGCCGCAGCGAGTAAGGACAAAACCGCGGCGCAGGCCGCGCTCATGGTGCAGCTGATCAACACCGCCTTCGCCGTGTAGGAGATGCATGCCCAGTCCGGCCGCACCTAGGGGATCCCGGTTTGATCATTGCTCAAGTCGGAAGGCCCCAACCCGGTGAGGGTCGGGGCCTTCCGACTGTTTCAGGCCGGCTACCGCACGGAGAAGTAGAGGTCGGAGTACTGGCTCTCCGTACCCGAGACCGGCTCGGAGACTCCGTGGCGCAGTGCCCACATGCGGCTACACACGCTGCCGAGGGCACGGACGTTCTGGTCGACTAGCAGGATCCCGATCCTTCGGTGAATGGCCTCTTCCATCAGCGAGCTCAGCAGTTGCGTTACGATCTTCGGGGCGAGGCCGAGGCTCAGCTCGTCGATCATGAGGATGCTCGGGCGTGCGGCAAGACCGCGCGCGATCGCAACCATCTGCTGCTCGCCGCCGCTCAACGTGCCGGTGCGACGCTTAGCGAGCTCTGGGAGCCGCGGAAAGAGGGTGTAAAGACCCTCAAGCTCCCCCTCTGAGAGCGGCTTGCCGTTTGCTATGGCGCCGACCTGGATGTTCTCGAGCGTCGTGAGACCCGCCATCATCCCGCGCCCTTCGGGCACGTGCGCGATACCGAGAGCGACCGCGGCCTCGGGACGCGCCGGAACGTCGTGGCCACCGATGGTGAGAGCGGTCGCCTGCCGGCGTACCAAGCCGGAGATCGCGCGCAGTGTGGTCGACTTGCCGGCGCCGTTCGGGCCGACCAGACCGACGACCTCGCCCGGTGCAACGCTCAAATTGACGTCGCGGAGCACCGGGGTGATGCCGTAGGCGACCTTTAGTCCGGTGACGATTAGGGTTGCTTCGGTCATGAGACACTCACTCCCAGGAAGGCGTCGACCACGACCGGATCGGAGAAGACGGAGTCGAATGAGCCGGACGCGATCGACTTGCCAAAATCGAGCACTGTGACATCGTCGGCGAGTCGCTGGAGGAACCCCACGTGGTGGGAGATGACAAGGACGGTCGTGCCGCGGGTGACTGCGGCCTCTAAAATCCCCGCCATCACAGCCATCTCGTCGCTCTCCAGGCCGGCGGTGGGCTCGTCGAGCAGGAGCAGACGCGGCTTTGAGGCCAAGGCCCGTGCGACGTCAACGACCTTGAGCTCGGCGAGGCTCAGCTGGCTCGCCGGGACATCCCAGAGTGATTCCGGGATTCGGGCGAGCGTGAGCAGTTCTGCTACGAGATCAGCCGATCGCTCAACGTCCACGGCGTACATGCCAAGCTCGACATTTTCTTTCGCGGTGAGCGATTTGGCCAGTGCGGGGTGCTGGAAGGTGCGCGCGATCCCAAGGCGGCGCAAGCGGGAAGGATGCAGCCGGGAGAGTTCGTGGGTGCCGTCGAACGTGATAGTTCCGTCGTAGCGGATGTAACCGCAGATGGAGTTGAGCAGCGTGGTCTTGCCGGCACCGTTCGGGCCGACGATGCCGTGGATTGTTCCTTCCCGGATGGCGATGTCGACGTCCTGGAGCGCGTGGACGCCACCGAAGGACACCCGAAGCGCCTCCACTGTGAGGATCTCCTTCGACCCGCCGCGGCGGGGAAGCACGGTGGTGAGGGTCTCCTTCGACCCGCCGCGGTGGGGAAGCACGGTGAGGTTCGCGTCTGCGCTCCCGGTCGCTGCGAGCGTCCCCGCTGGAATCGGGGGCTTACTGGAGGCCGCCTTGCGGACGGTGCGTATCGCGGCCAATAGTAAGCCGCGTAGACCAGTCGGCATCAGCACCAGGACCAGAAGGATGACGAGGGCGAGCACGATGCCGCTCGTCGAGCCAGCCCCGAACGATAGCTCGGTGACGATGGCGTAGAAGAGAGCGCCGAGGATCGGACCGTACACCGATCCGAGACCGCCGAGAACCACAATCATCGCCAGGTAGATCGATTGGTACGGGGAGAATGCGTCCGGAATCAGGGTGCCGAGCGACTGCCCGAAGAGGAATCCGGAGACGGCGCACCACGCAGCGGAGTAGACGAAGGCGACAAGCTTGGCGCGGTCAACCCGAGTCCCCAACGATGTGGCGACCGTAGGGTTGTGCCGGATAAGGCGCAGCATTTTTCCGAAACGGGAGCTGACGTAGATCGACGTCGTCAGCGTGGCGAGCCCCAGGGCCGCCAGCGCGGTGTAGTAAAGGCCTTCGCCCTGGTTCAGATCGATGCCGCCGAGTGTTGCAGGGGTGACCATGATCCCGGTCGACCCGTGGGTGATGTCGATGAGCAGGTTGCCGGTGAGCAGCACGACGACGATGAAGGCGAAGAAGAAGCTGACGAGCGAGGAGCCGATCTCGGGCAGGCGCACCATGGGGATGCCGATGAGCGTGGCAATGAGCATGGTGCCAAGGACCGCGAGGACGAGAGCGAGCCACGGGTTCAGCGACCACTGGTCCCCGGCGATCGCGGAGATGTAGGCGCCGCAGGCCACGAAGCCGAAGTGCCCGAAGCTCAACTGCCCGGCGTATCCCATAAATACGTCCAGGCCAACGGCAGCGATGGCGTAGATGAGGCCGAGCGAGAGAGCCGTCTCGATGTTGAAGGTGATGCCGGAGTAGGGGAGTCCGACGAGGAGCGCCGCGGCGACAGCCCACGGGCCGTATTTCGCCAGCATCGGGCGGTTTATGGTCATGTTTACCTCACACGCGTTGCAGGTTGGGCCGGCCGAGGATTCCCCGCGGGCGGTAGAGCAGGGTGAGCAGGAATACGAAGAAGACGAGCAGGGTCGCTACGTCCTTGCCGAAGTAGACGGTTCCGATGCTGTCGATCACGCCCACGAGCATCCCACCGAGCATCGCTCCCTCCATGCTGTCCAATCCGCCGAGAACCGCTGCGGCGAGGGCGAAGAGCAGGTACGGATCGGTGAGACTAACCGAGAGCAAGGTGCTTGACGCCACGAGCACGCCGACGAGCACAGCGACGAGGCCCGAGACCCCCCACGCCATCGCGCTGAGCTTGCGCACCGGAACACCGACGACGGTTGCGGCATCGGCATTGTCGGCGAGTGCGAGGAAGAGCAGCCCCCAGCGGGTCTTCTTGAAGAAGACCCAGGCGACCACTGCGCAGAGAAGGCCGAGCAGGATCGTGGTGACCGACAACCAGGTGATCGTCGCCCCGCCGACCTGGAACGCGGATCCGCTGGGCAATAGCTTCGGGAAGGTGTACGGGCTGTTGGCTCCCCACTCGTGGTCGAGCGCTGCGGAGATGAGCAGGAACAGCGCGAGAGTCCGCATGAGCATGTTCTCGCTGGGGGCGCCGTCGTTGATCCTGATCACTAGCAGGTAGCAGAGGATGCCGGTGACCGCCCCGGCGGCCAGCGCGCAGAGCACCGCTAGCCAGCCGGGGAGGCCGTGCTCCGAAACGAGGTTCCAGACGAGGAAGGCCGAGAGGGTGGCCATCGCGCCTTGCGCGAAGTTCACCACGCCCGTGCACTTGTAGAGCCAGACGACGGCGAACGCGATCATGCCGTAGAGCACACCGCCACTGAGCCCGAGAGCCAGAGCACCGATTAGGAGCGACATAGCGAACCTGCTCCTCAGTTGCCGGAGTTAAGCGGGAAGGTGTCAAGCGTCTTCAGGGCGCCGCCCTGGTTGGTGACGACGTACATCTTCTGCAGGCCGGTGTGCTGCGTCGACGAGAACGTCACGGGCGCGAGTAACTGGGAGAACTGCTTGTCCTTGTATCCCTCGAGCGTCTTGATCACGCCCTCGCGGGTGAGATCCTTGCCGGTGTCCTTGAGGGTTTGGACCAGCAGTTGCGCCGACGCGCAGGCGAAGAGACTGAAGCCGGTGGACTGGACCTTCGGGGAGGCCGCGTTGAAGGCGTCCTCGCACTCCTTGGCTGCGGGGTCACCCCACGGCACCGTCGGGAGGCTGATGACGAGCCGTTCGTCGGCGTTTGTAGTCTTTGAGATGAAGTCGGCGTAGGCCAGCGGAGCCGTCATGAGGATTTTCTTCGCGGGAAAGGCGTCCTGCGCAGAGATCGTGGTGAAGAGCTTGGTGCCGTCGTCCGGCGTGCCGTTGAAGACGAGGTAGTCGGGGCGTTGCTGCTTGAGCTTGAGCACCAGCGGCCCGAAGTCGGGCTCGCCGACCGAAACCGTCTCGGTGCCGAGGAAGGTGCCGCCCGAGTCCTTCACGGCGTTCTCGACGGCGGTCGCCGTTGCGGCAGAGTCGGGCAGCTTGGTGTTGACCAGCAATACCGAGCCGGTGCCGCCGTTCTTGAGTGCCCACGGTACGAGGCCCGAGAGCTGGGCGGCATAGGACGGCATCATGGTGAAGAAGTTCGGCCCCTCGTTCGACGCCGTCCTACCGACGGCAGGCAGAAGGAAGGGGATGTTGTCCGGCTTGGCGACCTGCTGGATGGACGTTGGCGCGATGCTGCCGCAGCCGTTGAAGAACGCAAAGGCCGGCTTCTGCGCCAGCTCCCGTGCGTTGCTGAGTGCCTTCGGTGCCTGGTAGGCGTCGTCGAGGGCCTCGATCTTGATCTGGCGACCGTTCACGCCGCCCTCGGCGTTGACCTTGTCGATCCACGCCTGCGCACCGCGCACGATCGGAACGCACGAGGCCGACACGACACCCGTCAGCGGGTAGGACGCACCCAGGGTGATCGCGTCGTCGGTGACTCCGGCGCTGGAAGATCCGGTGGAGCCGGAGGGGCCGGCGGAGCCCGAGGAGGAGGCTGCGCCGCAGCCGGTTAGGGTGGCCACTGCCAAGGCTGCAGCGGTGAGGGATGCAGCGTACGTGTGCTTCATTGCTCACGCCTTTCTGGGATGGGGGGTGGGACCGCTGGAGCGATGCCGGTCGTTGGTGTCGTGACGGGGGGCCCGTTTCGGCCGGTGGCTCTGTGAGCCAGGACACCATCCCTGAAGTGTGACACTGGTAGCATTCAGTGGAAAAGGACAGGAATCTTTTGAATAACATAAGCAAATCTAATATTTGGTTTTGCGGCGTCTTGGAGTTTTATAGGCGCAGGGGATGTTCCACAGGAGGAACACTGTCGTTTTCTACTGAACCCGAGGTTGAGACAATGGCCGCATGACCGGACGCACTGACATTGGCCCCAGGCGCACCCGCACTTGGACGAACCCGCCAGGCCACCTGAGGCGGATCGAGCCTCGTGGTCGAAGGGCTGCCTCGGTCGCCCCGAGGCGACGGCATGGCGAGGAGGTCAAGGCGTTTGTGATCCTCAAGGAAGGCTCGACTCTCACGGCCGAAGAGTTGCGCTCATGGAGCGAGATCCAGATGGCGGCGTACAAGTATCCACGCGTCATCGAGATCGTGACCTCGCTGCCCATGACAGCAACCGGCAAGATCCTCAAGCGACAGCTGACGGCTGAATCCGGCGCTTCAGATCGCCCGGTATTCGAGGAAAGGACGAATCAATGAAGACAGGCAAATCAATGAAGATTATCGTACTCGTCAAGCAGGTCCCCGACACGTGGGGCGAGCGTTATGTCGGTTAGACGCCGGGCCGCCCGGTTGGCGGCCAGGCACCGAACCTGGCTCCATGACTACAATCACCGAGGCCACACCTCAAGGGGCAGCCACCAGTAATCCGCGTCATTAATTCCCGTGGGTAATACAGCTAGCCTTCTTTAGGTAAATGCGGCCTTGGATTTGATCATCCATCAAATCCAAGGCCGCATTTGAAGAGCCAGCCTTAGACCACAGGAAAAGTCGAATCATCGTCGCTATGCACGACAGCTTCGACGACCTCAGTATTCACGTACACCGGGCGCTTGGCTAGAACCACGACCCCTGCCGCCCCCACCAATCCCCAGAATGCCACCCAGGAACTGATCAGAATGGTAGAGCCAGTCCATCCAAACAGAAGAGTAGCAAGGAATGGCGTCGAGCCGCTGAGGACACTCACGGACAGAGTCTGGCTCACCGCGACCCCAGTGAACCTGACGCGGGGATCAAAGCGGCTTGCGAGCAACGCGGGCTGAGGGGCGATCAGGGCGGCGTGAGCTCCTGCGAGGGCCACAGTCATGACTATGAAAGTCAATGTGGAGGATTTGGAGTCCACGGCGGTGAAGAGCAAGAAGCAGGAGGGGACAGTAATTGCGCACCCAACGAGAATGATCGCCTTCAGGGAGAACACATCGCTGAGCCACCCGAACAGCGGGATGGCGAAAAGGTAAATGGTCGCGGCCAGTAGCAGAGAGTTGAGCAAGGAGCTGCTCGAGATCGATGCGACTGTCGTTCCGTACGATATCGCGTACGTGCTCACTACGTAGAAGAGCACTGATGCAGGCGCAACCACGCCGATGGCGAGCAGGATGTCGCGCCATTGCGTCTTGAACAGTCTGCCAATCGGAGCGCGTTCCCTACTGTCGCCCTTGGCCAGGGCGGCGAAGACTGGGCTCTCTTCAAGACTTAGACGTATGAACACAGTGACGATAAAAAGTACCGAACTCGCGAGGAACGGAAGTCTCCAGCCCCAGGCGGTGAAGGCGTCTCCCGAGATGGCGGTGCTGATGTTCACGGCCGCCGTTGCCAGCAGAAGCCCACCCGGTGCGCCGATGTAGACAAGGCTTCCATAAAAACCCCGTCTGTTGTCCGGAGCATGCTCGACGAGCATAAGGGCGGCTCCGCCATACTCCCCGCCGAGGGCGATACCTTGGGCAAACCGGAGAAATACCAGCAGGGCGGGAGCGAGCCATCCTATTTGCGCCTCGGTTGGAAGGCAACCGATCAACACGGTTGCACCTCCCATCAGGGCCAAGGACCAAATGAGAGTAGTCCGTCGGCCGAGTCGGTCTCCCAGATGGCCGAAAATGACGGCGCCGACGGGTCTGGCGAAAAAGCCCACTGCAAATGTAGCAAAAGCAGCCAAGGTCCCAGCGAGGGGGCTATAACTGGGGAAGAAGAGCTTGCCGAACACGAGTGCGGCGGACGTCCCGTAGATGAAGAAGTCATAGTACTCGAGCGTGGTGCCAGCGACTGTGGCGGCTCCCAGCTTGAAATGATTATTGCGCTTTATGGTTTGTGAAGACATCGGATACTTCCTTTCGAAGCTGACGAGGAGTTGGTAAGCAGGCCATATCTGCCAGGTCGCCTCGTTCTAATGAGCCCTGCTTGCGTTGAACTTCGAGTGTGATGGGCTGCGAAGGGCATGCCGGCGTCCTCATCACGACGTTTTATTTGCCCTTTTGAACTCAGGAGCTCGGTGTGAACGCCTCTGTCAAATCCGAAGGGACCCACGCACGGTTGGCGTCTGGCCGGCGATTCTTCCCCGGACCACAGCCTGGTACACCGATTCCGTTAATTCCTGACGGAGATGCGTCCTCGCACTCCTTAGCGGCGGGTTCACCCCACAGCACGAGCGAATCCGGTCCTTGCTGTTGTGACGGTGGGGCAGTCTAGGTCGGGAACCATGTAAGTCAGACGCCATTCCTGAAGTGTGGCCCGGCCACATTCAAATGGAAAAGGACAAGAATCTTCTAAAGAAAATAAGCGTGACTAATGTTTGGTTTCGCGGCGTCTTGCAGTTTTATAGGAGCAGAGGTTGTTCTATAGAGGAAATCTGTCGTTTTCTACTGAACGCCGAGGTTGAGGGAAGGGCCGCATGACCGGACACACTGATCGCCCGTACGGCGCTTCTGTCGGCCGGTTGGCCTGAGCATGTCCCGGGGATCGCTGTCGACAGGCAGTGCGTGTCGTCGCAAACAGGCGGTGAACTTTGCAGCGGCGAGCGTCCCTGCCGGGCATTGTGACATCGCCGTCGCCGGTGGTGTCGAATCCAAGTCGCGGATCCCGATCTCGTCGGCGGCTTCGACCCTCGGTATTGAGCGGGTCGCGATTCCCCAGATGGTCAGATCTGACAAAGAAGGAACCCGGATGCCGGGGTAGGCAGGGTTCTCCTGCAGCACGGCGCCGGCCCCCGTGACCCTGAACCGTCTAGACTCCTTGCCAACAGCGCGAGAGTCCGCATGAGCATGTTCTCGCTGGGGGCGCCGTCGTTGATCCTGATCACTAGCAGGTAGCAGAGGATGCCGGTGACCGCCCCGGCGGCCAGCGCGCAGAGCACCGCTAGCCAGCCGGGGAGGCCGTGCTCCGAAACGAGGTTCCAGACGAGGAAGGCCGAGAGGGTGGCCATCGCGCCTTGCGCGAAGTTCACCACGCCCGTGCACTTGTAGAGCCAGACGACGGCGAACGCGATCATGCCGTAGAGCACGCCGCCACTGAGCCCGAGAGCCAGAGCACCGATTAGGAGCGACATAGCGAACCTGCTCCTCAGTTGCCGGAGTTAAGCGGGAAGGTGTCAAGCGTCTTCAGGGCGCCGCCCTGGTTGTAGACACCATCAAAATTCTAATCTAATCTAAATTAAACTTGGCGAACGTTTGGGTGCAATGGTGCACCGGAAGGGATCTGCGACGGACCGGTGCCCTTGAAGCCTGAAACGCCTTGCAGATTCTGGATACGGGACAGCAGTCCCTTATCCATGCTGAATCGATTGATAGAGAGAAGAACCGTATGACCGGACGCAACGACATCGACTCGCAAGCGCGCCCTGCGGGGCCGAACCTCCCGGACCTTCCGACGCGGATCGAGCCTCGGTTTTCCAACGCCAGCGACCTTTTTGAGCACGCCTACCGGCAGGCTCCGGACAGCCCAGGCGTCTACTATTTCGACACCATGCTGACCTTTGGGGAGTTGGGCCGGCGGGCGCATGCTTTCGCAGCTGCCCTCCGCAGCCGGTACGGCATTCAGCCGGGCGACCGCTTGGCAATCATGTTGCAGAATGTGCCCGCCGTGCCGGTTGTCATGCATGGCGCCTTCCTCGCCGGCGCCATCGTCGTACCCGTGAGCGCGATGCTGAAAGGCGCCGAGCTCGCCTCCCACCTTGCCGACACCGGTGCACGACTGGTGATCTGCCTCGAGTCGTTGCACGCGACTGTCGCCGAAGTCCTGCCCGGCACCGCCGTTGAGCATCTTGTCGTCACCAGCGAGCTCGAGGATCTTGCCGTGATACCGCAGTCGCTCCGGGGCAGCTCACGCGTCGAGTGCGCAGGGGCCGTCCAGCTGGCGGACCTCGTCGCGGCCCACCGGGGCACCGATACCGTGCCGCATCGCGCCGCCGGTTCCGACCCGGCACTCCTCGCCTACACATCGGGCACGACGGGCTTCGCGAAGGCCGCTGTCGTCGATCACTCCTCGTTCGTCTACGCCGCCGAGTCATTGGGATCGTGGGCCGGCATCGATGAGCGCGATACCACTGTCGCCGTGGCGCCCATGTTCCATATCACCGGGCTCACGGGTCACCTGGCAACCAGCCGGTCCGCCAAGTCACCGCTGCTCTTGATGTATCGCTTTGAGCCAGGGGAGATGCTGCGCCTCATCGAGCGGTGGCGGGGCAGCTGGATGCTTGGTCCTGCGACCGCATTCATCTCTCTGATGCGCCACCCTGACTTCGCTTCCCGCGACCTCGCGTCATTGACCAAGTTGCACAGCGGCGGAGCTCCACTCCCACACGCTGTACTCGAGAATTTCGAGCGAGCGACGGGACAGTATTTGCACAACGTCTACGGCCTGACCGAGACAGCAACCCCCTCCCATGGAATCCCCTACGGCAGTCGGTCCCCAGTCGACGCCGAGAGTGGGGCCGTCTCGATTGGCGTCCCGCTACCGGGCGTCCACGCGAGGATCCTGTCCCTGGACTGGCAGGGTGACGCGCCCGTCGGAGAGGTCGGTGAGCTCGCTTTGGCCTCTCCCACGTTGGCGGCCGGCTACTGGAACCGTCCAGAAGAAACCGCACACGCCTTCCAGGACGGCTGGTTCCACACCGGAGATCTCGCCAAGCGAGACGCGGAGGGCTACTACTACATCGTCGACCGCATCAAGGACATGATCATCGTGTCCGGCTTCAAAGTCTCGCCGCGGGACGTCGAGGAAGTCCTTGGCGATCATCCCGGAATATTGGAAGCGGCGGTCGTCGGCATGCTTGACGACTATCGAGGTGAGGCCGTCCGGGCCTTCGTCGTTCCTCGCGCCGGTCATGTTCTCGATGCGGCCGAGATCGGCGCATTCTGCAGGACGCGCCTTGCTTCCTATAAGGTGCCGACGCGCGTCGAGTTCGTTACTGAAATTCCACGTAACCCCGCTGGCAAGATCATCAAGCGCATCCTGCGCGACCAGCCAGTCAGTCCAATCGAAGCCAGGAGCACCACGTGACCAGCGCCAGTCTGCCCGTCATAGTCATCGGGAACGGCCCAGTAGGCCAAACCACCGCCCTTCTGCTGGCTCGGTGGCACATCCCCGTCGTGCGGTTGGACTCGCGCCCTGCCCGCGACAATGTCGGATCGAAGGCCATCGCCCAACAACGCGACGTGCTCGATATCTGGGAAACCGTCGGCGTGGGTACACGGCTCGCCGAGGAGGGCGTTACCTTTCGTATCGGACGGACGTATTTCAAGGACAAGGAGCTCTTCAGCGTCGAACTGCAGGACGGTCCAGGCGCCTCACCGTTCCCCCCGTTTGTGAACATTTCCCAGCAACGGACCGAAGAACTCATGGACGGGCAGATCGCCGAGCAGCCGCTCATCGATGTCCGATGGGGTCACCGCGTCACCGCGATCAACCAGGACGACAGCGGAGTGACCGTCACGTGCGAAACGGCCGACGGTTCCGTCGATTTGGCGGGCGCCTACGCTGTCGCCTGTCCGGGAGCCCGCGGCGAGGAACTGCGCCAGATGCTCGGCGTCACGCTCGATGGCCACACCTTCGGCGATCGGTTCCTCATCACGGACCTTCGCGTCAACATGCCTGACTGGGCCAACGAACGCCGCTTCTACTTCGACCCCCCGTGGAACCCCGGCCGTCAAGTCCTCATCCACGAGTGCCCCGACTCAACGTACCGTGTCGACTGGCAGGTGCCGGAGGGCTACGACATCGAAGAACAGGAGCGCACCGGAGGCCTCGACGCGCTCATCCGTCAGGTCGTCGATGACCGCGACTACGAAATAGCCTGGAAGTCGGTCTACCGCTTTCATGCCCGTGTCGTCGACCGGATGCGTGTAGGCAAGGTGCTCATCGCCGGGGATGGCGCGCACCTCGTCGCACCGTTTGGCGGTCGAGGTCTGAATTCAGGGGTGCCGGACGCAGAGAACGCGGCCTGGAAGCTTGCCTACGTGTTGCATGGCTGGGCTCCCGAGGCGCTGCTTGAGACCTACCACGAGGAGCGCCGTGCTGCCGCGTTGGAGAACTTGGCGGTCGTCGGCGAGACGATGAAATTCCTGGTGCCGCAGACCGCCGACGATCGTGACTTCCGCACAGCGACCCTTGAGCGCGCTATGACGGACACCTCAGTGGTCCGCGACATCAACTCGGGCCGCATGTCCGAGCCGTTCTGGTACGTCGACTCGCCGCTTACCACTCAGGATGGGCAGCGTCCGTTCCCCGGGCGGCCGGAGATGGGCAAGACGCCGGCGCCGGCACCGGGGATCCTTGTGCCTGACTGCGCGATCACCTTCAACAAGCCCGGTGTCACCCGACTCCGCCAGATCGTCCGCGACGGGTTCACCGTGCTCACCGGCGCAGCTGTCGATGCGGTTGCGCTTGCTGCCGATGTCACGTCTGCGGCGGGACCTGTCCGGGTGCTCCAGATCGAGGCACTCTCGCCGGACCTGGCACACCTGCTGGCTGCAAGGCCGGACGAGGTCTGGGTGGTCCGGCCCGACGGGTACGTCGCGGCAGTGCTCGTCGCTCCAGCGGCATCGGACGTTAATGCCGCCATCGACCGCGCTGTTGCGCGCCCGACGGCAAGTCTTGTCCTGACCCACCTGGGGGGAGGAGACCAGCGTGCCTGATTCATTCGCCTCTTCTCCCGAGATGGAGCTGGTTCACTTCATCCGGGGCGCGAACCTCTCGCAGGTTCCCGAACCCACCCTGACCGTCGTCAAGCAGGTGCTGCTCACCGTGTGCGGCACGGCGCTTGCCGGCGCCGACCAAGACGGTATCGCCGAACTGCGCGATGTACTCGTTGAGCGGGCAGGCCGCCCGGAGGCGCATCTGATCGTATTCGGCGACGCGCTGCCGGCGCTCAGCGTCGCGCTGCTCAACGGCGCGATGGCGCGCGCGCTCGACTACTGCGATGCCATGGTCCCCGGGCTACACCTGGGCTCAGGTGTTGTGCCGGCGGCTCTCGCGGCAGCGGAGCTCAACGGCGGCTGCAGTGGCGAAGAGTTCCTCGCGGCCCTCGTTGTGGGTATGGAAACCGGCTCGCGCCTGAACCTCACCGAGGAACTCTACGACGGCTTCGATCCGACCGGCGTGGCCGGGGTGATGGGTGCGACAGCCGCGGCGGCACGCGTCTGCGGTCTCGACGAGACGCAGACGGTGCATGCTCTGGCGCTTGCCTTCAACCGGTGCGGCGGAAGCTTTCAAAGCAACATCGACGGCTCCCTCGCCGTCCGCCTCATTAACGGCTGGATCGCCTCGGTGGCCATCGAATGCGTGCAGTATGCCGCGGCAGGTCTCACCGGGCCGATGCATTTCCTCAGCGGCACCTACGGCTATGCCCACTTGTTCGCCCGCGGCCAGATCCAGGCCGCGGAGTTCGTCCGGGGCCTCACCGAGGAGTGGCACCTGCTCAAGATGGTATTCAAGAAATATCCGAGCTGCGGCCTCACCCAGGGCGCCACGGAGCTTGCCCTGCAAGCCGTGCGGGATGAGGGCATCGGAGCGGATGAGGTGGATCATGTGGATGTCTTCGTGCCACCGTACTCCTGGCGCCTCGTCGGTCAGCCCTTCAAACTCGGGCCAAATCCCCGAGTGGACGCGCAGTTCAGCGCACAGTCCTGCGTTGCAAGCGCGTTCGAGCGGAAATCCGCGGTGCTGGGCCACTTCGAGCCCGACGCCATTGGTGACCTCATGGGCCTTGGCATCCTCGACAAGGTAGCAAGCTACGAAGACGAGACGCTCGACGAGATCGGTCATACGGCGTGCCGGCTGGTCGTACACACCATCGACGGCCGGGAGTGGACGGGGGAGTTGGCGGTCGCGCCCGGGTTCCCCGGCAACGAACTGGAGCCGCAAGCCCATGTCGACCGTTTCCTGGACTGCTGGGACTATGCAAAGACCGGGCTGCCGGGGATCGCGGCCACCGAACTTCAATCGGTGGTGGCGGACATTGAAACGCTGGACGACGCGCGCAGCCTCCTGAATCACCTTCTGGTGCGAGACAGGCCTCAGGCCTGAGAGGACGCACGCGGGTGAAGATACGGCGCCTGCCCTCGTTCCAGGCAAAAGTCGACGAAGGCCTGGGCGCGCCTGTTGAGGCGGACATGTTTGAGCCACGAGACGTGGACGTTGAGGTCACCAACCGGTTCTTCGATATCCATATTAACGACCGGGTTGCCCTCGTAGGTGCGGTCGTTGGCCGTGTGCTGAACGAAGAGTGCGTACCCCATGCCTCGGCCCACAAGGGATCGGGCCAGCTCCATCGTTCTTGGCCGGTAGCGCACATCGGGGCTCACCCCGAATTGCTCGAACATCCGCAAAGTGTTGTTCTCCCCTGGCGGCACAGACGGCAGGACCATGGGCTCGTCCTCGAGGTCGTGGAGCGAGATGGTGTGCCGTCCGGCGAGTCGATGGTCGGCGGGCAGCAGGATGTAGGGCCGCATGGAGTCGATGACCTCGTGTGCCATATCGGGTCGGACCGCCAAGTCATAGACGATCGCGAGGTCAATCTCGCCCCGGTGCAGTTTGTGCTCGAGCTCGTCCTGGTCGCCTTCGACGAAGTTGATGTTGACGTGCGGGTGCAACGCTGCGAATCCCTGGAGCAGGCCGGGCAAGATTGTGGGCGCCAGCGTCACATAACAGCCCAGGGACAGCACTCCGGTGAGCTCTTTCCGGCCCGAGGCGAGCTGCGACATCTCCTCGGTAATGCGCAGAATCTCCCGGGCCTGCCGCAACAGCTCCGCCCCGGCGGGGGTGAGCGTGACGCCTCGAGCCTTACGGCGGACTGTCAGTCGGGCGTCGAGTGCGTGTTCAAGGTCCGTCAGCGACTGGGACAGCCCGGGTTGTGACACGTGCAACTGGAGGGCTGCTTCGGTCAGCGTGCCGGCCTGCGCGATGGCGACAAAGTATTCCAGCTGGCGGAGAGTGAAATTGGGCCTATTCATAAGCTCATCTTATGTCATTCAAAATTTACTTGTCCTTTTCTTTGGAATGGACGGACAGGATGATTGTCCTATGCAAGATTCCCCCTATGAGGATGCCGTCGCAGTCGTTCTGGCGCTCATCCTGGCCAACGACGCGATGGATGCCGACGTCGTTTCCGCCGCTTTCGAATCCGACGGCATTCTGCGCTTCGGCAATGGCCGAGAGGCTCGTGGAGCTGCACGGGTGCGTCGTAGCCTCGAATCGTTCTTTGGCTCGCTCTCAGGCGTCTGTCACGAGGTACTCGGCGTGACGACCGGCACGTGGAGCGAGGGGACGGTCGTCAGCGTCCAAGCTGAGGTCACGTACACCCGCCTGGACGGCTCAACTGTCGGGCCACTGCCTGTCACCTCAACGGTGCACCTCACGGGGCAGCGCACCGTTGCTCGCTACCAGATCTATATCGATCCGTCGCCCCTGAGCGCGACTGCAGAACCCGCCGCTTCCACCGTCGAGGAGACCCGATGACTGCCCCACCTGTTGCCGAGACCGCCCCCCTTGTGGGGGCGGGTGCCCGAGGTGGACGCTACCTCGACCCAGTCCTGGAAACGATGTCGCGCGACCAGCTCGACGCCTACCGCACGTCCCGACTGCTCAACAGCCTCCAGGGCACCTACGAGCGCTCGCCACTGATCCGCTGGGCATGGGGGAAATCGGGCGTCAGGCCAGAAGACATCAAAACGCTCGCCGACTTCGAAACGTCGGTGCCCTTCATTAACAAGGACTCGCTGCGGGAGTACCGCGACGAGCGCGGCGACGCATACTCCGGCCTGGGCGCCGGACCTTCACCGTCCGTCTGGGGCGCCCAGTCGACCTCGGGGACGACGAGCGATCCGACGCTCCTGCCGTTCTTCGATCGTCACTCCGTTGAGACCCCCGGCTCCTACACGGAGAGCTTCGCCCGTGCGTACTGGGAGCTCGGCGTAAGGCCCGGCGACTTCGTCGCCATGACGCTCTTCACCTTCCGTGGCCCTGTCTGGGCCAATCCGCAGCGCATCGGTGCCACGCCGGTGTTCTTCAATCACGGTTCCGAACTGGGCCGCCTCCTCGACATCGGCCAGCGGCTGCGTCCGTCATGCCTGTTCCTGTTGAGTCAGGCCATGATCTTCGAACTCGCTGAGATGGCCGAGGCGAAGGATGCCGGGGTCCGTGAATGGCTCGCGAGCACTCCGTTCATCTACGGTGGTGAGCCGCTGGGTGCCCGGGCCGCCTTCATCGCCGGCGAGCTGGGCATGAAGCTCTACCAGCACACTGCTGTCGGCGATATTGCGGTCGCGACCGAGTGCCTCGAGCAGAACGGCTGCCACATTCCGGAGGACCAGGTCTTCCTCGAGCACCTGGCTCCGGAATCGTCCGCCAGGGTCGCTGGCGGTGAGGTCGGCGAGATG
Organism: Arthrobacter sp. PAMC25564; assembly: GCF_004798705.1. Taxonomy (NCBI): domain Bacteria; kingdom Bacillati; phylum Actinomycetota; class Actinomycetes; order Micrococcales; family Micrococcaceae; genus Arthrobacter; species Arthrobacter sp. PAMC25564. The sequence goes on along the minus strand of NZ_CP039290.1, from coordinate 3,099,574 downwards.
GTGGTCACCTCGATCGGGGACGGCATCCCGCTCGTGCGTTACCGCTCCGACGACCTGGTCCGTGTCGGTTGGGATTCCTGTGGCTGCGGTCGCTCCCACGCGCGCATCTGGCCGGTCGGCCGTGTAACTGACGGCGTTGTCGTCAAGGCTGTCCGGGTCATGCCGGCCGACGTCTGGCGCTGCGTGGAATCGGTACCTGAGACGCGCAACGGCCTCTTCCAGATCATCGCTTCAGGCAAATCGATGGAGTCATTGCGCCTTCGGGTCGGCAAGGGCGACGCGTCGACGCGTTCCAGCGATGACATCGTCTCCGCGCTCACGGGCTCGCTGGAGGCTGCTATTGGTGTCCCGGTCGAGATCGACCTCGTCAGCGAGGAGTCGCTACTGAGACTCGGTCCGCCACACAAGATCCCGCGAATCGTGAAGGCCTGAGGGGTAGCAGATGAAAACTTGGACGACTTCTCTAGGCGCCGCAGCCCTGTGGGGCGTGGGGTTCCTTGACAATGGACGAGAGGTGCCGGTGTCGTACCACGACATCGACAGTGATGCAGTCGCCGCTGGAGCCGCACTCAACGCGCTCGATGTGCCGGCCGACGCGAACATCCTGCTCATCTCGACGCTCCCTGGCATCGCGACGGTATGGCCATTCGCCGTTGCCAGCGCCCGGGGTTCGCGCGCCGTATATTTCGCCGACGCGACCGCCTTCGACGCGAACCGGACCGAGATGTTCACTCGCCGGATCGACATCGACACGATCGTCGGGGTCAACGCCGAAGTCATGAAGGGCCTCAGCGAGATGGGCGACGCGTACGGGGTGCTCAAACGCGCCCGGGTCGTGGCCGCCGAAGCTGATCTCGTGGACGATCTGCGCGAACACGGAGTCGCCGCGGTGCGCTGGCTGCCGCTTGGCCCGGCGATCGCTATCGACTGCAGCCAGGGAGCGTTGCACTACGACGACGCCCAGTGGTCGCTCGGCACAGATACACAGGGCCTCGTCGTCTTCGCCAGCCCGCAGCGTGCTGTTGCCGGAGCCGTATTCGAGACCGGCGTCGTCGGCGGGGTTAGTGACGCCGCGTGCGTTTGTGGGCGCCGTGCCCAGGTCGTGCTCGGCGGCGCGGGATGACGACATACGACCCGGCGATGCTCCCTGCGCCGACAGAACTCACGGCCCCATGGTGGTCTGCGTGTGACGGGCAGCGTCTCCTTGTCCAGGAGTGCGGTGCCTGCGGGCAGCGGTGGTTCACGCCTGAGGCGATCTGCATTCACTGCACCTCGCCGGTGTGGGCGTGGGTCGAGAGCCCGGGCGCCGGACACGTCTACAGCCTTACGGTCGTCCAGCGCGCACCGCGCCCGGAGTTCGAGGCGCCGTACGTCATTGCCGTGGTTGAACTCGATGACGGCTGGTCGATGCTCACCAACCTCGTCGGTAGGGACCCCGGGAAGTGGCAGAACGGAGATCGTGTGCAGGTCACGTTCCGACCGGTGGGCGCACGCCGCGTCCCGGCTTTTGAGTCGGCGGTGGCGGCATGAGCCTCAGGGACGTCGCCATCGTCGGCGTATACGCCACTAAGCAGGCAAAGCAGCTTCCCGATCGCACCTCGCTTGACCTCGCGCTCGAGGCGATCCACGGAGCCGTCGGCGACGCGGGGCTTGCCATCGACGACGTCGATGGCATCGCTGTCGAGTGGCCCGGCCCGGGCGGCCTCCAGCGTCACGACGGCGCTTCCTGGGCGCGCGTGCTCGGTCACCCGATGGCGTGGACCTCGGATGGACTTTTCGACAACAGTGGGCCGCGGGGCGTGCTGAAGGCGGCGGCAGCGATCTCCGCCGGGCTGTGCTCGGTCGCCGTAGTAGGTGGCGGACAGGTCGCCCGTCGAGTCGGGTCCGAACCCATCGGCTCCGGCGACGTGCTCGAGTTCACCGACTACGTCGGCGCCTACGTTATGACCCAGTTCGCTCTGGCCGCGCAGCGTCACATGCACGAGTTCGGGACCACCCCGGAACAGCTCGCGACGGTCTCGGCGACAATCCGGAACCACGGAAGCATTAATCCGGAGGCCGTGATGTACGGTCGCGGGCCATATACCGCGGACGATGTCCTCGCGTCCCGCGTGATCTCGACACCGCTCCACCTGCTCGACTGTTGTCTGGTGGCCGAAGGCGGCGCGGCCATCGTGCTCACCTCCGCCGAGCGTGCGACGGACCTGGACTGTAAGCCGGTCTACCTCCTCGGAGGCGGCATGGACGTCACCGACCCGCACTACACACAACCGCCGCGGCTCGACCGCACCGGGTGGCTAGGCCAGCCCGCGATCGATCGCGCCTTCAGGCTGGCCGGCTGCACAGCCGCCGAGATCGACGCCTTTATGCTCTACGACGCAACCTCGTTCGAGGTGATCCGCCAGGTCGAGATGCTCGGCCTGTGTGGCAAGGGTGAGGGCGGTGCATACTGCACGCCGGCGAACATCGGCCTCGGCGGCGCCACGCCGGTAAACCCCGACGGAGGCCTGCTCAGCTACACCTGGCTTGGTGCGCAGCAGATGACCCTCAAGGTCATCGAGGCAGTTCGACAACTCCGCGGCACGGCAGTTAACCAGATCCCGGACGTGAACCTGGCGTTGGCAACGTCGAGTGCGTCGGCAACCCATCACTATGAATGCGTGGTACTCGGCAATGACCGTTGATATCTCCCGTCTCCCCACACTCGCGGGTGTCCTTCATGGCATCGCGCAGAATCGCCCCGACGCACCGGCGCTCGTCTGCGCTGACGTCCGGCTGACATACGCCGAGCTCGCCGAGCGGACCGGCCAGCTCGCTGCCGTCTTCGAGAGCATGGGGGTGGGTCCGGGCGACCGCGTCGTCTGGCTGGGACAGAACTGCCACCTCCTCTTCGAAGCGCTGCTGGCGGCGTCGCAACTCGGTGCGCTGCTGGCCCCGCTCAACTGGCGCCAGTCGACGCAGGAGTTGGAATTCCTGCTCGCCGACCTCGCCCCGAAGGTCGTGCTCTGGCAGCCGCTCGACGGCGTTGATGTCGACTTCCTCATGGAGACCACGCCTGCGGACACTCACTGGGTGTTAGCGCACGACACCGAGCGCTACAAGGCGCAGCTGGAAATGCCGCTCGATCCTCCGAACGGGGTGGCGGAAGACGCGCACGCTCCAGCGCTCATCCTCTACACCGGCGCCTTCACCGGCCGTCCGAGTGGTGCCATGCTCACGAGTTCGAACCTGCTTACGCAGGGGATGCACCTTGGTCACCTGATGCAGATCGACCGCAGTTTCGTCTACCTGAACTCCGGGCCGCTCTGCCACATCGCCACGATGATGGTGGCCATCGCCACGTTGGAGTACGGCGGCCTCAACGTCGTGATCCCGCGGGCGGACCCCGACCTGATTTGCCGGGCCATCGAGACTGAGCACTGCACATCAGCCTTCCTGCTTCCCCAAGTCGCCGAGCAGGTGGCGGCCCGGGCGGGGGAGACCGGCGCGGACCTCTCGTCGTTCCGATCACCCCTGGACCTCCCGGGGTGGAGCGAACTGGTTCAGCGTGACGCGACGCCGTGGGGTCAGTCGCCGAACGGTTACGGCCAGACCGAGCTGTCCGGCAACGTAGCGCACGGTGCGCTGCTCGGCGAGGGCCCACTCCCGCTCGGCATGGGCCTGGCGGCTCCGCTGATGCAGCTCGCGATGCGGAGCGAAGACGGCATTAGTGGAGCTCCCGGTTCGGTCGGGGAGATACTCATCCGGGGCCCATTGGTCCACGCCGGATACTGGAATCGTGTTGAGGTAAACCGCGAGCGGTTCCGCGACGGCTGGTGGCACACCGGCGACCTCGGCCGAATCGGAGCCGACGGCCGGCTCATCTTTATCGGCCCGATGGCACGTCTCATCAAGTCCGGCCTCGAGAACATCTACCCGGTTGAGGTCGAGGCGGCGATTCGCGATCTTGACGCGGTCGCCGAGGTCGGCGTGATCGGTGTTCCCGACGAGAAATGGGGACAATCGGTGCGGGCGGTCGTCGTACGCACGCCAGGTTCCGCGGTGGCCGAGCACGACGTCATCGCGCACGTCGCCTCGAAGATCGCGTCGTATAAGAAGCCGCGCAGTGTCATCTTCGTGGATGGACCGCTGCCCCGGTCAGGCGGGTCGGTCGACTACGACCAGCTCGACCGCAATCATGGGGGCGGCGGCTACCCGGGCTCGATAGGAACAAGGAACTGACGAATGGAAGACTCAAGGATGGGTACGTCAACCGTTCCCTTGATCGACGGACTGCTTACGCCGTTCACGGTCGCAGGCATGACCCTGCGCAACCGCTTCGCGATGGCTCCGATGTCGCGGCGCAAGACGCCCGGTGGGGTGCCGACCCAGGAAAGCGCTGACTATTACTCTGCCCGGGCCCGGGGCGGTGCGGCGCTGATTATCACCGAAGGCACCTTCATCGACGACCCTGCGGCGGGATTTAGCGACCACATCCCTACGATCTACGGCGACGACGCTGAAGCGGGCTGGCGTCGCGTCGTCGACAGTGTTCACGCGGCCGGGAGCTCCATCATGGTGCAGCTTTGGCACGGCGGTGTCCTGCGCGGCACCGACCAGATCCCGAACCCGGGTGTCCCGGCGCGCAGCCCTTCGGGCATCGACCTCGATGGCAACCGGTTCGGTGAGGAGCTCACCACCAAGCAGATCGAGGCGATCATCGGGTCCTATGCCCGTGCAGCGGCGACCGCCCGGCGCATCGGATTCGATGGCGTCGAACTGCATGGCGCCCACGGCTATCTGCCAGACCAGTTTGTCTGGCGTCGCACCAACCACCGCACCGACAGGTACGGACTGAACGACGACCACGGCACAACATTCCCCGTCGAGGTGGTGCGTGCGGTGCGCGATGCCGTCGGCCCCGACATGGCGGTCGGCTACCGGTTCTCGCAGTGGAAGGTCAATCGCTATGACTCCCGCATCGCCGAGGACCCGAACGAACTCGAGGCGATCCTCCGCCCCATTACCGAGGCAGGCGTGGACATTGTGCATGCGTCCGGCCGGCGCCATTGGCGGCCGGAGTTCCCCGACCACGGTGAGTTGAGCCTCGCCGGATGGACGAAGAAGGTCACAGGCCTCCCCGTGATTACGGTCGGCTCGGTCGGCATTGACACACCGTTCGGCGCCGAGGCCCCTGCCGACGACTCGGACCAGGAACGACTGCGCATCCTGGTGCAGCAATTTGAGGACGGCGAATACGACGTGGTCGCGCTCGGCCGGGCACTGCTCGGGGATCCCGCCTGGGTCAACAAGAACGCCGGAATCGACCCCGATCCTGTCATCGCCTACGAGACGCCAGCCCGGCGCCCGAAGCCTGACGCACGCACATACTGAACTGGAGCACAAGAGATGACAGCCTACACAGACGAGCTCTCCACCGTTGCTGAGAGCGTCAGCCGGATCCTCACAGACGCGCCTAACGCGGACGTCGCTTGGGAAGCCCTCGCCGACAACGGATTCGCCTCCATCGGGACGGACGACTCCTTCGACATCCCCGCGGGACACCTCCTCACCGCGATCGCCCAAGAGACAGGTCGAGCACTGAGCCCGGCTCCCTACCTCTCGGGTGCCGTGGTGGGGGCGACCGTCATCTCGGGTCTCGACGACGAGGTTCGTTCCGAGCTCGGCGAACGCCTTGCTTCCGGCGAGGTCGGAGTGCTCGCCGTGCCCCTGAGCACGTCCGCGTGGGATCCGCTCGCTGGCTGCCCGGTGGCCACCCGGCGTGGAGAGCACTGGACGGTTTCGGGGTCGATCATCGGCGTCCTGAACGGCGCACAGGCGGCCTACTTCCTGGTGCCGGCAACAAATGGCCTGCTGCTCGTGGAAGCGAACGCCACGGGCGTCGCGGTGGCAGCAGTCGAGGGCGCCGACCCGTCACGGCCGATCGCGGACGTCGTTTTCGCCGACGCGGACGCACGCGTCCTGGCATCGGGCGAGATCGCGCTGTCTGCCGTTCGGCGGGGACTGACGGTCGGGCTGGTCAGTCTCTCGGCCGAACTGGTCGGCGCGGCTGACGAGTTTCTCGACCAGACCATCGCCTATCTCAAGCAGCGCTGGGCATTCGGCCGCCCGATCGGTCAGTTCCAAGCTGTTAAGCACACTGCCGCCGACCTTTACACCGAGATTGCGCATGCGAGGGCGCTGTTGCGGGATGCCGTCGAGGAGATCACCGCGAAGGACGCCGCATCGCCGGAGGTCCTGCTCAGTGCCTCGCTCGCCAAGATCCAGGCCAGCAAAGCGCTTGCGCTCGTCGCCATACGCGGCATCCAACTCCACGGTGCGATCGGCTTCACTTGGGAGCTCGGGGCTCACCGTTTCATGAGGCGCTCGATGACTGATCGGTTCCTCTTCGGCGATGACGATCTCCTCGTTCGTTCCGTGGCGAACGCGCTCTCGACCTCCGCGGCGGAAACAACGCAGCCCACGGCGCAGGACGCTGGCGCTGTGTGGCTCGCTGCCAACGCACCGGTGTTCGTCGGCCGTCGCGACCATGTCGGACACTTCGCTGTGCTCGCAGAGGATGAGGCTGCCGACCAACTGCGCCGGGCCCGCGAGTGGGAGCGATTGAAGTCAGAGTCCGGCTTTGCTGGCATCGCTGTGCCGAAGGAGCTTGGTGGACAGGGCAAGTTCCAGTTCGAGGCGCTCACCTTTCAAGCGCATGAGCACGTGTACGACTTGCCGCACTGGATCTTCGGAATCACATTCGGCATGATCATGCCGACGATCATCAGCTGGGGCACCGAGGAGCAGAAGAGCCGTTACGTCCCCCCGATGCTGAACGGCACCGGGTTGTGGTGCCAGCTCTTCTCCGAGCCCGGCGCCGGGTCCGACCTCGCGATGGCCTCGACGAAGGCCACCAAGGTCGATGGCGGCTGGCGCGTCCAGGGCCAGAAGGTATGGAACTCCGGTGCGGACAACGCTGACTTCGGCCTTTTGGTCGCCCGCACCGACCCGGACGCCCCGAAGCACAAGGGGCTGACGGTCTTTATCGTTCCGATGGACGCGCCGGGTGTGACCGTGCGCCCGATCGTGCAGGCCTCTGGCTCGACACTCTTCTCCGAGACCTTCTTGGACGACGTCTTCCTGCCCGACGAGGCGGTTGTCGGCGGGGTAGCAAACGGCTGGCGTGTCGCGATCACGACGCTGATGAACGAGCGGCTTGCCCTCACCGGTGACGGGGTTCCCTTCCAGCGCGCATTCCAGGCCGCCCGCCAGTACGACGGTCACCTGCCGGCCGACCTGGGCGTTCAGCTCGTCGATCTCTATTCGCTCTACCGAGCACTTCACTCGCTGTCCGAGCAGATCCTCGAAGGCGTCCGTGCGGGCGTGGAGCCCGGCCCCGAGGGCTCGATCAACAAGCTCCTCACGGGCCGCGCCGCCCTGGGAGTGGCAGACTTCGTGAGTCGATTGCTGGGTCCAGAGGTGCTCCGGGAGCCCGACTGGAACGAATACGTCATCGGCGCTGTCGGACTTCTCATCGGTGGTGGCACCGAAGAGATCCAGAAGAACGTGCTGTCCGAGCGGGTCTTGGGCCTCCCGCCGGAGCCACGCGGCAGATCCGGGCTGTCATGGGCCGAGGAAAAGGCCGCTTACGGTAGCGAGGCCACCGATGCGCGCTGACAGCCGCACCACCCCTGACATCGAGTTCCAGGCCGCGCTCACCGCCGGCCTGGTCGACGACGCCGCAGTGTTTCCGCCCGGTTCGGCGACGCTGCCCGATGCTGTCATGTGGCACGGCGAATATCGGAGCTCCTGGTATGCCGACATGGTCGGCCCGCTGGTGCTGCCCGGAACGGCAGCGGAGTCACTCAGGGCGCTGGTCAGTCCGGCCGGGAGGCCGCTCCCGGTCTGCTTCACGTTTCCGGCAGGGCCCGGCACGATCGCCGAGACTCTGGCGGTGACCCCTGCCCTCGTTGAAGTCGGCGCGGTCGAAGTGGCTGTGCCGCCAGGTGAGACCGTAGAGGGTCTTGTCTCGCGCATCACCTCGGCGCTCGGCGGGCGTGCGATCGAGACCGCGGTCGAGATCCCCCGCGACGAGCGTCGGGACGCAGTGCTCGCCGAGGTCGCTGCGGCGGGCGCACGCGCCAAGCTCCGCACCGGCGGTGATCGCCGGGAGCTCTATCCGACGGAGGTTGAGCTCGCTACCACCCTGCGCGCTGTTCTCGCCGCGGGCGTCAGTTTCAAGGCCACCGCCGGCCTGCATCGGGCCCTGCGCAACACCGACCCCGAGACCGGTTTCGAGCAGCACGGCTTTCTCAACCTTCTGCTCGCCGCCGAGGCAGGCGCCGGTGGGGCGAGCCGCGACGACCTTGTATCGCTCCTGGCCGAACGAAGCGCCGAGCGAATTGCTGCCCTCGTCCAGCAACTCGGCACCGCCGGTGTGGAACGCGCCAGACGACACTTCACGTCCTTCGGCAGCTGCAGCGTCATCGACCCGCTGAGCGACCTGATGGGGTTGGGCTTACTCGTGCCGATCGAAAGTGAGGACTCATGACACCCACAACAAGTGCCGGCCACCTATTCGGTCCGGACAACCTCCCGTACGGTGTCTTCTCGCCTCCGGGTGGATCGCCCCGGATCGGCGTACGGCTGGGCGATGATGTGCTTGATGTGGCCGCCCTACTTGGCGACGCGTCGCTCGCGACCAGCACCCTCAACCCCTTCATGGCCCAGGGGCCAGAGCGGTGGGCCGAGGTTCGTGCGGGTGTGATGGAGGCGGTCCGGGACGAGATCGATCCGGCTGTTTCCCATTCCCTCGCGGACGTGCGGCTCCACCTGCCATTCGATGTCGCCGACTACGTCGTCTTCTATGCCTCCGAGCATCACGCAACAAACCTCGGCCGACTTTTCCGACCAGACTCGGCGCCATTGCTGCCGAACTGGAAGCACCTCCCGGTGGGGTACCACGGGCGCGCCGGCACGGTCGTCGTCTCGGGCACCGACATCGCGCGCCCCAGCGGACAGCGCAAGCCTCCGGCCGACGCGACGCCGACCTTCGGTCCGTCCCGCCGACTGGACATCGAGGTCGAGCTCGGATTCGTCGTCGGCGTCGGAACACCCGCAGATGACCCCATTGCCCCCGACGAGTTCGACAAGCACGTCTTCGGCGTCGTCGTCGTCAACGACTGGTCGGCACGCGACATCCAGGCCTGGGAGTACGTGCCGCTGGGCCCCAACCTCGGCAAGAGCTTCGCTACGTCGATCAGTGCGTGGGTTGTGCCGTTCGCGGCGCTCCAGGCCGCCCGGATCCCCACAACGCTCCAGCAACCCCAGGTGCTGCCGCACCTCCGGGCGTCGCAGGACTGGGGCCTCGACATCGGCTTCACCGTCGAGTGGAACGGCGTCGCTGTCAGCTCGCCGAACTACCGGGACATGTACTGGTCGCCGGCCCAGATGCTCGCTCACATGACCAGCAACGGCGCCAGTGCCCGAACCGGCGACCTGTTCGCATCCGGCACCATCTCCGGGCCCGAACCCGACCAGCGTGGCTCCTTCATCGAGCTGTCGTGGAACGGTGCCCAGCCCGTGACGTTGAACGGTGAGAACAGGACGTTCCTTGAGGACGGCGACAACGTCACCATTACCGCTACGGCCCTCGGTGCTTCAGGTCGCCGGATTGGCCTCGGCGACGTCACAGGAACCGTGCGCCCCGCAAGGAGGCCCACCCATGAGTAGTCCACTGCAGAAAAGGAACATCATCGTGCCCACAACTTCCCGACTCGCTGGCCGAGTCGTCATCGTCACTGGTGCCGGATCAGGCCTCGGCCGGGAGTACGCGCTGCTCGCGGCGGCCCACGGTGCCCAGGTCGTCGTGAACGACCTCGGCACGGCCCTGGACGGCGAGGGCCGCAACGCAGGCGCCGCCCAACTGGTCGTCAATGAGATCGAGGAGGCTGGCGGCACGGCCGTCGCCAACACCGACGACATCTCCACGACCGACGGCGGGAAAGGCGTGGTCAGGAGCGCTGTCGATGCGTTCGGCGACGTGCACGTGCTCATCAACAATGCCGGTATCCTGCGCGACAAGATGCTCGTCACGATGGAGCCGGAACAATGGGACGCCGTCATCAACGTCCACCTGCGCGGCCACTTCTCGACGACACGCGCCGTGGCCGGTTTCTGGCGGGAGCGATCCAAGGCGGGCGACCTCCAAGACCGGGTTCTCATCTCCACGACCAGCATGTCGGGGATGCTGGGCATCCCGGGCCAGGCGAATTACGGCGCGGCAAAGGGCGGCCTCGCGACTTTCGCGCTGGTCGCGCACCGCGAACTCAATGAGCGCCTCAAGGTGCGCAGCTACGCGATCGCGCCGAGTGCGCGAACGCGTCTCACGATGGGCACGCCGGATGCCGCCGAAAACGTAGGCAAGCCGGTGGCAGAGGGCACCTTCGACTACTGGGATGCCGGTAACGTGGCGCCGTTCGTAACGTGGCTCGGCATCGAGAATTGCCCGGCCCCGTCCGGTTCGGTGTACGGCGTCGAGGGCGATCGAATCCAGTTCTTCGAGGTCTGGCCCCAAGTGGCCGAGCTCCGCGCCGGTCACCGGTGGAGCTTTGAGGAGCTCGATGACGCCGCGGAAAAGATCGTGGAACTGACCCCAGCACTGCGCGAGTTCGCCCCTTCGGAGCAGGCATGAGTGCGACGCAGACCGAACGACCCACGTTCGGCGGCCCGATCACTATTGAGCGCCTGGTCCGCTACGCCGGCTCGAGCGGCGATTTCAACCCACTGCACTACGAGCAGCAGGCCGCCCGGGCCGCCGGCTTCGACCGACCCGTCGTGGTGGGGTCAATGATGACGGCCTTGCTCCTGACGGAGCTGCACAGCGCCCATGACCTCACAGACCTGCGCCGCGTCGCGGTCCGGTTCAAGGCACCGGCCTTGGCTGGTGCGCAGCTCGCCGTCAGCTTCGACGATCCGATCGCCGACGCCGACGGCACCTCAACGATCGGGACCCGAGTGACCGAGGGGGATTCCGTGGTCATGGACGGTGCGGTGGTCCTCGGCGGACCTTTCCTGGAACTGGCGACCCTGCCGCCGGACTTCACCGCTCTGGGGAACCCGTTCCGCTGGCCGGTCGAAGAAGGAGCGGCCCGCCTGTTCGCCGTCGCGGTCGGGGACACCCGACGCGTCGCGGATGAAACGGAAATCCACCCGGCATTCCTGCCAACGGCGATGCGCTGGACGCCTTCGTCGCGTGACTTCGTGCAGCGGCTCGACTTCGATTTCACCAGGGTCGTCCATGGCAGCACCGAGCTCGAGTTCGGTGACCAGCCGATCCGGGTCGGGGAACGGCTCTGGGTGACCGAGGGCCACTCGGGACGTCGTGCCGTCGAGGGCCGGCAAGGATTGATGAACTTAGCGGATGCTCACCTGATCATCCGTGACGACGCCGGAGCCGTGCGGGCCCGGTTGACGTATCGAATCATAGAACGGCCAAAGCCATGACAGACGCGAGCACGTTCGCATTGACCGGGTCCAGGGACAAGCTCACGGGGGAAGTGTTCTTTCCGCCCCGGGCGTTCAGCGTCGACGGCGCCTTGCGCGCCCTGGAAGAAGTGCAGCTATCGACGACCGGCGTCCTCTACTCCTTCGCCGTGGTCGGCGACACCACATACGGGCTGATTGACCTGCCCGACGGCGTTCGCCTGCAGGCTGAGCTGGCGCCGGGTGATCCGGTGATCGGAAACGCCTACCGGCTCATTGGTGACGAGAATGGATGGAGCTTTCAAGGTGCGTGATGTCTTTGTGTCAGGAACGGGCCTGACTCCGTTCAAAAAATATGAGGCAGGCAGCGGTCGTATGCTCGGCCGGCACGCCGGCCGGGCGGCCCTCCTCGACGCGGGCATCGATTTCGCCGCCGTTGAGGCGGTATATGGCGGCTCGGCACTCCCCAACAGCCCGCGTGCGATCTACCTCGCCCGTGAGTTGGGCATGACCGGGGTGCCGGTGCACCATGTCACGAACGCCTCGGCCAGTGGCCTGGCCGCCATGCACGATGCCTGGTTGGCAATCGCATCGGGGCTCCACGAGGTCGTGTTGGTGATTGGCTACGACGCGCCGGAAGCGACCGGATCAGCAGAAATGGCCATTGCCGCCCAGGGCTTCGCACCGCCGGTGAGCCTGTTCTCCATGTGGGCGAACCGCCGCGCGCAGGAGGTCGGCACGACCGAGCGCCACCTGGCCCTCGTGGCTGCCAAGAACTGGAACTACGCGGCTGGCAATCCGAACGCGCTGCGGCAGCCGACCGAAACGGTAACGGTCGAGAAGGTGCTCGGCTCGCGCCTGATCGCCGCACCCATCACATCGATGATGTGCACCCCATGGGGCGATGGTGCCGGCGCTGCGGTGCTGATGTCGGCCGAGATGCTGGCACGTACCCGGGGCGCGAGCCCGTACGTCGCGAAGATCTCCGCGTCGGTTTCGAACACGGAGGTCTACGAAGATGGCCTCATCCTCGAAGGTGCGATCATCGGTTCGGCGACGATCACGGGCGCCGGTGCCCAGGCGGCCCTCACGATCGCCGGCGTCGGCCCGAAGGACCTTGACGTGGTGCAGGTCCACGACGCGTTCGCCGTCGAGGAAATCGTCTACTGCGAGCAGATTGGCCTGAGTGTTCCCGGCGAGACCGAGGAACTCCTCGAGCGGGGAGCATTCGGGCCCGGATCCCGTGAGAAGTTCGGCCTCGCCGAAGTTTCCACGGACGGCGGCTTGATTGCCCGCGGGCACGCGAGCGGCGGCACCGGGCTGGCCCAGGTCCACGAGACCCTGCGACGCTTCCGCAACCACGGAGACCAGGTCGGCCTGGTGCAGCTCGTGGGCGTCGGCGGAGTGTGCTACACGCAAATATTCACCAGAGGCAAGAGGAAGTAACGTGGTCCATTACCGCAGCATCGGCGAAGTGCCCCGCACACGCCATACCCAACACCGTGATTCTGATGGCAACCTCTACCGCGAGGAGCTGGTGGGTGAGGAAGGGTTCTCATCGAACTCCTCGTTGCTCTACCACCGGGGTATCCCGTCCGCGATCGTAGCAAGCGACGTGTGGGAGCTGCCGGATCAGACGCTCACACCAAACCACCCGCTCCGACCGTTGCACTTTCCGTTGCATACGCTCTTCGAGGGTGAGACCGCGGACGCCGTGACCGGCCGACGGTTGGTCCTCGGCAACAACGACGTGCGCATGGCCTATGTCGTCACGGGCACCGAGCCTTCGTCGATCTACCGCAACGCGATCGGCGACGAGTGTGTGTATGTGGAGTCGGGGGAGGGGATCGTGCGTACGGTGTTCGGGGTTGTGCCCTACCGCGCCGGCGATTACGTGATGATCCCTCGGGGCACCGATCACCAGTGGGTACCCAGCGTCAGTTCTCGACTCTTTCCGGTCGAAGCCAATTCCCACATTCATCCGCCGAAGAACTACCTGTCGAGGTTCGGGCAGCTCCTGGAGCACGCACCCTACTGCGAGCGGGATCTGCACGGACCCGTGGCACCCTTGCTGGTGGAGGGTGAGAACGTCGAAGTCCTCGTCAAACACCGGACCAGCGCTGGAGTCGTGGGGACGAGGCTGGTATACGCGACCCACGCCTTCGACGTCGTCGGATGGGACGGGTGCATCTACCCCTACACCTTTAACATCGAGGACTACATGCCGATCACGGGCAAAGTTCATCAGCCGCCGCCCGTGCATCAGGTCTTCGAGGGACACAACTTTGTGATCTGCAACTTCCTGCCCCGCAAGGTCGACTACCACCCGCTGGCGATCCCGGTTCCCTACTATCACTCCAACGTTGACTCGGACGAGGTGATGTTCTACGTCGCGGGCGACTACGAAGCCCGGAAGGGCTCCGGCATCAGTGCCGGTTCCATCAGCCTCCACCCGGGCGGGCACTCGCACGGGCCGCAGCCGGGCGCGGCCGAGGGGTCACTGGGCGCAGAGTTCTTCGACGAGACGGCGGTGATGGTTGACACGTTCGCCCCTCTCGAACTCGGTGAGGCCGGCCGGGCCAGCGATGATGGCGCCTATGCCTGGAGTTGGGCGAAGGCAGCGCAGGGCGGCCGCGCTCTCTGAGATTGTTGACGGCGGCGTAAAGCAGGTTCACGGCGAAGGCCCCACCCCAATGCGGGGTGGGGCCTTCTGGCGGTTCTGCCGGGTCAGTCGGGTCAGCCGGCGCGAATTGTCAGAGTCGTTCGAGGATCGTCACATTGGCGATGCCGCCGCCCTCGCACATCGTCTGCAATCCGTAGCGGGCACCTGTCCGCTCCATCTCGTTGAGCAGGGTGGTCATGATCCTTCCGCCCGAGGCGCCGGTGGGATGGCCCAGCGCGATCGCGCCACCGTTGACGTTGACCTTTTCGTGACTGACACCCAGCTCCTTCATCCAGGCGAGCACGACGGGGGCGAACGCCTCATTGCACTCGAAGAGATCGATGTCGTCCGCGGTCAACCCGGTGCGTTCGAAAGCCCGACGGGTGGCCGGAATTGGTGCGGTGAGGAGCATCAGTGCATCGGCGCCGAGCACCGTCATATGGTGGACCCGCGCACGTGGCTTGAGGTTGTGCGTCTTGAGAGCATCCCCGGAGGCGATGAGCAGCGCTGAGGCCGCATCCGAGATCTGGCTGGACGCGCCGGCGGTCGTAAGGCCACCTTCGAGGATCGGGTTGAGCCCGGCCAGCAGCTCCAGCGAGGTGTTGCGGCGAATTCCCTCGTCGTCCCTCATGTCACCGAAGGGCAGGATCTCGTTCGCGAAACGGTGTTCATCCGCCGCGACAGCGGCCCGGCGGTGACTCTCGAGCGCGAAGGTATCCAGCTCCTCCCGGGTCAGTCCCCACTGCGCGGCGACGCGATCGGCGGCGAGGAACTGTGAGACTTCGGCGTCACCAAAGCGGTTTGCCCAGCCCAGCGACCCGGTGAACGGATCGGAGGGGCCATAAGCGGCGCCAGCGGGGTAACTGCTCAAGATCGGGTACTGCGTCATCTTCTGCACTCCGCCGGCAATGACGAGATCCTGGCTGCCGCTCATGACGGCCTGCGCCGCGAAATGCACGGCCTGCTGGCTGGACCCGCACTGCCGATCGATCGTGACGCCCGGGACACTCTCGGGGAACCCCGCAGCCAGCGAGGCCGTGCGCGCAATGTTGCCAGCCTGGGAGCCAATCTGATCGAGGCAACCGAGGATGACGTCATCGATGGCCGCAGGATCGATGCCGGTGCGTCCGACCAGGCCCGACAGGACGTGGGCGGCTATGTCGGCGGGATGTGCGCCGGACAACCCGCCCTTGCGCTTGCCGACGGGGGTGCGCACCGCGTCAACGATGTAGGCGTCTGCCATGGGAACTTCCTTCCGATTGATGTCGCTGCCCCAATGCCAATGACGAGGCAGCGTGTGGCGGGGCGCGGAACTGTTTGACCCACCCCATCAGTTTAATCTAATCTAAATTAAATCACTAAAGAAGGGTTTTCCATGGTTCAGGACGAACGCGCAGAGCTGCGCACGGTGGTACGTGATTTCTTCGAGTCGGCATGGTCGAGGGACCAGTTGCGCGAGAGCCTCGACGGCAAAAGCCTGGATACCGGCGTCCTGTGGGACCGCTTCGCCGGGGAGCTGGGCCTCGCCGGATTGCTGATTCCGGAAGAGTTCGGCGGGGCGGGGGGATCGGTTGCCGACGCCGCCGTCGTTCTCGAGGAGCTGGGCCGCTCGCTTGCCCCGGTGCCGTTCCTCTCGAGCTCGGTCGTCGCCGCAGGCGCCCTCATCGCCGCGGGCGCGGAGGGGAGCCTGCTGGCCGGGATCGCGGACGGTACGAAAATTGCCGTCATGGCCGGTGTCTGGGCTGGCCCTGAGGCTCTGCTCTCTGCGACTGTCACCGGTGACGGCGTGCGCTTGTCGGGAGAGCTGCCGGTGGTGCCCGACGCTGAGGGGGCAGATCTCATTCTTGTCCCCGCAACGGTCAACGGTGCCATGGCGCTCATCAGCGTGGACGCCCACGGGGCCGGTGTCTCCGTCGAGTCGGTGAACAGCCTCGACGCGTCCGTTCCCCTCGGCACGGTTCGCTTCGACAACGCCGCCGGCACCGTGGTTGGCGGCGAGGCAGAAAACGTCGTGCGCCGTGGCCTCGCGCTCGCCCGGCTGGGCGTCGCGGCGACCCTGCTGGGTGTCGCACGCTTCTCGCTGGAGCAGACGGTGCAACACGCCAAGGAGCGTACCCAGTTCGGACGCACCATCGGCAGCTACCAGGCGATCAAGCACCGCCTCGCGGACATGATGGTCGATGTCGAGACCTTGGCCTCGGCCGTCTCGAGCGCGGTCGTTGCGGATGACGGCGACGACTTCGACACCGCCGCCGACCTTGCCTTGGCGTGGGCGGCCGATAAGGCCCGCAACCTTGTCGACGAGATGATCCAGCTGCACGGCGGCATGGGATACACCTGGGAGCACGACGCCCACCTCTACTACCGCCGTGTCTTTGCGGTCTCTGGCCTTCTCGACGCCGGGAACGCTGCGCTGGACCGGGCCTGGGGGACCATCGAGTCCGGCGGCGGGCTCGCCACGTCCGTCGACAAGGACTCGGCCGACGAGACCTCGGACGACGTCGTCCGGATCGTCAAGGAGTTCGTCTCGGAGCAGTGGCAGCCGGACCTTACCGTGCGCGAGTGGTGGCGGCGTATGTCGGCGGCCCGGCTCAACCTTCCCTCGCTTCCGGCGGAGCTGGGCGGCCGCGGGTGGACCTCAGCGGACGAGGGCGTTATTACCGACACCATGAACGCCGCCGGGGTAACGCTGGGAGCAGGCGGAATAGGTCGCGCCCTCGCTGCGCCAACCATCGCGGCCGCCGGCACGGACGCACAGAAGGCGCGCTTCCTGCCGGGTATCCTCGAGGGCACAGAAGCCTGGTGCCAGCTCTTCTCGGAGCCCGACGCAGGCTCCGACCTCGCCGGCTTGCGCACCCGCGCCGAGCGTGATGGCGACGGCTGGCGCATCACTGGCCAGAAGACCTGGACCTCCAACGCCCACGTCGCGGACTACGCAATCCTCCTGGCCCGCACCGACCCGGGTGTGCCCAAGCACCAAGGCATCACCTATTTCCTCTTCCCCATGCGCCAGGAAGGCGTTGATGTGCGCCCCATCAGGGAGATGAACGGCCACATGATGTTCAATGACGTCTTCCTGGATGGCGCCTACGTCTCTGACGACTGCCGGCTCGGCGAGCTTGGTCAGGGCTGGGCACTTGCCAATGTCACCTTGTCGGTGGAGCGCTCCAGCATCGCGGCCTCACCGACGATGACCCCGGCCATGCCAGGCATCCTCGCCGGCCACCTCGACCGTCCTGCCACAGAGTTCGTCGAGGCCTTCGACCCGCACTCGCTCGGCGTCGTGACCGACGAGACGGTGGCCCGCCTGGTGCGCCTCGTCACCGACCGCGGTGTGAGCGACGTGGCGATCCGGCGTGACCTCGTCCGGCTCGCCCACATGTCGAGTCTGCGCGTCGAGGGTATGCGGCGGCTCAAGAGCGGCCTGGACGTCACAGGCGCCGAGCCAAACATCGGCAAGATCCACTCCAACACCGCGCTTCGTCTGGCCCGGGATCTGATCGCACGGATCCTGGGCGTCGCGACGGGTACGACGCCGGTGACGGCCGACGAAGCGTGGGCCCGCGAGATTCTCCTGTACGAGCCGGCACCCTTCATCTACGGCGGCACCGACGAGATCCAGCGCAACATCATTGCGGAGCGTGCGCTCGGCCTGCCCCGCGAGCTCGACCCGTCGCGCTCCGTGGCTTTCCGTGACATCGCGTCGGCCGTTCGACCATGACCCCAATAACGAAGGAGAATCAATCATGTCTGAGGTAGGACTGAAGGGCCGCGTCGCCCTCGTCACCGGAGCTGGTGGCGGTCTGGGCGCTTCGCACGCCAAGCTGCTGGCCAGCTATGGAGTCAAAGTGGTCGTCAACGACCTGCGCAGCGCACAGGAAGTTGTCGACGCCATCACGGCGGCCGGCGGTGAGGCTGTTGCTGACGAGAACAGTGTCACCACGGCCGAGGGCGGCCTGGCGATGGTCGAGCGGGCCGTGGCCGAATTCGGTTCGATCGACATCGTGGTCAACAACGCCGGCGTTATCCGCGACAAATCTTTCGCGGGCATGACCGAGGAGATGATCGATCTGGTCCTGGCCGTGCACCTTAAGGGGGCCTTCAACGTCACGCAGCCGGCTTACCTGCGCATGAGGGAGCAGGGCTACGGACGCATCATCAACACCAGCTCGGGCGCCGGACTCTTCGGCAACTTCGGGCAAGCGAACTACGCCGCTGCCAAGGCCGGCCTCCTGGGGTTCACCCGCACGCTCGCCGTCGAGGGTGCGGGCAAGGGCATCAAGGCCAACGCGATCGCACCCATGGCCTACACTCCCATGACCGACGGCCTGCTGGACGAATCTGCCGCGACGTCCTCACGCCCTGAGCTGGTATCTCCCCTCGTGGCACTCCTGGCCAGCGAATCCTGCCCTGTCACGGGAGAAATCATCACCGCTGGAGCGGGTCGGGTGATGCGCACCTTCATCGCCACCACGCGTGGCTATACCAACCCCGAGCTCACTCTTGAGGACTTACGGGCACACTGGGACGAAGTCATGGCCTCCGACGAGTATGTGGTGCCCGCAAGTGCGCTTGAGGAGCAGCAGCTCCTGTACGCAACTAAGCTCACAGCACGCTGAGCCTCATCTGGCGGCGATGGCCGAACGCACCATTTCCTGGGTCATCGCCACCAGTTCGCTCACGGTCCCGTGGCGGGGGGTCCACCATTCCGAGGTGATATTAAGCGAACTGACGACACTCAGACGCATCATCGTCAGGTCGAGATCCTTGCGGATATAGCCACCAGCGGCCGCGGCCTGGAAGAGCTCGCGCCACAGCACGGCGAGCTTTGTCGCCTCCTGGGCCTGGCGTTCGCGGATGTCGGGTGGGAGTTGGGCATGATTGCGAAGGTAGGCCACTGCGTAGTCGCTGGTGGAGAACATGTAGGTCAAGTGAATTTCCACCGCCGACAGGAGCCGCTGAAACGGATCTGCATCCTCGGGCAGGGCGGCGAGTCTCTCCCGCATGACGACGTTCATCTGGGCGAGACCTGTCCACATGGTCTCCTCGATGAGCACTTCGCGCGAAGCAAAGTAGTGATAGATCGCGGGTGCCTGGAGCTGCGCGTGCTCCGCAATCGCCGAAAGCTTGGTGCCGGCGTACCCGTTCTCACTGAGCACCCGCGCCGTAGCGTCCAGGATGCGTTGCCGCGTATCGGGACCGGTTCGCCCCGTCTGCTTCGTTTTTTTGGCGACGCTTGTTGGCATGAAACGTATCTTACGGTACGTCAACACCTGGGAGTGGGACATAGCCATGAAGCCTGACACACCTTGACCGACAATTTATTTTAATTTAGATTAGATTTATCAAAAGGACTGCGAAAGGGAGTGTTACGGGTGGTAGACCAACAGCTGGTCGAGCAACGTTGGGGCGCGGCGCGGCGCTTCTTGGCCAAGGATCCGGCTTCATGTTCCCGCGGTGTCGAGATCGCCGCCGTAACCGAGGACGCCGTCGAGGTTGTCTTCGTGATCGGCGAGGACGACGCCAACGGTGTCGGGATCGCTCATGGTGGCCTTAGCTATTTCCTCGCCGACACTGCGGTCGGCATTGCCGCGAACCTTGGGAACGTTACCAACGTGACATCGTCGGCGACCATTACCTATCTCGCGGCCGGTCCGTTGGGTGATAAGTTGCGCGCCGTCTGCACGGGACCGATTGCCTCCGCCGGTCGTACCAGCGTCTACAGCACAACGGTGTCGCGCTCCGACGGTCAGCTGATCGTCGTCGTGCAGTCGACGATGATGGCACTGGGACGTCCCAGGCATGAAAGTGAGAGCTGATGCTAAACCTGTCGATGCTGCTCGAGGACAGTGCGCGCAGTTTCCCGGATCGCGATGCCGTCGCCTTCGGGGACCAGCGGCTGACGTACGCCGAGCTTGAGTCGCTCGCCAACCAGGTTGCGCACCTCCTTCTCGCGCGCGGGATCCAGCCGGGGGACAGGGTTGCTCTCACATGTCCGAACGTGCCGTGGTTCCCAGTGATATACAACGGAATCCTCAAGGCCGGGGGTGTGGTCGTGCCGCTCAACGTCTTGTTGCGCACACGCGAGGTGCGCTACCACTTGGAGGACAGTGGTGCCCGCGTGTACTTCTGCTTCGACGGTTCCGACCAACTGCCGACCGGGGAAACGGGGCGGGAGGCGTTTGGGGCCACCAGTACGTGCGAGAGCTTCTTTGCGATTCCGTCCGGGCCGGAGGGGGCAACATCGCTCGGCGGCGTGGAGACCGTGGCGCAGGCCATTGCCGGCCGGTCGAACACCTTTGAACCGGTAGCCACCAAGCCGGACGACACCGCGGTCATCCTCTACTCCTCGGGCACCACGGGGCAACCGAAGGGCGCTGAGGTCACCCACAGCAACATGGTCCTCAACGCGCTGGCAGCCAACCGGCTTTGCGGCTCCTCGCCGGATCGCCCCGACCGCTTTCTGGTCACGCTGCCGCTCTTCCACTCGTTCGGGCAGACGATGACGCAGAATGCCGGGTTCGCCACCGGCTCCACCCTCGTTATGCTCCCCAGGTTCGAGCCCAAGCGGGTGCTCGCCCTGATGGAGCGCGAGGAGATCACTTTCTTCTCCGGCGTCCCGACCATGTACTGGAGCCTGCTCAATTCCGTCACCGACGACGTCGACGTCGAGCGGATCGCAAAGAACCTCCGCCTGGCGCTGTCCGGAGGTTCGCCCCTGCCGGTCGACGTCCTGCACCGGTTCGAGAAGCGCTTCGGAATTCACGTGCTCGAGGGATACGGGCTTTCAGAAACTTCGCCGTCGGTGCTCTCCGAGCCGCCGGGCTCCGAGCCCAGGCCCGGCTCGGTGGGTCTCCCGATCTGGGGCATCGAGGTCCGGCTTATCGACTATGACTGGAACACCCTTGATGGTGCGGACGTCGTCGGCGAGATCGCGGTGCGCGGGCACAACGTCATGAAAGGCTACTTCGGCCGCCCCGAGGCGACGGCCGAGGTCATGAAGGATGGCTGGCTGCGAACCGGGGACCTGGCCAAACGCGACCAGGACGGCTGGTACTACATCGTCGACCGCGCCAAGGACATGGTCATCCGAGGCGGCTACAACGTCTATCCGCGTGAGATCGAAGAAGTACTCCTCACCAACCCCGAGGTATCCCTGGCTGCCGTTATCGGCGTGCCCCACGAGGTGCACGGCGAGGAGGTCAAGGCGTTTGTGATCCTCAAGGAGGGCTCGACTCTCACGGCCGAAGAGTTGCGCTCATGGAGCGAGATCCAGATGGCGGCGTACAAGTATCCACGCGTCATCGAGATCGTGACCTCGCTGCCCATGACAGCAACCGGCAAGATCCTCAAGCGACAGCTGACGGCTGAATCCGGCGCTTCAGATCGCCCGGTATTCGAGGAAAGGACGAATCAATGAAGACAGGCAAATCAATGAAGATTATCGTACTCGTCAAGCAGGTCCCCGATACGTGGGGCGAGCGTAAGCTCACCAAAGCAACGGGTCAGCTGGACCGCTCGGCGAGCGACGCCGTGATCGATGAGATCGACGAACGGGCTCTCGAAGTCGCCCTCCAATACAAGGATGCGCAGGACGCCGAGGTGATCGCTCTGTCGATGGGCCCATCGTCCGTGACCGAGATGCTGCGCAAGTCGCTCGCCATGGGCGCCGACTCCGCCCTGCACGTGCAGGATGATGCGCTTTCCGGCTCGGATCTCTCACGCACGGCCGCCGTGCTCGCCGCCGCGATCGCCAAGAGCGGCTTCGACATTGTGATAGCCGGGAACGAAGCGACGGACGGTCGCGGTGGCGTCATCCCGGCGATGATCGCCGAGCACCTCGGAACGCCGAGCATGACCTACCTCGACTCGGTGGCGATCACCAGCGACGGAGTCAGCGGCGTTCGGGCCGACGAGCACGGCACTGTTGCAGTGCACGCCGCCCTTCCCGCTGTCATCTCAATCACCGAAGCGTCCGCCGAACCACGTTTCCCCAATTTCCGGGGAATCATGAAGGCGAAGAAGAAGCCGCTGGATGTATGGTCCCTGGCTGATCTCGGGCTCGACGATTCCGGATTCGCCCCAAGCACAGTGGTCGTCAACACGACCGAGCGGCCGGCCCGCACCGCCGGCACAAAGAACATCGATGAGGGGAACGCGGGCAATGAGATCGCGGAGTTCCTGGCCGCCGGCCGCCTAATCTGAGCAGAGGAATCACCATGTCACTTGCACTAGCCTTTATCGAAACCTCCGCGAACGGCGAGGTCCGAAACACCGCGGCGATGCTCATCGCCGCCGCCGCGCAACTCGGCACTCCCGTCGCCGTCGTGGTTGCGGCCCCCGGCGCGGGCGATACGTTGTCTGCGCAACTCGGCGCGCTCGGAGCCGCCCAGGTCTTCGTGGCCGAGAGCGATCAGGTCGGGACACTTCTCGTCGCTCCCCAGCTCGAGGCGCTCGTGGCGGCTTCCGCGGCACTGCAGCCTTCCGCCATCGTGGTCGCCCATTCGATTGACGGACGGGAGATCGCGGGCCGGCTCGCGGTCCGGCTGAAGACCGGCTTGCTCGTGGATGTCGTCGACGTGCGGGCGGACGGCGATGCCGTCACGGGCATCCACTCCGTCTTCGGGGGCGCGTACACCGTCGAGGCGACAGTTCCCGGCGGCGGTCCCGCGATCGTGACGGTGCGACAGGGCGCGATCGACGCCAGGGCTGATGCCGCGTCGCCGACCCTCACGACCCAGCCGATCACGGTCGGCGCCGCCCCGGCTGCGGTCATCGACGCGGTTCATGAGGCCGCCGTTGCGTCCGACCGGCCCGAACTGCGGGGAGCCGCCCGCGTCGTCTCCGGAGGACGGGGACTCGGCTCACAAGAAAACTTCGCGCTTGTCGAAAAACTCGCAGACGCCCTGGGCGCCGCCGTCGGTGCCTCGCGCGCTGCCGTCGATGCGGGATACGTGCCCCAGACCAGCCAGGTCGGTCAGACCGGCATCACGGTCTCCCCGCAGCTCTACATCGCGCTCGGAATCTCCGGCGCGATCCAGCATCGAGCGGGCATGCAGACTGCCAAGACCATCGTCGCGATCAACAAGGACCCCGATGCGCCGATCTTCGGCATCGCAGACTTCGGGGTCGTCGGGGACGTCTTCACCGTGGTTCCTCAGCTCATCGACGCCCTCGGCAAACGAGCACAATGATGGCGTTCTCGGACACGATGACAGGCCTGCGCACGAGCCGGTGGTTCAAGCTGGTCTGGACCGCGCCCGCTGTGCTCGTGGTGCTCTTGCTTCTGGTTCTCGCCGCGAAGGGAATCCGTGCCAGTGACGGGGGCCAGTCCTTCCTGGAAACGTACCCGGGAGCCTCGGAACTGCCGTCGTTCACGCCGGTCGGATTTCCGGCCTGGCTCGCGTGGCAGCACGGCCTCAACGCATTCTTCCTGCTGTTCATCATCCGCAGTGGTTGGCTCGTTCGCACGATCCAACGCCCTGACGCCTTCTGGACACGCAACAACTCGGGCCCAATCAGGACAGCCGGTAAACCTGTGCGGATCAGCCTGAATCTGTGGATGCACATCTGCCTTGACACCCTATGGGTGGTCAACGGGGTGCTGTTCTATGTGCTCCTCTTTTCGACGGGGCAGTGGGCGCGCATCATCCCTACCCGTTGGGACATCTTCCCCAACGCCTTGTCCGCGGGGCTCCAGTACGCCTCGCTCAACTGGCCGGTCGAGAACGGCTGGGTCAACTACAACGCGCTGCAGGTGCTGAGCTATTTCCTCGTTGTGTTCGTCGCTGCCCCGCTCGCGCTTGTCACCGGAATCCGGATGTCGCCGGGGCTCGCCGTGCGCTTTACCCCGCTGGACAGAGTTTTTCCCCTCCCGGTGGCCCGCAAGGTCCACTTCCCGGTGATGGTGTTCTTCGTCGCCTTCATCGTCGTGCACGTAACCCTCGTGCTGGCGACCGGGGCGCTCAACAACCTCAACCACATGTATGCGGCGCGCAACGACAACGGCTGGGTCGGATTCTGGATCTTCGCCGCATCTGTCGTCGTTATGGTCGCCGCCTGGATCGCAGCCAAGCCCATCGTGCTGCGCTCGATCGCCGGCACGTTCGGACGTGTGGGGCGCTGAGATACCCCCTTCCCACCAACTTCAAACCGAAAGGCAGACATGCAGCGTGAAGCAGTCATCGTCGAAGCAGTCCGCACTCCCATCGGCAAGCGCAACGGGTCGCTTTCCGGCATCCACCCCGCGGACCTGTCCGCCACCGTCCTGCGGGCATTAGCGTCGCGCAGCGGGATCGACCCAGGCCTGGTCGAGGACGTTGTATGGGGCTGCGTGAGTCAGGTGGGGGAGCAAAGCTTCAATATCGCTCGCACGGCGGTCCTGTCGGCCGACTGGCCTGAGCATGTCCCGGGGACCACGGTCGACAGGCAGTGCGGATCGTCGCAGCAAGCGGTGAACTTTGCAGCGGCGAGCGTCACCGCCGGGCATTGTGACATCGCCGTGGCCGGCGGCGTCGAATCCATGTCGCGGATCCCGATGTGGTCGGCGGTACCCGAAGGCCAGTCGCCCTTTGGCCGGGGCTACATCGAACGCTACGGCGACGAATTCCCGAACCAGGGCATCGGAGCCGAACAGATCGCCCGGAAGTGGGGGCTGACCCGGCAGGAGTTGGATCAATTCGCGCTGACCTCCCATGCGAAAGCCGCGGCTGCCATCGACCGCGGTGCCTTCAAGACCCAGATTGTCCCGGTGAAGACTGACGCCGGTGTCTTTGACACCGATGAAGGCATCCGGCGCGGCGGCAGCCTGGACAGCCTGGCAGAAGTACGATCGGCCTTCACCGAAGGCGGTATGATCACGGCGGCGAACGCCTCACAGATCAGTGACGGTGCGGCCGCCTTGTTGATCATGACCGCCGAGCGGGCACACGAACTCGGGCTGACGCCCATCGCTGCCATCGACACGGTCGCGGTGGTGGGGTCGGAGCCGATGCCGATGCTCACCGGTCCCATCCCGGCTACTGAAAAGCTGCTGGCCCGGAAGGGGATCAAGATCGGAGACGTTGGGACCTTTGAAGTCAATGAGGCCTTCGCCTCGGTGGTCCTGGCGTGGCTTCGGGAGACAGGAGCCGACGAATCGCGGCTGAATCCGAACGGAGGCGCCATCGCCCTGGGCCATCCCCTCGGCGGGAGCGGCGCGCGTCTGATGACCACCATGCTCTACCACATGCGGGACAACGGAATTGAATACGGACTGCAGACGATGTGCGAGGGCGGCGGCCAGGCCAACGCCACGCTTCTGAGGCTGCTCTAGCGATTGTTAGTCTGAATTGACGGTCGAGGCCGGCCTCTATGCGTCGGTTTCGGCCCTTTACCCCGGGCACGGCCTCCTGCCCGTGGCATGGAGCGTCAAAGAGGGCAGCCACTCAGCACCAGCGTGATACCACTGCAGGACAAGGCCACTGAAGCGAGCCGGACACCCGGAACCGGATGCCGCCACCTAGCCAACCACACCACCGCCAATCTCCGAAACGACACAGCCATGAACTCATCTGCCCCATTTACCCTCGACGTCGCCGTTCATTCCGCCGAAAGCAGAGACGACCGACTCGGCGAGGCGGTGAATCACCTGATACCGGCTGCCCTGGAACACAGGCACGGCATCCTGATCACCAGACACGATGCGACCAGCTACACCGTGCAGGTAGACGCCAGCGTGCCCTGCGGAACTATCCACGAAAAGAGTCGCTAACAGCCTGGCCGTTTTCCGTGCGCCGTCGTCCACACTCATCAGCGGGAAACAAGGCCGCAGCCGCGCTGCATCGGCGACGGCCATGCCCTCGCTTCACTCTTCCGCCGTACCTCGTAAGAATATTGTCGCCGTTCGGCAACGAGGTGCTCGGGACCGTTCCGGAGCTGAGGTGGCACATAAGCGTTGCGGTGAGGTCTCCAGAGAGAACTGAACAGAGGCCGACCGGGCCCGGAGCGGAACCCCTTCCGGGCTAACCAGATGGATGAGAGAGAGCGCAAGTGACACGTATCGGGATCGTGGCCGAACTGGGCCGCGAGACAAGGGTGGCGGCGACGCCCACCACGGTCAGGCAACTGTTGGAGTTAGGCTACGACGTCGTGGTCGAGAAAGGTGCGGGGGAGTCAGCGTCCTTCCCTGACCCTGCTTATGCCGAAGCGGGTGCCCTGATTGTGGGCGCTGATGAGGCATGGGGCAGCGAGGTGGTGCTGCGGATTAACCCGCCGAGCGAGGATGAGATCGGACGTCTGGCTGACGGGGCGACGTTGATCGGGTCGCTGAGCCCGGGCCTGCGCCCTGAGCTGGTGGAGGCATTGGCTGCACGTCCCATCACGGCGCTTGCCCTGGATGCCGTGCCGCGGATCTCGCGGGCACAGTCGATGGACGTCCTAAGCTCGATGGCGAACATCGCCGGCTACCGGGCCGTGATCGAGGCAGCCCACGAATTCGGCAGGTTTTTCACCGGTCAGGTGACTGCTGCGGGCAAGGTTCCGCCGGCGAAGGTCCTGATCGCCGGTGCGGGTGTGGCGGGTCTGGCGGCGATCGGGGCGGCGAGCAGCCTGGGTGCGATCGTGCGCGCGACGGACCCGAGGCCCGAGGTCGCTGACCAGGTGAAGTCCATCGGTGGGACCTACCTCAAGGTTGAGGTCGCCGAAGAGATGCAGTCCTCGGACGGGTATGCGAATGTTACGTCCGAGGCGTACAACGCCCGCGCGGCGGAGATTTACTCGGAGCAGGCACGGGATGTGGACATCATCATCACCACGGCCCTGATCCCGGGGCGCCCGGCGCCGAAGCTGCTCACCGCCTCCGATGTGGCGGGCATGAAGGCCGGCAGCATCATCGTTGACATGGCTGCTGGGCAGGGCGGGAACGTCGAAGGCTCCGTGGCCGGGGAACGGGTGGTGACGGAGAACGGTGTGGTGATCCTGGGTTACACGGATCTCCCGGCCCGGTTGCCGGCCCAGGCCTCCCAGCTGTTCGGGACGAACATGCTGAACCTGATCAAGCTCCTGACCAAGGACAAGGATGGGGTCCTGCGGATCGACTTTGATGATGTGGTGCAGCGCTCGGTGACCGTGGTCCGGGACGGGGAGAAGACCTGGCCGCCACCCCCGGTCCAGGTCTCCGCCGCGCCGGCAGCCAAGACCCAGGCCCCGGCAGCGGAAAGCACGACACCGAAGAAGAAAGCGGGCCTGAGCGCCGCGGGCAAAGCGGGCTTGTTTGCTGCGGGCATTGCTGTGCTGTTCCTGGTGAATGCGGTGGCCCCGGCGCCGTTGCCGCAGCACTTCACGGTGCTGATGCTCTCCATCGTGGTCGGCTTCTACGTCATCGGCAAAGTCCACCACGCCCTGCATACCCCGCTGATGTCTGTGACGAACGCGATCTCGGGGATCATCGTGGTCGGTGCACTGCTGCAGGTCACCTCGGAGAACCCGGTCATGCAGGTCCTCGCCGCCGTCGCGGTCCTGCTGGCCAGTATAAACATCTTCGGCGGCTTCGCCGTCACCCGGCGGATGCTCGCAATGTTCTCCCGCGGTGAGAAGGCACGTTCATGAGCGCCGTACCCGAAGCAGCAGCAGCAACACTTATGAGGAGCCTTACCGTGTCTGACACCGTCTCCGGTCCGTTGACCGCCGACTCGATCGCGGGGGCGGCCTACATCGTCGCAGCCCTGCTGTTCATCCTCAGCCTCGCCGGTTTGAGCAAGCACGAGAAAGCCCGCACCGGGGTCATCTACGGCATCACCGGGATGGTCATCGCCCTGGCCGCGACCATCTGGCTGACCGTCCAGGGCGCCTGGGGCACCGGCCACGGCCTGACCGGGCTGGTGCTGCTGGTGGCCGCGGTGCTCATCGGCGGGGCCATCGGGCTCTGGCGTGCCCGCGTGGTGGAAATGACCGGGATGCCCGAACTGATCGCGCTGCTGCACAGCTTCGTTGGTCTCGCCGCGGTACTGGTCGGCTGGAACGGGCACCTCGAAGCCCCGGCCCTGTCCGCGGACCTGATGGCTGTCCACCACGCCGAGGTCTTCGTCGGCGTGTTCATCGGCGCGGTGACATTCACCGGCTCGATCGTGGCGTTCCTGAAACTCTCGGCCCGGATGAAGTCCTCACCGCTGATGCTGCCGGGCAAGAACGCGATCAACCTCGGCGCCCTCGCCGCCTTCATCACCCTCACGGTCTGGTACGTCAATGACTCCCAGCTGTGGCTGCTCGTTGTGGTCACCGTGCTGGCGCTGGGGTTGGGCTGGCACCTGGTGGCGTCCATCGGCGGTGGCGACATGCCCGTCGTCGTGTCCATGCTCAACAGCTACTCCGGCTGGGCCGCCGCCGCCGCGGGATTCCTCCTGAACAATGACCTGCTCATCATCACCGGCGCCCTGGTCGGCTCCTCCGGCGCGTACCTGTCCTACATCATGTGCAAGGCCATGAACCGGTCTTTCATCTCCGTGATCGCCGGCGGCTTCGGCATCGCCGCCCCCGCCGCAGCGGACAAAGAGTACGGCGAGCACCGCGAAATCACCGCCCAGGCCACCGCCGAACTGCTCACCAACGCCTCCAGCGTCGTCATCACCCCTGGCTACGGCATGGCAGTCGCCCAGGCCCAGTACCCCGTCGCCGAACTCGCCCACCAGCTCCGCGAACGCGGCGTCAACGTCAGGTTCGGCATCCACCCCGTCGCCGGACGCCTGCCCGGACACATGAACGTGCTACTCGCCGAAGCCAAAGTCCCCTACGACATCGTCTTGGAAATGGACGAAATCAACGAAGACCTGGACGGGACCTCGGTCGTCCTCGTCATCGGGGCCAACGACACCGTCAACCCCGCCGCGGCCGAGGACCCGTCCAGCCCCATCGCCGGCATGCCAGTCCTCAGGGTCTGGGAAGCCGACAACGTCGTCGTGTTCAAACGCTCGATGGCCGCCGGCTACGCCGGCGTCCAAAACCCACTGTTCTACCGAGACAACTCCCAGATGCTCTTCGGCGACGCCAAACAACGCGTCGAAGACATCCTCCGCGCCTTCTAACACGACAGACGAGAGAAGCGACCATGCACGGACGTCGGGTTCCTCCAAATGGCCCTGTTCAGAAGGCTTTCCGGTCACGTGTGCCGGATCGGACTCCTTCCGCAGAAGAAGCACCAGCACCTCGACAGGCTGTCAATATTGACGAACTGACTGCATCCCCCTGGATTGGACTTCACTACCGGCACGAGTTCTTGCTCCACTACAGGCACGAGCTGCTGGAGCAGCTTCTCAAGGACTGAAGCCGAGGCTGGACCCGGGAACCCTGGAAGTGAATCGGCCCAAAGCCGGAGCCGCGTGGCAATGCGATCTATCCCGACTTCTTGGATTGACTCACCTTTCCAGTGCCCGCCTAAAACCCGTTCAGGCACGCAATGCGAATGTTTGGCCGAGCATCCGGGGTCCAAAGGCCGGACTCAGCGGCCCACCGACGCTTCGGAGAACATTCGTCCAGAGCGGAGGGGAGTGTCGGAATAGCGGTAGATCCGGGGTTGGCCTGAGCCGCCGTGCGCTGGCTGTCGGTAGAAAGGAGCATGCGCGCCAACGTGCCGTTGCCGCCGCCTTTGATCGTGCCGCTGCTCGCCTTCGGGGTAACCCTCGTCGCAGCCTTATCATTTTTTCTGATACTGCAAAACTGACTGTGGCCCTGCACAGCGCTCCCGGGCTCCAGCCAGAACGAACCGAACTGGCTTGGGGCCGCACATTGGTGGCGCTTCTCGCCGCCAATGCCATCTCTTTGCGCTGGTTGCCAACTCACGGGCTGTTCTCCGGGGGCTGAAATAGGGAGAGGCTGCGGCCGCGGTGCGGCCGCAGCCTCGTGGTTTCGTTGGTTGCCCGGCGGGGTTAGTGCGTCACGGCTTCTTTGATTTGGGATCGGATCTGTCGTTCGATGTCTTCCTCGCCGGGCAGTGCCTGAACGGTTTCGTTGAGTTCGGACTGGGGGACGACGACGATTCCGTCTGCACCGCGGATGACGACGTCGCCGGGGTTGCAGACGACGTTGCCGCAGGCGACGGGCTTGCCGACGTAACCGGGGCCGTTCTTGGAGGGACCAGCCGGTACGGTGCCGCGGGCGAACACGGCCACGCCCATTTCGTTCATTTCTTCGATGTCGCGGACGGCGCCGTCGATGATGACTCCGGTGACGCCTTTGCTGAGGCAGATTTCGGCCAGTATGCCGCCGAAGACGGACCGGTTGGTGACGGCGTTGACAAGGACGTCGCCGGGTTTGGGCTCATCGAGGCCGCGGTGGATGGCGAGGTTGTCGCCTTCCCAGACCTGGATGGGCAGGACGCTGCCGGTAAGGCGGGCGCCGGGGTGAGGCAGCGGGTGTCGGCGGACATCATGTCCATGCGTTTGCGCACGTCACCGAGGGGGGCTGCGAGCAACCGTCGAAGGATGGCTCGCGACTATGACCTCGTAATACTCGTTCCGTTGGAAGGCAGGGACGGATATTTCGTAACGGCCGTCCCCGAAAGCTCACTTTCGCCTGGAGTGGATTATTCGGAGACCGGGGTTTCCGGCATGATGCGGGGCAGGAGCGCCTCGTGTGCCTTTTGCAGCGCGTCTGCCCGCGCCGCGGCCGCCTCGCTGCGGCCTTGTTCGGCTGTCCGCGCCTGTTCCAGCTGGGTCTCCGTTGCTGCGGTCCGCGGGGCCGCCGCAGGGCGGTTGGCCCCGGCCGATTCTTTGGCCCTGGTTACATGCAGTACTGGGGGAGTCGGCTACACACGGCCCGGACGCCCCTGCCGCCGCCGGAAGTAGTCTCCCACGAGGGCGCTGCCGGTGGCCCGTACGGGCGTTGTCCGGCCTTCAGGCAATGCTTCCTGCCTGGGTAGTACGGAGTGGACGGGTGGTCGATGACGGGGAGCGCCCCGGTTTGTAGGCGGAGACCGATGGTGCCTCGTCTACCCAGTATCTCCAGGGAAATACTGCTCCGTCGCCCCCGGGCCCGCTGAGACCGACCCGCGGACCCGTGATGTGGGGGACCATGGTGTGGTCGTCCGGGACGAGGAACTGCCACTGGCCGTCGAAGAGGTCGTCACCGTCATTGGTCAGGTCCGCGGCAAAACACTGGGCTACGCAGCCCGGACCGGACGCCAGCCGGCGCTCGGGAAGCGGTGCTTTGCGTGGTTTCGCTTCTCGGCGGGCGCGGGCCAGCTCCGCGCCCTCGATGACGTCGCCGGCACGGATGAGGCAACCGTAGGGCTGATCCGGCTGCGCGGTGACGAGATTGATAGCGTGGTGCATCCCGTAGGTGAAGTAGCAGTAGATGTGGCCCGCAGGGCCGAACATGGTTTTGTTCCGATTGGTCTTGCCACGGTAGGCATGCGCCCCTGGGTCCCGCTCGCCGGCATATGCTTCGACCTCGGTAATCCGGATGGAGACGGTTCCGTGACCATCCGTGCGTTGAAGGACGCAGCCAAGAAGCTCCGGTGCAACGTCGAGCACGTCGCGGGCGAAGAACGTCCGGTCCGCCGCATGGAAGCCGGGGAGAATACTCACGGAACGACTTTACCTGTCGGCCGCCCTGCCGAGGAATGGGGGAACTCGCCAGGTGGGCCGCGCGCCCAGGCCTGCTGAGCCGTCCGGTGCATCCTCATGGTGATGTGGCTCCTACACGGATTGGGAGAGCATAATGTCACCGAGGACGAAGACCCACAGGGGCTGTCGCCGCTTCGGGCGTCACTTTTCCCCGGGAGGTATCAGTGCCGTGCCGCAAGTCAGTGAGGAGGCTGGGGAATGTCGACTACAACGGATGTTCAGGTGCGCCGGGTCTATGATGCGACCAAGGACGACGACGGCATACGGGTTCTGGTAGACCACATCTGGCCCCGCGGGATGACCAAGGCCAAGGCAGCACTTGACGAGTGGTGCAAAGACGTCTCCCCGTCAACGGAGCTGCGCAAATGGTACGGCCACGACCCTGCCAAGTTCGACGAGTTTGCCAAGCGCTACAAGGCCGAGCTTAAAGACCCGGCCCGGGCGCAGGCGCTTGACCATCTGCGCGAACTCGCTAAGGGCCAACGGCTCACGTTGCTGACAGCAACCAAAGCCGCCTACATCAGTGAGGCCCATGTCCTGGCCGACCTGATAGGACGGTAGCCAGCTTACGTCCGGCGCGCCCAAGAGAAGGACTTCGGGAAGGACCCGATTAGTGACTGGGAACGGGATCCACTGACGCGGCCGGAACTGATCCCGACCATGCGGTGAGCAATGCGCATGGTGCGAGGATCGTGTAGGGGTGGACGGATCGTACGAATCCCTGGCCGCAATGCATTGGGCCGTCACAGAAGCGGGTTCCACGGCGTCGGCCTCTCCGCCGACCAGGAAACACGGGGGACGGTAGTTCTGGGAATCTTCGCGGATGCCACCGGATTTTTTGCTAGCGGATGAATCCAGCACATCGATGGCCCGGTACCTGTGGCGTGGTTTTGCGCCGAAACCCGGGGCGGGTCTTCCTGACCTTAGACCCCCAACAGGACGTGGTGCCGCGCAGCGCCTTACCAGGGTGGCGACAAGGCGCGGATCAGTGGGTTTTGTCACCGCGACACCAATCTGCGCGTCGACCCGCTGCATGCCGGCTCGGGCCCAGTCCGCTGGACCCCGGCGGCAGCTGCGCCGCCGCGTTGTTCTACCTCGCCCGCTCCTCTTGGCGGGTTTCGGGATTTCGTCGGGTATGCCGGGTGTGGGGCGTGTTGCTAGATGGATTGGCGGTAGCCGAAGAATTCGTGGTCGTTGTTGTATCCGCCTTCGCCGCCGCCGATGTGGGAGAAGTCTTTGACGAATTCGATGCCTTTGATCCATTTGACGAGTTTGAAGCCGAGCTGGACTTCGTTGCGCAGTCGCAGCGGTGCGCCGTGTCCGTAGGTCAGCGGCGCGTTGTTCATGTCGTAGGCGAGCATGGTGAGGTGGTAGCTCATCTGTTCGATCGGCTGCGCGTCGTAGTAGATGCCGCCGTCGGATCCTTCGGCGAAGGAGTAGAAGATCACCCACTTCGCCTCGGGGTCCGGCTGCACCAGGTCGATGATGGTTTGCATGGGGACGCCGCCCCATTTGGCCACGCTGGACCAGCCCTGGATGCAGAAGTGCTGGGTGATCTGCTCGTGGTGCGTCAGGTCGTGTAGCTGGGCAAGGTCGAGTTCCACCGGGTTCTTTACGAGGCCTGAGATACGGAGGCGGTAGTCGGCGAAGCCTGTGGCGAGGAGCGTTTTGTAGTCGGTGGATTCGGGGTACTTGCCGTTGTGCCACATATAGGGGGAAATGTCTTTTTCGGTGTACCGGCCGGGTTTTGAATCGAGGTGCTCGAACAGCCGTTGCGCCGGGCCGATGAGTGCAAACCCGATCCGCTGGACCATCCTCGGATGCCGGTAGGTGAGCGGGGTGACGCCCACCCAGATCACGATCATGATGGCCAGGGATGCGGCGAAGATCCAGAACCCGTACCAGTCGCCGGAGTTGCGGTCCGCGTACATGTAGTTGAAGTTCCGCAAGGCCTCTGTCGCGACGACGAGGCAGACGTGCATCACGATGAACAGCAGGAACCAGACCAGGACCAGGAAATGCAGCGACCGGGCGGCCTGGATGCTGAAGACCCTGCTGATCCACCTGAATTTTGTGGACAGTGCCGGGGACATGCCCAGGCCGGTGATGAACGCCAGCGGTGCGGCGATAAAGACCGTGATGAAGTAGGCCATGACCTGGAGACTGTTGTAGGCGACCCAGCTGTCGTCGGCTGGCCAGTTCAGGGAGGCGTACTGGATGGACATCGAGAGGGCATTGGGGATGACGTCCCAATTGGTGGGCACCAGGCGGAGCCACTGACCCGTGGTGAAGATGAGAAGGTAAAAGATCAGGCCGTTGAGCAGCCAGAGCGTGTCCATACCCAGGTGCCACCAGCGTGCCAGCCCGATCGAGTGCCGCCGGCCCGGCAAGCCCACGCCGTCGGGGAGGGTGATGGAGTCCTGCTTTGCCGTATACAGCGGGTCCGCGGGTACCGGCGTCTGCATCCGGAACCATTCCTTGCCCGGGGTTGAGTGCCGGGTCCAGTACAGCCGGGGATGATCGGCAAGGATGGCTAACCCTGCCCGGATGATGGGGATCAGGAGCAGCATGTTGAAGAAATGCTGCCAGCCGATCCAGGCAGGGAACCCGGCCCGGGCTTCGGCCCCGGGCGGAACAACCCGGCCCGGATATTCCCTGATGAACTCCGCCACGGCGGGGACACTGCGCAGTCCCTTGGCGACGGCCACGGCAGTGATCAGCAGCACGAAGCCGATCGGCAGCAACCACAGCAGGTTAAACCATTTGCTGTTCCCTATGCGCACCCGCGGCGCCACCCCGTATTGCGCAGGGGCAGACCCGGCCCAGGAGTCATCGACGACGGTGTTCGCTTCCGTTGAGAGTTCCTCCCGGAAGCTGGCCGGCGTTCTCGGACCCGTGGCGGGGACAGCAGACCGGGAACCGTCCGGGTTGTCCTGATTATCCTCACGTGCCACGATGTGCTTTCGATCATTGATGCCCGTGCGGCTTCCGGGATGCATGATGCCTGATCCCAGATTACGCTTCCGCCGCGGACTGGCAACGGAAGATCCGGGATGACGGACGCATGGTCCGCCGGTAGGAGTCGACGGGCTGCCGGGCTATACGCAACGCAGGGGCAGCCGGCCGTCAGTGGCCGGCTTCGTCGTCTCCATTAATATCCGGCTGTCGTGGATACCGGGTCGCGGTATCCAGCCCGGGATCCATGGCCCGCTGTGTCACTCAACGGCTTCCCGTCCATGCGGGCGTGCCGGCCCCGATTATCACCTTTGTCTGCCGCATCATTAGCCGCCGGCACCTGCAATCCCATGGCGGGATGAACCCGGCGGGTTGACCTTTGCCTACGCGGTCGTAGACTCACAGGTGAGGCCGCCGTCAGACCATGTACGTCCTTTGGTCGCCGGCTCACGGAGCGAGGAGGGGCCAGTGTCAAAGACCGCATCTTGGACTCTTTACCGCGGGCAACAGGGACAGTGGGCGTGGGTTGCCCACCGGATTACCGGCGTTGCTATTTTCTTTTTTCTCCTCGTGCATGTTCTGGATACTTCCATGGTCCGGGTATCGCCGGAGGCCTATAACGCCGTCATAGGCACCTATAAGAACCCGGTCATGGGCATAGGGGAGGCCGGCCTGGTCGCGGCCGTTGTCTTCCATGCGTTCGGCGGAGTGCGGATAATCCTCATCGATTTCTGGAAGAAAGGCCCCAAGTATCATGTCCAAATGCTTTGGGGTGTCCTCGGACTATGGGCGGTGGTGATGATCCCCTTCCTTTTCATCCACCTTTCCCATGTTTTTGGCGGCCACTGATGTCCGCCAGCCCGGGAAACCGGAACAGCGCCAACAGGGAGTGTACGAGTCCATGAGCAGCCCGCAGGCCACCGAACCCCCCTCAAAAATAGATCTGCCGCACTCTGTTGGGAGCGGCGAGATCCCCACCTTCGAAGTCACGTTGCGGATCCGCCGCTACAACCCGGAAGTCTCCGAGGAGGCCCGCTGGGAAGACTACCCGCTGACCATGTACGGCACGGACCGGGTCCTGGATGCGCTGCACAAGATCAAATGGGAAATTGACGGCTCGCTGTCCTTCCGGCGTTCCTGCGCCCACGGGGTGTGCGGTTCTGATGCCATGCGGATCAACGGCCGCAACCGCCTGGCCTGCAAGGTTTTGCTCAAGGACCTGAACCTGGACAAGCCGGTGACCGTTGAGGCCATCAAGGGCCTGCCGGTGGAGAAGGACCTGATTGTGGACATGGAACCGTTCTTCCAGTCC
Organism: Arthrobacter sp. PAMC25564; assembly: GCF_004798705.1. Taxonomy (NCBI): domain Bacteria; kingdom Bacillati; phylum Actinomycetota; class Actinomycetes; order Micrococcales; family Micrococcaceae; genus Arthrobacter; species Arthrobacter sp. PAMC25564. Next base: position 3,063,582 of record NZ_CP039290.1, on the reverse strand, counting down.
TACCGTGAGATCATGCCGTACTTTATCGGTGCCGGCCACGAGCCGACGAAGGAGCGCCTGCAGTCTCCCGAAGAGCGTGCACGTTTCGATGACACCACCAAGTGCATTCTGTGTGCCGCGTGTACGGGCGCGTGCCCGGTCTTCTGGACCGACGGACAATACTTCGGTCCGGCGGCAATCGTGAACGCCCACCGCTTCATCTTCGACTCCCGCGACGACGCCGGCGACTTGCGCCTTCAGATCCTTAACGACAAGGAAGGTGTCTGGCGGTGCCGCACCGTGTTCAATTGCACGGAGGCTTGCCCGCGTGGCATAAAGGTCACGCAGGCCATCGCAGAGGTCAAACAGGCCATCCTCTCCCGCAGGATATGACGCTCCGGCGCCGGCGGGCACCGGGCGTGGCACCGCCGGCCGGCGGACCGCGTCAGCCGGCCAGGAGCTGGCGCAGGACGTAGGGCAGGATCCCGCCGTGGACGTAGTACGCTTCCTCGGCGGGCGTATCGATCCGTATGGCGGCGGTGAAGTACTGTTCACGGCCGTGGTCCTCGACCCGGACCGTGACCTCCCGCGGCAGCGGGGTATGACCCTCGATGCCGATGACCGAGTAGAGCTCTTCCCCGGTCAGGCCCAGGCTTTCGGCCGTGTCACCGTCCCGGAATTGCAGGGGGAGGACCCCCATCCCGATGAGGTTGGAGCGGTGGATCCGTTCAAACGATCCCGCCAGGACGGCTTTGACGCCCAGCAGCAACGTGCCCTTGGCCGCCCAGTCCCGGGAGGACCCGGACCCGTAATCCGTCCCGGCGATAACAATCAAGGGTACGGCTTCGGCGGCATAGGAGGTGGCGGCGTCGAAAATGCTTCTTTGCCCGCCATCGGGGAAATGCCGGGTGAAGCCGCCCTCCACGCCGGGGACGAGCCGGTTGCGCAGCCGGACGTTGGCGAAGGTCCCGCGGATCATGACGTGGTGGTTGCCTCGGCGGGAGCCGTAGGAGTTGAAGTCGGCCGCGTCCACGCCGTGTTCGGTGAGGTAGCGGCCGGCGGGAGAGTCGTTCCGGATGGCGCCGGCCGGGGATATGTGGTCGGTGGTGACGGAGTCTCCCAGGAAGGCCAGTACCCTGGCCCCGGTGATGTCCCGGACAGGTGCTGGCCGGGCGGTCATACCGTCAAAGTAGGGTGGCCGCTGCACGTACGTGGAGTGGTCATCCCAGGCGAACATGTCACCCCCGGGCACCTGCATGCCCCGCCAGCGCCCGTCGCCGGAGTAGACGTCGGAGTAGCCCTGCGTGAACATTTTGGTTTCGAGGTTTTGGTCCACGACGGCCTTGATTTCCGCCGTCGTCGGCCAGATATCGTGTAGATAGACCGGGTTGCCTTCCGGGTCCACGCCGAGCGGATCGTGAAGCAGATCGGTATGCATGGTCCCGGTGAGGGCGTAGGCGATGACCAGGGGCGGGGAGGCGAGGAAGTTCATCTTCACTTCGGAGTGGATGCGGCCCTCGAAGTTCCGGTTGCCCGAGAGCACCGCTGCAACGGTCAGATTGTTGCCCGCGACGGCAGCGCTGACTTCAAGGATGAGGGGCCCGGAATTACCGATGCAGGTGGTGCACCCATAACCGACCAGATCGAAGCCGAGTCTCTCCAGATACGGGGTGAGCCCTGATCTGTTGAAGTAATCGGTCACCACCCGGGATCCCGGAGCGAGGGAAGTTTTCACCCACGGTTTACTGCGCAGCCCCCGTTCGACGGCTTTCTTGGCCAGCAGGCCGGCGCCAATCATGACTGTCGGGTTAGAAGTATTGGTGCACGAGGTAATCGCCGCAATGACCACGTCTCCGTGGTCGAGGCTGGCCGCGGTTCCGGCCAGCTCAACGCGGACGGGTTCGGATGGCCAGGTGAAGTCCGTGGCGTCCTGATACTGGCGGGGCGGAGCGTCCCGGTGAATGCCGGGGCTGACGGCAATGGGGTCGCTCGCGGGGAAAGAGTGCTCCTCGGCATCGTCGAGGCCCCCCTGCACGGCTTCCTCCTGCGCTTCCCCGGACAGCAGTCCGCGCACGGCACGGGGCACGGCGCCCAGCGGGATACGGTCCTGCGGCCGCTTGGGTCCGGCGATGGAGGGGACGATCGTGGACAGGTCCAGCTCGATAATCTCGCTGTAGTCCGGGACATGGTCGGGACGGTGCCACAGGCCCTGTTCTTTGGCATAGGCTTCCACCAGTTTGATCTGGTGCTCGGAGCGTCCGGTGAGACGCAGGTAGTCCAGCGTTTCACCGTCGATCGGGAAGATGGCGCAGGTCGACCCGTATTCCGGGCTCATGTTGCCCAGCGTCGCCCGGGTTGCCAGTGGCACGCTGGCCACTCCGGGGCCGAAGAAGTCCACGAATTTTCCCACGACCCTGGTGCGGCGCAGAAGTTCGGCGACGGTGAGCACCAGATCCGTGGCGGTGGTGCCCTCGGGCAGTTCGCCGGTAAGTTTAAGCCCGACTACCTGCGGGATGAGCATGCTCATCGGCTGGCCGAGCATGGCCGCCTCGGCCTCGATACCGCCCACGCCCCAGCCGAGCACACCGAGTCCGTTGACCATCGGGGTGTGCGAGTCCGTCCCTACGAGCGTGTCCGGGTAGGCGACCGGCCCGCTGGCACCGTCCCGGGTGAAGACGACCCGGGCGAGGTATTCGAGGTTGACCTGGTGGCAGATGCCAGTGTCCGGGGGCACCACGAGGAAGTCATCGAACGCCCGCTGAGCCCAGCGCAGGAGCTGGTACCGTTCCTGGTTCCGCGTGAATTCCAGCTCCGCGTTGATTCCGAATGCCTCCGGGCTGGCGAAGGCGTCGGCGATGACCGAATGGTCGATGACCAGTTCCACGGGAATCAGCGGATTGATTTTCTTCGGGTCCCCGCCCAGACCGGTCATGGCATCACGCATGGCCACCAGGTCCACCACGCACGGCACACCGGTGAAGTCCTGCATCAGCACCCGGGCGGGAGTGTATTGGATTTCCGGGTTGGACGCCGATCGGGGGTCCCAGCCGCCAAGGGCCGTTATCTGTCCGGCGGTGACCAGCAGGCCGTCCTCATTGCGCAGCAGGTTCTCCAACAGGATCTTCAGGCTGTAGGGAAGGCGGTCCGAGCCCTTGACCCGGTCCAGCCGGTAGATCTCATACGTCCTGTTGTCCACGTTCAGTTGCTCACGCGCACCAAAACTATTTGTCGTCATCACTGTCGCCTCCGTTAGCTTGGGTCGGAAAATGTGCGCCCGCGGAGCGCGGGCGGTTTGCAGCACCCGGGAATTCCTACTCGATGAGCTTGCCGGTCACGGAATCGTCGCCATCTGTGGATCAGTCCGTGGATCCCATGATGCTGCCCCCTCCCGGGGTGACCGCATCGGAACACCTGGACGCGACGGCCGCTCCTGCGCCGATGACGCAGCCGGTGCCCGCCCCGATGTCGGGCAGCCCTGCCAGCATCGCTCCTTTCATCCCCTGTTCCGACCGTACGCCGGGGCCAGCGGACATGCTATGGCCTCCGGAAACAAGGTCATCGGCTCGGGGAACAGTGTCGGCAGCCTTGCCGGTGCCCGCGATACTGGGGGACCTGGCACGGAGGCACGCCGTATGGTGCTGTACTCGCTTGGTTCACCGCCGCAGATGACGCCATGTATCGATCCGCCGATGCGTGCAGCCTGGGCCTTCGCGAGTTCCGCTTTCTCGCCGATGAACAGCTCGTCCACGGTGCTCTCCCACAGTTCAAGCCAGCGGGCGAATAGCTCCCAGCGCAGCGGGAATTGTCATTGAGGGCCGAGTGTACTTGCAGCGCATTCCGCTTGGATAGCCCGGCGCGAAAGAGCACTGTCTCCCAGAAGTCGCACTTGATCGGAAGGTGCGCGGGAAGATCCATGCGCGCGACCTCGGTGAACACCGGCCCGAGCAGTTCGTCTTCAAAAACCCGACGGTAGAACGTGGTGACGAGCACCTCCACATCTGCGCGGTTGGCTAGGTCGTTTCGGGACGCGCGGGCACCTGCGGTGGCGCTCACGCGAGTGCCTGCAGCGCGTAGGCCGTGCCGAGGACCGGCAGCGCAACGACTTTCAGGCCTTCGAGCCCGAAGTACACCAGATGGGCGGCGGCGCGCCGCCGACCTGCCGGATGGGTGTGCGCCTCGGGCGTGCCGGGGGCCCGGCGATCCATGCGCGGGCGGAGCCGAGCGCTTGCACAAGGGTCAGCAGCACCACACCGGCCAGCCACGCCGTGGCCCAGGGAGGCCCTGCCGCCACCGCCGCAAGTACAGCCAGCGCCCTGGCCAGCACAAGTTCCGCCCAGTTCAGTGCGCGGAAGACGAGACGGCCGATGCCAACGGCCAGCGGCACTGTCATGCCGGGCGCCCTGAATTTGAGCGGCGTTTCGATGAACGAAATGGCCGCGACCAGCCCGAGCCAAAGGAACGAGATGGCCAACTGAAGAATCCGGGCCAGAATCACTGTCCGCCCTTTCCGGTCGGGTAAGTGCTGTCCTTGGTCAGTTCGATGGAAGCGGTGCAGTAGCCCTCGCCGGCGAGAGGCTGGAGCGTGGCGGCGGAAGAACCTTCGGGGGAACCGCCTACCAGACCTTTCATTAGGCCCAGATGCACGCTGCAGACCACCTCCGGGTGCTCCCGTGCCACATCCATGAAAGGACACGCGTACAGCCGCAGCTCCGTTCGCACCCCGTTGCCCACGGTCTCAGGTTCGAAACCGAACTTGGTAAAGACCGCAATGACGGCTTCAACGACAGCATTCCCGGATCCCGGCGGCGCAGAGCGAGCGTTTACCCTCGCCCAGCGGAGGCCGGCAGGTTCGGCCCGAACGGCCGGCGCCTGTTCGGGGGCCTCCGCCCGCGCTCCTGTCCTGCGGGGTGCAGGTGCCGGACTAATCCTGATTATCGGTCCCGGTCCCGGTCCCGGTGTCGGTGTCGATATGCGGTTTGCGGGCCGGGTCCACGGAACCGCTCGCTCCGTAGTTGCCCTCTGAATACTGACCAATTTCAGATTTAGCGGTGCGGCCAGGGGTCGACCCGGCGTCGCCGAAGTTGGCTTTCACGTAGCGCCCCGATTCCTTGGCCTTGTCCCCGAGGGGTTCGGGCAGTCCGCCTTCGCTGCCGGCCGCCCCGTAGTCCCCTTCGATGTATTGGCCTTCCTCGTCGCCCGCATGGCGGCCGGCCTGCGCTCCGGCCTTGCCGTAGTTGCCTTCGACATACCGGCCGCGCAGGTCTGGTTCCTCCGGCTTCTTCTCTGGGCCTACCTCATCCGGGGTGTCTTCAATGCTGCTGTTGTCGGACATGTTGGTGCCTTTCCCAAACGAAATCCGCGTCTTTGCGGCGCAATTCAAGTCTGGCGAGGGACCGCGCTCCTCGACAGAATCCGCCTCCGCGCCTGCTGGGGGTTTGCCGGGACGGGGCGGCAGGGGCGGCCCAAGGTGCTGCCCACGGCGGATAGATCTTAGACCGTTGCCCACGAACACTATCGGCGTAGCATAAATGTACTGGGGTTGTCAATTTCGATAGGTAGATCAGATGACTCGAGGAGGCACTCGCGATGAGCGATATCAGTCCACTTAGGAATGCGGTCCGTAACGGCAGTGGCCTTAAGCAGTTGGGCGGCACTTGGGGTGAACTTCTTGCAGAGTTTCTCGGCACGTTTGTGCTGATCTCTTTCGGTGATGGTGTTGTGGCCATGGCAGTCGCCGCTTTGCCGGGATCCGGCCGGGCCGCGACATCGACGACGATCTTCATGGCCGCCGGAGACTGGCTGTTGATTACCTGGGGATGGGCCTTGGCGGTGACGCTGGCAATCTACGTCGCCGGTGGCGTCAGTGGCGCGCACATCAATCCGGCGGTGACCCTGGCGTTCGCGGCCCGGCGTAAATTTCCCTGGGGCAAGGTGGGGCCGTATATCGTCGCGCAGGTTCTGGGCGCCTTCGCCGGTGCCGCGATGGTGTACCTGCTGTATCACGACGCCATCGACGCCTACAACAAAGCCGTCGGGACTGGGCGTGCGGATCCGAAGGGGCTTGCCAGCTACTCCATATTCGCCACCTTCCCGGCACCCTACTTCAGCGGCAGCCCCGTGGGACCGCTGGTCGACCAGATTGTCGGCACGGCCTTCCTCCTCATGTTCGTGGTGGCCATTATCGACATGCGCAACACCGCGGTTCAGGCGAACCTGGGTCCGTTCATGATCGGGCTGGCCGTTGCAGCCATCGGCATGTCGATCGGCGCGAACGCCGGCTACGCCATCAACCCGGCCCGTGACTTCGGGCCACGGCTGTTTGCCTGGCTGGCCGGATGGGGGCAGACGGCGCTGCCGGGCACCGTGGACGGGGCCTTCAGCTGGTACTTCTGGGTGCCGATCGTCGGCCCCCTGGTCGGTGGTGTGATCGGTGTCCTGATCTACGACTGGTTTATCGGCGACGTCCTGCATGCGCGGGTCAGGCTGCAGGAATCCACACCTCCGGGCCGGGCAGGCGGAGAGACACCTCCGGCGACCGAAACGAAAAAGACGGCCGAAACATAGGCGTTTAAGGATCCTCAGAAACGCCGGCACAAGGAGACTTGCTCTTCCGGAGGAGAAACGCTGGCTCGGGGCGGGCGTTCAACCACAATGGCAGGCCATGTTATAAGGTTCGACTACCCCGGACCGGCGTGCACCCACTTCTCGGTCTGCGCAGCGTTTCCGTCAGCTTCTTGAGTATCTGTCCGTGCCAGCCGCCGCCCGGGTTGGCTGCCGCCTCACCTCATCACCGATGGCATCAATCCAGTTCGACCACGCGTGCGTGTCTGATGCTCGGCGCGTTGACAGGCCGCGAGGTGGCGCGTGTTCCTGGGTGCAGAGCAAGGAGGTCTCCTGATGGCCACGGTAAGCGTGCGCTACATCGTCGATGCCGCCATCAATTTTTACCGCGAACATCTGGCATTCACGCTCGTCATGCATCCCGCCCCGCCTTTTGCATACGCCGGGCATGCCGGACACGGGGTCTCAAACGTCCACAACCGTTGCTGCCAGCAGGTGTACTACTGATGTGAGACACAGCTTGAAAGGATTGTGCTCATGTCAGCTCGACCAACGTATTCCGATGAATTTAAGGCCGATGCCGTGGATCTTGTGATTTCTTCCGGCCGGTCACCGATGTCCGTCGCCCCGGAAGTCGGCGTCTCCGTCACGGCGCTGAAGCGGTGGGTGCAGCTGCACCGCGACGCTGGGGCCGGGGCGGGCGGCAGGCCCGATGACCCGGTGGATGCCGCGAAGTACAAGGCTTTGGAGGCCCGGCTGCGTGAGGTCGAACGGGAGAACGATTTCCTAAATTATTCTGATGTCCGGATTATGCCGATGTCTGCCTGAACCCGCAGCTCAGGGCCGGGTGGGTGCCGGAATGTTCGGCATAATCCGGCTACCGTCTGATACTTGTCCTCCCGTCTTCTCTCGGAAGGACAAGGATCATGAGCGATCCTGCCAAGGTACGTGTCCGGGGCCCGCTGGCCTCACTGTTTCCAGAGTTCCGCGTCAGGCTGGCTGCGCTGGGCTATTCGCCGGGGACCGCGGCCCAGCAGCTGCAGATGCTCGCCCACTTGTCCGGGTGGATGCACGCTCGGGGCCTTACGATTCACGATTTATCTCCGGAAGCGGTCGAGGAGTTCTTCCGGCATCGCCGCCAGAGCCACAGAAACCTGATCACGGTCCGCTCGCTGGACAGGTTCATCGAATTCCTCTCCGATTCAGACATTGAGCGGGCGGCAGCAGCGCCGTCCGTCCTGCCTGGCTGGGAGCAGGTCCTGGTTCGGTTCGGGCGGTATCTCTCCCGCGAACGGGCGCTGGCGCCGACGACCGTCGAGAATTACCTGAACCAGGTCCGGCCTTTCCTACGCTGGCGTGCCGGTCGGACGAATTCGGATCTGGGGAACTTGTCCGTCAACGAGGTCATGGGTTTCCTGGTCGTCCGCGGCAGTGCGGAATCCGCCGGGTCCGTCCGGGTCGCGGTGACAGCGTTGCGAGCACTGCTGAAATGGCTGTATCTCTCCGGGACCATCGACGAGGCGTTGGCGGAGGGAATCGTCCCGGTCTCGTATTCCGCGTTCGGCGCCCTGCCCAAAGCCTTGCCGCCGGCTCAGGTCAGCGACCTGATCAGCCACACCGCGGATTCACGCCTGAGCCCGTGCCGGGACCGGGCCATCGTCGTGCTGCTCTCACGGCTTGGGTTGCGCGCACGGGAGACGGCCGGTCTGCGCCTCGATGACCTTAACTGGCGTGCCGGGACCGTCCTCGTGCACGGGAAAGGCGGGTTCGCGGAGCCCATGCCCTTACCGGCCGATGCCGGCGCGGCGATCGCCGGATACCTCGAACATGAACGCCCGGCCATGCCTGACCGCCACCTGTTCTTGCAGGCGAAGGCCCCGCATGCCCCGCTGGGCCGTTCCGGCATCAGCGCCGTAGTCAGCCGGCTGGGACAGCGTGCAGGTATGGCTTCGCCGGTCGGGGCTCACCGACTGCGCCACAGTGCCGCGACCGGTGTCCTGGCCGCCGGCGGCACGCTGACCGAAGCGTCCCAGCTGCTGCGCCATGCCAGTCCCGCGTCCACCGTCATTTATGCCAGAGTCGATCTGGCCGCCCTGAGGACCATGGCCAGACCATGGCCGGGTGCTGAACGAGGCACCCCCGGATCAGTCACCGTTCCTGGGCGAGTCCGATGACCACGGTTCTGAACGACTATGAGCAGGAGTATCTGCGGTTACGCCGGCTCATGGGTGCCACCCTGCACGCGCACGAGGGGCTAATCAGCGGTTTCCTGCTCAGCCTCGAAACCGCCGGCCAGGGAGCAATCACGGTTGAAGCGGCGGTGGCCTGGGCGGTCCTGCCGACGGGTGCCTCGCCCCGCTGGCGGGCCTACCGGCTGGCCGTGGTCCGCGGCTTTGCCGCCTATGTTCACGCACGGAATCCGGCACTGGCCCCGATAATCCCTGCCGGGCTGATACCTTCGAAAGTCGTTCATGCGATTCCGTACATCTATACGCCACGGCAAACCGTTGAGCTGATGGACGCCGCCCTCAGTCTGGGCCCGCCAGCCCGAGGGCTGACGGTGTCCACGGTGATCGGGCTGATGGCCGCCACCGGCATGCGGATCGGGGAAGCCCTGGCCCTGGACCTGGAGGATGTCGATCTGGGCGCCGGTGTGATCATGGTGACCGGCAAATACGGGAAGGAACGTTTGGTCCCGCTGCACCCGAGCACGGCCGGTGCACTGGCCGGCTATCTGAGCGCGAGCCGGGATCTGGTCACGGCCCGCGATCCGGACGCGTTCTTCCTCACCTACATCGGTACCCGCCCTCACCCCGGAAACCTGCAGACAGCATTCCGGTCCCTGACCACGGACCTTGGCCTGACACCCCGGCCCGGGGCCGGACCGCCGCGCCTGCACGATTTCCGTCACACCTTCGCCACCGAGTCTCTGACTGAGGCCTACCGCGGCGGCGCTGATGCCGACGCCCGGATCGCTGTCCTGGCAACCTATCTCGGGCATGTCAGCCCGGCCAGCACTTACTGGTATCTGAGCTCTACACCCGAACTGCTCGCCCTGGTCACCGAAAGAGTCCAGACCGCACAAACCCACGGAAAGCTTCTGTCATGAGCCTGCTCGCCCCCACCCTGCAATCCTTTTTCACCGGTTACCTGAGCGGCCAGCGGGGCGCCAGCGCCCATACTGTCGCGGCCTACCGGGACACCTGGCGGCTGCTACTGACCTACCTCGGCGATCACCGGCACCGCCGCCCGGCCGCCGCCGATTTCACCGACCTCGATGCTGAGACGGTCAGCGGGTTCCTGGCCTATCTGGAAACAGACCGAGGCAACAGTGCCGCGACCAGAAACGCCCGGCTCTCGGCCATCCATGCGTTCTTCGGCTACGCCGCGTACCTGCATCCCGAGCATGCCGACCTGATCAGGAGGGTTCTGGCTATCCGGGCCAAGAACGCACCCAAAGCACAGATCAGCTACCTCACGGACGCCGAGGTCGATGCCCTGCTCGCGGCCCCGCCCGCAGCCCGCTTGGTCGGCAGTCGCGACCGGCTGATCATCCTGACCTTGGTCACCACGGGCCTGCGGATCTCAGAACTCACACACCTGACATGGGCCGATCTGCGGCTTGCCCGTCCGGCGCACCTTGCCTCCCACGGCAAGGGCCGCAAGGAGCGGGTCACGCCGCTGGACACCGCCACGGCCATGGCCCTGCAGGCCTGGTATGAGGAAAACCTGTCACCGGCTCCCGCGTCCGCGGTCTTCACCGCCCAAGGCTGCGGCCGGCCGATGACAACCGACGCGGTCGCGCAGCGGCTCCGCGTCCATACGACCGCTGCCGCCACCACCTGCCCGACGCTGGCGGCAAAAACCGTTACCCCACACGTCCTCAGGCACACCACCGCCATGCGGATGCTCGCCGCGGGCATCGACACCGCGACCATTTCCCTCTGGCTGGGCCACGAGTCCATTGAATCGACTCAGGCATACCTGCACGCCGACCTGGGCATCAAGCAACGGGCGCTGGACCGGACCGCGCCGCCGGACACCATGCCCGGACGCTACACACCGGCAGACACCCTGCTGGAATTCCTGGAAAAGCTGTGAGGGATTATGCCGAACATTCCGGCACCCACCCGGCCCTGAGCTGCGGGTTCAGGCAGACATCGGAATAATCCGGACATCAGAATAATTTAGGTTATGCCGACATCGGCATAACCTAAAAAAGGTTTCCGCGTTCTTCGCCAAAGAACAACGGTAGAGGATCTCTACCGTCTCGTTCAGGCGAAGGACGCGCAGTTTCCCATCCAGTGGATGTGCCGCCGGCCGGACATTTCCAGGGCCTCGTATTACCGGTGGCTGGACGCGGAGGAATCCCCGACGGCCCTCAGGCATCTGGAGCCGACAGAACAGGTGAAGACGATGTTCGATTCCTCGGACGGGATCTTCGGACACCGGATGGTCCACAAGGAACTGGCCGCCGACGGCATCCGGGACTCCGTGGGTACCGTCGCTGCCATCATGGCGGAGAACGGGTGGGCCGCGAAGCGGATGCGCGCGTTCAAACGCACCACGATCCCCTCGGATCCGGACAAGGTCTTCGCCGATCTCATCGGCCGGGACTTCACCTCAGAGGCTCCCGGGACCCGGCTGGTCGGCGACATCACCTATCTGCGCACCGATGAGGGCTGGCTGTATCTGGCCACCGTCATCGACCTGTGCATGCGCTTGGTCGTCGGCTGGGCGATGGCGGACCATATGCGTGCCTCCCTCGTCACGGGCGCGCTGAAGATGGCCAGGGACCGCGGGCACCTGCAGCCCGACGCGATTTTCCATTCGGGCCGCGGAACCCAGTACACATCCCGGGAAATGGGTGCCTGGTGCCGGGGAAACCGGGTGTCCGTCAGTCCATGGGAGAAACCGGCGTGTGCTGGGACATTGCCGTGGCCGAACCGCTGTTCTCGTCGTTGAAGAACGAGTTATACCATCACCACAACTTCACCACGAGGCACTCAGCCCGGCGCGGCGTCATGCGCTACATCGAGGTGTTCTACAACCGCTGGCGGCCCCACAGCAACAACGCCGGGCTGCCGCCGGCCACCGCGATGGCCGGCTTCAAGACCGGCAGCAGCCGAGTTCCGGCCGCTGCCTAAACCCTGAAAAAACCAACCGACGTCTCACATCCTTGACACACCTCGGACTGGAGCTTCGCCAATTGAGTGGAGTATCGCGCGGCGTCGCATGAATCCCGACAATCGCCGATGACGTGTGTCGATCGTTGCTGTTTACCGGTTCCAGGGCGTAACTGCGACGCATGGAGATGCACCGTGAAGTTGTCCAGGGACCGGTGACTGACGTCTACACGACAACTGCGTTGCGTCACCAACCCGTGTGCGGGTTGAATGCGCAATTTCTGGCATAAGCGCTTGTTGGTGCCCGGCTGGGGTCCTGCTGGTGCGATGGCGGCGAACGTGAATAGTTCCCTAAAAAGGCTAGTACGGTTCTGCCGCGAGGGGCAGCGTGGGCGTAGTCTCGTTGATGACCGATCAAACGTCCGGGAGATCCGGCCGAGGCAACGGGGATGTCATGGCGGACAACAGAAATAAACGCGTTGTGGTGTTGGTCCAGGAGAACCACGCGACCGATAATAACTTTCGGGGCTTGGCCCGGTTCGTGGCCAGCGTTGCATCGGACCGGCCGATCCGGGCGACCCGTCGACGTCGGATCAGCCCCGGGATCGGCACGCTCGCTACAAGTGGCTCAGCGCAGAGCAAGAAGCGACCCGCGCCCAGTTCGACACGAAGCCGGCGATCCCGTTCGACGCATACCTGGCGCTGACCGGTGAGTTCTTCGAAAACCATGGCAGCGGCTTCGGCACGAACTCGCCACCGAAAAGATGTTCCCCCGACAACAACAAAGCCCTGAACGATGACCGGCCCACGAACGGAGCACTTTCATGTCTGACCAGAACACCACACCGAAGCCCGCCGGAGACAGCGTCCCGCTTGCCGGCTCGGAACGCCCGGCGGCTGCAAGGATCCAGGCCACGCACGGTCCCGTCGATCCTTCTCGCAGGATTGAGATAACCGTGATCCTGCGCCGTCAGGTACCGCTGACACAAATGCCCGCCGAACCGATCTCCCGCACCGATCTCGCGGCCCGCCACGGGGCCTCCTCCGGGGACCTGCGCCTTGCCACCGATACGTTCACGCGGCTCGGGGCGGACATCCTCGAAGCGGACCCGGCCTCCCGCCGGTTGCGGCTGGCGGGAACCGTCGAAGAGCTAAGCCGGATCTTCGGCACCAGCCTGGAAGAAGTAACCAGCAGCGGACCCCACGGTCACGACGTCACCCACCGGCACCGGACCGGGGGCCTGCAAATACCGGCGGAGCTTGACGGAATCGTCACGGCCGTCCTTGGCCTTGACGACCGCCCCCAGGCCCGGGCGCAATTCCATGCGATCCCGCTGGCCGCCGCCGGGATTAGCTACACCCCGCCAGAACTAGCCAGAATCTACAATTTCCCTCCCGGGGCGGACGGCAGCGGTCAGAGCGTGGCGATCATCGAACTCGGCGGCGGCTTCGGTCAGGGTGACCTGGACGCCTATTTCCAAGGCTTGGGGATCGCCGGGCCAAAGGTGACTGCAGTAGGAGTCGACGGCGCCGTCAGCCAGCCCGGGCAGGACCCGGCGGGGGCCGACGGGGAAGTGCTGCTCGACATCGAAGTGGTCGGCGCCTTGGCACCGAAGGCGGACGTCCTCGTCTACTTCGCCCCGAACACTGACGCCGGGTTCCTCGACGCGATCATCAACGCCTCCCACGCCGCACCGGCACCGGCCTCGATCAGCATTAGCTGGGGTCAGAACGAAGACGCCTGGACCGCTCAGGCCCGGACAGCGTTTGACCAGGCCATCGCCGACGCCGCGGCGATGGGCGTGACCGTCACCGCAGCGGCAGGGGACAACGGCAGCGCCGACGCGGCCACGGACGGCAAAGACCACGCAGACTTTCCGGCCTCCAGCCCACACGTACTGGCCTGCGGCGGTACCCGCCTCGACGCCGACCCGGCCACCGGCAGTATCAGATCAGAAACCGTCTGGAATGACGGACCGAACTCGGCCACGGGCGGCGGCTACAGCGACACGTTCCCCGTACCGGCCTGGCAGAGCAGTCTGCCCGCCCATGCCCGCCACCACAAACCGGCACCAAAGCCCACCCCCGGGGTACACGGCCGCGGCGTCCCCGACGTCAGCGGCGTCGCCGATCCGCAGACCGGGTACAGGGTCAGGGTTGACGGCAAAGACATGGTCATCGGCGGCACGAGCGCCGTCGCACCCCTCTGGGCGGCACTGATCGCCTTATTCGCCCAGTCAACAGGCCGGCGGTTCGGCCAAATCCAGCCTCTGCTCTACAGCCGGAACGCCGGATTCCACGACGTCACCACGGGAAACAACGGCACGTACCAGGCCGCGACCGGTTGGGATCCCTGCACCGGGCTCGGCAGCCCTGACGGGACAGCCCTGCTCGCGGCGATCAACTCCGGACTCTAAGCAGGCAGGCGGGCACCGGCATGCGGTGATCTCCACCCTCAAGGCACGCTGACCGCGCTTTCCCGCCCGTGGACGAGCACATGGCGGGGAAGGAACCCGTGAACACCGGAGATCCCGGTTCCCTCGGACGCGCGCACCGCCAGGGCGGCTTTCCGGCTGTCCTGGATACCGCATCAGGTCCGCCCAAAGCCTCTTGAGGTCGCCTGAGGCGCGGCATCCCTGGGCCGGCAAAAAGCAGACCGCCCAGACCAACAGCCAGGAACCAGCCAGATACGGACAGCCCGCAGTGGCTGGGGGCGAACTGCTTCGTTGCGTCGGGCGTTGTTGTCGGGGCGGGTACAGGGGAGGGGCTCGTGCCTGCGGTTGCTGCGCCTGTTGTCTCCTCGACGGGAACGGTGCCGGCAGCCCGGCGGGCCCTTGTCTGCGGGCTGCCGGCCGGAACGGACACCGCTGTCCGGGAGGCACCCGGGGCAACGGGAATGACCGGGGGTGCAACCGCCGGAAACGTCCCAGGGCGGGCGATGCGTGATGCGTGGGCCCCGGCACCGGCCGGACGACAAACTCCGACAGGTGCCCACCGCGACGACCACGGCAACCCGCAGCCATCCGCCATGGCGTCCTGGTCACCGGTCCACAGGGGAAAGTGCGTCGGCTCCGGGAGGGCTGGTGCTGTGCCGGTCGCCGGGGGGCACCGAACGAAGCCGGCGCGCCCTTGATTCGGCGATCAACCCGGCGATGAGGACAACAGCTGCGCTGCCGAGAAGGATGCCTATCCAGGCCATCATCTGACCCTCGTACGTGACGCACGGCGCGCTGGTCGGCTGGTCCGCGACAGGTTGCAGCGGGATGACAGCGCCGGTCAGATGACCACGTACCGACGGGCACACGGCGTCGAACCCGGCAACGCTTCGGGGCAGCAGGCCCACGATGACCCCGGCGGCCAGAAGCCCCGGGACAACGTAAGTTCAGTGCTGGTCCACATTTTGTGGCTTGATCTTCCCTTGGCCGCACTCTAGGGGGATGATCGGTTTCAGGTGCGGCGGGTGGCCGGAGCGGAGGTGTTAGATGTCCCGGAATCTGGTGGTGTGTCTGGACGGGACCGGTGCGCAGCTGCGGGCCAAGGGCAACACCAACGTCGTGCTTCTATACGAGTTACTCGATCATTCCGATCCCATCAAGCAGATCGCTTACTACGACCCTGGGGTGGGCACGTTCTCGTCGGCCGGCGCGTGGACTCCGCTCGCGAGAGCGATTTCGCGACTAGGCGGCCTCGCATTCGGGTGGGGCCTGCGGCAGAACTTAGGGGAGGCCTACACATGGCTGATGCAGAACTGGGCGCCCGGTGATCAGGTCTTCGTTTTCGGGTTCAGCCGCGGCGCCTACACGGCTCGTTCCCTCGTGGGGATTCTTCGCGCCATCGGTGTGTTGAGACCAGGGTCTGAGAACCTCGTTCCGTATGTGGTCGCGGCCTATGCCCGCCGGGCCGGCGAGACGACGATCGACTGGGACGAAGTCCACCTCACCTCAGAAGTGTTCGCGCAGCATGTCGACGGCAAATCAACGATACCGGTGAAGTATTTGGGCTTGTGGGACACCGTCAAGGCCGCCGGGTTCCTCCGATGGGAGGTCACTTGGCCGTTCACCCGGGAACTCCCCAACGCCGCGCGCATCCGCCACGCTGTGTCGATCAATGAGCAACGGGCACCCTTCAAGGAGTACCTGGTCGACGCCCGCACGGACGGTACGCTGGAGGAGGTTTGGTTCGCCGGGGTGCACAGTGATGTCGGAGGAACCTTTGTCGACGACCCACCCCCCGGCCAGATAACCCGCCCGGGGAAGAATACTCATGCCCCTCGGCTGTCGAGAATCACCTTGAAGTGGATCATCGAGGGGGCTATTGCGGAGGGGTTGCTGGTTCGATCCCGTGCCCCGATCGCCGCCTGCACGGTCACGCCTGCTGACGCGACTTCGAAGCTGCACCGCCGCGGCCGGGCATGGGCTCTCCTGGGAACGCGCGACAGGAAGATCCCCGCCGGTGCCTCTGTCCACGCAAGCGTGAACACCCGGGCTTTGACCGATCCAACGTTCAAGGCGCCGACCAATGTCCTCTGGGCCGATCCGGACTGGGTCGGGCAACCACGGCTACCTGCGCCGGCTGGAACTGACCAATGACTGCCACGAAAAGAGACCGGCCCGAGCCTGTGCTGCCGGCCCGGCGGCTGCTTCGTGCGCATGCGTTCGATCCCATGTCGACCCGCCTGTCGGGCAGGTTCCTCACCATCGACATCGCATTCGAGACAGACCTTAGGCCCGGGCCGTCCGGCCGGCTCTTAAAGGTCGTCGATTATGATGTGGCTCGAGACCTCTGGTATCTGCCAGTTGACCTCAACGACGCCGCCATCCTCGCTCAACGGGGTATGCGGCCAGTGGAAAGCGACCCCAGAACCCACCAGCAAGTTGTCTATGCCGTGGCCATGAGCGTGATCGAACGCTTCGAACGGTTCGGCGGCTTCCGCTTCCGCTGGCGAGGCGACGATAAACTCCGCATCGTCCCGCATGCGTTCGAGGGACGAAACGCTTACTTCGACAAAGATCGGCGGGCCGTCCTTTTCGGCTACTTCCGTGCCGACTCGAGGGACCCTGGTCCCAACCTGCCGGGGCAGATGATGTTTACCTGCCTGTCCGTTGACGTAATTGCACATGAAGTCACCCACGCAATCGTGCACCGTATGCGCCCGTACTTTTCCGAACCTACTCACCCTGACGTGCTCGCATGGCATGAAGCAATCGCGGACCTCGTTGCGCTGTTTAACCACTTCAGCTTCCCCGAAGTCGTCTCCGACGCCGTAGCGACATCGCAAGGGACACTCGAGGAGGGGTCGGCACTCCTGGATCTCGCAATCGAGTTCGGTCAGTCCACCGGTCGTGGCGCAGCGCTGAGGTCCGCGGTCGGATCCCCCCGCACCCCGGACGCGTTCCTGAAAGCGGTTGAACCACACGACCGCGGTTCATGCTTCGTCGCCGCCGTCTTCGACGCGTTTATTGACAGCTACAAATCGCAGATCGCAGATCTCCGACGTATCGCCAGCGCCGGCACCGGCGTCCTCCCGCCAGGGGCCCTCCCAACGGACCTGGTCAAACGCGTCACCGCTGCGGCGGCGACGAATGCCGACCGGTTCCTGGAAATGGTGGTCCGGGCGTTCGAGTACCTCCCCGTCGTCGACGTGACCTTCGGTGATGTCGTCCGGGCGATCGTCACCGCCGACCACGGACTCTACCCCGATGACGCCGGACAACTCCGGGCCATTCTTGTCGAGGCATTCCGTCGACGCGGTATCTATCCACCAGGAGTGACCTCCCTCGCCGACGAGGCACTACTCTGGCCTAAACCGCCACACGCCCTGAGCTTGAGCGGTGGAACGGATGGCATCGATTTAGCATCGCTGTTCCTGGCGGCAACCCTCGAACTCGACCCCGGCAGCACGGTTCCCTTCGCCGACGACCCGGCTACCATCCCTCCCTCGCGGGATGCAACGCCTGCACTGGCGGTCCCTGGACGGACCGCGCGTGCTCACTTGAACTCGCACCCCAATGGCAGACGTCTTCGGGAACTCATTCATGGCTGGGGCGAGGAGCATGCCTACGAACTTGGCTTGGACAAAGCCGCAGGGATGATTGAGGTGGTCAGCTCCCAAGCTGCCTACCTCCGGGGCTCCGACGGGCAACCCCGGCCGATCGTCGTCATCCAGTTCGCCCAACGTCGGGACGACCTGGAAGATCAGCGGACCGACGAGACAGGGGCGCAGATCCCACGGAGCCAGCGGGCAGCGATTCGCGCTGGCACAACCGTCATTGCCCGCGTGGATGGCCCGGTCGAATTCCTCGTCACCAAACCGTTGCCGCTTTCGGACCGCACTAAACTCGAGGACCTGTCCGGGGACCTCAAGGAGTGCGCCCTCGAGTTCGACAAGGCCGGCACCGAACGGTTGCGCTCGATCCGCGACTGGATGGGCGACGTCGAAGACATGGACGCCCTCTCGGCATGGACCGTTGAACCCGCAACACTCCGACTCTCCTTCGCGCGCCTGCACGCCAGCCAGGACGGACCCTGACCATGCCCGCATCCTCCGTCACGATCCGCATGTATGACGTCGGCTTCGGGGACGCTTTCCTGATCACCGTTAAACAGGACGATCAGGCCTGGCGGATGCTGGTGGACTGCGGCGTCCATAGCCTGGGCAAGGCCCGGCCCCTCCTCGACGTCGTCAATGCGATCATCTCCGACCTCACGGAGGCGGCCGAACCAGGAACACCACCGACCCTCGACGTCGTCGTGGCAACTCACCACCACGCCGACCACATCACCGGATTCGCCTTCGACGACTGGGCAGAGGTCCACGTCGGCGAAGTCTGGGTCTCGTTCGTCGAAGACGATTCCGACGAGGACGCCAAGACGCTGAAGAACGGGCTCGCCCGAGCAGCAACAAACTTGAACACCCTGATCGGTCGTGCGCCCGCTGCGCTGAACGATGAAGCACGAGCCCTGGCTCTCGGGATTGCCGGCACTCTGGCCTTGAACTCTCTCGGCAACGAGGACGCCATGGACCGTCTGCTCGGACGCAACGGCAAACACTTCCTCAATGTCCCGGCGATCCGCTACCTCCCGGACAGGGTCGGCGAACTGAACATCATCCGAACGTCACTACCGAACGCCACGGTGCATGTCCTCGGACCCTCACGTGATCCTGATCAGCTCAAACTAATGAACCCTCCCGCGTCCGCCCGATGGCTCGCTATGCAACAGGCTTTGGACGCCGAATCCGAAAGCGACTTCGCCGTCGGTCAGGCGCCGGCGAAGCCCCTCTTCGACGAGATCTACAGTGTCACTCCCGACGAAATCGCGGGTAACATCGGAATCGAACTCGTCAGCACCCTAGCAACCTTGAACCTCCCGGCACTGCTCGACGACGCGAGCGAACTTCTGGCAGCGGCATCCATCCTTGAGCGCTCCGTGAACAACACCAGCATCTACTTCGTTCTCGACGTCGATGGCACCAGACTCGTCTTCGTCGGTGACTCACAACAAGGCGCCTGGGACCACGTCCTTCAAGACCCCGCAGCCCGCGCCCTTGTATCAGCCCCCGCCTTCTACAAGATCGGCCACCACGGCTCCCACAACGCCACACCACGCGAATACGCCACCAACGCCATCGGCAACCAAGGCACCTACGCAATGCTCCCGTACGGAAAAGTCGAGCAGTGGGGAGACATCCCGAACGAGAATCTGCTGACCGCCTTAACCACCATGAACGCCCACATCGTCAGGGCGGATGCCCCAGTCGCCGACACCCGCGTTCACATCGGACCCGGAAACCTTTGGAGCGAGATCACTTTCCCGGCACCGTAAACAGACCGCACAACGGCCTCGTCGAACCGCGAGGGGCCGCTCCGGCGGCACTCGACACTGATGAGCTCGTCCTTACAGTGACGGCGACGCGGGGCTGGTCGGTGGTCACTATCCGTCGCACGAGCGATCACTTCGCGCTGAGCACCGTTTCGTCGACCGGTCACGGGGCGTGGATGGTTTGATTAGTCCGTGCTTCGTCTAAAACGCCTTGTGGTTTTCAGCCTGTTCGCGGTTTGCGTTATCACCGCATTCTCGTTCTGGGCAACCCGGCAGCCCGGCGCAGACGCCCGCGGGGCCCTTTCTGCACCTCCGCGGGCGGGGGCGGAACTTGACATGCTCTCCACCGGCATCACCACCGCCGTGAACGTGACCCCGAGTCCGGATGCTCAGTGGCTGACCCGGGCTGCCGCGCAGACCGGGATCCCTGCCCGCGCGCTCCGGGCCTACGTTGCTGCGGTAGCCACGGCCAACGATTCCGCTCCGACGTGCGGGATCGGCTGGAACACCGTGGCAGCTGTCGGCTTCGTCGAATCCGCGCACGGAACATACGGCGGCGGCAGCCTCAACACCGCAGGGCAGGCGAGCGGCACAATTGTGGGCCCGAGCCTCAACGGCGCCGGATTCGCCGCCATCGCCGACACGGACGCGGGTGCCCTGGACGGCGACGCCCGCTGGGACCACGCCGTCGGACCCATGCAGTTCATTCCCTCCACCTGGCAGCTTGTAGGGCGGGACGGGAACGGGGACGGCAAAGCCGACCCGTTCAATATCGACGACGCAGCCCTCAGCGCGGCGACCTATCTGTGCGCCCACGGCCGCGACCTCTCAACCGCGCAAGGATGGACCGATGCCATCTACTCCTACAACCAGTCCGATCCCTACATTCGCCAGGTGCGGGCCCAAGCCATCGCCTACGCCGCGAAGACAGGCACCGCCGAATAAGTCCACGGGCTGACGGCCAGGGGCCCGGTGAAGCCGCGGGGTGCCTCAAGCCGCCGGCGAGGATTCAGGCGGCAACACCGTTCTCTGACGTGGCCGGCACTTCCCTGAAGCGGTGCCGGTTGCCGCAGACTACGTCTGCTTGCGGTGCTAGCCACCGGGCTTTTTGCGTGCGGACTCAGGCCAACATTTCGCCGGCACAACTGGCTGGCGCGAGCCTTCTCAGGGCTTGTTGCGGTCTCGGAATATTGTCAATGCCTCCACGATCAGGTCGTGGTCGGCTTTTTGCGGCAGTCCGGAAACAATTACGGTGGCGACGCGCCCTGTATCTTTCACCTGCATCAGAAAGTACCCGCCGTGCATGTGGGACCTCCGGGAGGACGAAGTACATGAAGATTCCGGCGACCAGCGCCAGGCCGCCCGCGCCCCAGAACAGCACGCGCCAGTTGGCGAACTCCGCAACTCAACGTCGGTGACACTGTTGTGCTGGCGGGCGTCACTCCGGCCGCCGGGCCATTGTGTCCATCCCGTCCGCCGCAACGTTCGGCAATTACGTGGGCACTGCGCTGGGCGCAGGCGCCGCGTTCGGCACCGCCACCGGCCAGTCCATTCCGATCGCTTCGGGCATGAGGATCGGCACGCAGGCAAGCTCAACAGCAGCGGTGAAGTCAGGCACAGGCGCGGCGCTGTAAACGTAACTGTCCAACTCCCACCAGGCGTTTGACGCGACATTTCCGTCTACCTCCGGCACGTCCGGCGGGCAAGTGGTCACCTACAAGGTAACCTACCCAGCAGGCAAGGCCACCACGGCCTCCGCCAAAACGGAGGCTGTCATCGTCCTTGACTTCCTTGCTGACGCAACAAGCACGGCGGCGAACACAATCGCGCGCATCCTGTTCGGCGGCATTGGGTCAAAGGGTGCATCAGACACGCTGACGATTACCTGGACCCAGACGCTGCTCGGCGCTTAGCAGCGAGAGGAAGTCATGCACACACACGCAAGGGCGTTGTCCACGAAACGGCTTGCAGCGATTATTGCTGCGGTCCTGCTGGGCCTGGCGGCACTCGTCGGGATCGGGACGGTTCACGCGCAGCCCGCGAGCGCCGCAACGGCCTACCATGGCATTTTCTCGGATCCCGGCTGGGCCGGCCCGAACAACGGCTATTCCGGCGCACAGGTGGAACTTGGGCTTCGGTTCAAAACCGACGCGCCCGGGACGATTGGCGGAATCGCGTTCTACAAAGCTGTTGGTGCAACTGACAATTCCCATGTTGCCCACCTTTGGGACACGGCCACCGGCTACAGTATCCGTGATCTGGTCATCACCGATCAGTCTGCGTCCGGGTGGCAGTTCGGCTATTTTTCGACGCCGTTCTTAGCAACGCCGGGCCATGACTACACGGTTAGCTATGGCGCGGGCGACGGCCACTTTGCGTTCACCGCCGGTTATTTCCCGATGGGCCGGAACATTTCGAACAACCTTATGGAAACGGTCACGCGCACCACGACCGACGCGAACGGCGTTTACATGTACGAGACGGCCGGGTTGCACGGGACGATTCCCCGGGACGACGGATCGGGCGCAAACTACTTCGTAGACGCTCTGTTTGCACCGGCACCGGCACCCGCCGAGACGCCGACGCCGGTTCCCCCTGCGCCGACACCCACGCCGACGCCGGTTCCCCCTGCGCCGACACCCACGCCGACGCCGGTTCCCCCTGCGCCGACACCCACGCCGACGCCGGTTCCCCCTGCGCCGACACCCACGCCGACGCCGGTTCCCCCTGCGCCGACACCCACGCCGACGCCGGTTCCCCCTGCGCCGACACCCACGCCGACGCCGGTTCCCCCTGCGCAGAGTTCCTATCCGCTCCATACCAACATCGTGTCCACGAGTTTCTGGGTGGGCGAGATTTTCAATACCAACCTGGCGGACGGCTCGCAGGTGTGCTCCACCTACGACAGCCAGTGGGCCATGCACTGGGGCGGTAAGAACACTGGCACCACGCCCGCCTTGGCATCCGGTTGTGCAGGTTCGGTGTACGGCTCATGTGACGGCACGGGGTCTGGTACGGGCACGGCATTCAAGTGCGCTACCGAAGCACGGACAGCGACGAACGACTTCGAACCGTCCGCCGGAATGCCGAAGGAAAACGCGTTCTACCTGGATCTCCCCTATGACGACGTGAACGACGCCACCGCCTTTGCGGAACGTTGCTCAGTGATCACCTGGGCGGCGGCCGACAACGCAGCTACCGGAAAGAACAACTGCGCGAACTCGAACTACTCGTACATGAAGAATCGCTGGGTGGCGATCACCGGCCCGAACGGGCACACCTGCTACGGCCAGATCGAAGACGCAGGGCCTTCCTCGGGAAGTCTCTACCACGACAAGGGCTACGTGTTCGGTCAGAACAACGCCCGGCCCGTCAACAAACAGTTCTCAGGTGACCCCACCCAGGGCGCAGGCATGGACGTCTCGCCCTCGCTGAACGGGTGCCTGGGTTTCGCTGACCTGGACGGCGACAGCGACCATGTCTCCTGGAGCTGGATCGACCGGGCGAACGTACCCGCCGGCCCCTGGCTGAACGTAGTGACCACTTCGCAAGTGACGCCGTAAAGGGACGGGGGTAGTTCACCTTGGCTGCCCCCACCCGCGTCACCGGCGTCTCGGTTGCGCTGACCACCGCTACTACACCCAAGACCACCGCTACTACACCCAAGATCACCGCGGCGCTGAACATTGCCGTGGGGGACATTTTCGTTGTATGCGGTGGGGCCTGTGGCCCGTCCTCCGGGATGGGCACCAACCCCAGCGTGTCGGCGGGAGCGGTGACCTGGATTCTTCAGAAGTCCGTCTCCGCTACCGGCTACGGCGACCTCAAACTTTGGAGCGGCACCGTCACGACGGCGTCCGCGTCCGCCACCGTTTCACTCACCGGCACCGGCGGCCTCTCCTGGGGCTTTGTCGTTGAACAGTACCGCAACGGCACCGTGGGCGCCTCGGTGGTCAATCACGCATCCACCGGCGTCCCGACGATTGCTCTTACGATCGGCGCGGCCAATTCGGCCATTGTGTCCGGGTCTACCGACTTCAACGCTTCGACCGGCATATTACCTGGTCCACCGTCAACGGTCCGCTGAAACTGCGCGGGCCACGAATGAGTCTCGTCCGCTCCTGTCCAAGCGCCGCCGCGCGAATTCGCCGGCGGGGACAAAGAAGCGCCGCGAGGTGTGGGTCACCGCCGGGGAAGAGCAGGCGCTGGTTGCCCGTGCCGCGAGGGAGCGGGTGACGGTCAGGAACCTGATGGTGTCCTCGGCATTGTCCGAGACGTCGGAGACGCCGACGGAGCGCTAAAGCAGCCATGGCGGAACTGATGGCCCTGCAGACGCTGTTGGCGCGGGTGTCGAACAACGTGAACCAGATGGCCCGGCACGCGAACGCCGACGATGAGTTCCCCGTTACCTTTCTTATAGCCCCTGAACGAGCAAGAATCGGGGTTGCTGGCCTGTCGGTCCCGGCATGGTTCTTACCCCCAGTCGACCGTATGATCCGGGGGGTGTTGTCACCGGGGTGCGATAGGCGCCAGGGGATCGCTGATGGGGACAAGACCAGTCGCAGACTCGACCGTGGCAGGCCGGACCGTAACGTGGATGCCGAGCTCTGGGGCCGCAGGACAGACCGGCGTTCTCTTATTGGGTTTCATGACTGGAGGTAGCGGTGATCAAGGACCACCATCTCGTCGATGTCTTCATCGGCGTCGACGTCGGCAAGACCAACCACCACGCGGTGGCGCTGAACCGGGAGGGCAAGAAGCTCCTCGATAAGGCGCTGCCCCAGGACGAGGCGAAACTGCGCTCCATCATCGGTTCCCTGACCAAACACGGGACGCTGTTGCTGGTTGTGGATCAGCCCGCGACCATCGGCGCCCTTCCTGTCGCCGTCGCGCAGGCCGCCGGGATCATGGTCGGCTACCTGCCCGGGCTGGCGATGCGCCGGATCGCCGACCTGCACCCCGGCGAGGCGAAGACCGATGCCCGCGACTCGTTCATCATTGCCGAGGCCGCCCGCACCATGCCGCACACCCTGCGCTCGATCGCGGTTGCCGACGAACAGACCGCGGAACTGTCCATGCTCTGCGGCTTCGACGACGACCTGGCCCAACAGGCCACCGCAACCTCGAACCGGATCCGCGGGCTCCTGACCCAGATCCACCCCGCCTTGGAGCGGGTCATCGGCCCGCACCTGGACCACCCGGCGATGGCCGAGCTGCTGATCAAGTACCCGACCCCGGCGGCCCTGCGTAAGGCCGGCCAGACCAGGGTCGGCGAGTACCTGCGCAAATGGGCGCCGCGGGCCGGCACGGGCTGGGCTGCAGAAATATTCACCGCCCTGTCCGAACAGACCGTAGTGGTCGCCGGCACCGGTGCCGCCGGCATCGTCCTGCCGCGCCTGGCCGCACAGCTGGCCCAACTGCGCGCTGCCCGCGCCGAGGTCCTGACCCGGGTCGAGGCCATCGTGGAGGCCCACCCTCTTCACACCGTCCTGACATCCATGCCGGCGGTCGGCGCCAGGACAGAGGCAAGGATCATCACCGAGGTCATCGGTAAGGACTTCAACACCGCCGGACACCTGGCCTCCTACTCCGGATTAGCCCCGGTGACGTGGAGATCCGGGACGTCCATCCGCGGCGACCACCCCTCCAGGAAAGGCAACAAAATCCTCAAACGCGCCTTCTTCCTCTCCGCGTTCGCCGCGCTGAAGGACCCCGCCTCACGGGCGTATTACGACCGCAAACGAGCCGAGGGTAAACGCCACAACCAGGCCCTCATCGCCCTCGCCCGGCGCCGCTGCGACGTCCTGTTCGCCATGCTCCGCGACATGACCCTCTACGAAGCACCCAAGCCCAAAGCCGCCTGACCCTCCCGCTCCCTGCAGCTGGCAGGCATCCTCGCCAGCCAACACCCCCTGGCCCCAAACCCGCTGCCACACAGACCAGAAAAATCCACCCCGAACGCTTGACAAAGAACATAGGGACACCCCCCAGGATGCGAAGGCCGCGCTGGCCCATGTTCGCGAGGTCGCGAAACCGGATTGACCGGACCATTGAGGGGCTGATGTAGCCGATGATCCCGGGGACCGCGTCCAGGATCTGCCGGCCGTGGCCTCAGAGTGGTGTCCGTGCGGCTCACAATCGCTCCAGAGTCGCGCACTGACAAGAACCCCTCCTGGCGAGAATTCTGCTTGGTCAATCGGTCACCGGTTTGGTCCCATGCGTCGGTTGGGTCCTTCTCGACACTCGGAGGGAAGCGGCGGACTCAGGGACAGCGCTACGGGCCTGCAAATGAGTTCTCTGTGGTGGCAGACCGGCCCGCGGAACGTCTTCCAATTCGAGTGGAGGCCCCATGGGCACCCGCCGGAAGAGACCTGCGATGCGGCTGAATCCAGTCGCGAGGCCGGTCAGCGCCGTGGAGTGGCTTATTCGCAGCGGAGGGCGTCGATGGGGTTTTGCTGCCCGCCAGGCCGGGAGCGTTCCGGCGATGAAGGCGATGGCCATGACCAGGAGGATGACGCCGGCCACGGAGCCGGGAGCGAAAGTCAGGATGTGCAGGCCCTCCAGATCGCGGAGGTGTCCGCGGGCCAGAGCGCCGCTGACGGCGGTGCCGAGCCCGATGGCGGCGGCGGAGCCGACCGCGCTGCCGAGGAAGCCGATGAACGCCGCTTCGGTGCTGAAGAGTACGAATACGGATCCGCTGCCCATGCCCATGGCTTTAATACCTCCGGGAAAAGCGGCCTGTTGACGAGGCTTCCTGCCCGGACCTAGCATGGCGTTGCTGGCCGATAAAGCTTGCGGTCATAAGGCTGGGGAAGCTGAAGATGGCGGCTCCGGTGATCACCGATCTCGGCGGGTCCCCGTTGCGGCGATTCCCCGAATCCGGCCAACGGAAGGGCCTGGTCCCCGGAAACGGGTGCGCGGCATAAGATGCGGTTGCCAGAACTGGCGCATGCTTTCGGGTCACGGGTCACGGGTCACAGGTCACGGAGGAGGACAGGGGGAGGTCCGAGGCCTCGCCGGTGAGGAACCCGGTCCGGTCTCGGGGAAGGCTTGGTATGCCGTCACGGCCGGAGGTCGTTTACATGGATGTCCAAAGCCCGGGTACTGTGCCGTGACGTGCGGGGAGTCCCAAAAGGGGCAGCGCGTCCTCGGGCACGGGATGACGCGGACGGCATGCTCCCGATCGCGCTGCTGACTGCATGGTCCTCGGTCTTCTTGGGAAGAATGCCGGAGCGGGTGTGCTATTGAAAGAGCCCGCATCCGGAAAAGGGATGGAGCACCCCGATGAACGCTGAACAGGCTTCAGGACAGAAACGTCCGGGTTTGGTGACGCGTGCGCTGGTCCGCGGTCTGGCCTGGGACGTAGGGGTACCGCTGGCTGCCTACTACGTCCTGCACCTGGCCGGTGCCACGGACTGGGCAGCACTGCTGGCGGCGACGGGAGCCGCTGCCTGCCGGCTGTTGTGGACCGCGTTCAACGGACATTCCCTGAACCCGTTTGCGATGCTGATGGTCGTCGTCTTCGGACTCGGCCTGGGCCTGTCTTTCCTCACCGGTGACCCGCGGTTTCTGCTGCTCAAAGACTCGGCCATCACCGGTGGCATGGGTGTTTCGTTCCTGGTTTTGGCCGCTCTGGGACATCCGCTGACTTTGGACGCAGCCAAGACCTGGAGTCCGGAGCACGCCGGGGAAATGGACCGGGAATCCCACCGCAACCAGGCCGTGCACCGCTGGCACCTGAAGATTTCCGCCGTTTGGGGTGCGGGACTGATTGCTGAAGCCAGCACGCGGGCCGTCCTGGTCTATCTGCTGCCTATTGACGTCATGGTGGGGGTTTCTGCCGCCCTGGCAGTGGCCGTTTTCGCCGCCCTCATCGCCTGGACTGTCGGGGACCGGAAACGACGGCAAGCAGGGTGGTCTTCCTGACGGCTCTGTGTCAGCTCATCGGAAGCCCGTTGCCTGGGTAGGGCCGTTATGGCCTGGGTGGGTCAGGACGGCGGAGTACCGGTCACCCCCGCGATACTCAGGCCGAACATGTCGCAGATGCGACGGAGGTCGCCTCCGCTGGAGTGCAGTTCGTTGAGGATCCGGTCTTCGCGGGTTTTCTGGGCGGTCATGCCCATCGATGTGGTGATCCATTGGACGCTGACCGGTGAGGTATGAATGGCGCCCTCCTGAGTAGCCAGGTTCGGGAAGACATGGTGCCCTAAGCAGCGTAGGTGACGTCAGGACAGGCGGCGGAATTCACCGACCCTGATCTGTTACAGGATGGGCAATGGCCATCTGCGCCGGTCCGGTTGTGGGAGCGGACGGCTGATAGGTCGTGAAATGCTTTCCTATTTGCTGGGAGCCGTCGTGCTGCCGCGGCGATCAATCTCGCTCGGCGCCAGGCCCGACGCCGACCGGCCGGCCCGGGTTTCGGATTTCTAGCAGGGGCCTTCGTCGGGGCCGTCGTACCTATCGGTGTAATCTCGGCGACTCAGGCGATGCCGAAAGTTCCGATGAGGGGTGCGAGTTCAACTGCAGGGTCCCTAATGCAGGTGCTGTCGAAGTCGATAACTCCAGACTATTCTGGAGCCCTTCTCTTCATATCGGAACGAAATCGCGCGCAATACACAACTGCGCCGCCCAGATGGCCGCTTATGCAGCCTGTTGGGTAATGTTGGCGGACTGGGCCGGATTGCGGATTTTTGCAGGGGATTGCGGAAATTCAGGGGCTGGAACCCGGTTCGAGTTCCACCTCGGGCACAGCATGACCCCTCGTCAGAGGGATTTTTTGCTTTAGAGTGTGGACATCGACCCATGTCGGGTCACCCTGACTGTGGTCCGTGATCGGCGCTTGGCACTGGAGGATCGAGGCTAGACGTACGTTAGTGCTGCGTCAGCGATATGGATGTCGCTGACCGGGCGCTGGACTTACAGCCGGGGTTCGGCTCCCCACCTCATTTAGAGGCCGCGATGCCCTATCCACAGGCCATGCAACAGCGGAACCACCGATGCGATCATCAGAACATTGCCGAGCACCGTGTCGTCCCCTCGGACCACGGAACCGGCGATGAGCAGGGCGCCGAATATCAGTGCCGATGCCGATCGCTGTGCCGTGCGGTCAAGCCGTGCCACCTGCCGTTCGAGGCGCGGGTTGGCCACCGATAGGGAACCGTCCTCGACTCGGGTGACAAGCCCATCCAGTCGTTTCGGCAGCCGCAGGGCGACGCCGGCGGCGTCGAACGCTTGCTGTGCCACGTCCTGCACGATGTTTCCGCGCTCGTCGCGCAGCAGCTGTGCTGCATAAGGTTCGACCGAGTCCCATAGATTGAATCGTGCGTCCAACGAACTGCACACACCCGACGTCAGTGACATCGCGCGGATGATGAGCAGGAAATTCTCCGGCACCTGGAACGGCAACGAGCGAACTAGGTCGCCGAACTCCACCGCGAAATCAAGGAACTCCCGCGGGTCCACCTCGCGAAGCTCTGCGAAGCCCATCCCGCCGAACCGGGCGAAGAGATGCGTCATCGCCCGCTCAAGCTCGGCCGTGTCGGCCGAGGGCACCAGCACACCTACCTCGCTGATCGCGGTCACCAAGCCCTTGCCGTCACGCGAGGCGGCCGCGATCAGCAGCTTCCGCAGGCCGCTGCGAGTACGGGACGGAACCTCGCCCATCATGCCGAAGTCGATGAACGTCAGCTTCCATGGGCGCTCTGCGGCTGAATCGGTATTCGGAGTGACAAAGATATTGCCGGGGTGCGGATCGGCGTGAAAGAAGCCGTTCGTGAACAGCTGGTCGAACATGACCGACGCGAAAACCGGGGCAACCTGGGCCGGATCGATGCCCGCCGCGGCAAGCGCGCCCGCGTCCGTGATCTTGATCGCCGAAACATCTTCGAGGGTGAGCACGCGGCGGGTGGTCCACTCCCATGCCACGCCGGGCACACCCACCCGGTCGTCGTCGGCGAAATCAGTCGCGAAGCGCTCTGCATTCGCTGCCTCATTCAGGTAGTCGATCTCCTCAAGACTGGTTTGCGCAAACTCCTCGACCAGTGCGGGCATGTCGGCGCGATCGGACACCAGCCGCACGTGGCGGAGCCAGCCGCCCACTTTGCGCAGTGCCGCCAGGTCGACGTCGACGATCGCGTCGATGCCCGGGCGCTGCACCTTCAACACCACGCTGGCGAGTCCGGCCTCGGCGGCATTGGCGGGAAGGAGTTGCGCACGGTGCGCCTGCCCGAGGGAGGCGGCAGCGATTGGCGTCTCCTCGACCGAGGAGAAAACCCGGTCCAGCGCGCCCAGCTCCGCCTCGGCGAGCGCACGGATTGCGGGGAAAGGGACCGGGGGCACCTCGTCCTGCAGTCCCTCAAGCTCTCTAGTAATCTCGGGCGGAAGCACGTCGAGCCTGGACGACAGGAACTGACCAACCTTGATCATCAGGCCGCCCAGGTCCACCGCGAGCACGTGGAAGTGCTGCGCGAAGCGCCGCATCCTCCTCGCCCGAGTGCGCTCGGCAATTCTGCCTAGCCCGACGCGGGGGAGGAGCAACTCAAACCACCAGGTCACCGCGAGATGCCACGCGGCGAAGCGCAAAATGCGACGGTACCGTGCACGGGTGTCCCCGGCGCCGGGTACCGGATCTGCCCGGTCCCGACGAACCGACGCCACCCTCGTCAGTCCTGGGCGAGGATTGAGTACAGCCGACGGCGTGCCTCGTCGAGCACCATTACGGCCTCCTGTACCTGCTTCGGCGAGCCTGTGCGGCCCACCTGGGACGCGGCCTGCGCGAGCTCGATGCCGGCCTTGGGCAGCGCCGCGAACCCTGTGCCTGATGACGGAGCCGTCGACTCCCAGAGCGCTGACGCATCGGCACCAGCTGCATCTTCCCGTCCGGCTTCAGTCAGCGAGTAGATCTTGCGGCCGTTGGATTCCTCGGCACTGATGAACCCCTCATCGGCCAGCAGCTGCAGCGTTGGGTAGACGGAGCCGGCACTCGGCTTCCAGCTGCCACCGCTGCGCTCCTCGATTTCATGGATGATCTGGTAGCCGTGCATCGGCCGCTCCGCGAGCAGGGCCAGTATGGCCGACCGCACTTCGCCTCGGCCTGCGCGAGTGCCCGAGCGCTTCTCAAACCTTGAACGCAACTCCTCGACGGCCTGCCACATGCCGTCGATGTTGGGGCCGCCAAATCCGCCCGCCGGGTACGAATTACGCATCATGCTCTCCTCTGCGAGTCGCGAACGATAGTCAACGATACATCCGATATGCACAAGTCCAACAGGGGCAAGCCCACGGAGCGGGGGAGCCACGCACGAGGTTCCCGGCCGGCCAGCGCTGAAGCTGCGTCTGACTTCCCCCGTTACCTAATGGGATGAGAGGGGGCCAGCAAGGTCTTCCCGTTACCCGGACTCCGAGTTCTAGAAAAAGATCGTCCTCGGGCTCCCTCGACGCACAGACCATAATCTAGGTGTCAGAGCCGTACTGCCAGGATCAGATCCCCACCGAGAACACGGACCTCAGAGTTCTGTCGATAAGACCCGATCCCCGGCCAGTATCCACGGGGGAAGAACTGCTAATCAGATGCCGAGCCCTCGAGCACTTCCATTAGGTCGCTGACTCCCTGTGTCCGGCTCGATCAACACAACCCGGGTACTGGACAGAAGGGACGCAATGATGGACGTTTTTTGCGGTATTGACTGGGCTGAAAACCACCACGGCATAGCCATTGTCGACGCTGAAGGAGAGGTCCGGGCATCATGCAGAATTACTGATGACGCCCACGGATTCCAACAGCTGCTCGAACTGCTGGCCAGCCACGGTGACGGGGACAAGGCCAGGACTCCGGTCGCGATTGAGACCACCCGCGGACTGCTCGTTGCCTCGCTGCGGGCTACCGGCCGCGAAGTGTATGCGATCAACCCCATGGCCGCGGCACGGTACCGGGACCGGCATGCCGTTTCCCGGAAGAAATCAGATGCCCAGGATGCCCTGGTGCTGGCCAATATCCTGCGAACGGACAGGTGGCAACCAGCAACTAAAGTTCGTGGACGTCGCGTCCCAGACGTGGTCTGCAAGTGCAGCGATGGGGCCCGTCTGCACTTCGTTGCCGCGCCCGATGGTGAAGACAAATCCGTGCCCTCTCGGTCCCAGATTCGCGCCGTGCCCAATCAGACGGGCTAGCCCCTCGGGTCGCTTCGATCGATGGCATGGAACCGCACCCCTTATCCAGCGTGGTGGGAGGGAATACGAGCGGGATCGCGACCGGTTGATCAACAGCCCAACCCATCCGCTGAAAGAGCTCTGCAATGTCGACACCCGTTGCCACTGTTCCACCGAGGATCACTGCGCGAGCGCCGATTGTGCCATTTGTCGATGCTACTAGTTGCTCTGGCTGTACCGCCCGTACGCCGAACCATCTACGGAGCCACCAGACGCAAAGTCAGGGGCAAGTCTTGCCGGCGCTGGAGCGATGTGCTCACCACCCGGCCGTGCCCGGGCCACCCTTGAACGGACCAACGATTTGCGTGGTGATCCAGCCGCCGTAGAAGTCACCATCCTGGAAGGTCACTTGCTCGCCGTTGACCTCACAGGAGTCCATGTGATCCGGGTATAGGGCCACTCGGGTACTGAGCGCCTCGAAACCCCGGGTGGGTTCCGGGTAGGTCCACCCGGCACGGGCAGCTACGACTCCGCCGGCAACGACGTCGAAGTAGTGCGCTTCTCCCTTGAACTCGCAGAAGCTGGTGCCCTCGACCGGGACGAGCACACCGGCAGGGAATGCGTCCAATGGCAAGTAGTAGACAGGGGGGATGACTCGTCTCCAGGACGCGCACTGCATCGGTGGTGTCGGCAATCAGCTGCCCGCCAAGCCGGACGGTGACCCGGTCGGATCGAGGCTCGACCCTTGGTGGCCGCGGGTAGTCCCACACCGATTCTTGACCGGCCTGGGGTTTGATGGGCTGGGGACGCCGGAAGAAGCCGGAAAAAACGTGAGCAGGAGTCATGCCTCCATGCTGCCATCTACCGCTGGGATGCCACCGTGAACGCCGGGGGAGGTCGCGGTTGGCACATAGGGCGGCAGGTTCAAGCGGTCATTGCAACAGAAGGTTGTTCGGTCACTTCAACTAGAGGTTCGATGGAGGCATAGCCGAATCACCATAGGATTCGTGGGCCAACCCGGAGTCCCCTACTCACAAGGCGGCAGCACTCTGGGCGCTGTGCGCAGAACGCGCCCTGCCCGTGTTCGAAGATCGACGGCCGAATGACGATCGGCCGCGCGTGCTGCCGGTCAGGCTGCTCTACAACCACTTCCGCGGCGACATGGAACACAAACCGAACCCCAACCTTGCCCCGGTCGGCAAGGGCCCCTACTATGCCGCCAAGATCCAGATGGGCGATCTGGGCACCTTCGCAGGCATCGGCGTTAACGAACGCTGCGAAGTCACCACCGAAGAGGGAACCGCCATTCCCGGCCCCGCCCTGGTATTCGGCTACCGGCCGGAAGGGACATCACCAAGCTCGCAGCCGGCCGCGGCGTACCGCGAGTGGCCGGCGTCTGAGACCCCTACCGGTCCTGACAGGACGCCCAGCCGAAGATTCGAAGGAGTAAGGAAACAGGATGCTCAATGGTAGATCCGCGGTCGTGACGGGTGGGGCTTCCGGAATCGGCGAAGCCATAGCCCGCAAACTTGCCGATGCCGGTGCTGCGGTCACCATCGGCGATATCGGAAGCAGCGTTCCGAGGATTGTCGATGACATAACAGCCCGTGGGGGCAGAGCCGAATTCATTCGCACGGATGTCACCGATGAACCTTCGGTGCGCGGTCTGATGGAAGGCGCTGCGCGCGCCTTTGGAGGCCTGGACATCCTGGTAGCCAACGCCGGCATTCCCGAGGTGAAAACACCGCTTCACGAACTCGACATGTCCAATTGGCAACGTGTCATCGACGTCGACCTCACGGGTGTTGCCATCTGCAACAAGTGGGCTGTCGCAACGATCCTGGGGCTCCGCAGGGAAGCCGCAGAACCCCGGACCGCGTCGGTGATCAACATGGCCTCGATTCTTGCCCACGTGGGCCAGGCGAACAGCAATGCCTACTCTGCAGCGAAAGCCGCCGTAGCGAACTTCACCCGGTCCGCTGACCTATGCCCGGGAGGGGATCCGCTTCAATGCGGTGTCACCGGGTTACGTGGACACGCCGCTGCTGGCGCAACTCCCCGAAGAGACCCGCTCGCAGATGATTTCCAGGCAACCTATCGGACGACTGCTCCGACCGGACGAGATCGCGAACGTTGTTCTGTTCCTGTCGAGTGATGCCTCCTCCGCACTGACGGGATCCATTATCAACGCCGACGGAGGATACACCGCCATCTGAAATCCAATCGGTCGGTTGCTGCGCCCGGACCTAGGCTTACGCAACGCGCCTACTTTTGTTTGCGGGTGTGGGTCGCAGAATGACTGGGCTGTTCAGCCGGGCATAAGGGGGATTCTTGGTGCCGGGTGTGCGGAAGCCCCCACCAGGGCCTTCCGCACATGAAACAGCCTCAGATCGGCCCCTGAGCAGCATTTCCTGCCTGCCCTGTGGTGGCGCGGTTGCCCGTCCTCTACCGGAAAGCATCTTCCGCAATCATGGAGCCGGCCGAATCCTGCTGCCGGAACGTGCGGATCTGTGAGTGGACTGTTAGGAGGGCCGGATCATGATGGCGATCCTGCAGTCCTGGTGCCAGGGCGTCGAGCTGTGGGGTGAGGCGAACATGCGGAAAATCTGGCCGGCCGCGAACGTCAAGGTCTACGGCGGCGGTGTCGCCGAAGACGGGTTCCTCCGCGTCTGCAGGACCCGTATCAGTCAATCCGTCACGGCAGGGGCCTCAGGGCGCGCGAAAACTGTGCGCCGACTTGATCGATGCCGAGAGGTCCGATCGGAAGAAGGCCAACACCTCCGCAGCACGAGCCGCGTTGTTGGAGGATGCCGCGACAGCACCCGCGAAGACCGTGATAATCGCGCAGTCGGCCGGGAGAACGCCGAGGACGCACACGCCGGGTTGCCCGACCAGTTCGCTGAGCTGCTGCAGGCCGAGATCTACCTCTCCCTCGGCGAGCAGGCGCGCCACGGGTACGCCTGGACGGGCCTGCACAAGCCGGTCGCTGACCTCATCGGTCATGCCCCACTGGTCGATCATTCGCAATAGCTCGGTGCCGCTCGGTCCGGTGGAATATCCGATGCGGAATGCCGCGCGCAGGGCGCCGCGAAGCTCGTCGGCATTCGCAAAGGCCGTGCCTTCGGAACATGTGGCTGCATCGGCGCTGCGTGCGGCCACGCCTACGGCGACCTCCGACAGTACGATCGGGGTGATGGATGCCGGATCGACGTGCCCCTCGGCAGCGAGGCGTTGGAGAGCGTCCTCGGCGAGGAACACAAGGTCGAACGGCTCACCGGCGGTCACCCGCTGGGCGGCGGTCACTCCGCCTACGGATTCGAGCTGCAGAAGCGGTAGCCCGGCCCCGGCGGCAGCTTCAGCGAGGTCGGCGAGAACGTGGCGGGTGGCCATCGACGAGATCGCCCTCATGCGGCATCCTCGAAAGTCTCGGCGTCTACTTCGGCAGCAGATGCTGGCGCATATCGCGCGCCAGAGATGGTGGCCGTGCCAATCAGCTCGCCGGCCCGCGTCAGCAGCGCGTCGTCGACAGAGATGTCGGCCGCCGCCATGTTCTCACGCAGGTGCGCGACGCTCGTTGTTCCCGGGATCGGCAGAACGTGATCGCCGCGGGAGAGCAGCCAGACCAGCGCGAGCTGTGCTGGGGTGCAACCGGCCTCCGCAGCCAGCTCACGCCAAGGGGCCAGCAGCGTCGCATTCGCACCCCAGTGCTCGGGCTGGAAGCGCGGCATGCTGCGGCGGATGTCGTTTGGGGCCAGCTTACCTGGGTCCTTGATCGCATCGGCGAGGAAACCCCTTGCGACCGGCGAAAACGCAACCAGGGTCACGCCGTCCTCGCGAGTGGCGTCGAGCATGCCAAGCTCGGCATTGCGACTCCACAGCGAGTACTCGTTCTGCACGGCCGCGATAGGGGTGATTGACTGCGCCTCGCGCAGTCGTGCGACCGACACCTCGGACAGGCCGATTGCGCCGATCTTGCCCGCGGCGACCATCTCGGCCAGTGCGCCGACGCTATCGCCGATCGGCACCTTCTTGTCCCACCGGTGAAGGTAGTACAGGTCGATGTAATCGACGCCAAGGCGGCTCAGCGAAGCATCGACCTGTGCGCGCAGCGTATCGGGGCGTCCATCGATGACTTTTACGCCGTCGACGGACGCCATCCCGCACTTACTCGCCAGGAAGACCTCGTCGCGGCGCCCCGCGATCGCAGCACCTACAAGCTCTTCGTTGCGGCCGCCGCCGTACAGTGTTGCCGTGTCGAGCATCCCGATGCCTTCATCGAGAGCTGCGCGCAGCATCGCCAGGCCCTCGTCACGCGTCGGGGGGACGCCGTACGCGTGGCTCAGCGACATACAGCCCAGACCGGTGGGGGGTAGCCTCACGCCAGCTGCTTCTCAAGCGCGCCGAGCACGCGGTAGCAGTCGATGACCTGGCGGATCGACGAGTTCGGCTCGCGCCCCTCGCGGATCGCGCTGACGAACTCGCGGTCCTGCAGCTCGATGCCGTTCATGCTCACCGCCACCTTCGAGACGTCGATCTGCTCGTCGCGGCCGTTGAAGAGGTCGTCGTAGCGCGCGATGTACGTCTCGGTGTCGCCGATGTAGCGGAAGAACGTGCCGAACGGGCCGTTGTTGTTGAACGAGAGGGACAGGGTGCAGATCGCCCCGGTCTCGCTCTTGAGCTGGATCGACATGTCCATCGCGATGCCCAGATCCGGGTTGATGGGGCCCTGGATCGCGTTCGCCTGCACGATCTTGCCCGCCTGGTAGGCGAACAGGTCGACAGTGTGCGCGGCGTGGTGCCACAGTAGGTGGTCGGTCCAGGAGCGCGGCTCGCCCTTGGCATTCGTGTTCGTGCGGCGGAAGAAGTACGTCTGCACGTCCATCTGCTGCACGTTGAACGAGCCCTCGGCGATCCGGTTGTGCACGAGCTGGTGCGAGGGGTTGAACCGCCGCGTGTGGCCCACCATGGCGACGCGGTCGGACGCCTCGGCCGCGGCGAGCGTCGCCTCGGCGTCGGCTAGCGAGTCGGCGAGCGGGATCTCGACCTGCACGTGCTTGCCGGCCTTGAGGACCTTCTGCGTCTGCGAGGCGTGCAGACCCGTGGGCGTGGCGAGGATGACGGCATCGACGTCGTCGCGCTCGAGCACGGCGTCGAGCCCGACGACGGCGTTGGCGACGCCGTACTTGGCGGCGACTTCCTGGGTGGGTTCGAGCCGCGTGCCGCTGACGACGGTCACCTCGGCATCGGAGATGTTCATCAGGCCGTCGAGATGTTTCATGCCGAAGGCGCCTGCGGCGCCGACGACGGCCACACGGATCTTGTCAGTCATGGGGGCTCCTTTGTTGCGGATGCGGTCAGTCGGTCGGGTTCGTGAGAACAAGGTGGCCGACGGCGGTGTTCGACGCCGGCACGTGGTAGAACCGGTGGTCAACAGAAGGCGCCTCGCCGCCGAACTGGTCGTCCATCGCGCCGCGCGCGATCAGCCAGTCGACGAGCTCGATGCCCTCGGACCCCGCCTCATCAACGTACTCCATGTGATCCCACTCGGTCAGGCCCAGCGGGTCGGCGATGAGGTGGTCGAGGAACGCGTTGTCCCACTCCTCGTTGATGAGGCCGGCACGGGGACCCTGGAGCTGGTGGCTCATGCCGCCGGTGCCCCAGATCTGCACGTTGAGCTCCGGGCCGTCCCACTTGTCGAGGGCGCGGCGAAGGGCCTTGCCGAGCTCGTAGCAGCGGCGGCCGGAAGGCACCGGATACTGCACCACGTTGACGGCCAGCGGGATGACCTTGCACGGCCACTCCTCGACGTCGCCGAAGACGAGCGAGAGCGGAACGGTGAGCCCGTGGTCCACGACCATCTCGTTGACGAGGGTGAGGTCGAAGTCGTCCTGGATAACCGACTGCGCGATGTGCGCGGCGAACTCCGGGTAGCCCTTCACGCCGGGCACAGGGCGGGGGCCGTAGCCCTCGTCCGCGACCGGGTATTCTGCCCCGGTGCCGAGCACGAAGGTGGGGATGATCGACGAGTCGAAGGCCGTGGCGTGGTCGTTGTAGACGAGGATGACGACGTCGGGCGTATTCTCCTTGGCCCACCTGCGGGTCCACTCGTAGCCGGAGAACACCTTCTTCCAGTACGGCTCCTCGGTTTTGCCGAGGTCCATCGCGGCGCCGATCGCCGGGACATGCGAGGTGAACAGCGCCGACGTGTACTTCGCCGGGGCGTTCTCGCGCATGGTCTGGGACTTCTCGCGCGGCGCCGGCGGGACCCAGCCGTCGAGGTCCTTGAGGCGGTTGCCCTCGGGGCGGCGTCCGCCGCCGATCATCATGTCGCGGTAGGCGGCCTCGGACATGCCAGTCATGGAGCCGGCCATCTGCTGGAAGCTCAGGCCGTGCGTGGCGCCGATCTTGCTCAGGAAGTAGATGTTGCCGCCCTCGGCCATCATGGCGTTGAGGTCCATGTCCAGCACGGCCTGGCGCTGCTTGGGCGAAAGGGGCCACTCATCGAGGTACGCCTCGCGGTCGGCCAGGTAGCGCTGGCGGTTCTCGGGCTTCATCAGCGACATCGAGAACTGGTTGAGGTGGTATCCCTTGCGGGCCATCTCCGCGTCGAAGATGATCGTGCCGGGAACGTCCTTGTACGGCTTGTCGAGTGCCATGTCATGCTCCTTCGGGCCAGTAGAGGCGGCGCGGGTTGTCCACGAGCAGCTTCTGCTGCAGCTCGGGGGTCGTCGCGATCTGTGGGATGTAGTCGACCAGCAGCCCGTCGTCGGGCATGTGGTCCTTGAGGTTGGGGTGGGGCCAATCGGTTCCCCACAGCACGCGGTCGGGGAACTCCTCGACCACGCGTCGGGCGAACGGCACCACGTCTGTGTAGGCGTGCTGTTCGCCGTCGAGAGCGCGCGGGCCGGTGACGGACAGGCGCTCTGGGCAGGAGACCTTGGTCCACACATTGGTGTTCTCGCGCATGAAGCGCAGGAACAGTGCGAACTCAGGGCCGTCCGGGTCCTTGGACACGTCGGGTCGGCCCATATGGTCGACGACGACGTCGGTCGGGATCGCGGAGAAGAAGTCGTAGAGCTCCGGCAGGTCCTCGGCCTCGAAGTAGATGACCACGTGCCAGCCGAGCGGCGCGATCTTCGCGACGATCTCCCCGAGCGAGTCGGTGGGCACCCGGTCGACGAGGCGCTTGACGAAGTTAAAGCGGACCCCGCGGACGCCGGCCGCGTGCAGCTCGGCCAGCTGCTCCTCGGTCACGTCGCGGCGGACCGTAGCGACGCCGCGGGCGCGGCCGCCGCTGCGCTGCAGCGCATCGACCAGTGCCCGGTTGTCGGCGCCGTGGCAGGTTGCCTGGACGATCACGTTGCGGTCGAAGCCGAGTTGGTCGCGCAGCGCGAAGAGCTGCTCCGCCGAGGCATCGCACGGGGTGTACTTCCGCTCGGGGGCGTAAGGGAACCGCTCCCCGGGTCCGAACACGTGGCAGTGCGCGTCGACCGCGTCGTCCGGCAGTCGGAACGTGGGCTTGGTGGGGCCGTCGTACCAGTCGAGCCAGCCTGCGGACTTCTCGAAGCCTCCCGTGGTGTCTCCGTGCGCCACGGTCACTTCTCCACGTACTCGAGGCCGGCGGCGGCGAGCGGCTCCCGCATGCCGTAGATATCCAGGCCCAGGACGCCCTCACGGAACTTCACGCGTTTGGCTTCCTCGTTATCCTCGCGCTTCTGGCTGGCGTCTGCCACCGCTCCGACCAGCCCGCGCGGGACAACCACGACGCCGTCGACGTCGGCCACAACGACGTCGCCAGGGTTCACCACGGCGTTCGCGACCACGACGGGGACGTTCACCGATCCGAGGGTGGCCTTGACCGTGCCCTTGGCGTTGACAGCGCGGGAGAACACCGGGAAATCCATCTTCTCCAGATCGGCGACGTCGCGGACACCACCGTCGATCACCAAGCCCTTGCAGCCGCGGGCGGTCAGCGAGGTGGCGAGCAGCTCACCGAAGAAACCGTCCTCGCTTTCGGTGGTGCAGCCGGCGACGATCACATCGCCTTCCTGTACCTGCTCGGCGGCGACGTGGAACATCCAGTTGTCACCGGGCTGTAGCAGCACGGTCACGGCCGGACCACAGAGCTTAGCGCCGGTGTAGGCCGGCCTGATGTAGGGGCGCAGGAGCCCGACTCGCCCCATCGCCTCGTGGATGGTGGCGACGCCGAACTGCGAAAGCCGTTTGACGTCCGCGGGATCCGGACGTTCGATGTTGGTGCGGACGATGCCGAGGTTGTTCAGTCGCATGTGGTGGTCCTCTCAGAGTCCGCGTGCAGTAAGGGCGCGGTCAAGCCTTGGGTAGACACGGCGGGCGTTGGCTTCGAACACCTGCGCGCGCTGCGCGTCGTTCAGGTTCGGGGTGGCGTCGACGTAACGCTTGGTGTCGTCGAAGTAGTGTCCGCTGCGCGGGTCGATGTCGCGCACGGCGCCGATCATCTCGCTCGCGAAGAGGATGTTCTCGGTCGGGACGACCTTGGTGAGAAGGTCGATGCCCGGCTGGTGGTACACGCAGGTGTCGAAGAACACGTTGTTCAGCAGGTGCTCCTCGATTACGGGCTTGCCCAGCGCCATTGCGAGCCCACGGAAGCGCCCCCAGTGGTAGGGAACGGCGCCGCCGCCGTGAGGGATTACGAGCTTCAACTCGGGGAAGTCGCGGAACAGATCGCCCTGGAGCAATTGCATGAACGCGGTGGTGTCGGCGTTCAGGTAGTGCGCTCCGGTCGTGTGGAAGGCCGGGTTGCACGAGGTGCTGACGTGCACCATCGCCGGGATCTCGTATTCGACGAGTTTCTCGTAGATCGGGTACCACGAGCGATCGGTCAGCGGCGGTGACGTCCAGTTGCCGCCGGACGGGTCGGGGTTGAGGTTCACGGTGACGGCGCCGAGTTCCTCGACGGCACGAGTAAGCTCGGCCACGCTCGTCGCGGGATCCGTACCGGGGGACTGGGGGAGCATCGCCCCCATTAGGAAGCGTTCGGGGTAGAGCTCGCTGACGCGGGCGCACAGGTCGTTGCAGATCCGGGCCCAGGTCTCGCTAACAGCCAGGTCTCCGATGTGGTGCGCCATGAACGAGGCCCGAGGGCTGAATACGGTGACGTCGCTGCCGCGCTCGTTCATAAGCTTGAGCTGATTGGCCTCGATGGTCTCACGGATGTCGTCATCGCTGATGCGCAGGGCCGCAGGGTCAGGAGCGTCCGCGCGTCCTTCAGTGAATGCGATCTGCAGATCACGCCAGGCTCCAAGCTGTGTTGGAGCTGTGGTGTAGTGGCCGTGGATGTCGATAATCACGCGTGTCGTCCTTGTCACTGAGGGTAAGCGGTGCGAAAGCAGCTGCACTTCGTTGATTCAGTGCTGCCCCAACTGACTCTAGGGGTGTTTGCCACCGTGGTCCAATAGATATGCAAAGACTGAGTCATAGATAGGATCTATGACATGACGTTCACCGACCTCAACCAGCTCCGGACATTCGTCACGCTCTACGAGCTGCGCAGCGTCACGGGCGCCGCCAGGCAACTGCACGTGACACAGCCCACGATCAGCTATTCCCTGAAGCGGCTCAGGGAACGGTTCGGCGACGAGCTGTTCCGTCGCGAGGGGAACGACATGGTGCCGACCGCGAAGGCGACGCAACTGTTTGGGCCCCTACACAACGCCCTGGCACAAATAGACGCGACCGTCATGGGATCGGACGTGTTCGAACCGACCGGATTCAGCGGCGAACTCGTGCTCGGACTCACCTCGATCGGCGAGCAGACGTTCCTCCCACCGATCATGACCGCCCTCGGGCGGGTCGGCGCCGATCCGCGAATACAGGTAGAACGGCTCGATTCGGACGAGGTCGAGAGCGGGCTAATCCGCGGCACCATCGATCTGGCATTGACCGTGTCGCTGATCGCCACACCGCGGCTGTGGAGGACGCACGTGCGTTCGGTCGAATACGTGGCTCTGTCGTCCGGGTCGCATCCACTGCCCGCGACCGGGCCTGACATGTTCGAGGGGAGGCGCTTTGTGCGGGTCTCCGCCCGTGGCGGGCACGTCTATCCTTTGCAGGCGCTGACCGAACACGACTTGATGTCCCAGGTCGTGCTGACCATGGAGGAATACGGCACTGTGCCCGCCGTGCTCGAGGCGACGGATCTGGTCGTCCTGCTGCCTCGGCATGTAGCGGGGGTGTTCTGCGGCTGGTTCCCCCGCCTTCGCATCGCCGAGCTGCCCTGGCCCGGGCAGAGCACACCAGTGGAGTTGTACACGCGGCGCGAGGCCAGCCTCTCGCAGGCGCAGCGCTGGTTCCGCTCGCTGGTGCTTGATGCGGTTGCGGCGGACGAATACAAGTCGTAGTCACAAGCGTCTGCGGGCGTTTCAAAATCGGACAGGCTGCCCATCGCCGGCAGGCCAAAGCGGAGCGCTAGCGTTTCGTCCTGTTCCAGCTGGCCTTACCCGGAGCGAACGGGCTACGCACATGGATTGACCATGACGAGTGTGGGTGGATCGTCAGAATCGCGTGCTCCCACCAGGCGCGGGCTTCGTCAGGGAGCTCCGCTAGAACCGCATCCTTGTCGGCGTCGTCCTCCGGACGGGGGCGGAGCGCCTTCCAGACCAGCTGCACCTCGGGCGCCCCGGTCGGAATGCCGTCGACGTCGATCACTGCACGATCCCACGGCAGCTGCAGTCGGGGATCTCGTCGATAAACCCAGACGCTATCCGTGCCGTCCTCGACGTTGACCTGCAATACCCATGCGCCAGTTGCGTCATTATGGATACGGATCGGCTGCAGATCGGCATCCATATCAGCCTCTGCCCAAGGGAGAACGCCGTCGCCTGACGGAACCCACGCGCTAAACGGCGCCGGCAGGGCCTGCACCACTTGAGGCAGGTCGGCGATCGTCGTGCTGACATCGATATTGTCGTGCCCGCGAGTGTTAGTGCCGAGCCAGTGGTCGAGCGCCACCCCTCCGGAAAGCCACCAACGCGCCGATGACGGCCCCAGGAGCTCCGCCACGACTCGCAGGGGCAGGGGTTCCCAGCGCGTCGCTAGGGTGGGTGTGGATGAGGCCATGGCTCAAGGTTACCCGTGGGCGGCGGTGGTTTGTCGAAATGGCAAGGGGATCGAACAGGAAACCTGCGGGAGCAAACGATCCAACAAGGAATTCAGGCTGCTCCTTAGCGCCGCCACATCAGGAACGCCCGACGGCGGGAGTGTCCCGCCGTCGGGCGTTCCTGGGGCTGATAGGGAAACCAAGCGCTTGCTATCAGAGCACGGGGAGGCTGCCGGCGCTCCTGCCTACCCGTGAGTAGATTCCTCCAGACTAGCCGCGGGCCTGGGCGGTGGTGGCCTGGGCTGTGGCGGCCGCGTGGCGGGCGGCCTGCCAGCCGAAGGTCATGCCGGAGGCGACCTGCACGCCTGCGCCGGGGTATTCCGAGCCCATGACCGACGCGGCGTCGTTTCCAGCGGCATAAAGTCCGGCCACCGGTTTGCCCTGGGCATCGAGTGCCTGCCCGTTTCCGTCGGTGAGCACCCCGTAGGCGGTGGCCAGCGGTGTGGGCACGACGGCCATCGCATAAAAGGGCGCCTTCTGCAGCGGCCCGATGTTCGGGTTCGGCCCATGGTCCGGGTCCCCGGCCACCCGGCCGAAGAGCAGCTCGCCCTTGTGGAAGTCCTCATCCACGCCGGTGGCGGCAAATCCGTTGTAGCGCTGCACGGTCGACTCCAAGCCCGCGGCGTC
Source organism: Arthrobacter sp. PAMC25564 (assembly GCF_004798705.1). Lineage (NCBI taxonomy): Bacteria > Bacillati > Actinomycetota > Actinomycetes > Micrococcales > Micrococcaceae > Arthrobacter > Arthrobacter sp. PAMC25564. The sequence goes on along the minus strand of NZ_CP039290.1, from coordinate 3,020,184 downwards.
CACGCCGATCTGCGCCGCCAAGCCGGTGAGGGTCTCAGCCTCGTAGAGGTAACCGTCCTTGATGTAGCGCCGCAGTGCCGCACGCGGCAGGTGGGGCATCGTGATCATGCCCAGCCCATACTTTGCCAAGGTCCGCGAGTCCACGACCAGCCAGGCCGGAACCGCCGCGGCGTCCGGGGAGGCGAACATGGCCCGCACGAACCGGTGGTAGGAACAGGATTCGTCCACGAAGCGCAAGCCGTTAGAGTCCACGGCGATCACGCCGGGACGGGCACGGTCCCAGATGTGCGGGAAGACCACGCGGGAACCGTCCCTTCGCCGTCCGATGGAGCTGGGGAACCACAGTGCGTTTTCCCCGTTATCCTTGGCCAGCGTGGCACCGGCCTCCCTGGCCAGGGACAGCGTGTCTCCGGTGGCCCCTTCCCCGGCCCGCGAGTAGAGCGGCGTGGGGGACGGCAGCAGCTTCTTTCGCATTTCGGCGTTTTGGGCGAAGCCGCCGGCGGCGAGCACCACGCCTTGGCGGGAATGGATGCGCAGGCGCCTGCCGTTCTGCACAACCACCGCACCGACAACACGGTCCCCGTCCTTAAGTAGTTCGGTGGTTTGCGCACCGAAAAGGAATTCCACCCCGCGCTTGCGCGATTCGTGGAACATGCGGGCCACCAGCCCGTTGCCCATCACCAGACGTGTGCCTCGCGGACGGGTGAGCCGGTCAAGTGCCCACCGCAGGCCGAGTTGTGCAGCCAGAGCCACGGCCTTGCCACGCTCAGCCAGTGAGCCGTTGTAGAGCTTGAGTAAGGCGGACACGTCCGCACGGCGCAACATCAGGGTCCCGCCCAGAAGGGCGAATTCCGGTACCGGCGGACGGACACGGGCGAAGTCGGCCTTGTCCAGCAGGCGCCCGTCGAAGGGGTCCGGTTCCAATGCGCGTCCGGTCTTACCAGTCTCGGGCAGTTCGGAGTGGTAGTCGACCACGGCAGGGGAGCGACGGAAGGTGACGCCGAGGTCATGCATCGCGTCCAGCATCTTGGGCGCGGCGTCCAGATAGGCGAGCCAGCCTTCACGCGGGGCCTTGTCGCCCACCACAGCATCCAGATAGCGTGCGGCGCGGTCGTAATCGTCCAGGATTCCGTCTTCACGCTGGAATCGGTTGTTTGGCACCCAGCAAGTGCCGGCCGAGTACGCGGTGGTTCCCCCGAGGAGTTCGGTTTTTTCCAGGACCAGGACTTCCGAGCCCAGGGCCGCGGCAGTCAACGCCGCTGAAAGCCCCGCCGCTCCGGTACCGAGCACCACAAGGTCCACTTCCTGATCCCAATTGTCCGACAGGGGCGTTTTCATGTTTCTCCTTCGCGCACATCTGTGTGCGTCACGTGCTGTATGTCCTCCTCATTATGGGCGCCATACAATGTAGCGTCTATGACTAAGTAGGTTACTGATTATGTGCAAAACAAGAATAGTCTGGGTCTGATGCGATGGACCGACGTGCCGCGGTCGTACCGGGACGGGGAACCTGGCACCCGCAGATCGTTTCGGAGCCGCTGGCTTCTGAAGAGGTAAATCCCGAGTGACTCATTGGTGGTTGGACCGCCGATGCCCCCGTCCGAGGACGGTGCTATGTGCGCAAGCTCCCTGTGCTGGTCCGGGGGGTAATCCCTGAAAGCTAGAGCCCCCTGTCCGCCCGACGTTCAGGTTGAGGGTACATTCTGAAGACATGACTGAAATCCGTTGGCTGGAGGCGTTCGTTGCGGTGGCCGAAGAACTGCACTTCGGCCGTGCTGCGCTGCGCCTGCACACGTCGCAGTCCCCGCTGAGCCAGACGATCAAGAAGCTCGAGGCGGATCTGGGGACGCGCCTCTTTGAGCGCAACACCAGAAGCGTGGCGCTCACGCCGGCGGGTTATGCCCTGCTGCCGCGCGCTTACCGCGTACTCCAGGACATGCGCCTGGCCCGCGAGGCGGCACGGGCGGAGGTTGAGGGCGTCCGGGGCAACATCAGAATCGGGTTCTCCGGTGCCGTGAACCACCTGACCCTCCCGCCGCTGACCCGTGCGGTGCGCCGTCGTCATCCCGACATCAAAATGGAACTCACCAGCCGGGTGCGCACGGCGGACGGATTGACCAGCGTGGCTAACGGAACCCTGGACCTTGCCTTCGTGGGCCTTCCCGAAACTCCTGTCCCTTCGGTGCTGACGCGGCTGGTCGCCAGCGAGGAAATCGGCGCGGTGCTGCCGCTGGATCATCCGCTGGCGCAGGAAAAATCCATCCCCTTGCAGGCTCTGGTGGGCGATGACTTCATCTCGCCGCCGCTGGACGGCTCGTCCTCCATGACCGAGGTGATGCTCGCATCCTGCATGGCGGCAGGCTTCCGCCCGCGCATTGTCCAGGAGTTGTCGGACCCCTACATGGTGCTGACCTTCGTGGCCGCCGGTGTGGGAGTCACCCTCATGAGTAGCGGGATCGCCGGGATCATCCCCTCCGGCGCAACATACGTGGCCCTGGATCCGCCGCGCCACTTCATGAACCACGCCATCGCGTGGTCCGAGGGAAATGACTCCGCCGTGCTCGCGGCCGTGCTCGCCGTCGTCGAGGAGATCTTCCCTGAGATCCCCCACTGACCTCACCTCATATAGTCGAATTGCGGCATAGTGATAGATCATTTTAGTCGTGGACACACTAAGTGATTGCAGCCACACTGGAGGGAGAAGCCGCATAACGTGGCAAACCGTTTCGCAGCTGGCCCACCCCCAAGAGCCCCGAGACGGTCCTGTTACCTGAAGGGAACACAATGTCAGTGTCGACATCGGCGCCAGCACGACCCAAGAACAATGCGAAGATCGCAGCCGTTTCAGGGTTCGTGGGAAGCGCACTCGAGTACTACGACTTTTTCATCTTCGGCTCGGCGGCAGCGCTGATCTTCGGCAAGCTGTTCTTCGCCCCCGGTCCTTCCGCGATGCTCTTGTCATTCGCAACCGTCGGCGTTGCTTATGTCGCACGTCCGCTTGGGGCTGTGATCTGCGGACACCTCGGCGACAAATTCGGCCGCAAGAAGGTCCTGCTGGTCACCCTCCTGCTGATGGGCTCCTCGACGTTCCTCATCGGCTGCCTGCCCACCTACAACGACATTGGAATGGCAGCGCCGATCCTCATCGTGGCTCTCCGGCTCCTGCAGGGACTCTCCGCCGGCGGCGAATCGCCGGGGTCAAGCTCCCTCACGCTCGAGCACGCACCGGACAGGAAGCGCGCCTTCTACACGAGCTGGACGATGAGCGGCATCATGTTCGGCATCGTGCTCTCCACGCTGGTGTTCATTCCGGTGGCGTCCATGCCCGAGGACCAGCTGCTGGCCTGGGGCTGGCGCATCCCGTTCCTCGCCAGCGCAGTGGTGACCGTCATCGCCTTTGTGCTCCGTCGGCTCCTGGAGGAGCCGCCGGTCTTCGCCGACGTCAAAGCGCAGGACGAAGTGGTCAAGGTTCCGATTGTCACCCTGTTCCGGCACCACTGGGTTACCGTCATCCGTGTCACCGCCATGTCGCTGTTCACCATCATCAACACCATCATCAATGTCTTTGCGCTGTCCTACGCCACCTCCGTGGTCGGCGTTGAAAAGGGGCTGATGCTGACCGTAATCGCAGTGGCCAACCTCGCCGCAGTGGCCATGGGCCCGCTGGCCGGCATCCTCTCGGACCGGATCGGGCGTAAACCCGTCTTCGTCACCGGTCTGGTGCTGCAGATAGCGATGATCTTCGTGTTCTTCTCGGCCTTGTCGGCGGCGAATGTTCCGCTGATCTTTGTGACCGGCATCCTTCTGATCGGCGTTGCGTACACCGGGTCGAACTCCATCTACCCCGCATTCTTCCCGGAGCAGTTCCCGGTCAAGGTCCGCTACTCCGGCATGGCCATCAGCCTCATGTTCGGACTCCTGCTGGCAGGATTCGCTCCGGTCATTTCCGAGCTGCTGATCGGTGGCGACAAAGCCAACTGGGTTCCGGTCGCAACGTTCGCCGCCGTGGCCTGCGCCATCTCCGCCGTCGCAGCGCTGCTGGCACCCGAGACGTTCAAGACTCCGACGGCCCTGCTGGGACTGAAGAAATCTGACCCGCGGCGCCACGCGGCGTCGTCCGTCACCCCGGAACCCGCAGCACCACAATCCAGCACGGCCGACGCCGCTTCCCACGCAGTTGCCGACAAGGCACGGGCATGAGCCAGCAAACCCTGGCGGGAACCCGGGCATTCCGGCCGCGTGAAGCCAATACCAGCCATCGGTTCGTGGTGGGTTTGCTCGGCTCCGGTATCGGCGGATCGCTCACTCCGGGCCTGCACGAAGCCGAAGCCGACAGGCTGGGCCTTGCCTACACCTACCGCGTCATCGATCTGGACCAGATCGGAGAACCTGCGGAAAGCTCCGCGGCGCTGGTCCGGCACGCAGCGGATCTCGGCTTCGACGGCCTGAACGTCACCCACCCGAGCAAGCAACTGGTCCAGGACAGCCTGGACGAGCTTTCCCCCGAAGCCCGGATCCTTGGTGCCGTCAACACCATCACCTTTCAGGACGGCAAGGCTGTAGGCCACAACACGGACCACACCGGCTTCACCGAAGGCCTCAAGGCCGGTCTCCCGTCCGCCGCCACCGACTCGGTGGTGCAGATCGGTGCCGGAGGAGCCGGCGCGGCGGTGGCCTTCGGTCTGCTCAGCACCGGAACCCGGCACCTGGTCATCGCGGACATCGAACCGGCCCGAGCCGAAGCCCTGGCCACCCGGCTGGCCCCGCACTTCCCGGACAGCCAGCTCTCGGTGACCCGCACGGATGCTGTTGCCGGAAGCATCCGGGAAGCCGACGGGCTGGTGAACTCAACACCCATCGGTATGACAGGCCACCCCGGTATGCCCGTGGATCCCGATCTGATCCACTCCGGGTTGTGGGTAGCGGACGTGATCTACCGGCCGCTTGAAACCGAACTGATCAAGGCAGCCCGCGGCAAGGGCTGCGCCGTGCTCGACGGCGGATGCATGGTGGTGGGGCAGGCAGCCGCCGCCTTCGAGCTCTTCACCGGCATCCCCGCCGACGCCGAGCGCATGCTGGCCACGTTCCGACAGGCGGTCAGCTAGCTATGGATTCCCAGGCACCGAGCACCATCGCCGAGTCCCGCTGCCTGGTCATCGGGGCGGCAAGCGGCATCGGACGTGCGACGGCGGCACGCCTCAGGGCGTCCGGCGCCGCGGTGACGGGTGCGGACCTGCCCTCGGCCACCTGGCCGGGCGGACCAGGCACCTCACTCGCTATGGACGTCACCGACCCGGCATCGGTTGCGGCGGCCGTCTCCGAGGCTGAACGGGAGATGGGAGGGCTCGACGCGGTGGTGAACTGCGCCGGCATCCTGGGCCCTGTGGCCCCGGCTGCCGCCACAACGGTGGCGGACTTCGAACGCATCATGAAGATCAACCTGACAGGGGCGTTCATCGTCTCGCAGGCCGTCCTGCCTGGGATGGCCAAGGCAGGATATGGGCGGCTCCTCCATATCTCCTCGACGGCGGGCAAGGAAGGCGTCGTCAACATGCCCGCCTACTCTGCCAGCAAGGCCGGGATCCTGGGCCTGGTCAAGTCACTCGCCAAGGAGTTCGCATTGTCCGGCGTCACCGTCAATGCCCTCGCCCCCGGCAATGTGGTGACCCCGCTCTTCGCCGAAGTGCCGAAAGAACAGCAGGCGGCCCAGGCCGCCAAGATCCCGATGGGCAGGTTCGGGACGCCCGACGAAGCGGCCGCCCTCATCGAATTCATCGTTTCACCGGCGGCGTCCTACACCACCGGCTCCGTCTTCGACCTGTCCGGCGGCCGGGCCACCTACTAGCCCCGCACCAGCCTCTGCCGGACCGCACCACACTTTCCTACCAGCACCAGAAAGATGGCACCTGTTGATGATCACCCCATCACCTGTCACCGCCCGCACCTTCCGCATCGGAATCGTGGGCTGCGGTGCCATCTCCCGCAACCACCTCGAGGCGTTCCGCGCCCTGGTGAAGGCCTGCGATGACGCCGGCGAGAAACTCGGTGTCCTCTTCCAGCGCCGTTTCTGGCCGTATCCGCGGCGGCGGAGAACCGGCCATCACCGGCCAGGACGCGACGAAGGCCTTGCGGATACTGCTGGCGGTTTACGAATCGTCCCGTACAGGTCTTCCGGTTCGCTTCGACCGGCTGCCTGAAAACACACGATCCCTCGCACAGGTTGCGGGCTAAGGAACAGTAATGGAACAGAACACACGCTACGCCGCCCGCCCCCTGACACTGGGCCGCAACGGCCGCACCCCAAAGACTCTCCGCTATGACGCAGCACAGCGGATCGCCTCTCTCCTGACGGCCGGGGCCACCGCCAACAACGAACTGAGCCTGAACGGAGCAAAGTCATGACCGAAAACGCGCACAGGCCCGTCGGCCTGGCCCAGTTGTCCCTGCTGAACACCATGCCGCCTGACCTGGTGGAAGTCGCCGCCCGGGCGGGTTTCGATTTCATTGGCGTCCGGGTCCGCCCCGTGACACCGGCGGAGCGGCCTTACAACCTCCAGCCAGGCTCACTGATGCTGCGCGAGACGCGGTCGAGGATGGAGGACACGGGCGTGACCGTGCGGGATATCGAATTCCTGCTGCTGGACGGCAGCGACCAGCGCGAAGCATGGCTGCGCATGATGGAGGCGGGCCAGGCCTTGGGGGCAAGCTCCCTCACCGTGGCCGGTGCGGATCCGGACAGCGCCCGACTGGTCGGCACGCTGGCCCGGATGACCGAGGACGGCCGCGGTTTCGGGATCACCCCCACCCTGGAGGCGATCTCCTATCAGCCCGTCGCCTCGATCGCCCAGGCCGCGGACATCGCCCGCCAGGCAGGCTGCCGGATCGTGGTGGATACCCTGCACTTCAACCGCTACAACGGTCCGGGCGCGGCCGATCAGTGGGAGGAGCTGCGCGCCAACGCCGACCTCGTGCCGCTCCTGCAGTTGTGCGACGGCCCGGCGGAACGGCCCGCCAGCCGGGACGGGCTGGTCCTTGAATCCCGATCCGAGCGGGGCGTTCCCGGCGAGGGCGAGTTCGGCCTCGTGGCGGCGGTTGCCGCACTTCCGGCCAGCCTTCCGGTCAGTGTGGAGGCCCCTTCGGACCGGCGCGTGGCGGAACTCGGCAAGCTGGGGTGGGCGCGTCTGCTCAAATCAGGAGTTGACGCCGTGCTGGCCCAGGCAGGCAGCGCGCAGCTGACCGGCACTCTTGACAGGGCAGGTGCGAAATGAGCGGCACCACTGCAGAGTTAGCGACGGCGGAACTCGCGCCGGACGTGCGTATGCCGCTTATCGGCCTGGGCACCTGGCCCCTGACGGGTGAGAACGCCGCCGCGGCAGTGTCCCAAGCCATCGGCATCGGCTACCGGCACATCGACACGGCCGAGAACTACGCCAACGAGGCCGCCGTGGGGGAGGGCGTCCGCCGCAGCGGCGTCGACCGCGGTGACCTGTTCCTCACCACCAAGTTCAACACCCGGTGGCACAGCCGGAACGGAGTGCGCGAGGCCTTCGGCCAGGCGGTGCGGCGGCTCGGAACCGACTATCTGGACCTGTTCCTGGTTGACTGGCCCAACCCCGCCCAGGGGCGATTCGTTGAAGCCTGCGAAGGGCTGCAGGACCTCGTGGAGAACGGCTCCATCAGGGCTTGGGGTGTCTCAAACTTCAAACCGGCGCACCTGCAGGCCGTTCAGGAGGCCGGCCTGGCGGTCCCGCTGAACCAGGTACAGGTTGATCCCGAGCACGGCCAACCGGCCCAACTGGCGTACCACCGCGAGCACGGAATAGTCACTGCCGCCTACAGCCCTTTGGGCCGCAACGGGAGTTTCCTGGAGCAGACGGCTGTGCGCGACCCTGCCAGGGAGCTTGGCAGGACACCGGCCCAGATCGTCCTGCGATGGCATGTGCAGCACGGCCGCGTGGCGGTGCCGAAGTCCGCGGACAGCCAACGCCAACGGGAGAACCTGGACGTCTTCAGTTTCGCCCTGACCCAGCAGCACATGGCCGCGATTGATGCACTCGAAACCGGTGCGCCGCCGCGCCTGGACTCCGACACCTACTTCCACTGAGAAAGCACTGAACATGACTGCACCTCTGAAATCCTCTGTTGGACGGCCGAGTCTGGACTGCGATGTCCTGGTAGTCGGCTCCGGCGCGGGCGGTCTGTCTGCCGCCGTGACCGCCGCCTATCACGGACTGAAGGTAGTGGTTGTTGAAAAGGCCGATGTCTGCGGCGGCGCCACGTCCTGGTCCGGCGGCTGGGCCTGGACCCCGGGCAACCCGCTGGCCCGGGCCGCCGGCGTCAACGAGGACCGCGAACAGTTCCGCACCTACCTTCGCCACCGGCTCGGCAAGAACTACCAGGAAGACAGGGTGGAGGCATTCCTCGAGGCGGTCCCTCATATGGTGGGCTTCTTCCAGGACAAAACCAGCCTCCAGTTTGTACCGGGAACCAAGATCAAGGACATCTACGGCAGCACGCCCGGCGCCGGCACCGGGAACCGATCCGTGGGGCCCAAACCGTTCAACGCACGCAAAATCAAGCCTGAGCTCCGCGCCAAGATGCGCCACCAGCTGTACGAGACCTCTTTCCTCGGCATGGGCATCATGGCAGGCCCGGACCTGACCAAATTCCTCTCCGCCTCCCAAGGCAACATCAAAGGCATCTTCCACGCAGGCTGGCGGGTGGGCTTCCACATCCTGGACTTGGTTACTCACAGGCGCAACATGCAGCTGGTCAACGGGACCGCACTCACGGGCCGGCTGCTGAAGTCCGCCGATGACCTGGGCGTGGAGATCCGCGTCTCCACCCCGGCCAAGCACCTGCTGACCGACGGGTCCGGGAAGGTGACGGGCGCCGTCGTAAGTTCCCCGGAAGGCGAGCTGCAGATCAACGCTTCCCGCGGCGTCGTCCTGGCCGCCGGCGGCTTCCCCAACGATGTCTCCCGCCGAAAGGTGCTGTTCCCCAAGACGCCCACGGGCCGTGAGCACTGGACACTTGCGCCGAAGGAAACCACGGGCGACGGCATCACCATGGCGCAGGAAGTGGGCGCCCGCTTCGAGACGGACGTGGAGTCCCCGGCCGCCTGGTGCCCGGTCTCGCTGGTGCCGTACCGCAACGGACGTACCGGAACCTTCCCGCACATCATGGACCGGGCCAAGCCCGGCAGCATCGGAGTGCGGCGGGACGGCAGGCGGTTCGTCAACGAGGCCAACGGTTACTACGACTACGTCGAAGGCCTCCTAAACGCCACTCCAGAAGGGGAAGCGGTGGAGGCCTGGCAGATCGCCGACGCGGCGTTCGTCCGTAAGTTCCCCTTGGGGATGGCCAAGCCGCTGCCGGTGCCGCTCTTCCCCTACCTGCGCTCGGGATACCTCAAGAAGGGCAAGACCCTTGAGGAATTGGCGGCTGCCTGCGGGATTGATCCGAAAGGGCTCGCCGCGACTGTCGCTGAATTCAACGGCAACGCGCGCAAGGGTATTGATCCCGACTTCGACCGCGGCGCCAGCGAATTCAACCGTTACGGCGGGGACCCCGAGAACACCCCGAACCCCTCACTGCGTCCCCTGGAAAAGGGGCCGTTCTACGCCGTCAGGATTGTCCCGGGATCCTTCGGCACCTTCGCCGGACTCGCGGCCGATTCACGGGCACGGGTCCTGAACAACGATGGCCAGCCCATCAGCGGTTTGTACGTTGCAGGCAACGATCAGGCCTCCGTCATGGGCGGGCACTACCCCGCCGGGGGCATCAACCTTGGGCCGGCGCTGACCTTCGGCTACGTTGCCGGCCGCGACCTCGCCGGAGCCACGCACTACGAAGATGACGGCACCAGAGCCCCGGAAGAACGCGCCGGAAACAACGATGCGACGGTCAAGCGGCCGAGTTTGAATTAGCAGAGGTCGGCCCTGATCTGTCGAGGATCCCAAGCCTGCAGTGAGTGTTCGAGGTTGCAGCCACACACCCTGGGCATCGGATCGGGTGGTATTGGTGCCGGACTGGGCTCGATTGCGGAGGTTTTCGGGGGAGCGGCGGGGCCAGATGGCTGCTGGTCGCACCGAAGCCTTCGGTAGAAGCCCGGACCAAGGCATGACGTGTAGGCAGAAGTGCCCGGCTGGACGGCCGGGGTAGAGCCGGCGGGGATACGGATGCAGCGCCTCGGCTATTCGGCCGTAACGCTGGCCGGTGACTTTTTGACCGTGGCCAGCAGGAGGACTCCGGCGACGGCTGTTGCGCCGGCAAGTAGGAAGGCGATGAATGCTTCTGCCGGGGCTGTGTCGGCCTCACCGAGGACGGCGATGCCTAGGGTGACGGCGACAAGCGGATCGATTACTGTCAGGCCCGCGACGACGAGTTCGGATGTCCCTCGGGTGTGGGCGTTTTGGACCAGGAATGTCCCGAACAGGGCGGCGATGATTAGCCCTGCAAGACAGGTCAGGGATAGCCATTCGAAGTCCCCTTGGAAGAGTCGGGCAATCACGGTTTTGGCCAGGGCCGCGACGAACCCGAAGAGGATCCCGGCTCCGGCGGTGAACACGACGGCGCCCCAGCGGTGGCGCCAGAGACCGAAACCCGTGCCGAGCGCAGCGAGGACGGCGCCGAGCAGTATCAGAATAGTGATGAGGTGCCGGTCATTGATTTCAACGTCCCGCGCGGAAACTGCAGCGACTGCAACGAACACCCCTACACCGGCAATGCACAGGGCCACGGATGTGAGCGCGCGGCGGCCCGGGGACCGTCGGGTCATTCTGGCGGTGGCCAGGGTCGTGACCACAAGGGCGACCGCGCCGATGGGCTGTACGACGATCAGGGGTGAGAATCTCAGACTTGTGAGCTGCAGTAGTATTGCCGCTCCCAGCATGGCTGTGCCGACGAGCCAGGCTGGTTTGCCCAGGAGGGCCTGTAACCGGCCCCCGCCCATGCTCCCGGCGGCGCGCCCTGGTGCGGGTCTCTGCTCGTCTACGGCTTTGTGTTGGAAGAGGGTGCCGAGGGCCAGCAGGATCGCTCCGGCGACGGCGATCGGGATGCCAAGCCAGTGATAGGAAGACAAGGCCGGCCCTGCGATAGTCTGGATCATGATTCGACCCTAAAGGTGGCTGGCAGCGCTCACTGCACCGCCTCAGCACCTTCCTGCGAACGCGCCCGAAGATCCGAAGCCTTTCCAGAGTTTCTCGAGCTGGCCGGGGGTGCACAGGATCCCCTGGCCCAGAAGATGGCCCGGAACGGTATTCATCCACAGCGGGCAGGTGCTTCTGCTTAGAGCTGGGGTCTGGCCCCGGACAAGGAGCCTGGTTCCTAGGAGGACCAGCACCGTTTCCGCCTTGGACTCATCAGGACAACGGGTGCAGGTCAGACGCCTGCAGGATCGATGACGCCATGGCGTTCAATGGTCGCCAGTTCTTTCAGCTCGTGCAGAATCTCCAGCTGCTGGCTGTTGATTGCCATAAGCAGCTCAATCTCTTCCTTCGCCTTTACGTTGGTGTCGTAGTCGTGTTGGGCCATGGCGGCGGCGATGGCATCCTGCCTCTTGGCGGCGATCAGCAGGATGGCGCCTTGGAGTCCGGCCAGCATCGAGAGCAGGAGGTTTAGAAGGATGTAGGGGTAAGGATCCCAGGAATTGGTGGCCAGGGCCCAGGTGTTTATGGCGGCCCAGATGAGCATGAAAGCGACGAAGCCGCCCACGAATGGCCAGCTTCCCATTCCGTTTCGCATGATGTCGGCGGCGCGCTGGCCTCTTGTGAGGGTGGCTTTGTGCCCCTCGTGCCAGGTCTTTTGGTGGTCGGTCATGACTCAGGGTGGCCGGGGGAAGACTACCGTCCACCCTCTGCTTGCCAGTGGAAACTGATCCGGAGCGGATGGGAACGCCGCGGTCTTGTTGACTCCTTGACTTAGCGAGGGCTCGTGGAGTGATGCCGATCATGTCGGCGGCTTAAGGGGGCCGAGTTCGCAATGTGAGTTATGGGCGCTGGCCGCGGTGGCGGGCTCCGCTGCGTCATTGGCGGTGCGTGCTCACTTCGTGGACGGCCGGACCGTCGGTCATGCTCGCTAGTGCTGTGCTTATTCGGGGCCGCAGGTCAACCTCCTGTTGGACGGTCGAGTGTGTACAAACCGACCGTCAAGCGGAACCACCAGGACCTGCCAGACCATGCTCGAGCTGCATATCCGTTCCGTCATCGGTCACGTCCCCGTGAACAAGCTCGACTACCGCGTGATCGCGCATCGGGTCAGGTCCATGATGGCCAAGGGTAAAGCGCCGAAGACCATCCACAACGTCCACGGCCTGATTTCGGCCGGCATGAATACTGCAGAGATGCTCGGATACATATCGCGCAATCCCTGCCGCGGCGTGCAGCTTGATTGTGGAGGGCATGGGGGAGCGGTACAAGGCCTTCACCAATTTCCTGGTCATGACCGGAACGCGCTTTGGCGAAGCTACCGCGCTGACTGTGGCGCGGACGTGGATCCGCTCTCCAAACCGCCAACTGCCGCATTAACAAGGCTTGGAAGCCGGATGGGCAGAATCAGTACTACATTGGGGCCACCAAGACGGGTGCAGGTACTGGCTAGTGGCGGATTTCAACGTTGCCGCTGACCGTTGCAGGATGTTTGATGTGGGGGAGTTGACCGCCGCCCCAGCTACGTTGAATCCATGGTGAGGGTATAGTCCTGGCGGCTCGCCCGTCATTTAAGCATGTCGCTCATGACGGGCGCCTTCTTGTCGTTGTCCGTCAGCGGCGCGAGGCCCCACTGGCTTTCTACCGTGTGCAGCACAGAATAGTGGCTGAATGCTGCATCGGATCTGAACCCCTTTTTCGCTGCGGGCCCGGCGAAAATCGTTGGCACTTTGTTGCTGCTGTCGTCACCTTCGTCCCAGGTGACCACCAGCAGGGAGTTCTGGGTTGTGAAGGCCGGCGATGCCAGAATTGCGGAAACCTGTCGCGACAGCCACTCGTCCCCAGTAGTCACTGGGCAGTCGTGCATGTCGTTGCACATATTAGGGCTGATGAACGCATAATCTGGGAGGCTAGACGCACCCTTCAGGTCCTCGCCCAGTTGTGTCAAGGCAACGACATGTGCCGCGCACGAGGCTTTATCGCCGGTGACACCGGGGTAGTACATGAACGGATTGTGCTTTACCGCGTACTTGCCTGAATTTTTCGCCGTACAGGGGGCGGGCATGTCCTCGGCGTACATTTTCCAGCTTCGGCCTGATTCGCCGATCCGCTCTACGATATTCGGCACATTTGCCGTGCAATTGCCACCGGGGCTGCAGTCATCGGTGATGCCGGCGTTGGTGCCGCTGGTCAGAGCCAGGTAATTGGGCAGGCTCGGGTGCGTCACTGCCTGATAGTTGACGGCCAGCGCGTTATCGGCGGCCAGTGTGTTGATGTACGGCGCATCGCTATTGTCGATGATGAGCTGTGAAGGCTTGTTTTCCTCCACTATGATGACGATGTGATCCAGCCCGCGCGGAGTCCGGACACCGGCAGCGGGACCGCCCGATGACGAACCCGCGGCCGGCTCAGAGGGACTTGTAACGGGAGCCGGAGCCGAACGGGACGGAACCGGAGCAACCGCCGGCGGTGGTGTTGTGCATCCCGCCGTGAACAGCCCCAAAGCGAGGGACCCACAAGCGAGGACCAGGGATCTTCTCTTCCTGCCCATCACCGGTGCTAGCCGCATATTCCCCGCTCTGCTACCTGTCATTGGCTCTCGCGGCGTCGGAGAGTATTGACGTCATTCTACAACGCGGCCACCCTGAGCGGCAGAGCGGGACCGAAGAGATTTCTGGCGGGCCGGGCGCGGATGGCCAAAAGGCGCCGTGACGATCGAGCAGGTTTTTGCAGAGGCACGGCGCCGCGGAGCTCAAGCCATCCATCGACGGGGGTGGTGACGCCGGAGGCGGTCAGCCTGTCAACCTCGTGCAGCGCCGGCGGCTGGTCCGCCGGCGGCGAATGACGGCGCTTGACCGCCTGCTGCTTGATGGAGGAGATCCTCTGCCAGGGCGGCCCACTGGGGCCGGAAGGAATAGAGGCAGCCGAGCCGGAGGCGGGCCGCAGCGGCGTAGGCGTCGAAGCGGGCCGGGGTGACCCGCAGTTCCTCGGCGGCGGCGATGACCTGGTGGCGGGCGCTCCGGTATCGCTCGGGTGTCAGGCGCCCTTGGCGCAGGCGCAGGCGCAGGTGGACGGCGAGGTTTGCGAGGTCGGCGGCGGCTTCCGCCAGCCCGGCCTCGTCGAAGTCCAGCAGCCCCAGGGGAGCATCGGGCGCGGTGGCGAAAACCTGCTTGTCATGAAGGTCCCCGTGGGACCAGACCAGCGGATCAGGGCTGGTCCGGAGCAGCTGCTCCGCGATCCGCCCTGCGGCCGCAGCCACCCCGTCCCGCTGGGTCCGGGCGCCCGGTACGTCCTGGGCATGCAGCAACCACCGGTCCACCATGCGTTGCAGATTTTCGAGTTCGACGGCGGCCGTGCGGGGTGCCAGCGCCGCCAGTGACGAACGGTACCCGGCAGCGCCGGCCAGGGACTGCTGACGGACCCAAGCGTGGGACCATTTTTGCCAGATTCCTTCGAACCCGGCGTCGCTGACCGCGGGGTCGTTTCCCAGCTCGAACAGCGAGCGGCCGGGGAGGGCGGTGATCAGGAGGCAGCCCTGGGTGTAGGAAACGACTTCAGGGCTAAGGAAGTCCCCGGCAGCCAGAAACGCGGTCGTCCGGATGTGCCGGTCCGCGGCTTCGTCGGACTGCCGGGGCCGGAAGATCTTGAAATAGCGGTCGCCGGCCCTCACCACGGCCCGCTTGTGGGCCCGGTGCACCACCACCTCGCCCAGCGGTTCCACTGGGGCCAGGGCGGGCAGGCGCCGGTCGCCGCCCTGAGGCAGCAGCTCCAGCGCTCCGGCCCGGAAATGCGCGGCCCGGACGCCCGCCCGTCCGGGCGCCGCAAGCTCCATGATGTAGTCCCCTGCCGTGGGCTCGGGCCACGCCCGCCGGACCAGCCATTGCGCTCCGTCCGCGTCCGGGATGGAGAGCGGGACGGGCGGGTGCCAGCTCATGTCATCAGCTCCTGGGCGCGGCGGACCGGCGGATGCGAGGCGCGTTCGTCGAGCGCGGCGAGGGCCAGGGACAAGCGGCCCGGCAGCGGAGAACAGGCCAGACGCAGCCAGGCGGCATCGGAATACGCACGGAACCTGTCCGGACTGACCTGCAGCCGGTCAGCGGCGGCTATTACCTGCCGGTGGGCCGTGAGATAGCGTGCCGGCGCAAGGCGTTGTTGGCGTACCAGAAACTCCAGGTGGACATCCAGATTGGCCAGATCGAGGGCGGCCTCGGCCCGGGCAGTGTCGTCGAAATCGAGCAGTCCGAGGGCGGACGCGCCGTCGATGGCGATGAGTTGCTTGTCGTGGAGGTCACCGTGGGCCCACACCAGCGGATCCGGTGCCGACCGGAGCAGGTCCCGTGCCACGTCTTCCGCCCTGGCGCATAAGGCATCGCGTTGCGACGACGCTTCGGGGAGATCCCCATAGTGGCGCAACCACCGGTTCACCCACCGCGACAGATCCGC
This sequence comes from Arthrobacter sp. PAMC25564, assembly GCF_004798705.1. NCBI lineage: Bacteria > Bacillati > Actinomycetota > Actinomycetes > Micrococcales > Micrococcaceae > Arthrobacter > Arthrobacter sp. PAMC25564. The sequence continues at coordinate 3,004,594 of NZ_CP039290.1, read as the reverse complement.
TACTTCGACGTCCGGCGAGTGGACCGGCAGGGCGGCCAAGGCACTGAGCCGGGCGGTGTCGTAATGGGCGCCTACCTGGGTGGTCCAGGCCAGCGACCAGTTCTCCCACAGCAGGGCAAAAGCTGCATCGCTGACGGTCACGAGGTCCTTCCCCAGCTCGCCCAGGGTCCGTCCGAAGATGGAACTGAAAACGATGACATCCGCGGAGCTCCGCATGACCCTGGGCGCTCTGAAGGGGCCGGCGCCCAACAAGAGCTCGGTTTGTGCGCAACGTTCGGCGGGCACGGTAGCCTCGCCGGCGCGGAAGATCTTGATGTAGCACCCCTCTGCGCGTACCACAGCGCGTGTGTGGGGCCGGTGGGCAATGATTTCCCCATGCCGCGCTTCGGCTATGAGGGACGGCAGTCCGGGGTCGTCTCGTGGCACCACCTCAAAGTGCCCGGACCGGAGGTGGGCTGCCCTAACGCCGGTCTCTCCGGTTGCCGTGACCTCCAGTTTGTAGTCCCCCGGGGTCCTGTCGGGCCATGCCCGGCGGACCTGCCAAGTTCGCCCGGAATCGTCCACCGCGCACTTCGGGAGCGGCGGAAGCCAGCTCATGGGACCAGCTCCCAGGCTCTGTCGATGTGCCTGGACATGTCGGCCGCCCATTCAGGGCACCGGTCCCGGAACGGGTCCACGCTGCCGGCGAACAGCCGGAGCGCTGCCCAGGCATCCGTCTCTCCGGGCACAAACCGGCCACCTGCAAGGACGTAACCCTCCAGCAGGGGTGCCAAGCGCGACAGGCTCGTGGTGTTCCCTCGCCAGCAGCCCATTTCCTCAACGGCGGCGAATGAGCCGAGATCGGCCTCCGGAATTCCCGTGCGGGCACGGTCGAAGTCGATGAGCCGGACCTCGGACCCGCTGACCAGCACCTGATCAGCGGAGAAGTCCCCATGGACGACGACGGCGGGCCCGCCGTCGTCGGCGCCTTCGAGACTGTGGCGGATCCGGGCCGCCACTCTGGCGGCACGCAGTTCCAGCGCGGGGACGAGCGCCGTAACCATGGCGCAGGTCACCGCCAGTTGGCGCTCCACGAGGGTCCCGGACCCAGCGGCGAGGCCGCCGTCTTCCGCCGCCGGAATGCTATGAAGCCGGGCGAGGGCTTCGCCTGCCCGGCGTACACTCTCAGGGTCGTCGCTGGCCGCTAGATCCCGGTCGCCCCACAGGGGGCTCGCGCTGGTGCCGTGGTCCCGGCAATCAGCACCGCCGAGCATGGGAAGTACGGGAACTCCATGGCGCCGCAAACGCTGGTGGAGACGGTCCGCGTTCTCAGCCGGATGGGCCGCGGTCTTGATCACGAGCGGCGCATCCTGATGTTGCTCCAGCAGGACCACGCGCCGCTCGGGCTTGTAGCGCAGCACCGTGGCGCCGCTGCTAAGGAGTCCGGGCCCGGGGCGCGGCACGGCGCCGAGCTGTTCCAATCCCACGTCGGCGAGCCAGCGGAGGTTGTTACACAGTGCCCAGTCATCCTCGATTCCACCGACGGCGATCACGGCATCGGTGTGGGCCGGGGCAGCAGGCAGGAGGCGTAGTCCCCCGCCACGCCGCTCCGACTTCTGGGCACGTCCGTCCAGCTTGACGTTGCCACGCGTCGTGAGGGCCCAGCCATACTCTTCCTTGCCGTCAAGGGTGCGGCGGAAGGCAACGAGGGCAGATGTGCCCGGCTTGTACCGGACCCGGTTAATGCGGACCGGTTCCCCCAGGACTTCGGAGAGCAGGTCGTCGTCGAGTACCACGGCAAGGCAGGGCAGCCGGTCGTCCCGGCAGGCGAGCGAGAAGTCGGCCTCGCGCAAAGGCATGCTCACGGCATTCAAGTGGGCACCTCAACATCGCGGAGCACTACTCGCTGTTCGTCCTCCTCCACCGCTTCGTCCTCTGCTGCGCGGATGGTGGGCGGATCTCCCAACCACCTGCTGAACCGGCTGTCGGGGTCCTGCAGCAGCTCCAGCGGACGGCCCTCTTCGAGGATGCGACCGTCCTCGAGCCAGATGACCCGGTCGCAGAGGCGGGCGGCGAAAGCATCGTGGGTGATCGTGATCGAGGTCCGCCCCCGGGTCAGGATCTCCAGGGCATCCAGGATCGATTCCCGGGACGCCGGGTCCAATCCCGCGGTCGCCTCGTCCAGGATGACGATCGGCGCCTGCCGGAGGATGGCACGGGCGATCGCGATCCGCTGCCGCTGCCCGCCCGAGAGATCTTTGGCCGCTTCGCCCAAAACCGTGTCGTAGCCATCCGGAAGGGCACGGATAAAGTCGTCCGCCTGGGCCAGTGCCGCGGCGTGTTCGATCTCTTCATCGGAGGCATCCAGGCGACCGAACCTGATGTTCTCCCGCACGGTGTTTCCGAAAAGGACGGAGTCCTGGAGCAGGATGGAGACGTGGGAGCGCACCGACGCGATCTGGAGGTCCTTCAGGTCCTCGCCTCCCACCCGGACCGTGCCGGTGGCGGGGTCGATCATGCGCAGGATCAGGCTGGCCAAGGTTGATTTTCCGGCACCGGAGGGGCCGATGATGGCCAGGCGTTCCCCGGCCGGAATCGTCAGGTTGATCGCGTGCAACACCGTGGTGCCCTCGCCGTGGCCAGCGGAGACGTCTTCGAACACGACGTCCGGGTGGCGGCTTTCCAGGGGGCGGGCGTTAGGAAGCTCGGGCAGATCCGTTTCGGCCTCGAGTAGGTCGGCCACGCGTTCGCCGGAAGCCGTGGCCTGCGCGATCCGGCTCGTTTGCTTGGCCAGATCCTTCAGCGGCTTCATGCCGGTTTTCAGGTAGGTGAGGAAAACGACCAGGTCCCCGGGGGTAATCGAGTGATCCAGTACGCGCCAGCCTCCACCCGCCAGGACGATGGCCGTGGCGAAGCCGATCAGCACATCGGTGCGCCGTTCAAGGCCGGCGGCCAGCCGGAGTGCGGCGACGCCGGTCCCGAGCGTGGCTGCGTTGCTCTTCCGGAAGCTGGAGCTGATGGTGTCCTCGAGCCCGTAGGCCTGCACTTCGCGCATGGCCCCGAGGGTCTGGGCGGCCGTGGTCGCCAAGGCTCCCTCACCCTTGCGGGATTTACCCGCTGCCTTCGTAATCGAGCCCGAACTCCGACGCGACAGGAGGGCGAAAATGCCGGCCGCCAGGAAGACAACGAGCGCCAGCATCGGATCAAGCCACAGCATGATGACGGTCATGGCCACGAGCGTGACAGCGTTGCCCAGCATCGGAAGACCGGCGGTAACGGCGACGTCCTGCAGGCGTGAGACGTCACTGACGAGCCGCTGGACGGTGTCTCCGGAGGACGCCCGCGTGTGGTGCCGCATGGACAGGCCCTGGACGTGGCGGAACGTGCGGGCACGGAGGTCGGCCGCGACCCGGGAACCGACGAGGGCGAAGGAGATAGCGGACCAGTAGTTGGCGATGGCGCGCAGGATGCTGATGACCACGATCGCGGCGCCGCAGAGCAGCAGCGTCTGCAGACTGGCTTCCAGTGCGGGTCCCGGCCTTCGCAGGGTCGCGCCAAGGGAGCGTGTCACGGCATCGATCACCAGTTTCACGGGCCATGGCTCCAGCAGGCGGAACAGGACGTCGGCGGCAAGAGCCGCGAATCCGATGACCATCCGCAACCGGTGCTCGCGCAGATGCGGGCCGACGCACCTCAGGGTCCGGCGGAGCCCGGAGACTGGTTTGTCAGCCTGGCCGCGGCGCATCCCCCGCCAGAGTCCCTTCGGGGTTCGGGCGGGTACGTGCCTGGGCGCGGTCATGGCCAGGCCGCCTGCCGCGGGACTGGGAGCGCCGCCGTGATGCGGGAGAGGACCCCGTTCCAACTGAAGCGTTTTTCGGCCTCTTCGCGGGCCCGGCTGCCGAGATCTTCGCGCAGGGCAGGATCGCCAGCCACGCGGGTAAGTGCCGCAGCGAGAGCCGCGGGCTCCGAGGGTGGGACCAAAATGCCCGTGCGTCGGTCTTCCAAGATGGAGGGAATCTGGCCCACGGAGCTCGCGATGATCGGCATCGCGGCGGCCATGTACTCGTAGACTTTCAGCGGCGAAAAATAGTCGTCCCGTCCCTCTTCTTCCGCGGGATAGGGCGCCGCGGCGGCGTCGCACTCGTGCAGCAGGGCCGGCACGTCCGCCGGCCGCACGGCACCGATGAACTCCGTCTCAACCCGCAGCGAGCCGGCGAGCTGTTCCAGTTCCATCCGGCCCGGGCCGTCGCCGATGATCCGTACCGCCCACCGACGGCTCGGACCGGGGGCGGTGGAATTCGCCAACGCGACGGCCTGCAGCAGGTCCGGCACCCCGTGCCAGGGCTTCAACGTTCCGACAAAGGCCACGGTGAGGTGGTCGGGGTTTTTCCGGCCGTGGCGGCGCGCCGTGATGCGTTCGGTGTTGACGCCGTTCGGCGCCAAGAGCGTCCGGGCCCTGGGTACCCGGGCGTGCACCCAGCGGACCACCGGCTCCGAAACACAGGCCACGACGTCGGCGGTCCCGGCATTGCGCCGAAGGACCGTTTCGGCCTTCCTGACGTCCAGCAGTTCGCGATACTTCTGTTGTTCCTCGATCAGCGGGGCGTTGACTTCCAGTACCGAGGGGATGTCCAGGACGCGGGCCAGCACCGAGAGTGCCGGGCTGAACAGCGAATAGCGTTCGTACACCAGACCGCAGCCTTGGCGCAGGACCTGGTCAACGAGGGCGAGTGCGGCGTCCTCAAGTGCCTGCTCACGGGCCGGCCCGGGGACGCTGTCCGGCTGGACTTCGACGACGTCGAGGTCGTCAAGGTCGTCGGGGCGGTCGGTTCCCAGCCGGGAGCAGTAGACCGTGACATTGGCACCTGCCACGCGCCAGGCCCGGACGATTTCCTGGACATGCACGGATGAGCCCTTGGTGCCGAAGACGGGCACCCCGGGGTCCGCGCAAATGTAGGCCACGTGCATCAGGCGACCCTCCTTTCCGCGAGGGCGAGGGATCGAAGGAGTTCGGCTTGGCGTCGGACGTCGAAGTCCTGCTCGATCAGTGCGCGTGCGTTGCGGGTCATTGCGACCCGGTCGGTGCCGGGGGAGCTCATCTTCTGGATTGCGCGGGCCAGGAAGTGCGGGTTTGCCGGCTGCGCCAGGATCCCGGTTGAACCATTACGGACCACTTCCGGGATCCCGGTGACGGCCGTGCTTATGCAGGGAACTCCGGCGGCCATTGCTTCCAGGAGGACCGTGGGCATGCCGTCCGCGTTGCCGTCCGCCGCGACGACACAGGGCGCGATGAAGATGTCGGACGCATCGAGCAGCTCATGGACCTGGTCCTGGGTCTGGGCTCCGATCAGCCGGACGTGGTCGCCGAGGCCGAGGCGTTCGATGGTCGCCTCAAGCTCTTCGGCCAGCACACCGGTTCCGGCGATGCGCAGGTCCAGGCGGAAGCCCGCATCCAGGAGTTCGGCGGCTGCGGGCAGCAGATGCTGGAATCCCTTCTTTTCCACCAGGCGCCCGACGGCGGCGATCCGCACCGCGGTGCCGAGCGGGCGTGGATCCCGGTACGGGAAGCGGTCCAGGTCCAGGCCGTTGCGCACCAAATGGAGCCGGGCCGTCGCGGCCGGGAAGCGCCTGCGCAGGTAGCGCAGGTTGAAGTGACTGATCGTCACGGCGTGGTGGGCTTGTTCGAGCTTGATCCGGAGGTCCTCGCTGTTGACCGAGTCATGGAAGATGTCGACGGCGTGAGCGGTGAAAGAGTAGGGGATACCCGTGATGGCCGAAGCCAGCCGGGCGACACTCGTGGCTCCCGATGCGAAGTGGACGTGCATGTGCCGGATATTCCGGTGCTGCAGGGCAACGGCCAGGTTGATGGCACGGACGGCGTCGTCCGGCGCGGCTGCGGAGAGTTCGGCGAAATTCCTGCCCAGCGCGCCCGTGAGCCCGGCCGCTCCGGCCGCATGAAAGCACTCCCAGAGGTCGGACGTCTTCAGCGGCCGGTCAATGTAGGTCACCGGCGCCTGGACCCTTGCGAGTTCGGAGTGGAACCGGGGGTCGTTGGGCGGCAGCAGGGAGAAGATCTCGATCCTGTCCCCTGCCGCTTCCCGGGCCAGGATCTCGGACACGATGAAGGTCTCGGAGAACCGCGGGTACATCTTGAGGACGTAGGCAGTCCCCGGCTCAGACGGCGACACGGGCGGCGCCTTCTTTCGGACTGAGTGCCGGATCGCTGGCATTCGGACGGAACAGCGGCTGGAGCAACTGGGCCGCCAGTTGGGGAACACGGATCAGCCCGTCGAGGACCGCGCGACGGCGATCCACCGTGGTGCCGACCCGCGCCGCGAGCCAGCCGCCGAAGATGTCGGGGGTCAGCGTCCCGATGTCCTGCTGTTCCAAATAGCCGGCGTTGGCTAGCGACGTGGCCCGGATGCGCTGCTCAGCCCGAGCCTGGGTGCGGGGCACGATCAGGGCGGGCACGTTCGTGCTCATAATCTCGCACACCGTGTTGTAGCCGCCCATCGAAACGACGGCCGCCGCGTTGCGGAGATGATAAATAAGGTCATCCACCGTGGCGACAACCTTGACGCCGGGCCCGGCCAGCTGCCGCAATTCGTTGAGCTGCTCGCCGGGCATCTCGGGCCCCGCCACGATCAGGTGTCCCAGGCCCTCCGGCACGTGGGCGGCGACCGCCACTCTTGCCAAGGCATGGCCGTCTGAGCCGCCGCCGACTGTCGTTAGGCAATAGGAGCCGGGCATGCAACTGGTTCCGGAGCCGGGGGGCCGTCCCTCGGCAAGATAACCGGTGTAGCGGATAAGCGTCCGAAGGGAGAATGGAATTTCGCCGGCCGCCACGGGATCGTGGACGGCGGGATCGCCGTAGATCCAGATCTCATCGAATAAGGCCTTGACCAGCCGCGGTCCGCCAAAACGGGCCCATTCACTGAAGGCTACGTCGGGGGAGTCCAGGACTTCCCGGAGCCCCAGCACCACCCGCACCGGGGCGCCCGAGCGGGCATGCCGCAGAGCGGATTCAAGTTCGCGGTGCACCCCGGTCGCGTGGCGGTCCACTATCACCAGGTGCGGGCGGAACCCGGCCAAGACGGCTTTGAGCAGCAGTGCCCGCATCGACACGAGTTCGTGCATGGGCATCGCGAGGTTTCGCGGCAGATAGCCTTCCGGGCTTTTCCCCACACCGGGCAGCAGTACCCAGTCCCAGCCGTCCGGCGCCTGGAACGCGGGCGCATGCGCGGTGCCGGTGATGAGGATGCCGGTGACGGGACGTCCGGTCAGCCCCGGAAGTTGATTGTTCAGCGCATGCGCCAGCGCCAAATTCCGGCGCACATGCCCCAGACCGACTGAATCATGTGAGTAAAGCACTATTCGCATCGGATCCATTTCGGTCCTCCAAACACACGGCCCGCAACTCAGGGGGTATTCCCTCCCAGCGGTGGTTGATGTCAAGAACCAGCCTGCCCCGCAAGCGTGAGGAAGGGATGAGGGGAAGATTAAGGACTTCTCATGTACAGCGCTCGGGCTGCCGTCGGTTCAGAGCTTGAGGCCCACGGTCTGCAGCGGTACCCGGATCATGAAGCGTGATCCCTGGCCATAGGCTGATTCCACGCTGGCCGTGCCACCGTGGGCTTCGGCGATAGCTGCGACGATGGCAAGTCCGAGGCCGGATCCTTCCTCGCCTCGGCCCGGGCGGACCCGGCCGAAACGCTCAAAGATCCGCTGCTGGTCCTTCACCTCGATGCCGGCACCCGTGTCGCGCACCCACAGCACGAGCGTGTCTGAACCGGCCAGCGGGGTGCCGTCCGGCGCCGTCGGACCTTCGATCCTGCCGCCCAGAGCGATCGTGGAGGAGCCCCCGGTGTACTTGACGGCGTTGGCGGCCAGCTGGACGAGAGCCTGGGTGAGGCGCTGGGGGTCGGCCTCCACCACGTAGTCGGCGCTTTCATCGATCTGCCAGTGACGGTCCGCGAGGACATGGATTTTCTCCATTACCTGTTGGAGGAATTCGGGGATCCGGATGGGCGCTTTCCTTATGAAGTCGCGGTGGCCGGCATTGGCGAGCACCAGCAGGTCATCCACGAGACGCTGCATCCGGTCCAGCTCTTCGAGCAGCACCTCCCTCGTGGCGATCACATCGGCGGGGTCGTCGACGGACACCAGTTCCAGGTGCCCCCGGAGAATCGTGAGGGGGGTTCGCAGCTCGTGGCCGGCGTCGTCTAGGAACTGTTGCTGCTGCCGGGCGCCCTCATCGAGTCTTTCCAGCATGGTGTTGAAGGTCTTCGTCAGCAGCGTCACGTCGTCCTCGCCGTCGCGCACTTCCACCCGCTGGGTGAGATCCTCATGGCTGACCACCCGGGTGGCTTCGCGCAAGCGGCGGAGCGGATCCAGCAGGCGCCCGGCTACCAGCCCGCCGATCAGGGCCGCGGCGAGCAGCGTGCCGGCCGCTACCAGGGAGTACGTCTGGACGGAGGCGAGATTGTGGTCTCTTTGGTCGGAGGCGTCCCGGCCCAACAACAGATACGTCCCTGTGCTTTGAGCCGTCGCATCCTTCACCGGCAGGACGACGGTCCTGAGCGGACGGCCGCCGGCGCTGAACTCGCCGAAGGCTGCGGCCGAGGGCTTAGGGAGCCGGGTGACGGCCGGTTGCAGCGCTTGGTCCAGGAGAGGCTCATCAGGGTTCCCCTCTTTGATCCACTCAATGCGCCCGTCCACGATTGCGGCCATGACTTCGTTGCTGCGCGGTGCGATGTCCTCGGCGGAGTCGCGGAGCTTGTTGCTGTAGGAATCGCTGCTGTCACCGCTGTTGGTCTCTACCAGCTTGACCAGTGAATTTCCCTTGTCCAGGATGGCCTGGTCAACCCGGGCGTCGGAGTCCTGGAACTGGACAATGAAGGCGATCAGTCCCGCACTCACCAGCCCTGCGAGCATCATGCCCAGCATGGCGGCCACCACCCGGAAACGCACCGAATGGAACTTCGCGCTCCAGCCGGACGGGTCTAAGTCCGCGGACGGGGGAGCTCCGCCTGCCGTCGTGGCAACGGCCGCCATCACGGGCACGGTGCGGCCGTTTCCAAATAGCCGCTGCAGCACGGATTTCACGAGTTACCTTCCCTGGCAAGCCGGTATCCCGCGCCGCGCATGGTGACGATGCGGTCCGCGCCAATCTTTTGCCGAAGCTGGCGGACGTAAACGTCCACCACATTGGACTTCCCGTCAAAGTCATAGCCCCACACGTGACTGAGGATTTGTTCCCGGCTCAGAATCTGCCCCGGATGAAGCAGGAACATTTCGACCAACGCGAACTCGCGGGCCGAGAGTTCAATCGCCTTGTCCCCGATACTCACCTCATGGGTGTGCAGGTTCAGTTCCAGGATGCCGTGGCGGATAATGTGCTCGGTTGGATGGTAGTTTTCCCCGGCGCGAACGCGGCGCCTGATGCGAGCCACAAGTTCCTCGAAGCGAAATGGCTTGGCTATGTAGTCGTCTGCGCCGCCCTCTAGGCCCGCTACGGTGTCTGCGGCGGAACCCCGGGCGGTGAGGATGATAACTGGAATGTCCAAACCGCCTTTGCGCAGCACGGTCAGCACGGCAAACCCATCAAGGCGGGGGAGCCCGACGTCCAGCAGCAGTAGATCGAACTGGCCGCTGGACGCGTAGTCCACGGCTGTGACACCATCAGCGACCACCGTGGGGACGAATCCGGCGCCCCGCAGGCCCTTCTCAATGAACCGGGAGATGCGTTCTTCGTCTTCTGCGACGAGTATGCGGATCACGTTGACCTCAAGGTAATGCCAAGTTCGGTACCTCCAGGTGCACTGCGTGCTCCTGGCACTATTTCCGGTACTTCAGGGCTGGTCCAAACTGTGGCGTCTCCTACTTGGGAGGAAAGGATGTGGCTCAGCGGCATCATTGGTCGCTGGCGTCCAGGCTGCTTCCTAAGGGACCTAGCGCCGGTGAGCGGTGTCATGGTGTGGGACTGGAGCTTGGGCAGGCAGGAGGGTGAGGGAGTTCAGGGCAGACGGGATCCCTAAAGCACGGTAGTCCCAGCCGGCCGAGCGGTAGGCATCGGCGTCGAGGGCATGCCGGCCGTCCACGATGTTGCGCCGTGAGACAAGCCGGCCCAGCTCGACGGGATCGGCGCGTTTAAAGACCTCCCATTCGGTCAGGAGCGCGAGGACCTCTGCGCCCGATACCGCCGCTTCGGTGCTAGCCGCGTAGGTCAACTCCGGGTATTTCCTCCGAGCGTTGTCCATGGCCCGGGGGTCGTATACCGTCACCTGCGCCCCGGCTTGGTGGAGTATGCGCGCGACATCCAGGGCAGGGGCGTCCCGGATGTCGTCGGAGTCCGGTTTGAACGCGGCGCCAAGGACAGTGACCTTGACGTCGGCCAGATTGCCATAGGCGAGGTCGGAGACGAGGTCCACCGTCCGCTGCCTGCGCCGCCGGTTGATGTCATCGACCTCGCGCAGGAAGCTAACTGCCTGACCGACCCCGAGTTCGCGGGCACGGTAAGCGAAAGCCCGGATGTCCTTGGGCAAGCAACCACCGCCGAAACCGAGCCCTGGTTTGAGGAACTGACCACCGATCCTGCTGTCGTAGGAGAGTGCCTCAGCCAGCAGGTTCACGTCCCCGCCGGTGGCTTCGCAGATTTCCGCCATGGCATTGATGAAGGAGATTTTCGTTGCAAGGAACGAATTCGCGGCTGACTTGACCAGTTCCGCGGTGGGCAGGTCCGTCGTGACCACGGGGGTGCCAGCCTCGATCAGGGTGGCGTAGACGGCGTTTAGCTGCGCCCTTGCCCAGTCGCTGGCCACGCCGAAAACGAGACGGTTGGGCTGGAGCGTGTCTTCGACGGCATGTCCTTCACGCAGGAACTCGGGGTTCCACGCAAGTTCCACAGCCCGGCCCCCTGGGGATAAACCGCCGACAAGGGATGCCAGCCGGCTGGCCGTGCCGACGGGAACCGTGGACTTGCCCACCACAAGGCACCTGTGGTGCAGATGGCCGGCCAGACGACGGACAGCGGCGTGGAGGAAGCGAAGATCCGCAGCGTCCGAGTCGGTCGATTGAGGAGTTCCAACGCAGATGAAATGAATGTTGGCGTCCTCGGCGGCTGAGAAATCGGTGGTGAACCGCAGCCGCCCTGTTTGAAGTGCCTGCCCGAGGAGTTCTGCCAATCCGGGTTCGAAAAACGGCAGCTGGCCCCTCGATAGGGCCTCAATCTTGGTCTCATCGACGTCGATTCCCATGACGTTATGGCCAAGGAGAGTCATGCAAACGGCATGGGTGGCGCCCAGGTATCCGGTTCCGATGACGGAGATGGTGAGGGAGCCCGGTTGCCTGAGAGCCTCAGCGGCACCGGCTGGCTGCGTGATGGCGGTAGATCTCATGGGAATTCTCCTTAGCAACTGCGGGATGCTGGAGGCCGCTTCCCAGTGAGCGGCGGGACCTGGCATAGGGCCTGCACCGGCGTTGCGTCCCGCAGCCCTCCCACGATCCCGCGACGGCGGTCCGTTTGGAAGGCGGCGTGACGGTGAACGTGACATCGTCGTTGGCCCCTGCGCAGCTAAACCGCGGCGGAGATTGGGCGGTGCGTGAGTGGTGTCGGCTGGGGTGCCAAGGTTCAGGGTTGTCGGCCAACGCAGTGTTGGCCCAGGCCGTTTGCGGGCGGAGCGGCGTGCACTTCAGAGTCCGCAGCCCGCTGTCCGGGCCCGAGAGGCACCTAGTGCACTCCTTCCTGCACCCTCGGGCGCGGGAAAGGAAGAACTGCTTATTTGGTTCGAGATGGTAGCGGCGCACAGTACCTCACAAAGCTAACGGCCGACCGGAGACTGTCCCATCGAGTGGCTGGCACTGGGTTTCTCCCGCCATCACAGCCTCGGCAGCCGGTCCGCTAAGTGTGGCACAACGCGATCCATCAGTACACAGGTGATCCCGCCCACAAGGCCGAGGTGGCCGGCGCTGGCTTGGCCAGCAGCTGGAGGCGCCCGGCCGACGACGGCACGTTCCTGGTGATCCCCCACCGGGTTCCCATTCGCGAATCCTTGAGGCTTAGAATCTCCCTTATGGGGGACGAGTGCTTCCTCGTGATTGCTTATTTTGGGGGTGTGAGTTGGGGTTCCGTTACCGCAAGTCGAAGAGTTTCGGGCCTGTAAGGATCACGGCGTCGAAGCGCGGGGTGAGTACGAGCATTGGGGCAGGCCCGTTCCGGGTTACGAAGTCCACGACAGGCCGCACGACGAGCACAGTGAGGATCCCTGGAACGGGCGCCTCGTATGTGGCCACCGGCTCTGGCCGCCGGTCGACACAGAGGCCTGCTACCCGGGCGTCCCAACCGACTCGCCCGCAGCTTGCGCATCAGACCATCAGCGACGAGACATGGCGGGAGTTCCTCGCTACCGATGGGACGGTCGCGGCGTCGAAGTTCCAGCGTAACTTCGTTCGTGCGGCTGTCGCACGCCGAACGGGCAAGCGCCCGAGTCTGATGCACCTGACCTTGGGACAGGCGGCGCGCGTCCTGGAGCATGTGGGTCAGAGCCCGGCTAAGCTGAACGCCGGCGGCCGCGGCGTGCCGAGCCTAGAGAAGGCTGGGACGTTTGCCCAGTGGATCATGTTCGGGGTGCTGGTGCTGGTGCTGATTGTGACGGTATCCTCACCTACTGGGTTTCTGCTGGCCGCGGGGATCGTCGGGCTGATGTTCTTTTTTCGGAAGCGGCGCCGTGACCGGCAGGCGTGGGAGGACGCGACCGGGGCGGTGAGTCCAGTCAGCGGCGTGCAAGGAATCGCGGTTCCTGATGTCCAGATTGAGGCCCCGGCGAATCACGCCGCCCCAAAGCGGGTCGCCTCTGAGGCTCAGGCACCAATTTCGCCGGTCACTCGCCCCGTTTCCTCAAGCCAGGGGCTGTATCGCGTGTCGCTCGGCCGGTTGGAATGGCCGAACGTCGAAGTCGTGGGCGAGCACGCGTACAGCCAGGTGATCAAAGCCGCGCTGCGCGGCAGTGAGGCGCCGATCGTTGCACGGAGCGACAGCGAAGTCGAAGGCGTTCAGGTGGAACTGGTCTCCGAGCCGGATAACCCGTATGACACGAATGCCATCAGCGTTCGTTGGCGGAATCAGGTCCTTGGCTATCTCAGTGGAGAAGACGCGATCCGTTACGCTCAACCTCTCAAGAGAATTATTGCGAGCGGGCTCACGGCGGTTACGACGGCTCGCATCTGGGCGTACGACGGCGGCGATCAGCTCCAAGCCCGAGTCACCGTCGCCCTGCCCGAGCCGGAGCTGATCACGCCGCTCAATGAAGCCCCGACGGGCGTCACCACTCTTGTACCGTGGGGATCGGCGATTCAAGTCCTCAAGGAGGAGGACCATTTCGACATTCTTTTCAACTACGTGCCACCGGAAGGGGTCGGTCTCCTGATCGTCAGTCTGCACAAGGCGATCCGCACACTTAAGAACGGTGCCGAGCGTCCATTTGTCGAGGTCCGACTTGAAGGTGAACGCGTCGGTGAGCTTAGCAACGTCACCTCGGCGCATCTGTTGCCGCTTCTCGAGCACACCGAGACTATCGGAGAAACGGCCCTCGCTTACGCAAAAATCACCGGCTCAGCCCTCGCTGCCCAGCTCGTTCTGCACGCCGCCAAGGCCACCGAGATCAGCGACGACTGGCTATCCGACGGCCCACACCCAGCTCCAAAGCTCCTTCCAAGGGCCACGGGATATGAGGTCCCGCCGGCTTACGCTACATAGGAGACACCCCGGACCGATCCGATCAACAGAAGTGGCCGGTGGGGAATGAGAATCTCGAGGGATTGATTTTTGGGAATGGGATCCCCGACCCTGAGGCGACTGGTATGGCTTCGGAACCGCAGTGGTTCCCGGCCATGGACCGGACACGGACCTTCGGCCAGTGGTGCTGGCTGACTGAGTTCCAGTCGCGCGTCGATCGCCAAGCTCTTTGTTGTCCGGGAATGGGCCCTTTTAGTTTGTGGCCTTTGTGTGGCCGGGTGGCCCGTGCTCTTGGGTTATCGCGACTCTTCGGGGCTTGTTCCTTCTTCATGGCGTCGGCGGTGGTCTACTACATGATCACCGGGAATTACCAGCCTCTGAACTGCTTCACGTAGTTCTCGACGGCGTCCGTGGTTTGAGTTTCGTTGGTCGGGGCCGTCACCACCCGTTCGTACCCGGGCCGCCCTTGAACGGGCCAACGATCTGCGTGGTGATCCAACCGCCGTAGAAGTCACCATCCTGGAAGGTCACTTGCTCGCCGTTGACCTCACAGGAGTCCATGTGATCCGGGTATAGGGCCACTCGGGTACTGAGCGCCTCGAAACCCCGGGTGGGTTCCGGGTAGGTCCACCCGGCACGGGCAGCTACGACTCCGCCGGCAACGACGTCGAAGTAGTGCGCTTCTCCCTTGAACTCGCAGAAGCTGGTGCCCTCGACCGGGACGAGCACACCGGCAGGGAATGCGTCCAATGGCAAGTAGTAGACAGGGGGATGACTCGTCTCCAGGACGCGCACTGCATCGGTGGTGTCGGCAATCAGCTGCCCGCCAAGCCGGACGGTGACCCGGTCGGATCGAGGCTCGACCCTTGGTGGCCGCGGGTAGTCCCACACCGATTCTTGACCGGCCTGGGGTTTGATGGGCTGGGGACGCCGGAAGAAGCCGGAAAAACCGTGAGCAGGAGTCATGTCCCCATGCTCCCATGTTCCGCTGGGATGCCACCGTGAACGCCGGGGAGGTCTCGGTTGGCACTTGGGGCGGTATCGAACCCGGCCGGCGTTCTTCGGCGCGTCTAGCCGGTGCCGCCGCCGGGGACGGCGCCAGCCGGTCCGGACTTTAGCCGCCGGCCTTGGGGCTTCCTGTTGTAATTTTGGCGAGGTCGTGGCGGAACATTTCGGGCTCACTCTCCACAGGGAGGTCGACAATGTCTTCGGCTGCATCGAGAGACTCGGCTGAGTCGGGCGTCAGGGGGGGTGTCCCTATGCTTTTGGTCAAGCCGTTTGGGGAGCTTTTTCCTCGTAGAGTGTGCCGTTGCGGAGCATGGCATGGATGACGTCGCAGCGGCGGCGTGCCAGACAAATGACGGCGGCGTTGTGTTTCTTCCCTTCGGCGCGTTTCCGGTCGTAGTAGGCCTTGGAAACGGGGTCGTGGCAGGAGGCGATCCAGGCGGATCGGAAGAGTGCGTTCTTGAGTTCCTTGTTGCCGGAGCGGGCAGGGAATTCGCCACGGATGGACGTTCCGGACCGTCGAGTGACCGGTGCGATGCCCGCGTAGGCGGCGAGGTGGCCGGAGGTGCGGAAGCTGCTCCCGTCGCCGATGGTCAGGAGTATCGTGGCGGCGGTCTTGATGCCAACTCCCGGCATGGACATCAAGACCCGGGAAAGAGGGAAGTCGTCCAGGAGCTTTTCGACTTCTTCGGCCACGATGGTCCGTTGGCGTTTGAGTTCCTTGATCTGGGCGGCGACGCGCGGGATGACCAGCTCCACCGCCTCGGTCCCGGCGACGGTTACCGTCTGCTCGCCCAGGGCGGCGAACACGGCGTCGATGAGCGCGGCCGGGTCTTTGCGGCTGTGGTTGCGGACCCAGCGCAGCACATTCGACCGTCCCGCGGCACGAAGACCGGTCGGGCCCGCGTATCTGATCAGCATTTCCAGGACCAGGGAACGGGTAAGGACGGTGCCGGGAAAGGCCCGTTCCAGGGCCGGGAAGATCTGCAGCAGCAGGGACCGGAGCCGGTTGATCGCACGGGTGCATTCGTGGGTCAGATCCTCATCAAATCCGGAGAGCACCTTCAGCGCCGAGAGGACCTCGCTGTCACGGTCGACCGCGCGCAGAGTGTGCGGCATGGCGCGCGCCGTGGCCGCGATGATGAAGGCGTCACGGGCATCGGTCTTGGACTTTCCCGGGTAGAGGTCTGCCGCTTTGCGCATGGCCAGTCCCGGCAGATAAGCCACCTCGCAACCACAATCCCGGGCCACAGCAACCGGCAGCGCCCCGATGGTGTTGGGCTGGTCGACCACCACCAGGACCTGTCCGTGCTCCTGGAGTGCGGTAAACAGCATCCGGAGCCGTGCTTCGTCCTGCGGCAGCGGTTTGTCGAAAACCCGCTCCCCGGCGGCGTTGAGCGCGGTTGCATGATGTTCGCTCTTGCCGACATCGAGCCCGCAGAAGATGTCGAATTCCTGTTCCATACCGGCGCTCCTTTGCACCACCATATGGCCGCAGTCACGACACCCGATGCCGGCACCCACGTTACAAAGAGACCTGGACGCTATCGCCCGGCCGTGTCCCTATCAGCGGTCAGCAAGTGTCTCCGAACCCGGCGACAACACCCCCCGGATCATCAATGACAGGGCGAGAAAGTCATACCGGGTTCAGCGACCAAATCCCCGGCCTTCGGGGACCCAATAAATGTAACGGGTGAAGAGGGTGGTGAGGTCGTCCTGCTCGGGTCCGTGGTCGGCGATGAGTTCGAGAGTTTTGTGGTTGGCGGCGTCGATGTGAAGGCTGCCGATGAGTACGCGGGCGATTTGGTCCCGTGCAATAACGCCGTCGGCTGGTGATCCAGAGTGTTTCCTATCGCCTTGGAGCATGGCGATCTTCCGCTGGCCGGGTTGGTTATAGTCAAACCATCCGGGGCGCACGATTGTGTACGGGTTGCCGCTGGCGCGGACGAGCCGCTCGCTCCGCAGCTTCCACTCTGCGTAGGCGACGCCGGGCCGCGTGGTGCCGATAGCAGTCATGAGCACGATGCGTGTCCGGCGGCCGCCCAAGGCTTTGAGCATGTTGGCGACGCCGCTGTAGTCGTTGTCCCGCACGTCCCGTTCGCTGGTGGTGGATCCGTGCGTGAACACGATCGCGTCGACTCCGTCGACGGCACCGACGATCAGAACAGTGGAGGGACGGTCGTTCATTTTCCCTCCTTGACTGCGGCCTCTGCGGTGTTCCGCTGGGTGGCGGCCCAACTGGCGAGGACTTTCAGCGCGTCCTCGGAGGGCGTCCCGGGATCTGCTGTGTAGACGTTGATGCGCAGTCCCGGGTCTGCGGGGAGTTCCAGCGCTTCAAAGCTCAAGTCCATGTCGCCAACGATCGGGTGGTGGAGCCGTTTGCGGCCGGCGCGGTGGTACTTCACGTCGTGACGGGCCCACCGGGTGCGGAACTCCTCGCTGCGGGTTGAGAGTTCACCGATCAGGTCCGTGAGGTCCTTGTCGTACGGGTTCTTTCCGGCCGTGGAGCGCAGGACAGCGACGATGTCATCCGCCGCGCGTTCCCAATCGGCGAAGAACTCCCGCGCTTTCGGATTCAGGAAGGTGAACCGTGCGCTGTTCGGCGGAGTGGGTCCCTCTGCCATCATGTCCAGATAGAGCGCACGGCCCAGTTCGTTGGCGGCGAGGACATCCCCGCGGTCGTTGCGGACCCAGGCCGGCGCCGTCGTGATCGCATCGATGACGCGTTGCACGCTCGGCCGCACCGTCTGCGGGCTGCGCTTGCGCCGCACCCGGGGGGAGGCGGTGGCGGCGCGGGCCAGGTCAAAAAGGTGGGCCGTTTCGGCGTCGTCGAGCTTCAGGGCACGCCCCAGGGCTTCAAGGACGCTGTCCGAGGCGCCGGAGAGGTTTCCCCGCTCAAGGCGTATGTAGTAATCGATGCTCATCCCGGCGAGCATCGCGACTTCCTCGCGGCGCAGCCCGCTAACGCGCCGGTTGCCGCCATAGACCGGCAGGCCGGCCTCATCCGGCGTGATCCTTGCACGGCGGGAAGTCAGGAACTTCCGCACGTCGTCACTGTGTGTCATGGCATCCACGCTACGCCGCCGCCCCGGAACGAAGGAGGTACTGGCGTTACCCGGAAGGGCCGTGACTCCCGGCCAGTAAGGAATCACGGTTGCATTGAAAGCATGAAACCTGAACCCGCAACCGCGCCCCACCCGGCAGCCATCCTGGCGATCATCCTGGCCAGTTATTTCATGATCCTGCTGGACAACTCGGTCATCTTCACCGCGCTGCCGAGCCTGCAGGCCGACCTGCGGCTGAGCACCGGTGAGCTCTCCTGGGTTCAGGACGCCTACACGCTGGTCTTCGGCGGGCTGCTGCTGCTCGGAGCCCGGGCAGGAGATCTGCTGGGGCGCCGCCGGGTGTTCGTGTTCGGTTTGGTGGTGTTTTCGATCGCGTCGCTGTTGATCGGGCTGGCGCCGGCGGGCTGGTGGGCGATCGCCGGCCGCGCCGTTCAGGGTATCGGGGCTGCGATCGTCGCACCCGCGTCACTGTCCCTGCTCACGGCGAGCTTCCCGGAGGGCCGTGATCGCACCCGGGCGGTGGCGTTGTACGGCGCTACCGCAGGGATCGGTGCCAGCCTTGGGCTGGTCATCGGCGGGGCGCTGGCCCACTGGATCTCCTGGCGGGCAGGGTTCTTCGTCAATGTACCCATCGGCGCCGCGATGATCGCACTTGCACCGCGGTTCATCCCGGAATCGGGCCGGGCCCGCGGCCGCTTTGATGTATTCGGCGCGCTCAGCACCACGCTGGGTGTCGGCGCTTTCGTGTTCGGCATCATCAACTCCGCCGACGACGGATGGGCCTCGCCGGTCACAGTCACGGCTGCCACCGTCGGCGTCGTGCTCCTGGCTCTGTTCGTCCAGATTGAACGCCGGGCTGCCCAGCCGATCATGCCGCTGCGGCTGTTCAAGAGCCGCCGCCGCACCGGCGCCTATGTCGCCCGCTTTCTGTACCTGGGCGCGATGATCGCATTCTTCTTCTTCACGACCCAGTACCTGCAGGAAGTACTGGGCTTCGACCCCCTGCAGGCCGGCATGGGATTCCTCCCCATGACCGCAGTCAACTTCGCTGTGGCAATGAGTATCCCACGGCTCATGGGCAAAATGCCGGGTTCAATTCCACTCGTGGCCGGCATTCTGATCACCCTTGCCGGGATGTTCTGGCTCAGCCGGGTCGGCGTCGACTCCAGCTATCTGACCGGGGTGGCACTGCCGATGGTCCTCATTGGCGCGGGCCAAGGTCTTGCTTTTGCGCCACTGACCTCGTTCGGCATCATCGGCGCCCCGGCCTCCGACGCAGGGGCAGCGTCGGGCCTTCTGAACACCTTCCACCAGATCGGCACCTGCCTCGGGCTCGGCATAGCGGTCGCCGCCGCAGCCACCGTCCCCACGGGCGGTTCTGCCGCAGCGCAGCTGGCCGCGCAGGTCAGCGCCGCGCTCACCACAGGCAGTGTCCTGCTGCTCATCGCCCTGGCCGTCACCGCGGCCCTCATCCTGCCCGCAGACCTGGCCACCCGCCGCACCAGGACACCACTCGGGGCCGCCCCTGCGCTGCAGCTCGAAGGCGCCCGCTGAACCTGACGCGACACACTTCAAGGGGGTACTGATGTGCACTCCCACAACGCCGCACATCTGAATACCGTGAAAGGCATGATCATGGAACTAACACTCAACAACGGCATCACCATCCCAGCCCTCGGCCTGGGCGTCTTCCAAAGCGCCCCGGAGCAGACCACTGCCGCCGTCGAGGCCGCGCTTGCAACCGGCTACCGGCACATCGACACTGCCGCCGCCTACGGCAACGAGCGGGAAGTCGGGCAGGGCATCCGCAACTCGGGCCTGGATCGTTCGGAGGTGTTCATCGAGACCAAGGTCTGGGTCAGCGACTACGGCTACGGCCAGACCCTGCATGCCTGGGACAAGGCAACAGGCAAACTCGGCGTCGACTACCTGGACCTGCTCATCCTGCACCAGCCCGCCCCCGACCGGTTCGACAAAACCATCGCCGCATACAAGGCCCTGGAGACCCTGCTTGCTGACGGGCGCGTCCGTGCGATCGGCGTCAGCAACTTCATGCCCCACCACCTGAAGCAACTGCTCGACTCGACCGACGTCGTCCCGGCCGTGAACCAGATCGAACTGCACCCCTACTTCACCCAGCCGGACGTCCAGGCAGCCGACGCCCAGCACGGGATCCTCACCCAGGCCTGGTCGCCGATCGGAGGGATCACCTTCTACCCAGGGTGGGGCGGGGACCGCCGGAACGTCATGGAAGACCCGACAATCGCCGCCATCGCACGGGCCTACGGCAGGAGCCCGGCGCAGGTCATGCTCCGGTGGCACCTGCAGCAGGGGCGCTCAGCCATTCCGAAATCGACCAACCCGGCACGCATCGCCGAAAACTTCGACGTCTTCAACTTCGAACTCAGTGCGGACGAACTCGCCGCCATCGACGCGCTCGACACCGGCGTGCGTAACGGACCGGACCCGGACGAGGCCCGCGAGGAACGCTTCGCCATGGTCATCCCCGAATCCTAAGCCAGAGAGAAGGAACCAGCATGGAATACCGTCCCCTCGGCCGCACCGGCGTGCAGGTCAGCCCCTTGTGCCTCGGTGCGATGATGTTCGGCCCCTGGGGCAACAACGACACCGCCGACTCCATCCACATCATCCACCGCGCCCTCGACGCGGGCATCAACTTCATCGACACCGCCGACGTCTACTCAGGCGGGGCATCCGAGGAAATCGTCGGAAAGGCAGTGGAAGGCCGGCGTGAGGACGTGTTCCTCGCCACCAAGTTCTTTATGCCCATGAGCGAGGACCCCAACGAGCGCGGCGGATCCCGCCGCTGGATCATCCGCGAAGTCGAAAACTCCCTCCGCCGGCTGAACACCGACTACATCGACCTCTACCAGGTCCACCGGCCCAGCCCCGATACCGACGTCGAGGAGACCCTCGGCGCGCTCACCGACCTCGTCCGCCAGGGCAAGGTCCGTTACATCGGCTCCTCGTCCTACTCGGGATCCCAGATTGTCGAAGCCCAGTGGGCATCCCGGGAACGAAACCTCGAACGGTTCATCACCGAACAGCCGCCCTACTCGATCCTGGTCCGCGGCATCGAGGAAGACGTCCTTCCCGCGGTGCAGCGCCACGGAATGGGCACCCTCACCTACAGCCCGCTCGGCGGCGGCTGGCTCTCCGGACGGTGGCGTAAAGACGCAGCGTCCGCACCCACCTCGTCGGCCCGTCCGGGCGCCCGGTTCGATATGACAAGCCCGGCCAACCAGCGCAAGCTCGACATCGTCGAAGACCTCGCCCAGCTGGCCGAACAGGCCGGGCTGACCCTCATCGAGCTGGCGATAGCGTTCGTGATCAACCACCCCGGCGTCACGGCGGCGATCGTCGGGCCCCGCACCATGGAGCAGCTGGAGTCCTACCTGCCGGCCGCCGATATCACTCTGTCCACCGACGTGCTGGACGGCATCGATCAGCTCGTCGCGCCCGGGGTCACCGTCAATCCCGATGACAACAGCTATGGAGCCCAGGAACTGACAGCGCAGGCACGGCGGCGGAGACAGGCGTGAGCGCCGCCGCGGTGGAGGAGCTCCACAGCGCTTCGTGCGAGGCGATGGTGGCCGGGGATGTGGCCGGGCTGGACAGCATCCTCGCCGACGAATTCACCCTTACGCACATGACCGGATACGTGCAGTCAAAGGCGGAATGGCTTGATGCCATCGAAACCGGCCAGATGCAGTACCACCGGATGGAAACAGTGGAGGCAACCCTCGGCACGGACGTCACCGTGCCAGAGATGACCGCCCGCACGTTCACCGACGCCACGATCTGGGGATCCAGGGCCACCTGGCGGCTGACGCTGCGTTCCTGGTTCGAACGCCGTGGAGACGAATGGGTCGTAGCGCGCACAGTCGCATCAACCTGGTAAGTCCCACGCGGCCCATCCATTTGACGCGAGCAGTAGAACACACAGATCGGAAGGAGATGTCATGGAAGGGCTGGAAACCGTCGTACTCCTGGGCATGACCGTGCTCGCGGGCACGCTCTCGAAAACGGCGTGACCCAGGAGGAGCTCATCGAAGCCATCACCCATGTCACGCCCTACGCAGGCTGGCCAAGGGCATGTCTGCGATGGGCGTCGCCAAGCAACTCTTCACAGACATCAAGCAAGGAAAATCATGAACATCGAACCCTCTGTGCCCACCTCGAAAAACCCGGCGGCCCAATTCGCCGGCGACGTCTGGCTGGATCCGATCGCTCTTCCCCACGAGTCTGACCAGACGATGGTCGTCGCGACCGTCCGTTTCGCGCCCGGAGCACGTACCGCCTGGCACTCCCACGAGCACGGCCAGTATCTGCGTGTCACCCAGGGCGTGGGCCGTTTCGGTACCCGTGACGGCAGGATCATCGAGGTCCACCCGGGCCAGACGCTTTACACGCCGCCCGGCGAGGAGCATTGGCACGCGGCTGCCCCAGGCTGCTTCATGGAACACATTGCGATGCTCCAAAACGGCGAGGACCCGTCAAAGACCACCACTTGGGGCGAGCACATCACAGACGACGAGTACAACGGCCGCTGACCGGCCGCGGGCGTTTCATGGAGCAGGAAGCAAAGGTGGCCTCCTAGAGGCGCCGGTCCGCAGCCGCAGTCGTCCTGCCCTCCGGCGGGAGCTGTAAGTTCCGGTTGGTTCGGGGCCGAATACCACGGTAATCGATGGAGAAAACGGACGGGATGAAACGCGGCACGCCCGCTTCCGCCGCCGCCTCCAGCAAGCGCGATTGAGCACCGATGATGGCGCTGTCGAGACCGTTGATCGCGGAGACTACGGAGTCAACCTCCGTGCAGGCTCTTCGGAGGCCGCCCGGGTCGTCGTAACCGGTCTGGACCACCTTGACCCCTGGGCGCGTAGCTGTGAGATCCGCGCCGTGCTGGTCCCTGGTCGTGTCAGGATTCGAACGGTGGCCCCAAGGGCGACCAAATTCCACAGGATGCGTCCCCCGAGATCGCCGGTGGCACCGGCAAGAAGGACTGTGCCTGGCGGGGGTGGCATCGCGGTCATGATTCACACCTCAAGTGATGTCTGGCGGAAAAGCGATAGTCGGCTAAAGACTATCTGCTTCTCCAATCCCCCACACTGACAGGACCGCCGCTGTGGTGTCCATGCGGGCGCCGTTCGCGACGACTCTTACTGCTCTGGCTGGGGATCCGATGGTAGTGGTGCGGGTGAGTCGCACGATGGGCACCTTTACATTCGCCGTCTTCGCGTTCAGGCGTTGGCGGGGGCGAGGACGACGTCGAAGCGGGTGCGGGCCCAGGTCTGGTCGCCGAGGTCGCGGCCGTCCGGGGTTGGAGCGTTGGCGGGCTGGGGTTCGAATTTCTTGATGAGGGAGTTTTTGACGCCGAAGACGGAGTCGCCGGTTTCGATCTGCGGGTCCCCTGCGACGAAGATGTGCGTCACGAGGGTGCGCAGGCCGGGGGCGGTGACCATGAAGTGCAGGTGGGAGGCGCGGACGGGGGAGCGGCGGGTGGCTTCGAGCATTTTGCCGACCGGTCCGTCGTGGGGGATCGGGTACGGGGTGGGGGTGAGTCCCCAGAACGCGTAGTTGCCGTTGTCGTCGGCGAACAGGTGGGCCCGGCCGGCGACGCGGGCATCGGTGTACTGGACGTCGTAGAAGCCGTCTTCGTCGGCTTCCCAGACTTCGATCCGGGCTCCCGGCACAGGGTTGCCGGAGGTGTCGGTGATGGTGCCCTCGACCCAGCAGGGCTGGCCGGCGGCGCCGCCGGCGATGTCGCCGCCGATGGGGATTTCGGGGGCGTCGTCCACAAAGAACGGCCCGAAGACCGTGGCCTCGGTGGCGGGGGCGGTGCCGGTGTAGGCCTGGTTGTTGATGGCGATGGTTTGCATGGACAGGCCCAGGACGTCGGAGAGGAGGATGAATTCCTGGCGTTTGTCATCGGTGATGTGTCCGGCGGCGGTGAGGAATTCAATCCCGGTGTTCCACTCGTCCTCGGTGAGGCGGACTTCGCGGACGAAGTTGTGCAGGTGCCGGGTCAGGGACTGCATGATCTGCTTCAGGCGCGGGTCCCCGGCCTTTTCGAAGGACGCGACGACGGTGTCCACAAGTTCCTGTTCGACGGCGGCCTGTTCGGGGCTGATGGTGCCTTGGGGGTGGGTGGTGTGGGACATGCTGTACTCCTTAAATCTGTGTGTGGTCGGGGCCCGGGTCAGAGACTCAGCAGGACCGCGGGGTCTTCGCCGGTGAGGGCTGCCGCCAGGAGGCGGGTGAGGTTCTCGGTGGTGACGGGGCGTGGGTTGTTTGCCGGTACGGCGGGAAGGATGATGGCGGCGGCTTCGGGGATCCCGTCTGCGGTGAAGCCGTAGTCAGAGAGTGCCTTGGGCGCGTCGAGTCGTTTGCGGAGTTCCTGGAGACCGGTGAGGGCGTCGGTGGTGCCGAAGGCGGCGGCGATCCGGGCGCTGGCCTCGGGGGCGCAGGGTGCGTTGAAGGCCAGGACGTAGGGCAGGACGGTGGCGTGGGTCTGGGCGTGGGGCAGGTTGAAGGTGCCGCCGAGGACGTGGCAGATTTTGTGGTGGATCCCGGATCCGGCGGAGGCGAACGCGACGGCGGCGAGGTAGGCGCCGTAGAGGGATTGTTCGCGCCCCTCGGTCCCGGCCGGGTCCTCCGCGATGAGGGGCAGTCCCTGGTTGAGGGCGCGGATGCCTTCGGCGGCCAGCGCGGCGTTGATGGGGTCGGCTCGGGGGGCCCACATCGAGTCGATGCAGTGGGCCATGCCGTTCAGGCCGGAGGCGACGGACATGGCCACGGGCAGGGACAGGGTCAGGGCGGCGTCGTAGATGACGGTGGCGGGCAGGACGGCGTCGTCGACGCCGGTGGTTTTCCGGGCTGCCTCGGTCAGGCCCCAGACGTTGGTGGCTTCGGATCCGGCGTAGGTGGTGGGCACGGCGATGATCGGGATCCGGGTGGTCATGGCGATGGCTTTGGCCAGGCCCGTGGTGGACCCGCCGCCGACGCAGACCAGCAGGTCGATGCCGGACCCGGCCGCGGCGGCCCGGGCCTTTTCGGCCGTTTCGATGGGGACGTGCATGACGACGTCGTGGTGCCAGAGCGCGACGTTGATGCCGGCGGCGACGGTGCGGGCCATCGGCGTCTCGAAGTCGGAGGCGATCACCATGATCCGCTGAGCGCCCAGCCGGGCGACCTCCGCTGCGAGGTTCGCAGCAGCCTTACCGGTGCCGAACAGGACACGCTGGCCCAGGGTCACATGCTCAAAAGACAGGCTCATAGTCAGTTCTCCAGATTCAGGATTGCGCACACGGCGCCGTAGAGGGCACCATTCGGATCCGCCGGCAAGCGGTCGGCGCGCCAGCCGACGTGCTTGTCCGGGCGGACCAGCACGGCACCATCTTCCGCCACACCACGCAGTTTCGCCCAGTCGAAGTACAGGTCCGTGACCTCCTGGCCTGGGCCGATCACTACGGCCTGGACCGTGACGCCGAGCTGGTCGCTGACCTTCTGCGCGGCCGTGCGCCAATCCACGCCCGTGCTGCCGGTGAATAGCGTGAACTGGCCGTACGGGGCAAGGTCGTGGGTCGAGAGCTTGCGGGCGCTGTCGCCCAGCCAGGCATGCGGGAGCCGTCCGCCCGGATGTGTCGATGCTTCGTAATAAAGTTCCGGATCCCGGGCCGGGACAGCGCGGGTGGTTCCGTCGCTTACGATCGCGGAGGACTCGTAGTGCTGGCCGAGTTCCACGCCATGGGCATTGAATTCGTAGTTCTTGATCTCCATCGCCGCCTGGATGGCCTGGCGCTTGGCTGCGCCTTCGGCGGTGTTGTCCTTGCGGGACTCGATCAAGGCGTGCATCTCCTCGGCGGTCTCGGCCTTGTCGATCCCGAGGGCCTCGAAGAGCTGGCCGAATTCCCGGCCGGACTTGTTGGCCCTGGTCACGATCTGCTTCGCCACCGGGGCGCGCTCGGCGGTGTAGGTCTCCAACAGATCCTCGCCGGCCTGTCCGTTGAGCACGGCGGCGATCTTCCAGGCCAGGTTGTAGGAATCCTGGATCGAGGTGTTGGAGCCGAGCCCGTTGCTCGGCGGGTGCTTGTGCACGGCGTCTCCGGCGCAAAAGACACGCCCGGACTGCAGCCGCGTGGCGTACTGCTCGTTGTTGCCCCACAGCGAGGTTCCCGTGATTTCGACGTCGAGGTCCGGGACACCGATCAGGTTCCGAACGATCTGGGCCGCGGACTCATCCGTCACAACGGGCGGCTCGTCGTTGATGTCGAAGCCCCACACGATCAGCCACTCGTTCCACGGCCGCACCATGCGCACCAGGCCGGCACCGATGCCGCCGATGTTCGATCCGGGCTGGACCACCCAGTACAGCACCGAGGGACGGTGCCCCACAAGCCCGGCGATGTCCGCCTTGAAGGTGATGTTCATCGAACCTGCGATGTCCATCTGCCCCTCGTACGGCAGCTTAATGTCCGAGGCAACCTTGGAACGGGCGCCATCGGCGCCGATCAGGTACTTGGCCCGGATGGTGTATCCGGTTCCAGTGAGCCGGTTCAGCACCCGCACGCTCACGCCGTCGACGTCCTGGCTGTGCGAGAGGTACTCGGTGGAGAACTGGGTCTGCGTACCGCGCATGGTCGCGTTCTTCACCAGGATCGGCTCGAGGTAGGTCTGCGGGATATCGCAGTTCAAGGACGGTGACGCCAGTTCATAGTCGGCATGACGCGCCGGATGTGTTCCCCAGCTCAGGATCCGCCCGATCTCCTCCCCGGCAATCGACGTGCAGAACACGGTATCGCCGATCATCTCGTGAGGCGTGGCATCGGCCAGGACCTGGTCCTCGATCCCCATGTCCCGGAAGATCTCCATGGTGCGCTGGTTCGTGATGTGCGCACGGGGCGTGTTCGCCGTCCAGCGGTACTTGGTGATCATGATGTTCGGCACGCCCAGGCTGGATAGGAACAGTGCGGCCGAGGACCCCGCCGGGCCCGACCCGACGATCAGCACGTCGGTGTGGACGACATTTGCGTCCGGGAGAGCCGTTTCGGCAACCCCGTCGTTAAAAATAACCATTGTTTTCCTTCGGTAAGGCCCAGGGGCCGGAAGTTTGAGGCTGAAGTGGTGCGCGCTATCGGTGCGCCGGGCTATCCTGGCCGCTGCTCTCATAGAGACCTTCCCATGGGGAGGCTGAGATCGCCTCCGGCCGGGCCGGCCAGGTGCCGGGCTGCCCGGCACCGTCCGACGGCGTGGCGTTCGACGGTGGGCAACCTCCATGAGCGGTCCCAGCCGCCGGACACGTTCTGATCCTGATGCTGCCGAACATGGTCAGCCCGCAACTCTTGCAGTGTCGGTGGCCCGGGTCCGGATCGAGTTGGCCACGAGGTTCATCACGTCGGCGCTGGCCGGCAGGACGTTGACCATGGAGAAGAAGGCGTGCATCTGTCCCGGCCAACGGTGATGTTCGACGTTGACGCCCGACTCTTCGAGGCGCGCCGCGTAGGCCTCGCCTTCGTCGCGGAGTATGTCGTGCTCGGCGGTGACCACCAGCGCGGGTGCAAGGCCCGCCAGCGAACCGGTCCGTAGCGGGGATGCCTCCGGTTGGATCCGGAGGGCCGGTTCGGGCAGATAGAGGTTCCAGAACCACTGCATGAATTCTGTGGTGAGGAAGGACTGGTTTTCCGGTTCAAGGTAGGAAGCCCGGGAAAAGTCCGAGTCCGTGGAGGGGTAGAGCAGCACCTGGCCGGCAAGTTCGGGACCGGCGTTGTCCCGGGCGCGGATGGCGGTGACGGCCGCTAGGTTTCCGCCGGCGCTGTCACCGCCGACGAACAGCGGTACACGCGCTCCGGCAAACCGTTCCACATTCTCCCCAGTCCACTTCAGGGCTGTCCAGGCATCCTCGACCGGAGTCGGGAACGGGTGCTCGGGGGCCTTGCGGTAGTTCACGAGAACGATGACGGCGCCGGATTTCGTGGCGAGCTGCCGTCCCAGGGTTTCGTAGCCCTCGATGTCATCCAGGACCCAGCCGCCGCCGTGCATATATACGAGCACGGCGTTTGGCTTGTCGTTGGGAACAAGGACCCTGACCTTGAAGTTCCCGCCGTCGTAGCCGGTCAGCGTGTGGTCTTCAGCGTTGTGGACGTCGGGGCCGGAGCCGTAGAGGTCCTTCAGCCCGCTGCTGGCGATGCGGGCTTCCGCCGCGGTCAGCTCCCACAGGGGTTTGGCGTCGGGGCCGGCGGCCTGTGCCATGCCGGTCAGGAATGCGGTGGTTGCTTCGTCGAGTGCCATGGGTTCTCCTCGTTGAGATGTGGCGTGGTGATGGGGTTTGGGTTTGATCAGAACGGACGACGGCGGCCGGTCAGCTGATTGCCGACAGCTCGCCGAGCCGGTGCCAGGCCCGGTTGTGGTAGACCAGCGGGCTGGTGTCGGCGTCCGGCCCGGGTTCGGATACGGAGGCCTGCAGGACCTGGACGGCTACGACGGTTGAGTCGCCGGCCTGCATGCGGTCCACGATGCGGCCGCGCAGCCAGGTCGGGGCGTCGTGCAGCACCGGTTCACCGGTGACCAGCCGCGACCACGTGGCGGTGTCGGCGAAGCGGTCGATCCCGCTTGTGGCGAAGGTCTTGGCCAGGCCCATCTGGTCCGCGCTCAGGAGATGGACCACGAGGGTTTCGGCCCGGGCCAGTGCCGGGGCCGTGGAGGAGAAGGCCGACAGGGAAAACACCAGCAGTGCAGGGTTGGCCGAAACCGAGATGACGGATGTGGCGGTCAGCCCGACGGGGCCGTCCCCGGCATCCGCGGTGATAACCGCTACGCCGGCCGGATGGTTACGGAACGCGGCCTTGAAATCATCGGCAGAGAGCATATCCCCGGATCCGACACTGCCCACCCTGTTGGTGAAATGGTCCGCATGCGAAGCGCTGACAGCGTTCGTGGCGCTCATCGCTGTGCCTCCTGTGCAGGCGTTTCGGCCGATGACTTTTCGGCAAGGGAGAAGAAGACCCATTCGGCGTTCTTGGCCAGCCCGGAAAGCATCCGGCCGCACGCCTGCAGCACCACCGGACCGGAGGTCATGTGCTGTGTTCCGGCGTGCATGTCCCGGAAGAAGCGCTGCAGGTCGCCGTGCCGGAGGGCGGCCGTCGCCGCCCACTTGTAGACGGTCATGCAGACCTCATGGGCGGACCAGGTGGCGTTGTTCAGCGCGAGGCGGGTCAGGGTTTCCTGTTCGGCCGAGAGCAGTCCGTTGCCGTCCAGGGTTGCTTCGTTGTCCCGCCAGACCTCGAAGACGAAAGCCCGGGCGGAGCGCAGTGTGGCTTCGGCTTTGGCGTACTCGGCAGCGAACTGGTCAGTATCGACGCTGGCGCCAGGGGCGCCTGATTTCTTCTGGGCGAGGGACTTCATTTCGTCGAGCATCCGGCGCCCGACGCCGAGTGCCCACCCGGCGTGGTTGATGCCGGACATGTTGGCCAGGCCCATCCGGTAGAGGGCTCCGCCATAGACGCTCTCTTTGGTGGTGACGTCGTAGGTGTATGACTCCGGCACGAAGAGGTCTTCGCAGCTGTAGTCGATGCTGCCGGAGGCCTTGAGCCCCATGACGTCCCAGTTGTCAACGATCCGTGCCTGTTCCTTGGGCAGGGTGAAGACCAAGGGCTGGCCGGTTTCAAGGACGACGGCGGCCGTATGGATGTGGCTGGCGTGCGGCAGCCCCGACGCGAACCTCCAGGACCCGGTGAGGAGGTATCCGCCGTCGACCTTTCTTGCCGTTCCCATCCGTGTGCCCTGGCCAGCCATCAGGTGGTAACTGCCGTTGGCGAAAAGCTCATCCGTGGCGTCTTTGCCTTGGTATGCGGCTGTTGTTCCGGTGATCATCTGCAGTGCCATGACGGCCCAGCCGGTGGAAGCGTCGGCATAGGAGAGCTTTTCGATGACTTCGATGACCTGGCGGGCGGATGCCTCATAGCCGCCTAGTTCGCGGGGGATGCCCAATCGGAAGACCCCCGAGCCGTGGAGGGCCTGGACAGCTTTGTCCGTAAGACGCCCGAGTTCCTCATTCTCGTCCGCCTGCGACTTCAGCACTGGCGTGATTTCATCGATGCGGGCGAGAAGGGCCGGGACGTCGTCGCTGACATGCAGGCGGCCTGTTGATTCCAAAAGTGTCTGGGACATTTCTTGCTCCTAGCTTGTTACGTTGCCGTAGTTGCAATTTATGCGTGATCCGCCTCACGTTGGATACGATGGAGTGCACATGAATGTTGTGACAGTGAACACATTTTTTGTCGCAGAGCGGGCCGCCGAAGGGGATGTTGTATGAGCAAGCCCCTGAAGGACGACGCCGTGACGGCGCGGTTTGTGACCGAGCAGGCCAAGGATCCCGGGTCGTGGGGCGCAATGGTCTCATCCACTCTTCTTGCCCTGGATATGCAAACCGATCATCCCGAATCGTTTACGGCCCGGATGCGGAACCGTGTTCAGGGCGGTATCCATCTCGCGGAAATCGAAGCCTCCGGACATGCGGCGCGGCGAGGGGCCGAACGCGTGGGCGCGGATGGCGGATCCCTGGTCCTATGCCATGTGCTCAGCGGCGAAGGCTATATTGTCCAGGACGGCCGGCAGGCCCAGTTGGGGCCGGGGGACTTCGGTTTCTACCAGACCGGGCGGCCGGTTGAAGTCGTTGTTCCCACGGGCTTCAACATCCTCTTCCTGAAGTTTCCGCAGTCCTTGATCACGCTCTCGAGCCTCCAGATTGCGGAACTGGTGGCGGAGCGGCTGGACAGCCGCTCCGGCCTGGCTCCAGCGCTGGCGGGACTACTGGGCGGGCTGAATTCAGTGGTGGACAACCTGACGCCCGAACTGCAGATGCTCACACTCCATAACGCGGTGGACCTGACATCGACGATGATGGGCCATGAACTGGCCCTGGCTGACAGCCCCGAGCCCGCAGGGCAAAAGCGTGTCCGCTTCGAAGGCATCGCAGCCTACATCGACGCGCACCTCCACGACCCGGACATTTCACCCCGCAGCATTGCCGCCGCCAACTTCATCTCGGTTAGGTACCTGCACGCCATCTTTTCCGAATCCGGCGAGACTGTGGGGTCCTGGATGCGCACCCGAAGACTGGACCGCTGCGCACGGGACCTGCGGGACCCCCGCCTGGCCGGCGTCCCGGTCAGTGTCCTAAGCCACCGCAATGGCTTCAAGAACCAGTCCTATTTCAGCCAACTCTTCAAGGAAGCGACGGGGCAGGCACCGGCCGAATACCGGGCAGCAGCCCTGGCACGTGCTTGAGGACGCACCGTCGCAGCAGCCTGAGTCCAGGCCCATCCGGCTTCACCCCCCAGAACGCCCCGGCCGCCACGGCGCCACGGCGCCCGGGGCGTTCTGCGTCCGGGGCACGGCGCCGGAGGCGGTAGCCTCCTCGAGCCGGGGCGTTAACTCCTCAACCCGGGACGCTGAATGCGGAGTCGGTTAGCGTGGCTGGTTGTCCGCCGGTCCTGTCAGGCATGGGTGCGGCATTCTCCGGGCCCTTCCGGCGCTGTTGCCGCGTGGTGAGCAGGATGACGAGGAACGCGATACCGGCCCCAAGGGTGGTTTCCATGGCCCGGTCGGTGACCAGCACGCCGGCTGGCTTTGGGGCGACGAATTCGGTCATCATGAGGGCCACCGGAGTCATCCATACCAGCGCGATGCTGTAGTGCCGGACCACGAAGACCTCACCCACGAACTGCAGGACCGCGAGCAGGACGGCCAGTTGCAGCGGCGACCAATTGACAGCAAGCAGGCAGGCCGTCAGGAGCACCCCGCCGTAGGTGCCCAGGGTGCGGTGCACCGCCCGGATTAGGCCGTGGGTGGCGTCGGCCGCGGCAATCGGGGCCGCTGCCGCCACCATGGCCCAGTAACTGTGGCCCAGACCGGCCAGTGTGGCGATGGAGCCCGCCAGGCCGATGGCCAACACATACCGTCCGGCATGTTTGAGCATCCTTGGCCAGGGTGGGTGTGCCGGTTCGCGCAGGCTGCGTTGGGGGTCGGAGCGGCGCGCGCGGAGGCGCCCGGAGAAACCTAGCAGGAGTACGACGGCGACACTGACCGCGGCTGCGGCGGCTGCCTGCCAGAGCGGCCCGCGGAAAGGGATGGAAGCGCTGGCGGTGAAGGCAAACAGAAAGAAGAACGGGCCAGCCGGGCGAAGGTGGAGACGGTCGGCCACCAGTGAGAGCGCACCGGCAACGGCAGTGCTCAGCACGATGAGGCTCCACCCGGTCAGACCCGCGGCGGCTGCCGTGACGCCGCCGATGACGCTGGCACACATGATGATGCCCGCGAAGCTCTGATGCTTGAGCCGCAGCCAATGCGGCTCCACGCGGCCGTAGACGCCGGTGAGCGCCCCGAGCAGCGCGTAAATGGTCAGGTCCGTCCTGCCCATCAGGACCAGCGCGAGCAGCGGGATGACGATGCCGATGGCAACCCGGAGTGCGGGCATCCGGTGGCCCCGGGCGGGCGGAACATGGAAGAACTCTCGGGCGTACTGCCTCACGGGTTGGTGTGCGCCTCCTCGGCATGGGATACGGACTGGGGACGTTGCGGCTGACGCTCGTCAGGGATCGCCGGGATGCGGTTCGAGGCCGGCCAGCAGCGCGCGCAGGTCCCGGGCAAGTTCACCGGCAGTGGACGGATCCAGCACGGAGAGCAGCCCCGCCTCGAACTTCAGGACGGATTCCAGAATGGGCCGCAGCAGGCCGCGGGCCTTCGGCGTCAGGCGGACGAGCGCACCGCGGCCGTCCTGCGGGTTGATGTCCCGCTGGACCAGCTCCGCGTCCCGGAGCTTCTTGATCCGCTTGGTGGCGCCGGCGCCGGAGATGAGCAGTTCGGTGGCCAGCTCGGTTGGAGCCATCGGTCTTCCTACCCGGGCCAGCAGCGAGAGCATGTCGAACTCGGCCCGGGTGATGCCGTTCTCGGCCAGCACCGCGTCGCTGCGCAACTGGATAATCTGGGCAATCCGGTTGATCCGCGCGACGATGTCGACAGAGCCCGTCTCCAGGCCTCGGAAAATCTGCTCCCACTGCTGACGGACGCGGTCGACATAATCCGGCTGTGTGCCGGGCTGGTCCTCAGGCATGACCGAAATGGCAAGATCCTTTTCTCGATAAGTACTTTATTTACTTTACCAGAAAAATATCTCAAGCGCAGCGGCACAGTCTCGGATTTAGGTCCTGCCTTGTAAATCGGCGGGGTGCATCGAAGATGAAACGACGGAAGCCGCTCCCACTGAGTGAGCGGCTTCCGCGTCAGGGAGAGGATCTACGCCCAGATATATTCTTCGGCGATCGCTCCGTCACGCCACTTCGCGACCGTCACCATCCGGCTCCCATCCGCGAACTCGCCGATGACACAAGTCCACTCACCGGATCCGAAGGCGATCGGGTGGGAGGTGATCTGGGGCGGGGTGCCCCCAACGGAATCGACGTAAGCCTTCATCGCGTCTATGTGCTGTTCGACCCCGTGTGTCGGTTCCTGGCCCTTCCAGTCCACAAGAACGTCATCAGTGTGGTGATGGGCGAAGATGCCGTTCCAGTCGGCCTTGTTCCAACCGTCGAAGTCGAGGTCGTCCATTCCCTTGAGGTTGTGATCAACTTGTTCGTCCTGCATGGTTCCTCCTTCTCCAAGCGCGCCGACCTGGGTGTCTGGCAGCGCTGCCGTACCAACCTTGAGCTTGACCCGACCAGCGTCGATGAGAAGTCAACGACGTACAACGCTCCCATCAACGACGGTCCGACGGAGTGCCGCCGGCCGTCACTCCGGCCGTCACTCCGGCCGGCCGACGACGACCTGCGCGGGACTGTGGGTGATGTAGCCGTTGAGCCAGGAAAACAGTGCGCGGACCTTCTGCTGGAATCCCGACAGGAGGGCGAGATGAACCAGGAGCCAGGCCACGAAAGCCAGCGGCCCCTGCAGCTGGATGCGCTTGCGCCCGATCTCGGCGACCGCGGCGCCCCTGCCGATCATCGCCATGTATCCCTTGTCGAAGTATTCGAAGGGCCGCCGGGTACCGCCGGTGAGGTCGGCGTGGATGTTGCCGGCCGCCCACTTCCCGGCCTGCTGCGCCACGGAGCCCAGCTGCGGTAGTTTGGCCCCGGTCGAATCGGTCATGTTGGCCGCGTCGCCGAGGACATACACGCCCTCGACATCCGGGGCGGTCAGGTCCGGGCGGACATCGATGCGCCCTCCCCGGCCTTGCGCCAGGCCAGAGCCGGCAATGAACTCTCCGGCCTTCAGGCCTCCGGCCCACACCACGACGCGGCTGGGTATGACGGTCCCGTCGGCAAGCGTCACGCCGTCGGCACGGACCTCCGTGACGCCGACTCCGAGGTGCACCTGGACCCCGATCTTCGTCAGGCGGTGCCTGGTGTATTCCTGCGACTTTGCCGAGAACGCATTGAGTACGGCCGGGACCATGTCCACCAGGTGGACACGGCACCGGGATGCGAGCTCCGGCGAAAAGAACTTGGGCACCACGAACTTGACGTTTTCCGCCATGGCGCCGGCGGTCTCCACACCTGTCGGGCCGCCCCCGACGACGACGACGTCCACGGAGCCGCCGGTCTCCCGATCGGCCTCATCCAGCAGTTGGGTCAGCCTGGTACCGAGCCGGGTGGCGTCGGTGACCGAATACAGCGGGAGGGCATGCTCATCCGCGCCCGGCGTATTGAAGAAGTTCGGCACGGCGCCTGCGGCGATGACCACGATCTGGGCCCGGAAGGTATCGCCCTCGACGGTGGTGACGGAGCGGTTGGCCGCATCGACCGCTGCCACCTCCGCGGTGAGTACCCTCACTTTCCTGAGGCGGCGGAAAACGGACCGAAGCGGCCGGGCAATGGCCGACACCCCGATCTGTGACGTCGCGACCTGGTAAAGGAGCGGCTGGAACTGGTGATAGTTGTTGGAATCGATGAGCAGTACCTCGACGCCCCTGCGGCCCAGTTCCTTGGCCGCCGTCATGCCGGCGAAACCGGCCCCGACCACGATGACCTGATATGTGTCCTCCATCCGAGCAAGCTACTCCACCTGACGCCGGTGCAACAGTGCCGAAGGGAACGCCGTCAAGCAAGGAGGCTTAAAGATGCTGCCTGCGCAGCTGAATCGCACCGGGCTTGATGGTGGTATTGATTCCCGTGGGTGGCTTCCCCGGGGGATTCAATCTTCTGGGGGAGTGCCGGTCGGAGTGTGGCGGAATTCGCCGATCACGACCCATTCGGCGGCGGTGGCCTGCCGGGTGGCGGAGCGGGCCAATTGGATGCGCCATACCAGGGGCGTGTGGAGGGCCCGGATGCCCGCCCCCTGGCCGTGCTGCAGCGCCGACTCGGGCAGGAAGGCGACCCCCAGGCCCTCCCGGACCAGTTCCAGGGCCATGGTGAAGGACACCACTTCGGTGTGGACCGTGCGGTGCAGCCCCGACGCGGCGAAAGCGGCGTCCACAGTGGTGCGGTTTCCCCAGCCCTCGGGAAAGTCGATGAAAGGCTCGTCCGCAATCTCGGACAAGCTCACGCGCTTCCGGACGGCCAGGGGATGGGAGTCCGGGCAGGCAAAGACGATGCCCTCGGCGTGCAGCGGGTACAGCTCGAGGCCCGGCGCAGCCTCTTCGGGCACGGACACCAGGGCCAGGTCCAGGGCGCCGGAGCGGACATCGGCCAGGCTGGTGCGGGTTCCCTGGACGGTCTGGCGCAGCTTGACGACGATGCCCGGATAGTCCCGCCGGACCGTCCGCAGGATCTGCAGCACGTCGACGGAACCGGCATGGGCCAGTGTGCCCAGGGCGACTGTCCCGCGCACGGTCCCGCGGACGGCGTCGACGGCGTCACGTGCGGCCCGCACATCGGCAAGGATGGCGCGGGCGCGCGGGAGCAGGGCTTCCCCGGCAGGGGTGAGGCGGATCGTTCTGCCCTGGCGGATGAACAAGTCGGAGCCAAGGTCGTGTTCGAGTTGACGGATGGCCGCCGAGACGGCGGACTGGACGATGTTGACCCGCCGGGCGCCTTGGGTGAAGCTCAGCGCCTCCGCCACCGCGATGAAGTATTCAATCTGAAAAAGCTGCATGCATCCAGTATCGTGGATGACGATGGGTATCAGCGTCAATAAGCGTTGGACGCGATGTGCCGCCACGCCAATACTGGAGGAATGACGCACACATTAACTTCCCCCTCCCTCCGGGCTGACGCATCCGAGCAGGCGCACCAGCGCCGGCATGGACGCGGGTTCTGGATTGTCACGTTCGTCATTATGATCACGATGGCGTTCGCCGCCGCGCCGGCCCCGCTGTACGTGCTGTACCAGCAGCGGGGCGGGTTCAGTGCCTTTACCATCACGGTCATCTTCGCAGCCTATGCTGCCGGTGTGGTGGCCAGCCTGTTCCTGGCCGGGCATATCTCCGACAGGTTCGGCCGCCGCAGGGTGATCGCCCCGGCCGTCCTGCTCAACGTCGTCGCGGCGCTGATCTTCCTGGTCTGGCCGGATCTTCCCGGCCTGCTGCTGGCCCGGTTCATCTGCGGCCTGGGCATCGGCATGCTGACCGCCACCGCCACGGCCCATATGACCGAACTGCACAGCGCCGCACGCCCCGGCACCGGGTCCCGGCGCGCGGAGGTCATCTCGACCGCGGCCAACATCGGCGGACTGGGCCTTGGCCCGCTCATCACGGGCTTCCTTGCCGAGTACGTGCCGATGCCGCTGTACACCCCGTACGTGGTATTCGCGTTCCTCCTGCTCGCAGGGCTGCTGCTGATCGTGACCGTACCCGAAACCGTCAACACGGTTGACGAAACCTGGGTCTACCGGCCGCAGCGGGTCGTGGTCCCGCGCGCCGCACGCGGACAGTACGCGGCCGCGGCCATGATGGCCTTCGTCGGGTTCGCCATGTTCGGCTTCTTCACCTCCCTGGCACCCTCCTTTGTGTCCCGGCAGTTGGGCATCACCTCCCACATGGTGGCCGGCGCCGTAGCCTTCGTCGTCTTCGCCTCCTCGGCAGCGTTCCAGGTGCTCTCCTCCCGCTGGGAGCGCAGCAGGCAGTTCGTCGTCGGCCTGATCCTGTTGGGAGCAGGACTCGGGCTGGTCACCGTGTCGATCGCTGCCTCCTCGCTTCCGCTGCTGATCGCCGGCGGCCTGGTCGCGGGGTCCGGGGTAGGCGTGACGTTCAAATCCGCAGTCGGCACCGTCATCGCCATCTCGGCTCCGGAGACCCGCGGTGAAGCGCTGGCCGGGTTGTTCCTGGTCGGGTATGTGGGCATGGCAGTGCCGGTCGTGCTGCTGGGGCTGATCCTTCAGACCACAGCCCTGGTTCCGGCAGTCGTGATGTTTGGCGCGGTCATGCTGGCATTGATTGTCATCACCGCTGTGACCCTTGCCCGCGCCTATGGTCGGGGCCGCTCCCTGCCCGCCGGTTCGCCCGTATCCTCGAAGTAGCCGATCCAAAGGAGAACGCATCATGGCTGACTGGCAGGACTCCCTTCCCCTCTGGGCCGCCGCCTGGGCCGCCGTCCGCGGACAAACCTCGGCCCCGGAGGGCTCCGGAGTGCTCACCGCAGCGGCGGGGGAACACTCCCATCCGGAGTACATCCTCGCCTGGCCCGGAACCGACGCTGACCGCGCCGCAGAGACCGTCCGCCAGCATCCCGGGGCGGTCCTGACACTCGTGAGCGGCGGCTCCGGGGACGCGCTGGGTTACGCCGCCGCCCGCGGCTTGGCCCCCGTGGGCCACGCAGTGCTGCTTACCGCCCGCACGGATGAGCTGAACGCCGTGCCGGAATTACCCGAGAACGCCGAGCTGGCCCAGGCACCCCTCGAGTTGTATGACCTCGTGGAAATATCCGTTTTCGACCACCCGGTCGCCAGCGGCCGCATCAGGATCGAGGACGGCCTGGCCGTCATCGGCGGCCTGCAGACCCACACGGCGGAATCCGGGAAGAGCTTCGAGCCGGCGGTTCTGGCGGCACTGGCGGACGAGGCCTACGTGCACGGTGCGGACACGCTCTACACAGTCCTCGGCCCGCACCAGGTGGCAGACTACACCGCCTCGGGATGGACAGTGGCAGCCCATATCATCAGCCTCGGCGCGCCCGGGTGAACCTTGAATCCCGCCCGGCCTTGTCACGGATGATCCGGTGCCTCCATCTTTATGGCCAAGCAGTTTAGGCTGTTTTTCCTCGAAGGGCGCTGGGCATGGTTTAAGTAACATCGGACCCCGGTTGACGCCTTTTGGGCGTCAACCGGGGCCGTGCGGTTCAGGGTTCCCGGGGTGCGCCGGCGAGCAGGCCGAGGATGCCGGCACTGGGCGCCACCCCGTTGACGACAAAGTCGCCAACAGCCTGCTGCCGGTAGATCGCCGGATTGTGGGAGGAAATGGTCCGCGCGTTGCGCCACAGCCGGTCCAGTTGGCGGGACCGCGACGTCGCGGAGGCCCCGCCCACCTCGAACACGCGGGAAACCAGGCCGAGCACCAGATCGATCACGGTCGACTGGACACCGTAAACATGCGCATCGGCTTCCGCGAAATCGCGGTCGACGGCGGTGCCGGCCTGCTGCGCGTCACTCGCCCTCTGCACCGTGAGCGCGGCGGCCAGGACGGTTGCCTTGACGGTTTCGACGGTGCCGTACCCCCAGCCGATGACCTGCAGGGAAACCGGGTCCCGCTCCGGCGCGACGGCGGGGTTGAACAGGTTACGGGTCCGGGACCGGATGAACGCGGTGATCTCTTCCAGCGCGGCGGCCCCGATTCCTGCGAGCGCCGCAAGGTGGACCAGCTGGTACACGGCGTTCTGGACAGTTGCGGTGAACTCGCCGGCGCCGCGCAGGTTCAGGAGCCGCGGATCCACTTCCACACCCGTGAACTCGGTGGTGCCGGATCCGGTCAGGCGCTGGCCGAAACCGTCCCAGTCATCGTGGATCCGCACGCCCGCCGCGTCGGCGCGGACCTGCACGGTGGCCAGGCCGGGCCCGCCGTCCCCGGCCTGATCCACGCCAACACCCACGTGGATCCAGTCCGCGAAAATGGACCCCGTTGTGTAGTACTTCGCGCCGTTCAGCACCAGCCGCCCGTCCACCGGGGTGACCTTCGTGGCAGGCTCTCCGAATGTGCCGGTGCGCTCGCTTTCGGCATTGCCCACCAGTGCTCCGGCGGCCAGCTCGGCAAACCAGAATTCCCGGTACGCGGCGTCCGGATGGGCCAGGACGTATTCCACGAAGCCGATGTGGCCGCGCAGCGCCTGCGGGATGTTGGAATCCGCGGTGCCCAGGCCGATCAGCAGCTGCACCAGCTGGCCGATGCCGACGCCGAAGCCTCCGGCCTCGCGGGGGACCCGCAGCCGGCCAAAGCCGGCCTCCCGGAGCCAGCCGATTTCCTTGTGGGGTAGCCGGCGGTCTGTTTCCCTGTCGATGGCACCTTCGCGGATGCGGTCAAAGACGGGCTGGAAAATGTCCAGCAGTTCCCGGTCGGTCAAGGGCGCCGGCGCTGCCTGCAGTGTATTAGTCATGGACAAGTTCCTTTTCGATGGTGGTGTCGTTCGGGTTGGCGTTGCCGAAGGCGCCACGGTAGCGGGCGGCAGGGTGGCGTTCATTGAGCCGGTCCTGTCCGAAGAGCTTGCGGCGCAAGGTGCCCTCGGCATACTCCGTCTTGGCCAGCCCCCGGCGCTGGAGCGTCGGCAGGAGCTGTTCGTTGAACTCCTGGTAGCTGCCGGGCAGGCGCCAGTTGATGACATTGATGCCATCCGCGCCTGCGGCCTGCCAGTCGGCCAGACGGTCTGCGATCTGGTCCGGGGTGCCGGCCACGTAGCCGCGGCGCAGCCGGCCCTGGGTCAGGTCGGCCAGGGTGGGTTCGCGGTCGGGGATGGCCGCGCGCAGCCAGTCCACGTGCCCCTGCCCGCCGTTGTTCGGGAGGTCCTTCAAGGGTGTGTCTTCGGGCAGCCGGGTGCCGTCGGGCAGGATCCCGAGCGAGGCATGGGTGAGGTAGCCCACCACCGATGCGTACTGCAGGTAGTCGGACTCCTTGCGCCGCACCTCCGCCGCGGTGGACCCCACCACGAAGCTGAGCCCCGGGAAGAACTTGATGTCCTGCGGCTGGCGCCCGGCGCCTACGACAAGCGCGCGGGCCTTCCGGATGTGTCCGTGAGCGACCTCAGGGGTCGGGGTACCGAGGAAGACCGCTTCGGCATGCTGCGCAGCGAAGCGGCTGCCTCGCGCCGAACCCCCTGCCTGGAAGAGCAGCGGCGTCCGCTGGGGTGACGGCGAGGGCAGGTGCGGGCCCGCGACCTTGTAGCGCAGCCCCTCATGGTGGATCTTGTGGATCTTTGCCGGGTCTGAGTATGTTCCCCGGTCCCTGTCCTTGAGCAGCGCTCCCTCGTCCCAGGATCCTTCCCAGAGCTTGTAGACCACATCCAGGTACTCATCGGCCCAGTCGTACCGGGCGTCGTGTTCCGCCAGCGCGGGGAGGCCGAAGTTGCGGGCAGAGTTCTCCTGGGTTCCGGTCACGATGTTCCACGCGATGCGTCCGTTGGAGATATGGTCCAGCGTGGAAGCCTGCCGCGCAAAGTTGAACGGATGGTTCTGCATCGTATTGGAGGTATACGCCAGGCCAATGTTTTGCGTGTGGACGGCCAGGGCGCCGAGCAGGACCGCCGGGTCGTTGCTCGGAATCTGCAGGCCTTCGTGCACGTTGTCCGTGTAGACACCGTCCACCGGACCGTAGAGGCCGGTCACATCGGCGAAGAACATCGCGTCGAAGAATCCTTCCTCCAGTATTCCGGCCAGCTCGATCCACAGCCCGACATCGTTGAATTCGGCCTGTCGGGCGTCCGGGTGCCGCCACTGTCCATGCTGGATGTGGGATCCCGTGTTCATCAGGAATGCGTTGAAGTGCAGCGGGCGGGTCATTCTGTGCCTCCGTGGCTGTTGGACCGGCCCGCGCCGGCCAGGCCCAGCGCGGGCACGGATGCGAGCAGTTCCTGGGTATACGGCTGTTGCGGGTTGTTGAAGATCTCCTCCGCGGTTCCTTGTTCCACCGCCCTGCCGTCTTTCATCACCAGCACCCGGTCGCTCATGTGGTGGATGACGCCCAGATCATGGGAGATGAAGAGATAGCTTAGTCCCAGTTCCTGCTGCAGGTCCGAGAGCAGATCCAGGACCTGCGCCTGCACGGACACATCCAGGGCTGAGACCGCCTCATCCAGCACGATGACTTCGGGCTCCGGGGCCAGCGCCCGCGCAATGGCCAGGCGCTGCCGTTGTCCGCCGGAGAGCTGCAGCGGATGTTTGGACAGGTGTTGCGCTTGCAGCCCCACCTGTCCGGCAAGTTCAATGGCCCGGGCCGTCCGGTCCGCGTCCGCCGGGAAATCCTGGCGGGAAATCGCATCCAGCAGGATCCGCTCCCCGTTCCAGCGCGGATCGAAGGAGCTCAGGGGATCCTGGTAGACCACGGTCATCAGGCGGCGGCGCGCACGGCGGGCCGCCGTCGTGATTCCGGTCCATGCCGCACCATCGAGCAGTACGCGGCCGCTGTCCGGTTCCAGCATGGCGAGTGCCATTTTGGCCGTCGTGCTTTTCCCGGAGCCCGATTCGCCGACGATCCCCAGCGTCTCGCCGACGCCGAGCTGGAAGGAGACGTCCTGCACCACCGTCCGCACCACACCGTCCGGCCCCTTGTAGCTCTTGGCCAGATTCTCTGCCCGCAGCGCGGGCGGGGCGGCGGGATCGCGTTCGGTGCGGACACGGCGGCTGACGGCGGTGATGCGCGCGCGGCCGGTCCTCGACAGCGGCGTACCCTTCGTGTGCTCGGACGGGATGGCGTCCAGCAACGTCCGGGTGTAGTCGTGCTTCGGGTTGTACAGCACTTCATGGGCAGGGCCCTGCTCGACGATGGCGCCACCCTGCATGACGGCCACATGGTCGGCCAGCATGGCCACCACGGACAGGTCATGGCTGATCAGAATGATGCCGGTGCCGCGGTCCTTCATTCCGGCGAACAGCTCAAGGATCTGGGCCTGCACGGTAACGTCCAGCGCTGTGGTCGGCTCGTCGGCAATCACGATTTTCGGATCCATGGCAATGGCGGAGGCGATCAGGGCGCGCTGGCGCAGTCCGCCGGAGAGTTCGTCCGGCCGCTGCCCGGCACGCATCTGCGGGTCAGGTACGCCCACGCTGGCCAGCAGTTCGACTGCCTTGGCCGCCCGGCTTCGATTGTTCCCCCAGCCGTGCAGCCGGAGCGCCTCCTCGATCTCCTTGCCCACGGGGCGGAGGGGATCGAGGGACACCAGCGCATCCTGCAGGACGAAGCCGACGTCCTTGCCGCGCACTTGCCGCCACTGGCGCTCCGCCAGGGCTGCCACCTGGTGGCCGGCCAGTTCCAAGGTGTCCGCCTGCACCCGGGCCGTGCCGCCGGGCAATCCCACCAGCGTACGGGCCATGACAGATTTGCCCGAACCGGATTCTCCGACAATCGCCAGGCACTCGCCGGCTGCCAGCGAAATCGACACGTCCTTGACCACGTGGTGAAGTCCGGCGTTCCGGCCCTTGCCGACGGCGAAGGACACATTCAGGTTCTTCACGCTGAGCAGGTCCTGCTTGACGGCAGCTGCTGCGGCCCGGTGTTCGAGGGTGGCGGTCATGACGGTGCTCCTTCAAGCTTCTTCTGAATGAATTGGCCCAGCGAGGTGGCGGCCAGGGCAATGGCCACAATGGCCAGGCCTGGCATTACTTCCAGCCACCAGGCCCGGGTGATGAACATGCGGCCGGCATCCAGCAGTGCGCCCCACTCCGGCGACGGAGGGGCAACACCGAGCCCCAGAAATGCCAGCCCTGACGCCCAGACAATGGACTGGCCGATGCCGAGCGTGATGACGGCAACCAGCGGGCGCATGGCATTGGGAAAGACGTGGCGGCGCAGCACGGTCCAGCGGCTGTGGCCCAGCGCATGGGCCGCTTCCACGTAGCCTGAATTGCGGACGGAAAGCACCTGGCCACGGATCATCCGCGCATAGCCCGGGGCGGTACCCAGGCCGACTGCGATGATCTGCGTGGTGACGCTGGGCCCGTAGATGGTGACGAACAGCATGGCCAGCAGCAGCACGGGAAACGCGAAGAGAACCTCAAGCCCGCGGCTGATCAGCCCGTCGGACAGCCTGCCGCCCAGGCCGGCGGCGGCGCCCAGGATCAAGGCGACGGCCGTGGCCAGTACGGTGGCGCCCAAGCCGATCAGCAGCGATTCCCGCGAGCCGTAGATCACGCGGGTGAACAGATCCCGGCCGGACTGGTCGGTGCCGAACGGGTGGGCGAGGCTGGGGGGCTGCAAGGAGTTGGCCAGGTCAATCACCAGCGGGTCCCGCGCGGTCAGCAGCTGTGGCGCCAGCGCGGCAATAGCAAAGAAGAGGACGACGGCGGCGGCCACCGCGGGTGCCGGGGGCACCTCGCGCAGCTTCCGTCCTGCGGCGGCCAGCAGCCCGGGGCCCCGGGTCGCATTCAGGGTTGCGGTGGTCATGAGTTCTTCAACCTCGGATCGATGAGAGTGTAGGCGATGTCTACCAGCAGATTTGCCAGCACATAGATGGCGGCAACCAGGATGACGATGCCGCAGACCACCGGCAGGTCGCGGGAATTGACGGCGGCGACAAGGACCTTGCCCAACCCGGGCCGGGTGAAGATGCTTTCAGCGATTACTGCCCCGGAGAAGAGTGATCCCAGCGCCCAGCCGGAGAGAGTGACGCCGGGCAGGACCGAATGCCTCAGCACATGGCGCAGCCGCACGCCGGTGTCTCCCATCCCGCGCATCCGGGCTGAGAGGGCAAAAGGCTGCTCCATGGCTTTCTCGAACTCCGTGCGTGTGACCTGGCCCAGGAATCCCGCCAGCGGAATACCCAGGGTCAGGGCGGGCAGAATCAATCCGTCGAGCCCGCTGCCGCCCACTACCGGGAACAACCCCAGGTTCAGCGCCAGGACGACCAGCAGGATGACCCCCAGCCAGTACTGCGGCAGCCCTGCTGCCACAGCCTCGAGGCCGGACGCCACCGAGGACACAATCCGGTTGCGCCGTGCGGTGCCGACGATCACCACGGCCGCGATGATCCACGCCACGATCAGCGACGCGAAGGTCAGGACGATGGTCGGTCCCACCTGGTCCCCGATGACCTCGGCCACCGGTTTGTGCAGTTGATAGGACACGCCCAGGTTCCCGGCCACCAGATCACGGAGGAAGTTCAGGTACTGGACGACGAGCGGATCATCAAAGCCGTACATCTTGTTGATGGGGGCCAACTCCGCAGGCGTGCGGGCCTGCACCTGCCCTGTGAGCTGGTTCAGCAGCGCGGTGGCCCGGTCGCCGGGGAGCAGCGCCTGGATGAGGAAGGTGAAGGTGGCGGCGGCCCAGAGCACGCCGGCAGCCGTCAGGAGGCGCCCGGCGCCCCGGCGCAGGCCGCGCGTTTCAAGGATGCTCATATTCCGCCGCCGGTCACTTCGTGAAATACGCATCGTGGAACACGGGCTCGCCTTGTGAAGCCTCGAGCCAGACGTCCTTCAGCGTTGCCTTGGAGGCGACCGAGGCGGTCTGCGTGTAGAGGCCAACGGCCACTGCCTCGTCGCTGAGCCGCTGCTGGGCCTGGCCATAGTACTTGTTGGCTTCCTCGGTGGTCTTCGCCGAGTTGGCTTTCAGGATGAGGCCCTCGATCTCGGCATTGTTGTAGAAGGTCGAGTTGGCGTAGTTGGGCTTCTCCTTGGTGTTCT
Organism: Arthrobacter sp. PAMC25564; assembly: GCF_004798705.1. NCBI lineage: Bacteria > Bacillati > Actinomycetota > Actinomycetes > Micrococcales > Micrococcaceae > Arthrobacter > Arthrobacter sp. PAMC25564. The sequence goes on along the minus strand of NZ_CP039290.1, from coordinate 2,960,047 downwards.
GCCGGAAATTGATGTAAAGGATGCCTGCCGTGGGGCTGGTCCAGTACCCGAGCGAGGCGTCGTACTTGTCCGGCGTGGAGTAGGCGCCCGAGAACAGGTCAGCCTGTGTCACAGGCACCAGGGTGACCTTGAAACCGGTGGGCTTGACCTGCTCCTGCAGGTTCTGCAGCGCGGTGGCACCCTCGGTGGTAACAATGGAGTTCAGGCCAAAGACAATCCTGACCTCAAGCTCCTTGCCGTCCTTGACCCGGACGCCGGCGGAATTACGGGTGGTCCAGCCGGCGTCGTCGAGCAGTTTGTTGGCCTTGGCCTGGTCAAAGGGGTAGGCGCCGGCAACATCGGCGTTGTAGCCGGGAGTGCTCTTGCTCACTGTCCCGTTGCCTTCGAAGGGAACAACGCCCAGGAAAGCCGAATCAACGGCGGCCTTCCGGTCCGAGCTGTAGGCAAACGCCTGGCGCACCTTTACATCGGCGAAGGGGCCCTGCACGGTATTGAGGGAGAGCGTCACCGGGCGGCCCGGGGTGATGTACTGCTCCACCTGGAACTGTGACTTGGCCGCGTCGAAGTTCACTGTGGGAACTTCTCCGATGGCATCCGCGGCTCCGCTGGCCAGTGCACCGTAGCGGGAAGTGTTGTCCTGGACGAAGGACCAGACAACACTGTCGACGTAAGCCGGACCCTGGTGCCGGGCCGTCGCCGGGGCCGAGTTATAGCCGGCGTTCCGGTTGAACGTGATCGATTCCCCGCGCTTCCACTGCCCGACGGTGAACGGGCCGGATCCGATGGGGGCTTCGCAGTTCTGCTGTTTGGTGCGGCCAGACAGCGCCGCAGGGGACTGGATGCCGAAGTAGCCCTGGCCCAGGGCCGAGAGCAGCGGCGAGTACGGCGCCTTGAGCTTGACTTCCAGGGTCAGCGGATCCACGGCCCGGCTCGACTCGTAGTAGTCGCCGATGTAGGCCGTGACGGTGCCGTTGCCGCCACCGACCCAGTACTTGAAGTTCTCGCTCACGGCCTGCGCGTCCAGCGTCGTGCCGTCGGTGAATTTCACGCCGTCCTTGAGCATGAAGGTCCAGGTCAGCTGGTCGTCGCTGACCTTCCAGGACTGCGCCAGCCACGGAACGATAGTGCCGTCCGCTTTCTGCGAGACCAGCGAGTCAAGCACCTGCCGGGACAGGTAGGCCTGCTGGACCCAGCCGCCATAGACGCAGGGCGGTTCCTGCAGGTTCGCATACCGGAGGGTGCCGCCGTCCACCTTCTGTCCGGAATTCCCGGCGCTGGCAGAACCTGCCGGCGTGGCGCCGCAGCCTGTCAGCAGGAGGGCCAGTGCGGAAAGGGTTGATCCTGCCGCCAGCAGGGTTTTGGATGGTCGACGTGCCACGGGAAATCTCCTCATTCGAAGCTTCAGGCTCAGGGTTGGTTGTGAGCTGCGACCAGTGAAGCGCAGTCATGATTGCCCGGGCAACGTCAATGACGCGGCACGCTTTTTACCGTCGCAAAGCCTCAACCTGCCGTCGCAAAGCCTCAACAGGAGGCAACACGGCGCCACGGAAGCCCACATTCGGTCACAGGATTTCCGCCGCCATTCATCCTGCTGGAAGCATCGGTTCCCACCCGCCAGATGCACCCGAACGTTAGGACCGCCGCGATGCCGCAGCCACTGCATTTCAATGCTTTTGTTATGAACACCACCTCACACATCCACCACGGACAGTGGCGCCGGCCGGATGCCGGCCAGACCGAGTTCAACGATGTGGATACCTGGATCGGACTCGCGCAGACACTGGAAGCGGCCAAGTTCGATGGAATGTTTTTTGCCGATGTCACCGGACTCTATGGCGACGCGGATGCGGACTTCGATGTGTATGTCCGCGAGGGCCTGCAGATCCCCAGCAATGATCCGACCGTTCTGCTGGGCGCGCTCGCCGTGAAGACCAGGAACATCGGTCTGGCACTGACGTCGAATGTGGCCCAGAACCACCCCTTCAATTTCGCCCGCCAGGTCTCAACCCTGGACCACATTTCCGGCGGCCGGATTGCCTGGAACATCGTGACGGGGGTGCAGGACAACGGTGCGCGGAACTTCGGGCTGGATCAACTGACCGATCACGCCGAGCGGTACGAATGGGCCCAGGAATACGTCGACGTTGCCTACAAGCTGTGGGAGGGTTCCTGGGACGAGGGGGCCCTGCTTAAGGACAAGGAACGCGGAATCTTCTCCGACCCGTCCAAGATCCACAAGATCTACCATGAGGGCAAGCGCTACCGCGTCGAGGGGCCGCACCTGCCCTCGCCCTCAGCGCAGCGCACCCCGGTGCTGTACCAGGCCGGCTCGTCGGCGTCCGGACGGGCGTTTGCCGCGAGGAACGCGGAAGCCGTCTTCATTATCTCGGCTAATCCCGACGTTGCTGCCCTCCAGATCGCCGATACCCGCCGCCAGGCGGTGGAAGCCGGCCGGAACCCTGAAGACATCAAGTTCTTCCAGGGGCTTTCCTTCATCATCGGCGAGACCGAAGAGGAAGCACTGGCGAAAGCCAGGGAGTACGACCAGTATGTGAGCGTCGACGGCTACCTGGCCCACGCCGCGATCGTGGACAAGACCGGACGCGTCTATCCGGCCGACACCCCGCTGTCAGAAGTCGACACCAACACCATGAAGGGGTTCCAGGAGTGGGTCTCGAAGGCCATTACCGACCGTGAACCGGTGGTCGGCGATCTTGCCCGGCTGCAGGCGCAGAACACCCGAGTGGTCGGCACCCCGGAGCAGATCGCGGACGAGCTCGAAAAATGGCAGGCGGCCGGAGTCGACGGCATTAACGTGATCAACTGGGTTATCCCGGGCTCCTTTGAGGAATTCGCCGATAAGGTCATGCCTGTGTTGCGCGAACGCGGCGTTGCCCAGTCCGAGTACGCCGAGGGTCCGCTGCGCCAGAAACTGTTCGGCGCGGCCCGCCTGAACGACCGCCACCCCGCCGCCAGGTACCGCGGTGCCTTCGCCTCCGGTCCGGGCAGCTGGGCAGAAGCCGACGCCGCCCGTGCCGCCCAGGAAGCCGGCGCCGTCAGCGCCGGCGCCTAGCCGCAATACCGTTCAGGCCCTCAGGCGCGGGTTCCGGAGGTGCTTCAGCCGCCCGCACCACCGGTTGGCCTGAAAGCGTCCAGGGCGGGCAGGCCGTGGCCCCACCAGTCGAACAGCGTGAGATTGCTGTGCGCGTTGCCGGTGCGTTCGTCTGCCGGTACTCCGGGAAGCCAGCCGGGTTCCCAGATGAAGTATCCGGCGCCGCGGCCATTGGGGACTTCGCGCAGGATCCGGTTGAGCGTCTCGAAAAAGAGGGCCTGTCCCTGCGGCGTGGGCGGGTAGGCCGCGGCATCAGGCAGGGCGGCTGCCGTGCTTACGACGCTGGGAACGCCGCCGCTGCCGGACAGTGTCCAGGGGTAGGCGGTTTCGGCGATGATGATGTCCTTGTTGTAGCGCGTGGCCAACGAGTGCAGGTTCCGGCGCAGATCCGCCAGCGATCCATTCCAGAAGGGATAGTAGGAGAGCCCGATCAGGTCAAAGCTGACTCCCTGCTGCCGGAGATGGTCATAGAAGTAGTTCGACGCGTTTTGGTCTCCGCCGGTGTCGGAGTGGACCATGATCAGGGGAACCTGTGCCGGGTTGCCGGCCCTGGCCCCGGCGGCCCCGGCCTTGACCAGTTCGGCGAATCCCGCCCAGGATTCACCGCCCGGAGTGTAGATGCGGCCATTGGGCCAGAGCATGCCGTGGTTGACCTCGTTGCCGATCTGGACGATGTCCGCCGGGGTGCCCTGGCGGGCCAAGGCGGCGACCGAGTCGCGTGAATAGTTTTCCACGGTGGAACGCAGGTCCTGTTCGCTTTGGCCCTGCCAGGCCGCAGGTATTTGCTGGGTGGTCCGGTCCGCCCAGGAATCTGAGAAGTGAAGGTCCAGAAGCAATTTCAGGCCGGCTGCGTGGGCGCGCCTGGCGAGTTCCAGGGCTGAATTCAGATCGCTTCTGCCTCCCTGCGGGTTTACCCAGAGCCGGAGCCGGACGTAGTTTGCGCCGTGGCCGGCCAGGATCTGCTCCACGGGCGCAGCGGTCCCGTTGTCGCTGAGGACCTGATTGATGGCTTCCTCCTGCAGGGTGAATGAGATATCGGCGCCGCGAATCCGTAATTCCGGCGAGACGGCGGCCGGGCCTATTGCTGTTGCGGCGACGAGGGCGCCGAGCGCTGTCACGGCCGCGGCGAGCGCGGTGCCCAGGCGCCAGGGCTTCATCGGATGATCCTGACGGCGGCGTACTGTTCCGCGGCGTCGAGCCTGTGGGTTGAGCCGAGGGCATGCGCCTGCGTTGTCAGTGCATGACCGTTGGAGGGGCTCGGCGGCGGCGACGTTTCGGAGCGGTAGGCGTCCAGGGCCAGGGCCTTGGCGGAGACGGGCCAGCCGGAAATGTCCTCGAAGGTGTTGAACTTCAGTCCTGTCGGAGTGAGCTCCAGGCTATAGGCGGCCACGTGGTAGACAAATACGCTGCGGGCGTACCAATGGTCTGCCTTCATGGAGGCACGGGCCGATCTCATCCCGGCTTCGTAGACCGCAATGTGGTCCTGGTGCAGGTCCGGGTAGGGCAGGTACACCTCGTCGGGCTGGTGTTTGTCGAGCAGGTCGTCGAAGGCTGTGACGAGGCTTCGTCCGCCGTAACCCTGTTCCAGTTCCAGCCAGTGCATCTCGCGGTAGCCAAGGACTCTCCTTGCGTTGGCCGCTTCTTCCCGGCGGATGTGGGAGGGAACGGAGCAGACGGCGACGACGCACTCGTCCGGGTACTTGGCGAGGAGGCCTCCGCAGCCGAGGACTTCGTCGTCGGCATGCGGGGCGATGATGAGGCGGGTCATGATGTGTGTCCTTCCGGATGGAGGGCGCTGGTCGGTCAGTGAAGGAATCGGGACAAATAGGCCGGGTATGCGGAAGCGGAGGCAATGACAAGTACCCAGGCCGAGGCCGCGAGGACCAGCGGGGTGACAACCGTGCCGCGGAGGGCTGAGGCGAAGGACGCCGAGGCGTTCCGGGCGGCTTCCCTCGCGTGCAGGAGCGGGACCGCCAGGGTGACGATGCCGTAGCAGGTGGCCCCGAGGATGCAGAGGAAGACGTACCCGAACGCCCCGGTGCTTGCTTCGCCGATAAGCGCGGCTCCGGCCAGTACGGCGGAAGTGGCTCCGAAGGGAAGGACCAGCCGCGTCGGCAGCGGTTCCAGGCCGCCGGTGGTCTTGGGCGTGACCCGGAAGGTCAGCGGCTGCGGGCGGATCTTCTGCATCACGGCCGCCAGGACACCCCAGCCTATGAAGGGCCAGCGGGCAAAGGCATACATCCAGTTTTCCCAGCTGATGATCGGCGCATTCTGCGGGCGCAGCAGGCCACGCCGGCGTATGAACAGGGTAATGGCGAGCATGCACGCGTTCAGTGCCATCCATCTCAGGATGAATTCGAAGTAGTTCACGTTGATCCACGCCGCACCGGAGACCGCCGCGAGCACGGGCATGGCCAGGCCCGCGATGGTGGTCACCGTCAGCAGGGGATAGTAGGAAAGGGCAAAGAGGAAGCGCACCCGAAGGGGCCAGGACAGCCGGAGCAAGTGCTTCGGGACCATGTCGAAGAACAACATGACAAGGCTCCTGGACCACTGGAACTCCTGGGTGGCCATCGCGGCGAAGGTATGGGGGCCCTCCCCGTGGGCTTCCGCGGTGTGGGCGAAGGCGGATTTCCAGCCTGCGGAGGTGAGGAGGAAGGCGGTTGAGAAGTCTTCGGCCAGCTCCGGGCCGATACCCCCGATGGTCTTCAGCGCCTGGGTGCGGACTGCATAGTGTGAGCCGATGCACGAGGGGGCGAGCCCGTCGGAGTGGCCGAGCTGGACCGGCCCGTGGAACGTCGCTTCGCGGTGCAGCCGGCCGCGGGCGGACCATGAGGCCGTGGCATTGGAATCGTTGACACTGGGGGCTGCCACGTAGCCGATGGCCGGATCGGCGAAGGGCCGGACCATTTCCGAGAGATACGTCGGGGCGGGCACATGGTCGCAGTCCAGTTGCGCGATGACGTCGTAGTCGCGGTATCCCTGCTTGTCGTAGAAGTAGGCGAGGTTGCCTTCCTTGCACCGGGTCCGGCGCGGCCACTGCTTCTGGTGGTATTCGGCGACGCCGTGGCGGCTTGATACGTCGACCCCGTGCTGTGCGCACCACGCCAGCACCTCGTCGCTCGGATCTTCATCACAGAGCCACACGTCATAGGGGTGTGGAAAGCGCTGTCCGAGCATTGCCTCGAGGGTCTTGCTCGCGACTTCCCAGGGTTCAGAGGGCGCCTTGGTCACTACGAAAGCCGTCCGAAGCGCGGGGACCGCCAGCTCCGGGTTGACCCGGTGGAGTCGGTTAACCACCACCAGGAAGTAGCTTGGCAGATAGGACAGGTAGAACAGGAGGGCGGAATTGAGGATCAGTCCCGCCCAGCCCACCCGGTGGTCGGGCTGCAGCCACCAGACCCAGAAACCGACGAATGCGAGAACCCAGACAATTGTCAGCCCTGCAACGACTGCCCTGTCCGGCTTCGAAAGCGTCGGGATGAATGTTCCGCGCCGCGTCTTCACCGCTGGTGCCCGCCGGCCGGACAGGATGGGCCCGGCCGGGGTCGTGGCCACCACGGTCCCCCAATCCGGCGTGCGGTCTTCCCGGGCGGCTGCGGTGGAGGCAGTCATCGTGTCCTCCCTGCCGTGGCCGGGGCAGCCGCGTAGCCCATCGGATACCGCTCCTGGAAGCGCCAGGCGTCCTGGCACATCTCCGTGAGGTTCCGGTGCGCTGTCCAGCCGAGTTCGGAGTTGGCGAGGGAAGCGGAGGCAACCAGTTCGGGGACGTCGCCTGGCCTGCGCGCCACAATGCGGTAGGGGATCCTCTTGCCTGAGGCGGCAGCGAATTCGCGGACCAGCTCCAGGACCGACGTCCCCACTCCGGTTCCGAGGTTGTAGCGGCGGAAACCCGGAACGGGGCCGGTTTCGAGGGCCAGCCGGTGCCCTTCGACGACGTCCATCACGTGGATGTAGTCCCGCACTGCGGTGCCGTCCGGGGTGGGGTAGTCGGAGCCGAAGATCTTCAGTTCGTCATGCCGGCCGGCGGCAAGCTGGGTCAGGTAGGGCAGCACATTGCCGGGCACTCCCGTCGGATCTTCGCCGAGTTCGCCGCTTTCGTGGGCACCCGCCGGGTTGAAGTAGCGCAGCGCCGTGACAGACCATTCAGGGTAACGGGCGCACAGGTCGGTCAGGATCTGCTCACACATCCATTTGCTTTGCGCATAAGGATTAGTGGGGCGTGCAGGTGACTCCTCCGTTAGCGGGAGCTTAAGGGCATCCCCGTAGATGGAGCACGACGAGGAAAAGACCAGGTGCTTCACCTCGGCGTCGCGCATGGCATTCAGGAGGCTCAACAGTCCGGTGAGGTTGTTGCTGTAGTACTCCAGCGGGCGGTTCATGGAATCGCCGACCGCCTTGTGGGCCGCGAAGTGGACGGCGACGTCGATCCTGTGAACTGCGAAGACCCGGTCCAGGGCATCTTTGTCAGCTATGTCCAGCTCGTAGAAGGTGAGCTCGCCGCCGCTGATCTCGCGGACGCGTTCGATGGCGGCCGCCGAGCTGTTGATGAGGTTGTCCACTACGACGACGTCGTAGCCGTTCAGGAGCAGGTCCAGGCAGCAGTGGCTGCCGATGAAGCCGGCGCCGCCGGTGACGAGGGCTGTTGGGTTGGTCATGTTGCTTTGTCCTCTCTTTTTCGCGGGGGTTCCTAGCGGGCCGGCCGGCCCATCGCCCGGACGGTCCATCCGGCGGACCGCCAGTGGTCGATATCCAGCGTGTTCCTGGCGTCCAGGATGCGCGGAGCGGAGACCAGGGTCGAAAGGTGGACCGGGTCGAGTAGTTTGTATTCCTGCCATTCGGTGAGATGTATTGCCAGTTCGGCACCCTCGAAGGCCTTCTGGACCTCGGTCGTGTAGTTGAGGGCCGGGTGCGCCGCGCGCGCGTTCTCGATGGCTTCGGGGTCGTGGACGCGGACGTGGGCGCCCTGGCTTTGGAGGGCATTGGCGACGCTGAGGGCAGGGGAGTCGCGGATGTCGTCGCTGTTGGGTTTGAAGGCCGCGCCCAGGACGGCGATTCGTTTGTCCTGGAGCGAGCCGCCCAGCATGACCTTGGCCAGGTCGACGGCGCTGCGGCGCCGGTTGACGTTGATGGTGTCGATGTTCTTCAGGAAGGTGAGGGCTTCCTCGATGCCCAGTTCCTCGGCGCGGGCGAGGAAGGCCCGGATGTCCTTGGGCAGGCAGCCGCCGCCGAAACCAACACCGGGGGACAGGAAGCGGCTGCCGATGCGGGCGTCGTGGCCCAAGGCCGCGGCCAAGGGCATGATGTCAGCCCCGACGGCCTCGCAGACTTCGGAGATCGCGTTGATGAAGGAGATCTTCGTGGCCAGGAAGGCGTTGGCGGACACCTTGACGAGCTCGGCGGTCGCGACGTCTGTGGAGATGTACGGCGTGCCGTCGCTGAGGATGGTCGCGTACACCTCCCGGAGGACAGCGTCGGAATGCGCCGAGGCGACTCCGACCACCAGCCGGTCGGGATGGAGAGTGTCATTGACGGCGAAACCTTCCCGGAGGAATTCCGGATTCCATGCGAGGTCGACCCGGCTGTCTGCCGGTGCCAGTTCGGCGACCATTGTGGCCAACCGGGCTGCCGTGCCGACCGGAACCGTGGACTTGCCCACGATCAGGCACGGCCGATGCATGTGGGGCGCCATTCCCTCGATGACGGCGTCAACGTACTTCATGTCCGCAGCGGTGGAGCCTGGACGTTGCGGAGTGCCGACGCAAATGAAGTGCACGTCGCCGAATTCGGCGGCTTCTTTCAGGGACGTGGAGAACTTCAGCCGACCGGCGTCGATGTTCTCGCGCAGCAGTTCAGGGAATCCTGGTTCGTAGAACGGTGCATGTCCTTGAGCGAGCCGATCGATCTTTTGAACGTCGACGTCCACTCCGAGGACGTCGTGGCCGAACTGGGCCATCCCGGCTGCATGTACGGCGCCTAGGTAGCCTGTTCCAATAACGGTGATGCGCATGGTGACCTCCTGAGATGGCGGATGCGGATCCTGACGGGCCGCAGCCTGGATAAAGGGTTGGAGATGGGGAGTCAGGCCAGCCTGGCCATGGCCGGGCTGTAGGCGGGGGCCCCCGCCTGGTGGATTCCCTCGAACTGGGCGCCGGCAATACTGCCGGCCGCCGCGGATACTTCTGCGGCGTTGGAGCGGAAATAGCTGATGGTGTGAAGCAGGCCTTCCTCGGTCGAGACCTGGGGCTGCCATCCCAGCCGCGCGGCCGCGAGGCTGATGTCCGGGCGGCGGCGGCTCGGATCATCCACCGGCCGGGGGTGGAATTCGATGGCCGAAGCCGATCCGGTGATCTCCAGGACGAGTTCGGCAAGTTCCTGCACTGTCCGTTCCACGGGGTTGCCCAGATTGATCGGCCCGGACTCATGGCTGTCGATCATGGCGGTAATTCCGCGCACCAGGTCGTCGACGTAGCAGAAGCTGCGGGTCTGTCCGCCGTCGCCGTAGATGGTCAGCGGATCGCCGTTCAGTGCCTGGGCGATAAAGCTGGACACGACCCGGCCGTCCTCGGCGCGCATTCGCGGACCGAAGGTATTGAAGATACGGACGATGCCCACATCGACACCGCGGCTGCGCGAGTACGCCATCGAGATGGCCTCGGCAAAACGCTTGGCCTCGTCATAGACGCTGCGCGGCCCGACGGAGCTGACGTTGCCCCAGTAGTTCTCGGTCTGGGGATGGACGGTCGGATCCCCGTAGACCTCGCTGGTGGAGGCCAGGACGAAGCGCGCGGACTTTTCCTCCGCGAGTTTCAACGCGTTTTCGGTGCCCCTGCTGCCGACGGCCAGGGTTTCCAGCGGCAGCCGGTGGTAGTCGGGCGGCGAGGCCGGACTGGCCAGGTGGGCCAGGACGTCCAACGGTCCGTTGAGCCGAAGCGACGTACTGACGTCGCACTGCAAAAAGGTGAAATTCGGATGGTCGGAGAAGGCTGCGATATTGTTCCGCCGGCCTGTGGAGAGATCATCGGCGCAGATCACCGTGTCCCCCCGCTGAAGCAATGTCTCGCACAAATGGGAGCCCAGAAAGCCTGCCCCTCCGGTTATTAACGCACGCATGTTTACCCCTCACCAGATAGTGGTTTTCATCATCGAGATTCATCGGAAATGAAATGCGCCGGGCTGCGAAGAGATTGCATCCGCCGGACGCTTTGCCGGACGTTTCTCCGGACTTTTCGTTGGGAGGCACTTGGCCTCCCATGCGGGCCGGCAACCGATGCCTGCCGGGTAGGGCCAACCTACGGCGAGCGGCGAACGGCGCACCCGGGTAGTGGATACCCGCCTTTGTGGGGTCCTTCTACCCGCACGTAACATGAATGTCGTGCGGCCACTCGGTTGATTCACCCGGGCGAAACATTTTGGCCGGCACCCGTTGCCCGACTACGGGGATCTGCTTCGAAATAACTGATGGGAATTCGAATTGAAACATGCCCGCGGCGCGAAGTTAACCGGTCCGGCCGGGCAAAAGGGCGGGCATGGGAGGGCAAAAGGGCAGGTGCGATGTGCATGGCTCCGCGTGGCCGGGAGGCGCAGGACCCAAACGTGCAGCGCGGCAGACATCGCTCACATCAACAGATACTTGAAGCTTCAATAAAAGTGGCGTATGATGTTGTTATGACGCAGACACTTGACCGCCCTCCCGTCCTCTTTCTCAGCCACGGTGCACCGCCGCTCGCCGACGATGCCACTTGGACCAGCGAACTCAATGCCTGGTCCGGCACCTTTGACAAGCCCAAAGACATCCTGATGGTGTCCGCCCATTGGGAAAATGCCCCCGTCACCCTGAGTGCAACGAAGCGCAATCCGGGCCTGGTGTATGACTTTTGGGGCTTCCCGCAGAAGTACTACGACGTCGCCTACGACGCCCCGCAGGCATCCGAGCTCGCCACCGAAGTGGAGAAGCTCGTGGCCGGCCATGGCCACCATGTCGAGCGCGATGAGAGCCGTGGACTGGACCATGGAGCCTACGTGCCGCTCAAGGAGATGTACCCCGATGCGGATGTGCCGGTGGTTCAGATGTCCATGCCGACCCTGGATCCGCAGGGACTGTTCGACCTCGGCAAGTCGCTCGGGCCGCTCCGGGACCGCGGCACGCTGATCGTCGGGTCCGGCTTCACCACGCACAATCTCCGCTGGTTCAACCCCGCGGGCGGGCCCGACAGCGCCCCGCCCGCAGCATCCAGCGAATTCGATCACTGGGCAGAGGAAGCCATGGCACGCGGCGACGTCGATTCCATCCTCGACTTCCTGCACAAGGCACCGGCCGCCCGCGAGGCACACCCGAGAAGCGAGCACTGGGCACCGCTGTATGTCGCCCTCGGCGCAGCCTACGGCTCCGGCGACATCCAGGCAAAGACGGCAATCGAAGGATTCTGGTTCGGGCTGTCCAAGCGCTCCTGGACGCTGACGTAGTCAGCGACTGGACCCGGTCTTTTAGGATCCGGCGGATCCGGTCGCCAGGTTTCGTTTCAGGATCTTTCCGCTGGGGCCGAGGGGAAGTTCAGCGAGCAACCTGACGACTCGCGGGTACTTGTAGGCGGCGAGCTGGGCGCTTGCGAATTCGATCAGGTCTGTCTCGGTGGCGGTGGCTCCCGCGTCGAGCACGATCGCGGCCGCAACTTCCTGGCCGTGGACCTCGTGCGGGATTCCGTAGACGGCGGCGCTGACCACCTGCGGGTGGGTGAGGAGGATTTCCTCAACTTCGCGGGGGTAGACGTTGTAGCCGTTGCGGATGATCATGTCCTTTTTTCGGTCAACGATTGTCAGGTAGCCGTCGTCGTCCTTCGTACCGAGGTCCCCGGTGCGGAACCAGCCGTCGACGATTGCTTCGGCGGTGTCCTCGGGCCGGTTGAGGTAGCCCTTCATCAGCAGGTGTCCGCGCACGACGAGCTCGCCCAGCTCACCCGGGGGCAGAAACTCGATGCTCTCGACCGTTTCGGCGCGGGCAATTTCGATGTCAACGCCCCAAATGGCGACCCCGATGGTGCCGGGCCGGGGCGGGGTGCCGACGTGGTTGAACGCGGCGACGGGGGAGGTTTCGGTCAGGCCGTAGCCTTCGTGGATTTCCACGCCGAAGACGTCGCGGAACTTGTCCATCACAACCAGCGGGAGGGATGCGCCGCCGGAGATGCCGTAGCGCAGGGCGGACGGGCGGACTTGAACCGTCTTTGCCGCTTCAAGTAGCGCGACATACATGGTCGGCACCCCGACGAAGATGTTCACGTTGTGCCGGGCCATCAGCTTGAGGGCGCCCTCGCCGCTGAAGCGGGGCATCATGACGATGGTCGCGCCCGCGCGGAGTCCCGCGTTGAGGACAACTGTCTGGCCAAAGGTGTGGAACAGCGGCAGCCCGCCGAAGAGGACGTCGCCTGGCCGGAAGTCCATGACGGACGTCAGAATGACGGAAGTCTGTTCCACTAGGGCGAAGTGAGTGCCGAGAGCGCCCTTTGGTTTGCCGGTGGTGCCGGAGGTGTAGAGGATGGTGGCGGTGTCCGAGGGCCGGCAGGGGACGTACGTGCGGATTGGCTCGGCTGCAGCGGCCTCGCCTTCGAGCCGCGGCAGCCCGCCGTCGTCGGGCGCCATCACGGTCAGCAGTTCGACGCCGGTGCTGCTGGCACCGGCAGCCCCTTCCTTCAGCAGCGGCGCTGCGCAGATCAGCAACGTGGCGCCGCTGTCCTGGAGCACGTATTCGATTTCGCGTGCCTTGAGCAGTGCGTGCACCGGAACCACAATGGCTCCCAGCGACAGGACCGCGAAATAGACGCGGGCGAAGTCCGCAACATTGGGAATCAGCACGGCAACTGCATCGCCGGGGCCGATGCCGCGCGCCCGCAGTGCCCCGGCGTAGGCGCGGGTCTCACGCCAGAGATCGCCGTAGCTGGTTTCCTCCTCACCGACGATCAGCGCGGTGCGGTCCGGGGTCCTTCGAGCGGACTCGGCCAGGATGGCTGCCACGGAGATCGTTCCGAAGCCCTCTGCGGGATTGTTGGTATTCATGGCCTGCTTCTTGGTAGGGATGGTCACGCCTTCAGGATCGGGGCGTCGCCCTGGCCGCCGCCGCCGCAGAGAGCGGCGACGCCGACACGGCGTGGATCATGCGAAGGCGGAGATGCCGGTGATACCGCGCCCGATGATCAGGGCCTGCATCGTTTCGGTGCCTTCATAGGTGTGGATGGCCTCGATGTCGGCGAGGTGGCGGGCGACGCGGTTTGCCAGCAGGATGCCGTTGCCTCCGAGGAGATCCCGCGCATTGGAGGCAATCGCGCGGGCAATACGGGTGCAGGTGTATTTGGCGAGTGATGCCTGTTCGGGTGTGAGCAACCCGTCTTCATCGAGACGGGTGAGCTGAACCACCATCAGCTGCATGGTGGCCAGTTCGCTGAGCATCCGTGCCAGTCGTTCCTGCACGATCTGGGAGGCCGCCAGCGGCCGGCCGAACTGCACGCGTTGCTTCGCGTACTGCACCGCGGTTTCGTAGCAGGCTGTGGCATGCCCGACGGCGGACCAGGCGACGCCCAGCCGGGTGGCCAGCAGCACACGCGCCGTGTCCTTGAAGGACCCCGCCCCCGGCAGGGCATTCTCCTCGGGGACAAAGACATTCTCCAGCCGGACGTGGGCCTGCCAGATGGCGCGCAAGGCAAGCTTGCCTTCAATCGTTGTGGCCGCGTAGCCGGGGGAGTCCTGCGGCACGAGGTAGCCGTGAACCTGGCCGTCGTCGCCCCTGGCCCACACCACGCTCACTCCACCGACGGAGCCGTTGCCGATCCATTTCTTCTCGCCGTTCAGAAGGTAACCGCCGGCCGTGCTGGTGGCCGTGGATTCCAGAGCCACCGCGTCCGAGCCGTGGGTAGGTTCCGTCAACGCGAACGCAGCGAATTCCTTGCCGGCGGCGACCGCCGGAAGCCACCGCTTCTTCTGTTCGGCAGACCCGCACTCCGCTATGGACCGCAGGGCAAGACCGCCCTGAACCGCGATCATGGTTGCAACGGAGCCGTCGCCGCGACTGATTTCCATGTTCACCAGGCCGGCCGCCATCCTGCTCATCGGGGCGAAACCTTCCACCTGCACTCCGTCACGCAGCAGGTCCAGTTCGCCAAGGCGTCTGACCAGGTGCAGCGGGTAATCGGCGCGCTCCCAGTAGCTGTCTATTGCGGGCAGAACCTCGTTCTGGACGAAGTGGCGGGCGCGGTTCCAATAGCCGCGGTCTTCGTCGCTGATACCGGCGAACACGGACGCCGGGTCCGTGCCCAGGGCCTCCGTCAGGACGTAGCCGGGTTCTACGGTGCCGACGGGAAAATGGTCTGAAGCATCTGTGGCAGTGAAGCCGGAATCGGGTGACGTCGTCGTCATTTATTCGTCCTCTGTCTCGGCGCCGGGTACCAGTCGCCGACGCGCTGTGGCTCACACCACATCGACCAAGGATGCTTTGAATCGTAGTTCCATGTCAAGGAACGCAGTGTCAAAAGATCCGTATCTGCGATTCAGGGCAGGGCGTCACGGACTGCCTTCAGGATTGCGTCCTTGTCGGCGCCCGCAGTAAGTACGGTCACGACGACGGCCGGGGAAGCGTGCGCGGGGGTGATCGGCCCCAACAGTGCCGGCCGGAAGATCTCGGAGAGGGCATGGAGTTCGTCCGCGAGTGCCGCAGCCTTCTCCCGGTCGGCCCGAATCTCTGTTTCCTGGGCGTCCTGTGTCGAGCGGAGCCACCGCCGGAGGAAGGCGTTGTGCACGGCGACTGCGGCTGCGGCGAAGGCTACAGCCTTGTATTCACGATGCTCGCCGTCAGGCAGTTTATCCAGCAGGTGCAGCAGGAACGCCCTCTCGTACCGGTGCGAGGTGACCAGCTCCCGATCCCGGAGGGCCGGCACGGCCTGCATCAGCTCATACCGGGCACGCGACGTTTCCCGGTTCCGCAAGTGGTGATTGAAAACCAACAGCGCCGCGTCCTCGATTGCTGCCAGTGGTTCCTGCATCGTTTCCGCCAGGCCGTCGGTCACCCGCGCCAGTATCCGCTCGTGGTCGGCGAAGACGACATCCTCCTTTGACCCGAACTTTCGAAAGAACGTGCTGCGGCTCATGCCCGCGGCATCCGCCAGTTCGTCAACGGACGTTGCCTCATAGCCCTGCCTTGCCAGCAGCCCGACGGCGGCGGCAGCGGGCCCGTCGGGGTTGTGTGGTGTCGGCTGCGAGATCATGGGCCGAAATCTAGCACAACCACGGGAGCCCCCCCGCTCCCGGCGTCGGCAGGTGCGGTTCAGAAGAGCGGGATGCCGGTGAGTTCAGCGAGTCGGCCCAGGAGCTGGTCCTGGAAGCCGGGGTCAAGGGCAACCGGCGCGGGCATTCCCCGTTTCCGGTGGTACCAGTAGCCGCCACTGACCATCGCGGCCGGATCGTTGCTGGCGGCGAGCCAGGTCTGGGTGAGGTGCCCCATTTCCAGATCGTCCGGAGCGCCGGGGCCACCCATTTTCGTGGCGACCCAGCCTGGATCCACGGCATTGCTGAACACCTCCGGCCAGTGGCGCGCGATCGCCAGGGCGAGCGCGGCGATGTACAGCTTGCTCTCGGCGTACGCCTCGCCTGCACTCCACCGCCGCTCGGTCCAGTCGACGTCGTGCAGTGAGCTGCTGCTTCCCCGGTGCATTCCGCTGCTGAGGTAGACCAGGCGGGAGGGCCGCTCAATGAGTGCGGTGAGCATGTAGGGCGCCAGGGTGTTCACGGCGACGGTCCGCGCGTGGCCCTCGGGCGTCGCAGCCCGTTCCGGCTCCAGATAGGTGCCGGCGTTGTGGATGACAGCGTCCATCCTCCCGATGCTGTTCACCTGGTCGGCCAGGGCGATGGTTTCAACCGCGCTGCTGAGATCCCCGACGACGACGCCTGCTGCCCGTGCGGTGAGATCGGCGACGGCGGCTGCACGCTCGGGCGTCCGGACGTGCAGGACGACCTCGTGGCCCTCGCCCAGGAGGGTGCGGGCTGCTGCGCGGCCGAGCCCGTCGGCGGAGCCGGTGATGAAGATGCGTGCCACGGAATGTTCCCTTCGTCAGTTCGGTCGGTATGTGGACAATACGCCCTCCAGTGTGTGCGGATAGGCTTCCCTACGTGACCTCGAGCCCATTCCCCGGCCACGCGGCGGCCCGACGCCGGCGCGTCGGGCAGGCCGCGGTGGCGGGCATGACAGGGCCGGTCCTGTTCGTGTCCGGCTTCACCGTTCTCGGGTGGCTGGACCCAGGCTACTCCCCGACGCGCATGTTCGTCAGCGAGCTGTCGCTCGGTCCCCAGGGCTGGGTCCAGATCCTGAACTTCGTACTCACAGGCACCCTGGTGGTGGCGTTCGGCCGGGGCCTCGCCGCTCACTTCAGCACCGGAGCGGCCTCCCGGGCCGGGCCGGTGCTAGTGCAGAGCATTGGAGTCAGCCTGATCGCGTCCGGACCATTTACCACCGACCCGTCGGCGATGTTCGAGCAAAGCAGTCTGCACGGCTTCGTGCACGGCATCTTCGGCGCCGTCGTCTTCACGCTTGCGCCCCTCAGTTGCTTCGTCTTCCACCGGCGTTTCCACGGGGACCCCGTGTGGCGCTCCCTGGCCGGGTGGACACTGTTCAGCGGCCTTGTGCTCACCCTCGGGATCGGCGTCCTGAAGATCAGCCAGCAGCCTGGGAGCGGGCTGTTCGAATGGAAGGGGGCCGTGCAGCGCGTACTGCTCGTCACGTTCATGGCGTGGATTTTTGCGGTTGCATTCCGCCTGCGCCGCTGCTGCCGGGACCAGGAGCGCGGCTCCTTCACCCCGCCGCCGTCCTAGCGCAGCCCTTGCCACATGACCGGCGTCGGATCAATCGGGGCGGCATTCACAGCCTGGGCACAGGCGTATCCGGCCATTGGCCAAGGCGGCTGGACCACTGTTGGTCCATGAGGTTTTGGGAATCAACGACGGGGATCTGGAAGAAGATCATGGTTCCTGGCCTTGCGGCTATGGCCATTGCCCTGCTGGGCGCGGCCGGAGCGTCCGGCATCGACGAGATGGCCAGCGCCAGAATCGTGCATCCGGCTTCCGCCGGGGTGGCGGCCGCACCGGACGGACAGCCGCCGTTACGCCATATCATCCTGCTCGGCCTCGCCAGGGGTTCGCTCCCGGGCGGGCTTCCGCACGATGAACTGCGCGAAGAAAAGAACGAGGAGAACTATCAGGAGGCCACGGTCCGCTTGGACAGCGCCAACAGCGGTACGGCATTTTGAGCACCGCGGACTTATCTGGCGCGGCAACATGCGGGCGGCGTTGGGAAGACGCGCGGGTTAATCGGTGGTGCGCAGGCAGCGGTCGTCCGGGTCGATGGCGTGCAGGATGCGTTGCCCGATGTCGCCCAGTTGGCGTGATTGTGCCTTCGTGAGGGGGTCGAAGACGAGGGCGCGGACGGCTTCGACATGCCCGGGGGCTGTTTGAACGACTTTCTCCCATCCGTCGTCGGTGAGGGCAGCCAGCGTGATGCGGCCGTCGGAGGGGTCGGGGGAACGGCGTACCCAGCCCCGCTTCTCGAGCCGGCCCACGACCTGGGACAGGCGGGGGAGCCCGGATTCGGTGAAGCCGGCCAGGTCGCTCATCCGGCGTGTGCGGCCGGGGGCCTCGGAGAGGCCGGCGAGCACCATGTACTCAAAGTGGGTGAGCCCGGCGTCGCGCTGCAGCTGCGCGTCCAGCGTGGAGGGCAGCCGCATCACCACGCCAACGAGCGTGAGCCAGGCATGACGCTCGTCGCTTGTCAGCCAGCGGGCGTCCACGGGGGTATCCATAGCCAAAGAATAGCCCAAGAAACTTCACGCATGAAGTGTAATGGTGGTCAAATCACTTGCATCATGAACTAATGGCTTATAAGTTTAAGTTGAACATTGAAGTAAAATTCCAGTGGTTGGGGTTGGCCCGGTTCGGGCCCTGCTCCTTCTGATCCGCCGGCCGTTGGCTGGCCGCCTGACCCTTTCTTATCGAATGCCTGAGGACCCGAGATGACCGTTTTGTCTGAGACCACCGTGCCGCCGCTGGGTGCCGCGCCTGCCACAGTGCGCAGCCAGGTTACCGTGCCGCTGCGCTTCCCGGACGGCTTCACCGCTACCGCCGAGGTCCTGACATTCCACGGGCTGGCAGACGGCAGGGAACACCTGCTGCTCGCTTTGGGCGAGTGGGAGCAGGCGCTGCTGCAGCAGGCGCCGGCGGGCTCGGGGCCTTTGGTCCGGCTGCACAGCGAATGCCTGACGGGGGATGTCTTCGGCAGCCAGCGCTGTGACTGCGGTCCGCAGCTGCGGGAGGCGGTCGAGCAGATCGCCGCCGCCGGCGGGTTCCTGCTCTACCTCCGCCAGGAAGGCCGCGGCATCGGCTTGTACTCCAAGCTCGATGCCTACGCCTTGCAGGACACCGGGCTGGACACCTACGAAGCCAACGTGGCACTCGGCCACGGCGAGGACGAGCGGGACTACACCGCCGCCGCGCAGATGCTGGGCGCCCTCGGCGCCACCACCGTCCGCCTGCTCAGCAACAACCCGGACAAAGCCGCCCAGCTCACCGACCTAGGCATCGGCGTCGCCGCACAGGTCCCCACCGGGGTGCACCTGTCCCCGGCCAACCACCGCTACCTGGCTGCAAAACGCGACCATACCGGGCATACCCTGGAGCTCCCGGCCGCCGCCGGAATCCGACAGGACCCCCGCATCACCGCCTTCCGCGCCGATCCCGCACCCACCATGACAACTTCGACGCCGGCGGCCGTCCCCACTCCCGAGGACCTGCTCGCCCGCGTTGACGAACTCCTTCCCCGCCTCCGGGAGCGGGCCGAGGAAACGGAGCGCATTCGCCAAATTCCGGACGCGACGATGGAGGAGTTGAAGGAGGCAGGAGTCTTCGGCATGCTCTCCCCGAAGGCCGTCGGGGGATTTGGCATGGGATTGGAGACCTATGTCCAGGTCGTGCGCCGGCTTGGCCAGGGATGCCCCTCCACGGCCTGGACCGTTGGTCATCTGATCGAGCACGCCTGGATGCTTGCACGGTGGCCCCGGGAGGTTCAGGACGAAGTCTTCGCGAACGGTCCGGCGCCGTTGGCTGCTGCCACCGGGGCCCCGGCAGGTGTCGCCGAGAAGGTCCCGGGCGGGTACTTGATCTCGGGCCGGTGGACCTTTGCCTCCGGGGTGATGCATTCCGAGTGGGCCCTGCTGGCCGCGCAGCATGACAACGTCCGCCTGCAGTGCCTGGTCCCGATGTCCGAGGTCGAGTTGCTGGACGTCTGGCACACGGCAGGGCTGAGGGGGACCGGCAGCAATGACATCAGGGCAGGGAAGCTGTTTGTCCCGGCGTATCGAACGCTGGACTGGGACCTTCTGGCTGCCGCGGACAACCCTGGCAGCCGGATCCATGAGGATCCCATCATTCACACCCCGATGGCGTCGCTGCTGAATATGGTGGGGCCCGCCGCAGCCTTGGGGGCCGCCGAGCATGCCGTCGACCTGTTCCGCGAGCGGATGATGGTGCGCCGGGTCAAGAACGCCGTGGAGAACCGCCAGGCGGATTCGCCGCTCGCGCAAGCAAGGTTCTCGCAGGCCTACGGACTGGTCGTCACCGCGCGGCTGCACTGGGAAGAAGCCATCCGGGTGGTCTCTGCCGAGTATGGCCGTCGGCCGTCAACGATGACAGACGGGGAACGGGCCCGGTACCGGCTCTCCCAGGCGCTCAGCGGCGAGGCATCGGCGGAAGCCGTCCGTCTCATCATGACGGGATCGGGAGGGAACGCCTACCGGCTTTCGCAGCCGCTGCAGCGGATCCAGCGCGACGTCAGCGTTCTGCTCAGCCACCCGACCCTGACCATGGATCCGATTCTCGAGCAGGCGGGGCGAGGCCTTCTGGGCCTCGGCTTCACGATTCCCGCCTTCTGACCGGGCCAGGCCAGCGTCCCCAGGAGTAGTGTTTGTCCGAACTGACGAAGGGGTTCAAATGAGCTACAAATATCGGACCGTCCGGGTTCGCGGCACCGAACTGGTTGGAACCATTGCGCGCAAACACGGGGGCGCGCCCGAGATCTACGAAACCTCGAAGGACCCGAATACGTCGGTAGTTCCGGTGTTTTTCCAGGCGACGGGCGAAATCCGCTTTTTCGACAGGTCGATGCTGGAGGATGTAGTGGCGCCGGCGAATTAGATCCGGCGAATTAAATGCTGTGGTGCGGGCCACGGTTCCGGAGGAAAATGCAAGACATGAACACTGTGGAGCACGAGAACTTTGGCAAGCCCAGCGAGACCCGGACCTTTCCTCACGGCAAGGCCGAGATTCTGAACATGGGTGATGGCACTGTCGGTCGGCTGACTCTGGAGCCGGGTTGGCGGTGGTCGAACGACGTTAAGCCGATCGCCGGAACGGAGAGCTGCGAGGCGCCGCATTTCCAGTACCACGTCTCCGGGCGGCTGGCCATACGCATGGATGACGGAACCGAGTTCGTCGCAGGTCCCGGCGACGTCACGAGCCTCCCTCAGGGGCACGACGCCTGGGTGGTCGGTGACGAAACGGTCGTGACCGTCGATTGGTTCGGCGCCACGAACTATGCGAAGGCTTCCGAGTAGGAGCGTCCTCCATCGGGGTGATGCCTGGCTGCGCTCCTTGTGGACGCCGGCTATCCACGCTCCAGCTTCGCTTGCTTCGATGTCCAGCCTTGCTCGTGAAGCCGCTCAAAGCCGTCGAGGAGTAGATCCAGGGCGAACTCGAATTCGAACTGGTCGTCGCAGCCGTGCCCGACGACCGCGCCGCCGTCGTGGGTCATGGATGTGGCGAAAGCCACGATATTCGGATAGCGCCCGGCCATCTGCCGGGGCATGGCGGCCCGGGCCGCCGGGGGTACCTCCGCCGGCGCCTCCGTCTTCGGACCGGCCGGGTCGTCGAACAACTCCTGGGTGAATCCCCACATGCGGCCCCCGATGGCATGCATCACGTGGTGCGTGAGATCGACCGAGAAGCCGCCGGCCAGGAACATGCCGGTAAACGAGTCCATGTAATCGAGGACTGCCGGCGTCTTGTTGGTGCGCGATTCGACCACCTGGCGGGCCCACCGGTGCCGTTGCAGTGCCCGCCTTGCGGAGAGTACCCTCAGCCGGACCGCGCTCCGCCAGCCGGCATCGGGGACCGGGGGGTCGATCTCGCCGACCACGACGTCGACCATGCCGTCGAGAAGTTCTTCCTTGTTGGCGACGTGCTTGTAGAGCGCCATCGGGACCACGCCGAGCTCCTGGGCCAGCCGGCGCATGCTGAGCGACTCGATGCCTGCGTCGTCAGCGAGCGCGACGGCGGCGTGCAGCACCCGGTCCCGGTTCAGGGGGTCCGGCGGGCCGCGAGCTGCTGAGTCATCCTCGCCGGTCCCTGTCGTGACCCACATCTCCAGCGTCACCGTGTACAGCCTGCTCGGCGCGTTCCAGTTCGTTCCCGCACTTCGAGGCCGGCGCGGCTGGCACCGCATCGCCGGCCGCATTCTCATACCCGCCGGCCTGCTCGCGGCCCTCTCCGGCCTGTGGATGTCAGCCTTCTACCCGCTCCCGGCCAGGGACGGCATCGCCCTGTTCGTCCTCCGGCTCGTCTTCGGTTCGGCCATGCTGGCGGGCATCGTCCTGGGGCTGCTCGCGGTCCTGCTCAGGGACTTCGTTTCGCACGGCGCGTGGATGACGCGCGGCTACGCAATCGGCGTCGCCGCGGGAACCCAGGCCGTGATTGGCATCCCCTGGATGCTCCTTGTCGGCCCGGCCGAGGAACCGACCCGGGCGGTTCCCCTGGGGGCGGATGGGTCATCAACCTGGCGGTGGCGGAGTTCGTCATCTATCGGCGCGCCCAGCTGTCCGCGCGGGCGTCCCGTACTTCTCAGGCTGCTTGCCCAGTCGGCCTGGGGATTTCGACGTAATAGAAGTAACCGCGCTCGAGAGGGAACATCGCGTGCATCCTGTGCCGGAGGGGCCGGTAAATGTGCCCGAAAGGGTCCTCAACGAAGATATGTGCCAGGCGCTTGTTTCCAGCGAGTTGGCGGCCGACGTCTGGCAGAGTCGCCGGATGTGAGACCTTGCCGTCGCTGGTGAGGGTCCATGGCGCGGAAACCGGGCCGCGCTCGAGTTCGAGGATTTCGAATACTTCGGCCAGCACGGCGTCCTTGGCGGACGGGTAGAAGCGGTGCAGTGGATGGTCGCGCGGATGCCGGCGTTGTTCGTCAAGCCATGCCTTGCGGAGCCAGTTGAACTCGACGGGACCGAAAGAGGGTCCAAGGCGGAGATGGCGGTCCGCGTCCATGGCCAGGTCGAAGGTGGTGCCGGTGCGGTCAATGATGCAAGCGGCCTCGTCGATGTATTCAAATCCGGCAAGCAGCGCAGTCTGGGACGGGTGATATGAGAACGACCCGCCGTCATCGACTGTCACGTAATCAGCTGTGTGCCCCGCGGGTTCTTCGGGGCCGGCCGGGGCTGCGTGGGTCGGGGTCGGGGTAGCGTTCATTGCGGTACTGCTCCTGCCGAGGACGCCGGGTGACAGCCAGGATGGCTGCGGGGACCTCTAATTCCATGGGACCACCGCAGACCGTTCGGGAGAGCGGTCTTAACACTTTCGATACGCGGCGGTGCCAAGATTTGACGTCATCTTAATGGCACCGGGCCGCGGAACTGACGGACGGGGAGTCGGCAGGACCACGGGCGGCGGGATGTTAAGGATTCGTATGGATTGATCCGGTGGCACGTAGCAAGGCGTCCCGCGGGGGATATCGTCGGGAGTGATCGCGGTGCTGCACACCGCGCGGAGAGGGATAGATGACCACGCTGAGCAGGCCGCCGGCCGATCCTTCGGCGCCCCGGCCCGGGGCCACGGAGAAATTCAGGAGCTGGCTGCTGTTCGGCCTGCAGGACGCCAAGGGGTCCCATCAGGGCCCCGGCGCGGTGGGCGATTCCCATCTGAAGAAGCACGCGTGGTGGCAGGTGATGTGCCTGACCGGCGTCGACTATTTCTCCACCCTCGGGTACCAGCCCGCGATCGCCGCGCTCGCCGCGGGGGTGATCTCCCCGCTGGCCACCCTCGTGCTGGTGGCGGTCACCCTGCTGGGCGCCCTGCCGGTCTACCGCCGGGTGGCCGGGGAGAGCCACCGCGGAGAAGGTTCCATCGCCATGCTCGAGCGCCTCCTGCCGCGCTGGAGCGGCAAGCTCTTTGTCCTGGTCCTGCTGGGGTTCGCCGCCACGGACTTCATGATCACCATGACCCTGTCCGCCGCCGACGCAACGGCGCACGCGCTCCAGAACCCGTTTGCCCCGGGCTGGCTGCAGGGCCAGAACATCCTCGTCACGCTCTTCCTGCTCGCCCTGCTGGCCGCCGTATTCCTGCGCGGATTTAAGGAGGCCATCGGTGTTGCTGTCGTCCTGGTCGGCATCTACCTGGGCCTGAACGTCGTGGTCGTGATCACGACCATTCTGGAAGTATTCACCCACCCGGTTGCCGTGGGGGACTGGTGGCACGCCCTGTCCACCCAGCACGGGAATCCGTTCATGGTAGTCGGTATCGCGCTGCTGGTGTTCCCCAAGCTCGCCCTGGGCCTGTCCGGATTCGAAACCGGCGTGGCTGTCATGCCGCAGATCCAGGGGCGCCCGGGTGACACCGAGGAGAGCCCAGCCGGCCGGATCGAGCGGGCCCGACGGCTGCTGACGACGGCGGCCGTCATCATGAGCTGTTTTCTGGTTACCACCAGCTTCACCACCGTCATCCTGATCCCGGAGCAGGAATTTCAGCCGGGCGGCCAGGCCAACGGCCGCGCCCTGGCGTTCCTGGCCCACGAGTACCTCGGCGTCGGGTTCGGCACGGTCTATGACATCAGCACCATCGCCATCCTCTGGTTTGCCGGTGCCTCCGCCATGGCGGGGCTGCTGAACCTGGTACCGCGGTATCTGCCCCGCTACGGCATGGCCCCTGAGTGGGCCCGGGCCGTGCGCCCCCTGGTGCTGGTGTTCACCCTCATCGGGTTCCTGATCACCTGGCTGTTCAACGCCGACGTCGACGCGCAGGGCGGCGCCTACGCCACCGGCGTCCTGGTGCTGATGACCTCCGCCGCGGTCGCCGTGACACTCTCTGCCCGGCGCCGGCACCAGCGCAAGCGCACCGTCGGGTTCGGGGTCATCGCCGTGGTGTTCATCTACACCACCGTGGCCAACATCGTTGAACGGCCCGAAGGCATCCGGATCGCCTCGTTCTTCATTCTGGGGATCATTGTGATCTCCCTGCTGTCCCGGGTCCGCCGCTCCTTTGAACTCCACGCCACCCATGTCCATATGGACCGGCAGGCGCTGGAGTTCATGTCCGCCAACCTGGACGGTCCCATCGCCATCATCGCCCACGAACCCCTGCGCCTGAGCCCCGAGGCCTACCGGGACAAGCTGACCTCCGCCATCGAGGTCAGCCATCTTCCGGTGGATTACCAGGCGCTGTTCCTGGAGGTGGTGGTGGACGACTCCTCCGACTTCGAAACCGCGCTGGAGGTCCACGGCGTGACCCGGCACGGCTACCAGATCCTGGAGGTGCACGGTCCCGTCGTCCCCAACACCATCGCCTCCGTGCTCCTGCACATCCGGGACGTCACCGGGCTGATGCCGCACATCTACTTCCGCTGGACTGAGGGAAACCCAGTCACCAACCTGCTCCGCTTCCTCTTCCTGGGCGAGGGCGAGATAGCACCCGTCACCCGCGAGGTGCTCCGCGAAGCCGAACCCGACGTCACCAAACGACCCTGGGTCCACGTCGGCTGAGCCGGGCCGGGACGACCCGGTGTTAAGACGGCGTCAATATTCGGCATGGCGGCATTAAGGATCCATCAGGAACCGGGTCAATTCCCGCTGGGAGGAGTTGACTGTCAGTAGCCCCGCAAACGGGGCGCGGATGAAAGGAACCTGCAATGGCCGATGTGGCT
Organism: Arthrobacter sp. PAMC25564; assembly: GCF_004798705.1. Classification (NCBI taxonomy): domain Bacteria; kingdom Bacillati; phylum Actinomycetota; class Actinomycetes; order Micrococcales; family Micrococcaceae; genus Arthrobacter; species Arthrobacter sp. PAMC25564. Next base: position 2,934,950 of record NZ_CP039290.1, on the reverse strand, counting down.
GTGATCGGAATTCTCATGGTGTCCATGGGGTTCGTGATGTGGATCGGCCACGTGCTGGCCGGGATGGTCGGCGGCGCCGAGGACCGGCCGGAGGGCGGGCAATGAGCGCCGACGCGATCATGTGGCTGGTCCTGCTCATTGCGGGACTGAGCCTCTTCGGATACCTGCTGGCCGTCCTGATCCATCCGGAAAAGTGGTGAGCGGATCATGACCTTCAACCCGGCATCCTTTGTTGTCCAAATCGGGGCACTTCTCATTGTTCTCGCAGCCCTGCACAAGCCCCTGGGCATCTACCTCACCCATGTTTTCGAGGGCACGACGTCCAGCCGGCCCGAGCGGCTGTTTTATAGGCTCGCCGGGATCGACGCCGGCACCGACCAGACCTGGTCCGTGTACCTGCGCAGCGTCCTGGCGTTCTCGGCTGTCTCCATCCTGGCCGTGTTCGGCCTCCAGCGGCTGCAGGGCGTCCTGCCCGGCAGCGGATCCCTCCCCGGCGTGGACCCGTGGATTGCCATGAACACCGCCATCTCCTTTGCCACCAACACGAACTGGCAGACCTACGTACCCGAAACCACGGTCGGCATTTTCGTGCAGATGAGCCTGCTTGCGGTGCAGAACTTCCTCTCCGCCGCCGTCGGTATCGTCGTCGTCGTCGCCCTCATCCGGGGCATCGCCCGCACCCGAACGCACCGGCTGGGGAACTTCTGGGTGGACCTCGCCCGGACGACGTTCCGGCTCCTGCTCCCGCTCGCGTTCGTCGCGGCCCTGGTCATGGTCCTCGGCGGTGTCATCCAGAACTTCTGGCCCACCGACGTCACCAACCAGGCGGCCGGGATCAGCCAGAGCATTCCCGGCGGGCCGGTCGCGTCCCAGGAGGCCATCAAGATCCTCGGGACCAACGGCGGCGGCTACTTCAATGCCAACTCCGCCCACCCGTTCGAGAACCCCAACGCCCTCATCAGCCTCTTCGAAGTGTTCCTGATCCTGCTGATCCCCTCGGCCCTGCCCTACGCCTTTGGCAGGATGGTCGGCGACCAGAAGCAGGGCTACACGGTCGCCGCCGTCATGGGCACCCTATGGCTGGCTTCCACCGCCCTGATGGGCTGGGCCGTGGCTTCCGGCCAGGGAACCGCGACGGCGGCGGCCGGCGGCCTGGGCGAAGGCTTTGAACAGCGCTTCGGCCCCGTGCCGAGCGCGATCTTCGCCACGTCCACCACCCTGACCTCCACCGGGGCGATCAACGTAGCCCATGATTCCCTGCCGCCGCTGGCCGGCGGAGTGGCCATGGTGAACATGATGCTCGGCGAGGTCGCCCCCGGCGGAACCGGTTCCGGGCTCTACGGCCTGCTGATCCTGTCCATCATTTCCGTCTTCATCGCCGGGCTCATGGTCGGGCGCACTCCGGAGTACCTGGGCAAGAAGATCGGCCCGACGGAAATGAAGCTCGCCGCCATGTACATCCTGGTCACCCCTACCGTGGTCCTGGCCCTGTCCGGCATCACCGTCCTGCTGCCGGACGCCTTGGCCAACGCCCCGGCCACGGGTCCGCACCAGTTCAGCGAGGTGCTCTACGCCTTCACCTCCGGGGCCAACAACAACGGCTCGGCGTTCGGCGGCATCACCACCTCTGGCCCCTACCTCTCGGTCATGATGGGCCTGGCGATGCTGCTGGGCCGGTACCTGCCCATTGTCCTGGTGCTCGCCCTGGCCGGCTCCCTCGCCCGTCAAGGCAAGGTCCCCGCCTCCGCCGGCACCGTCCCCACCCACGGCCCGCTGTTCGGCGGCCTGCTGCTAGGCGTGACAGTGATCATGACCGCTCTGAGCTACTTCCCGGCCCTTGCCCTGGGCCCCCTCGCAGAAGGACTCCTCAAATGACCCCGTCCCGGACGGACATCGCCGCCCAGACCTACGCCGACGGCAACCCCCTCGGCACCCCCGGCGAGCACAAGCACCACACCAAGGCCCCGGCAAAACTCACGCTCACGTCCGTCATCGCCGCGCTGCCGCTCGCGGTCCGGAAACTCTCCCCGCGGCAGATGATCCATTCCCCGGTCATGTTCACCGTGCTGGTGGGGGCCGCCCTGTGCACGGCCATCTCCCTGTACCGGCCGTCAGTGTTCGGCATCGCCGTCACCGTCTGGCTGTGGCTCACCGTCCTCTTCGGCACCCTGTCCGAATCCATCGCCGAAGGCCGCGGCAAAGCCCAGGCCGACAGCCTTCGCGCCAGCCGCAAAGGCGTGCAGGCACGGCTCCGGCTCCCCGACGGCACCACCAGGGAGGTCCCCGGCACCGAGTTGCGGCTCAACGACGTGGTCATCTGCGAAGCCGGGGACGTCATCCCCTCGGACGGCGAAATCATCGAAGGCCTGGCCAGCGTCGACGAATCGACCATCACCGGCGAATCAGCCCCTGTCATCCGCGAATCCGGCGGAGACCGTTCCTCCGTCACGGGCGGCACGAAGGTCCTCTCGGACCGGATCGTCATCCGTATCACCGCCGAGCCCGGACAGACGTTCATCGACCGGATGATCAAGCTGGTCGAGGGCGCCGTGCGGCAGAAGACCCCCAACGAAATCGCCCTTCACGTGCTGCTGGTGTCCCTGACCATTGTGTTCCTGGCCGTCACCATGTCCCTGGCCCCGTTCGCCGCCCTGGCCGGCGCCACGCCATCGCCGATCGTGCTGGTCGCCCTGCTGGTGTGCCTGATCCCCACCACCATCGGGGCGCTGGTCCCCGCGATCGGCATCGCCGGCATGGACCGCCTGGTCCAGCACAACGTGCTCGCCACCTCCGGCCGGGCCGTGGAAACCGCCGGGGACATCACCACGCTCCTGCTGGACAAGACCGGGACCATCACCTACGGCAACCGCCGCGCCGTCAGCTTCTTCCCCGCCACCCATGTGGAGCGGACCGAGCTCATCGAAGCGGCCCGGGTCTGCAGCCTGGCCGACGAAACCCCCGAGGGACGCTCCATCGTGGACCTCGCCGCGGACAAGGGCGTGACCGGGGCCGATCTGGCCACGCTCGAACGGAGCTCCGGCGATTTTTCGGTGGTCCCCTTCAGCGCCAGCACCCGCATGAGCGGGCTGGACTTTGACGGCCGGCAGATCCGCAAAGGCGCCGCCTCCGCGGTTTCGGCCTTCGTTGCCGAATACGGCGGCCACACCCCGGCGGAAGTGGACCATCGGGTGAAGGAAATCTCCGCCCAGGGCGGCACCCCCCTGCTCGTTGCCCGGGTGGGCAAGGATGGCCGCGCGGACATCCTGGGGACCATCCACCTCGCCGACGTCGTCAAACCCGGCATGCACGCCCGCTTCGCCGAACTGCGGCAAATGGGCATCCGGACCGTGATGATCACCGGCGACAACCCCGTCACCGCCAAGGCGATCGCCGCCGAAGCCGGGGTCGACGATTTCCTGGCCGAAGCAACCCCGGAGGACAAGCTCGCGGTCATCAAAAAGGAACAGGCCGCAGGCCGGCTCGTGGCCATGACCGGGGACGGCACCAACGACGCCCCGGCGCTGGCCGCGGCAGACGTCGGCGTCGCCATGAACTCCGGAACCCCGGCCGCCAAGGACGCTGCCAACATGGTGGACCTCGACTCCGACCCCACCAAACTCATCAACATCGTCGGCATCGGCAAGCAGCTGCTCATCACCCGCGGTGCCCTCACCACGTTTTCCGTGGCGAACGACGTCGCCAAGTACTTCGCGATCGTCCCCGCCCTCTTCACCGCCGCCTTCCCAGGGCTCGGGCTGCTGAACATCATGGGCCTGGCCACCCCGTCCTCGGCCATCCTCTCCGCGGTGATCTTCAACGCCCTGATCATCATCGCCCTGGTGCCGCTCGCCCTCCGCGGCGTGAAATACCGTGCCGTGTCCGCCAACCAGGCACTGGCACGGAACCTGCTGATCTACGGGCTTGGCGGCCTGATCGCCCCGTTCATCGGCATCAAGATCATCGACATCATCATTTCCCTCATCCCCGGAATCGGCTAGGAACGCCCCATGAACACTCTCACCGGCTACCTCCGGCAGGCCGGCACCGCCGTCCGGTTCCTGCTCCTCGCCACCCTGGTCCTCGGCGTGGCCTACCCCCTGGCCGTCTTCGGCATCGGGCAATTGATCGCCCCGTACCAGGCCAACGGCTCCATCATCAAAGACGGTGCCGGCGCCCCGGCCGCGTCCGCCCTGATCGCCCAGGCCGCGGCCGACGACGCCGGTGCCCAGGACCCGCGCTGGTTCCACGCCCGGCCCTCGGCCGTGAAATGGGACCCGGCGTCGTCCTCCGCCAGCAACCTGGGCCCCAACGATCCGAAACTGCTCGACGCCGTCACCGCCAACCGGTCCGCCGTCGCCGCCGCCGAAGGCATCAGCGAGGAACAGGTGCCCGCCGATGCCGTGACCGCCAGCGGTTCGGGACTGGACCCGGACATCTCCCCGGCGTACGCCCGGGTTCAGGTGGCGCGCGTCGCCGCGGCCCAGCATCTGGGCGCCGACACCGTGATGTCCCTGGTCAACAGGCACACCACGGGCGGCCTGGAGGCCTTCCTGGGCCAACCGTCCGTCAATGTGACAGCCCTTAACGTTGATCTGGCCGCCGCAACACCGTCCAAGTGAGAGTCCAAGCGGAGGGATGACGCCATGTCAGGTGGAACGCTGCGGATCTTCCTGGGTGCCGCGCCCGGGGTCGGCAAAACCTACGAGATGCTCGAGGAGGCTCACCGTCTGGGCGAACGCGGCGAGGACGTCGTCGTCGCGTTCGCCCTGGACCACGGACGGGCCGACACGAGGGACCTGCTGAAGGGGCTCGAAGTCATCCCGCCCCGGCACCTGCCCTACCGTGGCACCGAGTTTGAAGAGATGGACCTGGACGCCGTTCTCGCCCGCGCACCCGGGACCGCGATCGTGGACGAATACGCCCACTCCAACATTCCCGGCAGCCGTCACGCCAAACGCTGGGAGGACGTCGACGAACTCCTCAATGCCGGCATCAATGTCCTCTCCACGGTCAACATCCAGCACCTGGCCTCCCTGGGCGACGTCGTCGGCGCCATCACCGACGTGCGCCAGGCCGAGACAGTGCCGGACGAGATCGTCCGACGGGCAGACCAGATCCACCTGGTCGATATCTCCCCCGAGCTGCTCCGCCAGCGCCTGGGCGACGGAAAGATCTACGCCGCCGACAAAATCGACGCTGCCCTCACGAACTACTTCCGCCTCGGCAACCTCACCGCGTTACGGGAACTGGCACTGCTCTGGCTGGCCGACCGGGTCGATGAAGGCCTGGCCCGGTACCGGGCCGAACAGGGCATCGAAGCCAGCTGGCCGGCCCGCGAACGCATCGTTATCGGGCTGACCGGCAGCCCCGAAGGCGAGGTCCTCATCCGCCGCGGGGCCCGGATCCTGAACAGGGTCAACGGCGGGGACCTGCTGGCGGTGCACGTCCGCGCCGCCGACGGTATCGCAGAGGAGTCGCCGCAGGCGCTGGACGCCCAGCGCCGCCTGATCCTGGACCTTGGCGGCAGCTACCATGTCGTGACGGGCGAAGACCCTGCCGGGGCGCTCCTGGACTTCGCCCGCAGCGTCAACGCCACCCAGATCGTCGTCGGCATCTCCCGCCACAAAGGGCTCGCCGGCCTGCTGGGAACACTGCTCGGAGGAGGCGTCGGAACCCGGGTCGTCCGCGACTCCGGCGACATCGACGTCCACATGGTCTCCCACCCCCTCGGCGGCCGCGGCGCCGGCCCGCGCCGGCAACGGGACCTTGGCCGCATCCGGGTCGCCGCCGGCTTCATCCTGGCCGTCGTGCTCCCCGTGCTGCTGCAGATGCTGCTCTCCCTGAACCCGGATCAAAACGTCGCCACCGCGGCGCTGGTCCAGCTCGCCGGGGCCGTCGCCGTCGCCCTTGTCGGCGGACTCTGGCCGGCGGTTCTTGCGGCCCTCTGGAGCAGCCTGTTGGTCAACTACTTCTCCACCCCGCCGGTCGGCACCCTGACCATCAGCGATCCGCAGAATCTCCTCGCCCTGCTGGTCTTCGTCGGCGTCTCCGCGGCCGTCGCCGTCGTCGTCGACCTCTCCGCCCGCCGGTCCAAAGAAGCCGCCCGCGCCCGCGCCGAAGCCGCCACCCTGGGAGACCTCACCCGCGGCGCAGCCCGTGCCGAGGACACCCTGAAAGGACTCCTTGAACAGGCCCTGGACGTGTTCCAGGTCAGCGGCGCCGCGCTCTACACCTCCACCGGATACACCGGGAAAGGAGCTGTTGGGAGCACCGGCTGGCGGCTCGTTGCAGAGGCCGGCACGATCCCTCCCTCAGCGCCGCAGGGTGGAGAAAACGTCGAACAGATCGACCCCACAACCCGGCTCGTCCTCACCGGCCGCACCCTGCCGGCCAGCGACCGACGGCTGCTCGGAGCGTTCGGTGTGCACCTGGCCGCACAACTGGAACGCCAGCAACTGGCGGCCAGCCGCCGCGAAGTCGTGCGGCTAGCCGAAAGCAACACCATGCGCACCTCCATTCTCCGTGCCGTCTCCCACGACCTCCGCACCCCGCTGGCCGGTATCAAACTGGCTGCCGGCACCCTCCTGCAAACCGGCGTGCAGTACACCCCCGAAGAGGAACATGAACTGCTGCTGACCATCGATGAATGCTCCGACCGGCTGGACCTTCTCGTGGCGAACCTCCTGGACATGTCCCGGATCACCTCCGAGGCCGTCAACCCCCTTCTCGGGCCCGTGCGCTGGTACGAAGTCATCCCCGCCGCGCTGCGTGGGATACCGGCCGGCCGGGCCAGGGTGGAGCTTCCCCCGAATATGCCCGAAGTCGACGCCGACGCCGGAATGCTCGAACGCGTCATCGCGAACATCGTCGAGAACGCCGTCAAATACGCACCGGACTCCGACGTCGTTCTCGTCGGAGCGGGAGGCGGTCTCAGCCACGCAACCCTGGGCGGGCGTCCCGCGGGAGAACTGCGCATCATCGACCACGGCCAGGGCGTCCCGGCAGAAAGCGTCGTCGAAATGTTCCGCCCCTTCCAGCGCCTCGACGACGTCCCGCAGACAACCGGCGTCGGACTCGGCCTGGCCGTAGCCAAAGGATTCACCGAAGCCATGGGAGGAACGCTGACCGCAGAACAAACCCCGGGGGGAGGGCTCACCATGGTCATCAGACTTCCGCTGTCCACCGGCGCAACCGCCGAAGGAAGCTACAGCCAGGCACCCCTGGTTCCACAGTCAATCCTCGCCCGGCGGACCCACGCGCAGCCTCTCACGCCATCGAATCCCGATACGCCATGACCGCTGTCCTGGTCGTCGACGATGACCCCTCCCTGCTGAAAATACTGAAAATCACCCTTCCGGCCAACGGCTATGCGGTCACCACCGCCACAGACGGGCAGTCCGCACTCCTCGCCGCCACGCAGCACAATTTTTCCCTGATCATCCTGGACCTGGGACTGCCTGATATGGACGGGACAACTGTCATCAGGAGACTCCGGAGCTGGAACAGCGTTCCCATCCTCGTTCTCTCAGCCCGGCGCGGCTCCGAAGACAAGGTGGAGGCGCTGGACGCCGGCGCCGACGACTACATCACCAAACCCTTTGGCCCGGACGAGCTCCTTGCCCGGCTCCGCGCCCTGCTACGCCGCACCTCCGAGCAACCCCGGGAAGAACCTGTCGTCGTAACCGACTCCTTCACCGTGGACCTGGCCAGACACCGTGTCATCAAGGATGGAACGGACGTGCGCCTGACACCCACCGAATGGGACATCCTGGAACTCCTCGTCCGCAACCCCGGGAAACTCATCACCCAGCGGCAGCTGCTGTCCGAGGTGTGGGGGCCCGCGTATACAAAGGACTCCAACTACCTGCGCGTCTACATGGCCCAACTCCGCCGTAAACTCGAAACGGACACCGGCAACCCCCGGCACCTCCTCACCGAGGCCGGCATCGGCTACAGGTTCCAGCCATAGCCGGGCGCACTTCCGCCGGAAGCGTGCTCCTCCCGGCGGGGCACATGCTTGGCCGCCGGGACCCGCTCCGGTCAGGGCAGCCGGTCCAAGGACACAGGTTGTCGCTGAAGGCGCCCATGAAGTTGGAGGCGTCCTCCCACGAGACGGTGATCGGTTCACCGACGACATGCGAAGCGATATCCACGGAGGGGTAAGTCTGCTTCAGCGAGTGGAGCATGAGCCGGACCCGTTCGTCAGAGTCCAGCTGCAGCCGTTCGAGGGCATCGTCATTCCAGGGATCGGATTCCCTGCCGATACCCTAGCAGCCGGCACGGCAAGCACCGCGGGGCTGCTGCCCGGCCTCCATACGGCCTCGGGCATGTGAGGGAGTATTCCGCAGCTTTGAGTGACCCTCCGTCGGCACCAGGAACGGCGACGGTGGCACAGGGTGGGTGCCGCCGTCGCCGTACCGTATCACTGAAGCCGGGTGCGGTTACCGTGCAGGCCGGATCCGTCCGGCGACCTCGCCGAAGTTGATCCGCGTGCCGCCGGGGCCCGGAGCGGTGCCTCGGATCCCGACGGTGTTCCCGTCCTCGAGGAAGCTCATTTCCCTGCCGGAGTCCAGTTTCAGGGGTTCCTTGCCGCTCCAGCTCAGCTCCAGGAAGGAGCCGCGCTGGTTTTTTTCGGTGCCGGAGACGGTGCCGGAGGCAAAGAAGTCCCCGGACCGCAGGCCGGCGCCGTTGACGGTCATGTGGGCGAGCATCTGTGCCGCGGTCCAGTACATGCCGGCGACAGGCGGGCGGGACACGGTCTGCCCGTCCAGCACCACTTCCAGTGCGATGTCGAAGCCCCATGGCTCGGCATTGCTGTCATCCAGGTACCCGGCGAGGGGTTTTGTGCGGGCCGGCGGGGTGACGCGGGCGGCGTCGAGGGCCTGCACGGGTACAACCCAGAGGGATACGGACGTGGCAAATGACTTGCCCAGGAACGGGCCCAGCGGAACGTATTCATAGGCCTGGATGTCGCGGGCGGACCAGTCGTTGACCAGGACCAGGCCGAAGATATGGTCGCCGGCGTCGGCCAGCTTCACCTCGCCCTCCGGAACGCCGGCGCCGATGACGAATCCCACCTCGGCTTCGATGTCCAGGCGGCGGGACGGCCCGAAGGTCGGCACGCCGTCCGGCTCGGGCCGCAGGCCCTTGGGCCGGGGGATGTCGGTGCCGGATGGGACGATGGTGCCGGCGCGGCCATGGTAGCCGATGGGCAGGTGCTTCCAGTTGGGCGTCAGCGCGGCCTGGTCCGGACGGAAGATCCGGCCCACGTTGCTTGCGTGGTTCTCGGAGGCATAGAAGTCCACGTAGTCAGCCACGGTGAAGGGAAGCTGCAGCCGCACGGCGTCGACGTCGTGCAGGTTCTCCTCAAGGGCTGCGGCCGCAGCGGCCGAGCCAATGAGCGCGGTCAAGCGGGCACGGAGCTCCTCCCAGACCGGCCGGCCTGCGGCCAGCAGTGCGTCCAGGTTGGGACCGGCGACGGCGGCGCGCAGGGCGGAGGAAGCCGCGGCGTCGGCGTTAACCGCGGCGGGCACGTCCAGTACGGAGTTGCCGATGCGGACGCCGAGGCGCGCCTCTTGCCCTGCGGGGGCGAAGGAAGCGTAGGGAAGATTCTCGATCCCGAAGCCCTCGGTGGCGTACTTCCAGGCAATGCTGCCGTTCTCGGTGGTGGCGGTCATGCTGGGTTCGCTTCCTGTCGGGTGTGGGCATGGGTGGTGTGTGACGGGGCGATGCCTGCAGGCAGTAGTCCCAGCTCTTCGAGGCTCTCCGCCGGTTCGGCCACGCTGCAGGTGCCGAAGGAAATGAAGTCCCGGCGCCAGCCCGGGGAGGCCGGCCCGGCGGGGGAGAGGGAGCGGAACCGTGCCGTGAGTTTCTGGCTGTCGGTTTCCAGCAAGGCGTCCTCAAGCTGCCGGGCATCGCAGCCCCGCTGCGCCAGCGCCGCGGCCACGGCGATATTGAGGAAACCATGGTGGGTGAAGCCGGTGGCCTCGTTGGTGTGGCGGACCGCCTGATGCAGCCCGGCGGTCAGCTTGAACGGGATCCTCCGTGCGGTCGCGGCAGCCATCGTTGCCGCGAGCAGCGCCGGCGTCGGGAAGAGATGGTCTTCGATCCCGCCGGTGCGGTACTTCAGCCGGACACCGGTCCCGGCGATCAGCTCCAGCGCGCCTGCATCGATCTGGGAGGCCGTGAGCTCCACATAGATCTGGACGCCGGACTCCGCCGCGGCGGCGGCTTCGGCCAGCTCGCGTTCCCAGTCGGCCTGCTCCGGACTGGTCTTCAATTCCACGGCGATGATCCGCAGCGCGGGCCCCGCGACGGCGCCGGCCTCCAGTGTGGCGGAAAGCCGGCCGGCGGGAGTGACCACGCTGACCAGGACCGGCCCGGCGGAAAGATCCTGGCCGGCAGCCAGTTCCCGGGCCATGGCCAGCTCAGCGAGCGGCAACACCACCGGTCCCACCGCGGCGGCAAGCGGCGTGCGCCGTCGGGCCACATGGTCCGCGATTGCCTGATCCAGGGGTGCAAGTCCCGGTGGGAAGACGGCGGCGTCGTCGAAGAAGGCGAGGAAAGCCTGGGGTACTTTCTCAACCATTGATCCACCGGCCCCCGGTCCAGGAGGATGCGTATTTCCCGTCGTCGGAGGCCAGGGCTGCTTCGCCAAGGTCCAGCGGGCGGAAGGTGTCCACCATAACGGCCAGTTCGTCGAAGTACTCGGCGCCGAGGCTGCCCTCGATGGAACCCGGCTGCGGGCCGTGGGCATGGCCGCCGGGGTGGATGGAGACTGAGCCCTTGCCGATGCCGGATCCCTTGCGGGCCTCGTAGTCGCCGTCGACGTAGAACATGATCTCGTCCGAGTCCACGTTGGAGTGGTAGTAAGGCACGGGTACGGAGAGCGGGTGGTAGTCGACCTTGCGGGGGACGAAGTTGCAGATCACGAAGTTGTTGCCTTCGAAGACCTGGTGCACGGGCGGCGGCTGGTGGACCTTGCCGGTGATGGGCATGTAGTCGTTGATGTTGAAGACGTACGGGTAGAGGCAGCCGTCCCAGCCGACGACGTCGAAGGGGTGTTCCGGTACGGTGTGGATGGTGCCGGCCAGTCCATTGGGGCCGGATCCGCGGTGCTTGATGTAGATCTCCACGTCCTGCTCATCGACCAGGAGCGGGCCTTCGGGGCCGCGCAGGTCCCGCTCGCAGAACGGGGCGTGCTCGAGCAGCTGCCCGTGTGTGGACAGGTACTGCCGGGCCGGGCCGATGTGGCTGTTGGCCTCCACGAAGTAAAGCCGTGCAGTGTCCCCGTCCTGGATGACCCAGCGGTGGTTCGTGGCGCGGGGAATGATCACGTAGTCGCCCTGGGCCACGGGCAGGGAACCGAAGACGGTTTCGACGACGGCGGCGCCGGACTCGACATAGACGCATTCGTCGCCGGTGGCGTTGCGGTACAGCGGTGAGGTCCTGCCGACCCGGGCGTAGCCGATCCGGACGTCCCCATTGCCCAGGATCAGCCGGCGGCCTGTCACGGCGTCAGTCTCCGCGGCCTGCTCGTCGGTGAACAGGTCATGCAGTTTCAGGTGCCGGGGGAGCAGCGGGGCGTTCGGGGTCAGGGTCTGGTCCGGTAGGTCCCAGACGCGGGCGCCGACGATCGCGGACGGAATACCGCGGTGGTAGAGGAGGGAGGAGTCCGAGGAAAACCCTTCCTCGCCCATCAGCTCCTCGTAGTAGATGTCGCCGGAATCGGCGCGGAACAAGGTATGCCGGGTCTTGGGGATGGAACCTTGCTGGCGGTAGTAGGCCATATCGCACTCCTTCGTGATTTGCGGTCTTCCAAAATGATAAACACATTTACTAAATAATGCGACCCCCAACACTGCTGCCTGGGCGGGAGCGCCGGGGCCGGCGAAGTTCGGACGGCACGCCTGGGGTACATTGGCGGCATGAGCGAGCAGCAGGGCGCGGTGCCGGACGTTTCGGACCGGAGCGCCAAAGATCTGGACTACTGGTCCTTCGTGGAGCTGGCCAAAGAACGGCTGGACCATGAATTTGATGACAACGACGCCAGGGCGACGCGGGTGATCCTGACCCTGAACCGCGCGGCCTCCCTGGTGACCTACGACCTCGAGTCGAGCATCCACCGCCCGCGCGGCGGGTCCTGGTCCGCCTTCCGGATGATGTTCGTTATCTGGCTGGCGGGACCCATGGAACCCAATGTGGTGGCCAATCTTGCCGGCATGAGCAGGGCGGCCGTATCGAATCTGGCTAAGACGCTGGTGGCCAAGGGGCTGTTGCGGAAGGATGCCGCGGCGGACGATGGCCGCGCCGTCACACTGACACTCACGGCGCCGGGTCTGGCTGAAATCCGGGACACCTTCAGGGAGCAGAATCGGCGGGAGTCGAGCTGGGCAGCCGTCCTGACGGACATCGAGCAGGACCTGCTGGTGATGCTGCTCGAAAAGCTGATGTCCCAGCGCGAACAGGTGGGTGCCAAGGCGCGGAACTGACCCCCGCGGCTGTCGCCATCCAGGCACAAAGTAATACACGTATTGACTAAAGCTCTGTGATGCTCCTAACGTTGCATACCGACCGACCATTCGATCGCCAGTTCATAGGAGAACAATGAGCGAGCAGCCAACCCTGTACAGCTACGAAGACCAGCCAGCGGACTTCTGGGCCCAGCCCCACCCGGCCGTAGTCATCGGCGGCGGCCCGATTGGCCTGATCGCGGCGCTCGGGCTGGTCCGCCGGGGCATCCGGACGGTTGTGGTCGAAGCGGGCAATTCCGTCTCTGTCGGCTCGCGCGCCATCTGCACCTCCCGCCATACCCTTGAGGTGCTGGACCGTCTGGGCGCCGGAGACCTGGTCCAGAATGACTCCCTTATCTGGTCCCGGGGCCGCAGCTTCCACCGCGACGAGGAAGTCCTCAGTTTCGAGATGCCTTCTTCCCCGTCCAGCGTCCGGCCCGCCATGGTCAACATTTCCCAGGCCGTCATTGAACAGCACCTCATCGACATTCTGCGCGCTGAGCCCCTGGCAACTGTCCTGTTCGAAGCGAAGCTCACCAAATGCACGGAGCACTCCGATTCCGTGGAGCTGCGGGTCGCGACCCCGGCCGGGGAGCGGACCCTGTCGGCCGCCTGGGTGGTTGCTGCCGACGGCGCCCGCAGCGAGGTGCGCAGCCAGCTGGGCCTGCGCCTGAACGGCACCAGCTATGAGGGCCGCTACGTCATCGCGGACATCCGCTGGAAGAGCCAGTGGCCGACGGAACGCAAGGTCTGGTTCGATCCGGCCAGCAACCCCGGTTCCACCGTCATCATGCACGAGCAGCCTGACGATGTCTGGCGCGTGGACTACCAGCTGGACGACGCCGACGACGCCGACGCCGAAACGCAGCCCGAGCGCATCCGCGAGCGCATCGCCCGTCACTTCGCCTGGCTGGGAATGCCGGAGGAAGAGTACGAGCTGGTGTGGTCCAGCCTTTATCAGGCCCGTGCGCTTTCCCTGGACAGCTACCGGCACGGCAGGGTGCTTTTCGCCGGGGACGCCGCCCACCTGGTCCCGATCTTCGGCGTCCGCGGCCTGAACTCGGGCGCAGAGGATGCCAGCACCCTCAGCTGGACCCTGGCCTCCGTCATCAACGGCGATGCGGACCCGAAGCTGTTGGATGCCTACGCCTGGGAACGCCGGAATGCCTGGGAACAGAACATTGCCAACGCCAAACTGAGCACCCTGTTCATGACCCCCGGCAGCATCGGCTACAAGACCACGCGCAGTGCCGTGCTGGCCATTGCGAATGATCGGCCGGTCTTCCGGAACCTGATAAACCCGCGCCAGTCCTCGGCGACGCATGCGCACGGCTCCGCCATCAACTGGGCCAATGATCCCGCCGAAGCGGGCTCCACGGGGGCGAAGCCCGGTGACCCTATTCCGGACGTGTATCTCACGGCGGACAAGAGCCACACTCTCCTCGGTGAAGGCGGCAGCGGCTTCATCATGGTGGGCAACCAGGGGATCGCCGGTGTCCTGACGGGCCTGGCTGAGGCCTTCGGCACTGCCTTCCCGCTGGAAGGGGCGCGCGCTGTCGTGCTTGACGACGAGACCAGGCATCGGCTTGCCGGGGAATTCGGGACCAGCCCCAAAGAAGCGTTTGTCATCCGACCCGAGGGGCTGCTGCTGGCCCGGATCGATACGGAGCGTGCGTTCGACGCCGCGGAAATCATTGAAGGCGTCCGGGCGGGGACGGCCGAACGCCACGTGCCGCTGGAACCGGAACTCCGCGACGTTGAGGCGGACGCCGCCCGGGTTGAAGAGGTTTGGAAGGGTGTCAGCGATGCCCTGGATGCCACTCCCGCCGCCGAGCACACCGTGCTGCTGGCCAAGCTCGTGCTGCTGCTCGCGGAAGACCTCCCGGAACCGGGGCGGGTGCAGGAGCTGATAGCCCTGGCGCAGGCCCGTTCCTGACCGTCCCACTGACCTGTTCCATGCAATCTTTACCCGCTCCAGGAGAGCCATGTCCGATGGCGGGCGCCGCCGTCGCCGTCGGATTGCTTCCCAACTATGCCCAGATCGGCATCGCGGCCCCGATCCTGCTGGTCGCCCTGCGCATCCTCCAGGGATTCTCCGCCGGAGGCGAATGGGGCGGCGCGGCCCTGCCCGCCGTCGAACACGCGCCGGCCAAACACCGCGGCCTCTTTGGTTCCTTCCCGCAGATGGGTGTTCCGGCCGGCATGCTGCTCGCCACGGTTGTCCTGGGTATCACCACCGCGACCATGAGCAAGGAGGCCTTCCTCGGCTGGGCTGGCGCATTCCGTTCGTGCTGAGCATCGTGCTGTTCGCAGTGGGCCTGGCCATCAGGGCCAAGGTGGCGGAAAGCCCCGTCTTCGCCGAACTGCAGGCCAGCAAGGAGGCCTCGAAGATGCCCCTGGCGCAGCTGTTCAGCTTCCGCTGGAAGCCGCTCATCCTGTGGTCGCTGACCTTCGTTGGCGTCGGGGCCGCCGGCTACATGATCACCGGCGGCTACGTCCTGTCCTGCGCCAGGACGGTGGTCAAGATGGACCGGACCGCCGAACTGGTCGCGGTCTCCGTCTTCGCGGCATGCTGGATCGCCACGACCGCCTGGGGCGGTGCGCTGTCCGACCGGATCGGCCGCAAGCGCACCTTCCAGATCGGCTTCGCTGCGCAGATCCTCTGGGTTTTCCCCATGTTCCTGATAATCGACACCGGCAACGTCCTGCTGCCCGGCGCCTCCATCGCCTGTGCGCTGGGTTCCAGCCAGGGCGGTGCCTTCGCCCCGATGATCGCCACGTGGCTGCAGGCGTCCACCGGCACCACGCTGTCCGTCTCCGCCTATCTGGCGCTGTTCACGCTGTTCGCCCTGGCGGCGGTCACCCTGTTGAAGGACCGTGACGGCCAGCCCCTGGCCTCGTCCGACGACGGAGTCTATGGTTCAGGCACTGCCGGGACCGAATCCGGCGGACTCCTCGTGCCGGCCGGGGCCGCCCGCCGCTGAGTCCGGCCACACGGACTGCGTACGGCACGTGAGGATACGGGCAGGCAACAATGGAAATATCCGGCACCCCAGGGTGGCCGGATATTTCCATTTGCAGGCTGACGAGTCAGCCGTTGATCACCTGGGGAACGCCGAGGGATTTCAGCCCGTCGACACCGAATTCCACCCCGTAGCCGGACTGCTTCACGCCGCCGAAGGGGATCATCGGGTGGACGCCGCCGTGGGAGTTGATCCACACGGTGCCGGCCTCGATCCGGGCCGCCACCTTGCGGGCTTCGGCCGGGTCCGCGGACCAGACCGAAGCCCCCAGCCCGACGTCGAGCGCGTTCGCCATGGCTACGGCCTCGTCCACCGTGCGGTAGCGGATGATCGGGAGGGCAGGACCGAACTGTTCCTCGGCGACCAGCGGGTTGCCGTTGTCGATGTCGGCAACCAGCGTCGTGGGGTAGAAGAAACCGGGCTGGTCCGGATCCGGGTTGCCGCCCAGCAGCACCCGGGCGCCGGAGTCCTTGGCAGCTTCCACGAGCCGGGCCACGATGTCGAACTGCTGCCTGTTCTGCAGCGGGCCGAGGACGTTGGCCTCGTCCAGCCCCACTCCCATGGGCATGGCGGCAGCGACGGTGGTGAGGGCCTCGCACACATCGTCATAGATGTCATCGTGAACGTACAGGCGCTTCAGGGCCGCGCAGGTCTGGCCGGTGTTGATGAAGGCGCCCCAGAACAGGCCCTCGGCGATGGTCTTCGGGTCGGCGTCCGGGAGCACGATGCCGGCGTCGTTGCCGCCGAGTTCCAGGGTGAGCCGCTTAACGGTGCCCGCAGAGGACCTGATGATCGCCTTGCCCGTTGCAGTGGAGCCGGTGAACATGATCTTCCCGATCGCCGGGTGTTCAGCCAGGCGTGCGCCGACCTCGCGTCCGCCGGAGACAACGGACAGGATGCCGTCCGGGAGCTCCTGGTTCAGGATACTGACCAACGCCAGAACGCTGAGTGGGGTGTATTCGGAGGGCTTGACGACGACGGCGTTGCCCATCCGCAGGGCGGGGGCAAGCTGCCAGACGGCGATCATCATGGGCCAGTTCCAGGGCCCGATGGCGCCGACGACGCCGATGGGCCGGTAGTGCATCTCGGCGTGCGTTTCGCCGTCGTCCACCACGGTCTCGGGTTCCATGGGGATGGAGGCCGTGGCACGCAGCCAGGCGGAGCAGGCGCCGACCTCAAAGCGGGCGTTGGGGCCGTTGAGCGGCTTGCCCTGCTCGCGGGAGAGCAGTCGGGCCAGTTCTTCGGCGGCACGGTCGACGGCGTCGGCCGCCTTCAGCAGTGCGGCGCTGCGGGCGTCGTGGCCCAGCGCCGCCCATGCCGGCTGGGCTGCCTGGGCCGCCGCGACAGCGCGGTCCAAATCTTCCACCCCGTGGATCGGGGCGTCTCCCACGGCCTGGCCGGTGGCAGGGTCAAGAATCGTCCGGGTCTCCCCGGACGCCGGGGCGATCGAGGCGAGAAGAGCGTCGTAGGTTTCCATTGGTACTCCACTTTTGAGTAGGCGGGCACGCACGCCGGGACGGCATTGCAGCGGTCCCTCAAGCCTGCCCCGCCTGGTCCCTCCGGTCTTGTCGATCCGCGAAGGGCACTTGACCAGAAGCGAACGATCCCGGCACTCCGTCGCGCGCTGGACGCGTCGCTGCGCTCAGTTACAACAACCGATCGCGGATCGACAAGTGCGGAAAGGGCGTGTGCTGCCATGCTGGATTGCAAGGTGCCAGGCACTCCATTCCATCGAAGCTCATGACCATGAAGAAGGATCCAATGAGTATTTCCAGTTCCGAGACCCAGACCGCTGAAGCAGGTCCCAGCAAGGAGCACACGACTGCCCTTCGCGCCGGCAGCGTCGGCGTTATGGGCATTCTCTTCTTTGTTTTGTCCGCCCAGGCGCCGCTGACCGGAATCGTCGGAGCGTCCCCGCTGGCTGCGGCCCTCGGCAACGGGCCAGGCGCTCCTGGGGCGTATCTGGTGGTCGGCATCGTGATCGTGATCTTCGCCGTGGGGTTCGTCGCCATGAGCCGGAAGATCCAGACCAACGGCGCTTTCTACGCGTACGTCACGGCGGCGTTCGGGCGCAAGGTCGGAGCCGGTGCCGCATGGCTGGCGCTGCTTGCCTACAGCACCGTCCAGGCTGCCATGTATGGCCTGTATGGTGCCGCGTTCTCCGGCCTTCTCGCCTCGGCGGGAGTCACCGTGCCCTGGTGGCTGCTGGCCGTCGTCACGATGGCTGGCGTGCAGGTACTGGGATCCCTGAACATTGAACTTGGCGCCAGGGTCCTTGCCCTGCTCGTGGGCCTGGAAGTCGCGATCCTGCTGATGTTCGGATTCACGGTTCTGCTCAGGGGCGGAGGTCCCGAGGGGATCAACATCGCCGCGTCGTTCTCGCCCGAGGCGATCGGCAGCGGCGCCCCCGGCGTGGCCATCATGTTCGCGGTGGCTTCCATGTTCGGGTTCGAGTCAACCGCCATTTATTCGGCCGAGGCCAAGGACGCGCAGCGCACGGTCGCCAGGGCAACCTATCTCTCGGTGGTCGTCATCGCCGTGTTCTTCTCCTTCATTTCCTGGATGCTGGTCAGCTACTACGGCCCCTCGCGGGTCATCGATGCGGCCGGCGCGGCCCTGGAATCCGGCGACTCGACGTCCTTCGTGCTGACTCCCATGGTGGAGTTGTTCGGCCCGTGGGCAGGCATCACCACGGGCATCCTGCTCGTGACATCGCTTCTTGCCGGCATCATTGCCTTCCACAACGGCATCAACCGCTACCTGCACTCGCTGGCGCTTCGCGGGTCCATGCCCGCCGTGGTGGCCCGTACCAACCGGCACCGGGCTCCGGCGGTTGCTGCCCGGATCCAAACCGTGATCGCAGTCGTGCTGGTGGCGCCGTTCGCGCTGCTTGGCCTGGACCCGGTGCTGACGCTTTTCTCCTGGTTCAGCGGGCTGGCTGTTGCGGCGCTGCTGGTGCTCTATATGCTGTCCTCCTTCGCCGTCGTCGGCTACTTCCGGCGCGAGCGGGTAGCCGGCCAGTACTGGCAGACCCTGATCGCACCGGTGCTCGCGTCAGCGCTGCTCGCCTGGGTGCTGTACCTCGTGGTCAGCAACTTCACTGCACTGATCGGGGGGAGCGCCGAAACCGCGGTGGGACTGCTGATAGCCGTCCCCATCATGTTTACGGCCGGCGTGCTGGTGGAGGTCGGGGTGGAGCGCAGGGCCACGCCCAGCCGGACCGCCGGCTAGGTACCGGCTTCAAGGCAGAGGGCGCGGCGCCGGAGTGATCCGGCGCCGCGCCCTCTGCACCTCTGCTGCCTGGTGGGGTTTCGGCGGACGGGCGGCTCAGGCGCCGCGCCGCCAGTCACTGGGCGATTCGCCGAAGGCGTCCCGGAACGAGCGGCTGAAGTGCGCCGCATCGAGGAAGCCCCAACGGGCGGCCACCGTCCCCACGGACTTCCCTGAATGCAGCGGATCGCGCAGCTCACGCTTGGCACCTTCCAGCCGCTGGCTCCTGATCCAGCTGGCAACGGTGGTCCCGGATTCGTGGAAAACGTTGTGCAGGTGGCGGGTGGAGATGAAATGGGCTGCCGCAATCGAAGCGGGGGAGAGAGTCGGGTCGGAGAGATTCGCCTCGATGTACTCGCGGATGGCGGAGGCCAGAAGGGCCAGCGGCTTCATCCGGTCCGGCGCCATGTCGAGTTCGGAATGAAGCATCGTGGAGACAAGGTCAAGGGCGTTGGTGGCGAGCCGTGAGCCGCTCGGACCATTCAGGACGTCCAGGTTTTCCGCGAGCCGGGAAATGAACGGGCCCACAAGGCTGGTCAGGCCGCCGCCCGCGGCCATCCGCACCGCCGAAAGCTGGCCCACACATTCGGGCGGCAGTGACAAGGCGTCGTAGGGAAACATCACCACCATCATCCGGGCCTGCTCTTCAAACGCGAGGCTGTATGGCCTGTTGGTGTCATAGATTGCGAGGTCGCCCGGACGCAGCACGGCCTCACGGTTGTCCTGGACAAGAAGGCCCGTTCCCTGGAGCTGGAGACTGAGTTTGAAGTACCGCTGATCCGACTGCGCAATCAGCGCAGCCGTGCGGTGGACTTCGTGGCTCGTCGATGAGACCTCGACGATGGCCAGGCGGTCCAGCAGCCGGGACCGCAGGCGGCCGTGGAAAGTCTCCGCATCGCCGGTCTGGGCCAGCAACGGAACAAACGACTCCGCCACAAGGTGCCGCCAATGGTCAAAGGAAGTGGCCACGCTGGTGCGGAGTTCCTGCCTGTCGGGATGCGCTACCGCTGCTGTCATTGAAGATCCTGACGCCTAAATCATCTTGGGTCGTGTGTTGTGGGACACAGTCTTTACAGATTAGCGCGGCTGCCGGCCGGTGTCATCTTTTTTCAACACTTGGCGAAAAAAGATCAGCGGGCCGGGCAGAGCAGGCTCAGGTATCCGTCCAGTTCGCCCATGAGATCGGTGCTGATCGGGCCTTCGGGTGCCAGTGCGGCGGTAATTTGTGCGCCCAGCAGCATGTTCAGCAGGTGGCCGGCGACGGCCTCGTCCGGAACGGCGGCCGTGACATCGCCCGTGGCCCTGGCCTGGGTGAGGTATCCAAGTATCATCCTGCGCCACTGGTCCATTGACGAACGGTGGATCAGCGCTTTTTCCTCGTCGTTGACCGCCTTCTGCCAGAAGGGGATGACGATGCGCGCTTCGTTGACGCGCTCTTCATCCAGCGGGAGCACCTCGAGGCAGAAGTCCCTGAGGGCCGCAACGCCGGATTTTCCCGCGGTGACCGCCGCCACCCGCTCATTGGTCCGGTTGAAGACATGGCTGAAGGCGAAGGCGAGCAGTGTGTCCTTCGTGGGGAAGTACGGCTTGAGGGCGCCGTTCGCGAAGCCTGCCTCGATGGCGATTTCCCGCATGGTGGCCCCCTCCACGCCCAACCGGGCGATGATCCGCCAGGTTGCGTCCACGAGCTCCAGGCGCCGCTCATCATGATCAACAATCTTTGGCACGCAACTGCTCCCCGGGTCTATTTTGCGGCGGACTCTTGTGGCACATCTTACGTACGGCTATTCTCTACACCTATAGAAAATAAAACTACGACCCGTCAGGGTCCCGGACAAGAAGGCCGCCATGACGCCCTCAAAAACTGACACGGTTACCCCGTACCGCCTGGCAACGGGCGCCGAAATCACCGAGGTCCAGAGCATCCTGCGCGCCGCGGGTCTTCTCGGACCGGAGAAACGCATCGCCTACCTGGGCCTCCTGGATCCGGCCCGCAACGCTCCGGATCGGGAAGACCGCCGCTTCCGGGCGTTCATTCACGACGTGTCCGGAGCCCGTCCCTCGGACGTCACCGTCTCCGTGACGCAGCAGTCAGTGGTTTCCTGCATTGAACTGGATACCACCGCCACCGGCGAGCTCCCTGTCCTGGAGGAGGAGTTCGAGGTCGTGGAGGAGCTCCTGGCTGCGGACGGGCGCTGGCTGCAGGCGCTCGCTGACCGAGGCCTGGACGTCAGCAAGGTCAGGGTCGCCCCGCTGTCGGCCGGGGTCTTCGAATACCCGGAGGAGAAGGGCCGCCGCATCCTCCGGGGCCTCGCGTTCGTGCAGGATTTCCCCGAGGACAGCGCCTGGGCGCACCCCGTCGACGGGCTTGTCGCGTATGTCGACGTCGTCAGCAAGACGGTGACCCAGGTGCTGGATACCGGCGCCGTGCCGATTCCCGCAGAACACGGCAACTACACCGACCCTGGGCTCACGGGGCCGCTCCGCACCACGCAGAAACCCATCAGCATCACCCAGCCGGACGGGCCCAGCTTCACGGTCAGCGGCGGGAACCATGTCGAATGGGAAAAGTGGAGCGTCGACGTCGGCTTCGACGTCCGTGAAGGCGTGGTGCTGCATAACATTGCCTTCCGGGACGGTGACCGGAAGCGCCCCATCATCAACAGGGCCTCCATCGCCGAGATGGTGGTTCCCTACGGGGACCCGTCGCCGATCCGGTCCTGGCAGAACTACTTCGACACCGGCGAGTACCTGGTGGGCCAGTACGCCAACTCCCTGGAACTCGGCTGCGACTGCCTGGGCGAGATCACCTACCTCAGCCCGGTCATCAGCGACGCCTTCGGGAATCCCCGCGAGATCCGTAACGGCATCTGCATGCACGAGGAAGACTGGGGCATCCTGGCCAAACACACCGATCTCTGGTCCGGCATCAGCTACACCCGCCGCAACCGCCGCCTGGTGATCTCCTTCTTCACCACCGTCGGCAACTATGACTACGGCTTCTACTGGTACCTCTACCTCGACGGCACCATCGAGTTCGAGGCCAAGGCCACCGGCGTGGTCTTCACCAGTGCCTACCCCGACGGCGGATCGGCGAATATCTCACAGCTGGCCCCCGGCCTGGGCGCCCCGTTCCACCAGCACATCTTCAGCGCCCGGCTGGACATGGCGATCGACGGCCTCACCAACCGCGTCGAGGAAGAGGACGTTGTCCGGCAGGCAATGGGCGAGGGAAACGAACGGGGCAACGCCTTCTCGCGGAAACGCACCGTGCTGGCCCGGGAATCCGACGGTGTCCGCGAGGCCGATGCGCGTGCAGGGCGGACCTGGGTGATCTCCAACCCGGAGTCCAGGAACCGCCTGGGTGAACCCGTGGGATACAAGCTCCATTCACAGGGCCAGCCCACCCTGCTGGCGGACCCGGATTCCTCGATTGCCCGCCGGGCGGCCTTTGCCACAAAGGACCTGTGGGTCACCCGTTTCGCGGAAGACGAGCGTTACCCCACCGGCGACTTCGTGAATCAGCACGCCGGGGGCGCGGGGTTGCCGGCGTACATTGAGCAGGACCGGGACATCGACGGCCAGGACATCGTCCTCTGGCACACCTTCGGGCTGACCCATTTCCCCCGGGTGGAAGACTGGCCCATCATGCCGGTCGACACCGTGGGATTCAAACTGCGCCCGGAAGGGTTCTTCGACCGCAGCCCCGTGCTGGACGTTCCTGCTTCGGCCGAGGCCGCGGGGGGCCACTGCCATGGTTAGAAGTTAAGCGATGGCCTCGATTCCGGCATGGGGCCGGGCAACTGGCCCCATGCTCCACTCCCGGGTGTGCGCCGTCGTGACGGCCGGGTCCTGCCTGGCGCACCTATGGTTCGCCCTCGGGAACCAGCACGGGCCTTGGCTGAGTCTTCTTATGCTTGCCATGGTTGCCGTGTGCGTTCCGTGTTCGCTGCATATCTGGCGGCACCGCCGCGTCAGTGCGCTGCGCAAGGTCATGGTCTCGGCATCGGTCATGGCCGCGCTGCATGCATTCCTGCTCCTTACGGCGGGGCCGTCGGGCCACAGCCACACAACGACGGCCGCGGCCGCGGCCGGAACCGCAACGGCCGCGGCCGGGGCGTCGCTGGCCATCATCGCTGTGGAAATTACGACGGCGATGTTCGCCGCCACGGTGGTTGCCCGGCTCCGCGTCCGGGTAGGGTGACCACGTCTCCGACGAGGAACACGGCAGGAAGCAGAGGTCCAGGCACCTGTGCCAGCCCTCTTCGTGACGTATGGAAAGCGTTAAGGCCCCTTCCGGCCAGAGCCGGCCGGTGATGTTATGAAGCAGAAGAAATGCCGCGGCCACTGTGGACGCGGGCCGTTCGTCAACAGGAGCAGGATCCGCCATGAATGCCACCTCCCGACCGGACACGGCAGGCGTTCCGGCGCCTGCGGATGACGCCCGCGATTTCGTCGTCGTCGATGACAGCGGCGCGTTTTCGTACTATCCAACCGCACAAGACCTGCTTGGGGACTTCGAGTACGTGGGGGAAGCGTCGTGCATCATCGACCGCAGCGGCACCTCGTGTGACCTTGCCCTGGACAGGAACCGCCACCTGATCCTTGGCCGGGATCACGGTCCGGTCGAATTCCACTGGCTGCGCCAGGCGGTGGCCGATGCCTGGGAGACCCATCCGGAAGAGCACCGGCTCAGGCGTCTGCCGGCCCCCACCCTCGGCGCTTTGGTATCCGGCCTGTTCGAAACCCTCCAACTGGTTGAGGGTCACAGCCCGGAACCCGGTCCGTGGACCGTTGACATCGGCGGCCTCACCGTGCGCCGATCAACCCTGCGCGATGTCGATCAACGGCTGGCCACCGAGGACCAATTGGACGGCATCCGGGTGAAGGACCCCCTCGGCCACATCTACCGCCCGGTGAGGCACCGCAGACACTGGTTCCTGCCGAACGGAACCGGATTCATCGTCTATGAAGAGGTCCCGGCAAAAGCGCAGTGACTCCGCCGCGTCCGGGCCCGGGACCGGCGGCGGAGCCCATGCCCCGGATCAGGCGGGGGCGAGGAGGGCGTCGAAGCGGGTGCGGGACTCCTTGGACTCCTCCTGGGCCCCGTGTCCCTCGTCTTCTGCCTGATCTGCGTCGCGCTGATGGGAATCGGCGGCCACTCGGCGCAGAACCTGATCAACGCCACCGCCACCAACGCCGTCGCGCCCCACTCCCGGGGAACCATCCTCGGACTCACGAACACCATGGCGTTTATCGGATCGTTTATGGGTCCGTTCTTCGGCGGCGTGGCCTTTGCCTCCGACGGGCCCGCGGGGCTCTTCACGCTCTACGCCGGCTCCGCCATCCTGTGCCTGCTGATCAGCGTGGGGCTCTTCTACGCACACCGGGCGCCGGCCAGCCGAACTGCCGCAGAGGGCATCCCCGTGCTGGTGGAAAGCTAAGCCTCACCCGCGACGTACTGGAGGCAACGGTGGCATAGGCAGGGAGCGATTCCGGCGACATTTACTTGACGCTTCAATTATTAATGCCTACATTAGTTGTAGGTGCAAGCAATAGTGATCGAAGCGCCCGTTCCAGTCCGCCGGAAACAGGCACCTGCTTGAACCGCCCAGCCCATCACAAAGGAAAATCATGACCACGTATGCAGTTACCGGAGCCACGGGCCAGCTTGGCGCGCTTGTCATGGAGGCCCTGCTTGGCCAGGACGTCAATCCCGCGGACATCGTCGCCATTGTCCGCAACCCGGCCAAGGCCGCGGGCCTGTTCGAACGCGGCATCGACGTCCGGCAGGCCGACTACACCGAGCCGGACACCCTGGCGGCCGCCCTGGCCGGCGTCGACAATCTGCTGCTGATTTCCGGCAGTGAGGTTGGCCGGCGGGTGGCCCAGCACAGCAACGTCGTCGCGGCCGCCATGGCCGCCGGCGTCCGGCGGATCGCGTACACCAGTGTGCTGCGGGCCGACACCACGGCTCTCGCATTGGCTCCGGAGCACAAGGCCACCGAGGCCATCATCCGCGACTCCGGCATCGAGTTCACCTTCCTGCGCAACGGCTGGTACACGGAAAACTACACCGGCCAGCTGGGCCAGTACCTGCAGGCCGGCGCGGTCGTCGGCGCCGCCGGGGATGCCAAGGTTGCCGCTGCCACGCGGGCGGACTTCGCCGCCGCGGCCGCCATCGTGCTGACCGGGGAAGGCCACGGGAACCAGATCTACGAACTGGGCGGCGTGCCGTTCGGCTTCGCCGAGCTGGCCGCAACGGTCAGCGACATCACGGGCCGGGTCATCCCGTACCGCAACGCCAGCCTGGCCGAATACCAGCAGGGCCTGATTGCTGCCGGGCTGGATGAAGGGACGGCGGGTTTCTTCGCCGCGCTTGAAGCCAACACGGCGGCGGGGGATCTTGACACGGACAGCGAGGATCTGGCTAAGCTGCTCGGCCGCCCGGCCACCCCGCTGTCAGAAGCGGTCCGCGCGGCACACGCGGCCTGAGCCCGGCCGCCGCATCCCCGGACACCCTGTCCGGGGACGCGGCGGAGCGACCGGAGGGTGCCGGGCGGCGGAACACACGGCGTCGTCCGGCGCCCTACTCGTAGATGGTGGGGATGGCCGGTGCGCCGCGCTGGAGCCTTTTCACCTCCGCCGCCAGCTCGTCCAGGGAATCAGCATGGCGCCGTCGGGCACGCGCCACCGCCGCCGGGCCGGTCCAGCCCGGAATCAGCTCGCCGTCCTTCATGAACTGCTGCAGGAGTGCACGGCCTTTGGGCCCGGCAGCGGGGGGATGGCCGACGCCGATTACCTCCTGCGTGGCGGTCCCGCCGTCGTCGAACCTGCGCAGCGCATACTTGCGGCCGCCCACGGTGGCCTTGTTCCGGGAGGTCTTGGCCACCGGAACGAATTCGCCGGCTTCGTTGGTCCGGCTGACCAGCTTGTAGACCATGCCCGCCGTCGGGGCGCCGGAACCCGTCACGAGGGACGTTCCAATGCCGTAGGCGTCTGCCGGGGCGGACCGGAGCGCGGCTACGGAGAATTCATCCAGATCCGAGGTGACCACGATCTTCGTGTGGACGTTGCCCAGCCCGTCCAGCAGTGTCCTGACCCACTTCGCCTGGGCCACAAGGTCCCCGGAGTCCAGCCGGACAGCCCCCAGCTTGTCCCCGGCCAGTTCGACGGCCGTGCGGACGGCCGTCTCGACGTCGTAGGTGTCCACGAGCAGGGTGGTTCCTGGCCCGAGGGAAGCCAGTTGCGCCGCGAACGCCTCGCGTTCGGAGTCATGGAGCAGGGTGAAGGAATGCGCAGCAGTGCCCACCGTCCTCAGGCCGTAGCGCCGGCCGGCTTCCAGGTTCGAGGTGGCAGCGAATCCCGCAATGACGGCCGCCCGCGCGGCTGCGGGAGCCGACTCCTCCTGGGTGCGCCGGGAACCCATCTCGATGCAGGGCCGGCCGCCGGCCGCGCTGATCATCCGGGACGCGGCGGAGGCAATGGCGCTGTCATGGTTCAGCACAGACAGGACATACGTCTCCAGGATGCACGCTTCGGCGAACGTTGATTCAACGATCAGGACGGGGGAGTTCGGGAAATATGCCTCGCCTTCCGGATAGCCCCAGATATCTCCGGAAAACCGGTAGCCGGCGAGGTGGTCCAGGGTCTCCGCATTGACGACCCCGGTCCGGGCCAGGAAGTCCAGTTCGGACTGGCCGAAGCGGAAGCCGGCGATGCCCTCGAGCAGGCGGCCGGTACCGGCCACGACGCCGTAGCGACGGCCGTCCGGGAGCCCCCGGGCAAACGCCTCGAAGACGGTCCTGCGGTGTGCCGCGCCGGATTCGAGGGCCGCCTGGAACATCGTCAGCTCGTAGTGGTCCGTAAACAGGGACGTGCGGGGCCGGTCCGGTGCGGGGGAGGTATCCATAGTCCACTCTAATCCGCTCGATTGTGGGCACAATGGACGGGTGACTTCTCCTACTGTCCCTCGGGACTCCGCCTGCGCCGCCGGGCCGTTCGATCTGGGCACCATCGGTGCCAGCCTGGCTTTTGCCGACTCGCTGGGCGGGCTCGCCGCCGCGCTGCGTGCCGGCGCCCCGGCGGGAACTGCGGTGGTGCAGGCGCCTCCGGGGACGGGCAAAACCACGCTGGTTCCACCGCTGCTCGCCAACCTTGCGTCCGCCGCCCCACAGGCGTCACGAGGAAAGGCCCCGCGCATCGTGGTGACCCAGCCGCGCCGCGTCGCCGCGCGCTCGGCGGCCCGGCGCCTTGCCGCCCTGGACGGCAGCCGGCCCGGGGACCGCGTCGGGTACACGGTCCGCGGCGAACGCCAGGCAGGACCCGGGACCCTGATCGAGTTCGTCACCCCCGGCATCCTGCTGAACCGGCTGCTCACCGACCCGGGGCTCGGCAGCACCGACGCCGTGATCCTCGATGAGGTCCACGAACGCGGTCTCGAGACGGACCTGCTTATGGGTATGCTCGCCGAGGTCCGCCAGTTGCGCGGCGACCTGATGCTCGTCGCCATGTCCGCGACCCTGGACGCGCCGCGCTTCGCCGCCCTGATCGGGGACGCCGACGGCGGCGGCCCGGCTCCCGTCGTCGACTGTCCGTCCGCGCTGTACCTGCTGGAAACGGTGTGGGCACCCGCGGCGGTGCCCAGGCTGGATACCCGGGGAGTGACCCGCGCCTTCCTGGACCATGTGGCGGACACGGCGGCGGCGTCGCACTCCGCGGCGCTCGGGGCCGGCGCGGACATCGACGCCCTGGTGTTCGTCCCCGGAGCGCGGGAAGTGTCCCACGTCGCTGCCCGCCTGCGCGGCCGGGGTGCCGCAGAGATACTGGAGCTTCATGGCCAGGCAGGCCCGGCCGAGCAGGACCGTGCCGTCTCCGGACGGGAACCCGGCGGGCCGCCCCGGATCATCGTCTCGACGGCGCTCGCCGAGTCCTCCCTGACGGTTCCCGGAGTCCGGCTGGTGGTCGATTCGGGGCTGTCCCGTGAGCCGAGGCGTGACGCCGGCCGAGGCATGTCGGGACTGGTCACCGTGTCCTGCTCCCGGGCCTCTGCAGAACAGCGTGCCGGGCGGGCGGCCCGCCAAGGGCCCGGGCGGGTGGTCCGCTGCTACGACCAGAAGACCTATGGCGCCGCACCGGCCCACCCAACCCCCGAGATCGCGGTCGCGGACCTGACGGGTGCCGCCCTGGTCCTGGCCTGCTGGGGATCGCCCGGCGGCCGGGGACTGGCGCTTCCGGATGCCCCGCCGCAGGCTGCGATGGAGGAGGCCGTGGAGGTACTCCGGGAGCTCGGCGCGGTGGAGGAAGGCGGCCTCGCCACGGAGCTGGGGAAGACCCTGGCCAGGATTCCCGCCGACCCGCGGCTGGCCCGCGCCCTTCTGGACGGCGCCGCCGTCGTGGGCCACCGGACCGCGGCGGAGGCCGTCGCCCTCGTCTCCGGAGACCAGCGTGCTCCCGGCGCCGACCTCACCCGCCTGCTGGGCACACTGCGGACCGGCAAGGACCCGGCGGCCCGGCGCTGGGCGGAGGATGTCCGGCGGATGGAGACGATCGCACACCAGGAGAAGGCCGGCGCCGTTCCTTCCCCCGCCGCACGGGTCACGGCCGCGGAGTCCGTCGGTTTCGTCGTCGCCCTCGCATTCCCCGACCGGGTGGGACGGCGCGTCCCGGGCGCCGGACCGGAGCGCTACCTGCTCACCTCCGGCACACGGGCCGGACTGCCGGCCGGCAGCCCGCTCTCCGGGCAGGAGTGGCTGGCCGTGGCCGAGGTGTCCCGCGCGGAAGGGCGCGACGCGGCCGGAACAGGCGCCGTCATCCGGTCCGCGGCGCCGCTCGCGGCGGACACGGCGGAGGCCGCCGCCCGGCAGCTGCGCAGTGAAACGGTGGAGGCGCAGTTCGGCCAGGGCAAGGTCACGGCCCGGCGGGAACGCCGTCTGGGGGCAATCGTGCTGTCCTCCACCCCGGTACGGCCGACTGCGGACGAGGGACGAGCGGCGGTGGCCCGCGCCCTGGAGAAGGAAGGGCTGGGGACAATCGGATGGTCGGCGGCGGCCGGCGCCCTGCGCCGCCGCATCGCACTGCTGCACCGGGAACTGGGCAATCCCTGGCCGGATGTGTCCGAGCAGGCTTTGCTGGGCAGGCTGAACGAGTGGCTGGCTCCGGAGCTTGAGGCCCTGGCCGGCGGGGCTGCCACGAACGCGATCAACCTGGCCGATCCCTTGCGGCGGCTGCTGCCGTGGCCCGACGCGGCCCGGCTGGGCGAGCTGGCGCCCGAGACGCTCGAGGTGCCGAGCGGTTCGCGGGTGCGGATCGACTACCCGGACGTCGGGGGCGACGGCCGGCCGGTGGTGGCGGTCAAGCTGCAGGAGTGCTTCGGCTGGGACCAGACGCCCCGGCTGGCGGGCGGAAGGGTGCCGGTGCTGTTCCACCTGCTCTCACCGGCCCGGCGGCCACTGGCCGTGACAGACGACCTGGCTTCCTTCTGGTCCGGACCCTACGCACAGGTCCGGGCGGAGATGCGGGGCCGCTACCCGAAGCATCCCTGGCCGGAAGACCCGTGGACGGCACCGGCCACGGCAAGGACCAAGGCCAGGAGCTGACCCCGATCCGCCGGCAGGCACCCCCGGCACCGGATGGCCCCGTGAACGAATGATGCAGGCCTTTAGCTGCGGGCCTAACGGTAATAACGTGGGAGCTTAACGACGGAAAAGTCGCCCGACCTATCAGGAGGGCCTGCCATGTTGCGCCTGCCGGCTATTGAAGAGCCGCTGAATCCGTTTCCGCAGTACGAAACGATGCGGCAGAGCCAGCCCGTTTTCCAGGACCAGGAGACCGGGGTGTGGCATGTGTTCCGCTACGACGACGTGCAGCGGGTCCTGTCCGAGCACTCCACCTTTTCCTCCCGGATGGCAGGCGGGAATCCGTCCGAGACGGGCCAGCTCTTCGCGGCCAGCCTGATCAATACCGATCCGCCCCGTCACCGCCAGCTCCGTTCCCTCGTCACGCAGGCATTCACGCCGCGGGCGGTGGAGGCCCTCGCCCCGCGCATCTCCGAAATCACGGATGCTTTGCTGGCCCCGGCCCTCTCCGCGGGGACCATGGACCTCATCGAGGAACTGGCATATCCCTTGCCGGTCATCGTCATCGCGGAGCTCATGGGGATCCCTGCAGCGGACCGGGACCGCTTCAAGCAGTGGTCCGACGTCATCGTCAGCCAGACCCGGCCGGCGCCCGAAGAGTCCGGGCAAAGTGCCCCGCAGGACCACGGTACCGCGCATCGGGAGATGGCCGAGTATTTCATGGGCATGATCGAGGAACGCCGGCACCGTCCGGGCAACGATCTGATCAGCAAGCTGCTGGCGGCGCAGATCGACGGGGAGCACCTCAGCGTCGTCGAACTTCTCGGCTTCTGCGCCCTGCTGCTCGTCGCGGGCAATGAAACGACCACCAACCTGATCGGCAACGCGGTCCTTTGTTTCACCGAAAATCCCGGCACGATCGAGCGGCTCGGCGCCGGGCCGGGACTGCTCCCGCACGCGATTGAAGAAGTGCTCCGCTACCGGTCCCCGGTCCAGTCGATGTACCGCATCGCGGCCGCCGACACGACACTGGGCGAACACCGGATCCCCGCCGGTTCGCCGCTCGTCGCCTGGATCGGCTCGGCGAACCGCGATGCGGATCAGTTCCCAAACCCGGATGCGTTCGACGTCGGACGGGCCCCGAACCGCCACCTCGCCTTCGGCCAGGGCATCCACTTCTGCCTGGGCGCGCCACTGGCCCGGTTGGAGGCCAGCATTGCGTTGCAGGCTGTGGTCTCGCGCCTGCCCGGGCTGGCACTGGCCCCCCGGGCCCGTCTGGAACGGATGGAAAGCACTATCATCTATGGCCTCAAACAGCTTCCCGTGACCTGGGAGCCTAGGCCCGCGACAGGCTCGCCGGCCTGACCGTTGCCGCGGCCGAGAGATCGCCGAATGCCCCGCGGTACCGGTTGGCCGGATGTGTCGGCTCGGATGCGCTCGTGCTGGCCGGTTTCGGGGCGTCGCACTCATCCTCCTCGAGGCTGGACCGCCAAGGGGGGGCAAAAGCCGCCATCATGGCATGGTGCCGCAGACCCGTTACAGAGACCGCGGAGGAGCCGTCGTCCTGCGGACCACCAGGTGCGGCGTCCTGACGACGTGGACCGGCGTTTGGCTTCCTTCTATCCGGTCCACGGCCCGGTCCACGGCCGCGGCGGCCAGGAGCGGGGCGTCCTGGCTGATCGATGAGAGCTGGACATAGCTGAGCCGGGCGAACTGGCTGTCGTCATAGCCGAGGACGGACACGTCTGCGGGGACGTTCAGCCCCGAACCGCGGAGGCTCTCCATCACACCCAGGGCTGACCTGTCGTTGAATGCGATCACTGCCGAGGGAACGTCGGCCTTCAGTAAACGGCCCGCGCTCAGCCCGTCTTCTTCGGTCGGCCCGCCGGGCACGATGACGGGCTCCAGGCCGTGGCGGATCATCCCGGTCCGGAAGGCTGCCCGGCGCTCCTCCGCGGCGACCGCCGTGCCGCCGTCGACATGGACGATCCGGCGGTGGCCCAGGCCGGTGAGGTGGTCAACGGCCAGCCGGATGCCGGCGTCGTTGTCACTGCTGACGGCATCCACGCGACCGTCGACGTCGTCCCGGAGGAGGCTGACGACGGGCACCTGGCCGGCGTACCCGGCCAGGGCCTCGCTGCTCAGGGTCGGAGCGATCAGGATGAGCGCTTCGGACCCGAAATCCAGCAACGCCTCGATGGCGCGTGTCTCGGGCCTGCCATCGGCGACGGCACTCAGGACAATTTCGTAGCCGCGGGCGGCGGCTGCGGCGTAGGCGGCGTCGACAATTTCCGTGTGGAACGGCTGCGAGCTGGAGAAGCTCAGGCCAAGCAGCCTGGTCCTGCTGCTGCGCAGCAGCCTGGCGCGGGAGTCCGGCCGGTAGCCGAGTTCCCGGGCGGCGTCCAGGACTTTCCGGCGGGTGGCTTCCGCGGCGCCCGGCGCGCCGCGCATCACGATCGAGACCAGGGCGCGGGAGACTCCGGCGGCATGGGCCACGTCCATCAGGGTGGGCCGGCGCTGCTGTTCCGTCATGTTCCTCCTCTTCCCAAACAGTCTATAGAACGATCTAGACAGCGCGGGTGGGACATGCCACGATAGTTCGGCTAGAACGATCTAGAAGCCTATTTCAAGGAGTCGCCATGAGTTACCTTCAGCACCCGGTCAGCCCGGGCCGGCCAGTCCGCATCGGCTTGATCGGCGCGGGGTGGATTGGAAGCTTCCACGCTGAGTCCGTTGCCCGCCGCATTCCCGGCGCCCGGCTTGACGCCATTGCCGATCCGGCCCTCCCCGCGGTGGAGGCCCTGGCCGGCAGTCTGGGGGTCACCAGGATCAGCTCGGACGCGGCCGATGTGATCAATGATCCGGACATCGACGCCGTCCTGGTTGCGGCGCCGGCGCGGTTCCACTCCGGGCTGATCGCGGCTGCGGCGCGCGCCGGCAAGGATGTGTTCTGTGAGAAGCCCGGCGGCCGGACCGTGGCGGAACTCGATGACGCCCTCGATGCGGCCGGTGCCGCCGGAGTGATCGTCCAGTTCGGTTTCAACCGGCGCTATGCTGCCGATTTTGCTGCGGCACGGAAGCTCATCGACGACGGCGCGGTGGGAACACCGCAGCTTCTGCGGTCCCTGACCCGCGACCCCGGCAGCGCGGCAGGAATTGCGGATCCGGAGCGGATTCCGCCGGGTACGATCTTCCTGGAAACCCTGATCCATGACTTTGACACCTTGAACTGGCTGAACCCCGGCGCCGTCCCGGTGCGCGTCCATGCGGTTGCCGATGCGCTGGTGGCCCCGGAAGCAAAGCCCGGGGGGCTGCTGGACACGGCAGTCGTCACGATCACCTACAGCAACGGCGCCATCGCGGTCGCGGAAGCGAACTTCAACGCCTTGTACGGTTACGACGTTCGCGGAGAAGTGTTCGGCTCAGCCGGCATGGTGACAGCCGGCGGACCGCAGGCCTCCAGCGCGACGAGCTACACCGCGGCCGGGATCGGCGCGGCCACCGTGCGGCTGAACGTGGACCTCTTCCACGACGCCTACACCGCGGAACTGGCCCATTTCGTCGACGCTGTGAAGGCCCGCCGCGACGGACTGGAGGCGCCCGGGACCCCGGGTCCCGGCGGGACGGATGCCCGGAACGCCTTGGCGGTTGCCCTGGCCGCGGCGCTTTCGGCCAGGACCGGTGCCACGGTGGATGTATCCTCCATTGCCGGACTGCAGGCGGCCGAGCCCCGGCTCCATCCGGTCGGTAAGAGCGCATGAGCTTCCGTCTGGCCGTGTGCGCCGAAATGGTTTACGGGGACTTGCCCCTGATCGACCGCGTGCACCGGATCCACGAGCAGGGCTTCGAGGTGGAGCTCTGGGACACAAGGGGGCGGGACATCGGCGCCTTGGCTGCAACGGGCGCCCGGTTCTCCTCCATGAGCGGCTACTTCGGCGGCAGCCTGATCGATCCGGACAGTGCTGACGAGGTCCTGGCCTCCGCGGCAAAGCTGATCCGCACAGCACTGGAACTCGGAGTGGAGCGGATGGTGGTCCATCCCGCAGAACTGGGGGACGGCGGCATGGCCGTCCGTCCCGTCCATCGGTCCACGGGCCAGATGTGGCTGACGGCTCTCCGCACGCTGGAACGACTCGCAGCCCTGGGCGGGAAGCACGGGGTGACGTTTGCGCTGGAGAACCTGAACACGGTCCGGGACCACCCCGGTATTCCGCTGGCCCGGGCCAAGGACACCTTGGCCCTCGTCTCGGCCGTGGACCGCCCCAACGTCCGGATGATGCTGGATCTTTACCATGCGCAGATCGGCGAAGGAAACCTGATCGAACTGGTCCGTGCCGCACGGCCCTGGATCGGGGAGATCCAGGTGGCCGACGTCCCCGGCCGGTTCGAACCCGGCACCGGAGAGATCAATTACCTCGCCGTCGCAGCGGCACTGAACGACGCCGGGTACTCCGGCGTCATCGGCCTGGAGGCCGGCGCCTCCGGCGGCCCGGGCCTCAAAGCGGGGGACAAAGCCCTCGCCGCCTTCCGTGCGGCCTTTGCCGGCTGAGCCGGCAGCAAGGCGGCAGGGCCGGCGGAAGTTATGCCGGAAGAATCCGTGGAGTTCCAAATGTCTTATTTCGAAACCTTAAATTTCAATACCACAGTCCGGTGCGTAACATTGAGGTCAATCAAGGCTCCAGCTTGCCAAATGTACTGAAAAGGACTACAGACGTTGTCACTCGAAACTTTGCCCGTACTTGACTTTTCCCGTTTGCAGGCTGGTCCGGAAGAGGCGGCCGCATTCCGGGACGAGCTGCGTGACGCCATGCATGAGGTCGGCTTCTTCTACCTGGCCGGCCATGGGGTCCCGCAGGAACTGACGGACGCCATGCTGGAGGTCTCCCGCCGCTTCTTCGAGTTGCCCGACGAACAGAAGCTCGCACTCGAGAACGTCTTCAGCCCGCAGTTCAGAGGGTACACGCGGGTCGGCGGAGAGCTGACGGACGGTGCTGTGGACTGGCGCGAGCAGATCGATATCGGCGTCGAGCGCATCGCCGTCGCGCCGGGCCCGGGGGTTGCCGACTATTGGCGTCTGGAAGGCCCCAACCTGTGGCCTGAGGCGCTGCCCGGGATGCGGGCGATTGTCTCGGAGTGGACCGAGCGGCTGAGCACCATCTCACTCACACTCCTGCGGGCCGTGGCGGTATCGCTCGGGGCACCCGAGGACACTTTCGACGCAGCCTTCGCGGCGCAGGCTTTCCCCCTGCTCAAGATTGTGCGGTATCCGGGGGAGTCCAACCCGGAGCCCAAGCAGGGCGTCGGCTCGCACCGCGACGGCGGGGTGCTGACGCTGCTGCTGGTCGAGCCCGGCAAGGGCGGACTTCAGGTTGACTACCAGGGGAAGTGGATCGACGCACCGCAGGTTCCGGGCACGTTTGTGGTCAACATCGGGGAAATGCTCGAACTGGCCACGAACGGCTATCTGAAGGCGACCCTGCACCGGGTGATTTCGCCTCTCAAGGGCACAGACCGGGTCTCGCTGCCGTTCTTCTACAACCCGGCGCTGGACGCGACCATGCCGCAGCTCGCGGTAAGCCCGGAGTTCCAGGCCAAGGCCCGCGGCCTGTCGGTGGACCCGACGAACAGCCCGATTCTGGAAACCTACGGGGACAATGCCTTGCGTTACCGGCTGCGGGCACACCCCAACGTCGTCGAGGTGCACCACGCTGACCTGGTGAACGGCTGACCGCGCTTTTTCCCCTCAGTGGTGCGGCAGCACCGGTTGCGTCATCCCCCGGCGCATGCGGAAGCGGATCGCCTTGTGTGCCGCGTCGGCAAACAGCACACCGGGAATGGCCAGCGCCGCGATGACGAAGCCCTCCAGCGTCGGCGGGGCCTGACCGAGCAGTTCGGCCACCGGGAGCGCGAAGAGGAAGATGCACAGCAGCGCTACCTCGATCAGCACTGCCCAGATGAGCCGGGGGTTGCCGTTCCAGCGCAGCCGCCAGAAGGGTTTGCCGGCGCTGCGGCAGGCGACGGCGTTGGCCAGCTGTCCCAGCACGACGGCGGTGAATGCCGTGCCGGACGCCGCCGCCATCAGCCCGGGGTCCGGCAGCGGTCCGCCCGCCCGCCAGCCACCGGCCAGCAGCACCACAAGGAAGCCGCTCATCTCGAACAGCACCTCGACCGGGCCCAGCAGTGCAAAGACCCGGAAGACCAGGCTTCCGTCCAGCAGATGCCGCTTCTCCGGGGGGCGCGACATCACGCCGTCGCCCGGTTTTTCACTGCCCAGGGCCAGGGCGGGCACGAGATCGGTGCCGATGTCGAGGAAGAGGATCTGCAGCACTCCGATGGCCAGCGGGAAGTGGCCGCCGGAGAGCGCCCAGATGACGAACGGGGCCAGCTCGGCCACGTTGTCCGTCAGATGGTAGGTCAGGAAACGGCGGATGTTGGAGTAGGTCGCCCGGCCCTGTTCCACCGCCACGATCATCGTGGCGAAATCATCGTCCAGCAGCACCAGGTCCGCGGCGTTCCGGGCGACGTCGGTTCCGCTCAGGCCCATTGCGACGCCGATGTCCGCCGCCTCCAGGGCCGGGCCGTCGTTGACGCCGTCCCCGGTCATGGCCACCACATGGCCGCGCTGCTGCAGGGCCTGGGCCACCATCAGCTTCTTCTCCGGGGAAACACGCGAGACCACAACTCCCTCGCGGTCCAGCAGGGCACCAAGGACTTGCAGGTCCTCCGGGAGCTGGTTTCCGTCCAGGACAATCCCGGGGCCAGGTTCGCCGCTGCCGGGCGTCCCATCGCCGATCAGTCCGATCTCCCGGGCGATCGCGGCGGCCGTGACCGGATGGTCCCCGGTGAGCATGGCAATCTTGATTCCGGCTTCCCGGGCCTGGCGGATTGCGCCGGCAACGGTCGGGCGCGGGGGATCGTGCAGGCCAAGCAGGCCCAGCAGCTCAAGCCCGCTCTCAAGGTCGGCAGCCCCCAGTGCGCCATCCATGGCTCCCTGCTGCTCCGCGGCGGAGAGCCGGCGCCCCGCCACCGCCAGCACCCGCAGTCCGACAGAGGCCATGGTGTCCATCGCGGCCTGGGCGTCTGCGCCGGGATCGGCGCCGGGGGACCCGTCCTCCGGCCAGACGCAGGCCGCGAACACGGATTCCGGTGCGCCCTTGACCCACAGCTGATCGCCCGAGACGGCGCCCGTGCGCTTGCGGACCTTGTCGAACGCGAAACTTACCTCGGGCGGGGACGCCTCCGCACCCCCGCCCAGCCGGCGGTCGAGGGCGACGATGGCAGCCTCCATGGGATCCCCCAGGGCACGCCAGCGGCCCTCATGTTCCTCGATGTCGCCCTGCGACGCGGCACGGGCGCCGGCGGCGAGGACGGCGGCCAGCCGCCGGGCAGCATCCGTGCCGTCGAATTCCGCGCTGGGCTCGTAGCCGTTGCCATCCACCGTGAGGGTTCCCTCCGGCGTCCAGACCTGAACGGCGCTCATCCGGTTCTGCGTCAGGGTGCCCGTCTTGTCCGTGCAGATGAAGGTGGTTGAACCCAGGGTCTCCACCGCCTGCAGGTTCCGGACCAGGGCATGACGCTTGCTCATCCGTTGCGCACCGATGGCCAGGGACAGCGTAACGGTGGGCAGCAGGCCCTCGGGCACCATGGCCACGGTGACGCCGATGGCGAAGAGGAAGGCGCCCGTCAGCGGGTTGCCGATCAGCAGTGAAATCAGGAAGAAGGCGACGCCGACGCTGATCGAGATGGCGGCGATGATCTTGACGATCCGCTTGAGCTCCAGGTCCAGCGGGCTGGGCGGGGGAGCCGCCCGGGTGGTCAGGCGGGCAATCTCCGCCAGCCGTGTGGCGCTGCCGGTGGCCGTCACGAGGCCCACGGCATCCCCTTCCGCGACGAATGTCCCGCCCGGTACGGAGTCTCCCGGAAGTCCCGGGACCGGCTCACTTTCGCCGGTCAGCATGGACTCGTCGAACCTGAGGGAAGAGCTCGAGATCAGCTGAAGGTCCGCCGGGATCCGGTCCCCGGCGGTGAGCAGGACGACGTCGCCGGGGACCAGTTCCGCCGCGTCCACCGTGGTGGGCTTGCCGTCGCGGCGCACCCTGACACGGGCCGGCAGCAGCTCGCGCAGCTTTGCGGAGGCCCTTTCCGCGCGGGCCTCCTGGAAGAAGGCGAACAGGCCGTTGACGACGACGACGGCGGCGATCGCCCAGCCGAGTTGCGGGGTGCCGGCCACGAAGGCGAGGATGGCTGCCGCCCACAGCATCAGCGCGAAGAAGTGGGTCAGTTCTGCGGCCAGCCGGGACCACCACGGCCGGGTGCGCTCCGCCGGAATCGTGTTGCTGCCGAAGCGGGCACGCAGTACGGCGACATCGTCGCTGCTGAGGCCAAGCGATGCCTCCCGGAGGTCATTCGCCGGTTCCATGCCTCATTGTTACCCGGCAGGGAAGCGAAGGGGAAGGTATTGGCGTGCGTTGGTCCCGCTGCGGACCTGGCGGATTAAAATAGGAGGCAGACGTCCATGATGGCGGCGATCCCGTTTACGCGCGTCCAACAAGGGGGTTTCCATGAACGAGTCAGCATCGCAGCAGTCCCTGGTCGTGATCATCGGGGGAGGGTATGGGGGCATCAATCTGGCCAAGGCATTGGATGAGTATGCCGCGGTTATCCTGGTCGAACCCAAGGACGCGTTCGTGCACAACATCGCGGCGTTGCGGGCAGTCGTGCAGCCGGATTTCCTGCCCCGCATGTTCCTGCCCTACGACCGTCTGCTCGCGCGTGGCCGGGTCATCCGCGACCGGGCCGTCAGGGTTGACGGGAACAGCGTCGGGCTTGAATCCGGGATGCAATTAACGCCGGACATCATCGTCCTGGCTACCGGGTCAAGCTACCCCTTCCCGGCCAAGAGCGGCACGGACAGCACCGCGGAAGCGCTCGAGCGGTATCGGACCGCCCACGAGAATCTCAAGCGGGCCGGCCGCGTGATGCTGCTGGGCGCCGGGGCGGTCGGGCTCGAGTTTGCCGGGGAAATCGCCGCAGCCTGGCCGGACAAGGAAATCGTCCTGGTGGACCAGGCCGAACAGATCCTGCCCGGGCCCTACGACCAGCGGCTGCGGGATGAGCTTAACCGGCAACTGCGTGACCTCGGGGTGGAGCAGGTGATGGGAAGCCCCCTCACCCGGCTTCCGGAGCTGCCTGCGGGGCAGGCCGGCAGGTTCTCCGTTTCCACGGCGGCCGGCAGCACCATCGACGCCGACATCTGGTTCCGCTGCTATGGGATAGCGCCGCAGACCGGCTACCTGGCCGGGGACCTGCTGGCAGCCCGCACCGCCGAGGGGTACCTGCTGGTCACCCCTGAACTGACGGTCGCAGGATCCAAGAATGTCTACGCGCTGGGCGACATCGCGGCGATCGATGTGAACAAGGCGAGCGTCGCAGGCAACCAGGCCAGGATTGCCGCCGCGAACATCCGGGCACAACTGGCGGGGAGCACGGAACGCACGGAATATACCCCGGCACCGCCTGTGATCATCCTCCCGCTCGGGCCGGCTGGGGGTTCCGGGCAACTTCCCGGCGGGGAAATCGCCGGCACGGAGCTCATCTCCCGGATCAAGGGACAGGACATGATGATCACGCGGTACGCCGAGATCCTCAATCTCCCGGGCTGAACCCGCCGGGCCGGCCCCGCACAATCACGGCTTCCGGGATGTCGGTGCTGACAGGTCAGGATCGGACAGCGTGAGGGGATGCGCCGGGGTCTCCGGAAAGGGGAAGCTGGCGGTCACCGCGAGATCCGGACCGACATGCACGAGTTCACCGGCCACTACCGGCCGCCAGCCGGGATTGTGATCCATCGGCTCGGTGGCGATGAGGACCTGGGCCGAGCGGGCGAGATCCTCGCTGCGGGCGTGGATGCGGGCGCTTCGGGCGTCCAGAGGGGCTGCAGGGCGGGGGGCACCGGCCGGGTCCCGTTCCAGGATGTACAGCTCATGGCTGGCCGGGTACCTGACCGCCCAAAGGTCCGTCGCCGTCGTCAGGATGAGGTTCAGGCTTAACACCGGCAGCTCCCCGGCGATCCACGTGATGGCCCGGGTGATGCCTTCCCCGACGTCGCCGCCGGTCCGCCGGC
This sequence comes from Arthrobacter sp. PAMC25564, assembly GCF_004798705.1. Classification (NCBI taxonomy): domain Bacteria; kingdom Bacillati; phylum Actinomycetota; class Actinomycetes; order Micrococcales; family Micrococcaceae; genus Arthrobacter; species Arthrobacter sp. PAMC25564. The sequence goes on along the minus strand of NZ_CP039290.1, from coordinate 2,895,445 downwards.
TCTCGGCGGTGATGAGCGCGAAAAGGCGTTCGCTGTCGGTCTGCCCGTGCACGAGATCGGCGGCCCCGAGGCGGGCCAGGCGCTGGTCAATCCGGGGGAGGTCACCAAAGGCGCCGTTGTGGGCGAACAGCCGCCCGTCCTGCTCAAACGGGTGGGTGTTGACCATGGTGTGTGCGCCGGTGGTGGCATACCGGACATGGGCCAGGAACGTTGTGCTCTTCAGGTCCCGTGCCTCGCGCGCGAACGCGTGGTCCTCCCACGCGGCCAGCGGCTGCTTGGCCACATGCGCCCTGCCTGCCGCGTCAAAGGTGCCTATTCCGGCGCCGTCGGGCTCCCTCCTGCTCTGGTCTGCGAGGCTGTCAGGGGCATCCAGGAGCCAGAACGTGGCCCGGACCGGCTCGGGACCGGCGTGCAGGCCGAACAGTCGGCACATCGGCACTCCTTATCCGGCGTCAGCCGGCTAGTGGTGGAAGGCCGGGGTGTGCCCCTCCGAGGGGAAAGGTGCGTTCAGGCCGTCCAGATAGGTGACCTCCTTTTCGAGGTCCTCCAGGAAGCTGGCTGCGAGGTCGCGGGTGAACCCGTTCCGGACGACGACGCGCTGTACGGTGATGTCGCTGAGTCCGTCAGGCAAGGGATAGGCGGGGACAATCCAGCCGCTCATGCGCAGCCGCTCGGAGAGGTGATGAAGGTTCCAGTTCCGGGTGTGGCCGTCGGTGAGTTGCCACGCGAAGACGGGAATATCGGATCCGTCACTCAGGAGGGTAAAAGCATCCATCTTTCCGATTTGCCCGGACAGGAACACGGCGACGTCCCGGGACGCGGACTGGACCGATTTGTACCCGTCGAAACCGAGCCGCAGGAAGAGGTAGTACTGCAGCAGGACCTGGGCTCCGGGCCGGGAGAAGTTCAGTGCGAAGGTCGGCATGTCGCCGCCGAGGTAGCTCACGTGGAAGACCAGGTCATCGGGCAGCGCAGCTTCGTCCCTCCAGACGATCCAGCCCAGGCCCGGATACACCAATCCATATTTGTGGCCTGAGGTGTTGATGGAGGCCACCCGGGCGAGACGGAAGTCCCAGACGGTGTCCGGCTGCAGGAAAGGGGCGATCATGGCCCCGGAGGCGCCGTCGACATGGATCGGAATGTCGAGTCCGCGGCTGGCCTGGATTTCGTCCAGGGCCGCCGAGATCCTGTCGACGGGTTCGTACCGGCCGGTGTACGTCACGCCCATGATGGCGACTACGCCTATGGTGTTCTCGTCCACGTACTGGTCCAGGTCGTGTCCGTCGAGCACCTGATGCTCCATCGATACGGGGACGTAGCGGGCTTCAACGTCCCAATAATTGCAGAACTTCTCCCAACAGACCTGGACGGCGGAGCTGAGGACCAGATTCGGCTTCTCCGCCGATTGGCCCGCCGCGCGCCGGGCGTGCTGCCATTTCCGTTTCAGTGCAAGGCCTCCGAGCATGCACGCTTCGGAGGAACCAATCGTGGAGGTCCCGATGGCCTTGGCCGGGTCCGGCGCATTCCACAGGCCCGCGAGCATACGCCAGCAGCGGGTCTCAATCATGGCCGTCTGCGGGTACTCGTCCTTGTCTATCATGTTCTTGTCGAAGGACTCTGCGTAGAGCCTGGCCGCTTCCGGCTCCATCCAGGTACCGACGAAGGTCGCCAGATTCAGCCGGGCGTTGCCGTCAAGCATGGCTTCATCGTGGACGATCTGGTACGCGGTCGAGGGCAGGGATTCCTGGTTTGGCAGCTCAAAGCGCGGGAACATGGTGGACTCGCCGGGCCGGCTGAACATGGGGTTGAGTTCAACGGCCGTGTCGGGCTCGCTTTTCGATGTCCGGTGTGACCTGTTGATGGCTCGCTCCTTTGGAATCGCCGCGTCGCGGCTGTGGCACGGTTTGCCGTGCCCCACGCTACCGTGGGCAACGCCCACCTGGCCTTCACTGCCGCGCGGCGGCAACGGACAGTGCCCGGACTATCCGGCTTCTTCGCCCTCCCAGCTGACGTGGACCCAGCGCTGCCCCTCGCCGTCCCAGGACTCCGTGTGTCCCAGCCGGGCAAGGTCGTCAAACGCGGCGGCGATGCCATGCCGCTGGAGGGTGTCCCGCAGTTCCTGGATGGCTTCCCGGACGGCCGAAGCCACGACCTCCGGGGTATTTGACGTGACGCGCCGCGATGCCTCGTATGTTGCACTCATGAGTGCCATTGTTCACGTTCCGCGCCGTCATGGGAATGGCACGTGCCAACACCGCCCCGGAGCCCGCCGGGTATCGCGCCGCGGTCATTCCAGGCGCATCATAAAGTGAGATGCCGCCGATGGAGCCGCCGCTGGTCCAGCGTCAGCCAGGCGACGGGGAGTGATCGTCATGCATTTTTCCTTCATATCCATTCCCGCCGCGGGCCACGTTAACCCGACCCTGGCCGTGGTTGCTGAACTGGTCCGCCGCGGCCACCGGGTCAGCTATTTCACCGCTGCCAACTTCGCCCCGCAGATCGAGGAAGCCGGGGCGGCATTCCACGCCTCCGGGGAGAACTGGATGGCACTGTTGCCGGATCAGGGGCCCGGTCTCCCTGCCCGGGGGCAGTTAATGCTGCCGATGATGAAGCGCGTGTTCGAGGATCTTCGTGCCAGCTTTCCGGTCCTGGTGGAACAGCTCAAGGAGGACCCGCCCGACGCCGTCTGCTTCGACGCGATGACCATCAGCGGCAGCATGGCGGCGGAGAAGACCGGTGTGCCTGCGATCGCTCTGATGCCCACGTATGCCACCAACGAGCACTTCTCGATCAGGACGCTCCTTCCCGCCGCGCCTCGCCCGGAAATGGTGGAGGCGTGGACGACGGCGGGCCGTTGGCTCGTTGAGTTCGCCGCCGAACAGGGCGTAAGAGCTCCACGGATGTTCGACGGACCGCCAGCGCCGTTCAACATCGTCTTCATTCCGCGCGCGTTCCAGCCCATGGGCGAGACCTTCGATGAACGGTTCCAGTTCGTGGGTCCGTGCGTTGGCGGACGTGAATCCCATGCGGAGTGGACCCATGAGGGGCCGAAGCCCTTGCTCTTCATCTCGCTCGGCACCACCCCGTTGAATCGGCAGCCGGACTTCTTTCGAATGTGCATGGAGGCCTTCGGCCAGGGCAAGTGGGACGTCGCGATGGCCGTCGGCGAGCAGACGGACCCCGGCTCGCTGGGACCGGTTCCCGCGAATTTCCAGGTCCTGGCGTTCTTTCCGCAACTGCTGGTACTGCGCCACGCGGATGTTTTTCTCACCCATGCCGGGATGAACTCGACCATGGAAGCACTCTACTTCGGGGTCCCGATGGTGGCATTTCCCCAGCAGCCCGAGCAGGAAGCCACGGCCCGCCGCCTGACGGAGCTAGGCCTGGGGCTGCAGCTGGCGGCCGCGGACCTCACGCCGTCGGCCCTTCTGGACGCCGTATCCGGGGTCAGTGGCGATCCGCGGATCCGCCGGAATGTCGCCGGAATGAGCCTGGCAGTCCGCGAGGCCGGAGGGGCCGAAGCGGCCGCGACCGCCATCGAAACCTGGCTGCACGTCCGGTAGGCCGGCGCACGGGCGTCAGCTATTGGGTTGCGGGTCCGCCGGGAGTAGCTTGTCCCCATGGTCAGGGAAGAAGCAACGGTCACTGTCACTGGTCCGCAGGGGGCCCGGGAACTGCGGATATCGAGTCCCGGGCGTGTCCTCTGGCCGAAGCCGGGCCTGAGCAAACTGGACCTCGCCCGGTACATCGTCGACGTCGGGGACCCTTTCCTCGCAGCGAACGGCGGCCGGCCCGTGACGCTGCAACGGTTCCCGGACAACGTCGACGGCGAACAGTTCTTCTCGAAGAATCCGCCCAAGGGGGCCCCTGACTTCGTGAGGTCGGTGGTAGTGGTCTATCCGAGTGGCCGCTCACACCCGCAGCTGGTCATTGACGAGGTCGCCGCCGCGGTCTGGGCGGTGCAGATGAACACGGTGGTGTTCCATCCGTGGGCGTCCCGGGCCGGCAACCCGGACAATCCGGACCAGCTGCGGATCGACCTTGACCCGCAGCCCGGCACGGGGTTCGCGGAGGCGGCCACCGCCGCCGTGGAGCTGCGGTCCGTGCTGGCCGAGGCGGGGCTGACCGCCTTTATCAAGACCTCCGGAAGCCGCGGGCTGCACGTGTTCGCCCCCATTGAGGCCACCCGCGAATTCCTGGCGGTCCGGCACGCCGTGATCGCGGCCGCCCGCGAACTCGAACGGCGGATGCCCGAAAAGGTCACGACGGCCTGGTGGAAAGAGGAACGCGGCACACGGGTCTTCGTGGACTTCAACCAGGCGAACCGCGACCGCACGATGGCTGGCGCCTACAGCCCGCGTGCCTTGCCGAATGCCACGGTCTCGTGCCCGATCGGTTGGGAGGAGCTGGACGGCGCCAACCCGGACGACTTCACGGTCATCACCGTCCCGGAGAGGCTCAAGAGCACCGGCGATCCGTGGGCGGGGATGCATTCGAGCGCGGGCACCATCGACGCCCTCCTGGAGTGGTGGGAGCGGGATCTTGCGGCCGGGCTCGGGGAGCTTCCCTTCCCGCCGGACTTCCCGAAAATGCCCGGAGAACCCCTGCGGGTGCAGCCCAGCCGGGCACGCAGCAAAGGCTGAAGGCCGACAAGGAGCCAACGATGACCACAGCAAACCGTGCCAGGCGCAGACTGCGCCGGTCCTTCACCGCAGTGTGCCTGGCCGCCGCGCTGCTCGCCGTGTCGGCGTGCACCGGCTCCGGGCCGCCGCAGCCGGGATCGACGTCGTCGGCCACCAGCACTTCCACCGCTCCTGCCACTGCTACTGCTACTGACACGACGGCCACCAGTACCGCGGCGGCACCGGCCCTGCTGCCCCTGGATAAGGCGCAGCTGCAGAAGACCTTCGAGGACACTGCCAAGGAGCTGCTGGTTCCGGGGGCAGTCGTGCTGCTGCGCACCCCGGAGGGGGGATTCACCTCCACCTACGGGGTCAGCAACCTCGGGGGAAACGCGCCGGTCTCGCTGGATGACCACATCAGGATCGGTTCCATCACCAAGACGTGGACCGGAACCGTCATCCTGCAGCTCGTGCAGGAAGGCCGGCTGAAGCTCAGCGACCCGGTCGCGATATACCGGGCGGATGTTCCCAACGGTGCCAACATCACGATCGAACAGCTGCTCACCATGCGGAGCGGCCTCTACAACTACTCTGAATCGTACGAGCTCAACCTGGCCCTGGATACCACCCCGCAACGCGTCTGGACGCCGGAGGAACTCCTCGCAATCGCGCTTCCGCTTCCGGTCTACTTCGCACCCGGGCAGGGCTTCCACTACTCGAACACCAACACCGTCCTGCTGGGCCTGATCGCCGAAAAACTTGAAGGAAAACCGCTGGCCCGGATCATCCAGGACCGGATCCTCGGGCCGCTCGGTCTGAGCCAGACGTCATTCCCGCCGTCGGACTCGAATGTGCTGCCGTCCCCGCATCCGCAGGGCTACATGTACATGACCAACGTCCTGACGATTGCCAGCTCCCAGCTGCCGGCCGACCTGATCGCCCGGGCAAAAGCCGGAACCCTTGCCCCGAACGATTACACCAACTCCAACCCGTCGTGGGCGTGGGCCGCCGGCCAGGGAATCTCGACCGCCGGCGACCTCGCGACCTGGGCCGAAGCCATCACGGGCGGCAAACTCCTCAGGCCCGAGCTGCAAAAGGTATGGCTGGACAGCCCCCGGCCGGTGGACCCGAACGACGCCGGAGGGGCTCTCTACGGACTGGCTCTGGCCAAGTTCGGGCAGCTCTACGGGCACACGGGGGAGCTGCCCGGTTTCAACTCGTTTATGGGCAGCGACCCCGTGAACAAGGTGACGCTCGTGGTGTGGACGAACCTCGCTCCGTCGGCGGACGGACGGGACCCGGCGGCGGTGATCGCCCGGGCCCTGATCGGCGGGATTTACGCGCCGGCGGCCTCCCCGTCCCCGGGCTCTTCGGAGTAGGCGCCACGGCACACCGCCATCCTGGAGCCCTCGCCTTGGCTCATGCAGACCCGTCAGTTCACGAACCCGTCGCGGCTCGCCGGACGCCGGGGCTGACCCGCGCTAGGCCTTGACAGTACGGGCGACGCCGCGCACCACGACGCCGACGGCGCACACGAGCGGGACCAGCACGGCCAGCAGCGCCAGGGTATTGGGCCGGAACACCATGTGCCCGCGCGGGCCACGCCCGTAGACGCCCAGCGGAAGCACGAATCCGCCGCCCCCTCCGCCGGCTGCACCGTCCCCGCCATTCCCGGCGTCGGGATTGCTGCCCCCGCCGAAGCCAAAGGACACCAATGCCACCGGGATGATTTCTTCCCCGGCGATCTGCACCGGAGTGCCGTAGGCCCTGGACACACCTACGTTTTTGAATGCCTCGACGAGAGACGCGAAAGCTTCAGACATAGCCAACACGATAGGCACCCGACGCGGGGAGCGCCAGAGCCGTGCGCCTTGTAATCATCATTGCGGACGAATCCGAAGGACGTGTCCCCTGTCCGAACGCCATGTTTGCCACATAGATTGAAGGCAGCAAGGCGCGGGTGCGCTTCTTGGAGCAGGCACAGTGTTGGAAGAGAGGCAATGAACATGGCGAAAACCACGGGAGTGGCATCACGGCTGGCCGGCGCGCTGGCGATCGTCCTCGGGACCCAGGAGATCCCGCTCCGGCTGCGGGCGTGGGACGGTTCTGAAGCCGGCCCGGCTGACGCCCCGAAGATTGAGTTCCGCTCCCGGCGGGCGCTGCGCCGGATCCTGTGGTCGCCGGGGCAGCTGGGGCTGAGCCGGGCCTACGTGGCCGGGGATATTGACGCGCCCGGCGACATCTTCGCGACCTTCGCTGCCCTGAGCTCCGCCGGGAAGTTCGCCGAGCCCGGCCCCTTCCGCCCGCTCACGGCGCGCGAGATCTGGACCCTGGTTACGGCCGCCGTCCGGCTTGGCGCCCTCGGGCCCAACCCGGCGCCTCCGCCGGAGGAAGCCCGTGTCACGCGTTACGGCAAACGCCATTCCAAGGGCCGCGACGCGGCGGCCATCTCGCACCACTACGACGTCGGCAATGACTTCTACGCCCTCGTGCTGGGCCCGTCGATGGTCTACTCGTGTGCGGTCTGGAACGACGAGAGCACCGGCCTGGACGCCGCCCAGGCGGCCAAACTGGACCTGGTCTGCCGCAAGCTGGGGCTGAAACCGGGCATGCGGGTCCTGGACGTCGGTTGCGGCTGGGGCAGCTTCGCCCTGCACGCGGCACGGAACTACGGGGTCGACGTCGTCGGCGTCACGCTCTCCACCGAACAGGCGGCGCTGGCCCGCAAACGCGCGGCCGACGCCGGGCTGACGGACCGGATCGAGATCCGCGTGCAGGACTACCGCGACGTCGACGACGGACCGTTCGACGCGATCAGCTCCATCGGCATGTCAGAGCACGTAGGCGGCGGCGAGCAGATCCGCCACTACGTCTCCCAGCTGCAGGGGCTGCTGCGCCCCGGCGGCAGGCTGCTCAACCACGCCATCTCCTGGAACGCCGGACCCACGGCCCCGGACCCGGATTCCTTCATTCCCCGTTATGTCTTCCCCGACGGCGAGATGCTCAGCCTCTCCGAGATGCTCGGGGCCCTGGAGTCCGGAGGGCTGGAGGTGCTCGACGTCGAGGCCCTGCGCCGGCACTATGCGCTGACCCTCCGGGCCTGGGTAAAGAACCTGGAAGAACACTGGGATGAGGCCGTGCAGTCCGCCAGCCTCGGGCGGGCCCGGGTGTGGCGGCTCTACATGGCCGCGAGCGCCCTGGGCTTCGAGGCGGGACTGACGGGCGTCAATCAGGTGCTCGTGCAGCGCCCTGGCGGCGCCGAGCCGCCGCTGCGCCGGACCGCCTGGCTCTGAAGGGGGGAACGCGTCATGGCTGAATGGCAGGACGCCCTTCCCGGATGGGCCGCCGGATGGCTCGCCGTCCAGGGCCGGGCATCGGCGGTCGAGGCGGACGGCGTGATGGCCGTCCCGGACGGGGAACACCGCCAGCCGGAGTACATCCTCGCGTGGCCGGGAAGCGGCGTCGACGGCGCCGCTGCGGTGGTCCTCCAGCAACCCGGAGCCGTCCTGGCGCTGGCAACCAGCGAGCCCGAAAAGGCGCGGGCCTATGCTGCTGCCCGCGGCCTGGCCGCCGTCGGGGAGGAATCCCTGCTCGCTGCTAGGACGGAAGACCTGGACGTGGTACCGGCGCTGCCCGAGGACGCGCAGCTCGCCGAGGCCCCCCTGGAGCTGTACGACGTCGTCGAAATTTCCGTCTTCGACCATCCGGTCGCCAGCGGGCGGATCAGTATCCAGGACGGCCTGGCGGTGATCGGGGGAGTCCGCACCCGGCATCCGGACGACGCCGATCACCTGGGGGCCGCGGTGGTCGCGGCGCTCGCCGACGAGGCCGGCGTGCACGGCGCGGGCACACTCTACACAGTCCTGGACCCGCTGGACGTGGCCGGCTACACGGCCGCGGGCTGGACGGCCGTGGCCGACGTCCTGCGCTTCAGTGCACCTTCATGAAGGCCGCGACCGGTCCGGCCAGCGAGGCCCCCACTTCCTCGGGGCTGCGCTTAAGCCCGGCGACCTCAAAGGTGTGGCCGCCGCCCTGGCTCCACTGAAGCGTCGCGGACGGGATGCGGGCCACCATGCCCTCCAGCAGTTCAGGGCTCGCGAAGGGATCGCGCGTGCCCTGCAGAAAGAGCATCGGCAGGGTCAGTCCGTAGAGGTGCCCGTCGCGGAGCTTTTCCGGTTTTCCCGGGGGATGGAGCGGGTATCCGAGGTAGACCAGTCCGGCCGCCGGCATGCCCTCGGCAACGGCCATCGAGGCCATGCGCCCGCCGAATGACTTGCCGGCGGCCCACACCGGCTCGCCGTCCGAACGCGAGGCTGCCGCCTCCATGGCGGCCCGCCAGGTTGCGATGGCAGCCGGCGGCCTGTCCGGGAACTTCCTGCCCGCCTCGCGGTACGGGAAGTTGAAGCGGAGTGTTGCGACGGATTCCTCGTTCAAGGCCCGGGTGAAGCCGGTCAGGAACGGATGGTCCATGCCTGCCCCGGCACCGTGGGCGACGACGAGCGTGGCAAAGGGGCTGTCAGGGCGGGCATAGGCGCCGGGGACTGTGCCGTCGCCGACAGGGATGGTGATGGCGGATTCGGGGATGGGCATGAATCAATGATGCTGGTAGACGGCCACAGTACAGAAGTCGGGCACCGGGATCCGGGCGGCGCTAGGCTGTGCTCATGAGCAATACCGAAGTTGCCCCCCAGGAAGTTCTCTGCGAAACCGACGACAGTTGCATCGGCGTGGAAATACTGGTCCCGCGGCAGGTCCCGTTGGGCGGACCTCGGGCGATGGATGTGCGACGCACCCTTCCCCAACGCCAGCGCAGCCTCATCGGTGCCTGGTGCTTCCTGGACCATTACGGCCCGGACCGGGTCGGCGACAGCGGCGGAATGCACGTCCCGCGCCATCCGCACACCGGACTGCAGACGGTCAGCTGGCTGTTCACCGGTGAGATCGAACACCGCGACTCGGCCGGTTTCCATGCTGCGGTGCGGCCCGGCGAAGTCAACCTGATGACCGCGGGCCGCGGTATCAGCCATTCGGAGTTCTCCACCCCGGACACCGATGTCCTGAATGGCGCCCAGCTGTGGGTGGCGCTGCCGGAACGCGCCCGCCACATGGAACCGACCTTCGAGCACTACCGCCCGGAGGCGCTCAGCGGGGACGGCTGGACCATGCGCGTCTTCCTGGGATCCCTCGCCGGTTCCACCTCTCCGGTCACCACCCACACACCCTTGCTCGGCGCGGAGATCATCCTCGAGCCGGGGGCGCAGCTGCGCCTGGACACCGAGCCGTCCTTCGAACACGGACTGCTGGTGGACACGGGAACCCTGGACCTGGACGGGCACTCCGTCGCGAAGGACCACCTCGCCTACCTCCCGCTTGGCCGTGCGTCCCTGACCCTGGCGGCCGGCAGCGGACCGTTGCGCGTACTTCTCATCGGCGGGGAACCGCTGGGCGAACCAATCGTGATGTGGTGGAATTTCGTCGGCCGCAGCCACGAAGAAATCGTCGGATACCGGGCACAATGGCAGGCCGAGATCGGTGCGGAGGACGGCGGGGCTGCTGCCGCCGCAGGAGCCGGGGGCCCCCGCTTCGGCACCTTTCCGGGCGGCCAGCCGGCACCGCTGCCGGCTCCGGCCCTCCCGAACGTCCGCATGCGCCCCCGCGACTGAACCGCCACCCGGAGAGAAGCGAGGAGAGCTTGGCCATGATCACCATCCGCAACCACCCTGAGCGGGGCCGCTTCGAAGTGCTCGACGGCGAAGCCGTCATCGGCCAGTCGGCCTATCTGGATCACGATGGTTCCCAGCGGATCTTCTACCACACGGTCATCGACGAAGAGTATGGCGGGCAGGGGCTTGCCGGGCGGTTGGCGGCCCAGGCCCTTGACGAGACGGTGGCCGCCGGGCTCGTGATCGTCCCGGTCTGCCCGTACATCAGGAATTACGTGGAGAAGCACACCCGATATGCGGCGCATATCAGGACGCCCACCCCGGACATCCTGGAATTTCTCAACACCTCGCTGGCAGGGCGCGCCCGGCGATGAGGGCTTTCCGCACCGCGCCCGGCGCAGGCGCCGCTGACCCGTTCCCCGGCCCGCAGGATCTCAGCCGTTGGGTTCAGCGGTGCGCGTGAGGAACCGCTCCACCCGCCGGTCCGGAAGGAGCCAGATCGCTGCTACGCCGCTGTAGACCACGAGGCCCAGGACGGGGTTCACCAGGCTGAGCCCCATGCCCAGGATGTAGAGGAAGGGGGATCCCTTTCCCTTCCAGTCCCGGCCCAGGGCCACGTCCAGCGGGCCGTTCCTTCCTTGCTGGCCGATCAGGGCCGACTTCAGAAGATAGAAGGCGACGGCAGCGAGAAGCAGATTCAGCCCGTACACCAGGACGGGGACCTCCGCCAGGCCCGCGGTGTTCAGCCAGCGTGTGGTGAAGGGGAAGAGTGAGAGCCAGAACAACAGATGCAGGTTTGCCCAGAGCACCCCGCCGTTGACCCTGCCGGCCAGATGCAGCATGTGGTGGTGGTTGTTCCAGTAGATCCCGACATAGATGAAGCTCAGCAAGTAGCTGAAGAACGTCGGGAGTTCGTCCAGCAGCGCACTCCAGCTTGGCTCCGCAGGAACGTGGAGTTCCAGCACCATGATGGTGATGATGATGGCAAGCACGCCGTCGCTGAATGCCTCCAGCCGGTTCTTATTCATAAAAGGGCTTTCATCCCGGAATTTTGCTCGAGTCTACGCCGGGGGTCCGGCGGCGGCCAGCCGGCGATGCAGGGGGCCTGCGCCCGCCCTTCCGGCCCTATGCAGGCATTCTGAATGGTGCTAGATTCCGACCATCTTCACCGGGAATCTGCACGCACCTTCGGGGCGGGGGATGCATGCTCGTCGGAAGGCATTGCCGTGAGTGAGCGATCCGAAGGAAAACCAGTATCCCTCTGGGTCGCCACGGCCGGGGTCACCGGATATCCCGCGCTCGACGGCGACCTTGAGGTCGACACGGCGGTGATCGGCGCCGGCATCGCCGGCCTGACCGCGGCGCTGGCCCTCAAACGGGCGGGCCACAGTGTGGCCGTGGTTGAGGCGGCCCGTGTCGGCACCGGAGTCACCGGGCACACCACCGGAAAGGTCACGTCCCTGCACCGTCTGGCGTACACGGCGCTGGCGGACCGCCACGGTGTGGACACCGCGCGCGGCTACGGGCAGGCGAACCAGGCCGCGGTCGAGCACATCGCGCGCGTCGTTTCGGCGGAGCGGATCGACTGCGATTTCCGCCGTGTGGCCAACTTCAGCTACGCCGAAACCGACGAGGCCCTGGCCCTGGTCCGGGACGAAGCCGCCCTGGCCGCCGGGCTCGGCCTTCCCTCCGTCTTCACGAGCGACGTTCCCCTGCCCTTCGCGGTGAAGGGCGCGGTCCGCTTCGAAAACCAGGCACAGTTCCACGCGGTAAAATACCTGCAGGGCCTCGCCCGCGCCGTCGACGGTGGCGGCAGCTTTGTGTTCGAGGAGTCCCGGGCCGTGGCGCTCCGCGACGGCTCGCCCGCCATCGTCGAAACGGGGCGGGGTTCGGTCCGGGCGCGTGACGTCATCGTGGCCACCAACGTGCCGTTCGGCGACGGCGGATTTTTCGACGCGCGGTGCCTCCTGCACCGCTCCTACGTCGTCGCCAGCCGGGCCGGCTCCCTGCCGCTGGAAGGAACCTATATCAGCGTCGACGATCCGATGCGCTCGATCCTGGCGGTCCAGGTCGAGGGCACCGGCTACCTGCTTGCCGGCGGCGAAGGCCACCCGGCGGGGGAGTCCGTCGACAGTACCGAGCGGTACCGCCGGCTCGCGGCGTTCTCCCGTGACCGGCTTGGCGCGGGCGGGGCGGAATTCCGCTGGTCCACGCAGGACGGGCTCCCGATCGACGGCCTGCCCTTCGTGGGGATTATGCCTCCCTCGGCCTCGCATGTCCATGTGATCACCGGCCTGCGCAAATGGGGCCTGAGCAACGGCACCGCCGCGGCCCTTATCCTCGCCGATACCTTGTGCGGCCGGGTGAACCCCTGGGCGCGGGTGTTCGACAGCAACCGTGCCACCCCGGCCGTCAGCGTGGCACGGCCCGTGGACCGGGACGGTCCGGCGGCGGGTCACGCGCTTCCCGCTCCGGGGGAGGGGTCCGTCGTTGAGCGGGACGGCGAGAAGGTTGCCGTCTACGCCGACCCGGCCGGGAAGCTCCGGGCCGTCTCGGCCGTCTGCACGCATCTTGGCTGCACCGTCGAGTTCAATTCTGCCGATGTGACCTGGGACTGTCCGTGCCATGGCTCCCGGTTTGCCACCGACGGCACCGTCATTCAAGGTCCCGCATCGACCAGCCTCGTGCCGAGGCCATCACCTTTCGGCCAGCCCTAGTCACGCGGCGGCTTCCTTACCGGCCGCCAGTCCGCCCGAGGCCCGACGACGTCGCGGCGCCCCGCGGCATGCGGTGGAGGCGCTCGAGCTCGACGACGTCACGGCCGAAGGACAGGACGAGCAACGTGAGGGCCAGGGCGAGTCCCGCCGCGCCCAGAGCGGACGGGACGCCGGGGGCCAGGGCGAACAACAACGCGGAAGGCTGGAAGGCGCCGATAACTTTCCGGGCGGTACTGGGTGGCAGCGGTTCCCGCAGCGACGGCCGGAACCAGCCGCCGGCGAGGAAGGCGTAGTACATAAGACCGATGCAGAGCGTCCAGGGGCCGGCTACTGCCGCCGCCGCAGATGAGAGCACCAGCACGAGAGCGCCGTCCGTATCCGTATCCAGTCGTGACCCCGCAGCGGACGCGGTGCCGGTGAACCGGGCAACGCGGCCATCCACGGCGTCGAGCAGAAGGGCCACGGTGCCCATCAGGACGAGGAGCAGCGCCGGCCGGGACCCTGCGAACAGTCCCGCAACGGTTACGGTGCCGCAGCACGCCACCAGCACGGCCCGCAGCAGCGTGACGCGGTCAGCGGGAGAAGACAGCAGGGGGCGGCGTCGAAGAATGGCGGCGGCGGCCCGCCCGACCACGGCGGCGCCGGCAGCGATGGCCAGGACCCGTGGGCCGCCGCCGGGGATGGTGATGGCCGAGAGCCAGATTCCGGGCACCAGAAACGCCGCCATCGCCGCTGTCACATCGGTCACGGCACGACGCTCCGCTGTCCCTGGCATGAACCACCTCGCCCCCATGCTAACAAGTTCCGCAGGCGCCACTTCGGCATCGCTGCAGGACCCGCGACGGCGGCCCCGGCCCGCGGCGGAACGCTCGGGAGCGACGCGCCGGGGCCTACGCCCGGTGCCGGCCCGCCCGGACGAATCCCAGGCCGGCCAGGATTGTCCCGGCGGCTTCCGCCGCCGCGCTGAGGGACTTTTCGAAGAACCAGACCGGGTCATACATGGCCGGGAAGGGACCGAACGCGGGCAGGTTCACATAACGGTAGAGGACCACTGCCGCAAAGGCGCTCAGGGCGACGATGAAGGCGGCCGCATAGGCCGCCCTGCTGCCCCGCAGGAGGACATACAGCGCAGCCAGGACCGCGGCCGCGGACTCGAGCAGGAAGAGGTTTCCCTGGCCGATCCCGGCAGAGTTCCCGGCCGGATAGCCGGGTGCGAGATGGATATGGACGCCGGCATCGATGAACAGGGCGACGGCCGTGAACACCCGTAAGGCCACGCTGCTTCCACGCACCCCCACGACAGTGCCGGAGTGGCTTCGGACGCTCACTTGACCGTCAGCGTCCCGTGCATGTTCGGGTGGTAGATGCAGTGGAAGGTATAGGTGCCGGGCTGTGACGGAGCCGTAAACGTCGCGTTTCCGCCGCTGCCCTTGACCTCCACGTCAAACGCCGAGCCCTGGTCTGCGGTCACGGTATGCTCCGCGGTGTCCATGTTGGTCACCGATACCGTCGCGCCGGGGGACACCGTCATTGGATCGCCAAAGGCGAAGTCCTTGATGGTGATGGCGGGGGCCGCGGCCGGCGCTGCGGAGCCTTCCGCGCCCGGGGCCGCCGACGTCATGGCGGAGGAAGACTCCATGGGCATGCCTGCCGTCGCGGACGCCGTGGCGGACGACGGCGGGGCCGTTGTTCCGCCGCCAGCGGCGCAACCGGCCGTCCCGAGCAAAACCAGGGCCCCCAAGAGTACGGCCCGTGCCTGTCCAATGTTCATGGCGTACCATCCTCGGCGCTGGGAATTAGCAGTTACGGGAGAATCCACTACTCACCATTGTCCGCCTGGTGCAAGGAAAGAGCGCCGGCAAATTCAGTGCCGGCCCGGCCAGTCCGCCGCACAGCACGCAACGTTATTGATCTATATCCGGCCGGAGTGACGCCGGGCCGCCTCACACGCCACCGGCTGAGGTGCCGGATCCGGACCATGCCTCCAGCTGCGCGTCCGAGGCCAGCAGTGCCTCGATCACCGAGGAAGGGGCCGGCCGGCCAAGGAGGTATCCCTGCCCCATGGTGCAACCAAGGGAACGGAGGAGGGCCAGCTGTTCAGGGTCTTCGATGCCTTCGGCGATCACGTCGAGATCGAGTTTCTGGGCCAGCCCCAGGATGGCCTCGAGCATGGCGGCCGACGGCGGGTCCGAGGCCTGGCCGGCGAGGAAGGAGCGGTCGATCTTGAGGATGTCGGCGGGCAGGACGGCCAGCGAGCTGAGGGAGGAGTAGCCGGTCCCGAAATCGTCGATGGCGATGCGTACCCCGAAGCTCTTCAGCCTGCTCAGCGCGGTGATCCCGCCGTCGGCGGTGGTCGCCAGGGCCGTCTCGGTGACTTCGAGCACCACCCGGTCCGCCTGCGCCGCGGGGTCCGCGAGGATACTCTCGATGGCGGCCATGCTCCGGGGCGTCGGCAACTGCAGCGTGGAGATGTTGACGGAGACCCACAGATCCGCGCAGTGGCTCAACGATTCACGCCAGCCGGCGGCCTGGCGGCAGGCTGTTTCGAGCACCCAGCAGCCGATGGCATCGATGTCACCGGTCTCTTCGGCCAGGGGAATGAACTCCGCCGGCCCGAGCCGCCCCAGAGTGGGATGTTCCCACCGGACGAGCGCCTCCACGCCGAGGATCTCACCGGTGTGAAGATCGGTCACCGGCTGGTATTCGAGCCGGAGTTGCCGCGCGGGCACAGCGGCGGCGAGGTCGGTCCGGAGGGCGGCGCGGTAGGTCATCTGGTCATACCCCTGGGCGTCAAAGAGCTGGTATCGCCCCTTGCCGCCGTGCTTGGCCATGTACATCGCGAAGTCGGCCTGCCGCAGCAGCTCCGCGGGGTCCCTGGTCTCGGGGCGGCGCTGTGCGGCGCCCATGCTGACCGTGACCTTCAACCGGACTTCACCGATCGAAAACGGTGCACGCAACGCCTCATGGATCCGCTCGGCGATCACACCGGTAACGGAACCGCCGCCGTCGTCCATGACTACTACGGCGAACTCATCGCCGCCCAGGCGGGCGACGAGGTCATGGGCGCGCACGCAGCCCTGCAGCCGTTTGGCCAGGTGCACCAGCAGTGCGTCGCCTCCCTCATGGCCCAGCGAGTCGTTGACGTCCTTGAAATCGTCGACGTCGATGATCAGCAATCCCTCGTGCCGGGTCTGTCGCTCGCTTCCGGGCCTGAACGCCGCGTTCAGGCGCTCGGTCAGCGCCGCGCGGTTGGCCAGCCCGGTAAGGGGGTCGTGGGTCGCCCGGTGGGTCAGGGCCAGATGACTGTCATGGACGGAGCCTGCCATGGAGTTAAACGCCTCGGCCAGTTCTCCGAGTTCGTCGCGGCGGACAACCTCGATGCGGTGGCTGTAGTCCCCGGCGTGCAGGCGGACAGCCCCGCGATGCAGGCCTTCGATAGGCCTGAGCAGGTACTTCACCATCCGGCTGCGGAAGAATACGACTCCGGCCGCCGCCAGCGCAAACAGCGCGCTGCGCGCCGCGATCAC
The DNA here is from genome assembly GCF_004798705.1 of Arthrobacter sp. PAMC25564. Lineage (NCBI taxonomy): Bacteria > Bacillati > Actinomycetota > Actinomycetes > Micrococcales > Micrococcaceae > Arthrobacter > Arthrobacter sp. PAMC25564. The sequence continues at coordinate 2,878,916 of NZ_CP039290.1, read as the reverse complement.
GATCTGTTGGAGTTCCGCGCTGTAGGCAAGGCCGGCGTCCATCTCATCCAGCGAGGAACGCTGGATGCCGGCCAGCAGCGCACGGATGCCGGCACCGGCTGCGCCAAGGGCAGGAGCCTCCGGCAGGTGGTCCCCTTGGAGCGCCTGCACCTGGCTGCCCCACAGGCCGTGGGCCGTCAGGGCGTCCTGCCAGGCCTGGCGTGCCGTGATGACGGTGGACCGCATGTCCCGCTCGGCCGGAAGGACCCTGGCAGCGTCGTCGAACCGGTGGTTGAGGTCCTCCTGCTGCCGGATGAAAGCGGACGTGTCGCCCGGCGGGGCGGCCAGCAGTTGAAGAGCGGCCTGTTCGTGGGCCTCGAGGGCGGAACTCAATTGCGCCACGGTGTCGGACTCGAGGTGCAGCCGGGTGGCAGTGTCCTTGACCTGGTCCGTGACACCCCGCACACCGACGATCGTTGCCCCGGCCCCGGCCAGCAGTGCCACCAGCATCAGCATGGAGGCCCTGGACCATTCACGCTTCAGGCTCCAGGTGCGGGACGTCCGTCCGGTGGGGGTCAGCGGCAGCCCGGCGCGTGACCCCGCCCACCTGATGATCCTGTACCGCATGAGTTCAGCCTCCGGCCACGTGCCGGCACTCGCCGCATCGTCAAAGAGGAGCGTACCGGAACGTGACTCTCATTACATGCTGGGTAGCTTCGTGGGGCAATTGTGAAGCGTGGGACGGGCCAGCGCCAGCGGACCGGTCCGTGCCCGCCGTCGCCGCAGCCGCCCCGGAGCCGGTCGATCAGCTCAGGCAGTCGGCACAGTAGGCGTGGCCGTCTTTTTCGCGGGCGAGCTGGGACCGGTGCCGGACCAGGAAGCACGAGTAGCAAGTGAACTCGTCTTCCTTCTGCGGGATGACAGTGACCGTCAGCTCTTCGCCGGACAGGTCAGCGCCCGGCAGTTCCACGCCTTCGGAGGTGTCGGCCTCGTCGAGCTCACGGGCTACGCTGCGTGCATCCGGCGCATTCGCGGAGCGGAGGGCCTCCAAGGAGGCGTTGCGTGATTCCGCGACGTCGGATCGGACTTCGTCATAATCGGTTGCCACCTGGTTAATACTCTTTTCGGTTGTTCTGACTTTCCGGGATGAACGGTACAGCATAAAACCCTTAATTTGCCGGGTACAGGGGGTCCGGGCACCGTGACCCTCGCGACAGCCGGGGCCGCCTGCCGTAACCCGGGATGCCCGGATTCGTTCCAATCCCGTCGCCTGGATGTCATGCGCCGTTAATTCCGGTGACCTAGCCTGTTGCTTTAACCAGGACCCGTCGGAAGGGATTCATGATGGCCGATATCGCTGCAGTGATGGGACGGCTGACCCCAGCCGAACTCGACGAACTCAGGGATCTTGGTCCCCAAGGACATCTGAGCAGAAAGCACACCGAGGCCCTGGACCGGGCTGCCGGCGGCCCGGATGCGGGCCGCGGTTACTACGTTCCCACCGGCAGCGTCAGTGCCACCGGCGGACCGCACCTTGTCCTCCGCAGCGATGTTTCCGGCTGGCTCTTCGGCCCGGCCACGCAGATCCCGCAGTCCCAGACAGGCATCTGAGGCACCGGCTCCGCCCCCTCCGGACTGCGGGGATCCCGACGGCGTATGCGGCACCCGGCCCGTGGTGCTCGCTAGGCTGGGCGGATGACGGAGCCTGGTGATTTCCTGCCCACACTGCTGGGAGTCGGGATCCTGATGGTCCTGACGGTGGGAGTCCTTGCGGCATTCCGCGCGCCCCACAGTGCCGCCCCGGCGCTCTCAATCCTGCGCGGAGCGGCGCAGCTTGCCACTATCAGCGTGATTCTCGGCGGGGTGATCACCAGCCCGGTGTGGGTCGCCGCCGCACTGCTGGTGATGTTCACCGTCGCCGTGTGGACCGCCTCACGCCGGCTCGGAGGGGGCTGGAGCCGCCTGGGCGTCGTAGCCGGATCGATGGCCCTGGGCATCACAGCGACCCTGGCCATCATCTTCAGCACCGGCGCCATCGCATTGACACCCCGGTATGCCCTGGCGATAGGCGGCATCGTGATCGGAAATGCGATGACGATCGCCACGCTGGCTGGCCGACACCTGGCCGAGACCGTGATTGCGCGCTGGGACGAGGTGGAGGCATGGCTGGCCCTGGGGGCCACGCGGCGGCAGTCGACCCTGGAACTCGCACGCCGCGCTGTCTATTCCGCCCTCATCCCTTCGACCGACCAGACCAGGACGACGGGTCTGGTCACCTTGCCGGGGGCGTTTGTCGGGGCGATCTTCGGGGGAGTTTCGCCCGTGGAAGCGGGCCGTTTCCAGATCGTGGTGCTGGCGTCGATCATGGCGGCCGGGTCCATCACCGCCGTCACGCTGATCGGCATCCTGGCGCCCGTCCGGGTGCGGCCTGCCCCGCTTGGATAGGGACGGATCCGGCGGCGCGGTCCGGAAGGAAGGTGGGGATGCGGCTGTGTTGGGGGCCTTAGACCTTCACCCGGATGAAGAGGGGGTCCATCGACTGTTGCGCCGCGTACTGCCCGTCGAACAGCTCCGCACCCTCGGGGGAGATCACGACGTCGACGTCCGCCCAGACGAGGGATCCGTCGATTTCGCGCGGCGCCGAGGCGTGCACAAACCCTACCGCGGTACGGCCCTGGCCGCCGGTGCTGATGGACAGGACCCCGCGGCCGCCGGTGAACGCGATCCACGGGTCCAGCAGCCTGACGAACAACATTCCGTGGTGCCCGGCGAGGCGGACGTCCCCGCGGAAGCGCAGCACCCCGGTGCCGAGAGCGACGTCATAGTCGGATTCTTCGGGGCTGAAGCAGAACAGGCTGGATTCGACCACCGTGGCGCCGTCCGTCGCCGAGACGGTGCCGTCCGGCAGGTCCCTGATGTAAGCGATGAAACTGCGCTTGATACCCCAGGTGAGGCCCAGCGGAGGCAGCTGATCAGGTGTTGCGGACGCTGGGTTCACGTAGGTTCTCCTGTGGCTGGTGGGCTCGTCTGCTTCCGAGCCTAGCGGCGGATCCGCGGCTGGCGGAACTATTGCTCCGGCGCGTGACATGCGGCGTATTTCTCTGACGGCGTAGGGTGCGCGGGACTACCGGTGCAACGCCGGTGGTTGACTTGGATAAGTACCGTTCGTAGGAGGTGCACCGTGGCCACTGTCATCAGCAGGGTTCCTGGGTCGGACGCGTCCGATGACCCGCTGGATTCCTATTCCGCGACGGTCATCCGGGTAGCGGAGACTGTCACCCCGCACGTTGCGGCGATCGAGATGACGGGCAGCGGGCGCAACGGCAGGTCCCGTGCCGGGGCAGGCTCGGCAGTCCTCTTCACCTCGGACGGGTACCTCCTGACGAACGCCCACGTGGTCGGCGGCATGCGGGACGGCCACGCGGTTTATACCGACGGAACCAGGACTGTGGTGGAAGTCGTCGGCGCGGACCCGCTCTCGGATCTCGCCGTCGTCCATGGCAAGGCTCCCACCGCGACGCCAGCCGAATTCGGCGACGCCGAGTCCCTCAAGGTGGGGCAACTGGTCATCGCCGTCGGCAACCCCCTGGGATTGTCGGGCTCCGTGACGGCCGGAGTGGTCAGTGGCCTTGGCCGATCGATCCCGGTCTGGTCCGGGCGCAACCGCCGGATGATCGAGGATGTCATCCAGACCGACGCCGCCCTCAACGCGGGCAGCTCGGGAGGCGCGCTCGCGGATGCCCGCAGCCGGATCGTTGGCATCAACACGGCCGTAGCCGGAGCCGGCCTGGGGCTGGCCGTTCCCATCAACGCCACCTCCCGGCGCATCATTGCCTCACTGCTCAAGGACGGGCGCGTCCGGCGGGCCTACCTCGGCTTGGTCAACACGCCCGTCCAGCTCCAGGCCAGCGCCGTGGTCCGGACCGGACACCGTGAGGGGTTGCTCGTCGTCGAGGTCCTCGCCGGGTCTCCGGCCGAACGTGCCGGCCTCCGTTCCGGAGATGTCCTCCTGAGTGTCGGCGCGACGTCCGTGTCCAACGCCGAGAGCCTGCAGAAGTTGCTTTTTGCCGAGGCCATCGGGGCGCCCCTGGACCTGGGCGTGCTGCGCGACGGTGTTGAACTGCATGTCGTGGCGGTTCCCGAAGAGATGACCGAGAGGGATTAGCCGTCCTGTATTCAACGCCACAGCACGGTGTTCCGGCGAAAATCTACTTGCTTCGGCTGCTGACTACCCGCTTACCGTTCCGAAGGCGTACTCGGCGGTACTGACACCGGTACGCGTCTTTCTCCGGCGAAAAGATCGGGTAGTTTCAGCGCTTGTTGCGCCAACTTTGGCGTGTCACGGTGTTATTGGAAGGTCGGAGGGAACAGCGTCTCAGTACAGCTTTGTTCGGCAGTGATTCCACCCTCCACCTTCCGATTACGTTTGTTTGTCTGGGGAATCGGAGACCATCGTGGAAAACCAGGCCGGAGCTACACCGTCAATTTCAGTCCGTCTTTTCGGAACGTTTGAAGTTCGCCGGAACGGCGAGACGCTGACTGCCGCGGACATGGGCGGATGCAAGCCGCGGCATATTCTTGAAATCCTCCTGCTGAATCTTGGAACGCCGGTATCCAAGACCCGACTGATCGAAATCCTCTGGGGCCCGGGTGCCAGCGACGGCGCTGTCGCAACACTGGAGAGCTACATCAGCGGCGTCCGCCGTGCGATCCAGCCGGGCCAGTCCAAGACCGGACCGCTCCGCACCGCCAACAGCGGCTACGTCCTGGATCCGCAGCTTGTCGACCTGGATCTCGCGAATTTCCGCCGCTTGGTCCATGCAGCTGGCGGGTCGGGGCCCGCCGAGGCCCACCGGATGTTGTTGGAGGCCTTGGAAATAGCCGCCGAGCCGCTGCTGGCGTTCGAAATGACCTCCGAGTGGGCTGACGAAGCACGCAGCCAGCATGAAGCCGAGAAGGTGGCGGCAGAGCTCTTCGCCGCGGAGACTGCGGCGCTGCTTGACAAGCCCGCCGTCGCCATCGGCCTGGCCCAGGAAGCCATCCGGTCCGAACCCCTCAACGAAAGGGCCTGGACCATGCTGGTGAAGGCCTACGAGCAGGCAGGCCTGCCGGTGGAGGGCCTCTCGGCGTACGACCGTTGCCGCCGGCTCTTCGACCGCGACCTGGGCTGCGCGCCCGGCCCGGGCCTCCAAGCGGCGCACCTGAGACTCCTGAGGCAGCGTGCCGATGGCAACTCCGAGCTCTCAGAGGTCCTCGCGGCGCTGCTCTGCCTGGGCGAACGGCTGAACGGTCCCAAGGGGCGGCAACTTCCTGCGGGCGAATCCAGGCGTATGCAGGAGAACGCGGGCCGGGTCCTTGATTCCTTCCTGCAGCGGGCGCGGGCCGCCGTGTAGGGGCCGGATACCCGTCTCGCCTAATGTGGTGCCCGGTTGCCTGCGGGTGTCCGGTCAGGATCATCGCCCACGGATTCGGGCGGCTTGCGGCTGCGTTCCTGGCTGAGCTGGAAGTCAAGATCCCCAGGCCTCCGGCCCCGGCGGAGTTAGTTTCATCACGTCCTCCGCAATCTCCGGAGATCCGGTCCCCGCGAGCCTCATACTGGGAAGGACCCCGGCGGACTTTCCCCACCGCCAGGCATGAGGAGGGTCCATGAAAACCTTGAATACCTTGAAAACCTTGAATACCTTGAAAACCGTCGTGACCAGCGAGTATTTTCCCGCGTCGGCCGTGCTGTCCGGAGTGGTCATCTTCTGGACCCTGGGACTGTTCGGCGGGCTCTCCCTGCTGAGCACCAGCCAGACGCCGTTGATGACTATCACCTGGCTCCTGTTCGTCTACGGCGCGGCCGTTCTGTCGCCCCTCGCCGGAGTGCTGGCCGTCGCGGATCTCGTCCGCCGCTGGCGGCGGAACCGCCACTCACGCGGCGGTCTGCCGGGCGGTACGGCGTCCGCCTGACCTGAAGCAGCCGGGCCAGCGCCGGCGTGGGCCTGTGCCGGCCTATTCGAACCGGGAAGGGTCGCCCATTCCGCGCCGGACCACATCCGCGACCCCGCTGGAGAAGTCGATGACCGTCGTCGGCTCCGCCCCGCAATCGCCGGAATCGATCACGGCGTCCAGCACATGGTCGAGGCGTTCCTTGATCTCCCAGCCCTGTGTGAGCGGTTCCTCCTCGTCCGGCAACAGCAGCGTGCTGGACAGCAGGGGTTCGCCGAGCTCGGCCAGCAGGGCCTGAACCACATGGTTGTCCGGGATGCGCACGCCGACGGTCTTCTTCTTCGGGTGCAGCAGCCGCTTGGGGACCTCCTTGGTGGCGGGCAGGATGAAGGTATAGCTGCCAGGCGTGACGGCCTTGATACTGCGGAACACATCGTTGTCGATCTGCACAAACTGCCCGAGCTGCGCAAAGTCCTTGCAGACCAGGGTGAAGTGGTGTTTGTCGTCAAGGTGCCGGATGGCGCGGATCCGGTCCAGCGCCTCCCTGTTCCCCAGTTGCGCACCCAGGGCGTAGCAGGAGTCGGTCGGATAGGCGATCAGGCCGCCCGAACGTAAGATTTCGACCGCCTGGTGGATGGAGCGGGCCTGCGGATTGTCCGGATGCACATCGAAGTATCTCGCCATCCCACGAGCTTACGCCCGACGGCGGCCGGCCCGCCTCCGCCGGCCAAAGCCCTGGCCCTGCTGCGGCGCAGGCCGGCGCCCGTGGACGGCGTGAACGATGCCAATCGGGCATGCTTGGTGGTTACCCGCAACACTGAGGAGCCAAATGGCCTTGGCCCTCCTCCCCGTCCGTCTGGCGACGGGCTCCGGCGATTTCACTCCGAGGCGTCCCTCGAGAGCACCGTCATAACAATATTTGTAACGGTATCCGTGCCGATGGCCGGCACCAGGGTGGCCTGGTAACGGCGGATTCTCATGCGCGCCGCTATGGAGCGGACCGGGTTCCGCCCACAGACAACCGGCGCACAGCGCATGTTCCTTGATGGTTGCTCAGCGCGGACCTGTCGCCGGCAGAACTGACGACCCTGACGCCCGCAGCCCTGTGGGCCCATACCCTGGAACATCTGCAGCTGACGCTGTTGGCGGCGGTGATCGTGCTGGTCGTGGCGGTTCCGCTCGGAATTGCCTTGACCCGCAAGAGCCTGCACTTCCTGAGCGGTCCGGTGCTGGTACTGGCGAACATCGGCCAGGCTGCGCCATCCATCGGGCTCGTTGTGCTCCTGGCCTTCTGGCTTGGATTCGGCTTCTGGGCCGCCGTCATTTCCCTCGTCCTGTACGGGTATTACCTGTACTCCGGAACACCATGGTGGGACTCCAGCACGTGGACCAGCGGCTGGTGGAGGCTGGCCGCGGCATGGGCATGACCGCCGCCGCGGTCCTGCTGAAGGTGGAATTGCCGATGGCCGTACCGATCATGCCCGCCGGGATCCGCACGGCGCTGGTGCTGCTGGTGGGGACCGCCGCCCTGGCCACCTTTACCAACGGGGGCGGGCTGGGGATCCTGATCACCACGGGCGTCCAGCTCAACCTGCCCACGGTCCTGGTGGTCGGATCCTTGCTGGTTGCCCTGCTGGCGCTGTTTATTGACTGGGTTGGACGGGTCGTTGAACACGTGGCCCGTCCGAAGGGACTGTAGATGCTCTTCAAATCGAACAAACCGGCGGGAGCCGGGCACCATCCGGTCCGTTGCGGGTGCAGCCGGGGCGCATCTGACGGTCACCGGACGGAACAATACCGAGGGGCTCATCCTGGGCCAGATGGCGGTACTCGCCGTCAAGGCAGCCGGTTTCGAGGTTTCGGACCTGACAAACGTCCCCGGCAGCCAGCCCACCCGGTCCCCGATGCTTGCCGGGAAAGCAGACATCCTCTGGGACTACACGGGTACCGCCTGGCTTTCGTTCATGGGACACCCGTCCGGGATCCCCGAGCAGGACGCACAATGGCAGGCGGTCCATGACGAGGATCTGGGCAACGGCCTGACCTGGGTCGCGAAGGCTCCATTGAACAACACGTATGCCCTGGCCGTGACGAATGAAACGGCTGAAAAATACGGGCTGGCCACGTTGTCGGACATCGCCAAGCTGCCGGTTGGCCAGCGGACGTTCTGCGTCGGACCGGCCCCGCCGCCCGGCCCCCTCAGCCGGCTTCCAGCCCCGCAGCGGAGTATGCCGCCTGGGCCGGACCGGCGGTCAGGAACGCCAGCAGTGCCGCGGCGCCGGAGTGGTCCCGGGCGCCGGCAGCGATACCGGCGGAAAACTCGGTGTAGTGCTGGACGGCAGCCGGGAGCGGCCCGGCGATTATCGCCTCCGGCACGTAGCGGAGCTCGCTCACTTGCTGGACCGCAAGGTCCGCCCGCCCGTCCAGCAGTGCCAGCGCGGTGAACCCCGTCTCGACGACGGTGGCCCGTTCGTTGACCTTTTCCGCGATGCCCAGTTCCCGCATCAGCCGGGCGAGATAGACGCCGCTGGGTCCGTTCCGTGAGTAGGCCACGGAGCGGGCCGCGGTCAGTGCACTGATGAGGGCCTCTACCGTCGAAACGTCCGGTACGGGGGTGCCGGGGCCGACGGCGATACCGATCCCGGCCTTGGCGAGCGGCGCCAGCGTCCCGGCGTCGAGGATCCCGGCGTCGCCCAGCCGTTCCATCGCGGCGGCGATACCGATGACGACGTCGGGGCGTGCGCCGGCGTCGATCTCCTGGACCAGGGCGCTGGTCGTGGCGTAATGCGCGTCGACGACGGTTCCGGTTTCGCGGGTGAAGGCGGGCAGGATGGCGTCCTGCACGGCGCCGCGGAGGGCGATGGCGCAGGACACGGACAGGGCGGGGCGGATACCGGGCATGGATACATCCTGCAGCACAGCAAGCAACCTCGCGAAGTTGACGTGCTGCTCCGTAATATCAGGCTGCAAGCGCCGCGAACGTGACTGCCGTCGATGCCGCGGCCGGCGCGGAACGCCGTGTAGAGCGAGGCTGCCAGCAGCAGTGCCGTCAGCCCCCGGCTCAGGGCAGCGGTCCCGATCACCGGTGCCGGTCAATCCTGCTCGTCGTGGTGGATCCGTTCCCCGAGTTGCCGGAGTGGTTCCCCGCTGCCGTTCCACTGCTTGGCGATGAACTCCGCGGCGATGGACACCGCTGTCTCTTCGGGCGTACGGGCGCCAAGGTCAAGGCCCACCGGGCTGTGGAGCCTGGCCAGCTGCTCCTCGCCCAGGCCCGCCTCACGCAGCCTGGCAAGCCGGTCCGTGTGGGTCCGGCGCGAACCCATGGCACCGATGAAGGCGATCGGCCGGCCGCGCAGGGCAACGTCCAGCAGCGGAATGTCGAACTTCGGATCGTGCGTGAGGACGCAAATCACGGTGCGTTCATCCACCAGGCCTTGTGCCAGCTGCTCGGCAAGATAGCGGTGCGGCCAGGCGTTGACGACCTCCGCCGCATCGGGAAAGCGTGCGGGGGTGGCGAAGACAGCCCGGGCATCACACACCGTGACGCGGTAGCCCAGGAAGGTGCCCAGCCGGGCCAGGGCTGCGGCGAAGTCGATCGCGCCGAAGACCAGCATCCGCGGCGGCGGGGCGTAGCTGGCGAAGAAGACCCGCATCCCGGTGTCCAGCCGCTCCCCGTCGGGGCCGTAGCTCAGGATGCCGGAGCGGCCGGCGGCGAGCAGGCCCCGGGTGTCATCGCCCACGGCGTGGTTGGCCCGCTCCGAACCCAGGTCGCCCTCAAAGCCGTCCGGCCGCACGATCAGGTGCCGGCCCAACCACGTGGTGTCCGGGTGTTCGATGACCGTGGCGACGCCGACGCGCCGCTCACCGGCGATGTCCTGCCTGACGGCGTCGAGCTGGGCGAAGCTTTGCCGGGAAACCGGCTCGACGAAGATGTCGATGATCCCGCCGCAGGTCAGGCCGACGGCGAACGCGTCGTCGTCGCTGATCCCATAGCGAACCAGGACGGGGGTGCCGTCTTTCTGGACCTGGGTGGCCAGCTCGTACACGGCGCCCTCGACGCAGCCGCCGGAGACGGAACCGACTGCTTCCCCCTCGGCGGTGACGAGCATCGACGCGCCCGGAAGCCGCGGGGCTGACTTGAACGTGCTCACAACGGTGGCCAGGCCGGCGGTGTCACCCTTCTGCCAGCCCGGCATCATGGCGGCCAGGACATCACGCACGGTCGGACTTCAGCCTCCCGATCGCCCGGATCAGCCGGAACGCGGACGTCCGGCCCGCCCAGTAGGAGGCGCACGCCACCACCGCCACGAGCGCCAGGACCTTTCCGGGGCTGGAGAGCTGCTCCTCCGCGATCCCCTTCGCGAGGCTGAGGACGTCCAGGCTGCCGGCGGGTGCGCGGCTCGGGAGGGCGGCCGACGGCATAGGTTTGGCTGCTGGCGGGGCAGACGGCGAGGCCGCCGCCGACGGCGCGGCCGCGGGCTGGGTCACGGGTTCCGGCGCCGTCCCGGACGCCGGTGCCGCGGTCCCGGCCCCGGCGGCAGGCTCCGGCGCGGGCCCGGCGATCATGGCCTGCAGATTGCCGGCGAACAAGGCCATCATCTGTTCGGTGACACTCCCAATCACGCCCTTGCCCATGGCTGCGGCCTTGCCGGAAAGCGAGAGATCGGCGTTGACGGTGCCGCGGGTTGTGCCGCCGGCCTCGTCCGTCAGTAGCAGGGTCACCGTGGCTTCGGCGGTGCCCTGGCCGCGGGTTTCCTGCGCCTTGCCGCTGAGCACGGCGCGGTGTCCGGCGGCGTTGCGCTCGATCACGTTGAGCAGCCCTTTGTACTGCATGTTGACCGGGCCCAGCTTCACGGTCATGCCCACCTGGTAGGCGTCGTCCGAGAGCTTGTTCAGGATCCTGGCGCCGGGGACGCAGCCGGCCACACGTTCAAAGTCCATGATGGTGTCCCATACGGTGTCGATCGGGGCGACGACCGAGAAAGTGCTGTCTATCTGCATTGCTTCCCTCTTTCCTTGAGTGATGACTATCCTTCGCCGCCGATCGCGGCCGCCACCTCCGCCAATGCCGCGTAGCTGTGTCCGCTGACGAAAGCGTCGCAGTATGGCAGGGCCGCCGCCATGCCGCCCGCCAGCGGCCGGTATTCCGGAGCGGCCTTGCGTGGGTTGACCCAGATGATCCGGTGAGCCAGCCGCCGTAGCCGCGCCATCTGGGCCGCGACCTGTTCGGGATCCTCCTGCGCCCAGCCGTCCGAGAAGATCACCACCACCGCGCCGCGGGCCAGGCCGCGGCGGCCGTGTTCGTCGACAAAGTGCCGGATGCTGTCGGCAATCCGGGTGCCGCCGGCCCAGTCCGGGGCGGCCTCCGCGGCACGGGCCAGGGCCTCGTCCGGATCGCGGCGCGTCAGTTGCCGGGTCAGGCGCGTCAGCCGGGTGGAAAATACGAAGGCCTCGGCCCCGGCAGTTGCCACTGCTCCCTGCAGCACCGCGACGAAGATCCGCGCATACGGTTCCATCGAGCCGGAGACATCGCACAGCATCACCAGCTTGCGGCGCTGCTGGCGACGGCGTGCATACAACAGGCGGGTGGTGCCGGTGCCCGAGCGCCTGGCCGCGCGGACCGTGGCGCGGATGTCCAGGCGGGCGCTGCTGTGTGCTGATTTGCGGCTGCGGCGGCTCAAACGCGTTGGGGTGGCAAGCAGCAGCCGGGACGCCAGCCGCCGGATCTCCTTCACTTCCTCCCCGGTCAACTGCGCGAAGGACGTTTCGTGCAGCCGCTCCTGGGTGGAGGCCATGGCCAGCACGGCTTCCCGCTCCGGGGTGGTGCGGTCCCCGCTGTCCGGTCCCGCGGAGGCAATCGCCGGTGCCGTCCGCTGTTGCGCCGGCGCGTGTCCCGGGGTGCGGTCCTCGGCCGGGGAGGGCCGGGTGCGTGCTTCGCCAGGGCCACCGGGCGGTGACGCTGCCGGGGCCGCGGCACTGCGGGGCCGCGCGGCGGGGTCGAAGCCGCCGCGGAACACCGCAGAGAAGACGGCGTCGAAGACGGGCAGCTGTTCGCGGGCGGACACCAGCACCACCCGGCACGCCCAGTAAAGCTTGTCGACGTCGCTGGGTGGGATCAGGCGAAGGGCCTCGGCCAGCCGGGCTGCCCGGTCCGGCGAGCAAAACAGCCCCGCCCGGCGCAGCGCGGTGACGAACGCCGCAGCCAGGCCGGCCGCCTCCACCGAGGGGAGCGCGGCGGCCGTGGCCTTTATGCTCCCGGCCATCAGGGGGCTCACCCGCCCGTGCCGGCCACGAGCCAGTCGGCCCCGCGGGCGCCGACCAGTTCCAGGTCGTCGCGGTTCTTGACGATCGAGCCGAGGGTCCGTTCCGCCGTCGTGGCGTCTATGTGTCCGATGCCCAGCACGGCGAGGGCGGAGACCCAGTCGATGGCCTCGGAGATCCCCGGCGGTTTGGCGAGGTCCAGGGTGCGCAGCCTGGTGATCACCGCGGCGGCCTGCAGGGCCAGCGGGCCGCTGCTGGCCGGCACGCGGCGACGCACAATCTCCGCGATCCGTTCCGGGCCGGGGTAGTCGATCCAGTGATAGAGGCAGCGCCGGGTCAGGGCGTCGTGCAGGTCCCGCGTCCGGTTGGAGGTAAGGATGACGATTGGCGGGTGGGTGGCCCGGATGGTGCCCAGCTCCGGGATGGTGACCGCGGCCTCGGCGAGCAGTTCGAAGGTGAAGGCCTCGAACTCGGCATCGGCGCGGTCGATCTCATCCAGCAGGAGGACCGCGGGCCGCGGACCGGGATGTTCGATCGCCTGCAGCAGCGGCCGGCGCAGCAGGTATTCCGGGCCGAAGAGGTCGGTTTCGGTGACGGCGGCGTCCCGGACTTCCGCCAGGCGGATTCCGAGCAGCTGCCGCTGGTGGTTCCATTCGTAGAGGGCCTCGCCGGCGTCGATTCCCTCGTAGCACTGCAGCCGGTACAGCGGCGTGTCCAGCAGCCCGGCCAGGGCCTTTGCCGCCTCGGTCTTGCCGACGCCGGCCTCGCCCTCGAGCAGGATGGGCTGCGGCAGCCGGACGGCCAGGAACAGCGCTGTGGCCAGTCCGACGTCGGCCAGGTAGTCGCTGCTGTCGAGCGCGGCCATCAGTGACGGGACATCCGGGATCCGGCGCTGCACGTCCTCCTCCGCGCCGGTCCGCGCCGCCGTGTTCACGGCGTGCCCTCCAGTCCGGCCAGGACCCGGCGGTAGTCCTCTTCCGTGTCGACGTCCGGCGGGACGGGGCCCGGAACGGGTAGTTCGACGACGTCGTCCGCCCGCTGCTCCAGCAGCTTCCAGACTGCCTTGTCGCCGTGCAGGGCGGCAAGCTCCGGGAGCATCCGGCGGGTGAATGCCATGGGGTGGCCGACGCCGTCGTCGTAGCGGCAGACGGCGATGCCCGGGGCGCCATGGCCGCCGCTGGCCTCCCCGGCAGCCTCCCCGGTGGACAGCAGCGCGAGGACCGCCCGGGCGTTGACGGCACGGACTCCCGGCTGGTCACCCAGCAGGAGGACCACGGCGTCCGTGTCCGGGTGGAGCACGCCGATGCCGGCGGCGATCGAGGACGAACAGCCCTCGCCGAAGTCCGGGTTGAGCACGATCTCGCAGCCGCTGGTGTCGACCGTGCGCTGCACTTCCCCGGCTGCACCTCCCAGGGCCAGCACGGTCTGGTCGAAGCCGCAGTCCCGGGCGGTCGCCAGCACGGCGTCGAGGAGGACGCCGTGGCCGTAGGGGAGCAGCTGCTTGGGCCGGCCCAGCCGCAGCGACGCGCCGGCCGCCAGGATCAGCCCTGCCGTCCGGTGCATTGTGGGCGGGCGTTCAGAGGGTGAGGGCATAGCGCTCCGGATCTTTGCGGAAGGCCGCACGGCAGCCGGACGAGCAGAAGTACACGGTGGCACCGTTGTGCTCGAGCTGCAGCGAGGCTTCCACGGCGGCGACGGTCATGCCGCAGACGGGGTCGATCGCCGTCGCCGGCACGGTCGCAGGCGCCGGGGCGGCGTGCCGGGACTTCGCCCGCTCCTGGATGAGCTGGGCCAGGATCGCGAGCGCGATTTCGCCGGGGGTGCGGGCGCCCAGCTGCAGGCCGGCCGGGGTGAAGACGCGGGCGCGCTGCCACGGGTCGACGTCGAGGGATTCCAGCACCGCGGCGCCCCGCGTGCTGCTGGCCACCAGCGCGACATACGGCACTCCGGCACGCAGGGCGGCCTCGAGCGCGGCTTCCTCCGCTTTGCCGTGCGAGGCCACAATCAGCGCCGCATCGTCGGCCCGCGGCGCTGCTGATTCCCCGTCGGTGAGTTCCACGGCCAGGCCGACGCCGGAGCCGAGTGTCTCCAGGGCCTGGGCCACCGGCGTGGTGCCGACAACCAGAACCCTGGGCGCCGGGATGTGTGGCTCGAGGAAGATCTCGATGGCCCCGCCGCTCAGGCACGGGTTGGAGACCTCGACCGCGCCTTCCTCGGCGCTGCGGGACGGCTCGCCGGGGATAATGCGCAGCAGCAGGGGTTCCTGCGATGCCAGGACCCGCAGGCTGTACTCCCGCACCGAGGACTCGACGCAGTTCCCGCCGACGAAACCCTGGATCTCGCCGCTTGGCAGGATCAGGGCCGTGTCCCCGGCATGGGCGCTGGTGGGGTGCTGGGCGCGGACCACGATGGCGTGCACGAACGGCTCGCGGCGGGAGGCGAGCTCGTTCGCCCGGGCCGCAAGGGAGTCTGCAGTCGGCGTCATGTCAGATCGGCGGCCTTGCGTGGCCCTGCATGGCGGCCCAGACGCGGGCCGGGGTGCAGGGCATGTCCATGTGGACCACCCCGTAGGGTGCCAACGCGTCGACGACGGCGTTCACGATGGCCGGGGGCGAGCCGACGGTGGCGGACTCGCCGATGCCTTTGGCTCCGATGGGGTGGTGCGGTGACGGGGTGACGGTGAAACCGGTTTCCCAGTCCGGCACTTCCATCGCGGTGGGGATCAGGTAGTCCATGAACGACCCGCCCAGGCAGTTTCCCTCGGCGTCGAACTCGATGATCTCCATCAGGGCCATCCCGACGCCGTCGGTGAGTCCGCCGTGCACCTGGCCCTCGATGATCATCGGGTTGATCCGGGTACCGCAGTCATCCACCGCGATGAAGCGGCGGACCTTGACGTGCCCGGTGCCCGGATCGATGTCGACCACACAGATGTAGGCTCCGAACGGGAACGTCAGGTTCGGCGGGTCATACGTGACCTCGGCGTCGAGGTTGCCGTCGACCCCCTCGGGCAGCGTCATGGTGCCGTGGGCAGCCATGGCGATTTCCGAGATGGTCTTCCCTGCGCTGGGATCGCCCTTGACGAACCAGCGGCCCTTCTCCCACTCGAGGTCTTCCGCCCGGGTCTCCAGCATGGCCGCCGCGATCAGCTTCGCTTTCTCCCGCACCTTGCGGGCGACGAGGGCGACGGCGCCGCCGCTCACCGGCGTCGAGCGGCTCCCGTACGTGCCGAGGCCGAACGGTGTCTGGTCGGTGTCGCCGTGGACGACGTCGATGTCCTCCGGCGGGATGCCGAGTTCCTCGGCCACGATCTGGGCGAAGGTGGTTTCGTGGCCCTGGCCCTGGCTTTGCACCGAGAGGCGGACGACGGCCTTGCCTGTGGGGTGGACGCGCAGTTCGGCGCCGTCGGCCATGCCGAGGCCAACGATGTCGAAGTGCTTCCGGGGGCCGGCTCCCACGACTTCCGTGAAGAAGGAGACCCCGATGCCCATGAGTTCCCCGCGCCCGCGCCTCTCCTGCTGCTCGCGGCGGAGCTCGTCATAGCCGGCCAGCTGCATGGACAGCCGCATGGCGGGTTCGTAGTTGCCGGAGTCGTACACCCAGCCGGTCTGATTGGTGTAGGGAAACTGCTCGGGCTTGATAAAGTTCTTGAGCCGGAGCTCCGCCGGGTCCATTCCGAGTTTGCGGGCCAGGATGTCCACCATCCGCTCAACGAGGTAGACGGCCTCCGTGACGCGGAAGGAACAGGCATAGGCGACGCCGCCCGGCGCCTTGTTCGTGTAGACGCCCGTGACGGAGCAGTACGCGGCTTTGAGGTCGTAGCTTCCGGTGAAGATGGAGAAGAAGCCGGCCGGGTTCTTGGTGGGCTGGGCGGTGGCGTTGAAGGCGCCGTGGTCGGCCAGCACGTGGGTGCGCAGGGCGAGGATCCTGCCGTCCTTGGTGGCCGCGATCTCGCCTTGCATGATGTAGTCCCGGGCGAAGGAGGTGGACATCAGGTTCTCGGAGCGGTCCTCCACCCATTTGACCGGGCGGCCGGTGACGATTGAGCCGACGACGGCGAGGATGTAGCCGGGGTAGATGCCGACCTTGTTGCCGAAGCCGCCTCCAATATCGGGGGAGACGATCCGGATCTTGTGCTCGGGGATGCCGGCGACAATCGCGAACAGGGTGCGGTGGGCGTGCGGGGCCTGGGTGGTCTCGTAGAGGGTCAGTTTTCCGCTGACCGCGTCGAAATCGGCGACGGCGCCGCAGGTCTCCATCGGCGCGGGGTGGACCCGCGGGTACACCATCTCCTGGCTGACCACGACGTCGGCGGAGGCGAAGACTGCCTCGGTTGCGGCCTTGTCGCCCATTTCCCAGTCAAAGATGTGGTTGTCCGTCCGGCCCTCGATGTCGTCGCGGATCACCGGAGCGTCCGGGTCGAGCGCCTTGCGGGCGTCGATGACCGGGGGCAGGACATCGTATTCGACGTCGATCAGCTCCAGCGCGTCGCGGGCGGCGTAGCGGTCCTCCGCCACGACGAAGGCGACCTCCTGGCCCTGGAAGCGCACCTTGTCCGTGACCAGGACGGCCTGGACATCCGCGGAGAGCGTCGGCGCCCACGCGAGCTTCAGGCCGAGCAGGTCCTTGCCGGTGATGACGGCCACCACCTTGGGATGCGCCAGGGCGTTGGTGGTATCGATGGACACGAGCCGGGCGTGCGCCACCGGAGCCCGCAGGATGGCGCCGTGCAGCATGCCGGGCAGGACAATATCGTCCACGTAGTGGCCCTTGCCGCGGACAAAGCGCGGGTCTTCCTTGCGCTGGATCCGGCCGTAGCCGATCGGGCGGTCCTCGTCGCCGGCAGCCGGATTCGACGGCCGGTCGTGGATGACGGTCATGCCTTCACCTCTGTGTCCTGTGCCTCTTCGGCTGTGGCCGCGGTGTCCGCGGCCGCGGTGACGCCGGCCGGGTGGGCAGCCGCCCACTGTACCGAGCGGACGATCGTGGCGTAGCCGGTGCACCGGCAAATCTGGCCTGAAATGGCCTGCCGGATCTCGGTGGCGTCCGGGTGCGGGTTCTTATCGAGCAGGGCGCGGGCGGTCAGCATCATCCCGGGGGTGCAGAAACCGCACTGCAGCCCGTGCTCCTCCATGAAGCCCTGCTGGACCGGGTCCAGGGTTGCGCCGCTGGCCAGTCCCTCGACCGTGCGGATGTCATGTCCGGCAGCCATCGCCGCGAGGACGGTGCAGGACTTCACCGGCTGGCCGTCCATCAGGACCACGCAGGTCCCGCAGTTGCTGGTATCGCATCCCCAGTGGGTACCGGTCAGTCCGAGGACCTCGCGGATGTAGTGGACCAGGAGCACGCGGGGCTCAATGTCGGACGTGACTTCGTTGCCGTTGACGGTCATGCTGATCTGCATCCGCTTCAGCCTTCCTGGGTCCGGGCGGCGCGGGCGCAGGCTTGCCGCAGCACCCGCCGGGTGAGTTCGTCGGCGAGATGCCGTTTGTAGTCAATCGGGCCGCGCTGGTCGGACACCGGGTTGCAGGCTGCCGCGGCAAGGCGTCCGGCCTCCACAAAAAGTTCCTCTCGGGGCTGCTGGCCGCGGAGCAGCCCTGCGGCCTCGGCGACGGTGTGGCCGAGCCCGAGAGCTGTGAGTCCGACAGCGGCCTCGGCGATGGTGCCGTCCGCCGCGAGGGTCACGGACGCGCCCGCGGCGCCGACGGCCCAGTCGCCCACCCGGCGTTCGACCTTTTCGTAGGCGCTGCCGGAACGGGGATGGATCGGGAAGCGGAGCTCACACAGCAGCTCGTCCTGGCCCACCGCCGTTTCATACGGTCCGCGGTGGAAGTCAGCCATCGCCAGGATGCGCTCGCCGGCCGGCCCCCGGACCACGGCTTCCGCGCCCAGCACATCGCAGACCGTGGACAGGTCCTCGGCCGGGTCAGCCTGGCAGAGCGATCCGCCGATGGTCCCGCGGTTCCGGACGATCGGATCGGCAATCACGGCTTCGGCGTCACGGACGATGGGAAAGAGCGCCGCGATTTCATCCGACTCCAGGAGCGTCGTGTGCCGCGTCAGCGCACCGACGCGCAGGGTGTCGCCGTCGCGCAGGATGAAGTCGAGTTCGTACAGGTCGTTGATATCGATCAGCCACTCGGGCCGGGAGAGCCGGAGCTTCATCATCGGCAGGAGGCTGTGGCCCCCGGCCACGACCCGTGACTCCGTGCCGTGGCGCGAGAGGAGTTCCAGGGCGTTGTCCACCGAAGTGGCCCGCACATAGTCGAAAGGAGCCGGAATCTGCATAGTCCCACCTCACGCCAGGGCGCTGGCAACGTCGCGCAGCGCCGATTTCAGGCCAGTCTTGCCCCGCCTGATACGGAGTGTCAATATCGTCATAAGCGAAAGGTTATGACGCCGTGTCGATGACATTGAGCCAGCTCCGCACGTTCGCCCTCGTCGCCCGGCTGGGCTCGCTGCACGCTGCCGCGGAGGCCCTCGGCGTCAGCGAACCGGCGGTGTCCGCTGCTTTGACGGCGCTCCGGCAGGACCTTGGTGATCCGCTCTTCGTGCGCGCCGGGGGAGGCATAGCACTGACCCCCGGCGGCCGGGCGCTGGCCGACCATGCCCAGGACATCGTCGGGCTGGCGGACCAGGCCCGCTGGGAAGTTTCCCACGCCCAGAACGACGCCGGACGGCTGAAGATCGCTGCGACAGCGCCGTTCGCCGAGCACGCGGCCGGCCGGCTGCTGGACCTCTTCACCAAGCGTGCCCCCGGCGCTTCGGTGGACGTCGTGGTCGAGTCCGCCGAGGACCTTGCCTCACTCCTGCAGGAACGCGCGTACGACATCGCCCTGGGTGCCCGTCCGAGCGCGCCGGCGGGTACGGCCGTGAGCAAGCCGGGCCTGGAGTGCGTTCCGTTCCTGCGCTACCAGCGAGCCCTGGTCGCGGCCGCGGGGCATCCGCTGGCCCGGCCGCACGGACCGGTCTCCGTGGCCCGGCTGCTGGACCGGCCGTGGTTTGCCGGACCGGCGGGGATCCAGGACAGCTCGGAGGAGGGACGCTGGCTGGCGTCAATGGGGGTGGCGCCGGAGGTCATCCGGCTCAGCAGCGAGACGGAAGCCTTGGCTGCGGTCCGGGCGGGGGAGGGCATCATGCTGGCGCTCGGCCACATTGTCCGGGCCGAGTTCCAGGGCGGGGTCCTCGTCCGGCTGCCCGTCGTCGGGACACCGGTCACAGGCCTGTGGTGGGCGAGCACCCTGGACCACCACCGGACCACCACGATGGCGCAGACGCTGCAGCGCTTCGCCGGCACTGCCGACGCGACCGCCGCGATGGTCGCCCCGGGCGGTTCGCGGGGGCTCGAGCGCCGGGGTTCGAAGTTCCACGTCGCGCTGTGGAGCTGAGGACGGGAGCCGCCGTGGAGCATTGCACAACACCGCGGTCGGTGCTAACCCTTGTGGGGAACGCTAACCGACTGACGCACCCTGTGAAGAGGAGTAAAAATGACGTTGCCCCGGGACGAAGACAGTTCGCTGCGGCACTGGAGCGCCCGCCTGATCCAGGCATTGCAGATCCTTGACCTGGAAGTGGACCACGGGAAGATCGTCCAGGTCGCGGACGAGTCGCTGAAAGCCGTGGGGCCGCACGCGGATGCGATCAGTGCCTTCATCGTCGGCTACGCCGCGGGCACCGCCTCGACCCACGGCCGGAAGAGCACGCAGGACGCCGTCTATGCCGCTGCAGACAAGGTCATTGAGTTGTGCGAGCACGGCGAGTCCGGCGGCCCTGACGAAGAGGGCTGGGCCAAGCGGGCCCAATAGCGGCAGCCAGCCTCCTCGGGACATGCCCTCCCTTCGGACCCGGGAATGGACATGTTGGCAATATGTCCATTGCCCGCGGTCTGGACTGGGCATGTCCCGTGGAGCGGGCGGCCCTACCGTGCCTGGGCCGCGCCGGATGCCAGGCTGGCCGGACCGTCCGGGGTCTGGTCCTTGCTGGGTTCGAGCCGGACAATCACCGCCTTTGAGACTGGAGTGTTGCTGCCTTCGGCCGTGTGGTTCAGCGGCACCAGCACGTTGGCCTCCGGGTAGTAGGCGGCCGCGCAGCCGCGGGCGGTGGGGTAGGAAACCAACCGGAACTTGCGGACCACGCGTTCCTCGCCGTCCTCGTATACGCCGCGGATATCGACATACTGCCCGTCGGCAAGGCCGAGTTCGGCGATGTCCTCCGGGTTCACGAACACGACATGGCGGCCCTTCTTGATGCCCCGGTAGCGGTCGTTATGCGAGTAGATGGTGGTGTTGAACTGGTCGTGGGAGCGCATGCTCTGCAGGATCAGCGTGCCTTCCGGCTTCTCCACGTGTTCCAGCCAGTTGACGGTCAGCACTGCCTTGCCCGTCGGTGTGGGGAAGGTGCGGGAATCCCGCGGCCCGTTCGCCAGGATGAAGCCACCTTCCTGCCGGATCCGCTCGTTGTAGTCCTCGCAGCCGCCGACGACCCGCGAGATGTGGTCCCGGATCAGGTCGTAGTTCTTCTCGAAACCGTCCCAGTCGGCCTGGACCGTGTCACCGACCAGCGCCTTGCCGAGCCGGCTGACGATGGCCGGTTCGGAGAGGAGTTGGTGTGAAACCGGTTCAACGCTGCCCCAGGAGGGGTGCACGGCGCAGACGGTGTCCTCCACCGACACGAATTGTGGCCCCGACTCCTGGACATCGATCTCGCTCCGGCCCATCGTGGGCAGGATCAGGGCTTCCGCGCCGGTCACCGTGTGGGACCGGTTGAGTTTCGTGGAGATCTGTACGGACAGTTCGGTGTTCTGCATGGCCGCTTCAGCGGCGTTCGTGTCCGAGATGGCGCCGACGAAGTTGCCGCCGAGCGCCACGAAAGCTTTGATCCTGCCGTCGCGCATCCTGTTGATGGTTTCCACGGCGTCCACGCCGTGTTCCCGGGGCGGCTCGAAGCCGAACTCCTTGCCGAGGGCTTCCATAAAGGACTGCGGCATCTGCTCCCAGATGCCCATGGTGCGGTCGCCTTGGACGTTGCTGTGGCCCCGGATGGGGGACGCGCCGGCGCCGGGCTTGCCGATGTTGCCGCGGAGCAGCAGGAGGTTGATAATCTCCTTGATGGTGGCCACGCCCTTCTTCTGCTGGGTGATCCCCATGGCCCAGGTGATGATGACTTTCTCAGCCTTGAGGTAGCGGGCGGCGACCTCATCGATGTCCTCGCTGCGCAGGCCCGTGGCTTCCAGTACGGCGCGCTCATCCAGCCCGGCCAGGTGCTCCTTGAGCTCCTCAAGTCCCTCACAGTGTTCTGCCAGGAACGCGTGGTCCAGGACCTTCCCGGGGTTCTTTGCCTCGGCATCGAGGACGCGCTTGGACACGGCCTGCAGCAGCGCCATGTCGCCGCCGATCCGGATCTGAAGGAATTGGTCCGCGATCTGGACGCCGTGGCCGATGACTCCGTTGACCTGCTGCGGATTCTTGTACCGGCGCAGGCCGGCCTCGGGCAGCGGATTGACGGCGACGATCTTGCCGCCGTTGTGCTTGCAGTTCTCAAGCTCGGTCATCATCCGGGGGTGATTGGTTCCCGGGTTCTGGCCCATGACGATGATCAGGTCCGCGTTGGCGTAGTCGTCGAAGTTGACGGTGGCCTTGCCGATGCCGATGGTCTGGCCCATGGCCCAGCCCGAGGATTCGTGGCACATGTTGGAGCAGTCCGGCAGGTTGTTGGTGCCGTAGCCGCGGACCAGCAGCTGGTAGAGGAAGGCGGCCTCGTTCGACGTCCGGCCGCTGGTATAAAAGGCAGCCTCGTCAGGTGAGTCCAGGCTCTTGAGCTTGTCCGCGATGATCCGGATCGCTTCGGGCCAGGTGACCGGCTTGTAATGGTCCTCACCGGCCGGCTTGTGGACCGGCTCCGTGAGGCGGCCCTGCATGCCCAGCCAGTACTCGGAGCGGCTCCGCAGCTCGCTCACGGAATGCTCCGCCCAGAACTCGTGGGCGATGACCACCGGCGTCGCCTCCCACGTGACGGCTTTTGCTCCGTTTTCACAGAATTCGAAGGCCTTGCGGTGGTTCGGGTCCGGCCACGCGCAGCTTGGGCAGTCGAAGCCGTGCTTCTGGTTCATGGCCATAACGGTTTTGCGGGTCCGGTTCAGCCCCATCTGCTCGATCGCCGGCTTCATGGAGTGGTATACGCCCGGGACGCCCGCGGCCCAGCTCTTCGGCCCGTTCCCGACAACAAGCTCTTTCTCGGACGGTTCCTCGACCTGAGGAGTCTTACGAGTCACGTGAACTTCCCTTCTGCAACCACCGACGGTTCAGGCCGGCGCTTATCTACCACTACGCACCCGACCCTTTGGCCTGTTACAGGCCTATCAGCTGTGCCGGAGTGCCGCAAGGGTTTTGCCGTCGACGGCGGCGCGGCAGTTCCGTAGCATGTGCGGTACGCGGGGCTGCCGTGGTGAGCGGGGTCCGCCGGGATCCTGCGCCTGGAGACGGCGACAACGATGCGAACAGAGGAGCAGCGATGAAACTGATGACCGTGGTGTGGACGGCGGCTGCGACCGCAGTGACGGCGGCGGCCGGCGGGGCAGCGACGGATCCGGAGAGCCGCTGGTACCGGCGGCTGCGCAAACCCGATTGGCAGCCGTCCGCCATTGCCTTTCCCGTGGTGTGGACAGCACTCTACGCGGACCTCGCCGTGAGTTCCGCCGTCGCCCTGGACAGCACAGCTGCGATAGACGCTCCCGGCGGCGAGTCCAGGCGGCAGCAGATCCGCGCCTACCGGGGTGCCCTGGCCGCCAACCTCGTTCTCAATGCGACGTGGAGCTGGCTTTTCTGGCGTGCCCGCCGGCCGTGGCTGGCCGCGGCGGAGTGTGCCGTGCTGACGGCGAGCAGCGCCGACCTGGTGCGGCGGACGTACCGGTTGAACCGGACCGCCGGAGTGTCCTTGGCCCCGTACGCCCTCTGGTGCGGATTCGCCACTGTCTTGTCGACCGAAATCGCGAGACTCAATCCCGGCGCGGCCGTGAGGCAGCAGTAGTCACCCGGTTCAGCGCCCCGCCACGAGGGCGTCCCTGATTTCACGGCGCAGGACCTTGCCGATGAGCGAGCGCGGGAGCACCTCCAGGACTTCCACCCGGCGCGGCACCTTGTACGCCGCGAGATGCTTGCGGGCAAAGGCCAGCAGCGCGTGCGCATCAACCGTGGTCCCGGCGGACGCGACGACGGCGGCCACCACGTCCTCGCCGCCGCCGGGACGGGGCAGGCCGACCACCGAGACCTCGGCGATGCCCGGGTACCCTGCGAGGACGTCCTCCACCTCGGAGGGCGAGACGTTGAACCCTCCGGTGATGATCAGTTCCTTGATCCGGTCCCTGATGGTGACGAAACAGTCCTTGTCCACCGAGACGATGTCGCCGGTGCGGAACCATCCGCCTTCGAGCAGGACCTCCTCGGTCTCCTCCGGCCGGTTCCAGTAGCCGGCGAAAACCTGCGGCCCGCGGATCAGGAGCTCGCCTTCCTCGCCCGGGGCACGGTCGGTCAGCACGTTCTGCGGGTCCACGACGCGGATGTCGGTCAGCGGAAACGGCACCCCGACGGTTCCCGGTTTCCGGCTGGGACCGAAGGGATTGCCGAGGGCGATGGGGGAGGTTTCCGTCAGCCCGTAGCCTTCGATGAGGTACCCGCCGGTCGCCTTCTCCCAGGCCTCCACCGTCGACGTCGGAAGGTTCATGGCCCCGGAAATGGAGAAGCGGATGCTGCCCAGCCCGACGCCGCGCTCCGCCGCCGCGGCGGCGATCCGGTCATAGATCGGCGGCACCGCCGGCAGGAAGGTGGCCGGTGACTTCCTGAGCGCCTTCAGCACGAGGTCGACGTCGAACTTGGGGAACAACACGAGCTTCGCGCCGATGCTCAGTGCAAAGGTCATGCAGAGGGTCAGCCCGTAGGCGTGGAACATGGGCAGCACCGCGTAGACGGTTTCGCTGCCGTCGCGGAGCCCCGGCACCCAGGCCCGGCCCTGCGCGGCGTTGGCCCGCAGATTGGCATGGCTGAGCATGGCGCCCTTGGGCTGGCCGGTGGTGCCGGAGGTGTACTGGAGGACGGCGAGGTCCTGGGCCGCGGGACGGGGGTGCTTGTTCTTCAGCTCGCCGGCTTTGAGGAGCTCCTTCCAGCGCAGCACCGTGCGGGGGGCCGGCGCCGTGTGGGCCGTGGGTGCATGCTTCCCGACGGAGAGGGCAGCACGTGCCTTGCGGGCCGCGGGCACCGGAAGCCGCAGCGCCAACCGCTGCAGCAGCGGCATCGCCGGGATCAGTTCCACCGAAACAATGCTCCGGACCCCGACGTCGGCGGGCAGTAGCCGGACCCGTTCCACTGCCTTGTCCCAGACGATCGCCACGGTGGCGCCGTGGTCCTCGAACAGGTGGCGCAGTTCGCGGTCCGTATAGAGCGGGTTGTGTTCCACAGCCACCGCTCCCAGGCGCAGCACCGCATGGAAGGCGATGATGTGTTGCGGGCAGTTCGGCAGGACGAGGGCCACACGGTCCCCGGCTTTGACGCCCAGCTTCTTCAGCCCGGCGGCTGCCCTCCTGATCAACACGCCGAGCTCGCGGTAGCTGGTCCGGGCCCCGAAGAATTCCAACGCCGTCCGGGACCCGTAGCGCCGGACGGAGGCGTCCATCAGGTCCACGAGGGAACCCTCGGGAAGTTTGAGGTCCGTGGGAACACCCGTGCCGTAGTGGACCGTCCAGGGGCGGTCAGCCCCGGTGCGCCCAGGGGCTGGTGTTCCCCTGCTGCATTTCCTGCTCATCGTGCGTCCTTGCCGCTGCGTCCGCCGGAGTCTGTTTCCGGCTTTGCGCCCGAAAAAGCCTATCCGGAAATCCTATCCGTGAGCAGGAGCGGTTCGCGAACGTGACTTTCGGCCCTAGGGGCGGTCACGGCGGAGGCGGAAGCTTGAGGGTAAGTCGCGATGCACAAGTCAAACGCGTTCTCGTCCATGCACCCGTCGTGGCTCTGGCAGCCCGTTGCCGGACGGACACGGGCAGCGGAACGGGAGCACCATGAAACAAGAACAGCCGAGCCTCCGGTTCCTCGGAGCCACCGATACCGTCACCGGTTCCCGGTACCTGATCGAAGCCGGGGGCAAACGCGTGCTGGTCGACTGCGGACTCTTCCAAGGCTACAAACGCAGCCGCGAGCGTAACCGGGTCCCTTTTCCCGTCCCGCCGCATTCCATCGACGCAGTTGTCCTGACCCATGCGCACCTGGACCACACCGGCTACGTTCCCGCGCTGGTCCGCGACGGTTTCGGCGGACCTGTGTACGCCACGGAGGGCACCACCGAACTCTGCAAGCTCATCCTCCCCGACAGCGGACACCTGCAGGAGGAGGAGGCCCGCTATGCCTTCCATCGGGAATCGTCCAGGCACAGCCCGCCGCTTCCACTCTACACCGCGGCTGATGCCGTGAAGTCCCTGAACAGCTTCAGGATCCAGGGCTTTGACGACCCGCTGGAGCTCGGCGGCGGCATGGAAATGACCTTCCTGCCCGCCGGTCACATCCTGGGGGCCTCGCAGGTCCACGTGCAGATGGGCTCGCAGTCCGTGCATTTCACCGGCGATCTGGGGCGGGCGGACGACCCGTTCATGTATCCGCCGCGCCCGCTCGTCGAGACCGGCGTGCTGGTGACGGAATCCACCTATGGGAACCGGAAACACTCCACCGAGGACCCGGAGCAGCAGCTGGGCGAAATCATCAACCGGGTCGCGAAGCGGGGCGGAGTCATCATGTTCGCCGCGTTCGCCGTCGGCAGGGCCGAGACGCTGCTGCTGTATCTGTCCAGGCTCCGGAGGAAGAATGCAATCCCGGACATCCCGGTTTACCTGAACAGCCCCATGGCCATCGATGCCTCCGGGATGTACCAGCGGCACCCCGAGGAACACCACCTCAAACGGGATGAATACGAGAACATGTACAAGCTGGCCAAACTCACGCGCACGGTGGATGAGTCCAAGCTCCTGAATCTCCGGGGCGGTCCGATGATCATCATTTCGGCCAGCGGCATGCTCACCGGCGGCAGGATCCTGCACCACATCGCCGCGTACGGCCCGGATCCGAAGAACGCCATCATCCTCAGCGGCTACCAGGCCGGGGGAACCCGCGGCGCGAGCCTTGCAGCCGGCGGGCGCGAGCTCCGCATCTACGGCGAGGATGTCAGGATCCGCGCCGAAGTGGTCCAGATGGAAAGCCTGTCCGCCCACGCCGACGCCGACGGTGTCATCGCCTGGCTGAAAGCCGCAGAGAAAGAGCCCCGCATGACCTACATCACGCATGGCGAGCCGGAAGCCTCGGACGCCCTCCGGATCCGGATCAAACGGGAACTCGGCTGGCGGGCCAGAGTGCCCGAGCACCTGGAGACCATCTCCATCGGGGATCCGCGATGAAGCCCGGGGCGGTCACGAAAACCTCCGTGCTGCAGGAGATCCACGCCCTCGCCCGGCCCCTGAAGACCGACCGGGACCTGGACGGGCTCGTGCGGCGTGCCGCGGACTGCCGCTTCGTCGCGATGGGTGAGGCCTCCCACGGGACCCACGAGTTCTATACCTGGCGGGCCACGCTCAGCCGGCGGCTCATCGAGGAGCAGGGCTACAACTGGATCGGAGTCGAGGGGGACTGGCCGGACTGCTGGCGCATCAACCGCTGGGTCCGCGGCCAAGGCAGCCAGGACCAGGGTGTCCACGCCCTGCTCGCCGGCTTTGAACGCTGGCCGACCTGGATGTGGGCCAATGAGGAGGTGGCGGGCTTCCTGGACTGGCTGCGCACCTGGAACGCCGGCCGTCCGATGGCCCGGCGGGTCGGTTTCTACGGACTGGACGTCTATTCGCTGTGGGATTCCCTGCGGGAAATCATCGGCTGGCTTGAGCAGCATGAGCCCGACGCCGTCCCGGCGGCCATGCGCGCCTGGCAGTGCTTCCTGCCGCACCACGAGGACCCGCACGAATATGCCTGGAACACCCGGCTGGTCCCGGAGTCCTGCGAGGCCGACGTCGTCGGCCTCCTGACGGAGGTCAGGAACCGGGCGTTCAGCCCCGGGGCCCACGACGAGGAGGCCTTTGACACCGTCCAGAATGCCGAGGTGGCAGCCAACGCGGAGCACTACTACCGCGTCATGGTCCGTGGCGACCGCCAGTCCTGGAATATCAGGGACCACCACATGGCGGACACCATCGACCGGCTCAGCCACCACCTGGGCGCCGGGTCCAAGGGTCTCATCTGGGAGCACAATACCCACGTCGGGGATGCCCGGGCCACCGACATGGCCCAGGACGGCCTCGTGAATGTGGGCCAGCTCCTGCGCGAACGGCACGCCGGCGAAGGCGTGATGCTGGTGGGGTTCGCCGCCCACCGCGGCGAGGTGATCGCCGCGGACGCCTGGGGCCGTCCGGAGCGGATCCTCCCGGTGCCGCCCGCCCGTCCGGGCAGCCACGAGGACTTCCTGCATGAAGCCCTTGGTGTGCCCGCGGTCCTCGAGTTCAGCGACGACCGGTCCGGCCCATGGCTCTCGACCTGGCTCGGCCACCGGGCGATCGGGGTGGTGTATCAGCCGGAGCGGGAACTCGGGAACTACGTCCCCACCCGGATGGGGGAGCGCTACGATGCCTTGATCTGGCTCGAACGCACGGCAGCCCTGCGGCCGGTGCATCATGAGGAGCCGCCCCGGGAACCCGAGTTCGAGACCGAGCCGTCCGGTTTCTAGGCCGGCGCTACCCGCGCAGATGGGTGGCTTGAGGGGCTTAAGGCCCTAACCGGCTGCCTGCCGACGGCCCAGACTGAAGTGTCGGCAGTCCGTTGTGCTGCTGATGCACGGATCACGCGATGGAGAAGAGCAGGATTCAGAATGAATAAACCAATCGTCGTCGGTATCAACGGGTCTGCGGGCAGCGAGGCCGCCTTGGCGTGGGCCCTCCAGCGTGCCTCCCAGCACAAGGTTCCGGTCATCGCCATCCACGCGGTGGATGACCGCTGGATGTCCCCGGACTTCCAATACCACGAACTCATCAGGCAATCAGGGA
This sequence comes from Arthrobacter sp. PAMC25564, assembly GCF_004798705.1. Taxonomy (NCBI): domain Bacteria; kingdom Bacillati; phylum Actinomycetota; class Actinomycetes; order Micrococcales; family Micrococcaceae; genus Arthrobacter; species Arthrobacter sp. PAMC25564. The sequence continues at coordinate 2,850,691 of NZ_CP039290.1, read as the reverse complement.
TGGAACTGCTGCAAAAGGCGCAGGCCAGCGCCAGCGAGCAGGTCCCCGGTGTGGAGGTCGATATCCAGTTGCGGCACGGCAGCGCGGGTGCCGCCCTCAGGGAAGCGTCCAAGGAAGCCTCGATGGTGGTGGTCGGGGCGCATGACCGGCATTGGCTGGACGGCGGCCCGATGACGGACCGCGCCCTGCAGGTCGTTTCCTCCTCGGCCAGCCCAGTTGCCGTCATCCCCACCACCCGCGGGACGGGAGACCACGGAGTCGTCGTCGGCGTGGACGGATCCGAGGAGTCGCTCCAGGCCGTCTCCTTCGCCGCCGCCGAAGCTGACCGTGGCGGCGATGAGCTGACCGTGGTCCTTGCCTTCCGGAGCCCGGCCCGGTGGGTCGAGAATCAGCTGCCTTCGAGCGGGCTGGCCGAGACCATCGTCGAGGAGGACCGTGTGGTCCTCGCCGAATCGGTGGCAGGACTCGGTGACAAGTATCCGGACCTCGTGGTCCATCAGCGCCTCGAAACGGATACCGAGCCGGCCAAGGCCCTGGTCGACATCGCGCGGGAGGCGCGCCTGCTGGTGATCGGCAGCCGCGGGCGGGGAGGCTTCTCCCGGATGGTGCTCGGCTCCACTGCCCATGCCGTGCTGCTGAACGTCCCGTGCCCCACCATCGTCACCCGGGTGCACAAGGTCAAGCACGACGAAGACTGACGCCGAAGTACCCTGAGCAACGCAAGGGGAGCCCCGCACAGCCGGGGCTCCCCTTGCAATGTGCCAGGTTTCCCTTGAGGCACGTCCCGGCCGGTGGCACGATGGACGCGTGGACCCCTTTTTCAGTTTTGTCAGCCACTACTGGTGGCTGGTCTTCCCCATGAGCGGGCTGATCGGCGGCTGGGCGCGGTCCTGGTCCAAAGCCAGCGAACGCCGGCACCGGCGGCGGGTGGAGCTCTACCAGCTCCGCAACCAGGCCACGCAGGCGGTGCAGGCGAGCCAGACCGAGGTCCTGGCGCTGATCGCAACGCACGATGCCGTGAACCGGCGCTGGCTCGACTACGAACTGGATGTGGGAAAACTCATCGACTATCCGGTCATGACGGACGTCCGCGAACCGCTCACGGTTGCGTTCCTGCGCGCCAAGCGGGAAGCCGACGGGCTGCGTCCCGCCGCCCCGGGAGACATCGCGTCGGCGGCCCGGCTGGCGGAGTACCGGGCGGCGGTGAACAGCTTCGAACTGGCGTTCGATGTGGCCGAGCGGGAGGCCAAACGGATCAAGGACAGCAATTTCACCGGACCCGAACGCCAGCGGCTGGCGACGGCCCGGCAACTGCTCCGGATCGCCTCCGACGGTGCCGCCACACCGGCCGAACGGCAGACTGCCTACAAGCGGGCCCGGCGCGAACTGGACGGGCTGATTGTTCTGCCCGAAGCGACCGTGGCGGCCCTGGAGGAAAAGATCGCAGGGATTCTCGACGCCGGAAGGGCCCCTGACCGGCATCAGGGCTGACCGGCGCCCCCACCAGCGCGGAAGGCCGGACGGGGCCGCGAAACCCGGTGCCCCAACAAGGAAAGCCCCCTCGATGAGGGGCCTTTCCTTGTATCCTGAACGGTCTCGGGACCCGGCCCGGATGCTGCCTGGCCTAGGAAAGTCCGCCTAGATCCACTTCGGTGCTGCCGGAACCGCACCCTGGGCCGCGTCCGCGGCGGGTCCGGCGGCGGTTACGCCGCCGTTGCCCCGTCCGGCGGCCCATTCGACGACCGAGGGAAGCGGGCCGGAGACCACTGTCGGGGACTCGGCCGTCGTGTCGCCGAAGGTGAGTTCCTGATCCTGGCCGGTGACCTTGACCACGAGCCCGGTGTCGGTGCGGCGGGTTTTCCAGGCGCCGGTGATGTCTTTGAGCAGGCGTTCAAGGACCGGGGCGGGGATGTCGGCAAACCTCGCGCCGTTGTCCAGGTCCACGGCGTGCATCCAGACTTCCCGGCTGCGCATCCAGACGGTTTCGCTGGCGGGGACTTCGCGGCCCTGGATGGTGCGCACTTTGTGGTGCCAGGCGTCCTCGGGCAGGTCCCGCCATTCGACGTTCAGGTGCACGGCGGAGTGGTCGAAGAGGTGCCGGAGCGCGATCGGGGACAGGGTGGCGCCGAAGTTGATCTCGTGGTCCCGGACGTCCGTGGACGCGTACATCGGGGTTTCCACCCCGGTGGCTGCCCACTCGACCAGGCGCGCGATGGCCCGGGCGTTGTAGCCGATGTGCGCGGTGATGTGGCGGCGGGTCCAGCCCGGCAGCAGCGTATCGCCGTCGAGCTCCGCGTCGGTGAGTTCGTTGAGCTTGCGGGCGAAGAACGCGGTGCCCCGGCGTGCCTGCAGCAGGGCTGCGAGCAGTTCGGGGTCCGTCGTCTGGTCGTGGCGTGCAACCATCAGGCTTCCTTGACGACGCGGTTCTTCAGCTGGCCCAGTCCCTCGATGGTGGTGACCAGGAGCTGGCCTTCCTGGAGGTAGCGCTTGGGGTCCTGGGCGTGGCCCACGCCTCCGGGGGTGCCGGTGGCGATGACGTCGCCGGGGTTCAGGGTGATGATGGTGGAGATGTAGGAGACCAGGAATTCCGGGGTGAAGACGACGTCGTTGGTGGGGGTCTGCTGCTGGATCTCGCCGTCGACCGCGGTGGTCATCAGGCCGCCGCTGAATTCGTCCTTGGTGACCAGGGCGGGGCCGAACGGGGTGGACTTCTCCCAGGTCTTGCCCTGCAGCCACTGGATGGTGCGGAACTGGTAGTCGCGCATGGACACGTCGTTCAGGACGGCGTAGCCGGCGATGTGGTCCGCGGCGTCGGCTTCGGCGATCCGGCGGCCCTTCTTGCCGATCACGACGGCGAGTTCGGATTCCCAGTCGACCGTGGACGATTCCTGCGGCAGGGCCAGGTCATCGTTCGGGCCGATCAGGGATTCCTGGTACTTGGCGAACAGGGTGGGGTACTCCGGGACTTCCCGGCCCATTTCCTTGATGTGGTTGCGGTAGTTGTGCCCGACGCAGATGATCTTGCCCGGGAACGGGACGACGGCGTCCAGGTCCGCGCCCTCAAGCGGGTGCGTGGCACCGGCCGCGGCCTTCGCGGTGGCCTCCCAGCCGGCGGTGTTGAGCAGTTCCCCGACGTTGGCGAAGCCGTCGATCTCGGTCAGGGTGGTCCCGTCCTGGCGCACTGCCTTGGTTCCGTTCTTGGTGCGGAGGGTGAGGAGTCTCATTTGTTGTTGCGTCCTTCGATGTAGGTGCGGTTGAAGTTCAGGCGTTCGAAAATGGGGGCGTCGCTGAAGCGGAACAGGTCGAATTCCGTCCCGGCCTGAAGGTCCGCCTGAAGGGACCAGGCGGCCCAGGACGGGACGACGAACAGGTCACCCTTGGCCAGGTTCTTCGTTTCCCCGTTCAGGACCACCGTGCCGGTGCCTTCGAAGACCTGCCAGACACTGGAACCGACCTCACGGACGGTCTCGGTGCCGGCCCCGGCGCGGAGGCGGTGGAACTCGGCCCGGATGGTGGGCATCACGTCCCCGCCCGTGGTGGGGTTGGTGTAGCGGACCGCGGCGTGGCCCTGGGACACCGTGGCCGGGTGGCCCTCGTCCTCGAGCAGCAGCTGCTCGGCCAGGGCCCGGTCGGTGTATTCCCAGCGGTACGCCGCGATGGGGGAGCTCGTGGTGTCATCCAGGCCCGAGAGCGGGCGCAGGCCCGGGTGCGCCCAGAGCCGCTCGGAACGGGAGATGTCCGGGGTCGCCTCGTCGGTGACCCGCTCGGTGCCGAACTCGAAGAACCCGGCGTCGGCGTAGTGCACGAACGGGATGTCCAGGCCGTCGATCCACGCCATCGGCTCATCGGTGTCGTTGTGGTGGCCGTGGAAGTTCCAGCCCGGGGTCAGCAGGAAATCCCCGCGCGACATCCGCACCGGATCCCCGTTCACAACGGTCCAGACGCCCTCGCCCTCGACGACGAAGCGGAACGCGTTCTGGGAGTGGCGGTGCTCCGGGGCGGTCTCACGGGCACCGAGGTACTGGATCGCGGCCCACAGCGTGGGGGTCGCGTACGGGGTCTTGCCCAGGCCCGGATTCGCCAGGGCGATCGCACGGCGTTCCCCGCCCCGGCCCACCGGCACCAGGTCACCGGCGCGCGCGGCCAGCGGGTACAGATCGTTCCAGCGCCAGACGTGCGGAACGGCTTTGGGCGTGGGGACCATCGGCATCAGGTCCGCGATCTCGGTCCACAGCGGGATCAGGTTCTCGGACTCAAAGTCCTGGTACAGCTGCTCCAGCTGGGCAGCCTCCTCCGGCGTCGGCTCCGCAGCGATGTGCTGCGCGGCGACTGACTCATGCGTGGTGTTCTCGGCGCTGATGGACACGTGGACCTCCTCGGTTATTGCAGAACGGTTCTTAGGCGTATGCCGACTCTACGGAGCCGGGTGTGTGACATCCAACATATTCTGCAGAACAGAATCACCGCCCGGGTCCGGGCCGGGATCAGTCCGGCTCCGCGGGATTGGCTGCGATCTCGATCTCCAGCTGGCGGCAGGTTTCACGCATGGCGGCCACCAGCCCGGCGTCGAAAACGCTGCGGAAGCGGGTCGCCGGAGTGGCGACGCTGAGCGCCCCCACGACCTGTCCGCGCCGGTTGCGCAGCGCGATCCCGAGGGCACTGACGCCGTCCTCGGTGCCCTCGAAATTTGCGGCGAAACCGTTGCTGCGGATGGCGTCCAGCTCGCGCAGGAATGCCGGGTATTCGCCCTCCGGAATAGCATCGGCACCAGTATCAGCACTGTTGCTGCGGAACAGCTTTTCGAGCATCGGCGGTTCCAGGTCGGCCAGCATGGCCTTGCCGCCGGAGGTCTTGTTGGCGGGCAGGACAGTTCCCTGCCGGTCGCCCACGCGGAGCACATTGTCTCCCTCGACAGTCGCCAGAAACCGGACTTTCGTACCCACCCGGACCATGAGGTTGACCGTTTCATTGAGCCGGCCCGAGAGGAGTTCCATGTGGGGCAGTGCGAGGCCGCGCAACAGCCGGGTCCAGCTGAGTCCGGCCGGCCCCACGCCCATTGCGGGGCCCGGAACGTAGCGGCGCGTTTCATCCTGGACGGCGAAGCCCCGGTAGACGAGCATGGCGAGCAGCCGGTGCGCGGTGGACGGTGCCACCCCGAGCTCGGCGGCGGCGTCCTTGAGCCGCAGGGCGCCGCCGTCGCGCAGGAGCTGCAGGAGCTGCAGGGCGTTGTCCACTGCTTCGATGGAATAGGTGGGCCGCTTCTGGATGGGTCTCCGGGAGATCCTGGCTGATGGCTTGTTCTGCACATCAGAATTGTATTGTGGTTCACCTGCGGTGAAGACGACAGTAGTGGGATGAATCACAAACCTTCTGCTGCAGCGCCGGAGCAGCTAACACCGCTTGCCTCCGGGCCCGCCACAGGCAAGGGACCTGGATCCGGTTTTTCGCGACAGTCCGCCCTTGCCGTCCTTGTCTGCTGGCTCCTCGTGGTTTTCGATGGTTACGACCTCATCGTCTACGGCACGGTCCAGTCGTCGCTGATCTCTGAGACCGGCTGGGGCCTGACGAAGGCCACCGCCGGCACCATCGGATCCATGGCCTTCCTGGGCATGATGATCGGAGCGATCTTTGCCGGCCGGATGGCCGACTCCTGGGGCCGTCGCCGCACCATCCTTGCCTGCGCCATTGTCTTCTCGTTCTTCACGATCCTCTGTGCGTTCGCCCCGAACGCGCCGTTCTTCGGTGCCATGCGCCTTCTCGCCGGGATTGGACTCGGTGGGCTCGTGCCCTCAGCCAACGCCCTTGTCGCCGAGCTGGTGCCCGCCAAATGGCGGTCCACCATCGCGACGCTGATGATGTCCGGCGTCCCGATCGGCGGATCCATTGCGGCCCTCGTCGGCATCCCGCTGATCCCCGCGTTCGGCTGGCCGGCCATGTTCCTCGTTGCCGTTGTCGCCCTGCTCGTGGTCGTCCCGCTGGGCCTGCGCTTCCTCCCCGAGACACTCGCCCCGAGCCGCGGCGCCACGAAGATCAAGGAGCCGGCCGGCTTCTCCTCGCTGCTTCGCGCCCCCTACCTGGGCATCAGCGTGCTCTTCGCGCTGGCAACGCTGGCCACTTTGTTCGCCTGGTACGGACTGGGGACCTGGCTGCCGAACCTCATGCAGCTGGCAGGCTACAATCTGGGCTCCGCCCTGACCTTCGCCCTGGCCCTGAACCTCGGTGCCGTGGCCGGTTCGGTCATCACGGCCTGGGCCGGCACCCGCTTCGGTCCGGTACGGACGGCGATCGCCGCGGCGGCCGTCGCCGCAGCCGCCCTCGTGGTCCTCGTCACCGGACCGTCTGTCGGCGTCGTGTACCTAATGCTCGTCCTCGCCGGCGTCGGCACCCACGGCACGCAGTGCCTCATCATCGCCGCCGTTGCGAGCCATTACCCCGGCCACCTCCGCGGAACCGCCCTCGGCTGGGCCCTGGGCGTAGGCCGCATCGGAGCCGTCGCAGCACCCCAGGTCGGAGGCCTCCTGCTGGCCGCCGGGCTGGGCGTCAATTCGAACTTCCTCGCCTTCGCCGCGGCAGCAGCTGTCGCGGCGGTACTGCTGGCTGCGGTCGGCATCAACCTTAAGTCAAAATCAACAACCTCACAAGGAGTTAGCAATGTCTGAGCACGCCAAGGCCACCGATGTCCTGGTCATCGGAGGGGGAATGGCCGGACTGGCCGGTGCCCTCGCACTGCGCGAAAACGGCGCGAACGTGACCCTCGTGGAACGGGCCCCCGAATTCGGTGAGGTCGGAGCGGGCCTGCAGATGGCGCCGAACGCCTCCCGCGTCCTGCGGCGCTGGGGCCTGCTGGAGAAGGCGCTGGAAATCGGTGTCCAGCCCAAGCACCTCGTCTTCCGCGATGCCGTGACCGGCGAAGAGCTCACCCGCCAGACCCTGGGCGACGAATTCGAGGAACGCTACGGCGCACCGTACGTCGTGATCCACCGCAGCGACCTCCACCGCGTCCTGCTCGAAGGCTGTGAGGCTGCGGGCGTCAAGCTCGTGAACGACGTTATGGTCGAAAGCGTGGAAACCGTCAACGGCCGCGGCGTCGCCCACACGGCAGCCGGCGTGGACTACGCAGCCGACGTCGTCATCGGCGCCGACGGACTGAAGTCCACCTTGCGCCCGCTGGTGGCAAGCGACGAGCCGGTCCCCTCGGCCTACGTGGCCTACCGCGGCACCGTTCCGATCACCGAAAACACGCCGAAGGCCGACCTGGAAGACGTCATCGTCTACCTCGGACCGAATTGCCACCTCGTGCAGTACCCGCTGCGCAAGGGTGAACTGCTGAACACCGTGGCCGTGTTCAAGTCGCCCTCCTTCGAGCGCGGTGAGGAACAGTACGGCGGCGTCGATGAACTCGAGGCAGCCTACAAGGACTGTGTGCCCGAGGTCCAGGCCGCACTGAAGAACCTGGCCACCGGCATCCGCTGGCCCATGTACGACCGCGACCCGATCGAAAACTGGGTCGCCGGCCGGATGGTCCTGATGGGCGACGCCGCCCACCCGATGCTGCAGTACCTCGCCCAGGGCGCCTGCCAGGCCCTCGAGGATGCCGCGGCGCTGCAGGACGTCAGCAACGGCACGGTCTTCACCGCGGAAGGGGTCAACCCGGCAGCCTGGGACGACGCCATCCGTGAATTCAACTCACGCCGCGCCGGCCGCACCGCCCGGGTCCAGCGCACCGCCCGCGTCTGGGGCGAATCCTGGCACGTCTCCGGCCTGGCCCGGACCCTGCGGAACCTCCTGTTCAAGAGCCGCAAGGACAACGACTTCCAGTACAACGACTGGCTGTACGGCCAGACCGGCGAGGGCATCCCCGCCGCGGAAAGCCCGGCACGCCGGGCGCACATCCCCGCCTGAGGCGCCCCCCCGCCGCCCGTGAAGCGGTGAAAGAAGCGTAAAAACGGAATGCCGGGCACCGGACAAGTGCCCGGCATTCCGCATCTCCGGCGGGACCGTCGGTTGTTTTGCCGCGCCGTCTTTCCCGCGTACGATCTATAGGGTTTCAAGCTGCATTGCCGTAGACCGCAAGCCACTTCATCCGAACACCAGATGAACACTGGGGGGCATGACGGCAACGGGGAAGTGGAACTGCTGACCGTCGACTCTGCAGATTGGGCAACAGGTGGGAATCACCGTAATGGTGGCGCTGGTCATAGCGCTGGCGCTGTTCTTCGACTTCACCAATGGATTCCATGACACCGCCAACGCGATGGCCACGCCCATCGCCACCGGTGCCATCAAACCGAAGACCGCGGTGGCCCTGGCGGCCGTGCTGAACCTGGTGGGGGCGTTTCTCTCCACCGAGGTTGCCAAGACAGTCTCCGGCGGCATCATCCGCGAAGGTGACGGCTTCCACATTTCGCCGGAGTTGGTCTTTGCGGGCCTGATGGGCGCCATTCTGTGGAACATGATCACCTGGCTCAAGGGGCTGCCCTCGAGTTCCTCGCACGCCCTTTTCGGCGGCCTGATCGGCGCGGCCATTGCCGGCATCGGCATCGACTCGGTGAATTTCGCGTCCGTCCTCCAGAAGGTCATCCTGCCGGCAGTCTTTGCGCCGGTCATCGCCGGCGGCGTGGCCTACCTGTGCACCAGGCTGGCTTACGCCCTGACCTCCCGGCACAACCCGGAAACCGGCGACAAGCTCACCCAGAAGCGCGGCGGCTTCCGTACCGGCCAAATCTTCACCTCCAGCCTCGTGGCCCTTGCCCACGGCACCAACGACGCGCAGAAGACCATGGGCATCATCACGCTCGTCCTGATCGCAGCAGGCAGCCAGGCCGCGGGCTCCGGCCCCCAATGGTGGGTCATCGGCGCCTGCGCCCTCGCCATCGCGATCGGCACCTACGCCGGTGGCTGGCGGATCATCCGCACCATGGGGGCAGGCCTCACCGAGGTCAAGCCCGCCCAGGGCTTCGCCGCCGAGGCCAGCACGGCTTCTGCCATCCTGGCGTCCTCACACCTGGGCTTTGCCTTGTCCACCACCCAGGTGGCCTCCGGCTCCGTCATCGGTTCCGGGATGGGGCGCCGGGGAACCACGGTGCGCTGGGGCACCGCCGGGAAGATCGCCGTCGGCTGGCTCTTCACTCTTCCGGCCGCCGGGATAGTGGGCGCGCTCACCGCCCTGCTCGTCAACACCGGAGTGGGCGGCGTCGTCATCGCGGCAGTGGCAGGCACGGCCGCTGTCTCCTACATGTTCGTGCATTCCCGGAAGTCCCATGTGGGCCACCACAACGCCGTCGAGGTCGAGGAAGCGGGCCAGATCGTGGAGTTCCGCAAGAAGAAGTCGGCCGGCAAGCCCGGCAAGGATCCCAGCAAGAACAAGGATGCCCAGCGATGAAATGGTTGGAACTTCTCACGGTTGCCGGCGCGACGCTCGTATCGGCGGTGACGGTTGTGGTCCTGTACTCGCTCGGCGTCCGGCTGACCGCGATCGCCGGCGACGTCCGGGAAAGCAACCCGGCCTGGGTCCGGCCGCTCGCCTACCTGTGTTTCGGCCTGTGCGGCATGGCCGTCCTCTTCGGGCTCTACCTGATCATTCCGTACTTCAGCAAATAGGCGTGGGAACCCCGGGCCGGAATGGCTAGGCTGGGGCCATGTCGAGTCTCCAATACTTCGTGGCCTCCTCCCTGGACGGGTTCATCGCCACTGCCGATGACAGGCTCGAGTGGCTGCTCGAGTTCGACGGTTTCGCGGGCGGCAAGGAGAGCTACGACGCCTTCATGGCCGACGTCGGCTGCATCGTCATGGGCGGGGAGACCTACGCGTGGCTGTTGGAACACGAACCCGGCAATTGGCCATACCCCGCAACGCCCTGCTGGGTCTTCACCCACCACGAGCTGCCGGCCCCGCCTGGCGCGGATATCACCTTCGTCCGCGGACCCGTGGGGGAATTCGTCGGGGACCTCAAGGAAGCGGCAGCGGCGCGGAACGTCTGGATCGTCGGCGGGGGAGTCCTGGCGGCGCAGTTCGCGGACGCCGGCCTGCTGGATGAGCTCATCGTCTCGATCATCCCGGTGGTGCTGGGCAGCGGCAAGCAGGTGCTTCCGGTCCAGGCTCCGACCCCGCCACTGGAGCTGATCTCCTCCCGGACGATGGGCCGCGGGATTACTGAGCTGCACTTCCGCTTCAGCCCAAAGCCCTGACGGAAGGCGCTGACCGAAAGCCCTGGGGCGCCGCACGCCGCACGCCGCGCTTCCGCCGGGCGCCTACGCCGCCTTGTCCCGGATCAGGTTGGTGATCCGGGCGGTGGACAGCCGGCGCCCCTGCTCGTCCGTCATGATGATCTCGTGCGTCGTGAGCGTACGGCCGAGGTGGATCGCGGTGCAGGTTCCGGTCACGGTGCCCTTCGCGATCGAGCGGTGATGTGTTGCCCCGACTTCGATGCCCAGGGCGTACCGTCCCGGTCCGGCATGCATTCCGGCCGCGAAGGAGCCCAGCGTTTCGGCGAGCACCACATGCGCGCCGCCATGCAGGATGCCGGCCACCTGGGTGTTGCCTTGCACGGGCATCGTTGCCACCGTGCGCTCCGGACTCATCTCCAGGAAGTGGATCCCGATCTTCACCACGAGGGCGCCCACGCCCATCCGGCCGAGCCAATCGTGGAGTTCCGACGGAACCCCGGCGGCCGCCAGTTCGGCTGTGAAAGGGGCCGGCGTGAAATTGTCCATCATGGGAACTAGGCTGGCACCTGTGAGCGAAACTACCAAACCGGCCCCGTCCCCAACCGCAGTGGACACTGCATCAGAAACAGCAGCTGCCGCTGAGCCGGCAAGGAGCGCCCCGGTTCTTGTGGCGGAGCGCAAGAAGCCCCTCCGCGCCGTGGCAGAAGTATCCGCCACCGAGGCGCCCGTGGTCCCCATCACGGACCAGCCACGCCTGATGGTCCTTGACGGCCACTCCATGGCCTTCCGCGCCTTCTATGCCCTGCCGGCCGAGAACTTCGCCACTTCCTCGGGCCAGCACACCAATGCCGTGCACGGCTTCACCTCGATGCTGATCAACCTGATCAAGGAGCAGAAGCCCACGCATGTCGCCGTCGCCTTCGATGTCTCCGATGACACGACCTTCCGCAAAGCCGAATACGACGGCTACAAGGGCGGTCGGAATGAGACGCCCCGCGAGTTCAGCGGGCAGATCGAGCTGATCGAAAAGGTCATGACGGCCTGGGGCATCAAGACCATCAGCATGCCCGGCTTCGAGGCGGACGACATCCTCGCCACCCTTGCCGCCCAGGGCGACGCCGCCGGCTTCGAGGTGCTCCTGGTCTCCGGCGACCGTGACACGTTCCAGCTCATCACGGACAACGTCTTTGTGCTCTACCCGAAGACCGGTGTCAGCAACATTCCGCGGATGGACGCCGAGGCCATCGAGACCAAGTACTTCGTCACACCGCCGCGGTACTCGGACCTCGCGGCCCTCGTGGGGGAGACCGCGGACAACCTCCCCGGGGTGCCCGGCGTCGGACCCAAAACGGCTGCCAAATGGATCAACCTCTACGGCGGCCTGGAAGGCATCCTGGAAAACCTCGACTCGATCGGCGGCAAGGTCGGCGACTCCCTTCGCGAGCACATTGAGTCCGTCAAGCGGAACCGCCGGCTGAACCGGCTCCTGACGGACCTCGAACTGCCCGTCACGCTCAACGATCTGGAGGAGCCCCGCCCGGACCACGACGCCATCGAGGAAATCTTCGACCGGCTGGAATTCAAGACACTGCGCACCCGGCTCTTCGCGCTCTACGGCAACGACACCAGCGGCGACAGCGAACCGGACAGTATCGCGGTTCCGGAATTCTCCACCCTCACCGGGGCTGCGGAGCTCAAGGCCTTCTTCGACGCCGGCAAGGGCCACCGCACCGCCCTCGCCATCGAATTCGTTCCGGGCCGGGTCGTGGACGACGCCGCCGCCATCGCGGTGCTCCGCAACGACGCCGCAGCCTACATCGACCTCACCGCCCTCGACGCCGAGGCCGACGCGGTGCTGGCCGGCTGGCTGTTGGACCCCCGCGCCGCCAAGGTCACGCACGGCTTCAAGGACGCGTTGAAGGCCTTCACGGCACGCGGCCTCGGCCTGGACGGCGTCGTCGATGACACGTCCATCTCCGGCTACCTGATCCAACCGGACCGCCGCAGCTACGAGCTTGCCGAACTGGCCCAGCACCACCTCAAACTCAACATTTCCTCGGCCGCCGCCAAGACCGGCCAGCTCGAGCTGGCGTTTGCCGGGGAGGACGACGCCGCCGCGGCCGGAGCGCTCGTCCAGCAGGCCGCCGTCGTGCTGGCACTGAGCCAGCACTTCGAAACGGAACTGAAGACCCGGAAAGCCCAGGAACTGCTGACCAGCCTTGAACTGCCGGTGAGCCGGGTCCTGGCCCGGATGGAACTCACCGGCATCGCGGTTTCCATGGAGCGGATGAACGACCAGTTGGCGGACCTTGCCAAGGTGGTCGACAACGCCCAGGAACTCGCCTTCGCCGCGATCGGGCACGAAGTGAACCTCGGCTCGCCCAAGCAGCTGCAGACGGTCCTGTTCGAGGAACTGGGGCTGCCCAAGACCAAGAAGATCAAGTCCGGCTACACCACGGACGCCGCCTCGCTGAAGAACCTGCTGGAGAAGACCGGTCACGAGTTCCTGGTCCAGCTCATGGCCCACCGGGAATCCTCCAAGCTCCGGCAGATGGTGGAATCGCTGAAGAAGGCGGTGGCCGAGGACGGCCGGATCCACACCACCTACGCCCAGAACGTGGCCGCCACCGGCCGGATTTCCTCCAACAACCCGAACCTGCAGAACATCCCGGTCCGCAGCGAGGAAGGCCGGCGCGTCCGCAGCATCTTCGTCGTCAGCGAGGGCTTCGACTGCCTGCTGTCCGCGGACTACTCGCAGATTGAAATGAGGATCATGGCGCACCTCTCCGGCGATCCCGGCCTGATCCAGGCCTACCAGGAAGGTGAGGACCTGCACCGCTTCGTCGGTTCGCACATCTTCGGCGTGCCGCCCGCCGAGGTCACCAGCGCCATGCGCTCCAAGGTCAAGGCCATGTCCTACGGCCTGGCGTACGGGCTGACCTCCTTCGGCCTGTCCAAGCAGCTCGAAATCTCCGTCGATGAGGCCCGGACCCTCATGAAGGAGTACTTCGAACGCTTCGGTGCGGTCCGCGACTACCTCCGCGGCGTGGTGGACCAGGCCAGGATCGACGGCTACACGGCCACCATCGAGGGACGGCGCCGTTACCTCCCGGACCTGACCAGCACGGACCGCCAGCTGCGCGAAATCGCCGAGCGGGTCGCGCTGAACTCGCCGATCCAGGGTTCGGCCGCGGACATCATCAAACGCGCCATGCTGGGCGTCTCCGGTGCGCTGGCGGAACAGGGCCTGAAATCGCGCATGCTGCTGCAGGTCCATGATGAACTGGTCCTCGAAGTGGCCCCCGGCGAACGTGAGGCCGTGGAGAAGCTTGTGACGGAGCAGATGGGCTCGGCCGCCCGGCTGACCGTTCCGCTGGACGTCCAGATCGGCATCGGCTCCAGCTGGTACGAGGCAGGGCACTAGCGGGCCCGCGCCCACAATTTGCACGGCATCGCCGGGGAGGACGACGTGGCAGACAAGTATGAGATCCGCCGGTTCAGCGCGGCCGAAAAGGGCACTGCGGCCTACGCCGGTTGCGCCGCGTGGGTCCGGGCGGTCGGATTCGGATTCCACGACACCCGCCGTAATGACGGGTTCGTGGACAAGGTGCTCGCGAACTACCGTGCCGACGACGGCGAGCTGACCGGCGTCTATCAGGCCGGAGACGCGGCGCCGCATTCCCTGGCCGCGGACGTTCCGGTCGCCACCTTCGCGTCCCTGCGCAAACACCTCAACATCGGCTACGGCCGGCAGCTCGAGGCGCACTTGGTCACCGCCGTGACCGTCCGCGGAACGCACCGGCGGCAGGGGCTGCTGCGCCGCATGATGACCGAAGACCTCGCCGCCACAAAGGACGCCGGCCTGGCCGTGGCGGCCCTGACCGCTTCGGAGGCATCGATCTACGGCCGCTTCGGCTTCGGCGTCGCAACCTTTGAGCGCAGCATCAACGTGGACACGGGGCCACGGTTCCGGTTGCGCCACGAGGACCGGGGCACCGTGGAGATCGCGGACCGGAAGGTCCTCCTGGAACTGGCCCCGCAGGTGTTCGAACGCCTCCACCGGGTCACGCCAGGCTCCATCGTGCGCCAGGAGGCGTACCGGCAGCGGAGTTCGGGCTCCCTCGGCAGGGACGGAGCCGAGGACGAGGGGATCAGGTGCGCCCTGCACTACGACGCCGACGGCGGGGTGGACGGCTACGTCTCCTATAAATTCGCCGGCTGGGACACCAAGCCGCACACCATGGAAATTGTCGACCTCGTGGCCGCGGACGGCGACGCCTACCTGGCGCTGTGGCAGTTCCTCGGCAGCATCGACCTGGTCCAACGCGTCAGCTGGCAGGATGCACCGGTGGATGACCCGCTGGCATGGGCCCTCGATGATCCCCGCTGCATCGACTCCTCGGACCATCGGGACATGCTCTGGCTCCGGATCCTGGACACCGCCACGGCGCTCGAATCGCGCCGCTACTCCACCGACGGCTCGCTGGTCCTTTCGGTGGCCGACGGGCTCGGGTTCGCGGCCGGCACCTTCCTCCTTGAGGCAAAGGGGGGAGAGGCCAGCGTTTCCGCCGCACCCGCCGGCGCGGCCCCGGAACTGACCCTCGGCGTCGCCGCCCTCGGCTCCATCTACCTCGGCGCCGTCTGCCCCGTCACGCTCACGACCGCCGGGAAGATCACGGAACACGCCCCCGGAGCGGCGCTGAAGGCGCGGCTGATGTTCGCCGTCGAACGCGCGCCACACTGCCTGACGCACTTCTGACGGCAGGCCACCGGCGGCGCCCCCTGATCCCGCCCCCTGACCCCGCCTTTGGCCTCCCGCCGACGCCGGGGTTGACACCCGGCGCTTTGACCGGCGTTGCGCAATACGACTAGAATGAACGGGCGTGTACCACGTGCGCGTATCTGTAATCCCTAAATAATCCACAAACCAGGATGACCTGGCCGATCGCCATTTGATATGCCGTGTTCTTCGCCTGCATTCCATAATGCGGGCGAAGCGGTTTTCCTGACCGACTTTCTATCCACAACGGAGCCCCTACTACATGACCATCACCTCCACCGAGAAGCCCGGTACCCCCGTAGTCGCGATTAACGACATCGGTACCGCTGAGGACTTCCTCGCAGCTGTCGACGCCACCATCAAGTACTTCAACGACGGAGATCTCGTCGAAGGTACCGTCGTCAAGGTCGACCGCGACGAAGTCCTGCTCGACATCGGTTACAAGACCGAAGGTGTCATCCCCTCCCGTGAGCTTTCCATCAAGCACGATGTTGATCCCGGAGACGTTGTCTCCGTCGGCGATCTCGTCGAAGCCCTGGTGCTCACCAAGGAAGACAAAGAAGGCCGCCTGATCCTCTCCAAGAAGCGCGCTCAGTACGAGCGTGCCTGGGGCGACATCGAGAAGGTCAAGGAAGAAGACGGTGTCGTTACCGGTACCGTCATCGAGGTTGTCAAGGGTGGTCTTATCCTCGACATCGGTCTGCGCGGCTTCCTGCCCGCATCCCTCGTCGAGATGCGCCGTGTGCGCGACCTTGCTCCGTACATCGGTCAGAAGATCGAAGCCAAAATCATCGAGCTGGACAAGAACCGCAACAACGTTGTGCTGTCCCGCCGTGCCTGGCTCGAGCAGACCCAGTCCGAGGTCCGCTCCACGTTCCTCAACAAGCTGGAAAAGGGCCAGGTCCGTCCCGGCGTCGTTTCCTCCATCGTCAACTTCGGTGCCTTCGTGGACCTGGGCGGCGTAGACGGCCTGGTTCACGTTTCCGAGCTGTCCTGGAAGCACATCGACCACCCGTCCGAGGTTGTCGAAGTCGGCCAGGAAGTCACCGTCGAGGTTCTCGAGGTCGACCTGGACCGCGAGCGTGTTTCCCTGTCGCTCAAGGCTACGCAGGAAGATCCGTGGCAGACCTTCGCCCGCACCCACGCCCTCGGGCAGGTTGTACCGGGTAAGGTCACCAAGCTGGTTCCGTTCGGCGCGTTCGTCCGCGTTGAAGACGGCATCGAAGGCCTGGTCCACATCTCCGAGCTCGCCGTGCGCCACGTTGAGCTGGCCGAGCAGGTTGTCTCCGTTGGTGACGAGCTGTTCGTCAAGGTCATCGACATCGACCTCGAGCGCCGCCGCATCTCCCTCTCCCTCAAGCAGGCCAACGAGGGTGTCGACGCCGAGTCCACCGAATTCGATCCGGCTCTCTACGGCATGGCCGCTGAGTACGACGAAGAGGGCAACTACAAGTACCCGGAGGGCTTCGACCCGGAGTCCAACGAGTGGCTTGAAGGCTACGAGACGCAGCGCGCCGCCTGGGAGCAGCAGTACGCTGATGCCCAGACCCGCTGGGAAGCCCACAAGAAGCAGGTTGTCCAGCACGCTGCCGACGACGCTGCCGCTGCAACGTCCGGCGAGAGCGATTCCGGCACCACCAGCTACTCCTCCGAGCCGGCTGCGACCGAAGCCGGGGCAGGCACGCTTGCTTCGGACGAGGCTCTTGCAGCACTGCGCGAGAAGCTGACCGGCAACTAATTGCCCGATCTCCTCCCGGAGCCCGCTCCGTGAGCGAAGGCGCTTAGTACGCTGAAGGTGGCCGTCCCCTAGGGGGCGGCCACCTTTTTGTATCAGGACGTCTACCGGCTCCAGGAGTGCCACTTGCCGTCGTCGCCGTGCCACCAGCCGCCGTGGTCGTTGTCGGACCGCCGGTTGCCGTTGTCGTCGCGCCACCAACCCCAGCCGTCGCTATTGCTGTGCCAGCGGTGCCACTGGTCCCAGTGGCCATTCCTGGAATCGCGGCGATCCCAGCGTTCGTTGTTGTTCTGCCGGTTGTTGTTCCAGGAGGTGTTGGCGGTGACCGTCACGGACTTGAGCCCGGTGTCTGCTGAGGCTGCTCCCGCAGACAAGGCGGACCCGCCGATGGCCATGCCGGTGACCAGCAGAGTGGAACCGAGCAGTCGAATTGACTTCTTCATGAGTTTTGCCTCGCTTGTGATTCTTTCCTGATGGATGCACAGGCAGATCCAGGCATGCAGGATCACGATCGGAACCAGTTCTTTTGAGCACACGCGGACTTTCTTTCACCTCGCGTGCGCAGCAGCGGGTTCCTGCTCCGTAGTCTGTCTGCGGTTGTTGGTCCCAACGTCTGGGAACCTCCGCGCCCTGTCCTTTTTGGATGCACGGCCCCAGCCGTGTTGAGGGAGCGGTGATCAGATGTGGGCACCCCCCGCGCCTACCCCAATCGCTGCGGTCCAGGGTAAGGAAGGGTGATCCATAGCCTGGTGCAGCGCCGGAACACGACCCCGCCCCGTCCGAAACGGCTATTCACGGAGGGGTCTGCTCACTCGAAACGATAGACCGATGGTGGCCGGGAAAGAAGGGCCGGGGGTTTATTTCGGCGAAAATTCAGCTAATCTCGAGTCGGGACGTGCCATGCGGCATGCCTCCGCCGGTGCTGTGCTGGGACGGCACAATGACGCCGTCAGATCGGCCCAACGCGGCGTCCCGGGCCCGGACCGGACCGGCGATGTTACGTGGGGTGTCCCGCCGGGACGGGCCGATCAGTTGAGCGGCACATCGATCCACTCCGTGTCTCCGGGCAGCAACGTGGCGCTCCCGGCCGACAACGCCGCAAGGCGCTCCGCCGCCCTGGCCAATCCCGCCGGGCCGTCCGGGAGGGCAAGCCGGAGGACAGTGGCTTGCGGCTCATAACTCGTTCCGGCCATGACAAAGCCGGCGGCGCGGAGGTCATTCTCCAGCCGGCCCGCCGCCGCATGCGCCACCGCCACCGAGCAGATCCGCAAGCGGCGGCGTTGCACGAGGGGTGCACGGTCCAGGGCGCCGGACACCGACTCGGAATAGGCGCGTACCAGCCCGCCGGCGCCGAGCAGGATCCCGCCGAAGTAGCGGACGACGACGGCGGTGAGGTCGCTGAGGTCCGTCACCCCGGGACCTGTTTCGCGTCTCAGCAGGGCCTCGAGCATCGGGATGCCGGCGGTCCCGGACGGCTCGCCGTCGTCATTGGAGCGCTGGACGCCGCGGTCGGGCCCGAGCACGAAGGCGGAGCAGTGGTGCCGCGCGTCGTGGAATTCCTTGCGCAGCCCGGCGACCACGGACCGGGCGCTGTCCTCGTTGCCGGTGCGGGCGAGGACGGTGATGAACCGGGACCTCTTGACCTCGATCTCGTGCCGGAACTCCGGTCCGGCGGCGAGCGTGGTGTACACGGTGGCCCTGCTCTCGGGGGAAACCGCGTCTTCTGCCACCGGATCAGTTTAGTCTGGTGGGGTGTTGAAGATCGGGTTGACCGGCGGCATCGCCTCAGGGAAGTCAGTGGTGGCCTCACGGCTGCGCGAGCTCGGCGCGGTGCTCGTCGACGCCGACGCGCTGGCCAGGGAGGTCGTGGAGCCCGGAACGCCCGGACTCGCCAAGGTCGTGGAGGCCTTCAGCAACGCCGTCCTGATGCCCGACGGCGGCCTGGACCGGCCGAAGCTCGGCGCCCTGGTCTTCGGCAACCCGGAACGCCTGGCGGTGCTGAACGGCATCATCCATCCCCTCGTCCGGGAGCGCGCGGGCGCCCTGGCCGACGGCGCACCGAAGGGCGCCGTGGTGGTTCAGGACATCCCGCTGCTGGTCGAGACAGGCCAGGGCGCCAACTTCCACCTCGTGGTGGTGGTGGACGCGCCGGATGCGGTCCGGGTGCAGCGGATGGTGCAGCACCGGCACATGACGGAGGCGGACGCCCGGGCCCGGATGGCTTCCCAGGCCACCAGGGAGGACCGCCTGGCAGCGGCCGACGTCGTCCTGGACAACTCCGGTTCCAAGGAGGAACTGCGGGACGCCGTGGACCGGCTCTGGAAGTTCCGGCTGGCCCCGTTCGCGGAGAACCTGGCCAGGCACCGCCTCGCACCGCGGACCGGCGGCCCGGTGCTGACGCCCGCCAACCCGGAGTGGCCCGCGCAGGCCGCCCGGCTCATGGCGCGCCTGCGGGCGGCCGCAGCGCAGGACATCCTGGCCCTGGACCATGTCGGTTCCACCGCCGTCCCCGGACTCGCCGCGAAGGACGTGCTCGACCTCCAGCTCGGCGTCGTGGACATGGCCGCCGCGGACAGGATCGCACCGTTGCTGGCCGACGCGGGCTTCCCCGGCTGGCCCGGCATCAATGCCGACAACCCCAAGGCGTCCCACCCCGACCCGGCGGACTGGCCCAAGCGCCTGCACGGCAACGCGGACCCCGGGCGGGCGGTGAACCTCCATGTCCGGGCCGTGGGATCCCCGGGCTGGCGGTTCGCGCTCTGCTTCCGCGACTGGCTGCGCGACGACGCGGATGCCCGGGCCGACTACCTCGTCGAGAAGTGCCGGGTCGCCGGGCTCCATGGCGTGGACAAGTCCACCGCGGGCTACGCGGCGGACAAGGAGGGCTGGCTCAGCGGATACGCCGCCCCCCGGATGGACGCCTGGGCGCAGCGCACCGGCTGGCAGCCGCCGTCGTACGCCTGAGCCGCGCTGGCCCGCAGCCGCCCGGTACTGCCGAAAGCTGAATCAGGGGTGGCGGGCGGCGGGCGGCGGTAGATTAGATACATGAGTCTTGCGCAGGAAATCAACCGCGTCGTGGCGCCCTTCGAGGTCATCAGCGAGTTCAAACCGGCGGGCGACCAACCGGCCGCGATCGCCGAACTCACCGAGCGCATCAACAACGGTGAGAAGGACGTGGTGCTGCTCGGTGCCACCGGTACCGGTAAGAGTGCGACGACGGCATGGCTGATCGAACAGGTCCAGCGACCCACCCTGGTGATGGTGCAGAACAAGACCCTCGCCGCCCAGCTTGCCAACGAATTCCGCGAACTGATGCCCAACAACGCGGTGGAGTACTTCGTCTCCTACTACGACTACTACCAGCCCGAAGCCTACGTCCCGCAGACCGACACCTTCATCGAGAAGGACTCCTCCGTCAATGAGGAAGTGGAGCGGCTCCGCCACTCCGCCACGAACGCCCTGCTGACCCGCCGCGACGTGATCGTCGTGGCCACGGTCTCCTGCATCTACGGTCTCGGCACGCCGGAAGAGTACATCGCCGGAATGGTGACGCTCCGCAAAGGGGCGGAAATGAACCGCGACGAGCTGCTCCGCAAGTTCGTCGCCATGCAGTACACCCGCAATGACATGGACTTCCACCGCGGCACGTTCCGGGTCCGCGGCGACACCGTGGAAATCATTCCGATGTACGAGGAACTGGCCCTCCGGATCGAGTTCTTCGGGGACGAGATCGAGAACATCCATACCCTCCATCCCCTGACCGGTGAAGTGATCCGGGACG
This sequence comes from Arthrobacter sp. PAMC25564, assembly GCF_004798705.1. Taxonomy (NCBI): domain Bacteria; kingdom Bacillati; phylum Actinomycetota; class Actinomycetes; order Micrococcales; family Micrococcaceae; genus Arthrobacter; species Arthrobacter sp. PAMC25564. Next base: position 2,830,229 of record NZ_CP039290.1, on the reverse strand, counting down.
AGGAGGAAATGTACGTTTTCCCGGCCTCGCACTACGTGGCCGGGCCCGAGCGCATGGCCCGGGCCATCACAAGGATCGAAGACGAGCTGGCAGCGCGGCTGGCGGTCCTGGAGAGCCAGAACAAGCTCGTGGAGGCACAGCGGTTGAGGATGCGCACCACCTATGACCTGGAAATGATGCAGCAGATGGGCTTCTGCAACGGCATCGAAAACTACTCCCGGCACATTGACGGCCGCGACGGCGGCACCGCGCCGCACTGCCTCATCGACTACTTCCCGGACGACTTCCTCCTCGTGATCGACGAGTCCCACGTCACCGTGCCGCAGATCGGCGCCATGTACGAGGGCGACATGTCCCGCAAGCGCACGCTGGTGGACCACGGATTCCGGCTGCCCTCCGCGATGGACAACCGGCCGCTGAAATGGGACGAGTTCCTGGAGCGCGTGGGCCAGACCGTGTACCTGTCCGCGACCCCGGGTAAGTACGAGCTCGGCAAGGCGGACGGCTTCGTCCAGCAGATCATCCGGCCCACCGGTCTGATCGATCCCGAAGTCATCGTCAAGCCCACCAAGGGCCAGATCGATGACCTGCTCGGTGAAATCCGGACCCGCACCGCGAAGAACGAACGCGTCCTGGTCACCACCCTGACCAAGCGGATGGCCGAGGACCTCACCGACTACCTGCTGGGCCACGGCGTCAAGGTGGAGTACCTGCACTCGGACGTGGACACCCTCCGCCGGGTGGAGCTGCTCCGCGAACTCCGGATGGGCGTCTTCGACGTCCTGGTGGGCATCAACCTGCTGCGTGAAGGACTGGACCTGCCCGAGGTGTCGCTGGTGAGCATCCTGGACGCGGACAAGGAAGGCTTCCTCCGCTCGTCCACCTCCTTGATCCAGACGATCGGCCGTGCCGCCCGCAACGTCTCCGGGCAGGTCCACATGTATGCGGACCGCATCACCGATTCGATGGCCCACGCCATCGACGAGACCAACCGCCGCCGCGCCATCCAGGTGGCGTACAACACCGAACACGGCATCGACCCGCAGCCGCTGCGGAAGAAGATCGCCGACATCACGGACCAGCTGGCCAAGGAGGACGCGGACACCCGCGAACTCCTGGCCGCCGCGGGCAGGAACCGCGGGAAGGGCAAGGGTGCGTCGACGATCCGCGCCGACGGGCTCGCCGCGGCCCCGGCCGAGGACCTTGTGGGGCTGATCGAACAGCTGACGGAACAGATGCACGCCGCTGCCGGGGAACTCCAGTTCGAACTGGCCGCACGGCTACGTGACGAGGTGGGGGAGCTCAAGAAGGAGCTGCGCCAGATGCAGTCCGCCGGGCACGCCTAGGGTAAAGTTGTTCAAACGTAGGGGAGTATCCCAAGCGCTACGATCGTCAACACGCACGGCACAGATGCCTTGCCGGGCGTAGCGGGCAGCCAGGCAGAACCAGGTACGCGGTACCGGACATGCAGAGCAGCCGGAGAGACTTACACGGCTTAGCTGTACCCTGCGAAAGGTGCCTCCGTGCCCCAACTTCCGCTTTGGTTCGAGATCGGCTCATTTGTGGCCCTCGGCATCATCCTGGCCATTGACCTGCTGCTGGTCGTTAAACGCCCGCACGAGCCCTCCATGAAGGAGGCCGGGCTGTGGGTCACCTTCTACGTGGTCCTGGCTCTGGTCTTCGCCGGCGCCATGTTCGCCTTCACCGGCCCGGAATACGGCAGCCAGTTCATCGCCGGCTGGGTGACGGAATACAGCCTCAGCATCGACAACCTGTTCGTGTTCATCATCATCATGGCCCGCTTCTCGGTCCCGCGTAAGTACCAGCAGGAGGTGCTTATGGTGGGCATCATCATCGCGCTGATCCTCCGCGGCATCTTCATCCTGCTCGGTGCGATCGTGATCGAACAGTTCAGCTGGGTCTTCTACATCTTCGGCGCCTTCCTGCTCTGGGCGGCCTGGAAGCAGGCACAGGACGAGGGTGAGGATGAGGAAGACAAGGAAAGCCCGCTCATCGCCCGGATCCGCAAGATCCTGCCGATGTCCGAGACGTTCGACGAGGGCAAACTGCGCACCGTGGTGGGCGGCAAGAAGGTCTTCACTCCGATGCTGATCGTCTTCGTGACCATAGGCATGACGGACCTGCTGTTCGCGGTGGATTCCATCCCTGCCATCTTCGGCCTGACCCAGAGTGCCTTTATCGTCTTCACCGCCAACATCTTCGCCCTGATGGGCCTGCGCCAGCTCTACTTCCTGCTGGGCGGGCTGATGAACCGGCTGATCTACCTCAAGCACGCGCTGTCCGTCATCCTGGCGTTCATCGGCGTCAAGCTGGTCCTGCACGCCATGCACGTCAACGAACTTCCCTTCATCAACGGCGGCCGGCACATCGAGTGGGCTCCCGAGATCCCCACCTACGTCTCCCTCGGCGTGATCATCGGCACCATCATCGTGGCCGTCATCGCCAGCCTGATCAGCTCCAGGGCCACGAAGTCCAAGCTGGACGCACGGCTGGAAGAGGACTCCCGCAAGAGCCTGAGCGACGCCGAGTAGCAGGAGACCCGGCCAAGCCCCGGCCAATCAAGGACCTGCTGGCCTAGACTGTGGCTCGGAGGACATTCCGAGGAGGGGCGATGGCGCGATTGAGTATCCTGGACCGGTTCAGGCCCGTCGGCGCTCCGGGACCGGCGGGGCCGGCCGGCGTGCCGGCTACCGATGACCAGGGTCCGGCTGCGGAGTTGGTGCCGGTATTCGCCGCACTGGCCGGCGACGTCGCATCGTGCGCCGCACTCGTTGAGGAGGCGCGCCTGGGCGCGGAACGGGAAGTGGCCCGGGCCCGCGCGCAAGCGGCCGCGATCGTCTCCGCGGCCCGGCTTGAAGCGGGTGCCGAGCGCGCAAAGGCCGCCGCCCGGGTCGAACAGGCCGCCTCGGAGCGGGACACCCAACTGCTGGAACAGGCACGCCGTGAGGCCGCGGCGCTGGAAGAGTCCGGCCTGGCGCTTATTCCGGGCGTCGTCGGCAGGGTCATCGACACGCTGCTGGCTCCGCAGAGCGCCGGCCAGGAATGAAAGCGGACTGGGTGGCTGCCTCGGTGCGGGCCCGGTCCATGGCCCAGCGCCGCGTCGGTGCCGGTACCAGCCGTGGGATGGCGGCCCAACCGACCCTGGACCGTGCGCTGTCCTCGCTGCGGGAATCAAGCTATGCGGAACGGCTCAGCGGGGCGCCAGGGCTGGCGGCCGCCGAACGCGCCCTGCAGGAGACGGTCCTGTGGCAACTGCGCGTGCTGGCCGGGTGGCTTCCGGCCTCGGGCACCGCCCTTGCGCGGGCGGCCGCGGGGATTTTTGAAATCGAGAACATCATGGCCCTGGCCCGCCAGCTCGCCGGCGGGGCGAAGGCCCCCGAGCCCTATCAGCTGGGTGCCCTGGCGACCGCATGGCCCCGCGTGCGCTCGGCCGGATCGAGCGAAGAACTCGGCGCGATCCTGCGCGCTACGGCCTGGGGCGACGCCGGCGCCGCCGGCGTTGGCCCGTTGCGGGACGCACTGACCGTTGCCTGGGCGCGCCGGCTGGCTGCTGCCGCAGCCCCGGCGCGGCCGTGGTGCGGTGCGGTGTGCGTCCTTACGGCGGCCCGGATCCTGACCGTCGACGGCGTGACGCCGGCGCCGCCGGTCGTTCACCTGCTGGAACCAGTCATCGGCCGATCGTGGGAAGCCGCGAGCAGCATCGCCGCGTTCTCTTCCGCGCTTCCGCCGTCGCTGCGGACGGTGCTCCTTGGTATTGCGTCCCCGCAGGAGCTGTGGCGTGCGGAGGCCCGGGCATGCGCCGCGGTGGAGAAAGACGGGTTCAGGCTGCTCCGCGGTTCCCTGCCCGGGCCGGATGTTGTGCTGGGCGCCATCGCGGTCCTGTCCATCGATGCGTGGCGGGTCCGGGCGGCGCTGGCTGCCGCTGCCGCAGGCGCCGGGTCAAGCGAGGTGCTCGATGAAGCGGCGTGAATCCCTGGCTCCCGTCCGGATGCAACGGGTGGCCTTGGTGGTGCCCGAGCAGGACCGGCGCCGCATGCTCATGGAAGTGGCACGAAGCGCCCTCGTCGAGCTGGACCTCCCGTACGCCCCGGGCAACGGCGCCGAGGAACTGGACAAGGCGGCGGCGGCCGCTGTCGTCTCCGGGCCGTCAGCGGCCCTGGTGGGGTGGATGCCCCGGCACGGGATTCCGGCGCTGGCAGCAGCGCTCGCCCCGCTCGGGGCGGCGGTCGTCCCGCTGCCCCGGCCGAGGTGGATCCAACCGCCCACGATGCTCGGCGGCGGCGCCCGCCCACGCGTCTCCCGGACGCTCGTGGACACCTACGGAACCGTTCCCTACGAGGACCTGGATCCCTCCCGACTCGCCGGCATCGCCTACGTCCTGATGTTCGGGATGATGTTCGGCGACGTCGGACACGGAGCGATCCTGCTGGCCGCAGGCCTCCTGCTCCGCGGGGGACGCATCAAAAAACTGGCCAAACTGCAGAGAACCTGGCTTTTCGTGAGCGGAGCCGGCCTGGCCGCCATGGCCTTCGGAGCGCTGTACGGGGAGGCCTTCGGCCCCACCGGCCTGGTGCCGGTGCTGTGGCTTGAGCCCCTGGCGAATCCGGTTCCGCTCCTGGTGGCCGGACTGGGGGTCGGAGCTTTCCTGCTTGCCGGCGCCTATGCCATCGGCACCATCAACCGGGTCAGGGAGGGCGGCTGGGGATATGCCCTGTATGCCCGCTCCGGCGTCGCTGGCTCCCTGTTGTTCCTCGCCGTGGGGCTCCTGGTCTGGGGACTCGCCACCGGCACCGGGCTCCTGACGGCGGCGGCAGCCGTCGTAGCGCTCGGCGCGCTGGTCTTCATCTTCATCGGCCTCTTCGCGGAAGCCGGCGGAGGCGCCACCGCAGCCTTCCAGGCCGTCATCGAACTCGTTGACACCGTGATCCGCCTGGGCTCGAACCTGGTCTCCTTTGCCCGCCTCGCTGCCTTCGGCCTGACCCACGCCGCGCTGCTGATGGTGGTCTGGAACGGGACGACGGCGTTGTGGGCGCCGGATTGGCGCGCCGCCGCGGCGGTCCTGCTGTTCATAGCGGGCAATGCCGTGACCTTCGCGCTCGAAGCGCTGGTGGCAGGAATCCAGGCCCTGCGGCTTGAATACTACGAACTGTTTTCACGAATTTTCCAGTCCGAGGGCCGCCCGTTCAGGCCGTGGTCACCGGAGCTCACCGCCGCCGGAGCCCCCGGCACCGATCCTGCGATTGTCCCCTCCGGCATACCGGCTGAAAGGCAACTACCGTGAACCTCTGGTTCGGCACCGTTCCTGTTTTCCTCATCGCTGCAACAGGGGCCATCCTCCTGGTCCGACGCTGGCGGAAGTCTGCCTTCAAGATCCTGGCAGCCCTCAATGTCGCCGTGATGGTCGGATCCCTGGCGTTACTGGCCGGCGCGCTGAGTGCAGCGCCCGCGGCCGCCTCGGGCGGAGTGGCTCCGGCCCTCGCCGCGGCAGCCACCGATGCGCCGGCGGGTGCTGGCGGCTCAGCGCTGATCGCGGCTGCCATCGCCGTGGCCGGGTCCTCGATCGGTGCGGCGTTTGCCGTTGCCTACACCGGATCGGCTGCCCTCGCGGCGATGAGCGAGCGCCCGGAAATCTTCGGCCGGGCGATGGTTGTGGTCGGGCTGGCGGAAGGGATCGCCATCTACGGCCTCATCATCGCCATCATCCTCATCGGCAAGGCATGAGCGGGGGAGCCGGAACGATGTCCGGAACCATTGCCGCGATCGGCGACCAGGCCCTCCTGGACGGGTTCCGGCTCGCCGGCGTCAGCGTCTTCCCAGGCTCCACCGATGAGGAAATCCTCCGCGCCTGGACGGCACTGCCCACGACCACGGCAATCGTCATCCTCACGCCCCGTTCCGCACACACGCTGGAGCCGGTCATGGCCGATCCCCGCTCGCCCATGACCGTGGTGCTTCCCGCATGACCGGCCTCGCACCGGAAGCCGACGCCGCCTTGGGGCCGGTGCGCCAGGCACTCCGGGCTGCGGCCGAAAAGCAGGCCACTGAGCTCCGCGACGACGCCGGCAGGCAGGCGGCCGCCTTGTTGGATGCCGCCCGGGCCGAAGCCGCAGGCATCCTCGCCGCCGCAGCCACGGAAGGGGAGACCGCCGCCCGCGCCGAAGCCGCACTGCGCTCGGCGCGGGCGCGCCGCCAGGCACACGAGCTGGTCCTGGCACAGCGCAGCTCCCTGCGGCTGGAACTCCACCGCAGGGTGCGGGAGGCCGCGGCCGGACTCAAGTCAGACCCCCGGTACGCGGAGCTGATGGCACGGCTGACGGAGCAGTGCAGGGAGCTGCTCGGGCCGGACGCCAGCGTGTCCGAGAGCCCGGAGGGCGGCGTCGTCGCCGAGGCCGGCTCACGCCGCCTGGATCTTTCCCTTCCTGCCCTGGCGGAGCTGACCCTGGACTCCATCCCCGGGGTGCGTGAGCTATGGACCCGGTAGCAGACCGGCGGGACGGCACCGTCGTGCGGGTCAGCGGGCCCCTGGTCGAGATTGAGGGCGCGGAAGGGCTGTCCATGCTTGAGCTGATCGCCGTCGGCCCCCGGCGCATCAGCGCGGAGACCGTGTCCATCGCCGGGACACGGGCAACGCTGCAGGCCTACGAATATACCGGCGGGGTGAAAGCCGGCGATGCCGCTGTCCCTACCGGCGGTGAGCTGTCCGGGCTGTTGGGTCCGGGCCTGCTGGGGCACGTCTTTGACGGGCTCATGCGCCCGCTGTCGTCGGCGCCGATGTGGCTGACGCCCGAGCGGTCAGGCTCCGCGGAAGACCCCACCGTACTGGCCCGCGAATGGACCTTCAAGCCCGCGGCCGTGGCCGGTACCAAGGTTTCCGCCGGCGAGATCCTGGGCACCGTGCCGGATTCCGGGTCGGTGGGGCACCGGGTCCTGGTGCCGGCGGGCGTGTCCGGTGAGCTGAGCTGGCTGGCAGCCGAGAGCCGGGTCCACGTGCTCGATACGGTAGCCGTGATTGACGGCCACGAGGTGGCGCTCTCCGAACGCTGTCCGGTGCGCCGGGCGCGGCCATTCCGGTCCAGGCACAGCGGCACCGTGCCGCTGCACACCGGCCAGCGGGTCCTGGACCTGATGTTCCCGGTGGCGCGCGGGGCTGCCGCGGCGGTTCCGGGAGGATTCGGAACTGGCAAGACGATGATGCTGCAGCAGATCGCCAAGTGGAGCGATGCCGACGTCATCGTCTATGTGGGCTGCGGGGAACGGGGCAACGAAATGGCCGACGTCCTCGACGGGCTCTCCCAGCTTGAGGACGGACGCACCGGCGGGAAGCTGATCGACCGCACCGTCATCATCGCCAACACCTCAAATATGCCCATGATGGCGCGTGAGGCGAGCATCTTCACCGGGATCACGGTGGCGGAATATTACCGTGACATGGGTTACGACGTCGTCGTGATCGCGGACTCGACCTCCCGCTGGGCAGAAGCGCTGCGTGAATTCGCCAACCGCAACGGGGACCTCCCCGCTGAGGAGGGCTACCCTGCCAACCTCGCGTCCGAACTGGCCTCGTTCTACGAGCGGGCCGGCCGGGTCACGACGCTCGGCGGGAAGACTGCCTCCGTGACGGTGATCGGGGCTGTTTCCCCGCCCGGCGGTGACATGACGGAACCGGTCACTACGGACTCCCAGCGCTTTGTCCGGTCCCTGTGGACACTGGACCGGGATCTGGCCTACTCCCGGCATTATCCCGCCGTGAGCTGGACCGGCTCTTTTGCCCGCGATGCGGAAGCCCTCGGCAGCTGGCATGCGGCCAACGGGAATCCTGGCTGGGCCGCCCGCCGGGCCCGGGCCGCCGCCCTGCTGGCCGAGGCGGACCGGCTGGCCGAACTGGCGGAAATCATCGGGACCTCATCGTTGCCGGGCCACGAACGGATGGTGCTGCTGGGCGGCCGCCTGCTGCGGGACGGTGTGCTGATGCAGAACGCGCTGAGCGCCAACGACGGCTTCTGTTCCGCGGAAAAAGGTGCCGCCTTGCTGGACCTCGTGCTCGACGTCGTCGACGCCTGCCAGGGACTTGTGGAACGCGGCGTGGCAGCCACCACCATCGAGCAAAGCGACTTTGGTCCGGTCCTTCGGGCCCGTGAAGAAACGGGGTCCTCGGACGCGGCGGCTGTCAAAGCCCGCAGCGGCGAGGTACTCACGGCATTGGAGGCCCTGCAATGAACGAAACAAGAGTCACGGAGCCCGGCAGCGCCGGACCGGTGCCGCTGTCGCTCGGCTTCGCCGCGCAGATCTCCCACGGAGATGTGCGGGAGCTCCGCGGGCCGCTGCTCATTGCGGGCGGGATCGACGGCGTGGGCTGGGATGAGTTTGCCACCATCGACATGGACGGCGGCGAGCGGCGCCATGGCCTCGTCCTGGAAGTGGACCAGGACCTCGCCACCCTGCAGGTGCTCGAAAGCACCGATGGTATGTCCCTGGACGGGATCCGGATCCGCTTCGGGGGCCGTCCGCTGCACATTCAGGTCGGGACGGAATGGCTCGGACGGGTCTGCAACGGACGCGGGGAACCGCTCGACGGCGGCCCGCCGGTGACGGGCACGGCGACCCTTCCGGTCAGCGGCTGGCCCCTGAACCCGGTCTACCGGGAACCCCCGCAGGAACCGGTCCTGACCGGCATCTCGGTCATCGATGGCCTGACCACCCTGGTCAGGGGACAAAAACTCCCCATCTTTTCCGTACCGGGACTCCCGCACCTGACCCTGGCGACCCAGATCGCGGCACAGGCGACCTCCGGCGGCCACTCATTCCGGGTGGTGTTCGCGGCCATGGGGTTGACGCATGCGGACATCGCCTATGTCCGGGACCGCCTTGAAGAACGTTCCGCCGGGGGAGAGCTGGTTCTCCTCCTCAACGCCGCCGACGATCCGGTGATTGAACGCATCCTCACGCCGCGGATCGCGCTGACCATCGCCGAACACCTCGCCTACACCGAGGGCCACGACGTCCTGGTGATCATGTCGGACATGACCAGTTACGCTGAAGCGGTCCGCGAGGTATCCGCGGCCCGGCGGGAAATCCCGGCACGCCGGGGCTACCCGGGGTATCTGTACAGCGACCTCGCCACCCTCTACGAGCGCTGCGGGCGGGTCAAGGGCCGTGATGGCTCGGTAACGATCATTCCGGTGCTGACGATGCCGGCCGGCGACATCACCCACCCGGTCCCCGACCTGACCGGTTACATCACCGAGGGCCAGATTGTCCTGGCACCCGAAATAGACGCCCGCGGCATCTACCCGCCGGTGGACGTCCTGGCCTCGCTGTCGCGGCTGATGCGCAGCGGCGCGGGGAAGAACCGGACGCGCGAGGACCACCTTGATGTCGCCGCCCAGGTGCTGGCCGCCATGGCCCGCGCCCGCCAGGCCGCCGAACTGGCCGAGCTGGTGGGCGCGGCGGCACTCAGCGAAACCGACCGCAGCTACATCAGGTACCGGACGCTGGTGGAGACCGGGCTCTTCAACCAGGGACGCGACGAAATCCGATCCTTGGACGATACCCTGGGCCGGGCCTGGGCAGCGCTGGCTGCGCTGCCGGAACAGGAGCTGACCATGCTGTCCACTGCGTTCCTGGAACGCTACCTTCCCCAGAGCGATGACCGGCCATGAGCAGCCTGGGGCGGGCAGGCAAGGTCCGGGTCGAGCGTCGGCTGACGACAGCCCGGCACGGCGCCCGCCTGCTGGACCGCAAGCAGCACATCCTGGCGGACGAGCTGGAACGGCTTCAGCTTCGCGCGGAACTGAGCCGGGCCGAGTGGGAAGACGCAGCCCGGGAAGCTGCGCTCTGGCTGCGCCGCTCTGCCGCGCTGGATGGCAGCGGTCACCTAGAGGCAGCTGTCCCGTCGGAGCCCGCCGGGGTCCAGCTGCGCTGGGGCAGCGCGATGGGTGTGCTGTATCCGGAGGATCCCCGCTGCAGCCTCCCGGCGGCACCCCGGACAGGCGGAAGCTCGGCCCTGTCCTTCACGGCTGCCGTTCATCGCAGCGCCCTCGAAGCCGGAGTACGGTATGCCGCCGTCCAGCGGGCGGAACTGCTGCTGGTTGCCGAACTTGCTGCGACCCGGACCCGGCAGCGGGCGGTTGAAAACCGCTGGATTCCCAGGCTGGAAAATGAACTGCTGGCTATCCGGCGGCAGCTTGACGCGCAGGAACTTGAAGAAAGCCTGCGTCTGCGCTGGGCCGCTGACCGGAACCTGGGAAAGACGGAGAGACCGGCGCAGGATCCTAATAGGAAGGGGGGCTCATGAGCGACGTGGTCCTGGTGGCGGTGAACGACTCCCGGGCCGCGTTCAGGGCAGCCGAAGTGGCGGTCGACTATGCGCGCCGGCTCGGCGCCAGCCTGCGGGTCGTGACGGTCCGGGAGCCCGGGGCGCTTGACCGGCATCCCGACAGCATAGAGCCGGCCGTGTTGGCGAGACATGCCGAGCTGGCTGCCGAAGCGGCGCTCAGCCATGTGGCCGCGCTGGGAACGGCGGCCGGGGTGGAGGTCTCGTTCAGCCGGCGCTCCGGCCGGGTGGCAGCCGAAATCCTGGCAGAGGCCCGTGAGATCAAGGCGACCCTGATCGTCGTCGCCCTGGTGGACCGCCCCGGCAACGCGACGCCCTATATCGGAAGCCACACGCTGCGGGTTCTGGAGTTCTCCGGCGTCCCCGTGATGGTGGTACCGCTGCGCGGGGCATCCTGAGGCCGGAATGCCGCCTCCGGTCCGATGTTCAGGTCGTGCGGACTAGGATGCACATTGAGGCCAGTGAAAGGAAAGACAAATGACCAGTAACAGCCCATTCATGATTGTGGTTGGTTTTGACGGTTCCGGGAATTCCCAAAATGCACTCGGCTGGGCCGTGGACGAGGCCCGGCAGCGCAACGGCCGGATTCTCCTGGTCACGGCATGGAGCAAACCGCCGCTGGCCTGGTATCCGGCCGTGCTGGAAACGGCCGCCGGCGAAATCGCGGCAGAGGATTCCCCGCAACGCATCGCGGAGACCCTGCAGGCTGACGCCCTGAAGACCGCTGCAGCCGAGGGCGTGGCGGCCACCGGGCAGGTCGTGCACAGCGATTCACCGGCATCAGCCATCCTGGACGCAGCCCAGGGCGCGGACCTCGTCGTCGTCGGCTCCCGCGGCCACGGCGGATTCCCCGGCCTGCACCTGGGCTCCGTCTCCAGCCAGGTGATCAGCCACGCACCCTGCCCTGTCCTCGTCGTCCGGTCCAAGGACTCCTAGGGTGTGAACAGCCCTGCGTCCCGGGCCGAACGGGCCATCCGCAGCAGCCGGCCGAAGATCGCTTCGCCGTCGTCCGCGATGCCGTCATGGTGGAAGTCCGCGGACTCCCAGACCTGCAGGCCCCGGACTGCGGCGGCGGTTTCCAGTGAGAGGTCCCGGTCCACATAGATGTCATCGCGGTACACGGCGGCCGCCACGGGTACGGTGTTGAGGGCCAGCCTGCCCTGATCGTAGAGCGGCTTCCAGTCGCACTTCGCGGCCAGCAGCCGCGCCACGTTGCGCAGCGGACGGAGCGCCGCGTCCTGCTCGAAATACCAGGGGTAGACCATCTCGCCGGTGAGCAGCGGCTCGGCGGCGTCGGGGCGGAACTCGGGGAACTCCTGCAGGACCCGCCAGGCTGCCCAGTCCGTGGCGTCGCCCTGGCCGTAGATGGATTCATGCATAACGGCGTACAGGGGGTTGGCGGAGCGGGACACGATGCCGCGGACCTGCTCCAGGAAGGCGTCCGAGAGGCGGTCGCCGTCGGGGGTGCTGACGAAGGCGTCCTCCAGCAGATGGTGCAGGCCGTCGACCCGGGTGTTGCCGCCCAGGAACGAGCCGACCATCTGGAACCGCTCGACGGTGAGGCGGCCGCCGTCGGGCAGGAACTCCTCGGTGTCCCGGAGGTGCCCCGCGATCCGGGTGACCGTGGCGCGGTCCTCCGGATACCAGCCGAAGTACTCGGCGTTGCGCGCGGCGACGCGCTGGAAGGTGGCCCGGTAGACCCGGTCCGCCGGTCCCGCCAGTGGGGCGAGGCCGCCGGTGACCAGCACCCCGCGCAGCCCCCCGGGCGCGAAGGAGAGGTAGCTGAGCGCGCAGAATCCGCCGTAGCTCTGCCCGTAGACGGTCCAGGGCCCGGAGCCGAGCGCCGCGCGGATCGCCTCGGCATCGGCAACGATGGAGTCGGCCCGGAAATGGGACAGGTAGTCTGCCTGGGCGGCGTCGTCCCCTTGCAGGGGCAGCGTTTTTCGGTCAATCGGGGAGGACAGGCCGGTGCCGCGCTGGTCCAGCATGAGGATCCGGAAGTCCTTCGCCGCGGCCTTGCTCCAGCCGCCGAGGGTCGGGAACCTGTTGCCCCGTCCGCCGGGGCCGCCCTGCAGGTACAGCAGCCAGGGAAGCCGAGCCGCGTCGTCCTCGCTGTGGTCCGTGGAGACGTATTCGCGGGCGAAGACGGTGATGGTCCGGCCGCCCGGTCCGGCACCGTCGTCGCCGAAGTGGTCCAGCGGCACGTCGAAGTAGTGCTCGGCCGTGCGCATTCCGCGGTATTCGTGCCGGGCCCTGACGGTGTGGGCAATGGTGCCCGCTGCCTGGCGCCGGTCGGCGGCGGCCAGGCCTGCCATCGCCGGCTCAGCCACGGGCCCGGGCCTCGTGGGTGCTCTCGTGGGTGTTGCCCAAGGCTTCCAGCGCGTCGCCGGTGAGCCGGAAGGTGGACCATTCCTGCATCGGGGCCGCGCCGAGATTCCGGTAGAAGCTGATGGCGGGCTCGTTCCAGTCCAGCACGCTCCACTCGACGCGCGCATAGCCGCGTTCGACGGCGGTCGCGGCCAGGTACCGCAGCAGGGCTGTGGCGTGGCCTTGGCCGCGGCAATCGGGCCGGACGTAGAGATCCTCGAGGTAGATGCCGTGGACGCCTTCCCACGTGGAGTAGTTCAGGAACCAGAGGGCGAAGCCCTCGACGTCGCCGGAGCCGTTTTCGGCCATCGTGGCGAACACCCGGGGGTTCTCGCCGAACAACACCCCGGCCAGCATTGCCGGGGTGTTGCGGACGGCGTCGGGTTCCTTCTCATAGATGGCCAGGTCATGGATCATCTGCAGGATGGCGGGGACATCTTTTGCCGTCGCGGGCCGGATTACACTCATTGTTCGAGTTTACTGGCGCCTAGAGCCGGTTAACGTCGGTCACCCGGACGACGGCGGTGCCGGTCTCGTCGGAGGCTGCCAGGTCCACCTCGGCCGAGATGCCCCAGTCGTGGTTGCCGGCGGGATCATCGAAGATCTGCCGGACCTTCCACGCCCCGGGCTCCTCGGTGATGATCAGCAGGCCCGGACCGCGCGCGTCCGGGCCGGTGCCGATATCCTGGTGTTCGTCGAAGTAGTCATCCAGCGCGTCTTCCCAGCGCTCGGCGTCCCAGCCGGCACCGCCGTCGAGCTCGCCGAGCTCCGTGGCGGCCTCCTCGGCGAACAGCTCCACCCGGCGGAACATCTCGTTGCGCACCATCACCCGGAAGGCCCGGGTGTTGGAGGTCAACGACGGCGGCGGGGGAGGGGGTGCGTCGTGCGGCGTCGGCGCGGCACCGGAGGTGAGTTCCTCCCACTCGTCCAGCAGGCTGGAGTCGACCTGGCGGACGAGTTCCCCGAGCCAGGCAATAAGGTCTTCGAGGTCTTCGCGGAGGGCGTCCTGCGGGACGGTCTGGCGCAGCGCCTTGAAGCCATCCGCGAGGTAACGCAGCACGATGCCTTCGGAGCGGGCCAGGCCGTAGAACTGGACAAACTCGCCGAAGTTCATGGCGCGTTCGTACATGTCCCGGACGATGGACTTGGGCGCGAGTTCGAAGTCGCCGATCCACGGCGCGGCCCGCCGGTAGACGTCGAACGCCTCGCCGAGGATCTCCGCGAGCGGCTGGGGATAGCTGACTTCCTCGAGCATGGCCATGCGCTGGTCGTAGTCGATCCCGTCGGCCTTCAGCGCGGCGATCGCCTCGCCGCGGGCCTTCTTCTGCTGCGCGGAGAGGATCTGACGCGGCTTCTCCAGCGTCGACTCGATCACGGACACGACGTCGAGGGCGTACGACGGCGACTCCGGGTCCAGCAGCTCCAGCGCCGCGAGGGCGAAGGGGGACAGCGGCTGGTTCAGGGCGAAGTTGGCCTGCAGGTGCACGGTGAGCCGGACGGTGCGGCCGTCCGCGCCCTGTTCCTGAAGCGGGATGCGCTCGACGACGCCGGCCGCCAGCAGCTCCCGGTAGATGCCGAGGGCCTTCTTCATCAGCCGCAGCTGCGAGGAGCGCGGCTCGTGGTTTTCGGTGAGCAGCCGCCGGGTGGCCTTGAACGGATCGCCGGGGCGTTCCATCAGGTTCATCAGCATCGCGTGGGTGACGGTGAAGCTGGAGGTCAGCGGATCCGGGACGGATTCGACCAGCCGCTTGTACGTCGGCTCGCCCCATGACACGAAGCCCTCGGGCGGCTTCTTCCTGACCACCTGGCGCAGCTTTTTCTGGTCGTCGCCGAACTTCGCCGTGGCCTTGGCCATCGCTTTGACATTCTCGGTGACGTGCTCCGGGGCCTGGACCACCACGGTTCCGGCCGTGTCATAGCCGGCCCGGCCGGCCCGGCCGGCGATCTGGTGGAACTCGCGGGAGTTCAGCAGCCGGGTGCGGACGCCGTCGTACTTGCTGAGCGCGGTGAGCAGCACCGTGCGGATGGGAACGTTGATGCCCACCCCGAGGGTGTCGGTGCCGCAGATGACCTTGAGCAGGCCGGCCTGGGCCAGCTGCTCGACGAGGCGCCGGTATTTCGGCAGCATCCCGGCGTGGTGCACACCGATGCCGTGCCGCACCAGCCGGTTGAGGGTCTTGCCGAAGCCGGCCGCGAAGCGGAAGCCGGCGATCAGCTCGCCGATCCTGTCCTTTTCCTCGCGGGTGCAGACATTGATGCTCATCAGGTTCTGGGCGCGTTCAATCGCCTCGGCCTGGCTGAAGTGCACCACGTAGACGGGGACCTGCCTGGTGGCGAGCAGCTCCTCCAGGGTCTCGTGGACGGGCGTCTGCTCGTAGTAGTAATGCAGCGGAATGGGCCGCTCGGCGGAACTGACCGTCGTCGTCGGGCGTCCGGTCAGCGCGCTGATCCCCGCCTCGAAGCGGCTGACGTCCCCGAGCGTGGCGGACATCAGGAGGAACTGGGCCTGCGGGAGTTCCAGCAGCGGGACCTGCCACGCCCAGCCACGCTGCGGGTCGGAGTAGAAGTGGAACTCGTCCATGATGACGGCGCCGAGCCCGGCCGCCGCCCCCTCGCGCAGGGCGATGTTGGCCAGGATTTCGGCGGTGCAGCAGATGATCGGCGCGTCCTGGTTGACGCCGGAGTCGCCCGTGATCATGCCGACGTTCCCGGCTCCGAAGATCTCGCACAGGGCAAAGAATTTCTCCGAGACGAGGGCCTTGATCGGCGCGGTGTAGTAGCTGCGCTGCCCGCGGGCCATGGCCTGGAAGTGCAGGCCGATTGCGACCAGCGATTTGCCGGACCCGGTGGGTGTCGCCAGGATGACGTTGGCTCCGGAGGCAAGCTCCATGATCGCTTCGTCCTGGGCAGCGTAGAGGGCCAGGCCGCGGGTTTCGGTCCATTCGACAAAGCGCGTGTACAGCTCGTCCGGATCAAGGCCCGTCCTGCCGGGGACTCGGGCGGCCGGGGCGGGGAGCTGATCAACGAGTTTCATTGCCTTCCAGCTTAGTGCCCGCGGCCCGGGCCGGGTGTCCGCCTGCACCCCCGGAGCACGCCCGTTGTTTGCGTGGCTCCTTGGCCCGCGGCCCGGGCCGGGGTTACGCTTCGGGATGGGCGCCGCTGCCGGAGACTGGAGGAAAACATGAAATGGGATCCGGCCAAATACGTGCAGTTCGGGGGCTACCGGGACAGGCCCTACTTCGACCTGACGGCCCGGGTCCACGCCGAGGCCCCGAAGCACGTCGTCGACCTCGGCTGCGGCCCCGGCAACCTGACGGCAACCCTCGCCGAGCGCTGGCCCAAGGCGGAAGTCCTGGGCCTGGACTCGTCTCCGGAGATGCTCGCCAAGGCCCGGGACCATGCCGCCAGGGCCGCCAATCTTTCCTTCCAACTGGCCGACATCGCCGGCTGGAGCCCGTCACCGCTGACCGATGTGGTGGTCACGAACGCGGCCCTGCAATGGGTCCCCGGCCACCGTGAACTGCTGCCGCGCTGGCTTGACGCGCTTAAGCCCGGGGCGTGGTTCGCACTGCAGGTACCGGGCAACTTCACGTCTCCCTCGCACACTCTGATGCGGCAACTGGCCGAGTCCGAGGCCTGGGCGGGCCGGCTCGCCGGCGTCCTGCGCCACGACGACGTGGTGGGGGACGGTTCCGAATACCTCGGGATCATGCTCGACGCCGGGTGCGACGCCGATGCCTGGGAGACCACCTATTTCCAGCTCCTCCCGGGTGCGGACCCCGTGCTGGAGTGGGTCCGGGGCACCGGGCTCCGGCCCGTCCTCGCCGCGCTTTCCGCCGAGGAAGCCCGGGAATTCGAGGCCGAGTACTCGGCACTGCTCGCTGAGGCCTACCCGGCCGGCCCGCACGGAACGGTCTTCCCGTTCCGGCGGACCTTTGCCGTGGCCCGCAAGCGGGACTGATCCGGGCCCGGATCCAGCGATGGAGGTTCGGTGTTAATCCAGTGCTGATCGGACTGATGCGGCGGCTGTTATCCGCCCACAAGGCGACCGTGCTCGCGATCGTCCTCCTGCAGCTTGTCCAGACCACCGCGAACCTGCTTCTGCCCACCCTGAACGCCGCCGTCATCGATGAGGGCATCGTCGGGGGCAACATCCCGGAGATCCCGCGCCTCGGCGCCTGGATGGCTGGAATCGCCGCCGTCCAGGTGGTGGCTGCCGTCGCCGCGGGCTACCTCGGCGCGGTTGTGGCGATGGACGTGGGGCGGCAGTTGCGCGAGGAACTTTTTGCAAAGGTGCAGTCGATGTCCTCGCAGGAAGTCGGGGCGTTCGGCGCGCCCAGCCTCGTCACCCGGGCCACCAACGACGTCACCCAGATCCAGAACCTCGCGGTCCTCGTCTTCACCATGCTGGTGGCGGCGCCAGCCATCTTCCTCGGCGGCATCGCCCTGGCGATACACCAGGACGTCGCACTGTCCGGCATCGTGATGGCGGTGATTCCGGTGCTTGCCCTCATCATGGCGGCCATCGTGCGCCGGCTGATCCCCCTGTACCGGGAGGGCCAGGAACTGATCGACCGGATCAGCCGGGTGCTGCGCGAGCAGATCATCGGCGCCAACGTCATCCGCGGTTTCGTCCGGCAGGGGCACGAAATCCGCCGCTTCGACGGGGCCAACAAGGACCTCACCCGGAACAACCTGCACTCCGCGCTGCTCGTCGCCGGCATGATGCCGATGATCATGCTTGTGGTCAACCTCTCCTCCGTGGCCGTGGTCTGGTTCGGCGGCCACCGGATCCAGGCCGGCGAGATGCGGCTGGGCGCGCTGACCGCCTTCATCGCCTACATCCTGCAGATCCTGATTGCCATCATGATGGCCATGTACGTGTTCACGACTGCCCCTCGTGCGGCCGTCTGTGCCGAACGGATCCAGGCGGTGCTGGACACCGTTCCCGCGATCGCGGACCCGGCACCGGCACCGGCACCGGCGGCAGGCAGCACCCGGGCGTCAGGCGGCCCGGCGTTTGCAGGCAACGCGCCCACCCACAACACAGCCAACACCGGGAATACAGGCATCAGCGTCGAGTTCCGCGGGGTGACCTTCGCCTACCCCGGCGCCGAGGCACCGGTGCTCGACGGCATCAGCTTCACGGCGGTGCCCGGGACCACAACTGCGGTGATCGGTGCCACCGGCAGCGGCAAGACGACCCTGCTTAACCTGATCCCGCGCTTCCTGGACGCCACCGGCGGGGAGATCCGCATCGGCGGCCGCAATATCCGCGGGCTGCCGCTCGGGACCCTCCGCGGCCTTATTTCCATGGTCCCGCAGCAGTCCTACCTGTTCTCCGGGACGATCGCGGACAACCTGCGCATGGGTTCCGCCGAGGCAAGCGACGAGGAGCTCTGGCAGGTGCTCGGGACGGCGCAGGCCGGGAACTTCGTCCGCGGGTTGCCCCGCGGGCTTGGCTCCGCCGTGAGCGAGGGCGGCACCAACTTCTCCGGCGGCCAGCGGCAGCGGCTGTGCATTGCCCGGGCCCTGCTCCGGGCTGCCCCGGTCTACCTCTTCGACGACAGTTTCTCCGCCCTTGACTACGGCACGGACTTGAGGCTCCGTGCGGCCATCGAACCGCTGCTGCGCTCCGCCACCGTGCTGATCGTGGCCGAGCGGGTGGCCACCATCGTGGACGCCGGCCTCATCCTGGTGCTCGAAGGCGGCCGGTTGGTCGCGCAGGGCACCCACCAGCAGCTTATGGAGTCCTCGCGGAGCTACCAGGAGATCGCGGCCTCCCAGCTCGTCCTGGAGGAGACGCCGTGACTCGGTCCCGGGACGGCGGCCCATCCCGGTGGCGGGCCGCCGTCCGGCTGCTGGGGCTGCTGAGGCCCTCGAAGTGGCGGATGCTTGGCGTCATCGCGGCGACCTGTGCCTTCGCGGCACTCAACGTGGGGGCGCCCAAAGTGCTGGGCGACGCCACCGACGTCGTGGTCGCCGCTGTGGTGGGGGACTTCTTCGACGAGGAGAAGCTGGCCGCCCTGCTGCTGGGGGTCTCCGTCATGTATCTCGGGGCCTCGGTCTTCAGCTGGATCCAGGGCTCGCTGACAGCCACGGCGGTGCAGCGCATCGGCTACGGGCTCCGCGCCTCGGTCGAGGAGAAACTGCACGTGCTGCCGTCCAGCCATTTTGACGAACAGCACCGCGGGGAGGTCCTCAGCAGGGCCACCAACGACGTCGACAACATCTCGCAGGCGCTGAACCAACTGCTCAACCAGCTCATCATGTCCGTCCTGATGCTCCTCGGAGCGCTGGCCATGATGCTGTTGCTCTCGCCGCTCCTGGCGCTGATCGCCCTGCTGTCCGTGCCGCTCTCGACCCTGGCCACCGTGCTGGTGGCACGCAGCTCGCAGGCCCACTTCACCGAGCAGTGGAGCAGCACGGGCGAGCTGCACTCCCAGCTGGAGGAATTCTTCACCGGACACGAGGTGATCAAGGCCTTCGGCAGGCAGGAAGCATCGGCCGCCAGTTTCAGGGCAAGCAACGCCAAGCTCACCCGTGCCAGCGCCCGCGCCCAGTATGTGTCCGGCGCCGTGCAGCCGCTTATGGTCTTCGTTTCCAACCTCAACTACATCGCCGTCGCCGTGGTGGGTGCGCTCCAGGTCACGACGGGTGCCATGACCATTGGCGGCCTGCAGGCGTTCTTCCAGTTCAGCCGGCTCTTCAGCCAGCCGATGGGCCAGATCGGCGGCATGCTGACCCTGGTGCAGTCATGCCTGGCCTCGGCCGAGCGCGTCTTTTTCTTCCTGGATGCGCCGGAGATTCCGCCGGAGACCCCGGCCACGGCCCCGGGGCGACGCCCGGTCCCGAAGCCGTCCCCGGCCCCGGTCCGGAACACGGCGCGCCACAGCTCCCGGGAACCGTCCCTGACCCCGGGGGAGGACAGCGCCGCCGCGACGCAGCCGGTAGTGGCGGGGCACGTCGTCTTCGAACACGTCACGTTCAGCTACGGCCCGGGTTCCCCGGCGGTCGAGAACCTCTCCTTCGCCGTGGAACCGGGGCAGACCGTGGCGATCGTCGGCCACACCGGCGCAGGCAAGACGACGGTCGTCAACCTGCTGATGCGCTTCTACGAACTGGACTCCGGCCGGATCACCGTCGACGGGACGGACATCGCGGAGCTGCCCCGGGATGAACTGAGGAGCCGCTTCGGTACCGTGCTGCAGGATGCGTGGCTGTTCACCGGCACCATCCGGGACAACATCGAGTACGGACGGCCCGGCGCCTCCGACGCCGAGATCGTCGCCGCGGCCCGGGCCAGCCATGTGGACCAGTTCGTCCGGTCCCTCCCGGCCGGCTATGCCACCATGCTCGGCAACGACGGCGACTCGCTGAGCCGCGGCCAGCGCCAGCTCATCTCCATCGCCCGGGCCGAGCTGGCCGGACGCAGCATCCTGGTGCTGGACGAGGCCACGAGCTCGGTGGACAGCCGCACCGAGGTGCAGATCCGCAAGGCGATGAAACGGCTGCGGGAAGGTCACACAAGCTTCGTCATTGCCCACCGCTTGTCCACGGTCCGGGACGCTGATCTAATTCTTGTCATGGACCACGGACGGATCGTTGAACACGGGACCCATCAGCAGCTGATGGCCAGGGGCGGGCGCTACACCGCTTTGTATGAGGCCCAGTTCGCCGGCCGCGAACAAACGCAGGGCGTCACGGGGCCGGAGCAATGAGCCCCGCCGAGATTTCAACGGAGCGTTTCCCGGGCGTCTGGAAGCCCAACCCGGCCAGTTCCGTGCCGCTGTTCGAACAGCTCCGCCTGAACATCATCGAACGTGCCGACAACGGGACACTGGCGCCGGGCACCAGGCTGCCGGCGGTCCGCAGCCTGGCCGGTGAACTGGGGGTCGCACCGCACACCGTGGCGCGCGCCTACAAGGAACTTGAGGCTGCCGGCGTCGTGGTGACCCGCGGCCGGAACGGGACGGTTGTCTGCGCCCGGGACGAGGCCTGGAGCTCATTGTCCGCCGCGGCCGCGGCCTTCGCCGCGGCCGCGAATGCCCAGGGTGCCAGCTTCGCCGAGGCCGTGCAGTTGCTTGCCGCCGCCTATGACCGCGACTAGCAGATCCGGCCGGTGGAGACTTCGGCGGGAATAGTTGTTCGAAGAAATTTTCGATTAGCATTGGTAGCGTGCCTAAAGCTGTAGCTGAAGATCCAGCCGTTGAAGTCCAGTCCTCCGTTCCGAAGGGCTCAGCTCCCGTGAACTCCGCCAAACCGGGCCGCGCGGACGATTCCCGGCCGGAGCTGAAACGTCCCGACCTGTCGCGCCTCATCGTCAAGGGCGCGCGCGAACACAACCTGCGCAACGTGGACCTGGACCTGCCGCGCGACGCGATGATCGTTTTCACGGGGCTGTCCGGCTCGGGAAAGTCCTCCCTCGCCTTCGACACGATCTTCGCCGAAGGCCAGCGCCGCTACGTGGAATCGCTGTCCGCCTACGCGCGGCAGTTCCTCGGCCAGGTCGACAAACCCGACGTCGACTTCATCGAAGGCCTCTCACCCGCGGTCTCCATCGACCAGAAATCCACCAGCAAGAACCCCCGTTCCACCGTTGGCACCATCACCGAGATCTACGACTACATGCGCCTGCTGTGGGCCCGGGTCGGCCGCCCGTACTGCCCCATCTGCGGGGAGCCGGTGGCGAAGCAGACCCCGCAGCAGATCGTGGACCAGTTGCTGGAACTCCCGGACGGCACCCGCTTCCAGGTGCTCGCACCCGTGGTCCGTGGGCGCAAGGGCGAATTCGTGGACCTGTTCCGGGAACTGACCGCCAAGGGCTACTCCCGCGCCCGGGTCGACGAAAAGCTCATCCAGCTCAGTGATCCGCCCAAGCTGGGCAAGCAGTTCAAGCACACCATCGAAGTCGTCGTGGACCGCCTCGTGGTCAAGGACGGCATCCGGCAGCGCCTCACGGACTCGGTGGAGACCGCCCTCGGACTGGCCGAAGGCCGGATCCTGGCCGAATTTGTCGACCTCGACGCGGCGGACCCGGAGCGGACCAGGGCCTTCTCCGAACACCTCGCCTGCCCCAACGAGCATCCGCTGGCCATCGACGAGATCGAGCCGCGTTCCTTTTCCTTCAACAACCCCTTCGGCGCCTGCCCGGCGTGCAGCGGGATCGGCACCAAGCTGGAAGTCGATGAGGAACTCATCATTCCGAACCCGGAGCTTTCCCTCGCGGAAGGGGCGATCGCGCCGTGGTCCCTGGGCACCGCGACGACGGAGTACTGGAACCGCCTGCTCGCCGGCCTCGCCCAGGAGCTCGATTTCTCGATGACGGACCCCTGGCAGAAGCTGTCCGCCGAGGTCCGGCAGACCGTCCTGCACGGCAAAGACCACAAGGTCGTGGTGCAGTACCGCAACCGGTTCGGCCGGGAGCGCAAGTACAGCACGGGCTTCGAGGGCGTCATCCAGTACGTCCACCGCAAGCACACCGAGACCGATTCGGATTCGGCCAGGGACCGCTACGAGGAGTACATGCGGCAGATCCCGTGCCCGGCCTGCAACGGTGCCCGGCTGAACCCGGCATCGCTCTCCGTGCTGATCAACGGCAAGTCCATTGCCGAGGTCGCCGCCCTGCCGATGCGAGAATGCGCCCACTTCCTGGACACCCTTGTGCTCACCGGCCGCGAGGCCCAGATCGCCCACCAGGTCCTCAAGGAGATCCAGGCCCGCCTGACCTTCCTGCTCGACGTCGGGCTGGAGTACCTGAACCTGGAACGGCCGTCCGGGACCCTGTCCGGCGGCGAAGCCCAGCGCATACGGCTGGCCACCCAGATCGGTTCCGGCCTCGTGGGCGTGCTCTACGTCCTCGACGAGCCCTCGATCGGCCTGCACCAGCGGGACAACCGCCGCCTGATCGAAACGCTCACCCGGCTGCGCGACCTCGGCAACACCCTGATTGTCGTGGAGCACGACGAGGACACCATCCACGAAGCCGACTGGGTGGTCGACATCGGACCCGGCGCCGGCGAGCACGGCGGCGTGGTCGTCCACTCCGGCTCCTACGAGGACCTCCTGAAGAACACCGAGTCCCTCACCGGCGACTACCTCTCCGGCCGCCGGAAGATCGACATCCCGACGAAGCGGCGCAAGTACGACAAGAAGCGTGAGCTGAAGGTCACCGGGGCCAAGGAGAACAACCTCCTCAACGTCGACGCGACCTTCCCGCTGGGCCTCTTCACGGCCGTGACCGGGGTCAGCGGCTCCGGCAAGTCGACCCTGGTCAATGAAATCCTCTACAAGGTGCTGGCCAACAAGCTCAACGGCGCCAAGCAGGTCGCCGGTCGGCATAAGTCCGTCCAGGGACTCGAGCACCTGGACAAGGTGGTGCACGTTGACCAGAGCCCCATCGGCCGCACCCCGCGCTCCAACCCGGCCACCTACACGGGTGTCTTCGACCACATCCGCAAGCTCTTCGCCGACACAACCGAGGCGAAGGTCCGCGGCTACATGCCGGGAAGGTTCTCCTTCAACGTCAAGGGCGGCCGCTGTGAGGCCTGCTCGGGTGACGGCACGCTGAAGATCGAAATGAACTTCCTGCCCGATGTCTATGTGCCGTGCGAGGTCTGCCATGGTGCCCGCTACAACCGGGAAACGCTCGAGGTCCATTACAAGGGCAAGACCATCGCGGACGTGCTGAACATGCCGATCGAGGAAGGCGCCGGGTTCTTTGCGGCCTTCTCGCCGATCGCACGGCACCTCAACACGCTCGTCGACGTCGGACTGGGGTACGTCCGGCTGGGACAGCCCGCCACGACGCTCTCCGGCGGCGAGGCCCAGCGCGTGAAGCTGGCGGCCGAACTCCAGAAGCGTTCCAACGGCCGCAGCGTCTACGTCCTCGACGAGCCCACCACGGGCCTGCACTTCGAGGACATCAGGAAGCTGCTGATGGTCCTCCAGGGCCTCGTGGACAAGGGCAACACGGTCATCACGATCGAGCACAACCTCGATGTCATCAAGAGCGCGGACTGGATCGTGGATCTGGGGCCCGACGGCGGCTCCGGCGGCGGCCGGATCGTCGCCTCCGGTACGCCGGAGCAGGTGGCAAAGTCGACGGAGAGCCACACGGCGGCGTTCCTCGCTGACATCCTGGCCTGACCGCGACGCGCCGTCTGCCCCGTGACGCGCAAATGCCCTGGCGCTGCCGGAATTCCGGCAGCGCCAGGACATTTGCGCGTCGCCAGACGAAAAGCAGGGCGCGGATGCGAGTTTCTGGCATCCGCGCACTCGTGAGAAACTAAGCCGGTGACCCATACAACAGTGCCCGTGATCTTCGACCTGGACGGCACTCTTGTCGATCCGGCCCGGGGGATATCGGACGGAATCGCCGCGGCCCTCACGGAACTCGGACTCGCTGTGCCAGGCCGGGCCGGGCTGGACGCGATGATCGGCCCGAAGCTCAGCCACTCTCTTCTGGACATCGCCGGCGTTCCGGCGGAGCAGCTGGAAGAGGCCATCCGGATCTACCGGGCGCACTACCTGTCCACCGGGATCGCGCAGAGCCGGCTCTATCCCGGCGTCCGGGCCTTGCTGGAGTCATACGCCGAGGCCGGACGGCCGATCGCCGTCGCCACCCAGAAGCCCGAATACCTGGCCCGCATCGTGCTGGAACACCATGGGATCGACACCTGCTTCCGCTCCATCCGCGGCTCCGCCGCCGACGAGGCCAGCCCCGCGGATGGCCCGGAGGGCAAAGCCGGCATCGTCGCCGCAGCCCTGGGCGATCTCGGCACGCAGTACGCCGTGATGGTGGGGGACCGCGCCCAGGATGTGGCCGGCGCCGCGGCGAACGGACTGGACTGCATCGGCGTCGCCTGGGGTTTTGCGCTCGACGGCGAGCTGCGCGAGGCGGGCGCCGTCGAGATCGTGCACAGCACGACGGGCCTGCACGAGACCATCAGCAGGCTGGACGGCGTCCGGGCGGATGCCCGGGACACCAACGCCGCGATGGCCGACGCCCTGAACGAGGTGCGCACCGATGGCAGTGTTTGACGCAATCCGCTGGACCACCCGCGGGCTCATTTCCTCCACCTGCCGGCCCACTGTCATCGGCCTGGAATACGTGCCTACGGAAGGCCCGTTCATCGTGGCGCCGAACCATCTCTCCTTCCTGGACAGCGTGATTGTCCAGGCCCTGATGCCCCGTCCCGTAGCGTTCTTCGCCAAGGCCGAGTACTTCACCACCGGGGGCGTCAAGGGCAGGGTCATGAAGTCCTTCTTCGAAGCCGTGGGGTCCATCCCGGTCGAGCGTGGCGAACAGGCAGCCAGTGTCCAGGCACTGAAGACCCTGCTGGAGATCCTCGAGGCCGGCAAGGGCATCGGCATCTACCCCGAAGG
This sequence comes from Arthrobacter sp. PAMC25564, assembly GCF_004798705.1. NCBI lineage: Bacteria > Bacillati > Actinomycetota > Actinomycetes > Micrococcales > Micrococcaceae > Arthrobacter > Arthrobacter sp. PAMC25564. Next base: position 2,805,121 of record NZ_CP039290.1, on the reverse strand, counting down.
CACGCGCTCCAGGGACGGCATCCTGTATCGCGGACGCACCGGCGTCGGCTGGCTCGCGCTCACCACGGGCGCCCCGGTGATTCCGGTCGGCCTGATCGGGACCGAGAACCTGCAGCCGGCGGACAGCAAGTCCGTCAAACCGCAGCACTTCACCATGAAGGTGGGCGAACCGCTCTACTTCGAGAAGACCGGCCCGGACCACTCGCTGCCGGCACGCCGCCAGGTCACCGACCGCATCATGGACGCCATCGCGGAGCTGACAGGCCAGGAACGCTCCACCGGCTACAACCAGAGCAAGAGCGTCGAATAGCCCGCACGGCCTGCGGCAGGGCGGGCAGCCGCCGCGCCACCCGGTCAGGTTCACCGCGGCATGCTCAGTAGACTGGATACGTGGCAGATCCAGCGAGTTACCGTCCCCAGACGGGTGAGATTCCGACCAATCCGGGCGTGTACCGCTTCCGCGACCCGCATGGGCGGGTCATCTATGTCGGCAAGGCCAAGAACCTCCGGTCCCGGCTGAACTCCTACTTCGCCAACCCCTCCGGGCTGCTGCCCAAGACCTACGCCATGGTCCACACGGCCAGCAGCGTCGAGTGGACCGTCGTCGGCAGCGAACTTGAGTCCCTCCAGCTCGAATACACCTGGATCAAGGAGTTCACGCCCCGGTTCAACGTCATGTTCCGGGACGACAAGACCTACCCGTACCTCGCCGTGACAATGGGGGAGAAGTACCCCCGCGTCCAGGTCCTGCGCGGCGAACGCCGGAAGGGCACCCGCTACTTCGGCCCCTACACCGCCGGCGCCATCCGGGAGACCCTGGACACCCTGCTGCGCGTCTTCCCGGTCCGCAGCTGCAGCGCGGGGGTGCTGAAACGGGCCGAAGCCAGCGGCCGCCCCTGCCTGCTCGGCTACATCGACAAATGTGCGGCCCCCTGCGTCGGCCGCATCTCGGCCGAGGACCACCGCGCCCTGGCGGAAGACTTCTGCAGCTTCATGGGCGGGGAAGCCAGGCCCTTCGTCACGAGGCTGGAAAAGGAGATGGCCGCCGCCGTCGCGGAGCTCGACTACGAACGGGCAGCCCGGCTCCGGGATGACATCGTCGCGCTGAAGAAGGTCTTTGAACGCAACGCAGTGGTCCTGTCCGAGGACACCGACGCAGACGTCTTCGCCCTGCACGAGGACGAGCTGGAAGCGGCGGTGCAGGTCTTCCACGTCCGCGGCGGCCGGATCCGCGGCCAGCGCGGCTGGGTCGTGGAAAAGGTCGAAGACTCAACCACCCCGGACCTCGTCGAGCATCTGCTTCTGCAGGTCTACGGCGACGAGGCCGGGATCCAGGGCAGACTGCCCCGCGAGGTCCTCGTCCCGGCCGAACCCAGCAACGCGGCCGAACTCACGGAATGGCTCAGCGGGCTGCGGGGCGCCAGGGTCGACGTCCGGGTGCCGCAGCGCGGCGACAAGGCCGCCCTGATGTCGACCGTCCGGGAGAACGCCGAGCATGCCCTGCGGCTCCACAAGACCCGCCGCGCCGGCGATCTGACCGTCCGTTCCCAGGCCCTCCAGGAGTTGCAGGAGGCGCTGGAGCTGCCCGTCGCCCTGCTGCGGATCGAATGCTACGACATCTCCCATGTCCAGGGCACCAACGTGGTCGGCTCCATGGTCGTCGTTGAGGACGGGTTGCCGAAGAAGTCCGACTACCGGAAGTTTTCCGTCACCGGGGCAGCGGCCAGCGACGACACCGCGGCCATGCACGACGTCCTGACCCGCCGCTTCCGCCATTACCTGGACGACCAGGCGGCCCTGGCCGACGCGGGCCGGCAGCCCGGCCGCCAGGCCGGGCCCGCGGCAGCGGCGGCCGGCGCCACTGTCGTCGCCCTCGCGGTGGAAGACACCACGACGCCGGCGGTGCGGACGAAATTCGCCTACCCGCCGAACCTCGTGGTGGTGGACGGCGGCCAGCCGCAGGTCAACGCCGCGGCCCGGGCGCTGGCCGGACTGGGGATCGAGGACGTCTATGTCGTCGGCCTCGCCAAACGTCTCGAGGAAGTCTGGCTGCCGGACAGCGACTTCCCGGTGATCCTGCCACGCGCCTCGGCCGGGCTCTACCTGCTGCAGCGCATCCGCGACGAGGCCCACCGCTTCGCCATCTCCTTCCACCGGCAGAAGCGCGGCAAGGCCATGACCGTGTCCGCGCTCGACGGCGTGCCCGGCCTCGGTGAGTCCAAGCGGAAGGCCCTGCTGGCCGAGTTCGGATCGCTCAGGAACATCAAGGCGGCGACTCCCGAGGAACTGACCGCGGCCAAGGGGATCGGGCCGTCCCTGGCCGGGGCGATCGTCCGGCACCTCCACACGGACGACGGCGCCGAAGCCGCCACCGTGCCCGCCATCAACATGACCACCGGGGAAATCCTCGACACTTAGCTAGCACCGGGAATCTTAGCTAGGGTTAGGAGTTGGGAAACGCCGTGCGGTGCCTGCAGCCAAACGAGGCGGCAGACACCGCGCGGCGTCCCCCAGACAGCGGCAAAACAGAGCCAAGACCAAGACACAGCAAGAGACACAGCTGGAACGGACAGCAGAAACGGGGCTTCACAGATGGCAGACTCGACGGCGGGATCCGGACCGGAGGCGGACAGCATGACGCCGGTCAAGCCCGTAGAGGCGGAGCTGCTCGTAGTGACGGGGATGTCGGGAGCCGGCCGGAGCACCGCCTCGGACGCCCTGGAAGACCATGGCTGGTACGTGGTGGAGAACCTCCCGCCGCAGATGCTGGGCACACTGGCGGAGCTGGTATCCCGCACACCGCACTCGATGTCCAGGCTCGCGGTGGTGATGGATGTCCGTAGCAAGGAGCTCTTCGCTGACATCCGCACAGCCCTCCGCGCCCTGGCAGCCAGCGGCGTCACCTTCCGGGTGCTGTTCCTGGACGCCAACGATGACGTGCTGGTCCGCCGCTTCGAACAGGGCCGGCGGCCCCATCCCTTGCAGGGAGGGGGCCGGATCCTCGACGGCATCGCGGCCGAGCGGGAGCTGGTGCGCGAGCTCCGGGACTCCGCGGACATCGTCCTGGACACATCCGAACTGAACGTGCATGGTCTCGCGACCGCCATCACGGAACTGTTCAGCGATACCGGACCCGTGGCGCTGCGGCTCAATGTCATGAGCTTCGGGTTCAAGTACGGGCTTCCCGTGGATGCCAACTTTGTCGCCGACGCCCGCTTCATCCCCAACCCGCACTGGGTGCCGCAACTGCGCCCGCACACGGGCCTGGACAAGGATGTCAGCGACTATGTGCTGGAGGCCCAGGGCGTCAAAGAGTTCGTGGAACGCTACGTCCTGGCGCTTGAACCCGTCCTGGACGGCTACCGGCGCGAGAACAAGCACTACGCGACGCTCGCCGTCGGCTGCACCGGCGGCAAGCACCGTTCCGTGGCGGTTGCCGTGGAGCTGTCGCGGCGGCTTGCGCAGTACCCGCGCGTCACCGTGACCACCACGCACCGGGACCTGGGCCGCGAATAATGGCACTCCTCACCGGCCCGATGCCCCTGGTGCCGCCGGCCAGCGCGGCATTCGCCAGCCAGCAGGACAAGGGCCCCTCGGTCGTTGCCCTCGGCGGCGGCCACGGCCTCTCCGCCTCGCTGTCCGCGCTGCGCCTGCTCACCTCCGAACTGACCGCCATCGTCACGGTGGCGGACGACGGCGGCTCGTCCGGCCGGCTCCGGGAAGAGTATGGTGTCCTCCCGCCCGGAGACCTGCGGATGGCGCTGTCGGCGTTGTGCGACGACACCGACTGGGGCCGCACCTGGCGCGATGTTATGCAGCACCGCTTCAAGCCGGGCAAAGGCCGTGGCGGGTCCCTCGATGAGCATGCCATGGGGAACCTGCTGATCGTCACCCTGTGGGAACTGCTCGGGGATACGGTGGCCGGCCTCAAATGGGCCGGTGCGCTGCTGGGCGCCCGCGGCGAGGTCCTGCCGATGTCCAGTACTCCGCTGACCATCGAGGGCCAGATCAGCGTCACGGCGCCGGACGGCAGTTCCGTGCTGCAGACCCTCAGCGGACAGGCGAAGTGCGCCGTCGCGGGATCCCTGCAGCACGTCAGGCTGCTGCCGGAGGACGCGCCCGCATGCATCGAGGCCCTGACCGCGATCGAACTGGCCGACTGGGTGATCCTTGGCCCGGGCTCCTGGTACACCTCCGTGCTGCCGCACCTGCTGCTGCCCGAGATGCGTGAGGCGCTGTGCAATACGGCGGCCCGGCGCTGCCTGACGATGAACCTGGCCACGGACACCAAAGAGACCATGGGCATGACCGCGGCCGACCATCTGCGCGTGCTGCGCGAGTATGCGCCGGGCTTCACGGTCGACGTCGTCCTGGCGGATCCGGCGTCGGTGCCGGACCTCGCCGATTTCAAGCTGGTGGCAGGGATGCTGGGAGCCGAGGTGGTGTTGGGTAAAGTGGGGGCGTCTGGTCGACGTCCGGTCCACGACCCGCTGCGTCTGGCAACGGCGTACCACGACATTTTCGGGAACAGTTAGGAAAGGTGCCATGGCACTGACAGCATCAGTCAAGGAAGAACTTTCCCGTCTGGATATCAAGAAGTCCTCTGTCCGCAAGGCAGAAGTGTCGGCCATGCTCCGCTTCGCCGGCGGGCTGCACATCATCTCCGGCCGGATCGTGATCGAGGCCGAAGTCGACCTCGCCTCCACCGCGCGGCGGTTGCGTGCCGCCATCGCAGAGGTCTATGGCCACCAGAGCGAGATCATCGTCGTCTCCGGCGGCGGCCTGCGCCGCGGCAGCCGCTACGTCGTCCGGGTGGTGCGCGACGGCGAAGCCCTCGCCCGCCAGACCGGCCTCCTCGACGCCCGCGGGCGTCCCGTCCGCGGGCTCCCATCGGTGGTGGTCAACGGATCCGCCGCCGACGCTGAAGCAGTCTGGCGGGGCGCGTTCCTTGTCCACGGTTCCCTCACCGAGCCCGGCCGCTCCTCCGCCATGGAGGTCACCTGCCCGGGCCCTGAATCCGCCCTGGCCCTCGTCGGCGCGGCCCGCCGCCTTGGCATCCAGGCGAAGGCCCGTGAGGTCAGGGGAGTGGACCGCGTCGTGATCCGCGACGGCGACACCATCGCGGCGCTGCTGACCCGGATGGGCGCCCACGACGCCCTCATGGTCTGGGAGGAACGCCGCATGCGCAAGGAAGTCCGGGCCACGGCGAACCGGCTGGCGAACTTCGATGACGCCAACCTGCGCCGCTCCGCGCAGGCCGCCGTCGCCGCCGGCGCCCGGGTTGACCGCGCCCTGGAAATCCTCGGCGACGACGTCCCGGGCCACCTTAAATACGCCGGGGAGCTGCGGGTCGCCCACAAGCAGGCCAGCCTCGACGAACTCGGCCGCCTCGCCGACCCGGTGATGACCAAGGACGCCATCGCCGGCCGGATCCGCAGGCTCCTGGCCATGGCGGACAAGCGGGCCGAGGACCTGGGAATTCCGGGAACGGAGGCCAATGTGACGCCTGAAATGCTCGACGACTAACCGCGGCCTAGAATCGACAACAGACTTCCGGGTACTAAACCATCCGGATGCACAATCCCAGAGTTACCAAACCGGACAACTGTCCACGACATTGGAGGATTTTGTGACCGAATACGTACTGCCAGAACTCGAGTATGACTATGCAGCGCTTGAGCCCCACATTTCCGCACGGATCATGGAGCTGCACCACAGCAAGCACCACGCCACCTACGTGGCCGGCGCCAACAACGCCCTGAAGCAGCTGGCCGAGGCACGCGAGAAGGGCGACTTCGCCAACATCAACCGCTTGTCCAAGGACCTGGCGTTCCACACCGGCGGCCACATCAACCACTCCGTGTTCTGGAAGAACCTCTCCCCGGACGGTGGCGACAAGCCCGAGGGTGAGCTCGCGGCGGCCATCGACGACGCGTTCGGCTCCTTCGACGCTTTCCGCGCCCACTTCAGCGCGGCGGCGCTGGGCCTGCAGGGTTCAGGCTGGGCATTCCTGGCCTACGAGCCCATCGGCGGCAACCTCGTGATCGAGCAGCTCTACGATCAGCAGGGCAACGTTGCGGTAGGCACCACCCCGCTGCTGATGCTGGACATGTGGGAGCACGCCTTCTACCTGGACTACGTCAACGTCAAGGCCGACTACGTCAAGGCCTTCTGGAACATCGTGAACTGGGCCGACGTCGCCAAGCGCTTCGACGCGGCCCGTAAGAACGCAAGTGGCCTCATTACCCTGTAAGGGTGACGCGGCGCACATCTGCCTGTAACAAACTTCACATTCCGCGCCTTTAAGGGCGAATCGTGGATGGTCCGCCCCCGCACTTGCGGGGGTGGACCCCGTTAAACGTAAGATAGGTCACGGAAGGCGGTTAGCCTTCAGCAATGTGGCTGGTCGCCCTCCGATCTGTTAATCATCTCTGCCCAATGGCGTGCGGGATCTGTTAGTTGGCTTGAACGCCTTCTCAACTAATCGTGCTTGCAAGAGCACCAAGGAGACTGAAAACGTGACGACCCGTATTGGTATTAACGGCTTTGGCCGCATCGGCCGCAACTACTTCCGCGCCGCCCTGGCACAGGGTGCAGACCTGGAGATCGTTGCCGTCAACGACCTCACCAGCCCGGAAACCCTCGCCCACCTGCTGAAGTACGACTCCGTGGGCGGACGCCTGGCCCAGACCGTCTCGGTTGTCGACGGCAACATCGTCGTCGACGGCAAGTCCATCAAGGTCCTGGCCGAGCGCGATCCCGCGAAGCTGCCGTGGGGTGAGCTCGGCGTCGACATCGTCATCGAGTCCACCGGTTTCTTCACCAAGGCTGCCGACGCGCAGAAGCACATCGACGCCGGTGCCAAGAAGGTCCTGATCTCCGCTCCCGCCTCGGACGAGGACATCACGATCGTGATGGGTGTCAACCACGAACTCTACGACCCGGCCGCGCACCACATCATTTCCAACGCCTCCTGCACCACCAACTGCCTCGGCCCGCTGGCCAAGGCCGTCAACGACGCCTTCGGCATCGAGCGTGGCCTGATGACCACCATCCACGCCTACACCGCTGACCAAAACCTGCAGGACGGCCCGCACCGGGACCTCCGCCGGGCCCGTGCCGCCGCCATCAACATGGTCCCCACCTCCACGGGTGCGGCCAAGGCAATCGGCCTGGTCCTGCCCGAACTCAAGGGCAAGCTCGACGGCTACGCCATCCGCGTCCCGGTCCCGACCGGTTCGGCAACCGACCTGACCGTCACAGTCTCCCGCGAAACCACCGTCGCGGAAGTGAACGCAGCCCTCAAGGCGGCCTCGGAGACCGAAGAGCTCAAGGGCCTGCTGACCTACACCGAGGACCCGATCGTCTCCTCGGACATCGTCGGAGACCCGGCGTCCTCGATCTTTGACTCCGGACTCACCAAGGTGATCGGCAACCAGGTCAAGGTTGTTGCCTGGTATGACAACGAATGGGGCTACTCCAACCGACTGGTGGACCTCACGGAGCTCGTCGCAGCCAAGCTGGGCTAGGGTAAGACACATGACATTCCACACCCTCAACGAACTGATCGCTGATGGTGTCCGCGGGCGGTACGTTCTGGTCAGAAGTGACCTGAACGTGCCGCTCGACGGCTCTACAGTCACTGACGATGGCCGCATCAAGGCCTCCCTGCCAGTGCTGGAAAAGCTGACGGACGCCGGTGCCCGCGTGCTGGTCACAGCACACCTGGGCCGCCCCAAGGGCGCCCCCGAAGACAAGTACTCGCTCAAGCCAGCCGTCGCCCGCCTGGCCGAACTCGCCCCGTTCAAGGTTTCCCTCGCGGAAGACACTGTCGGCGGGTCCGCGAAGGCCCTGGCCGGCGCGTTGCAGGACGGCGAAGTGCTGGTCCTGGAAAACGTGCGCTTCGACGCCCGGGAGACGTCCAAGGACGACGCCGAACGCGGCGCCTTCGCGGACGAACTCGTCGCCCTCACCGGTGACAATGGCGCCTTCGTGGACGATGCCTTCGGCGCCGTGCACCGCAAGCATGCCAGCGTGTACGACGTCGCCACCCGGCTGCCGTCCTACCAGGGCGACCTGGTGCGCACAGAGGTCGAGGTGCTGCGCAAGCTCACCACGGACACTCAGCGCCCCTACGTCGTGGTGCTCGGCGGCTCCAAGGTCTCCGACAAGCTCGCCGTCATCGACAACCTGATGGGCAAGGCCGACACGATCCTGGTGGGCGGCGGCATGCTGTTCACCTTCCTCGCCGCCGAGGGCCACAAGGTCGCCGGAAGCCTGCTCGAAGAGGACCAGATCCCCGTCGTCCAGGCCTACCTGAAGCGTGCCGCCGACGCCGGGACCGAATTCGTGGTCCCCACCGACGTCGTGGTGGCCAGCAAGTTCGCGGCCGACGCAGAGCATGAGACGGTCCGTGCCGAGGCGATCGAATCCGGCAGCTTCGGCCCCCAGGGGATCGGGCTGGACATCGGCCCGGAATCGGCAGGCACCTTTGCTGAACGGATCAAGGGAGCCCGGACGGTGTTCTGGAACGGGCCCATGGGCGTCTTTGAGTTCCCGGCATTCGCCGGCGGCACCCGGGCGATCGCCCAGGCGCTCACCGAGACCGGGGCCTTCACCGTTGTGGGCGGCGGCGACTCCGCCGCAGCAGTCCGGACGCTCGGCTTCGCCGATGACCAGTTCGGCCACATTTCCACCGGCGGCGGCGCCAGCCTCGAGTACCTTGAAGGCAAGGAACTCCCGGGACTGAGCGTCCTGGACCGCTAAACCCCAGCAGCCGGCAGGGCCGCCTCGCACCACGGTGAGGCGCCCTGCCGGCTGTTCCACTGCTAAGAACTTTTTGGAGATCACGTGACAACGTCAAGCAACGGCAAATTCGATCGCACGCCCTTCATCGCAGGCAACTGGAAGATGAACATGGACCATGTCCAGGGCATCACCCTGCTGCAGAAGCTGGCCTGGACCCTGTCCGACGCCAAGCACGACTACAGCCGGGTGGAGGTCGCCGTCTTCCCGCCGTTCACCGATCTCCGGGGTGTCCAGACGCTGGTCCAGGGCGACGAGCTGAAGGTAGTCTACGGCGGCCAGGACCTCTCGCAGTTCGACTCCGGCGCCTACACCGGCGACATCTCCGGGCAGTTCCTCGCCAAACTCGGCTGCAGCTACGTCCTGGTCGGCCACAGCGAACGCCGCACCATCCACCAGGAGTCCGACGAGTTGCTCAACGCAAAGGCCAAGGCCGCCTTCCGGCACGGACTCACGCCCGTGCTGTGCGTCGGAGAGGGCCTCGAGATCCGCCAGGCCCGGACCCATGTCGGGCACACGCTCGCCCAGCTGCGCGCCGGCGTCGAAGGCCTTACCCCCGAGCAGGCAGCCGGACTTGTCATCGCCTACGAGCCCGTCTGGGCCATCGGAACCGGCGAAGTTGCCGGCCCGGAAGACGCGCAGGAAATGTGTGCAGCCATCCGGACCGAGCTTGCCTCCCTCTTCGGGGCGGACGTCGCCGCCAAGACGCGCCTGCTCTACGGCGGTTCGGTCAAGGCCAACAACGCCGCGTCCATCCTGCAGGAACGCGACGTGGACGGACTGCTGGTGGGCGGTGCCAGCCTGGACGCCGCCGAGTTTGCTAATATTGTCAGGTTCGAGAGTCACCTGTTGACGGATTAGTCCGGACACAGGTGTGGCTCCCGCAATCCAAATCTTCTGAAAGGCCGTCGTGGACGTTCTTCATGTCATCCTGCAGGTGCTCCTGGGCATCACCAGCCTCCTGCTGACCCTGCTCATCCTGCTCCATAAGGGACGTGGAGGCGGGCTGTCCGACATGTTCGGGGGCGGCATGAGTTCCGGACTGAGCTCCTCCGGCGTTGCCGAGCGGAACCTCAACCGGTTCACCGTCATCCTCGGCGTGACCTGGGGCGTCGTGATCATCGGGCTGGGACTGCTCATGCGGTTCAGCACCGGAGGCGATTCCTAGGAATTTTGTCCGAAACTTCCTGCCGCCGCTCCGGCGGTACTCCCGGCATCGGGAACTGACGAACTAAACTGTGGCTGATTGCCTGCACCATTCCGTCAGCCAAGTAGCCAGGAGTTCCCGATGCTGCATTCCGCGTCCGGTTTCAGGGGGGTCCGCGTAGGAGCCAGTGTGGGGGGCACGCCCCGGCATGAGCCATTGAACGGGGCGGCCGCACGCCAGCCGCGGATCCGGGTCTCCTATTGGTGCGCCAAGGGCCATGAGACCTCGCTCGTCTTCGCCCAGCTTCCGGAGGACCAGATCCCGGGCATCTGGGATTGCCGCCGCTGTGGCGGAACGGCCACCCGCGATGAGGCACAGTTCGCCCTTGAGGACATTCCGGCCGAGGGCTACAAGAGCCACCTTGAATACGTTAAAGAACGCCGCTCCAGCCAGGACGCCGAAGACGTGCTGGCTGGAGCGCTTGAGAGACTACGCGCCCGACGGGCCCTTCCGGACGAGCTGCTCGGGGACCCGTGAGGCTGCGTTTTCGTCGATCAGCCACAGCGTCTCGCGGCGCCCGCGCGGTCCGGCCGCTGGGACCTGCACCGGGTTGGCGCCGGCGAGGGCCAGCCCCACCGCACCGGCCTTGTCGTCGCCGGCCACCACCATCCAGACTTCTGACGCGGTGTTGATCGCCGGCAGCGTGAGGGAAACCCTGCCTGGCGGGGGCTTGGGCGAATTGCGGACGCCGACGACGGTCCGTTCCTTTTCGCGGATACCGGCCTGCTCCGGGAACAGGGAGGCGACGTGGGCATCCGGTCCAACGCCCAGCAGGACAATGTCGAAGCGCGGGAGCCTGCCCGGGTGCTCCGGACGGTCGTCGGACATATCCGCGGCGTGCTCTGCCGCGGCCGCCTCGCTGAGGCTGCGGGCGTAGTCCTCCGCAGCCTCCTCGGGCGTGGCGAAGTCATCGGAGGAGCCGGGCACATGGATCCGTGCCGGGTCCGCGTTGATGTGAGAAAGCAGCGCCTCGTCTGCCTGGCGGGCATTGCGTTCGGCGTCGTCTGCCGGTAGGAAGCGTTCGTCGCCCCACCAGAAGTTCACCTTGGACCAGTCGACGGCGGGCGCCGCCGCCGACTGGGCCACGGCCTTGAGCGAGCCGATCCCCATCGAGCCGCCGGTAAGCACCACAGTCGCCTCACCGTGTTTGTCCTGGATATCCACGAGCTTGGTGATCAGGCGGGCCGCGATCGCCGCCAGGAGGACGGTCGAGTCAGGGTGGATGCTTACTCTGGGGTCAGCGTTCACTGGGACGGACACTCCTTAGGTTGGTACGTGGAAGTCCCATAGTAATCACTTCGCCGAAGACTTCGTCCGGGTCGAGGCGGCGCAGTTCTTCGGCGAGGCAGTCCATCAGGCTGCGGCGGGGCAGGGAGATGCGTTGGGCGGGCTGGCCGGGCTGGGTGAGTTCGGCGATGGTGAGGCCGGGCCGGAACAGCTGGATGTCACCGGCGGTGCGGCACAGCCGGACGCGGCGGATCCCGGTGCCGGCGGGGTCCGCGACGATGGTCACGGGGGCGTCCAGGGCCAGGGTGAGCCAGGCCGCGAGCAGGATCGTGCTGGGGGAGTCGGACGCGCCCTCGACGGCGACGGCTGTGACGGGGGTGTCGTCGACCTGGTCCAGGGCCGCGGCGAGCTGGATCCGCCAGTTGGTCAGCCGGGTCCAGGCGAGGTCGGTGTCGCCGGCCTTGTAGGTCCGGCGGATGGTGTCCAGGGCAGCCTGGGGGTCCGCTTCGTTGGCGGAGTCGGTGATCCGGCGGTGCGCGATCCGCCCGATGGACGTCTGCCCCGCGTTTTTCGGGGCGCCGTGCGGCCACCACGCCACGATCGGCGCGTCCGGCAGCAGCAGGGCCGCGACCAGGGATTCGCTTTCGGCGGCGAGTTCGCCGTAGCCGCGGAGCAGGATCACTTCGGACGCACCGGCGTCCCCGCCGACCCGGATCTGGGCGTCCAGGCGGGTGGGCGCGCCGGCGCCGGCGTCCGCGAGGACGATGATCCGGCAGGGGTGCTCGCGGCTGGCCTGGTTGGCGGCCTCGATGGCCTCCTCCTCAAGCCCGGACTTGGTGAGGACCACGAGGGTCAGGACCCGGCCCAGGGCGATCACACCGCCCTGCTCGCGCAGCGCCATGATCTCCTTGGAGATCTTGGAGGTGGTGGTGTCGGGAAGATTTACGATCATGGCCTTCTCCAGGTGCGTCCGTCGCGGGCCAGCAGCTCATCGGCCGAGGCGGGGCCCCAGGATCCCGGGGCGTAGGGTTCGGGTTGTTCGTCCAGGGCGGCCCAGTAGTCCTCGAACGGGTCCAGGATCTTCCAGGACAGTTCCACTTCCGCGTGCCTGGGGAACAGCGGCGGTTCCCCCAGGAGCACGTCGAGGATGAGCCGTTCGTAGGCTTCCGGGCTGGACTCGGTGAAGGAGTGGCCGTAGCCGAAGTCCATCGTGACGTCGCGGACCTCCATCTGGGTGCCCGGGACCTTGGAACCGAAGCGGATCGTGGCGCCTTCATCGGGCTGGACCCGGATCACGACGGCGTTCTGCCCGAAGTCGTCCTCGCCGTGGTCCGTGAAGAGCAGGTTCGGTGCGCGCTTGAGCACCACGGCGATCTCGGTCACCCGCCGGCCCAGGCGTTTGCCGGCCCGCAGGTAGAACGGCACACCGGACCAGCGCCGGGTGTTGATGTCCACCCGGATCGCGGCGAACGTCTCGGTCTTGGAATCGGCCGGGATGCCCTTCTCCTCGAGGTAGCCCAGGACCTGTTCGCCGCCCTGCCAGCCGCCGGTGAACTGGCCGCGGGCCGAGTGGGTGGACAGGTCCGCGGGGAGCTTGACCGCGGCGAGGACCTTTTCCTTCTCGGCACGCAGGTCATCGGCGTTGAAGGAGATCGGCTCCTCCATCGCGGTCAGCGCGAGCAGCTGCAGCAGGTGGTTCTGGATCACGTCCCGGGCCGCGCCGACGCCGTCGTAGTACCCGGCCCGGCCGCCGGTGCCGATGTCCTCGGCCATGGTGATCTGGACATGGTCCACATAGTTCGCGTTCCACAGCGGCTCGAAGAGCTGGTTCGCGAAGCGCAGCGCCAGGATGTTCTGCACCGTCTCCTTGCCCAGGTAATGGTCGATCCGGAAGACCGCGTCCGGCGGGAACACCGACTCGACAATGCCGTTGAGCTGCCGGGCCGAGGCCAGGTCGTGCCCGAACGGCTTCTCGATCACCACCCGCCGCCACTTCCCGTCCTCGGCCTGGGCCAGCCCGTGTTTGGAGAGCTGGCGGCAGACCAGCTCGAAGGCCTTCGGCGGGATGGACAGGTAGAACGCGTGGTTGCCCCGCGTGCCGCGCTGCCCGTCGAGCTCATCGAGCGTGGCGGTCAGCCGCTCGAAGGCGGCGTCGTCGTCGAACTCGCCCTGGACGAAGCGGATGCCCGCGGCGAGCTGCTCCCACACCGTTTCATCGAACGGGGTCCGGGCATAGGCCTTCACCGAGGCCTTCACCTCCGCGGCGAAGTCCTCGTCCTCCCACTCCCGCCGGGCGAAGCCCACCAGGGCGAAGCTCGGCGGCAACAACCCCCGGTTCGCCAGGTCATAGACGGCAGGCATGAGCTTCTTACGGGCAAGATCCCCCGTGACCCCGAAGAGGACCAGCGACGACGGCCCGGCGATCCGGTTCAGGCGGCGGTCGCGCGGATCCCGGAGCGGGTTACGCGCCCGGCCCCCCGACCGGGTGCCGTTGTAGGTTTTTGGCATGGTTGAGTGGGTGCCTTAGCTTTTGGTGGAGGGTGCTGCCTGGCCGGCCAGCGAAGTGACGAGGTCCTGCAGCTGCAGGACGCCCGCAGCGCGGTCGGTCAGGTGCAGCCGGAGGACGGGCCGGCCGTGTTCGGACAGGACCTGGGCGTCCCCGGCGGCCTGGGCCGAGATCAGCTCGCCGAACGTGAAGGGACGGTCCGGGATCGCGAGATCCGTGGCGGACGAGGCCGTCACCTGCAGGAAGACGCCGATCGCGGGTCCGCCCTTGTGGAACTGGCCGGTGGAGTGCAGGAAGCGCGGGCCCCAGCCGAACGTGACGGGACGGCCGCTGAGCGCGGCCAGCTGGTCCCGGACGCCTTCCAGCGGGGCGTAGGCGAGACGGTCGAAGTAGGCCTGGACGCTGAGGTAGCCGTCGTCGCCGAGTTCTGCGAGCAGGGCGCTGACGGCCTCCGCGGCGGTGGCCGAGGTGCCGAGCCAGTCGCCGCCGCGGACCTCGATGGCGCCGTCGGTGAATCGGGCGGGCGTCGGTTCGGGCTGGGCGTCGAGCAGTCCGCGGGCGGCCACCTTGGCGGCCTCCACGTCGGGCTGGTCGAAGGGGTTGATGCCGAGCAAGCGGCCGGCCACGGCGGTGGCGAACTCCCACGTCATCATCTGGGTGGGCAGGCCGCCGGCAATGGCGACCTCGTTCTCACCGAGCTGTACGTCGTCGGCGTCGGCCGCAACGAGCCGGATGACCAGCACATCGGGGGCGCCGAGGGTGGCCTCGGGCGAGGCCGGGCCGGCGACGACCGGCAGCACGCCGGTGCCCAGCTTGCCGGTGGATTCGGCGATGAGCTGTTCGGCCCAGTCCGCGAAGCCGACGATCCCCGAGCCGTCCTCGGCGATCACGATCTTGTTGCGCAGCGGGTTGGTGCCGCCCAGCGCGGTGCCCAGGGCCAGTCCGATGTTGTCCTCCGAGTCATCGTTGAGGACCTCGGCGGCTTCCTCGGCCTCATCCAGGAACGCCTGGATGTCGACGCCGGCCAGCCCGCAGGGGACCAGGCCGAAGGCGGTGAGGGCGGAGTAGCGTCCGCCGACGTTCGGGTCGGCGTTGAAGACTGCCCGGTAGCCAGCCTCGCGGGAGGCCTTGTCCAGCGGCGAGCCCGGATCGGTGACGATGATGATCCGGCTCTTCGCGTCGACGCCGGCCTCGGTGAAGGCATCCTCGAAGATCCGCCGCTGGGAGTCGGTTTCCAGCGTGGAGCCGGACTTCGAGGACACCACGATCGCCGTCTCGGCCAGGCGGTCCGCCAGGGCGGCGCCGACCTGTTCAGGGTCGGTGCTGTCCAGCACGGTCAGTTCGACGCCGGCGGTGCCGGCGATGACCTCGGGGGCCAGCGAAGAGCCGCCCATGCCGCAGAGCACGATCCGGGTGACGCCCTCGGACCGCAGGGCGTCCCGGAGTGCCAGGATGTCAGCCACGAGCGGCTGGGAAACGGTGGCCGCCTCCACCCAGCCGAGCCGGACGGAAGCCTCAGCCTCGGCGTCGGGTCCCCACAGGGTGGCGTCCTTGGCGAAGATCCGGGTGGCAACCCGGTCCTCCAGCAGGGCGGGCAGGTGCTGGTCGTGGGCCTGGCGGGCGGCGCCGGTGGCGTCGTAGCTGAGAGTCGTCATGTGCGTCAGGCGTCCTTCCGTGCGGCGGCGAGGGCTGCCTCGACATCGGCGAGGAGTTCCTTCCAGCTGGCGACGAACTTGTCGAGGCCTTCGGATTCGAGCACGGCGACGACCTCGTTGTAGGAGATGCCGAGGGCGTCAAGGGCGTTGAGGGTGGTGTTGGCGTCGTCGTAGCCGGAGCTGATGGTGTCACCGGTGACCACGCCGTGGTCGAAGGTCGCGTCGAGGGTCTTCTCCGGCATGGTGTTCACGACGCCGGGAGCGACGAGTCCGGTGACGTACAGGGTGTCCGGGTACGCCGGGTCCTTGACGCCGGTGGAGGCCCAGAGCGGGCGCTGGGGGCGGGCGCCGGCTTCGGCGAGGAGTCCCCAGCGTTCGGTGGAGAAGAGCTCCTCGTAGACCTGGTAGGCCAGGCGGGCGTTGGCCACCCCGGCCTTGCCCTTCAGCGCCCGGGCCTCGTCGGTGCCGATGGCGTTGAGGCGCTTGTCGATTTCGGTGTCCACGCGGGAGACGAAGAAGGAGGCCACGGAGTGGATCGTGGAGAGGTCATGGCCGTTTTCCTTGGCCTGCTCCAGTCCGGACTGGAAGGCATTAATGACCGCGCGGTAGCGTTCCAGCGAGAAGATCAGGGTCACGTTGACGCTGATGCCGGCGGCCAGCGTGGCGGTGATGGCCTCGAGGCCTTCAAGGGTGGCGGGGATCTTGATCAGGACGTTGTCCTTGTTGACCTGGCCGTAAAGTTCCTTGGCCTCGGTGATGGTGCCTGCGGTGTCCCAGGCGAGGCGGGGATCCACCTCGATCGACACGCGGCCGTCGACACCCTTGGTGGCTGCGGCCACAGGGGCAAAGAGATCGCAGGCATCCGCGACGTCGGTCGTTGTGATGGCGAAGACGGTCTCCTCGACACCGGCGCCGGCTGCCGCCATCTCCTGGATCTTAGCGTCGTAGTCGTGGCCGGTGGTGATGGCGGCATGGAAGATGGACGGGTTGGTGGTGACACCGACGACGTTCTTCTCTTCGATCAGCTTGCGCAGCGAGCCCGTGGCAAGGCGGCCGCGGGACAGGTCGTCGAGCCAGATGGAGACGCCGGCGTCGGACAGTTGCTGGGTGGGGGTGGTGGTCATGTCATAACTCCTGGAAGTCTGGGGCCGCCGCCTTCAGTCGGGGCGGCGGCCCGGAAAGCGTGAAGTTCGGATCAGTTGGTGAGGCTGGCCAGGGATTCCCTGGCTGCGGCGGTGACGGCTTCGGCGGTGATGCCGAATTCCTGGAAGAGGCGCTTGTAGTCCGCGGAGGCACCGAAGTGCTCAAGGCTGATGGAGCGGCCGGCGTCGCCGACGAATTCCTTCCAGCCCAGGGCCAGGCCTGCTTCGACCGAGACGCGTGCCTTGACTGCGGCTGGCAGGACGGCGTCGCGGTAGGCGGCGTCCTGCTTGTTGAACCATTCCACACACGGCATGGACACCACCCGGGTGGGGATGCCTTCGGCCTGGAGGGCTTCGCGGGCGTTCACGGCCAGCTGGACCTCGGAGCCGGTGCCGATCAGGATGACCTGCGGCCCGGCGGTTTTGCCGTTGACGGAGGCCTCGGCCAGGACGTAGCCGCCCTTGGCGACCCCCGCGGTGGAGCCGAAGGTGTCGCCCTCGGCGTCGCCCTCGCCGCGGGCGTAGGTGGGGATGTTCTGCCGGGTCAGCACGATGCCGGCAGGGTTTTCGTGGTTTTCGAGCATGACCTTCCAGGCCACGGCGACCTCGTTCGCATCTCCCGGGCGGACGACGTCCAGGCCCGGGATGGCCCGCAGCGAGGCGAGCTGCTCCACCGGCTGGTGGGTGGGGCCGTCCTCGCCCAGGCCGATCGAGTCGTGCGTCCAGACGTACAGCGACGGGACGCCCATGAGGGCGCCGAGGCGGATCGCCGGGCGCTGGTAGTCACTGAAGATCAGGAAGGTGCCGGAGAACGCGCGGGTCCCCCCGTGAAGGCTGATCCCGTTCACGATCGAGGCGGCGGCGTGTTCGCGGATGCCGAAGTGCAGCACCCGGCCGTAGGGGTTGCCCTTCCACGCGTTTGTCTGCTTGGACGCGGGGATGAAAGAGGGGGAGCCTTCGATCGTGGTGTTGTTGGATTCGGCGAGATCGGCAGAGCCGCCCCACAGTTCGGGCATGACCGGGCCGATGGCGTTCAGGACCTTCCCGGATGCGGCGCGGGTGGAGACGTCCTTGCCGGCTTCGAAGACCGGGAGGGCGGCGTCGAGTTCGGCCGGGAGCTTGCGGGCTTCGACGCGTTCCAGCAGCGCGGCGCCCTCGGGGTTGGACGCCTGCCAGGCCTCGAAGCCGGTCTGCCATGCCCGGCGGGCCGCTGCGCCGCGGGCGCCGGCTTCACGGGTGTGGGCCAGGACGTCGTCGTCGACCTGGAAGGACCGCTCCGGGTCAAAGCCGAGGACCTTCTTCAGTCCCGCGACTTCCTCAGCGCCCAGGGCGGAGCCGTGGATCTTGCCGGTGTTCTGCTTCTTCGGGGAAGGGTAGCCGATGATGGTGCGCAGCGAGATGATGGACGGCTTGTCCGTCTCGGCCTTGGCGGCCACGAGGGCGGCGTGCAGTTCGGCCACATCCTCCTTGTACTCCCCGGTCCGGGTCCAGTCCACGCGCTGGGTGTGCCAGCCGTAGGCCGCGTAGCGGGCCAGGACATTCTCGGTGAAGGCGATGTCGGTGTCGTCCTCGATGGAGATGTGGTTCTCGTCGTAGATCACGACAAGGTTCCCGAGCTCCTGGTGCCCGGCCAGCGAGGACGCCTCGGAGGTCACGCCTTCCTGCAGGTCGCCGTCGGAGGCAATCACCCAGATCGTGTGGTCAAACGGGGACGTGCCCGGGGCGGCGTCGGCGTCGAACAGGCCGCGCATGCGGCGCTGGGAGTACGCGAACCCGACGGCGGAGGCCAGGCCCTGGCCGAGCGGTCCGGTGGTGATCTCCACGCCCGCGGTGTGCTTGTATTCCGGGTGCCCCGGAGTCAGCGAGCCCCAGGTCCGCAGCGCCTGAAGGTCTTTCAGCTCCAGGCCGTAGCCGGACAGGAACAGCTGGATGTACAGGGTCAGCGAGGTGTGTCCGGGGGACAGGACGAACCGGTCACGTCCCAGCCAGTCCGGGTTCGCCGGGTCGTGCCGCATCATCTTCTGGAAGAGGAGGTACGCGGCCGGGGCGAGGCTCATGGCGGTTCCGGGGTGGCCGTTGCCGACCTTCTCCACGGCATCGGCGGCCAGCACCCGGACAGTGTCCACGGCGCGCTGGTCCAAGGTGGTCCATGACAGTTCTTGCTCTTCCAAATGTGGCACGAAAACCGGGCCCCTCTCTGTGCTGACGGCGGGTAGTACGGCCGGTCCCAGCCCGGGCACAGTTCGGTGCCCGCTGCGGTTCGTACCAGCCGTTCACCATCGAAACGTTTGTCTTGCACTCAGGCGCATCTGCAACTGCACTGGTGCAGGTAGCTTATGCAGATAAGGGGAGTAGCCCTTTCAGGCTATGACCCCTGTGCGCTGATCTGCAGACAGCTTAGCCCTATTCAACCCTCCGGGTGGCGTATATCTCACCTAATGGACCGGAGTTTCGCTTATATGAATCACCGCCGGCCCCGGCGGGTGGTGAGCCCGTGTTAACCCGCCGGAATCACGGCACCATTGTCCCGGCCATGCGGCGGACCCCGGCGCCGCGAGCACCACGGTATGATGGGTCGAGGCTTCCAACGGGGTCGAGGACGCGCGCGTGCGCTGTGCGCGGACCCCGCCCGATGCAATGTGCGTTGAGAAAACCAGCCGGACTGAACAGCCAGACAGAACAGAGTGACTGCCACCGTGAGCACAACAGAAACGCCGCTGAACACCTCCCCGATCCCGGGAAGAACCGGCTTCGGCCGCAAAGCCAAGGCATATCTGGCGCTTACGAAGCCCCGTGTCATTGAACTCCTGCTGGTCAGCACCTTGCCCACGATGATCTACGCGCAGCGCGGCTTCCCCTCGGTCGGGCTGATCCTGGCGACGCTGGTGGGCGGGGCCTTCGCGGCCGGTAGCGCCGGCGCCTTCAACTGCTACCTTGACCGCGATATCGACAAGCTTATGCACCGCACCGAGAACCGGCCCCTGGTCACGGGCGAGGTCACGCCGCGGGAAGCCCTCGTCTTCTCCTGGCTGCTCGGGGCGGCAGCGATCGCCATCCTCTGGTTCGGGGCCAATCCGCTCTCCGCCTGGCTGGGCCTCGGCGCGATCGTCTTCTACGTGGTCATCTATACGATGATCCTCAAGCGCCGCACCGCGCAGAACATTGTCTGGGGCGGCGCCGCGGGCTGTTTCCCGGTCCTGATTGCCTGGGCGGCAGTGACCAACACGGTGCAATGGCCCGCCATTGTGCTCTTTATGGTGATCTTCCTCTGGACACCGCCGCACTACTGGCCGCTCTCCATGCGCTACGGCGAGGACTACCGCAACGCCAACGTGCCGATGCTCGGCGCGATCGCGGGCGCCAAGGTCGTTTCGGTCCAGGTTGTCCTTTACGCCTGGGCCATGGTGGCGTGCTCGCTGCTGCTGATTCCGGCTGGCCGCGCGGGCTGGGTCTACACCGTCACCGCCGTCGTTGCCGGCGGCTGGTTCCTCTACGAATCGCACGCGCTCCACACCCGCGCCCAGGGCGGGGACGTCTCCAACAAGGGCGCGATGAAGGTCTTCCACGGCTCCATCAGCTACCTGACGCTGCTGTTCATCGCCCTGGCCGTCGATCCTTTCGTGGGTCCGGCCGTCATGGGCGGCTAGCTGTTCCCTGCCCCTGCCCCTGCTCCTGCGCAACAGCAACGCGGGGTCACTTACGGCCCATCCCGGCGCTCCGGATGGGCCGTAAGTGACCCCGCGTTGTTTCTGCCGCGGCGGATCCGCCAGATCACGACGGCGACCAGGGCGGCCAGCACGACGCCGGCGGTGATGTCCCGTCCGGCAATCCTGGCCACGGCCTCATAGGAATTGCCGGCAAAGAAACCAAGCAGCACACAGCCGGCACCCCAGACCAGGCCCCCGGCGGCATTGAAAGCCAGGAAGCGCGGATAGTGCATTTGTGAGGTCCCGGCCAATGCCGGCATGACGGCCCGGAAGAAGGCAACAAAGCGGCCGAGGAAGACGGCGGAACCGCCGCGGCGCCGCAGCAAGTCCTGCGCCCTGTCCAGCTTCTCGCGCCGCTTCCTCAGGGGCCTTGATTCAAGCAATCTCGGGCCGAACCGTTTGCCCACTTCGTAGCCGACGGTGTCGCCGACGACGGCGGCCAGGACCACGACGGCCATCATGGCCCACAGCGCGACCTCGCCACGGCTCGCGACGACGCCGCCCAGTACGGCGGCGGTCTCGCCGGGGAGGACGAATCCGATGAACAGCGCGTCCTCGGCGAAGACCAGGAATCCCACGATCGCGAAGGCCAGGCCCGGGCTGATGTTCAGGACGCTCTCCACGAACGCATTCACCGAAAGCGCCCTCCTCTGCCCGGGACCGGCCCCGCTGCCCTGCACCGGCCGCGCCGCATCAGGGGGCCCGGAAACCGGCTGCTCAGGTTATTTCACAACTCTATTGGACTGCGTCAATCCCGTCGGGCTGAAACGGGCGAGGTCTGCGGCGTTGGTGGTGGCGCCCATGAGCAGCGCGGCGCCGAGCATGTGGGCGCCCACCAGCAACGCGGGGATGCCGTTGTAGTACTGGGTGAAGCCGATGACGGCCTGGAGCAGGGTGACGCCGAGCAGCAGGAACACCGCGGTGCGGAACGGTCCCGCAATCCGGCCACGGAGCACCAGGAATAAGCCGAACAGGGCCCCGGCCGTGACCAGATAGGCCGGCACGGCGTGGATGTGCGAGAAAAGATCCCAGTCCAGGTCATTGCGCGGCGCATCGGCGTCGCCCGCGTGCGGGCCCGCCCCCGTCACAATGACACCCAGGCAGACGGCCACGGCGGAGAAGAGTGCGACGGCGTTCATCACCGGACGCGCGACGCCCGGCAGCGCGGCAAGTTCCGCGGTCCGCGCTTTGCCGGTGCGGCCGTACGCACGGTTGACCAGCAGGGTCGCCAGGACAACGAGCGCCATGGAGACGAGGAAGTGCAGGCCCACCACCCAGGGATTGAGGCCGGTGAGCACCGTGATGCCGCCGATGATGGCCTGCACCGGGATGCTCGCAAGCAGGCCAAAGGCGAGCAGGAAGAGGTCGCGACGTTCCTTGCGCAGCTTCCACAGGTAGACCAGCATCATCACCGCGACGGCGGCGAGGGCGAACGTCAGCAGCCGGTTGCCGAATTCGATGAATCCGTGGATGCCCATTTCCGGGGTATTCACCAGCGAGCCGTCGGTGCAACGCGGCCAGGTGGGGCAGCCCAGGCCCGATGCGGTGAGGCGGACGGCACCGCCGGTCACCACGAGGACGATCTGGCCGATCAGGGACAGCACCGCCAGGCGCTTCACCGTCCGATCGACGGTGACGGGCAGCCGGGACGTGATCCGGGAGACGATCCGGGGAGTGCGTGACGCCGTGCTCACAGTTTTCTCAATTCCATTTGAACCAACGGGTTGCTGCGCCGCCGGCCAACGCCGTCCAGAGCAGCAGGACAAGCACGGAACCAGCGTTGACGCTGCCGTGCAGGAAGGCATCCCTCAGCGCCTGCCCGAGCGCGCCGGAAGGCAGGAAATGCACCACGGCCTGGGCCAGGGCGGGCAGCCGTTCGGCCGGGATGACGATGCCGCCGAGGGCCCCCAGCAGGATCCACAGCAGGTTGGTGATCGCGAGGGTCGCCTCCGGCCGGACGGTGCCGGCCACGAGCAGCCCCAGGGCCGTAAAGGACGCGGCGCCCAGCACCAGCAGGGCCAGCCCCGGCAGCCACCCCAGCGGATCGGGCCGCCAGCCCAGCGGCAGCGCCACCGCGGTGACCACGAGGACCTGCAGGAGCAGCACTGCCAGCACGGCGAGGATCTTGCCGGCGATGAGTCCGGTGCGGCCCAGGGGAGTGGTGGAGAGGAAGCGGAGGACGCCGTACCGGCGGTCGAAGCCGGTGGCGATCCCCTGTCCGGTGAAGGCGGTCGACATCGCACAGAGGGCCAGGATGCCCGGGACAGCGACGTTGATCCGGCTGGAGCCGAGTCCGTCCAGCAACGGCGTGACCGTGAGGCCCACCATCGCCAGCAGCGGCAGGACCACCGCGAGGATCAGCTGTTCGCCGTTCCGGATCATCGTGACGGTCTCATACCTGCCCTGCAGCAGGATCCTGCGCAGCAGCGGCGCGGGCGCGCTGCCCAGTACAGGACCGTCCATTGACGGACTGCCAGGAACGGTGGTCATCGGATCTCCCTTCCGGAGATGTCCAGGAAGACGTCTTCGAGGCTGCGGGCTTCGAGGCTCATGGATGTGGGCATGATGCCGCGCGCCGCCCACCAGGCGGTCAGGGCGGCCAGATCGGACGGGGTGAGGGCGCCCGTGGCGGCGTAGCTTCCGGCGCGGGCTTCCTTGACGTCGACGGCGTCGGGCAGCACCCCGGTGAAGTCCAGCCCCGGTTCGGCCTCGAACAGGAGCGTCCTGACACGCTGCTCGCCGGACCCGTGCGGCAGCTCATGCTGCAGCAGCTGGGCAACGGTTCCCTCGGCCACATTCCGGCCGGCGTCGATGATGTAGACGTAGTCGGCGAGGCGCTGGGCGTCGTCCATCAGGTGGGTGGTCAGGATGATCCCCATGCCGCGGTCGCGGAGTTCCGAGATGAGCTCGAACACCAGCTGCCGTGACTGCGGGTCCAGGCCGGCGCTCGGCTCGTCCAGGAAGAGCACCTCGGGGTTCCCTGCCAGGGCAGCGGCGAGGGCGAGGCGCTGCTTCTGGCCGCCGGACAGGCGGCGGACCGAGGTGCGGCTGAAGCTGTCGATCCCAAGGCGCCGGATCAGGTCCTCGACCGGCCACGGGTCCTGGTACATTCCGGCGATGTGCCTGAGCAGGGGAATCGGCCGGGCCGACGGCGGGAGCCCGCCGTCCTGGAGCATCACGCCGACCCGCGCCCGGAGTCCGGCGCCGGCCGTGTCCGGGTCCTGGCCGAGCAGGCTGATACTGCCGGCGGTGCGTTTCTGCAGTCCCTGGGCGCATTCGATGGTGGTCGTTTTGCCGGCGCCGTTGGCTCCCAGCAGCGCGGTGATCTGCCCCCGTTCGGCGACGAGGGAAATGCCGCTGACCACCCGCAGCATCTTGCCGTCGAGGGTGGGCAGCGGGCCTACATCCTTGACTAGCCCGCTGATGGACAGGACGGGGGATTCGGGGGATCGCACCACAGCATTCTACGTGATGTAGTACGCGGCGGGCCGGCACCCGCACTGGAGCATCAGGCTGCCATGGCCGGAGGGAAGCCATGCCTTACTGGATCGCGGGAGTAAATTACGACATGATTGTGTTGTGTATTCCATGAGCCCGTCTATTTCTGTTGCCCTCTCCGGACCTGACGACCCGCGCCTTGCGCCGTCGGGCGCCTCCGCGGAAATGGCACCGAAGGCAGCTTCCGCCGCGGTCGCCTTTCCGGCGGCCGACGTCGAGGAACGCACCAGGGACCGCGTCCTCGGCGCCGTGCTGGAGCACGGCCCCATCAGCGCCGCCGAACTGGGTGAGCTGCTCGGCTTCACCCCCGCCGCCGTGCGCCGCCACCTCGACCACCTCTCGCGCGACGGCGTGATCGAGGTCAAGCGGGCAGCCCGCGCCGGTGCCGGAGCCGGACGTCCGGCCCGCCGCTATGTCCTCAGCTCGCAGGGCCAGTCCTCGCTCGGCGACGACTACCTTGACATCGCCACGTCCGCGCTGCGGCGCCTCAGCGAAATGGCCGGTCCGGAATCGGTCCGGGAGTTCGCCGTCGAGCGGTTCGCCACGATGGAAAGCCGCTACGCCCCGGAAATCAACGAGGCGGGTGCCGACATCACGGCACGCGCGCAGGCGCTGTCCGAGGCCTTGAGCCGCGACGGGTTTGTCGCATCGGCCGCCTCCATCGAGGCCAAGGCGCCGCTCCCGGCGGCGCTTTCCAGCGTCCAGCTCTGCCAGGGCCACTGCCCGAT